>CAWEKQ010000052.1:0-287862 GCA_963809655.1 Terriglobia bacterium | reverse complement strand
ACCGCCGGACCCTCAAGTCGCGCTCGAACGCAGCGAGGCCGCCGAACACGGTCAGCATCAGACGGGGCGTGTGATGTCGTCGTGTCGGTCCATGCGTCGCCGAGCGATTGGAAACCGGCTTCGATTCGGCGATCGCCGCTAGCGTGTTCAAGAGGTCGCGCGTCGATCGAGCCAGCTGGTCGAGCCGCGTCACTAACCAGCCACAGCACTGTCAAATCGGGTGTTCGTCCCCCTGCAATCGCAAAGTTACCGCTAAGAGTGATTTCTTGGCGGCGGGACGAGAGGATTCGAACCCTCGGTCCCCCCATGTGATGGACGGCGATTTAGGACGGCAGGTACCAGCGCTGATCGCGGTTTTCGAGCTGGCCGGCACGGCGGTGTTGTTGCAGCGCGGCACCAAGGTGGTTCGGCCTGACCGTCATCCCGAATTCCGATGAGAGATAGTTCAGGATTTCGTTGGCAGTGGCGCCCTCGCCATGCACCTGCACAGCCTTCAAACAGGCATCGCGGATTGTCAAGCTGGGCGCTTTCGGGCGGCTCGGGCTCTCCGCTCTCCAGCGGCCGCCGGCGCAGTTCGGGCCGGGCGTCCTCTCCTCGGCCCCCCGGTAGTGTCTGCTTTTCCGCGTGCGCCGTGACAAGGCGGCGCTTTTCCAGTGGGTGCAAGCCCCACCCGGCGACCGCTCCAGCCGGAAGCGACCGGAGCAGACATGGAGGAGACGAAATGTCTGAAGCCTTCGGATAGCGGTCACGACATACGGTGACCGCGCGAGTGTGCAGGCCGCAACGCGAGTGAACGCCGAGCAAGCCTCGAAAAGGTCGATGTGCAGGCCGACCCGGCGTCGAACCGGGGAAGGCTGACACGGCTGGGTGAGATGAGCGAGGACTACGCCCAGCCGCTGCACCGGGGTAGTGGCGGCAGCATGTACACAAGGAAAGCGCACGCAACACGGGAAGCCCCAATGCGTGATCAGGGATGATCAACCGGACGCCCGTGAGGGACAGGCCGGGCGCACTGGGGTGGCGGAGAGGCCCGTAGTACCGCTGAAGCCGGGTAATGCCGGGGGAGGGAAGGGGCCTCAGTTCAAGACAGACGCAAGACGTGGTGAGGGACCTGGAGATTGGGCAACCTAGCAACTCCGAAAAGTGTTCAGAAACTGCAGACGGCGTTACACGCGAAAGCGAAGGCGGAAGCCGGCTATCGCTTCTACGCCCTGTACGACAATCTATGGACGCCTCCCGCCGCAAGATGATTCCGCTGGTGTCGACGGCATTGGATGCACGAATCTATCCGGCCTGTTGATGGAGCGGTTCGCGCTCCTGGCCTTGATGGGGATCCGCTGCTTCTGGCCTCATAAGATCATCGGCCGCGCAGGCCTTGTCGTACATCAGGCTTGGAAGCTGCGGCCCTTGCCGGCGAGCCATCAGTATTCACCTCGCATTCTGTCGCGACCCTGGGTGCAGAGCAGAAGCGTGCTGCACCTCAGGGAGCTGCATACTCCTCCTTGCGGCTCAGCAAGACCCAGGCGATACGTGCCGTTTTATTGGCGAGGGCTACAATTGTCCGATTGAAGCCGCGCCGGGCAACAAGCGCTTTCAGCCAAGTTGATTGCCGGTCGTCATGCTTGGCCGACCGGCTGACGATGGCGCGTGCGCCGTGGATCAGCTGGCGCCTGAGATAGTGGTTGGCACGTCGTCCGATGCCACCGAGCCGCGGCTTGCCGCCAGTCGTATATTGTCGCGGCACTAGCCCGATCCAGGCTGCCATCTCGCGACCCGAGCGAAACTGACGGCCATCGTTGACGCTGCCGACGATCGCAGTGGCGATGATCGGCCCCACCCCCGGCAGCTTTGCAAGCCGCCGACAAGTCTCGTTGGTGCGGCAGAGGGTGACGATCATCGCGTCAAGCCTCTGGATCCGGCGATCGAGGTCGTCCAGTTGGTCCATGAGCTCGCCGAAGATTGCTCGTACCAGGTCCGACAGGTCGGCACCGGCGATGGCAGTCGGTGCCTGCGCCATAAAGCGCCATGGACCTTGCGGCAGCACGACCCCGTATTCGGCGAGGAGGCCGCGGGTATGATTGATCAGAGCCGTTCGTTGGCAGATCAGCCGGTCGCGGGCACGATGAAGCGATTGCAGGTCCTGCTGGTCCGTCGACTTCACCGGTACGAAGCGCATTGTCGGTCGCATCGCTGCTTCGAAAATCGCCTCCGCGTCGACCGCATCGTTCTTCGAGCCTTTGACGAACGGCTTCACAAAACGAGGATTGATCAGGCGCACCTCGCGGCCGGCGGCGAGCCAGCATCGAGCCCAATAATGCGCGCTGGCGCAAGCCTCCATCGCGATTGCAGTCGGTCCCAGGTCGCCGACCACTTCGGCCAGCTTCGCCCGGCTGACCTTCCTCGACAGGATTACACCGTCGGTGTCGATGCCGTAAATGTGGAACGCCCGCTTGCCGAGATCGATCGCCAGTAATTCGAGTGCCATGCTCCCCTCCTGTGATTGGCGACGTATCGTCGCCGGGAAACGGGAGGCGTCCATCCCATAAGATCAGCCGCGACGACATTCTGGCGCATGCCTATGCCCAGTCTCGCACCTCTACGGGTACTTCGGGCTCGTACGTCTGACCCGGCTCGGCCGCGGCCCGTCGTGGGTGAAGGCGTGAGGTCTTGTCCGAGAGCGCAGTGCGGGAAATCCGCCTGCTGCGTTCGATGAGCGGGGTGTGGAAACGGAGTTATGGCCGACCCACTAAGGCACCGCCAGACGAAAGGGGCGGCAACCGACATGGTCGACCTAACACCACCGCGCCACATCCCGACTCTACCCACTCAGCCGGTCCCGACGGGTATTGCGAACGGCAGCTTCGGGGCAACAGTACGCGGTCGGGGACGCTACCCGCGATGGCTCAACAGCGCTGAAACCGGACCTTTACGCCGCGGCTGGAGAGAGGGCGTGCTTCGAACTTTTGCCGGTGATTCGGCTGCGGCGGAGAGATCACCAGGGCAGCACGCACATCCCCAGCGGGCGTTCCGCCTCGTCCACCAATGCGTTTCCGTGCAAAGTTGACGGGTTCTTGACGCGCTTCGGTATTCTCTGCGCTCGAAAAGGCAAGCTCGGAGAGCCCTCTATGGCTACACGTCAAGTCAAGACAGTGACAAAGACAGCGCCTGCACGTAGCAACCCAATCCGAAAGACCGCCGGTAAACCGAAGGCTGCACCCGCGGTGGTAAAGCTGGTCACCACGAAGGCGGCCAACAAGGAAAGGACCGCGACGTCTGCTCCTAAACCCGCTTCGATGACCGGGCCATTGCCGCCGATCGTCACGTTGAATCATCTCGCTGAGTGGGCGGGCTATAATCACGGAATAGCCAAGAAGCAGGCGATCGAGATGTTCACCGGCTTCGTGGCCGACATCGGTCGCGTGCTGAAGAAGGGCAGCAAAATCCGCATTCCTAATCTTGGCGTCCTGCAAGTACGAATTCGCCCGGCACGCCCGGCACGCAAGGGGCGTAACCCGGCCACCGGCGAGGAGATCAAGATCAAAGCCAGTAAAGCGTCAAAGAAGGTTGCATCCGAGTCGCAAAGGGTCTGAGAGAAGCGATCTGATCTGCCCTTCCACCGCTAGCCTGCAACGCCGGTAAGCCGCCCCGGCACGCAGGCGCGAAAGATATTCGTCTTCGACTCGATCGTGGTTGTCCGAAACCCAGGTGGGACGTTGAGCCCGGCCAGTGCTCCACCGAGATCGTCGGCAAACGCCGCCAGCGCACCGCCATGAACATGGCCGCTGTTGTTGAGATGACGGTCATCCACATCGAGTTCGCCGACTAGCTTATCCTTGTCGGCGTCGGTAATGCGGATGCCAAAGTGTCCCGGCATACCGGAACGGACAGGGGTAGAGGTCATCGACGAGCACCAATTCGCGGCAAGAATGGCGGACGATCTTAACAGCAACCGGAAGCGGCACGGGGTCTCGTTGGCTTTTAGGTGCGCCAGCCGGGGTCAACGGCCTAATTCCGATATCCTTTGCCGTGCGAGCATCCTCACAGAGCGGGCGGGATCTCTCGGTCAGCAAACCGACCTGTCGGCTTGATCGGATCGTGCGTATTTCGCTGGCTTTCGATCGGCGTCATAGCCCGGCTCGCCGTATTGACCAGCGGCGGGCCAATCTCACAAAGGGTGATGCCGTAGTAAGACTGCACATTTCGAGCGTTGGATCACCCGTCCACAATTGATAGTTAATTAATCGACATTCGTTGCAACTTCAAGAGAGTCTCGGCATTCTGATATCGCATCCCCCTGTCTCCTAACGGAGATGATGCATTTCCCTATATCGCGACCATGCTGTAGGGACAGAAACCCCGGTCACTTTGGCCGGGGTTTCGATTAGCAAAGATGACGTTCCATTGGGCGCAACCGCTTCAGTAAGCTGCCTAACCGTATAGGGTTTGGGAAGAAAAGTGGCAGCTTTAACGAACAGAGCGGTCATGCCATTTGTTTGACCGTTGCCGGTTGTGTAGATCACGCGCAGGTCAGGGGAAAGTTCAACGGCTTTCCGAGCTAGTGCTAACCCATCGATCGCGTCTGGCCCGTCCGGCAAGTTGATGTCCGTGAACAAAATGTCGATGTGCTCTTCTTGTTCTAAGAGAGCAATTGCCTCTCTTGCGTTCGCTGCCGACAAAATCACGTAGCCAAGCGTTTCGATGATAGACTCCGCAAGAACTCGAACAGTCGGTTCATCTTCCACCACTAGTACCGTTGTCAACTTCCCGCGTCTTGGTTTCATGCGGCCCGACCCCCATGGCTTTTGAAAGCGGCAACCACGGGGCAAAATAAAAGTTCCAACTCGCGCAGGTATCTAGCAATTGCGATAGCCTATGTGACAAATAAGTCGCTTAATCTCGCTGACTTCGCTGCGTGAACAACCGAACCCGACTGACTCTAAGTCCATTAGAGAAGAGTTAACTTCCGCCGTCGTCATCGCGGAGCACAACCAACGTCGCTCAAGGCGCACGAACACACGAGACTACCACGGACTGAGGCCCCAAGTCTCGATCCACATCTCGAAAAGCTGAGCGTAATCAGGCAATAGCCAGGCAAGGAACTTATAGCGGGATGGGGGCGACTACTTAGGCGTCGAGTGCCCGTCGAGCCATTGACGACGCAGAAAGAGGCTGCCGTCCAAAAACACCCTTCAGCGATACACGAGCACAGGGATCTTCGAATGCGTGAGCACTTTGACCGTCTCGCTGCCCAGGACAACCGCCGAGACACCGCGACGCCC
The DNA here is from genome assembly GCA_963809655.1 of Terriglobia bacterium. Classification (GTDB taxonomy): domain Bacteria; phylum Acidobacteriota; class Terriglobia; order Bryobacterales; family Bryobacteraceae; genus BOG-234. The sequence goes on along the minus strand of CAWEKQ010000052.1, from coordinate 282,583 downwards.
GTGTGAAGCCATAACGATCAGGTCGCACCTTCTCGCTTCGGCGGCTTCGATGATTGCCTGATAGACTTGTTCGTGCTCGGTGTGGAGCGTCTGGCATTCAACACCGGCTGACTTGGCAGTAGCCGAGACGATGCCGAGCACCTTTTCGGCCTGAGCCTCCGCATACTTCTTGTATTCGATCGGAGTGTATTCGAGTTGGATCTGAGAAACCGAGACCAACTCGAATGGTTCGGTGACTGTCACGGCGGTAATCTTGGCACCGATCTCCTTAGCGAAGCGGACGCCTTGCTCGACGGCCTTGGCGGCAAGATCCGACCCGTCAGTCGGGACCAGGATGTTCTTGAACAAGTCCTCCTCCTGTCTCTGCTTCTTTTTAACGGCCCGTGAGCAGCGGTCTCGTCGGGTTCTCGGCCTATACGAACCGCTGAGCGGTTAGGTCGGCCTCTTAGAGAAATGCGGAAGATCGTGGGCGAACGCAACCCAGCCGTGCTTCGATTCCTCATAAACCGACAGCGTAGGCGGTGGGAAGTTGGCGTCATTAAAAGCACCGACTGCAATACCGACATGATCCGGCCTCAAGTCGGCTTCCCAAAACACCGTCGTTCCGCATGTCGGGCAGAAATGCATTCTGACCTTTCGTCCCTCTTGCCCGTCGCGGACATAGATTTTGGACGGTCCCTCGGCGCGAACCTGTTGCTTCTTAAAGAAGGCAGCAACGCCGAACACCGAGCCGGTTCGCCGCTGACACTCGCCACAATGGCAGGCGGATACGGTATCGGGATCGGCGGATGCTTCGACACGCAAGGCACCGCAACAGCAATGCGCGGTTCTCGCCATAAGTGCCCCTCCATCATCGGGTTAGGTAAGACTACAAGAGGGCGGGCCTCAGAGCGATCCCGTTACCGTCGATCGTGCTTATGGCTCCGGTCGGCTTGGAGTCCTACTGCACGGACAATGACCGATCATCTGCATCAACTATCGCTGCTCGCCGATCGATCAACCGCGGATCTCGATATCTCAAACAGTCGGTCGGATATTAGCGTTAAGCCGGAACAGATTTGTCGGATCATACCGATTCTTCAATGATGCCAAACGCTCGAAATTCGCACCATATGCCGACCTTACCCGCTCATCGTCATCGCTGATCGCATCATCAACCGCATTGACGTATGCGCTGGGCTCGTAAAAGGGCCTGAGCGCGTCCCAACATTCCCGCCGGGTCGCGCACCACGCCGCCCTTGCCGACGCGCGAAGGTCCTCTTTCAGAGAAAGCAAAAAGCCGTCTCGTGATCGTCTTTCAAAACACGTCGACATGGCCACGGATGAGGCCACGCTTTATGCTCCAGACAGGCAGTGAGCCCCCCTCGCAAGAACAGAAGGGGCCGGCGATGAAAGCGACCACCATTGGGAAGGCGTTGCCTCTGCCTGCGGCAAGGCGATCCAGGCAAATCCGCGGTTCAGCCTCCCGCTCGTGTTGCAGGCCGCCGCGTTGTGCTTCCTCGGCCGTTGTGACGAGGCCAGGGCGGCGGCGCGGCAGGTACCTGAGTTGGAGCCCGGCTTCACCATCTCCGGCTTCGTTCGGGCCCACACCGGCCGTGCCGAGATCTGGCAACCGATCGGCGACGCGTTGCGGCGGCTCGCCCTCCCCGAATAGCGCTTCCGGACTGAGAGCGGCTGGGCGCCGTCGCCGTCGGTCGCTAGCAGGAGTGCCGAAACTTCTTCAAAAACGCCGGCTATGCAATCTGATCGGAAATCGCTCTAGCTCGGGCACACCTAGGTGCGCGGCTCTCGAACTCTTTGCTGCGGCTCGCCGATAAATCAACAATCGCGCATAGATCGTCGGTTCGGAAAGGGAAGCACTGTATGAAAGCCCTGTTTCTTGGCCATTTTGCCGCCACCGTCGCGCCGCGCATTCTCGCCAAGGTCAAAACCCCGCTGGAGAGCTCTATCCTCGATGACGAAGCCGATGCGCCGCACCTTGCCCGATTGCTGGCGGAAGCGGAGATCGTCGTCGGGCATATCTGGCGCGCGGGGTTTCCACCCGCGCCGGGCCTGCGCCTACTGCAATCGGTGGCGGCCGGGCTCGATCTCCTCGACACTGCCACGGTGCCGAAAGGGGTTACGATTTGCAACGTGTTCGGCCACGAGCCGGCGATCGCCGAATACGTCATCATGACCATGCTCGTCCTGAGCCATCGACTGTTCGAGGCCGTGTCGGCGTTTCGGGCCGGCTCGTGGATCGCGAGCCCGCAATTTGGCGGCGGGTCCGCGCATGACGAAGTGCTCGGGCGCACGATCGGGATTATCGGCTACGGCCGGATCGGGCGCGAGGTGGCGGAGCGCGCCGCAGGACTCAAATGCCGCGTCCTCGCCGCCAACCGCAGCCCAGTCCCCAATCCTGCGCCGGCTGATACCGTTTTTGCCTTCGCTGAGCTCGATCGCATGCTGCCGCTATGCGACACGGTCCTCATTGCGTGCGGGCTGGCGCCGGAGACCAAAGGGTTGATCGACGCCCGCCGTATTGCCCTGATGAAGCCGGGCGCGCTGCTGATTAATGTCGCGCGGGCGGCGATTGTCGAAGAGGATGCGCTCTATGCAGCGCTCAAAAACGGCCACCTGGGCGGAGCAGCGCTCGATGTGTGGTGGCAATATCCCACCCTAGCCGAGCCGGAGCGGCGGCCATCGCGTCGTCCGTTCTATGAATTGCCGAATGTGCTGATCACGCCGCACAGCTCGAGCACCACCGAGGCGACCGCCGACCGGCGCTGGAGCGCGGTGGCCGCCAATCTCGATCGTTTTGCGCGCGGCGAGAAGCTCGAAAACATCGTGCTTCAGACCTGACCAGATGCCCTGCCGCCCGAAACCAGACTGAAGCCCCGGCGGCGATGCTGCTGGTCTCGAGCCCGGCGGTGTATTGGAGCGGCTCGACACTGAGCCGGGCGGCTTCACCGCGCGCATCTTTCAGGAAATGCCCGGAGGCCGCCCGCCTCCGCTCTGGAAGGAAGCAGAAGTTCGGATCCATCTCCCTCCCGCGGAGAGTCCGTGTCTCGCGGGATTTCGGCCTCTCACGGAAGAGCTACAATGAATACATCGGCAACGGCTGGCCTCCGAAACGCGATAGAACCGCTGAACCGAATAATAAGGATTCGCGCTGATGCTGCAGGCGGCTTCGACGACAGCGCCTGCGCGCCGGACCACTCGGTGGCGTTTCTCCACGGTTTTGCCGCCCTGACGCAAACCTGCCAGAGGGTGACTTGCGGTGGGCGGAAGTTCACTATACGTTCCGCCTGCTCGAATCCAGTCCACCAAACGAGCCCTTGATGGCGGATCAGATTGTCATCACCGAAAAGACCAGCCAGGCGAAAGATATCCGCGCCGCCGTTGGTTCTCGTTACGGTGACATCCTTCCGGCCGAGGGCCATCTGTTCGATCTGCTCGAACCGGAGGATGTGGTGCCGGCCTGGAAGCGCTGGTCACCGATCCTGCTGCGGCCCGAAGGTCTTTACGGCACCAGGCCGGCCGAGGGCGGCAACAAAGCGGCCAAGCTCAAAGCCATTCGAGAGGCGCTGCGCTGGGTGAAGCGGGTCTGGCTGGCTACCGACTGCGATCGCGAGGGTCAGCTCATCGGTCAGGAGATCCTCGAGCATTACGGATACCGCGGCCAGGTAATGCGGGTGCTGTTCACCGCGCAGGATTCGCAGACGATCCGCGACGCATTCGCCGGGGCGAAGCCCAACTCGGAATATGCCAGTCTTTACGCCGCCGCCGTCGCGCGCCGGCAGGCCGACCAGATTTACAACCTGTCGCTTACCCGGACCGCGACCGTCGTTCTGGGCCGAGGAGCCAGGGGCGTGATCGGGGTTGGCCGAGTAAAGACGCCGACCTTGGCAATCGTGTGCAAGCGCGAACTGGAAATCCGGAACTTCGTGCCGGTGGCCTATTTTGAGGTTGTCGCCACCGCCAACGTGGCTGGCGGTCGATTCCGGATGCGGCACGCGCCTCAGGAGCGAATTGTCCGGCGCGAGATTGCCCAGGACGTCGTCAATGCGGCCAGGAGCTTCGAGGGGCCGCTTGGCGTGCGCGTCGAGGAGAAGCGGCAGGGGCCGCCCAAGCTGCACGATCTGCCTTCGCTGCAGAAGTTCTGCAGTTCGCGCTTCGGCTGGCCGGCTGCCAAGACGCTCGAGGTAGCTCAGGAGCTCTATGACGGCCAGGGCAAGAAGATCATCACCTATCCCCGCGCAGAGGTCCGCTACCTGCCGGAGAGCTTGATAAAGGACGTGCCGGGGATCGTGGCCGGACTGCGCGTCGGGAAATCATTCAGCGCAATTCCGGTGCCAGAGCCGCCAATCATCCGCAAGGGTGCGAGCGGCAGTTTCTACGACAAGGGGCTGGAAGGGGCGAGCCACCACGCCGTCATTCCCAACGTCAACACGGTCGACGACCTGCGCGAGATCTGGCCTCGCCTTTCGATCGATGAGAAGAAGCTGTTCGACGTCATCGCGCGTGCGTATCTGGCGGCCGTCATGCCCGACTTCCGCTACCGTCAGACGACCGCAACGCTTGACGTCCGCGGCTTCGCTTTCCGCGCGGCGGGTCGCCAGCCCACCGATCTCGGGTGGCGCGCGGCATTCCCTGACTGGCAGCCCGCCGACGAAAAGGGTGACGACGCGCAATTGCTGCCAGCCCTCCGCAACGGCGAGATCGCACGGCTGGAAAACCCGACCATCGAGGACAAGGAGACGCGCCCGCCGCCACGCTACAACGAGGGCACCCTGATCGAGGCCATGCAGAATGCCTGGCGTTTTGTCGATGACGAGGTCCTGCGAGAACGCTTGAAGGAGGCCAAGGGCATCGGAACGCCGGCGACCCGAGCCGAGATCATCGGGGGGCTGAAGAAGCAGGGTTTTCTGATCGCCCAGGGAAAGAACATCCTCCCCACCGAGACTGGCCTGTCGCTGTTCGGGGTTCTCGAACAGGCCGATCCGGCGCTTGTCGACCCAGGCGTAACGGCACAGCTTGAATGTTCGCTCGACGAGGTCGTGATCGGCAAGCAGGAGATGGTTGGCGCGATTGACGCCGTGTGCGATGTCGCCCAACGCATCATCGGCAAGCTCACGGAAGGCGCTGGCGCCGGAGGACCGTCGTTGCTCGGCGGCGTGGTCGGCGGTGACGCCGGAGTTCGTCCACCAACGCCGGCGATGAAACGCTTTGCCGATAGCGTCGCTCGGCAGAAGGGCATCAAGCCTCCAGCCGGCTACACGAAATCAGGAACGATCTGCCGGGCATTTCTGGACCAACACGCTCGCAAGAAAGCCGATGGCGAGCCCAGGGGTGAACTTGGTCCCAAACCTGCAAGCCCGGCGCAGATGTCGTTGGCCGAGAAGATTGCGTGGGAGAGGGGGATCGTCATTCCCGACGAGACCAAGACCAACTCCGCTGCCATGTCTGCATGGATTAGGTCACACCTGAGCACGGAGCGCGGCAAGGGTCGTCGCAAGTCCGCCCACAAACCGGCGAAGCCAACGGTGTCCAAATCGCCGGCGCCGACGAAGAGATCACGGATGCGCAAAGCTGATGTCGTTGGCGCTCCACCAACACCCGCTCGTCCAGGACACGGTCGGGCCGCAGTGCAGCATCCGGATAGAGGTGTTCGCGATTAACCGAGTCCCTGCCCCAGGTAGCGGACATTGTCAGGAGCGCGTTTCACTATTCAGTAGATGTACTGCGGATCACGCGTTCTGGGTCCGAGCAAATCCCTGCTCGACTGTGGCTCAACAACGCCACAAGATTATCCGGAATGGAGTGGCTTTGGTCCGCGAAGAGAGCGTGAGCGTGGGTCACCGGCCGCAGGTCGAGCGGATTTGGCACTATCTGCCCAGCCATTGGCTCGCCAACTCGGTGTTTATCAGCCTGGCGGACACCATGGATGCCTGCGAGATGGCCTGGAACCGGTTCGCCACCAACCACGGCCTGGTCCGCTCGCTCTGCGCGGTCGCCTGGGCTCCAGCTTCCCCCACTCTATAGCGGTACCTGCTATGTGGCCTGAGATCGAAGGCACTCGCGTCCAGGAATTTCCGGAAATCCGTATAAGAACGTATTGGAACGCGTCGCACGGTGACGGATAAGGCCCCGCCACCGGAGCACGACCGTCGACGACGGCTTTGCTTAATCGGTGTTGCTATTCCGCGGCCTGAGCCGTTGCGTCGGCGTCAGGCAGCATTCCTAGCGCGCGTTTGTAGATGTCGAGCAGACTCTCCTGCTCGTCGTGCTCGTCCTTATCCATTTTTCGGATCTTGAGGATCTGGCGCATAATCTTAGGCTCGAAACCGGTACCTTTGGCTTCGGCGTAGACTTCCTTGATGTCCTCACCGAGCGCCCGCTTCTCCTCCTCGAGCCGCTCGATGCGCTCGATGAAGGACTTCAGCTGTGCGCCCGCGATACCCCCCACATCCGGCATAATCCCCTCCCCCGGTGGTGATGCTGCCCCCGCAGCAAGGCCGGGACGATAGCCTTCGCGCCCGGCTGGCACAAGGGCGCGATGCGGTAACGAGGGCGTCTGACTTCCGCGCATCGGCCGCGGCGAGAAACGTGCGGGCCTCGCTCGCCTGGTGCTATTTTTGTTGACTGGCGGCAGGAGGTTTTCATGATCCGACTCGGCATGGCCTCGCGGCTGTGGTGCTGATGTCGGCGACTGACCGCGTGGCTCACGCCAGAATGGCGATACAGACCTTTGCCGTGCTGGCAGGCGCCGGAGCACACGACGTCTTTCCCGCGCCGGACGGCATCCTGGCTCACCGAGCCCCACAGTCTAGCATCATCTCTAGCTCGTAGACCTCGGGCCTTTGGCCGTGGGCTGGACCCCTGCAACCCTGCCCCTGCCGGAGACCGTACCCCTGCAACAACCCTGCCCGCCATGCGTTGCGGGACGGCCACTGGACGGTCGAGCGACGACCATTCGAGCCGGGAGCAAATGACTGGAGCAGCACTTTGCAAAAGCATTCGACCGCTGTCGTGGTGATCTACAGCGCCGCAGTCCTGCACATCACCGAAGCGCTGATCGTCGCCGACACCACGGCTGCCGATAACTCGATCCCGATCGCCTCGCTGTTGGCAGCACTTCGCGGTCACCGCCTTTCCCTCGACATCATCATGGTGATCGCCGCGCTATTGGCGCTGGCCGCCGCCAGCATCCGCCCCGGGCCCTTAGCGATCTTCGCGCTGATCCCGCAGCAGACGTTGCTGCTCATCACCGCGATCGGCGCGTTCGCTTATGCCTGTATGGGACACTACGCCGATGGCTATGAGCCGTCGGGCGGCGGCGCATTCATCTTCGCCGACCAACTGCCGCGCGTGCTGTTCGCCATCGCCCACGGCGTCGCCTGCTACCAATGGCTCTGGTTTCATGACCTGCCGCACAAGAAGCGAAGCACGGTCGAGAGCATCCTCGCCCGGGCGAGTCGGGTGTCGTTGGGGCAGGGGCAGGACGCGGACGACGATCTGTTAGTGCTCCCGGTTGACGAGCTGCGCGAGATCGTCGAGACGCATCTGTGACCTCGTAAAAACCTTGTGACACGCAAACGGCCTGCGGTGGTGATGCCGCACAGGCCCTCTCCCCGGCAAAACGAGCAACATGGACTTTTTTTTGGAGATGCGCGTGATCGATTGCGCGCTGCAAGTCGTTTAGCCCGGATAATTCATCATGGGGTTAGAAAAGGGTACCGCCAAGCCCCGGATCATGCTGGGATTCCGTTGGTTAGGCAAAATCCAGCGGGGGATCTTGGCGGTGGCAGATTGTAGCCAGGGGAGTTTTGGCTTTCCAGCCTGTCGCAAGCGTTTGGCCTGCAGCTCGAATACGTCATCGAGCGCATCATCGCTGATGCGCGCCGCCGACCGCCGTCTCGGGTTGAGCGCGGCGGCGGCCCGCGTTCTGCGGGATCCGCGGGACCGGTGCGCTGCCGCCACAGCGCGCTGGCACAATTGCGTCAGCGTCTGTACGGCTTGTTCGACCGTCCATCTCGGCGAGACGGGACAAGCCACCTGGCGCACCTTCACCATCGGCGATTTGCGGGTGCGCCTGGTCGAATATAGCGCTGGCTATATGGCGGATCACTGGTGCGATCTCGGACACGTACTATATGTTGTCGAGGGAGAACTCGATACCGAACTTCGTGACGGCCGAACATTCAAGCTGCGGCCTGGTATGAGTTACCAAGTCTCCGATCGCGGCGATGCGGCACATCGCTCGTCAACGCAAACGGGCGCCAAACTCTTCATCGTTGATTGAAATCGCCGCGCCGAAAGCTCCCCTCCTTTATCGCTTGCAGAACAATCGAGTGATGGCCGTGACCGTGCACCCTGACCTCGCTGCCTTCGACGGGCTCAAGACGCGAATTCAGGGTTTGCGCGCCAAGACCACGGACAATGGCTGCACCGAGGCCGAAGCCCTGTTGGCGGCCGTCAAAGTGGCCGAGCTACTCGACCGATACGACCTTTCGCTGACCGATGTCGAGATCCGTAATGCACAATGCGAGCAGCGGGAGTATGAGACCCCGCGCAAGAAGCGCATTCCGCTAGATGACTGTATCGGCGCCATTGCGAATTTCTGCGATTGCCGGGTTTGGCGAGAGAAGAACCCGGCCGGCGAATCCCGCTATGTATTCTTCGGTCTGCGCTCCGATATCGAAGTCGCGCATTACCTGACCGAGCTGATCGATAACGCCGTGCGGTCTGAGCTCGGCCGCTACAAGAATTCGGCCGACTACCGCCGTTTCCGGCACCAGGACCGGCATGTGGCAAATTCCTCCTTCATGCTGGGCATGGTCGCGTCCATTGCGGACAAGCTGACCGCGATGAAGCAGGAGCGCGATGCAGTGACTAATGGCACCGGCCGTGATCTCGTCGTCCTAAAGGCATCGGTGGTGGATGCCGAACTCGAGAAGCTCGATTTGAAGCTGCGGACGGTGCAACGCGCAACGCGAATGGTGTCGCCGACGGCCTACGAAGTCGGCGAGACCGCGGGCGCGTCGCTGGCAATCAATCCGGGAATTAGCGAGACTTGAGCTTAACCGATGATTGGAACCTCTCATAACTCGCGTAGGAAGCGGCCGTGAACAATAGAGACAGGGATTTTCGCCCCAATCGCCGCCGTAGTTTCGACGACGACAACTACGAACCGCCGAGGCGTAATTTCGGATTTGCCCCGCCGAGTGGTCCCCAGTTCGAAACACCTTCAGGTCCTTCCGTCCGCGCCACCGTCAAGTGGTACAATCCCGAGAAGGGGTTCGGTTTTGTGCAGCTGGCGGATGGCTCCGGCGATGCCTTTTTGCATGTAAGCGTCGCGGAGCGCAGCGGCCACGGTAGCGTACCGCCGGGCGCGACGCTTGAGGTGCGCACCAGCCCAGGACCGAAGGGGCCGCAGGTGACCGAGATCATCAGCGTGGATGCCACCACCGCGTCGCAAGAGCCGCCTCGACGTCCGCGACCGGAACGACCGGCATATCCGTCGGGCGACCGCGCCGCCGTCGAAGAGTTGGGCACGGTGAAATGGTACAACGCCAATAAGGGCTTCGGCTTTATCGCTCCGGATCAGGGCGGAAAGGATATCTTCGTGCACGCCTCGGCGCTGGAGCGTGCCAGCATCATGGGCTTGGCGGAAGGGCAGCGTGTCGCCGTCGACGTAGCCCAAGGTCAGAAGGGGCCCGAAGCCGTCGGTCTGCGGCTTATCTGAAACGCCAGAAACCCTGCGACGCCGTGCAGCGGGCCTGCCGTCGACCGTTCGCAATCCCTACGCTGCGCGGCTGTTCCGATCTATGTGGCTGCGGCGCATCTTGGCAGCCGGTTCGGCCACTCACTCGACCACGAGTGAGCGGAAAGCTTCGACCCGAAACCTCGGCTTTCTTCAGTGCTTTCCTTAGGTGAGTGTGGTCGCCCTTTTTGATAGCGGCCACGGTTCGCTCAGGTATCCAAAAGCTGCGTCGCAGGTCAATCACCGAAGATGGCAGTGCCGATGCACAGGACACATCAATCCCGGTATGAATTGCGAAGAGCGGGATTGATCCGCGTTCCCACGAGAGAGACGATGACGTTTGCTTATTGGATGCTGATCGCGGCGGCGATGCTGCCCTATCTCACCATCGCGCTGGCCAAGTCGGCCGGTGGCATCGACAATCGCGCGCCGCGTCCGAGCTTGGAAAGCCTCTCGGGCTGGCGCCAGCGCGCGGATTGGGCGCATCGAAATCACTTCGAGGCGTTCCCCGCTTTTGCCGCCGCGGTGTTCGTTGCGGAACTGACACACGCGCCACAGAGCCGGATCGACCAGTTGGCCGGCATTTTCGTGCTTTTGCGCGTGATCTATACGGCACTGTACGTAGCGGATCAGGCCATTCTGCGATCGATCGTCTGGTCGCTTGGCCTGATCGCTGTTATCTGGCTGTTCGTGCTCGGCGTTTGAGGATCGAACGGCGCCTCACCGACCGGACACTGACCGCGCCAGCTTCAGCTCCGTCGAGAACCCGCGAAATCAATTCAACGGGAAGGATCGGGAAATAGCTCGGTCTCGAAATAGCGCAGGCTCCCGTTCGGCAAGCAGATTGCCTCGCTGTCTCCACGGACATAGAATTTCTCGCTCGGCGCACGACGGATTCTGAACGCGTCGGAACTCTCGATACTCATTGATTTCCCCCATTAGATTTCGGCAGAGCGGCCTTTACCGTTGAGGCTTTCGTGTTTGGCCGATCGTAATGCCGCCAGATCGGCAGGTATCGCTTGATAGCGGAGTTCAGCCGAAATGTAGCGACAGCCCAATTAGGGGCTTCAAATGGGTGATCTCGACGCCGCGTCTTCTCCAATGAGCATCGTGCCCTCGATCAAGCGGGCGAGATCACGGATGAGACAGATCTTCGAGCGTCCGATGCCGGAAACCGATGCCATTCGGCTCCGCCCTCTCAAATTCGGGCTGCGGCTGTCCCGCACCCGGCTGTTCCCGAGAGTTACCCGCATTGCGCCGCGCGGCGACGCTCGACAGAGGTGGTCGCGCGGCCAAGTTGAAACCCGCTTCGCCAACATGCGGCCCTGCCTGATCGGGATGGAGGCCTGCGTCGGAAGTCCTCACCTTAGGCCGAGGCTTCAGGCGCTTGGTCATGATGCTCGCTCGATGCCCGCGATTTCCGAAAGAATGCCGCAACTCCCAGACCAGAGAGGCCCGAAAGATGACCTCGATGGTGAGCTCAGGTCAAGAACGGAGCCGGTTTCGTATCCAATGCGTTGCGGATGGCGCGAGCAAGTGTCGGTAGCTGATAGAGCTAGCGCAAAATCGGAAAGCCGACCTCGAGGGAGATCTGCCGCTTTGGCATACCCGCTCGTCAGCAAGACGGCGATATCCGGATATTCCTCCTTAACTCGACGCGCCAGCGCCACGCCGTCCAGTTCACCCGACAGACCAGATCGGTGAACACCAGATCGACAGCCTCGCCCGATGCGAGAAACTGCAACGCGACCGCCGCCGATTTCGGCGTGAAACACCCGGTATCCGAGCTGCTCCAGCAAATATGCCGGCGATTTTCTGGACCTCTGGATTATCCTCTACCAATAGAACTTTTTCGCCCCCTCGCGGCGGCTCCTCAAACTCTATGGCCGCCCCATTAAGATGCCGATGTCGGCGGCTACCCGGTCCAGGCTGCGCGTCGTCGCTCGACCTAACGCACTTTGCACGTCGGCGATAGCCGGTTGGCTCTTGGGTGCTGCCTAGCTCATCGTTGGATGAATCTTTCTTTTTGAGCTGCAGGACGACCCGCCCGGATCGCCTTGTGCAACGTATTAGCCAGAATCCCTAGCTGTCGACCGACCTCAGTAATTTCCAGTCCCTGGTCCAGTACTCTTGGGCCTGTTGGCAAACTTCCCTCGTCAATTTGCTGGCCGAGCGCTTCTTGACAGGGGCGAAAAACGCCGCCACTCCTGCCTCCCGGTGGAGCTTCACGTAACGTTTGACCGTGACCAGCGGCACCCCGAAGGCGCGAGATCTCCGCCTGCGTCGCATTACCATTGATCACCAATTCAGTGCTAAAAGCTGGAGTCGCTACATCGCTCTTCTCATGGACAAACACCGGCAGATGACCGTTAAAGTAGTACACCGTCCCTCTCGCTCCTCAAAGGCGATCTCTGAATTGATGTGCGTGACACCCGCCAAGATCTGCAACTGGACCTGTGGCATGGCGAAATCGTTGCCACATTGGAGGATGAAAATCACCCCTTCTTTCTCCTTCAAACGGAAGAAAATCGTCTACTTCACTTCCCCTTCTCTCCATCTTCACCCTTAAGGGATCAGCATGTTCCTGAGCATAGGCTTCCAGCCTGTGTTCTTCGGTCTTGGCCGGATGTTGGGCTCAGGTCAACCGCCCGATTCCTGCGGCGCATTGAGCGAGAGAAGAAATCACATCTCGTTGGTACTGGAGTGAGAAGCTACGATCTTCCATCCGTCGTCAAACTTCTGGAGGTTCATCGTTGTGTTCCCCACTACCTTTTGCTTGGAAGTTGGGAAGTTTATGGTCCACCAAGTTAGAGCAAGTGCGAAATCCGGCTTGAGCAGCTTCACTTGGATACGGCCTGGCTCGATGAATCCCATTGCGCTCCGATCCGGATACCCATTCAAGTAAGAATCGTGAAGTTGTTGCCAACCGTTAAACTGTTCAGAATCGATCACAACCAGTAGCTCAGGTGATTTCCAGTACGCCTCCAGATGCCCATCAATATCGTGGGCATTCCAACGATCGAGCATTTTTAGCAGGATTTCGTACACCCGTTGGGCGTCAGGTTCGGTTGCACCAGACTTGGAACCAAGGGAGTCATATTGCCATCCGCTCTTTTGCTGTGCCTTAGCGGACAAGCAGGTGGAGAGAGCTGATATTGCCAAAATCTTGCTGAAGATGCGGAGCCGTCTTGGCAACATGAGTAAGTAGCAAGGGCTAACGTTTGCGAGAGAGAGGTGTCAAATATCGACTGCTAGAAGGATACCCCTGATTTCCGCAAACGACCTTTGACGATCGTCATTCCACTCCATTATAGAGCACGCCTTATCAGAATCGTTCATCTGAGCCAGTCCAAGCTCAGAAACACTTAGTGCCCGCAGTACGCCGTCCATGGCTTTTCCCCATTGCGGCCAAGGATAGGCTCTTTGGATTGCACCGAGGGCGCACCATTTTACGCCGCGAGGATCGTGAGTCTGGAGCTTATGGCCTTGGAAGTCTTTCGCCGGGAATTCCTTGCACCACTTGTCAGGTGAGGTCAAAAGTTCGTGCGCTTTCATCGAAGACCATTATAGATCATGTTTATCACAATTACAAGATCGATTAAAAATGCAACGCAGTTATGAGGACAGTGAGCTTCGACCGAAGTTTTGTCGATGCCGCGAGGCTCTTCAACGTTCACCGGTGCACGGAACGACTCAGGCACCGGCCTCAAGAAAATGACCCGGATTGGCGCACAACGAGACTTTGGGAGAATTTCGCGCGCCAACCCAGATCGCCTTAACCAACAATATCAGACATCCTGGGCGCTTCGGCGTTCAAACCAGATTCATTAGTCCGCTCCAAGTAATAGGCGGCCCCAGGGATCAGAATCATAAATCTCTTATTGAGGAAGCGACTTTCCAGGCGCACTTGACCTTGACGCCGGTCAATCCTCATCAGCGGCTTGGTATTCAGCAGTAATCGGAACGTACTTGGAGGATTTAGAAGGTAAGAGAGTTGAAATTAAGGCTGGTTGGAAAGGAACTATTATTGCACACGCGGACAAACCTGTACCGATTGTTGAATCCACGAATTTACAGTGAAGAACCCATCTGGTCGATGTTGAGGTCATTAGTTTGATTTAAAGCAAACGAGGCTTTCTCTGAATTTTTTTACCTTTGATACCTTCCCTTTTGTGTCGATGGTAAAACCCTCTTCCACTAAAAGTGCTGCCTGACCGGTTGCGCCGCCAGGAAACCGAGCGATGAGCCCTCCGCTCGTATTGATGACCCGCCAGTAAGCGATATTTTTGCTTGAGCCATGGGCAATCGCTTGGAGAGCTTTTTGGGTCGTAACGGGACAAGTCCCTCTCACCTTGAATTGATCGGTGAGTTCCTTGCAAAGGAGATTGGTCGTAATAAGTTTGCCCTTAGGGATTTTCTTTATCAGGGTTGCCAGGGTCGCAGGACTGGGTAACAGCATTTTTCCCGTACCACCAAAAAATTTCACGCGGTTTTTGGGAATGTCGACAATAACATCTTCTTGGGGTTCCATATTGTCTTTTTCTCATCGGTCTGGCCATCCAGCAAGCCCAGCAGCATTCGAAAGAAAGCTGGCAACAATCCGAACTTAGCCAAGACCTCGCAGATCGGCTCTGGTGGGGATTACGGGCGAAGCGCCCTCAAATAGCGCTAAACAAGAACACTAAACATAAATTTAAGATTCACCATAAATCGCCGTAATTGTAAGTGTGACCAAGAACACTTCTTCCGATCCACCCGAAACCGCGAACACCTTACCCAGGCCGAGGTAGAGAGCCACCTCGCTGCGAATAAACAGAACTCGCGTAATTCTGTGCGCGACTACGCGATGTTGCTGCTCATGTTCAACACGGCCTCCGAGTCAGCGAGTTGTGTGCGATCAAGCTGAGCGACATCCACGTTGAGACGTTGAGACCAAAGAGATTCACGCTAACCGGCTCAAGGGCCGCGACTCTGGAGTGCACGAACTGTATAACGGCGAATCCGCGTCCATTAAAAGCTGGCTCATCGAGCGAGCGAAGCTTAACCCGCCTGAAGATTGCGATACGCTTTTCGTCTCTGAGCAACGCCGGCCGTTGTCACGGTGTGCGGCGTGGTTAATGATCGGCCAGACTGCCAAGGCGGCCGGCTTAGAGGCTCTCGAGATCCACCCGCATATGCTCCGCCACTCCTGCGGGTACACTCTGATTAATAAGAGAACCGACATCTGGATCATTCAGGCTTACCTCGGACACCGGTCGATCAGTTCAACTGTTCGTTACATCAATCTGGACAGCAAGCGGTTCACGAAGCTGTTCTAAAGGGCATCAATGACTCAACCTCTTGCATCACTCCGTCCCCGCATGCTTCCCGGCACGCTGGTTCATCACGATGTCCACGGTGATGGCCGCGTGGTCCGCGAGTGGGGTCCGATCGAGGTGACGCATCAAACCGCCCCCCGCTCATTCGCCTCGAGCGATGGCGTCTATGACGTGGTGTTCGGGGTCGGACTTTATCGCTTTCTGCACTGTTGCCGGGCTGAATATCTGCAAAGGATACAATAATCACCTACGGGGATTGAGTAGAGTCCCTCCGATTGGATAGATTGTCCGGCGAGGCGTTACGTCACGGGTACGTCGACGAAAGCGCTTGCTTTCCCCAAGCTAGCCCATCGATGTGCCAGGTCGCGCTCAATCAAACGACATATACGCGCAAATCTGACCGCGTTGCGCGATTTCACTGAACTCTGACTGGCAGCTAAGAGAGTTCTTCCATAAGTCAAGTACTCGCGGATTGGTTCGAAGGGGCTCACTCCCGGACGTACGGTATATCGCCGCAGAACTTGAGTAATCTTAGAGCGCACTTCGCGGAGGGCGACAATGCGAAGGCATTAAAGCTCGTGACAGGTAGGCTGCCAAGAATCCACGGCTGAATAGTTGCGTAGCGGTTGGGTGAAAGCTTATCTAGCGAAGATCCACCAATGCCCGACAGTCGCGCATCACTCCATACCCGTTGCCTCAAACCGGGATGCTTTTCGCCCACCGAATCCACGGCGTCGGCTCGGTCGTAGGCGAGTGAGGACCGATCGCGATCGATCTAGGCCGGCCTACCCTGCCTTCTCGGATTGCAGCGAGATCTACGATTGCCTGTTCGCTGAGCAGCCCCATCTTCATGCACTGTTGCCGGTCGAATACCTGCAGAGGGGGCAGTAGGAACCCGTCTACCTGCAGCGCGACGACGTTGCTCTTGATGGAGTAGGTGATGAGGGCGTTATGGAATGCCTGTTCAAGTCAGCGGATAGCTGGATGGTCGATGAACTTACCTGCGAGAGAAGAAGCAATGCTTCCTGGGAAAGACCTTTGGCGATAGCTTCCCGTAATTTGAGAAGATTTTCCTTGATGCCATGAAATTGCGAAGCGAGCTCGTGAGAGGACATATACATGCCCTTAAACTACGGTGCATTAATTGCCAGGCTGGCATCGAGAAACCAACTCCTTTTGCTGTGAGCTATTCCTTTTTCTACGCGATATTGAATATATGGAATTTTTAGGATCCGCTATTCACGGGCCGCTCAGCCTTGACCATCTTCAGGGCAAGATTAATCAGGCCGAGTGACTCGATCACGTGCGGATCGCGGGTTGCCTCAATTTATTTGCTGCGCCATACGGTGAGTCTAGCTGCTAAGATTCTATTATTTAACAGCTTCATTTCCCCTGATATGAACCGTCGGGCTAAATGCGCCGATTGGAGTTAAAAAACTCCCCTATATGCCAGCCTAACTAATTGTAATCGACTACTCCCTGGCGACGAATCAGGAGCACCGATATCGACGACGAACGCTGGAGCTGGAAACACTTCCCTGATCCAGCCGGCGGGCACCGCCTTTTTGGAACTGGCCGGGATATGGCTGGAATTTGGAATAAATATGAACATCCGCCGCGAAGACGCTGAACATTTTCAGCTCCGAGTTTCGACCGAGGAGCAGCTCCTTTTACGCAACATCGTGACCGTAATGCAAGCAGCTCCGGACAGCCTTACCTTGACCCGGATGCAGGCGGTCTTGGAAATGGCTGGTCGGATGCTGTTCGATCAATTTGTGAAGAGCCTGGAGGAGAAGCCATGATCACCTAAGCATTTTTGGCATTGTGTTTCCTCAACATCGCACCTCGGCGAAGATGATTTGCTTCCGAAGTTTTTCCCTATAGAATTGCCTGGCCTTCTTTATCACTCTGAGATCAGTAGCGTCAAAGTGGAGTCTAAGGCAAAATATTGATATCATGAAAAAGCTATTTTTGGTTCTTAGCTTTTGTCTAGCCGTCGCCCCTACTGCGTTTGCGGAGAGCGGAGGGTTGCGTCTCATGAGTTCTGAGTGGCATGATGGCGGGAGTGTGCCCAAAGAAAATTTGTTCAATGGCTCGGGATGTGGCGGGGCCAATATCTCTCCGGAGTTTCATTGGTCTGGCGCGCCAAGCGGTACGAAGAGCTTTTCGATCACTATCTTTGATCTCGATGCTCCGACCGGTAGAGGATGGTGGCATTGGGTTATTTTTAATATTCCAGGGACGATCTCGGAGCTTCCAGCAGGCGCGGGCAACAAAGAATCAACAGGGTTACCTATTGCTACCGTTCAATGCCGAAATGATTATGGGGAGCTCGGATACGGGGGACCTTGTCCTCCGCCTGGATCAACTCATCGATATTTGGCGAAGGTTTATGCACTCAACGTCGAGAAGTTGCCTTTTGGCTCGGAGACTCCGCCGGGGAAAATGGCAAAGCAGATTGAGACACACTCGGTTGGCGTCGCCAAGCTAATGGTTAAGTTTTGGCGGTGAATTTTCGGGCTGGGGAATGACGGTTTCCCTTTTTTTGCAATTCGTAAAGGCGCAAGCTTGAAGTTGAGAAGCGAAAGCCGCCCCGGTCGAACTGAACTGCCATTTGAGCATTAATAATAGCATCTTGCTCACCGAAATCGTAGAGTACCAGAGCGCTGACTCTTACTGAACCTCTTGAGCGGTCCAACTCCATACGCCTTTGTGGGCGGTCATTGCGCCGTTGGTTTTTTTAAATATCGCGTAGCGAAATCCCGGTCGAATCACGACTTCCTCTCGGACATCCTCATCTCCGAGACGAATCATCGTGAGTTTGATTGCTTTGGAAGAGGTCCGGAACTGCTCGAAGCCCAAGTAGTGTTCCCAGACAGCGTGCCCAAGGTATCGATCTCCTGTGCGGAATCGGAATTCATCCTGTGGATTATGCTGCCACGGTCCCCAAGTGATGGTGCGATCTGCACTGCTGCACTTCTTGCCGGAATTGAACTGAGTGTTTGGCGGTCTCGCTGAGATGGGCAGAACCGTTAGGATGAGGAGCAGAGGAACAAGAAACTTCATGTCGAGGAGCGAAACAAAGCGGCTCAAACTCGTCTAAATTGCCGTTGAAAGAACCACCGTCGTCAACGGCGGGAAGTTCGTGATCTGTTTCGTAAAGTCACCGTCCCTCGTTGTGAAACGTCTGACTATCTCGTGCGAAGCTTTGGATTAAAGCAAAGTGACTTGATCTCCGGGCAACCTTTTTCATATCTTCATGTGGGTTCGTTTTGTCCGAGGCTGGAACCGCTTCGATTCTTAGCAATACACAAATATCAATCTCATCCCAACTTCTGCAATCACTTCAACTACCGTACGTTGCTACGCCACCGTAATCAGCAAGCCTGCTTCGTAACATTTCCATCAACCCACAGCTCATGCTCTCACCAAATCTGTTCGTTCAATACCACGCTCACACTCATTCTTCCACATCGTAACACCATAAGTACCGTCCAATTCAATACAAATCATGTACGCACTGTTTCTCTTACCGTAGCTTTCTGTTTTTAATACAGTTTCTTCTTTATACAATACTTACTCTCAAAGCACTTTATATGTTCAATAGCATTCATATCAATTTTCAACGAGCTGTTCGTGGAGATGCTGGTTTGCATTGCCCCGCGAGCGGTGGCGGGATCGACGGTTGCGATGTATGCGCCCGTGATCCCGCTGACTCTTCTTCTTTGAATTATTTTCTCTACGCCGCACTGAGCCAGTTTGTGGTCCAAAAGGGCAACAGATCAATCCCGGTCGTAGTTGCGATCATGGTCTCGCTCGTAATGGTGACGATGATGGTACCGATGCCACCGCTGCCATCGATATTCGTCGGCGTGATGGTGGTAGCGGTAGCGGTCACCGCCATAGTAATAAGGTCTGTATTGTGAGTGTGGGCTAATGTAGATCCGAAACCCATCATCTGCTTTTGACTCGGTGGGTGCCAAGGCAATCAACCCGAGCGCCGCCAAACCTAAGAGGAAGAATTTTTTCATGTGTTCCTTTCCCATGTTAGACGTAACCGAATCGCTTCTCGTGCTGCTCTTAGGTGTGGATCAGGTGACTCCCTGACGATTTCAGGAGGTAAAACTCGCAAACCAAACCTAATCGAGTTTTTCTATTACGTGGATGTAAATGCGTTCGTCAGTGATATGTAATGGATACCTCTATGCGTTCAACCAGTCAGCAAAACGAAACCTTGCAATAATTGAAAGGACGAGCGGCCCTTTTCGTCCAACGTGACGATCTCACCGTCAATGGTGGCTTCCTTAATATGGAGCGCGGCAATTGAATCCTTCACTTCCGGGAATTTGCCGCCCAGATCCTTTTGGTTCCGTGAAACAGTTCGCAAATTCGTTGAGTGATCCGGTGGTGACGACAACGAATAAAGTTAGTGACATGACGGCGAGCGAATCGTCAGCAGATTCGGATCAATTAGTATTTAAACAGATACGCCGTGTCGTTTATCGAGGAACCCACGTTTTGGTCAGCCTTCTGGAAGACGGTCGCGCGAAATCTGATTCTCACGGCGATAGGGTGGTGGCTACCCCTGAACAATTCAGCTTGAAGAGACAAACTGAAACCTCGTGAAATGTATTATCTATGCAGGTAATCGAAATCAAGGCGGGTAAGTGGGTGATCCTCTCCAGCAAAGCGGGTCGGAGAAGAACGAAATGCGGGACGCTGCAAGGCTGCCAGCAGTTACCAAAGTGGCAGCCGGAATCCACGTCCTTCTGACCCGCTTGCTTTTTGCCTGCGATATTCTGCGTAGGTTGCTTCCGCACGTTTCTCTAGCGAAATTGACTTCTGCTCCCGTGCGATTTTGATGGCTGCGCAAAACGAAGCGTCAATTTGGAATGCGTCAGCACCAATAGCTGTGAGAAACACACCGCGGAGTCGGTGCAGTTCGGCACTGTAATCGCGATGTTCAAATCTTTCAGCCAGTGCTTCCGCCTCGTTGATTGACTCAAGAGCTTCAGAGGTGCGATCCGCTAGATATAATGCTTCAGCCTTTCGTGCCAGAAAAATTACCAGACCCAGTACCGAACCAGTTGCTCGATAGTCTTTTATTCCCTGCTCGATCCACGGAATGCCTTCCGCGATGTTACCGGAAGCGCTGCGTGCCCAGCCCCGAAAAATGGCTCCTCTGCGCTAGCCAAATGCAGAAAGTTGTGGCGCGTGGAGAGTTCCATCAAATCCGACGCAAAGCGGTCCACTTCAGCGGGATTACGCTCAAAGAAAGCGAGGAACGCTCCGCAATCGAGTGCCAGGGCCAATGCGTTCGTATCATTCAGCTTCTTTGCTACTGAGATCGCTTCCGCTCCGGTTGCTTGGCAAGAGGCGATCTCTCCGAGATGCCACTCGGCCCGGCCCCTATAGGACAGACAGCTGACGACTGGCGCGTGGAGTTCTTCGACGGGGGACTGTACGTCTTTTGAGCGCCAGATCTCAAGACCACGCAGCGCGCACTTGTCGCGCCGTCTCGAAATCGCCCAGACCAGAAGAGCGTGGCTGCCAAACTTCGATGGGCTCCTATCATTAGCGCGGAGTCGTCCTGCTCTTGCGCCAGTGAGTAAACTCGTTTGGCGATCTGCATCGCTACCGTCTTCTTTTCGGTCACGAGCGAATAGCGCCACTGACCTATAAGTGCCACATATAGGAGCCGGGGGCGATCAAGGGAATGGCACAAAGGCTCCGCGCGCTCGTAACAAATTCGGCTCTCCGGTGCTCCAAATCCTCGCGTGGCAGTTAAATATGACCCCGCCTGCATGAGGATGAAGAGCTGATCTTCTGCATTGAGACTTTGCTCCTCGACGGCCGTTTCCACCGGTGAACCCCAGCGTCCGTGTTCGAAAAAGTGAGCTAAAACCAACAGCAACGCTCCTCTGGCTCCAAGAACGTTAGCTGCAAAGGAGGAATCTCCTCGCTGAATTCGCGGAATGTAAACTTCATGCAGTGCTTCGCGAAACAAACCGGCATTGCAGCCGCAGATGACGGCTGAGAAAAGTGGCTCCATCTCCCTGAAGCTATTCGGCAGCTGCGGCGCGAGGGTTCGATAATAATGATAGAGTCGCCTATTACATTCTTTCCATGCATCCGCTTGTTGACTGCGGAGCTGTTCGCCAAAGTATTCGCGAACCAGAGGATGGGCATCCAGATAGCCAGGATTGTGGGGATCTTCCCCAGCCAGGAGTCTTGCTCGCCTTAATCGGGCGAAAATCGTTCGCCACTCTGTTTGGCTTAAATCAGTTAGGGATTCTGTAAGGCCTCGAATAGCAGGGGTGGTTCAACAGGGTTGCAAGCGCTTTTTCGTCAACCGGTCGGTCAAATAGACCCAACATGCGAAGCACTGACAGCTCAGGACCTTCTCCAAACCAGGTTTGGTAGGATTCCATTACCTTTCGGGCATGAACTCCCTGTCGTACGTCGTGAGCAAGACACGCTGATACTTGCGTGCGGTAACGAATATCTCCATCATAAGCATCGGTCAAAAAGCTGCCCAGCAGCGTGAGAGCAAGGCAATGACCGTTAAACTCCTCGCTGGCACTTCGCAACTCCGGCTCATGCCCCTTAATGCCCAGTGCTCGGAGCAGCTTCGCACCGGCATCGCTGGATAGATGTTCCAGGTCACGACGCGGGGCTGAGGTGCGCTCGTGATCTGCTATATCAGCGACCGGCATCCGCGTGGTAATTACGCAAAGCCCCTTATTGAAGGCAGCAAGTTCGCGCAGAAGCGCCTGGAGGGAAGGCTCACGTACCCTTCCTTCTTGCGAACCAGGCGGATTTTGGAGGGGCTCCAAGCCGTCCAGAACCAATAAGGTTTTACGGTACGCGACGAGCTTCGCCAATCTTTCACCCTTCTCCCAGGCCGTTCCGAGCCGTGGATCTGGATCTCCAAACCAAGTGAGAGCCGCATCAAGAAATTCATCTGCGGACGAAGTCTCCCCGCTGCTGCCCTGTCTGTAGAAGGACCATCCAAAAACAAGCTCCGCAGTACCATAATGTTTAGTGGCCATCCGTCGGAGCCAATGGTTGACGACCGTGGACTTCCCGACACCGGCCCATGCAACAATCGTAACGACGTTGACATCCTGTGATTTGCCCATGCATGATCCAGAAAAGCGACATCATCCTCTCGACCAAAAACATCACCTCCTGTAACGGGTAATCTCGCTACTGAAATTTTATCCGGTGCAAGTCTTACCGGTGGCTTGCGAGTTCCGACACGCGAAGTGGTAGAGGGCGTCTTTTGTAGGCGCTGACGAGTGATTCTACGGTGTGCGTCGATAGCGCCCGCTATCGTCGGTATCGCCTTCAGAAGTTCGGCCGGGTCCTGAAAACGGAGTGCCGGGTCTTTCTCCAGCAGCACCTTAAGTAGAACGACGACCGGCTGTGAAACAGCTTCGAGCAGGTCGAGCGGTAACGGTGAGTGCTGATGCTGATACATCACCTCAGCCGGCGAACCCCTGAAAACCACATGGCCGGTCACCATCTCCCAGAGCACCACTCCTAGCGAGTACAGGTCCGAGCGGATGTCCACACCCACACCCGCGAATTGCTCGGGACTGGCGAATTCTGGGGTCCCAGCAAAAACTCCCGGCATTGAAATAGCGGTTTCAGAATGGGATTTGGCTACTGTCTTCGCCAGCCCAAGGTCGATAATCTTCACCGTTCCAATGCGTTCCCCCTCCAAGATAACCATAATGTTGGTGGGCTTGATGTCCCGATGGACGAGATTCTGTTTGTGCACCGCGACCAAACCAGCAGCGACCTGCGTCACGATTTCCAGCGCCAACTTTACGTCGAGCCGGTCGGACCGTCTTATAAGGTTCTCCAGCGTTTCCCCCTCCACAAACTCCATCGCGTAAAAGTAGTTCTGACCAGTTCTGCCCAGGTGGAAAACCGAGGCAACATTCGGGTGACGAACGCTCGCAGCCGCGCGGGCTTCGCGTAAAAAGCGAAGCCGAGCCGATTCATCACCGAGATATCGCTCGCTGATG
This sequence comes from Terriglobia bacterium, assembly GCA_963809655.1. Taxonomy (GTDB): domain Bacteria; phylum Acidobacteriota; class Terriglobia; order Bryobacterales; family Bryobacteraceae; genus BOG-234. The sequence continues at coordinate 259,484 of CAWEKQ010000052.1, read as the reverse complement.
ACTTTCAGTGTCACGGGGCAGTGCAGATCCACGTGGACCGCTTTGTAAGTGACCCCCATGGCACCGCGACCCAACTCGACCGGTTTTCCATCTCCACCCGTCACCAGTTCATAATGCTCAAATCGTTGCGCTGCCTGTTCCGGCGTCGGGTTGACCGCTTCTTCGGAGGCGGAAGACTCGCCGGACTCAACCCCTCCGGCCAGAGCCTTGCGCAGCAGGCAGACCGGACAGAACTCCGTCGCTCCAGAAAGCTCGTTGCCGCAGCTCGGGCAGGTGCGTTGGGGTTTTGTTATCATGGCTCTAGCCGCCCTTCAGTCGCAACCTGGGCCGAAGGCCACACCACGCTCCACCGAGTGGTGTGAAATCGGCCAGCAAGGCTTCTGGTATACTGTTTTTCCGTTGCACGAGCAATCGAGTGTTCCGGTACAGTAACGCGTGAAATCGCATTGCCGAATAAATTCCAGCCGCTCGCGTCCTGAGGTGTCTCGTATTGATACCCGACCTCGGCATGGGGCGGTTTGGGAATTAACGCCGTGCACTGGCGACTTTCAACGAATCGTTTCAGTTGCTTACTACAACATTGGAACAAGACAAGGGGCGAGAATGGTGGCCAGTTATGATGACCTCATAGGCTAATGACGCCAAACGGGCCGATCTGACCTGCACACTTCAAAGATCTGCAAGGTCGGAGCTTAAGCGGCGTCGCTATCGAAACGACAAAAATGGGCGGATGTAGCGGCTCAAAAATATCTTGTTGAAGATAAGGGCGGCGGCGAGCTTATGCACGTTCGTAGTTGGATGAAAGCCGTCCCAGAAAACGTAATCATTAGGGTCGGTCACCGGGTTGGACGAGCTTAGTGGAAGATTTAGGTTGTATGCCTCGCCGCTGCTGTTTGTGAACCCAAACCTACCTGGGCTAAAAACCAGCGGGATGAAAATCGTATTAATATCTACGAGGTCGATGCTGATTTGGTGTGCAAAGGCAAACCGCGGTAGCTCGACCGCAAGCAAAACATTCGTGGTGACTACAAATTGTGTTGCGGCAAGAATCGTTGCTCCGCCAAGGGCTTTCACTTGAGGGGTCAGCGCTAAGTCTGGAATGGTAATGACAACAAAGTTTTTTGCGCCAAACGTCGAAAGATCTTTGATTGCGTCTTTAATGTTTGCGACCGTCTTTGGAGGTTCGATTCCTGCAGCGAAATCATTCGCGCCAATCCAAATAACGCACAGATCGTCAGCGGCATTGTTTGAGCCGAGGCGCTCTTGATATGCCATGATTTGATCTGGGAATTTTGGGAAAGCTCCATTTAGAACATTCGAATCCCTAGAGGTAGATCCACCAACGGCAAAATCCGTCGCGTTATCATCGCTATTAGTCAGATCCTTTAGCCAAGGAGTCGGCAGTGAAATATCGACGTTGAAGTGGTTTGCAATCCCTTGGAAATAATCCACCCAGTTCGGGCCGTTGGAATAGCGCCCTTGGAAATAAGGAATTTTCGGAACCCAAGCGACGGCGAAGGTGTTCCCGTCGTCGGAAAGACTATCCCCGAAAACCACAAGTCTCTGATGCCCATAAGAAGCCCGCAACAGGAAGAGAGCGAGGCAGAAAGTAAGAAGTGGTAAATTCCTCATTAAATAAAAATTTATAAAGATCTGGTGAATTTGTGAAGAGAAAATTGGTTGTACGATCGCTTGTGAACAATGGTTCTATAGCTCCGGCTGCTCGATCGGTATTGGAATGGCCAGCATGGCTATTGGCACGTGGTGCACGGCGAGCATGTCTTTGTGGTGCATTAGGCGCTGCGCTCTTTGCAGGCATTTCAGCGGGGCTTGAACACCCTGATTCTTTTGGAGGGGTCTGTATGGAAAACAGATCCTTTTTTCTTCACAAAGATTGCAACATCTGACCTTGTCGTCTCAGCACCCACGAAGAAACCGATAGAAAAATTTCAGAGTGCCTGCGCCCATGCCGCGGGGCTATCTGGCGCGACTCTCATGGTTGCACTCCGGAGATCAGCCATTCGATTTTCTCACGCGCTTCGCACTCCAGCGATCAACCCTCACAACCGCAAGGCATTGACCTCGCTATTTTGAAGTTTTCTGCGGACGGCGTTCCATTTTTGAAACTCGGCAATTCGACCGACGCTTCAGCGTATCGGTTGCCCGACCAACTCACTGAAAACCACCCCGGCGCCGGAGCTCGGTATGCCCATAGCCGCTCTTGGTTGGCCGTAGCCGCGCTACCAGAATATCTGGGTCCGACATTATCTCCAAATCTCCAAACGTACGAAGAGGCCAGCCCGGGAACGGTTGAAGTGCGCCTCACCTACACATCTATCTCGGTATAGGGGGGTCTGGAGACGTAATCACCATCCTGCCGAGAACGCGATCGATGATCGTGCGCAATTTTCATCGTCAACGAGGCGATCGCTCCTTGGATCATGAAGATGGTCGTAGTGTGCATCACGTTGAGGTCGTATCGCGGTCATAACCGAAGCGATTTTGTAGCTCCGGGGCGGTCCATACTTCCTTTTCTCGCTCGGTCGGATTCACTGATGGTGAACGTCCGCGTTTGGATAGCGGTGACGGTTCGGATTGCCGTGGGCGTTCGGATTTCCGTGGACGTTCGGACTGCCGTGGACGTTCGGATTGCCGTGGACGTTTGGATTGGCGTGTACGTTCCGATTGGCGTTGACGTTTCGGTTGACTTGGACGTTCCGATTGGCATCGACGTTTCGGTTGCCGTGGGCATCTCCGTTGTGGTGGATGTTCTCACCAGTGTAATACCCGTTGTTGTAACCGTATCCATGATGGTACTCCCGGCCTCCTGAAGATACAACTACAGTAGGGCCGTAACCACCGCCCCCGTAGTAGCCACCATCGTAGTAGCCACCGTCGTAATGTTCGCCACCGTAGCCACCGCCGTAATAGCCGCCGTGGTAATAGCCACGGGAAGCCCCATTCGGGTATTCTTCACAAGATTGAAAAGTCAATGCGCCGAAGGCCAGCGCAAGAACAGAAAGTAATGATTTCATACGTCTCAATCCCGGTCGTAGTCCCGATCATAATCTCGATCGTAATGGTGCCGATGATGGTATCGGTGCGACCGCTGCCACCGATATTCGTCCGCGTGACGGTAATAGCGGTATCGGTCGTCACCATAGTAATAAGGTCTCGTAATGTGGGTATCCGGGGCTAACGTAAACCCGAAACCCATCGTCTGCTTTGGACTCGATGGGTGCCAAGGCAATCAATCCGAGCGCCGTCAAACCCAAGAGGAAAAATCTTTTCATGTGATCCTTTTCCCAAATTAGACGTAAACGAATCGCTTCTCGTGCTGCTCTTAGGTCTGGATCAGGTGACTCCCTGACGATTTCGGGAGGTAATACTCGTAAAACAAACTTAATTGAAGTTTTCTATTACGTGGATGTAAATGCGTTCACTAGTGATATGTAATGGATAACTCTATGCGTTCAACTGATCAGCAAAAGGTCACCACCATTGCGACATAGTTACGAGTTAGTTATCGACGTTAATTAGTGCGCAGCATCCACTTGCATTATGGCTTTAGAGACCTTAGACCAACGGTTTTCTCTCAGTCCGTAGGTGACGCGTCTGTAACCGGCGACACGGAGAAATGCCGCGCAACGGGGACCCTTCTGTAACATCCGGAGAAAACAATGAGAATCCGCTTCCTATTTGCCCTGGTGGGGCTGGCAATAAGCTTTGCGTTGCCAAGCTTTGCCCAACAAACAAACACGCCCGCCGACCCAGAACTACGCGAGGCTCTTGCCGCGTTTAATAAGAAAGTTGACGACGGATTAAACAACGGCGATGCAGCCGCCTTAGCAGCTCTCTTCACCGATGACGCGGTTTTCGTGACGGACCAAGGACCGATTTTCGGTCGGCAGGCTATCGAGAAATGGTATACAGATCTGTTCCAGACGATTCATTTCAGCAACCATTCCGGTACAGTCGATCAAAATTCCCCTCATAGTATAGCTACGGCGGATACTGAAATGTGGGCGACCGGAGGATAGAGCATAACTGTTAAAGGCCAGAACTTCGGTCCTGTACAAGCAAAAGGCTACTATGGAGCGATTTATGTTCGTGAGGGCGATGCTTGGAAGAAGCGTATGGAGACTTGGAAAAAAACCCTGCACAGGCTAAGTAGAGACTCGACCAATACGAATGTGCGGCCATTCTCGCCTGTTCGGTTTTCCTGGTTTAAACTGAACTGACGGAATTTTGGCCAAATACCGTTAGTGATAAACCGCCCGAAATACGGAGGACAGACAATGAAAATAAGCTTACTAGTTGCTCTCGCAGAGTTAGCCATTGCACTTACTCCGGTCGGCGCACAACAGAAAGACGCTGTCGATCGACAAACAGTCCACCAGCGCGATCTGCTGGGGTTCCCAAGGCACTTGGCGAGTTCGGTGAGCTTGGTCTGAAGCTGGATGAGGCATACAATAAGAACGACGCCAGCGCCATCGCCGGGCTTTTACGGAGGACGGGATTTTGGTGGCAGCGGATGGGATGTTTAGTGGGCGGCAAGCCATTGAGAAAAGGTATGCGGACATTTTGCAACGGTGGCCGATCACCACCTTTAGCGACCAGCGTTGTCAACTAAATGCAATCGACGATGCGGTTCTGCGCAATGATAGCCAGTGCCTACTTTGTACGAATTTCCCTATTTCGTCGGTCGGCTATCGTGGATGGCGCTGATTGGTTGCCACTAATCTCCTCGTGATTGTTGCCGCTGAATCCGTGAGGGCGTCGGAGGACCTAGCGTACGCTCACCGACATCTTGAACATTCTACGACTGGGGTATTGTCAGGGTGGTCCGTGGTCCGGTATTGCCAGAATGAGAACGCATGAAACATTCGGGCTTAGTGGTCAGCGACACCGCTAAAGTCGTTTCCGGTGGAGATGCCATCACCCGCCTTAGAGAGTCGGCGCGCCGTGACGAACTCGTCGCCGTAGTGGGAAGCGGAGTTAGCGTTGCCCTCACCAATGGCAAACTGCCCGTCCTTTTCGTGGAAGGGACTCATTCGGGATGGGTTTGCCCATGGGGTAAAGAAAGGAAGAATCAGTGCCAAGCAGACCGCTGCAATAACTGAAAGGATGGTCGGCCTTTGTCATCCAGTGCAACAATTTCGCCGTCAATAATTGTGTCCTGAACGTCGAGGGCGGCAATCGAATCTCTTATTTTTGTGAACTTCTTTCAAAGATCCTTTTGGTTCCGTGACAGGATCCGAGTTTCAGGGCCGCCACGGAGCGCCAAGGCCCGGTAATCGTCAAACTTGATTTCGTAGATCCAGTCACCGGGGCGGATGGAATGATGGAATCGACCAGCTGCGCTTTCATCGGTTCCACGAAGTCCGACAGAGGCGCAGAAGACAATCTCACAGGAAGCCTGGAAACGCCGATGGCTCGACGATTCGATTTGGCCGGTTGACTCTTTTGGCTAAGTGTTTTCTTTGGCAGCACTTGGATATTCGGAAGAAAAGGGTCAACTGCGCTTCGGGTGCGGTTGTCTCTTGATTGTGGTTGCGCTGCTTTTGCTACTCAAGGAGTGTCCGATAGTCTTTTCACGTAGAACCCGCTCGCCGCGCGCTAACAAGGGCCGATCACGCTGAAGCGGAAGCGTGCTACCGGGGCGGTTTAACCGCTCTATTTGGTTCGGATAACGGTGGCCAGCCATTAGTCAATAAGATCGCGTATGGACAAGTGATAACCAACCTGCGATCAGAAAGTTGTGAACAAGAAGTCATCATGGTTTTCTGATTTTGCAAGAAAGACGGCACGTGCCACCGGACAGCCGGTCGTATTCGCTCTTGCCGGAGCAGTCATCGTACTCTGGCTAGTTACAGGTCCGCTCTTCGGCTTTAGCGATACATGGCAGCTCATAATCAATACGGGAACGACTATTGTGACGTTCCCGATGGTATTCTTGATTCAGAATACCCAAAACCGAGATTCAGAAGCGATGCATATCATAATGGATGAATTGATTCGCGCAATCGATGGTGCGCACAACGCTCTTCTAAATCTGGAAAACTTGGGCGAAAAGGAGTTGGACCGAATTCGAGCCGATTATATCAGGTTGGCAGAGGAAGCGCGAGAAAAGCTTATAGGAGAATAGCTCTGGGAGTCCGAGTGCCATCCTTTCGACGCTGCCTAGTCCTTACTCTGGGAGACGCTTCTTTGATTCTAGCCAAATGCCCGACTCGGACGCGAATGCCGGATCTTGCCCAAGCTTTTAGTCGAGTGTGAAGACGGCATTAAACTCGACTCGATTTTATTTGCTGCGACCTACAATGAGTCTAGGTACTCAGGGTTCCGTTCTTTAGCGGCTACAGTTTTTCTCGAGCGGCCTTGGCCATACCAAGCAGCCTTTGGACCATTTAGAATTAGCGCTGCCTGTACTTCGTCTGACTTGAGTCGGGTCTCGTCAGAGTTGCCGTTCTGGGCTCCACTGAAGCCAAATATTTATACGCTTCCCGAAGATGCAAGAAGGTGAGCCATCCCTTCGACCGATCGGAGTATTCGATTCGGGCATCGGCGGCCACGGCGTTAAGTGATCATACCAACTTTACCATCTAAAAAAGACTCAACGACAAAATCAAGTTTAGGATGGTTTATGTCAGCAGTCTTGTCTATAAACCCGTACAGTATTCCCGGCAAGTAACCAGGCAGGTCTTTGTATTGTGTTGATTTGTACGGGCCGTACATCTCGACACTTTGCGCGAGGGTCCAGCCCAGTCTCGCCAGTGCCGTCGACATCGCGAACATCCCAGCGGCAAGGATAGCCATCAGTAGAATAAAATTTCGCGCCATGGATCTCAATTACCCTAAGAGGTGACACGATCCAAAAATTAAGATGCCCACAGCCGTTTAGTCACGGGGCTCGACAACGCTGCCGTCCGGCAGAATGGCGACGAAGTACAGTTGTTCAACGGACTCCTGATCGACTGACAAAACAGACCAGTCAAAACGGCATCGGTTCCGTGCGGAACTCCTAGGTTTCAGTGCGCCAACTTGGAACCCGTAAAATGTGGCCATAAACTCCGCAGCGATCTCCGCCACCTGATTCTTTGTTGCGGTCTTCGGAAAGTCCTTTTCGTCCGACTCGAAGACGTATTCCAGCCTACCGCCGTCCTTGGCCACGTCTCGGTACCGAAACAGTTCAACGGACATGGCTGGAACCGCCAGCAGGAGGGCGGTCGGGATTGTCGCGAGGCATGATGGACGCGGGAGTTGAGCTACGCCTGTCACGGGCGGGCGTCCCATGGAGTTATACGAAAGATTTCCCGGAGCTGCATGGAGAATGAATATTTCCGGTTTTTCGCCGACCTTCAGGTCCTCTCCAGAGTCGAAGCTGAATTCGCAATTTTACTTCGGATTGTACTACTCACGGCACCTCAAACCGTCAGAAATATTTGGAAATGAGAAAGCGATCGGCCATGGAAGGTAGACGGGCGGAGACGCAATAAGCTGCGTGTGCCGCCATCCCGTCGCCTACGGGAAATGGTAAGACTATGAAGAAAATCCTCATTGGTTTGTGTGCCCTTAGCCTATGTGCCGGCCTTGGTCCAAAAATGTGGGCTCAGACTGTTACGATTACGGTAGGTCCGACGACGGATGATTCGTATTGGATATGGAACGATGAATATCAGGTTTGGGTTTGGAACGGACCTGAATTTCAAGGTGATTATCAAGGGCATCCGTATAGCTATTGGCACGGTCGTCATGAGGGCGGCGGAGACCGTAATCATCGTCCCGGTAAAGGCGAGAGCAGCGAGGACGAACATCCGGTCAATAAAGACAAAGTAGATCAGTCAAAAGGTATAGAGCCGAGGGTTGAGTTTGACAGATCAAAAGAGCCAGCACCTCAAGCAGAGGTAGAAAAGCCAAAGGTGCGGCCGCTTAAGCCTGAAGTCGACGAGCCCAAAGCGGAAGAGAAGGCCAGAACCGAGAAGCCTCAAGCGGACGAAAAATCAAAAACGGAAAAGCCTAACTAAACCGAAAAGAGCAAAAAGACGAATTCAAGATCCCCTGGTCACGCCTTCTCAATAGGTTGAGAGCCGCGGCCCATCTCGGCCATACGAAGTCTCCAGTCAGCCTGAAATACCATTGTAGAGATTCGTTTTAAAGCCGTAATTGTGCTTGGATTAAAGAGAAACGATTGAAAACCGAGAATCAAATTACAAAGGAAATAGGCACAAAGACTCAACCAGATTCAGCTTTTCGGCCCTCGGTAACGACCATCGAAGAACAAGGAATTCTAGCTGATTCTTGGGAAGTTGCCCTAAAAGGCGGTCGTGTAAGCGTCCGGCGGACGCCGAACTATCATCGCGACGATAACTGATAAAGATTTGACCGCTCATGCTTGCCGGAACGCCGTCTGCCTTCCAAGAACGTCCAGAGCAGCGGCAAAGATCGGAGTTTAAAAGGAAGGGACCGAAAATGGCGAGTTGGAATTTTCTGGCGGCATCACCCGAGATGATACTTTCAGGGCCACCAGCTCAATAGTTCGTCTACGCGTGTCGCAGCCGCGTTCAGACAACCGATAAGCGCGGTCACACTCAGAAATCAGACAGCCCCGTTTGTTAAAGCCTTGACCATATGACCGGTGGCGTACCGGCCGATTCAGCCCTCGCATTGATGATCTTGTAGGCGATCTGTCGGTTTGGACTTAAGTATCAAAGTGCGCCGCGTTGAGGTTTTATGTAGCTATCAAGCTTTTTCTCGCTCCGGGTACAACCCCCTTGACTAGAATTTAAAATTATTGCAGTACTTAAAACCATTGCATTTATGAGCTGAAGAGGATCTATGGACACCGAAAAGGCAGATCTTAATCCAACTGCGCGAGAGACGGATTCGGCGCAAACAAACGAATCGGTTGAGATTGGCAAATCAGAGAACCGGGTCGAGAAGGAACCTTCATACACGAGAAGTCGGCAGATCGCGTTGAAGAAATTTACTCCTCCGAAAGGGGAACCTAGCTGAAGCGTCCGTCGCCCAATCCCTGGAGTTTTCCGTATGCTAGTGCACTTCATGCGAAAGACAATTCTAGTCCTGATAGCCGCGTCTAATGCGAATGTGTCCGACTGTTGGACCAAACCACGCAACTACGGCAAACCGTTGGGATGTACGCACTGGCATGTTTTACCAAGACGGTGAACCGTACAAGATTGTAAAACTCACCCAAACTGAATTCGACTATGAAGCCGTGAAAGAGTCAGGGGTTCAAGTTGACGGAAAATTCGTCGTAACCTGCCCGGTTGGTACAGTTTTTCCCCTTTACCGCACGACCCGAGCGATGGCCGAACAATGACAAGCGATCTATTAACAGCCGCAGCGGCGTACCGAGATAGATTTATAATCGCCTCGTTCCGAATCCGGAACCTTCAGCGTGGTCAATCGTCTTGTTCGACTGCAGGACCCCATGAGCGTAGTTCGTTCCCTGAATCGCGTTGAGAAGTTCATGGAGGGCATTCTGCCGGTCCAGGATCGCTTTCCGAAGCCCCATCTTTTATTAGGCTGCCTTCCAGGTCGATCGTTTTATCTGCCGGTAGCGGCAACCATTGCGCTGGGTTCTCCTGGAGGTTTTCCCATGCCCTCCTGCGCGAAGATCTCGATGCCTCCAGTTCGTCGAGGATTCTCTGAAGTTCTCGGGGAGTCATCGTGTCGCGTGTTCAGGCGGGACAATGGCCTAAGATTCTGGCCGCACAAAAGCCGGACGATAAGACCTGCGCTTTAATCAGGAGATTGAATGTTATAATGGAATATGAAGGCTCGACTTTTGATCCTGCCGATCTCCGTCCTGACGAGCGTCAGCGGATTCTGTGGAGGCTACCCAGGCACATATTACCGTGGATACGGAGTCCAAAGATATCACGGCGCTGGGTGGTACCGATACGGCGCTGTGGTACCGATACGGCGCTGGCTACCGCTGGTATTGCGTCGGACATCCTTGGTGGCTTCTTTTGCCGATTCCAGTTCCGTGTGGTTACTGAACTTCCTGGGTCTTTGGTCCAGATCGGTCGAGAAAGCTCAAACCGTGTGGGAGGCGCCAAAAGTTGTTTTCCCACCGATGGGAAACCCAAGGTCGACAAGCTCAAAGATGCCGGGCTGATGGGCGGGATCGTCATCAGGGCACCATTCCCCAGCTCTAGCGGACCCGCTGTAAGGCTTTAGGTGCGTAAACGGCGATAAATTTTGTCTGGAACTAACCCTTCCGGGTGATGACACCCGCGAGCGGTTTGCCTCTCCCAACGACAATTGGCTCGCAGAATGTCATTTTCAGTTTGGGCAACGGCTACCCCGTGCGAGTTTGAATTTTTACGGTAACTTCATCTCTAGAGGATAGTTCTGAGCCGCCATTTAATCGTCCTTCTATCGAATTGTCGCCGTTCACGTGGGCGACAACAGTGGTCACAACAGTTGCGGCTGATTTTCCGACCGCACTGAATTGAATCTCGGCCGGCACGATGATTTCAGCGTCGTCATTCTTCTTCCGAAGTCGTTCGTCTGTATCGTCCGCACATGGGTCAATTTTGGATCACATCCTCCGCCCGATCTAGGGCTTTCCACAACGCCTGAAGAGCGTGAGGATAATCGCTTTTGCTTTCTTCCTTGATGGTCGCGTCCCGGAAGCGACGAACGGAGGAGCACAGACTTTTGATCGCCTCGTTCCGAGTCCGGAAGGATCTCGTCAAAGCATGTTCCAAGATCTCTCCTTCCGCATCGAATGTCTTCTGGGCCGGTGGCGGAATCGCAATGTTCCCCAGCTCTGAAAGAACCGAGCGAAGTCTTTGGAGAACGTTCCAAGCGCGCAACCGGCTTTGCTTTGACGCTTCGAGTTCGTCGAGCAGGTCTTGAATCGCCTTTGGAGTGATCGACATGCTGGTAAGTGTTCATAAGAACACATGGTTCGTCAAGAACGATTGAATCTGCACGTTCGGGTTTGCGTCGCAAATACGATGGGAATCGGCGAGAGGATACTCAGCGCCGCGAAGCTGCCGGGAATTTCCCCATAGCTCGTCGTCATTTAAACCAATGCAATGGATTCTCTCGCGTGAGAAAAGTTATTCACACCCGAGCACGAGACGTTCCAAAATCTAGCTGACAATCGAAATTTTTTTGATTTGTCTCGACCTTTAGCTGAACTGCCTCATAACCCCAGCAATTGCCAAAAAGAGATCCGCGAAGTTATTCACATGATATGCGCAGGCTGTGAACTTACCGCGAGATGGATAGGTGCGGAGTCGTTTCGAAACCTTATCCTAGCATGGAGACAAACTTGCTGGGAACAGAATGTGGATTCTCCCGCCCGCTGGGATCGAACTCCTTTGCGGTCGTTACGTTTACACCTGTCGGCAGGATGATTGCAGCCTGCCGCCTGAAGAACTCTTTTTCACAGGGACAAGCTCAGCCATTTTAAGGCTTATTAAAAGCTGCCAGCTTTCGTCCCTCCCATGATTTTTCCTCAGCTTCTCTGTCAATTCGATTCTTTGCAGAGAATACAATTGATCGAACGATGCATCTTCACCAGGAAGAGTTCCGAATGAAGTTCGCTGCCCATCTTCTTCCTGTGGTACTAAAGCGTATCCATCGGCTCTGGTGGTCCTGTTCACCGCCTATCCACCTGTCCGTCATCGCGAATCGGTAGTTACCCGGGGGCACCACCGAATGAGATCACATTAACTGAGGTGGCTCGGCGATCTGCGACTATTCCCTTAAGCTGCTGTTTTTCATCAGGGGGACCGCTGATGAGTTCGCCTACCCTGCTTTTGAAGACGTTTGTTATTGATCGGCTCGTCCTCGGACAAGGGGAACCGGCAGAGGGATGGACCCTCACGTTCGACGGAGAGAAGCTGAACGTCCGCGGCAAGATTGAAGAAAGTCAAATTTCCATTGACGGCGAGACGGGCTGACAAGTTGCGATAAGCTTGCGACTGCCGTTGTAACGTCACCGCTTAACCCCTTCGAATTGACCCCCGACGCCGTGCGGCTTCGTACCCAGAAAACAAAAGGATGTCGCTAGCGGATTGCTACGCTAAACATGGACGAGCGGTCAGGGCAATCCCACTGGGAGCCAAGGTTTTTGAGTTTCCAGGAATCAGGACCTTTGGAATAACGTGCGCTGCGCTTATGTTACTCAAACTTAAGCACGAACCGATCATGGAGAGTTTTCGGTATCCATTCCCTGCCAGCAGTGTACCAAAGAGCCTCTCCGTTTTCGGTGAAGGCAATAGTGCTGGGGTGAGAAGTACTCAGTAGCTGGCCCGGAACGAGCAAAGTCGTACGGTCGATCTTTTTTACCGCACCGTTGCCAGGCAGGTTAGGATACCCCGCGCGTCCGTTGGGGTTGCGGTCAGTGATCGAACGATCAATGACCGTTTCTCACCGGTCGGTCCCCTTCGGCAATGGCCTCCTGTTCGCTTTCGAATCTGCCTTGCCTGGTGTTCCCATAGCCGTGGGTGCCTGGATAGTGATAAACGCCTGTCTTCGGATTGACCCAAACGCGGGCTGAACCGGAGCTGGTCGTGGAATTGAGTTTCTGTCTCTTTGTGTGTGGCTCTTCCTCGTTAGACGGAGCGATCAGATTTACATTTGTGTTGGTCGGCGTACTTGTCGCCTGAACAATTACCGGGGGTACTGAAGGAGGGGAGGGGGTGGCAAGGGTGCGAGAATTGTTGATGCTATTCTTGGGCGCGAACAGGCTGGAGCAGGACCCAATGATCAGGAAAAGAACAACCAGGGACAAACAGCCGCCGCACCCTCCTCTCTTGCCTTCCTTTGCCTTTACCTCGCGATTCTGAGTTCGGTAAGATATTCCCGTCCCCGAAACACTGAACGTCTCGTGAACTCCCCGGCCACTGATATTGGTTGTAATGCCGCGGCCACCAATGCAGGGATCAGTGATGACGTGGTCTAAGGAGGTGAACGACTATGTCATCCCTACGGGGTTTGCTTTCGCGCTACCCCGTTGTTTATGTGATTTATCTTCTTTGCTACCCGAGCCAACAAAACCGGGATACAATTACCGCTTTTCTCGTATCGGCGCGACGAGTCTACGTTGGCTGCAATTTACCATATTCGGTCCAAATCTTTGCTCGGCGGCGAGCTTTGGATCAACTCAACGCCCGTCCTCGTCCACCCGGAACGGGCAAGTAGGGGCATTGAACCGTATTGCCCCGTGGGCCGCTTACGGCACGCGGGGCGGGTCATCTTTTCATCGAATCCGTTAGCCATCTACACGATTGACAGATTTCGGGAATTCGCAGAAAAGGAATCCCATGGGAGCCGAGAACAAAGCAGTGATCTCCAGTTTTGTTGAGGAAGTCATCAATCAAGGTCAGCTTAAGCGGGCGGACGATCTGGTGGCCGTTGATTTCGTGGAACTCGATCCCCTTCCTGGCCAGCAGCAGGGGCGCGAAGGTCTTAAACAGGTGATTGGCGCATTTCGCATCGCCTTTCCCGATATCCATTGGGTGATCGAGGAGATGGTAGGAGAAGGGGAAAAGGTATTTAGCCGCTTTACCTGGCATGGCACTCATCGCGGCGAATTCTTCGGCGTTCCTGCCACAGGCAAGCAGATAAAAGTGAAGGGTATGGTTGTCGATCGGGTGGTGGCTGGCAAGATGGCTGAGAGTCGGATCCTAATGGATGGCCTGAGCATGATGAGACAGCTTGGTGTCGTTCCCGAATGACCGTCTCGGCGGAACTCACTAGTTAGTCGTCGGAGGGTTGGTTCCGGTCCCGCTTTCTAAAAGGGATCGAGATAATGGCTACTCGATCCGAGCACCAGCGGATCGCTGTGTCAGCGCTGGGTTGCAAAAAGGCGCTCTTTGATTGTTACAGTTCGTGAAGCTTCGCCTTCGAGCAGCATGCCAATGAACTTGCGCGCATCGTGGCTGACAATATCCATCTCCAGGCCCTCCATGACGCGGGAATCCTGCACGGTCTCATCGCGCGCATCCAGGCTCAACACGTTTTCCAGCGGCAGCACGTGAGCACCCCGCAAATCGTAGTCTGAATCGGGCGATGGAAAGCCGTAGAGATGTGCGCCGCTGATAGTGGCAAAGATCAACGGATAAGGCTGAGCCGAAACGATGCGATGAAGCCGGGGTTCGATGTTCACGCTGAACTGGCTCCAGTTGCTTGTAGTTTGCGTACGCTGAGGAGAAAACGGTTCACCGCTTCATAGTCCGGGCGTTCGGGCAAAGTCGTCGCGCCGAGTGCACGATCAAAATCGCGGTGCAACTCCAGACGCCATGCTTCCACGTCCTCCCACGACAACTCGCCCCGCTTTACGGCAAGCAACCGTTCGCGATCTGCTTCGACGCGTACCGGCACCCGGCCTTCGCGTAGCGCGCCGCCACCGCCAGTTACTCTCTCGTAAGACTTTGATTATTTCTCCGCAGGAATAGTCACGAAGAAGGATATTTCTTTTGAGAACCAGTTCACACCGATCAACTTCATTTATCCTGATGTGTAGTGATTATGAAGGCTGAGATTCTTTTTGCTTGAGGACTCAATCGCTTTCGCAATCGGTCGTTGTTTCGCTCACCCGGATACCTCAATCGTTTCTGCCCCCTTAGTAAAACATAAGTTTTGTTGGAATCCGTCGAACTGGCAGCAGTGAAAATGCAAATCTAGACACCTATTCAAAAAAGCTGAACTCCTTCACACTATACTAATCATGAGGAAGCTTTATCCGACTCATTGGCTTCGCTTTTGTCTGCACAGGAAGGGCTACCGTAGATGACGCTCAGAAGATAGAAGGTTTGCCGGTAACGGTGGTTTCTTCAGGTAGAAGTTACAAGGTGTTCGAACAATATCCGTGGGAGGGTCATTCTTCCGACTATTCGAAAGGCAATCGTCTAAACTCCGGTTATGGCGTCGGAGTGGGTAAGAATATTCGCCGTTCTTTACAGGTTCGGCATGGAGATTGGATTCATATGCCGGACATTGGTTGGCGACAAATAAATGAGTTCTCAAGAGTAAGTGATGGGATCGAGTTTTTTGCAACCACGATCTTTTTTCCGTTAATCACGAGGTACAACTCCTTTTGACGGACTCATCGAAACATTGCGGCAAGCCGCGCCGTTTGCAGCAGTTCCGTCAGGTCCGATCGCTTCCACACAACGGCCGACCGCTGGACGGGAGGTAACCATGTCCGGAACTCAACCTTCAGATCCCCACATTATTCGGTCCCGCGGAGGCTCGGTTCAGAACGACAAAATCCGGCCGCAAATTCGGCGTATGATTCCAGAACCAGTACCAGAACCCTTTGGGCGGGTCCTCTCCAAGGAGGCCAGTGTACGGCGCTCCCCTCACGTACTCCGATCGCTCCAACTCCGTCCAACCGTCGTACTCGAAGCCGGCGGAAATGTGGTCGCGGCCGACGCCGGCCTTTTCGATTGCATGAACTGCCGCAAGACGGGCTCGTACCGACGTGAAGAAGTCATGAGTTACCGCGATGCCATAGCAGGCGAACACGGCGAGACAGCACCACGCGGCGACGGGAATGCAGCGCCCATATCGCGCCAACTGCGACAGGATGACCAGCACCATGAGAGGGAGGATCGGGAGCATGTACCGATCGAAAGCGAAGCCCATCAGGGCGCCCGGCAAGACCAGCGCCATATAACCGAGCGAGAACGCAACGAAGGCCGGTAACGCGGCCTCGCGGGGCTCCCAAACGCTCCGCCGGTTGCGAACGATCCACGCCACCGAAACACAGGCGCAAAGACTCACCGGCACGCTCAGGACGACGCGAAGCCAGGGCGCAAGGGTTGCCGCTTGCGGACGGTGCACCTCCACCGAAATGAGGATTCCGTAGCCGGTAAGAATCTGGTTGCCATAAGGCGCTGCGAGGCCCGCGAAGACGATTGCGGCGAAGGTGCCGATGACGAGCACTGCGGAACTCACCAGCCACCAGCCCGGAGACCTGCGGGCAGCAAGCGGCGGAACGCAGCAAAGGCGGGCATGGAAGCGAAAACGCAAACGAACAGAAGACTGATTAAAAGATTGCTCGCCGCGCCGGAATCGTGGAGAAGCATTGTGGCGATCTCGCCGCGACTCAGCTGCAGCGGTGCGTAAGGCTGACTGAAAAAATGCAGAATCGACAGGATGGCAATCCCCGACACGCCGCAGGCCACAGCCGCATGTTTTCTTAGGGTCTGTAACGAAATCACATTTCCGATTTAGTTGAGTCGGGGCTTAATACTATAGTTCCAGTCGCCGTGGAACTTGTCTCTGTGGATATTGATTTCCGCGAGTTCCTTGTCGGACACCTTCACGCCGGCAGGATAGGTTGTTGCGTCGATCTCGGAATGGACCATAAGCCCGGTAGTGGTGGTAGTGGCGGCAATGAGGTTGACGATCACCTCGTGACTGATCAGTGGTTTGCCACGCCAGTTTTGGCTGATGAAGGAGAACAAGCGATGTTCGATCTTGTTCCATTTGCTTGTGCCCGGGGGTAGATGGCAGACTTTGATGTTCAATCCGGTTTCATCGGCCAGTTTCTGGAGTTCCAGCTTCCAGAGCCTTACGCGGGATCCATTACTTCCGCCTGAGTCCGCCGTGATCAGCAGGTCGGTGGCATCGGGATAGAAGTCCTGCCCCATGCCGTGCCACCATCGGCGGATCGTCTCCACGGCGAATGCAGCCGTGTCGTGGTCCACGCCCACGCTGACCCAGCCGGTGTTGTGGGCGATATCGTAAATGCCATAGGGGTTCGCTCTGCCCAGCTCCGGAATGATGAAGTCGTGCACCCGCACCTGTTCGGGATTGCCCGCGGGACGCAGTTCCCGCCCGTTGTTCTTAAAGTCCCCCACCAGCTCCTTCTTTTTGGTGTCCACCGAAATCGCCGGCTGTTGGTTTCGCAACTGCCGTTTGACCTTTCGATTCAGGTATTCGAATTGGGCGTTGCGATCGGGGTGACTCGAACCCTCTCTGGTTTTGCTGTTGGCCTGCAAGCTGTATCCGAGGTCGTGCAATAGTTCGGCGACCATGCGGTGGCTCGTCTTATGCCCCATGCTCCTCAACTCAGCCGCCAGTTTGCGAAGGCTCTTGCAGGTCCAGCGTAACGGCGATTCCGGATCACCCCTTGTCGCCGGCTCGATGAGCCGTTCCAGATCCCGCAACAGACGCGGGTCCTGCGTAACCGTTTTCTTCCGCCCACCTCCTGGCCGTCGAATGCGATTAGGAGGATGAGCCGCAGGCTCTCGCAATTCCGTCAGTCCAAGTCGAATCGCCGGTCGCGACATTCCCGTCGCCTCCGAGACGGCCGTTATCCCTCCGCGACCTATCGCTATGCTCTCTGCCGCCGCGGCCAAACGGCGCTAGCGCTCATCCAGACTGTCCCGCAAAACCATGAACCGGCGATTGATCCCAGTGAGATCCTTCACCCTTTCAGCTTACGCCAAAACATTCAATATCGAAAATGTTATTTTGTTACAGGCCCTTAGTTCCACATCCGTGCGCCGGAACCAGGTGAGCCAGGGGATTAACACGACAGGCGCGATCCACACAATCTGGCGGTTCGCCCCGCCGATCACTCCCGCCAGCGCCAGAGACCATAGCCACCGCGCGGCGCTTCGTGAGTCTTCCGCCTGGGCGCTGCGCATCGCCGAGTAGACGCACAGCATGCAAAAGAGGCAGCCGGATGCATCCGTCATGAACGATGCCGCCAGCGGGAGGAACAACGGAGATGTCCCGGTCGCAATCGACGCGAAAGCGGACAGCTCACGTGAAAGCCCCATCGCGCGTCCCGTAGCGTAGACCAGCAGCGACGAAGCCCAGGGAGATGGGAATCATGGCAACCTGCAGGATCTGCATGGAAAAGCCGAACGTTCAGTATCCAGGGCACCGCCCAGAACGATTGAAACAGCAGAATCGGGCTTCCCCAGCCGTTGTACTGCAGCCTTCCGGTCTCGGCCAGTTTCATGGCAACGCGCGCGTACGACCAGTCGTCGTTAAAGCCGGCCTCGTTGAACGGGTTCGCCACGAGTATGCAAAGCGAGAACCACCGCGCAGGATAAAACAGGATAAAGCCACGCTCTGCGCGCCCTGACTATCGCTCTGCTGTTCCACGGCGCAACGGGATAGATCGGCTGTGGCGAGCGCACTCATGGGCGGGACCGGCTGAGCGATTACAACTCAGAATATCGGCCAGGCCGAACCTGCTGCCAGTCCACAATGGTTGCCGGGGAATCGCTAACAGTTGTTAACAGGTCAATGGGTGACTTTCAGCAACCGGTAATCGCGCGACTCTCCTGGCAGATCGACAGGCGCCACCACACCTCCACGCTCCAGCGCCGCCACGCTCTCGTGGAACGCGGGCGCTTCGGCGAAAATCAGCATCGGGCGTTAATACAACATAACTCGCCTCCGATTGCCGGATCGCATTCGAGAGCTTGTCCGGCGTAATCGCGGACTGCCGCACTGCATAGTACAAATCGAAACCGTTCGGGACGAAACCGCGAATCGCTTTACGTCCCGTGTTCAGATAGACCACCGCGTCCTGATTGGCCAGCAGCACGCTCGATGGGTCCGTGTTGGCGCGAATGGATGCAAACAGCTTCTGCATTTCCGCCTGGTCGCGAGCGTTCGATTTCCGGGCTCGCATTCGCAAACAGCGGAATCAGAGCGGCGATCAGCGCGACGGCCGCCACCGCCTCGCGGGGTTCCACCTTCCGGAATGCGCGCCAGACAATCCAGAGAATCAACGGGAGAATCGGCGCCACGAAACGCTCCGGCGGCCACACCCAGCAAAGCAGCGCCATGCAGTAAAGAGCCACGAAAAGATCCGGCGCGAGCTGCCGTCGTGCAATCAGGCTCCCGATCAGAATCACGGCGGTGATACCGATGGTGAAGGTGTTGCTGTATCCGGTGATCAGCGCGAAAGGACTGGCCAGCAGGCTGACAAAATTGTGTCCCAGCACCATCGCTTTTTCGCTTGCTGCCAGGCCCGTGAGGATGTTCGACGAGAGATACGTATTGCCGGCATGCGCGAGCGACCAGCCGAACCATGGGGCAATCATTACCATCGCGACGGCAGCGAAGACGGCCGCGCTGCGGAGGCGGCGGCGCGCTACCAGGATCAGGATGCACGCGACGATGAGCGGCACGCCCGCGATCCTCGTCAGTGTGGCGAGTCCTGCGAACAATCCGGCCAGCACGCTCGTTCATCGAGCAGCGTGAGCAGCGCGGCGGTGACGAGCAGCGCGAACAGGGACTCAGCCATCAGATTGGTGCTGAGCAGAACGATCATGGGCGACGCCGCGGTCATTCCCACCAGCAGGAGCGCGCTGTTCGGAGATGCGCCCATCTTCAGCAATAGTCTCCGCGTCAGGATCAGCCATCCGACGGTACACGCGAGCGGCAGCAGTTTCAGCCATTGCAGTTGTTGCGAAACCAGCGTGAAAAGAGCCAGAAGCGCCGGGAAGAGCGGCGGGAAGCTGGTCTCCGGAACAGGCTCGGGCAGGCTCTCGATGCGATAGCCGTGGCCCGCCGCGATTGCCTTGGCGAGCACCAGATATACTGCGTCATCGTGATACCGACCGATGGCGGGCGAAAGCCACGCAATCGCATAAATCACTGCCAATGCGGCGAAGTAAATCGCTATGATCGCGCGTATGGCAGTACGGTTGATGGTCATCGATGCTGAGTCACGACGGGAGGGCGTTCCCTTTGTAACACAGCGTCAGAGCGGGTGGATCTCCTGCCCAATATCCGTCCACGCCAGCCGTTCCGGTGCGCCGGCCAGCGCTTCAGACAAGCGTTCGATCGGTTCACGCCGCGGCTCCCGGCTGAGCTGAAACGTCTGATGGTGCACGGGCAGAATCCGCTCCGCGCCCGCATCGTTCGCCATATCGAGCGCCTCTTCGGGTGTGCAGTGTGCACGGATCCACGGATCGTAAGCGCCGATCGGCATGATCGCAAGATCCAGTCTGCGCGACGACCGCAGATTGCGGAACGCCCGCGTTATCGCGGTATCGCCGCCGAACAACACCCGAAACCGCGGCGTCTCGATCAGGTACCCGTTGTATCCGCGATACGTGTCGGACTGCATTCGGGCACCCCAATGGCGCACTTCGAACGCACGCACGGTCACGTCGCCAATGCGCGTCCTTGCGCCCCAGCCAAGCTCGTGCACGGCACGGAATCGCTTCACCCGCAGAAGATCGCTTGTCTTCGAGGCGGTCACCACACGGGTCGCTTTCGATTCCAACGCGCGCAGGCTGGGCAGGTCGAAATGATCCATATGCGCGTGTGAAAGCAACACGATATCGGGCCGTGGCATTTCCTGCAACGACAGCGCCGGAAGCACGAGGCGCTTCATGCCGACGGTTAACGGCCCCAGATTCAAACCGATGCGCTGACTGAAAACCGGATCCGTCAGAATGGTCACACCGTCGAGTTTGAGCAGCACGGTGCTGTGCCCGAGCCATGCAGCGTACAAGCCTTCGTCGGCCCAACGTGCGGGATCCGGCGCAAAAGGCGCGGCGGTAAGCGGCCTCTTCCGCTCGCTTGCGTATTGGTGCCACAGCATTGGAATGCCGCGGCGAGCCAGAGTTCCGATCACGTCTTATCAGACGCATTTTGTGCTCCGAAGGGTTCACGTGCCTCCTTATACTTGTTCCTGATGCGCGTGTTCGCCAAAGCGCCCTGCCGCGTGGATCTGGCGGGTGCGACGCTCGATATCTGGCCGCTCTACCTGTTCCACGACAACGTGGTCACGGTTAATTTCGCGGTCGACCGCTACACGTCCTGCGAGATCGAAACGCGCGGCGATTCCGCTATTGTGCTGCGGTCGCGCGATCTCGGGAAGGAAGAAACGTTCGCTTCGATCGAGGCACTTCAGGCCGCGAAGCAGTATCGTTTGCCATTGCTCGCGCTGCTGGTGCGATTCTTTGCACCGACCATGGGAATCACGGTGGAATCTGCTTCGGAAGCCCCGGCGGGCGCGGGGATTTCGGGAT
Source organism: Terriglobia bacterium (assembly GCA_963809655.1). Classification (GTDB taxonomy): domain Bacteria; phylum Acidobacteriota; class Terriglobia; order Bryobacterales; family Bryobacteraceae; genus BOG-234. The sequence continues at coordinate 238,479 of CAWEKQ010000052.1, read as the reverse complement.
CTTCGGCGCTGATGATCTCCGTCGCATGTGCGCTCAACAAGCTGACGGGTCGCAATTACAAGATCGAGAAGATCCGCGAGATTGTGCAGAATGTGGAGGCGCAGGTGATCCGCGTTCCCACCGGCTCGCAGGATTATTACCCGGCGATGTATGGCGGCTTGTCGGCGATCGAACTCGGACCGGCCGGCATCCTGCGCAAAGCCCTGCCTGTTGACGCCGAAGATCTCAATCAGCGCTTCGTGCTGGCATACACCGGCGCGCCTCGTAATTCCGGCATCAACAACTGGGAAGTGATGAAGCGGCACATCGATTCCGACGCGGCAGTTCATCGCAACTTCGACCGCATCGTGGCGATCGCGAATGCAATGCGGCAGGCGCTGGAGCGAGCGGACTGGGTGGAAACAGGCAGCCTGATGCGCGAGGAGTGGACGTCGCGAAAGAAGAACGCGCCCGGCATCACGACGCCACTGATCGATCATCTGGTCGCGACGGCGCGACGCGCGGGGAGTATTGGGGCGAAGGCCTGCGGGGCAGGCGGCGGAGGCTGTGTGGTGTTTCTCGTCGAACCCGGCGCGAAGGACAAAGTGGCGCGGGCGATCGAAGCGGCTGGCGGGCAGGTGCTGCCGGCGAAAGTTGCGGGGCGTGGCGTTCGAGTTCGCTGAATGAAGCAGCTGAGCCCCGTTCCCATCCTTGCCGCGCTGGCGTTTGCTTCCGTCTACTGGTTCAGCGACAACGTGGTGGCGACGATCGCGGCGTTTCTCGGCCGGGACATGATCGCGCTGACGGTGCCACGCCTGGTGGCGGCCGCGGTTTCGGGCGCGCTTATGATGGCGCTGTTCGAATCCCGCAAGCTGACCGACCTCGGGCTCCACTGGAATCGCAGCGGCGGATGCAATCTGGTTAGCGGCATCGCTACGGGCGCGGCAGGTGCGGCGCTGTTGATCTTTCCGCCGGTGCTGTTCGGGATGGCCCACTTTCAGAGAGTGATCGACGCGGATGTGGGGGCCGTTACCTTTCGCGCGGGAGCCTTCACCGTCGCGCTGCTCTTCTGCGGCGCAGCGGGCGAAGAGATTGCGTTCCGCGGATTCCCGCTGCAGATGCTGATGCGCGGCTACGGAGCGTGGGCTTCGATCGCTGGCATGAGCGTGCTGTTCGGGCTGATGCACCATTTCAACCCGGGCTCGACGGCGCTCAGCACCGTTAATACGGCGGGTTTCGGCATCCTTTTCGGCTTCGCGCTGCTTCGCTCGCACGACCTGTGGCTGCCCATCGGAATCCATTTCGGCTGGAACGCGGCGCTGCCCTTCCTCGGCGTGCCCCTCAGCGGCTTTACAATCAAAGTAACGGAGTACCAACTCGTATGGAAAGCCGGAGTTCTCTGGAGCGGCGGTACGTATGGGCCCGAAGCAAGTCTGCTGGCCTCGTTTGTGCTTCTGGCCATGACGGTGGCGGTGTGGAGGATGCCGGTCCGCAAAGGCTGGGCGTGGCTCCTCGATGCGGAACAGGATCCCGCGGCGCCCCGTTATTCCGACGCGGTGCGTTGACGTTGCTTTCTGCATTTCTCTCCTTTGCCAGCGTTCAGGCGGGTGTGTTGCACCCCGCGGACAGGCTCACCGAAGACGAACGGATTCGCCTGTTGCGCGATCTCGGGTCCGAATATGCCAACGCGAAGGTGGCAATCCCGCGTTCGAAAAAGCCCCTTGAATTCAACGCCGATGGCACGTACAACAAGATGCAGTGGCACGACGACGCCCTGACCATGGGCCAGGCGGCGCGGCTCGGCGATAAAGTTCAGATCACCAAAGTGACGCTCGAAGGCGATCACATGATTCTTGAGATCAACGGCGGACTCAAGAGCGGCGACAAGTGGTACAAACACGTCCAGATCGGCATGGGCGGCATAAGCCAACAGTCGGGCGGCAACGACCCCTACCAGCAAGCGGCGACGACCGGCACTTACATCGACCTCATCTTCCACAAGCCGATGGAGAACCTCACGTCGGCAGAGGTCAAGAAGATCCTCGCGCCGGTGCTCGATTTCGACAAGCGCTCCGCGGTGGCGCTATATTCCGAGACGCTTTCGCCCGAAATGCAGAAAGCGATTGCCGAGAAGCACGTGCTGGTCGGCATGGACCGGGATCAGGTGCTGCTGGTTCTTGGCCATCCCGATCACAAATATCGCGAGACCAAAGACGGCATCGAGAGCGAAGACTGGATCTTCGGGACGCCGCCCGGCAAGGTTACGTTCGTGACCTTCAACGGGCAGCAAGGTCAGTAAAGTCAAAGATGAATATGCGGGGCTCGGCGGCCAGGTGTCTGGCCCGCGGTGAATCCGCCTCGATGCACCGCTCCCTCGCGCGCCGGCACCCCTAAAGGGGATGTCCGGGTCGCGGCTTGGAAAATGCGCGGGTCTGCCAGTGCTATGCGTAGATGCCTCGCAGCTTGATCGCGATCGCCACCCGGTCTAGCGCCAGCATGTAGGCCGCCGTCCGGTTATCGACTTTGTGCTTCTCTGCGTATGCGACCACGGCGTCGAAGCTTCCTACCATGATTTCTTCGAGCCGCGAATTGACGAGATCCTCGTTCCAGAAAAATCCCTCGCGGTCCTGCACCCATTCGAAGTAAGAGACGGTCACGCCGCCGGCGTTGGCCAGAATGTCCGGAATGACGAAGATCTTTTTCTCCGCCAGAATCTCGTCCGCGATCGCCGTTGTGGGGCCGTTCGCTCCTTCGCAGAGAATTTTGCAGCGCAGGCGGTGCGCGTTCTCCGACGTGATCACGTTCTCGGTGGCCGCAGGCAGCAGCACATCGCAATCGAGAAACATCGCCTCGTGCTTGTCGACGGCAGCGCCGCCAGGGAAGCCGACGATTGAGCCGGTGTCTTTTCGATACGTGGTGAGCGCCGCGATATCGAGCCCCGCGGGATTATGCAGCGCGCCATCGTATTCAATCAGCGCGATGATTTTGAAGCCGCGCGCGGCCATGAGCTTCGCCGCCATGCCGCCCACATTGCCGAAGCCCTGAATCACGACCCGTGTGTTCTCCGGCGCGAGCCCGAATTTCTTCAGCGCTTCAAGCGTCACCATCATGCAGCCGCGCCCGGTGGCTTCCGTGCGTCCGCGCGATCCGCCGAGTTCCATCGGCTTGCCGGTCACGACGGCGGTGGTGGCGTGGCGCTTGTGCATGGAGTAGGTGTCCATGATCCACGCCATGGTGCGGGCGTTCGTGTTGACGTCCGGCGCGGGGACGTCGAGCTCCGGGCCGATTACGTCGATGATCTGTGCGGTGTAGCGGCGCGTGATGCGCTCCAGTTCGCCGTCCGACAGCATGGACGGATCGCAGATCACGCCGCCTTTGGCGCCGCCGAAGGGGATGTTGACGACGGCGCATTTCCACGTCATCCACGAGGCGAGGGCGCGCACTTCGTCGAGCGATACGTCGGGCGCGAAGCGGATGCCGCCCTTGCCGGGGCCGCGCACCATAGAGTGCTGCACGCGATAGCCGGTGAAGACTTCGAGACGGCCGTCGTCAAGCTGCACGGGGATGTGGACAGTGACTTCGCGGGTGGTGCTTTTGAGGACTTTGCAAATACCATCGTCCAGCCCGAGCCTCAAGGCGGCGTTGTCGATGCGAGCTTCGGCCGATAGCCAGGGATTCGTTTCCTGTTCGTGCGCCAGTATGGGCATTCGCCTTTATGTTACCCACGAATCAGGCGGCGCGGGCGATGGGAAATTGCGATTCGGAGGGTTTCGGGGGAGTTAGCGCCGCTCGTTTCGCTGCTGCCAGGCGGTTGTCGCGGTCGATGGTTCGGTTGATTTCGGCGGGTGAAAAGACGAAGCCATTTTCCTCAGGCTCGTAGGGTAAGCCGTCCATTAGACTGAGTTGGGCCAGGAGCTTGGCTTCCTCGAGGGCGTGGTTGCGTTGGACTTTGCGTTCGGCCTGGAGTTCACGGAGGAGCTTCATGTTGCGCTGGAGGTTGCGGTTGATGCGCTGCTCGTAAATGGTCAGGAGGTTGAAGGCGGCGGCCTGGTTTAGGAAGGTCGTGGCGTCGGCGAGCGCGACCTGGAGTTCGCGGCGTTCGTGCTGGTGGCCGAGCGCGAACATATTGTTCTCGATTGCGCAGGCGCGATTGAGACGCCAGCCATCCTCCGCTATGGAGTTGGCGAGTTGGTGTTCCATGGGAGTTTCGGGATTGAAGCTGCCGATTAGTTCGTTGCAGAAAGCGTCGTGCGCTTCGCGGTCCTCGGTTGGCAGGAGGCTGATCTGGCCGGTCAGGCCGTGGCGGAGATTGTTGCGGCTGGAGTTGGATTTGCCTTCAGTTGTTTTCGGCCCGGTGGATTTTTGCGCGTTGCGACGATTTGCTTCAAGTTGTTTTTCTGTAGCCATAGTTCCCTTCCTGGCGAATAGTAGAGCAGATGGAAATCGGGATGGATGGCGTTTTGGAGTCAAGTTATTGAAAACATTTGGACGATTCCCGAAAGAAAAATGTAGAAAACAGCCGAACGTGCCATCCCGACTTGCCACCAGACTCTGCCATCCGCGCACGCCATGATGGAGGTGAGGAGCGCCGCCATGAAGAACTTTCACCTGTCCCTGCCGGAGGAGACCTACATCCGCCTCAGGGCGGAAGCCGAACGGACACAGGTTCCGGCAGCAACCCTCGCGCGTGAGGCTCTTGACGAGTGGCTGCGCCAACAATCCCGCAAGGCAAGACATGACGCGATCGCCGTCTATGCAACGGAAATGGCGGGAACACAGCTTGATCTCGACACCGATCTGGAGTCCGCCAGAGTCGAGCATCTGATGAAAACCGGGAAGCCAGATGAAGCGGGTGAGGTTTACTGGGCCGATCTTGTCCCGGGATTGGAGCAGACGGGCCGCCGTCCCGTGATCCTGATCTCCCATGACGGTTTTAACCAAGTGCCCGGATGGAGGTTGATCATCGTGGTTCCTGTATCCACCTCCTCGTCTCAGGGTCAGCACGGACCTACCGTTATAGAACTTTCGGGCGGGGCTGCGGGTCTACCGAAGAAGAGCTTTGCGGCGTGCCATCAAGTGACTACGCTGGACCGGGCCAAGATGACTCGGCGGATCGGCACTCTGCCGCTCGAGCTGACGCGCGAAGTTGAGGAAGGGCTGAAGGCTGCGATGGATCTCGATTGATCCGAAAGGCGTTGTGTGCCGACGATCGACTTGGGCGGTTTCTCCAAAAAGAAAACCGGCCGCGCCTGCGTGGGCTGAGCGGTCGGTAGATGCTGCCGAACGAGTTGGATCGGCAATCGGCCTCCCCGATGTCGCTCAGGCGGCCAAGCGGGTTGCCAGCCCGCCGCAGGATGCCATCCTGCCCCACGTCCTGCTCTTTAGAATCTGTGAAAATGCTTTAGAACTGAAAACGCGCGACGAACAGACCGCTTCGGGGCGCGCCGGGTACGGCGGCGCCCGTTGACAGGTTGCCGAAGGTCCCGAAGCCGCCGGTGTAGAGGCCGTTCGCTGACGTTGGACTGGCGCTGAAGTTCGCCAGAGCGGAACTCGGTTGAGGCAGTATCAGCCGGTTGAAGATGTTGTTCATCTCGATGCGGATCTGCAGCGTGTAGCGCTCCTTGAACCGGAAGTTGCGGCTCAGGTTCGCGCTCTCCTGCGGCGCGCGAATGCCGCGGAAGTAGCGGATGCTCGACTGATCGGCGGCCCACTGACCGTCCGGCACCGCGACCCAGGCGTTCGGATTCAGCACCTGCGTCTTCGTCGGATCGTAGCAGTGACAGTTGATGTCCAGCGGTTCGGCGTGAACCTTGCCGTTCAGGTCGGTCCAGTTCACCGCGTACGGATTCATCGGCTTGCCATCGGGACCGATCTTCAACTGAGCGCCGCCGGGGCCGCGGCCCAGCCAGTCGCTGATCGGCTGTACGGAACCCGCGGCAGGACGCCCCAGCAGCGGCGCGCTCTGATACTGCGCGTAGACGCCGACGCCCCAGCCGCCGAGGACGTACGACACGACCGGGTTGCCGATGACGGACATGCCCTTGTGCGGGCGCGGCGTCTGATACTCGGCCGAGAAGCGAAGCTGATGCGGAAGGTCGTTGAGCGAAATGTTCTTCCCGAGGCCCGGATTGAAGACGTCGGGCGAACTCATCAGATCGAGGGTCTTCGAAAACGTGTAGTTGCCGTTGAAGGTCAAGCCGTGCGAATAGCGCTTGGTGAGCGTGATCTGCAGCGCGTCGTACCAGGTCTTGCCCAGCGGAGCGACGGTGGGATTGATCGACGTGTTGTACTGCGGGAACGGCCGGAGCGATTGCCGCACGGTCTGGCTGGTCGGGAAGGCGGCCCAGGGAAGACTCCAGCCCTTCGCCGCAAGCGCCTGTTTCTGGGCGGTGGTCAGATTGCCGACCTGCGTGATCAGCAGGGCGCGATCGGCGGTGTTGCCGACCGTGAAACCGTCCTGGGCCAACTGCTGAACGCTCAAGTCGTTGAAGCTCGAAAGAGCGCGCCGCGGGCAGCCAGACCCCGCGATTGCCGACCTAGGACGCTTCGACGACAAAGTTCCTGGTGATTTCGCGCTGCAGGCTGAGCGACCACTGGAGGATCCGCGCCGGGCGGCCCGCATTCGGATCGATGAGCGCGGGAGCGGCGATCACCGAGTTCAGCGGCTCTCCGACGGTGGGAGTGTAGACGGGCCACTGCGGCTTGATGGTGGACGGAATGCCACCCGACAACTGGAAGATCGACTGGCCGAAGGCCGGCTGCGGGTCCGTTGGCCTGATTGCTGATGCCGGCGCCGAACCACTGCGTGGAGTTATAGACGACGCCCACGCCGCCGCGCACCACAGTCTTCGGATCGTAGGAATAGGCGAAGCCGAGACGCGGACCAATCGCGAAGGGATAGTTGTGGGCGAAGCTGCAGTTGCAGTTCGCTTCGAAGATCAGTCCGCCAGGCAGTCCGCCAGCCGAAGAGTTAGGAGTGGTGAGGCTCAGGTCGCCGAGGCGGCCGTAATCTTCCCTCGTATAAGTGCCGTAGTCCCAGCGGAGGCCATAGTCCACGGTCAATTTGCGCGTGACCTTCCAACTGTCCTGCGCGAACACGGACCACTGATATTTGTTACTGCGGTAGACGGCGGGCACGGCAATGGTCACGGCCTGCACGCCGCCCAGCAGGAAGTTGGCGTATCCGAAGCCGGTCGTGCCCTGGGAAAGACTCACGACCTGCAGGGCAGGGTCGGCGGTTACGCCGCTGCCGTTGGGCACGGTCGCGGCGCTGGTGAACGAGTAGTTGCCGGCGGTGTTGGTGAAGACGCTGACCGGGTAGCGGTCCTCGCGCCATTCCGCGCCGTACTTCACGGTGTGGTTGCCGTGGACCTCGGTCAGGTTGAGAGTTCCCGAGGGGCGGCGCTCGCTGCCGTTGGTGCTTTGCGCGACCGCGCCGGTGGTGCTCATGCCGCCGAAGTTCGCCGAGGCTCCCGGAGTGAAGTTCGGGAACAGGCGGTTCAGCGTGGCGCCCGTCAAGCCGAGGGACTGCTGGGCGTTGAAGTCGAGAGTGGGCGAGAAGTCCTTGAAGTCGAACCGCAGGAAGCCGATGCCGACGTGCAGAACACGCGTCGGCGAGAGGGTCTGGTCGTAGTTCAGGCGTTCCTGGTCGAGTTATGGAAGGTGCCGCGCGCCGCCGTGATGGTGGCAGGGAAGCCTTCGTACGCTCCGTTGCCCGGCGTGTACTGCGCGTTCGTTTTGTCGAAGGAATAGAAGAACGAAAGATGCGCATTGCGGGTCAGGTTGTGATCGATCTTGAACGACGGCAGAGTGGAGGTGCGATTCGCATGGAAGGGGTTCTGGAAGTTGTTTCCCAGAGCGCCGGCGGTTGCGTTCGGCCCGGTGGGCAGCGGGATCAGCTTCTGGATTGCTTGCGCAACGGGATCGAGGTAGAGAACGGACTGCGGAATTGCGTTGTTGGGAAAAGGAGTTCGAACCTGCACGACGCTGCCTGCCGGGCAGTCCAGAGTGACGCTGGCGCTGCAGGTGATCTTACGGGTGCTCATGGGATCGAAGATTGTGCCGGAGAGAATCGTGGCGCCTGTGGGATCGACGTAGTTGCGCTGGGCGGCGCCGGTGCCGACCTGGAGGGGGCGGGGAACGCCGTTCACGCCGCTCGCCGGGATGAGGGCGGAGAAATCGCCGTTCCGGTAGGCCTGCGTCGGAACCGTTGCCGACACGGTGGAGACGAACGGGCGAGTGATGAACTGCTCCCAACTGAAAAAGAAGAAGCTCTTGTTCCTGCCGTTGTAGATTTTCGGGAGCCAGATCGGTCCGCCGACGGTGACGCCGTAGTCGTGGCGCCGGTCGGTGTCGCGCAAGTGGGTAAATGGCTGGTGGGCGTTGAGCACTTCGTTCGTCGCGTAGTCGTACGCGCTGCCGTGCAGTTGGTTCGTGCCGGACTTCATGGTGACGTTGAAGATGCCGCCGCCGACGGAACCGAATTCCGCGGCGAAGTTGCTGGTCTGGACGGCCACTTCCTGAACGGAATCGACGCTGGGCTGGGTGAATTGAGTAAAGACGTTCAGGCTGCCGGTCAATCCGCTGTTCTGGCCCTCGATGCGGTACTGCGCGGTCGCGGTACCCATTCCGTTGATGACCATGACGCTGTTGGCCGTGTACTGCACGCCGGGAATCAGCTGTGCGAGGCCGTAAGGATCGCGGAACCCGAACGCCGCAATGGCGCCCGTGGCGCCGTTCACCGGGAGCATCGGCAGGTCCTGCATCTGGGAGACGGTGATGTTCGAGACCACTTCGCCGGTTTCGGTCTTAAGCAGCGAGGCTTCGCCCGTGACCGTTACCGAATCCGTGGCCGCGCCGACTTCGAGGGTGAAATCCAAGCGAAGCGTCTGTTCGGCTGCCAGAGTGATCCCTTCGCGATTCAGGGTCTTGAATCCCGCCGCTTCCACCTTAATTTCATATTTCCCGATCGGCAATTGGGTAATTGAGTAATTTCCCGTGTCGGACGTTGTCGTACTCAGGGTCTGCCCGGTGTCAATATGTCTGGCATGGATCGGCACATTGGGGACAACCGACCCGCTCGCGTCGGTAATCGTGCCAGTCAAGGTGGCTAGTCCGGTCTGTCCATGCATCAAGGCGGCATGGGCGGCCAGTACGACAAGGTAGCATAGTCTGCCGCGGGAAATCAGGTTCATTATTGAGGTTCTCCTTCGATCCGAGTGGTTTCTCGCAGGCTTGCCGGGAGGACAGAGAGGCGGACGGTGCCCCGTGATGACCGCTGGGCGTACGCCCAACCCTGCTTTCCCACCTGCTGAGTGCCGATCTTACGGCGGCGCTTGCGGCATCGTCTACGTACGATCCGTCAGGCGTGACGTTATTCCCATGGCATCGTCGCAACGACAGGCACTTTGGAGGACCGTATTAACGTACGTAAATCCCCGTAAATAGTGATATACTCACTCGAAAAAGTCGTAACAATGTCAGTTCTGCACAGCACTCTGCCTCACACCGAGCAGGAGCGGTTGAGGATTCTGTCTCATCTGGAAGAGTTGATGGAGAGTCCTGCGTTTTCGGGGAGTTCCCGAAGACAGGCATTTCTCCGTTATGTGGTGGAGGAATCGATGGCCGGGCGCGGCCATGCGATCAAAGAGCGGAATCTCGCCGTGGACGTGTTCGAGCGGAACAACGATTTCGATGCACAGAGCGTGTCGATCGTCAGGGTTACGGGTGGCGAGGTACGCAAACGGCTGGCGCAGGCCTACGCATCGGGGCTGGATCGGGGGCTGCGAATTGAGCTTCCGCTGGGGAGCTATCAGCCGATCTTCCATTTTGCGGTGGCCGATTCGGCCCCCTCGATCGCGCCGGTAACGGAGTTGCTGTCAGCGAAACCCGTTATTGCAGAGCGGAAGCGACGCAAATGGGTGCTCGGGTTGGTCGCGGCAGTGGCTGGGGCCGGGATTCTCATGGTGGGCGCTTTAGTGTTGCGCACCGCGATCGCGGCTCCGAGCGCGGCAGACCGACTTTGGCAGCCGTTTCTGGAGCCGGGAACTCCGGTGCTGATTTCGCTCGTGTCTCTGACGATGCGTAACAGCCCGCAATCGACGCCCAGGCCAGGGACCGCAGCTCCGGTGAATTCGGCTCCGGTGGAGGAACAGGTTCCTCGGGAGATGTCTTATGTCGGGACGGGGGGAGCCCTGGGCGCGGCGCGCTTTGCGGAGCAATTGGCGCTGCGACATCAGAAATTCGAGCTTAAGTTTGGAAAAGACGTGGCATTTGCCGATTTGAAGCATGAGCCGGCAATTTTGCTGGGACCCTCACACCTGATGCCTGAGCTGGCACGAACATTGCGATTCCGGATCGAGCTGAGTGAACGGCGGAACGCGGTTGTCGATTCGCAGGGATCGGGACGCGAATGGAGTGTTCCCCGCTCGACCTGGTCCGCGACTCCCGCTGAAGGATACTCGCTGGTGACGCGTTGGTTGAAATCGGAATCCGGACATCCGATCCTGACGGTCTCGGGCCTGGATCCACGCGACACGCAGGCTGGTGTGGAGTTTCTTACCAACGACAAAGCGTTCGAGACGTTTTCGGAATCGATGCCTGCCGACTGGCCGCGTAAGAGCTTTCAGGTAGTTCTGCACAACAGCATTCACGGGAATTCGCCGGGATCGTTGTCGGTGGTTGCCTGGTACGTATGGTAGGGAGGCAGGCAGCCATCCGCCGAGTGAACTGCCAGTTGATTTTCACGCGGTCGTGGTTGGCTTTGGCGTTCCAGACTGCGGTTTCGCGTTAAGCCATTCGCCGGGCGAACGTGGCGTAAATCATGGCAACTTCTGATCTGCCCGGTCACCGTCTGTAATCGGACTGCGGCTACGAATAGCTCACGTGAAATCATTTCGTTAGTCTCGGGCGCTTGATCGGATTGAACGATGACGCGTTCAGGCTTTGCGGGAAGACAAGCCGCTTTTTCTCGGGCCGAAAGATAATCGCTGAGAGCTTTGAAGATATCGCAAGCTTGACATCTCACGAGACGCCGCTTCCGTGGCTGCTGAATCTCTCAGTTGATCGCTTCCACCCAAAGAGCAGCGCCTTCCGCAACGCCAGTGCGGCACGTTCGATATATTCAGCGATTTTGTCCTTCTTCCGGATGCTTTGGTGTCGAAACCATTCGATGATCTGCCAGAGATTAACCCTGATACTCGGGCGCTCATGGGTGCGTGGGTAAAACCAGAACTACCACAAACATTGGATGCATGGCTGAATCTGATAACGCGACGGTAGGTCGTCGAGTGTGGAATTCACCGGGCAGAAAAACGCCAAAGACATCGAGAAACTCAAAGCAAGCCGCGCTGCGATCTATGCCCTTATCAACAGCACGCAATCGAGCCTGACGACGAAGGTCGATAGCATCTCGGATAGTCAGGCCCGAATGGCCGTGAGCCGAGCCTGGGTTCGGCAGAGCTTGCGGGACGTCAAGGATAGCCTGCTCGAAGAACGGCCGCTCCCGTCATCGCCGGCGCACGCGCCCACGGCATCAAGTCGCTCACGTCCGTTCGCTTGACAGTATGTCCGCACAGCCGCACGGAGCCCGCTGGCTTCCGTAAGCGCGCGAGTTTATCATTATTGGTCGATGCGCACCATCACACTCGCTTTAGTCTTTACGGTGTTGACCCTTGCCCAGTGGCTGAACCTGCCCACTCCCGGACTTCCGCGTACAGCGGATGGGAAACCGAACCTGACGGCGCCGGTCCCTCGGATGCCGGACGGCAAACCGGATCTGTCCGGGCTATGGCAGCCCGAACTGGTCCCGTATCGTTTTGACGTAATCCAGGATGTGAAGGATGAAGGGATCTTCCGCCCGAAGGCGCAGGCCCTGTTCCTCCAACGGGCAGTGAACCTGCGGCACGACAATCCAGTGACGCACTGCCTGCCGGCGGGCCCGCAAGCGATTTTCGCTGCGGGATCGACACCCTACTACCGAATTGTTCAGTCGCAGAGCGTGATCGCGCTGCTGTACGAACTCGGCGATTTCAGGCAAATCTACACGGACGGGCGCCAACTACCGAAAGACCCGAACCCAACCTGGATGGGCTACTCGGTGGGACATTGGGAAGGTGACACGCTGGTGGTGGAAACGGCGGGATTCAACGACAAGACGTGGCTCGATATGGTGGGGCATCCCCATTCGGAGTATCTGCGCGTGACTGAGAAGTTCCGGCGGGCCGACTTCGGACACATGCAGGTTCAGGTTACATACGACGATCCTGAGACATTGACCAGACCGCTGACTATGTCTGTGGCGGTCAACTACGCGGCGGATGCGGACATGCTGGAGTACGTGTGCAACGAGGGCGAGCGGGATACGGAGCATCTGGTGGGGACGGCGAAAGCTATGGCCCATCCCAGCCCAGCCGTGCTTGCCAGATACGCGGGCGAATATAAGTTTCGCGACGGAGTCATTTCCTCAAGGGACTTTTACGGTCCGGATCAAATCGTAAGCGTGTTGCAGGGACAACTGTACATGAAGGATTTTCCGTTGATTCCGCAGAGCGAAACCAGTTTCGATTCGACCGCCGGGACGATCGAGTTCTTCCTGGATTCGAGCGGCCGGGTGACGCACTTTATCCGCAGCGCGGCGGAGGGCGATTCGCGATACGACCGCACTCGCTGACGCGGGCACATGGAAAGCGGATACGTCTTACAGCGGTGGGTGGTTAACGCATCTCCTGTGGCAGCTATGATCTGTGGCAGCTATGATTACCGCAAATATCGCCAGCTCCTTTGTCGGCTCGGCCGGTTGGCGGCAGGTTCTATGTAGCGCCCTCGCTGATTCAAACGAAACGCCAAGGCGGTTCTTTACACCGGATGCGGTACGCATTCCGATGAAAACTCAAAGTGCCCAAGCAGTGGCGCAGCCGCCGACATGAATTTCACTCGGAATGTCACCCGCGGCGTTTTGCTCTTCCTTCAGGCTCATCTCAGAACTGGAAAACGCTCGTAGGTGATAATGGATGAGCTGTCGAAAGGTAGGTATGTATGTTGAGCGCCGCTATTTACCGAGCAGATTCAACACCGAACGGCACGTTCGGCACATTGTTCGTGAACGGGGCGCCGATCTGCGTCACATGCGAACTGCCGTGGAAAGACAACGATCACGATACGTCCTGCATCCCGCCGGGCGTTTATCAATGCGTTCGGCACGTGAGTGAAAAGTTTCCGCATCGGGACACATGGGAAGTAACCAACGTCCCGGACCGCGACGGCATACTCATCCATCCGGCTAACGATATCGCGGAACTGCTGGGCTGCATCGCTCCGGGCCAAACCTTCGGCCAGCTTAATGGGCTTCCAGCCGTGCTTCAATCTCGTGATGCCCAGGCAAAGCTCAATGGGTTGCTCCCCGACGACTTTACTCTGAGCATCCATATCCCAAATAGTCCAGCGATCACCAACATCAGTTAATCCAAAACGACAGGCGGTATATCATGCTCAGGCTAACGCGGCTGAAGGTAACGTCTTAAGCGAGTGCGGCGATCAACAGTTAGAAATCCGAATAGAGGACTTAGTCCTTCAGCTCAGCAATCGTCGCGCCCGTTCCGCCTTCAGATTGCGTTGCCGGATAAAACTTCTCCACATGCGGATTCTGCTTGAGCACTTCCTGAACAGCGCGTTTGAGAATTCCCATGCCGTGCCCATGCACAATCCGGACGCGCGCAGCCGTCGCCATCACGGCCGCATCCAGAAAACGCTCGACCCGCTCGATCGCCTCCTCGGCACGTTCGCCGATCACGTTGATCTCCTGCACCGAAGGGCTCAACTCCGGACCCATCTGATAGCGGACATTCTTCGGCAGCTTTGACGAGGTCGGGCCCGTGACATCCGGCAGCACTTCCTCGACATCGCCCGTGGAAACCTGCATCTTCATGAAGCCCGCTTCCACTTCGAAGCGCCCTTCGCCCAGCACTCTGCGCACGCGGGCGGGTTCCCGAATACCCTTCAACCGCACTCGCGTTCCCTCCGCGATATTGAGTTTGCGCTGAACCGCCTCGCCCGATTGCGGAATGATCTTTTCCCAGTCCTCGCGCATCTCGCGCTTCACTCGCGCTGTCTGCCGATGCGCTTCGTCCACCGCTTTGCGCTTCTCGGCCGTCTCGGAAATGCGCGCCAGAGTTTCATCGCCGCGCTGCTGCCAGCGTTGCTGCATTTCATCGAAGCGCGTTTCCAGTTCGCGCAGCTTGGCCGCTTCCCTGCGCTCCGAATCCTGCACGATCTGCTTCTCCCGCGCAACCAAAGCCGCGCGGTCGCGCTCGAGTGAAGCTTCCAGCCGTTGCGTCTCTTCCAGGCGCTTGTGCAGGTTCGCGATCAGCGTCGAGAGTTCAATCTCCTGTGTGCTCAGCGAAGCACGGGCGCGCTTCATGATGTCTTCCGGCATGCCGAGCCGAGCCGCGATATCCAGCCCGGCGGACTTTCCCGGCAAGCCCACCTGCAGCTGGTAGGTCGGCTCCAGAGTCTGTTCGTCGAAGCCCATCGACGCGTTCAAAACTGCCTTCGTATTTGCGCCGTAAATCTTCAGCGCGGTCAAATGCGTGGAAGCCACCGTGAACGCTCCCGCGGCGCGAAAATGATCCACCAGTGCGACTCCGAGTGCGCCGCCTTCCTCGGGATCGGTCGCCGATCCGATCTCGTCGAGCAGCACGAGTGAATCGGGCGTAGCGTCGAGCGCCATCTCGCGCAGGTGCGAAACATGCGCCGAAAAGGTGCTCAGATTCTGCTCGATCGATTGGTTATCGCCGATGTCGGCGAGCACCTGTTCGAAAACCGGAACCTCGGCGGCAGAGCAGGGGACCGGCAATCCGGCCTGCGCCATCAGCGCGATGACGCCGATCGTCTTCAAAGTAACGGTTTTCCCGCCCGTATTGGGGCCGCTGATCAACAACGTGCGGCATTCGCGATCGAGAGTAAGGCTGAACGGAACCACCCGCCGCTCAGTCTTGCGCAGCACATCGATCAGCAGCGGATGGCGCGCGTTTTCCAGATGCAGCCGATCGCTGAATTTCGGAATCACGCAATCGAACGCGATGGCGAACTTCGCTTTGGCGAAGATCAGATCGAGCGCCGCCATAACAGCCGCGGCCGCGCGAATGGAATCGCCGTAAACCCGGAGGCGGCTGGTCAGCTCACGCAGAATGCGATAGACCTCGCGCACTTCTTCCTCGGTCAGGCGCACCAGTTCGTTATTCAGATCGATGGTTTCGAGAGGCTCCAGAAACAGCGTCTGTCCGGTCGAACTCGCTCCATGGATCACGCCCGGAAGCTTTCGCCGCTGCCCCGAAATCACCGGCACCACATAACGATCGTTTCGGATCGTGACGTATTCTTCCTGCAAAACGCCTTCATTCCGGTTGGCGCGAAGGAAGCGCTCCAGCGATTCCTGGATACCCTTCTTCTGCTTCTCGATCTCGCGGCGCAGCCGATGAAGGTGCGGGCTGGCGCTATCGAGCACCGTGCCATCGGCCTGAATCTTGCCTTCAATTTCCTTCAGCAAAGGCCGGAAATCGCCGATCCCGCGGGCGCGTTCCCCGAGCAGCGGGAACCGTTCGGCGGCTGCGTTGAGCGAGGACGCGGCGTCGGCCGCGCGATCGAGAAAGGCGATCAGATCGAAAATCTCCCGCGGCTCCAGAGCGGCGCCTTCGATATGCAGCTTCTGAATCGCAACGGTGATGTCCGGAAGCCCGTTCAGGTTGATCCGGATGGTGCTGGCGGCCGACCTTACATAAAGGATCGCTTCGCCGGTTTCAGCGAGATCGCGCTCAATGCGAGTCCGGTCTGAAGACGGCTCGACCTTCGCCAGTTCCGCTGCACCGAGCGGGCTGCCGATGTACTTCGAAACCAGATTGCGAACCTGCTCCCACTCAAGCTCTTTCATAGCCCACGAAAATGTCGTGAACGCTTTGGCGATCACAGCCGGTGTGCCTTCCGTGATCTTGAGATCGCGCAGTTCCGGCTCCGTGAACCACGCAACGCCGCTCGCGTCATCCGCCGCACCCAGTTCGCCGCCGGCGGGACGGCACAGGTAATCCATCAGCACGTAATGATACTCGGGCTGGCCGGCTGCATCGCGCATGATCCGTTCAAAGACTTCCACCAGACAGACGATCTCAACCTCGAGCCCCGTCTCTTCGCGAACCTCGCGGCGCGCCGCATCCTCCAGGCGCTCACCCGCTTCCAGCACGCCGCCCGGCAACGACCACCAGCCTTTGAGCGGCTCATGGCCGCGCTCCACAAGCAGGATGCGATCGCCTTCGATAATGAGAGCCCCCACGCCCAGAATGGGGCGTTCGGGATATTGGCGGCTAATATTGCAACGCTCCTTTGACGCCAAGCTTGACTCTGAAGACATCGCTGCCCGACGCAATGAAGAGCGACTCGAGGCTCGGCTTCGCCAAACGCACAGTTCGTTGCCCGCTGCCCTTCGAGAAGCGTGCGCTGCAATCGGCCCTGCGGAGAGTAAGTCGCGACACCCTTCGCTGCCACGTACAAGCGGCCATCCATATCGGTCTTGATGCCGCCCGGTACGCCTGTGATGTTCCTGATCGCATCGCGCTGATTCGTTCCGGCGCCGTTGCGATCGAGATCGAACGCAACCACCGCGTGGCGGTCGGAATCGGTAACGAACAAAACCTTGCCGTCGGTCGAGACCGTGATGCCGTTGGGCCGCGTCTGCCACTTCGCGAAAACGTCGAGATCGCCTTTGGGCGAGACATGCCAGATGCCGTAGAAGTCGAGTTCGCGGTTGTCGTTCGCGCTGCCAAACGCGGGATCGGTGAAGTACACATGCCCGTCTTTGCGCACCACAATGTCATTCGGCGCGTTGAATTTCTTGCCCTGGAAGCCCTCGGCCACGGTCTCGACCTTTCCCTTCAGGTCGAACCTCGTGACGCGCCGGTCTTCCGATTCGCACATGTACAAACGCCCCTGCGAATCGTACGCAAGCCCGGATACCCCTCCATTGTTGTCTCGCAGAACCGGTGGACGAGGGTCGGCGCCGACCTTGAAAATCGTTCGCTGCCGCACATCCGCGACCGCGAGAAAACCCATGTGCGACCAGGCAAGCCCGTCGACAAATCGCAGATGTTCAGCGACCTTCTCAGACTCGTAGTTGAGCGGATCCTGCAAGGTAAGAGGTCAAGTCAGGGCTTGGCGAGCTGAATTTCGTTGGCGACGCTTTTCACGCCTTCTACTTTCTTCGCGATCTTCTCAGCCTTGTTCTTCTGCTTCATTTCTTCGACCTTGCCGCGCAGCGTGACCGATCCATCCTTAACAATCACGTCGATCGCACCGCCCTTGACCACCGGATCAGCTGCGAGCTTCTGCCGGATCGTGTCGGAAATAAAGTCGTCCGAAACAGGTTTAGCCGCGGCGAAAGCGGTGGCGATTAAAGTGAGAAACAGGACGACGGGAAGCAATACACGCTTAAGTTTCATCTCTTCCGCTCATTGTACGCCAATCGACCGTGTTGAGATACGCGGACTTCTCGCGCCACGCCGCTTCCACTTTCACGTGCAGATCGAGATAGATGTGCGTATCGAACAGGGCTTCCATTTCCTGTCGCGCCAGCGTGCCGATCTGCTTTCAGCATCGAACCCTTTGGATCCGATGACGATCGCCTTCTGGCCATCGCGTTCCACCAGAATCGTAGCGAAAATGCGGATCAGCCGGGGCAGTTCTTCCCACTGCTCGATGAGCACGGTTACCGAATGCGGGACTTCCTGCCGCGTGGCGAGAAGAATTTTTTCGCGGATCAACTCCGCGGCGAGAAATCGCGCCGGCTGGTCCGTAAAGTGGTCGGGAGGAAAATACTCGGGGCCTTCCGGCAGACGCTTGTTCACTTCGTCGCGCAACTCGTCGAGACCTTCGCCGGTCGCCGCCGAGATGGGAAGATAAGCCTCGAACTTGTAGCGCTTCTGGTATTCCTCAAGCAGCGGCAGCAGCTCGTGTTTGGCGGCCAGCGCGTCGATCTTGTTCAAAGCGATGATCACGGGCGGCGCATCCTGGCGCAAAATGCTCAGAGCCTTCTCGTCGCCGTTGCTGAATGGTTTCGTGGCGTCGACCAGATAGATAAACAAATCGCGCTCTTCGAGCGAGGCGCGTACGGCGTCCATCATGCGCTTGTTGATGGCGCTGTCGGACTTGTGAATGCCGGGCGTATCGATGAAGATCACCTGGGCCTCGGTCCGTGGTGAGAACGCCCTGAATCTGCGTGCGCGTGGTCTGCGGCTTGTCGGCTACGATCGAAACCTTCTGGCCGACAAGCGCATTCAAGAGCGTCGATTTGCCCGCGTTGGGGCGTCCCAGTATCGAGACGAATCCGGATTTGTGCGGGCTCTTTGTAGTCACGTCTGCCGTTGTCATGTCTGTTGTACTCGGGTTGGGGCTTCCTGCGGCGTACTCGCGGGCGCTTTGCTGAGTCGGACTTGCTCGACGCGCATCTCGTCGCTGGCAAGAACTTCGATGCGAATGCCTTCCCGCTCGATCACTTCGCCCGCGTGCGGCACCTTGCCCAGCCATTCTGTCACGAGGCCCCCGATGGTAGTCGATTCAATCTCTTCATCCGGCTTGAAATCGAGCACCTCCGCAACGCGGCCAATGTCGAAATTCCCTGAGACGATGTAGCCGCCCTGGCCATCGTCGGTGACGTCCGAACCGGGCTCGTGCTCGTCGCGAATCTCGCCGAGGATCACTTCGACCAGATCTTCCATCGTGGCGAGACCGGCAGTGTTGCCGTATTCGTCGACGACGATCACCATGTGGGCGCCCTCCTGCTGCATCTCGCGCATCAGGTCGTTTACGGGTTTGGTCTCCGGCACGAAGCGGATGGGCCGCATCAGCTCGCGCACGGTACGCGACAGGCGGTCGCTCTCCGGCACTTCAAACATATCGCGCACATGGACGAAACCGATGATGTCGTCGATCGACGTTTCATAAACCGGAATTCGCGAATACTGCTCGTTCACCACCAGCTCGCGCAGTTCCTCCAGCGTTTCGTTTGCCGGTATGGAAACGATGTTGGGACGCGGCGTCATCACTTCGCGCACCACCTTGTCGCCGAACGCCACAACGGACTGGATCAGCTTGCGGTCGTCTTCCTGGATCAATCCTTCTTCGGTGCCGGCCGTGATCAGAGCCTCGATATTTTCGGCGGACGTGGCTGGTTCGTCGCGCTCCGCCTCCTGCGTCGGTGATGTCGAGAAGCGAGTGCAGAAAGCTCAGCGCGAGCACCAGCGGGCGGATCACCAGTGCCGCGCCCACGTAAAACGGCATGAGCGTCGCGATCCAGTGGCCCGATGTCCGGCGGAAAAGAAGCTGCGGAATCAGATACGCGCAGAGCATCATCAGCAGCCAGCCGGCAATCACGCTCTCGAGAATCACCGGAAACGAAAGCGTGCCCCCGTCGATCACCTGCGCGATGACCACGATGCCGAAGAGCACCAGACAAGTGTGCTTCCACAGCGAAAATGTCAAAGCTCCTTCTTCGGAACGCAGATTCAGACGCGGTTCGAGCGTGGACTTGAAGTACTGCAGCGCCGGCAGATCGCGCGTGCGAAGCCGCATGCCTTCGAGATACAGCGTCTGGATCGCAGTGAAGAGAGTCACCAGAGCCGAGCAGCAGAATGAGTGCGGCGAGGATCATTGCTCTGACCCGCGTCAATCAGGGTATTCGCGAGGCCCAGCTTCCTGCGCCAGCTTTGTTCCCTGCGCTTCATCTGGCCGCTGTCGGTTTCGTGATCCATCCCGAGCAGGTGCAGAACCGCGTGCAGCAGCAGGATGCGGATTTCATCCTCCACGGAATGGTTCCATTCCTTCGCCTGCGCCTTCGCGCGATCGAGAGAGATGGCTATGTCGCCTTCCCCGGCGAACGTCAGAACGTCCGTCGCGTAATCCTTATCCCGGAATTGACGGTTGAGGGACTGCAGTTCCGCATCGTTCGTGATGCGGCAGTGAAATTCGCGTCCGCGCGCGACCCGCGACGCGCAGAGTTTCGGCAAAGGATTCCAGGCTGGTGCTGTCGAGTGTGGCCGGCTTGCGCCGGTAAGTTATAAGCGGGTCGGACTTCATTCTGTGCCGGTCATTCTGTGCCGGTCAGGGCCGGGCCGGTTCGAGCGGGATTCCGTCGGCCAGTTTGAGGGAGAGCTGCCGTTCCGCAATGCCCTCGTTGTATTTTTCGTACGCACGGACGATGCGCTGCACCAGGCTGTGCCGAACCACGTCGCGCTCATCGAACTGCACGAAGGAAATGCCCTCCACGCCCTTGAGTATCTCCATGGCGTCGAGCAGACCGGAGCGCCGCCCGTTGGGCAGATCGATCTGCGTGATGTCCCCGGTCACCACCATTTTCGAGTTGAAGCCCTGGCGCGTCAGCACCATTTTCATCTGCTCGGAAGTGGTGTTCTGCGCTTCATCCAGAATGATGAAACTGTCGTTGAGCGTGCGGCCGCGCATGAAGGCGAGCGGCGCCACTTCGATCGAAGCGCGTTCCAGAAGCTTCTCCACCTTCTCGGATTCCAGCATGTCGTAGAGCGCGTCGTAAAGCGGGCGCAGGTACGGATCGATTTTCTCCTGCAGACTGCCTGGCAGAAAGCCGAGTTTTTCGCCGGCTTCCACAGCGGGGCGCGTCAGAATGATGCGGCTCACGCGTTTGCCGATCAGCGCCTGGATCGCCATCGCCACCGCGAGATACGTCTTGCCGGTGCCTGCCGGCCCGATGCCGAAGACGAGATCGTTGCGCTCGATGGCTTCGAGATAACGGCGCTGCGTGACGGTCTTCGGCGCCAGAACTTTCTTGCCGAAGCTGCGCTGCTGGCCGCTCTTGAAAAGCGAGCGAAGCGTAACTTCGGGATCGGCGGTCACAACACGCAGCAGGCTGTTGAGATCGCCGTTCTTGAAGACCACTCCCTCGCGCACGAGGGCGAAATAATCCTCCAGAATCCCTTCCGCGCGGGAAACGGATTCGGGTTCGCCCTCGATTTCCAGCGTATCCGCACCCAAAGTGGTGCGAACGTTCAAGCCGGTTTCGAGCAGGCGCATGTTTTCGTCACGCGTGCCAAAAAGGCTTTCGATACCGCGGCTGACCTGGACTGTAGCTTTCATTTAGTGGGAGTTGTACCTCCTGAGAATATAAATCGAGTACGCGCTGCAAACATCAGGAATGGTGGTTTTGAGCAAAGAAATAGGAGTAGTGCGGGGAGCGATGATGCCGCGGGTGCGCGGGGAAGGAAAAAACCATCCAGCCCCAGTATACCAAGCAAGTTTTCGCCAGATATACCGAACAAACCGGACTGTCATGGAATATCCATATATGCGTCCCTGTCCGAACGATAAGCGAAAAATAAGCGCCACTATAGTGAGCGCTATCGCCGCTTTGCTGTGCCCGATACTGCTGTTCTCACAGGCGCCTGGCGGCCAGATCCGCATTGAGGTCAAAGACCCGTCCGGTTCCGCGATTGAGGCCGGCGGCTCACTTACGGGTCCTGGAGGTACGAACCAGACCTTCCAGACCGACACTGCGGGCGTCTATACATTTTCGGGCCTGTCATTCGGTCGTTTTCGCCTTCGGATCGCCAAACCCGGCTTTGCCACGCAATCGCTCGCGATCGACGTCCCCTCCGCGGCCGTCGTTTCACGTACCATCACAATGGAACTTTCGGCTCAGGCCGTCAGGGTCGATGTCGTCGCAGCCACTCCGCTGCCCGGCACGGATCTGCCCGTTGACCAGATCCCGGCGCCGGTTCAGACCGCCACGGCGCACGATCTTGACCAGAGCGGCGCGCTCGACCTGTCCGACTTCCTTGAAAAGCGGCTGGCTGGCGTCCATGTCAATGAAAATCAGGGGAACCCTTTCCAGGCTGACCTCAACTATCGCGGCTATACGGCCTCGCCTTTGCTCGGCACACCCGAAGGCATCTCTGTTTATATGGATGGGGTCCGCCAGAACCAGCCCTTCGGCGATATCGTCGCCTGGGATCTGATTCCCAAAGTCGCCATCTCCGAAATGGCGCTGATTCCCGGCTCCAATCCCCTGTTCGGCCTTAACACGCTCGGCGGCGCGATCTCGATCCAGACCAAGGACGGACTCAGCGCGCCCGGCACCACCATCTCGATCAACGGCGGCAGCTTCGGACGTCGCGCCGGCCAGTTCGAGCACGGCGGATCCAACTCCAAAGGCCTGAGCTGGTATGTCGCCGGCAACCTATTCCGCGAAGACGGCTGGCGCGAATTCTCGCCCTCGGAAGTGCGCCAGGCCTTCTCAAAGGTGGGCTATCAACATAGCAAGACGTCAGTCAACCTCAGCTTCGGCTACGCGGACAACTGGCTTACCGGAAACGGTCTGCAGGATACGCGCTTCCTCGCTCTGAACTATTCGAGCGTCTACAGTATTCCCGATATCACATGGAACCACTCGCCGTCTTTCAATCTCAGCCTCCGGCATGACGCCACAAGCAGACTGACATTTACCGGCAACGCCTACTTCCGTTACATCCGCGCCGACACCACGAATGGCGATATCAACTCAGATTCGTTTGACGAATCGCTCTACAACCTGAGTGCCGCTGATATCGCGGCCCTCACGGCGGCCGGGTACTCTGGCTTTCCCACGACGGGCAACGCCACCACCGAGCCATTTCCCTTCTGGCGTTGCATCGCGCAGGGTCTTGAGAAGGCTGAGCCGAGCGAAAAATGCACCGGCATTATTACCAACACTTTTGACAAACAAAACAACTGGGGACTTTCCGGCCAGATGAGCTGGCTTGCAGCTCACCACCGCGTGACTGCGGGAGCGGCATGGGATCGCAGCAGCACAATTTTCCAGCAGGAAGGCCAATTTGCTTATCTGAATCCCGACCGGATCAGCGTCACGCCGATCGACGCATTCGCCGATGGCAGCACCAATCAGAACGGCGTCCCTGTCGATAACCGTGTCAATCTTCACGGCGGAACGAACACCTTCAGTCTTTATGCCGGTGACACCATTACGTTGGGCAAGTCCCTCGCGATTACGGTTTCCGGCCGCTATAACCGCACCGCGATCGACAACGTCGATCGACTGCCTCCCGTGACCGATGGCTCGCGCGGGTCGCTCAACGGGAACTATGTTTTCGAGCGGTTCAATCCGTCGATTGGGTTCACCTGGGCCGCGAATCGTTACGCGACCGCCTATTTCAACTACAGCGAAGGCAGCCGTGCTCCCACGTCGATCGAGCTCGGCTGCGCCGATCCCAACCAACCCTGCAACCTGCCGAATGCGCTCGTCGGCGATCCGCCGCTTAAGCAGGTGGTGACGCGGACTTTCGAGGCCGGCGTGCGCGGCATCCTGGAGAATAACCTCCGCTGGAGCGCGGGCTGGTTCCGCGGCGAGAACTACAATGACCTTCTCTTCGTGGCATCGCAGCAGACCGGCTTCGGCTACTTCCTGAACTTCGGTAAAACCCTTCGCCAGGGCGCCGAGGTCAACGTCAGCGGCCATATCAAACGCCTCACGCTCGGTGGAAATTACACCTTTCTCGACGCGACCTACCAGAGTTCGCAGATCGTCGGCGGCGGCAGCAACAGTGAGAACGATGGCGGCCTGGGCATGGACGGAAACATCGCCATCGTGCCGGGCGACCAGATCCCCCAGATGCCCCGCAACATCCTCAAGGCCTATGCGGAATATCAACCCACTTCGAAGATCTCGATTGATCTGGATTTCAACGCCGTGGGACGCTCCTTCGCGCGCGGCAACGAAAATAATCTGGATCAACCGGACGGCGTCTACTATCTCGGACCCGGTTTTTCACCAGGCTACGGAGTCTTGAACCTGGGCGCGCACTATCAGGTGCAGAAGCATCTGGAGCTGTTCGTCCAGATCGACAATGTGCTGAACCATCGCTACTACACGGCCGCGCAACTCGGGCCGACCCCGTTTGACAACAACTATAATTTCGCCGCGCGGCCTTTCCCCGCGGACGCCAATGGCGACTTCCCGATCCGGACGTCCACTTTCGTCGCTCCCGGCGCGCCCATCGGGGCCTGGGGCGGTGTCCGCTTCCGCTTCTGAGGCAAAATGGGGTGGGTGAGACTACATGCCCGGTTTGGCAGGATCGTGGCACAGGCTTCAGCCTGTGGGTCTTGCGCCCCCGGGAACAACGTGCCTGAGAATATCGATGGCTGACTCATTTTCGGAATCGAAGATCGCGATCGGCGCCTCCGCTGCTCAGGCAGCGGGGAAGAGTCAGCCCTCCGCAATCGAGGCGCAGGTTCTTGATCTGTTCGACCTGCTCCGGAATCGCCTCGTCCGCTATCTTCTGAGCTTTTCCATGACGCCAGCCGATGCGGAAGAGGTCATCCAGGAAGCATTTCTGGCGTTGTTTCAGCATCTCCAGGCCGGCAAGCCGGACGAAAACCTGCATGGCTGGCTGTTCCGCGTGGTCCACAATCTCGGTTTGCGAAGGCGTCGCGAAGATCGGCGGGATCTCGACCATCTTGCCGCCTCGTCGATCCCA
Source organism: Terriglobia bacterium (assembly GCA_963809655.1). Taxonomy (GTDB): domain Bacteria; phylum Acidobacteriota; class Terriglobia; order Bryobacterales; family Bryobacteraceae; genus BOG-234. The sequence continues at coordinate 213,961 of CAWEKQ010000052.1, read as the reverse complement.
CAGGAACTTCTGGCGGCGGATCCTGCGCCGAATCCCGAAGAAGCGCTCTCCTCGCGACAGACCCGTGCTCGTCTCCTCGCAGTCGTAGAGGCGCTTCAGGAGCAGGATCGCCGCTGCCTGATTCTGCGCGCGGAGGGCCTGCGCTACCGCGAGATCGCGGCAATTCTCGATATGTCTCTCAGCTCTATATCAGCCTCGCTAAGCCGGTCCCTCGCAAAGATCGGCCGCGCGGCGCAATGGTGAAAATCATGCGATTCGAAGACAATCATCTTTCCGATGAGGATCTGCTGTTGGCGGCGGATGGTGAGCTCTCTGCGCGAGACTCCGCCCGTGTTCAACTGCACCTTGCGGCCTGCTGGACGTGCCGTGCGCGCAAACAGGAACTGGAAGGCGCGGTTGGCGAATTCGTGCGGGCTTACCGGCAGACTCTCGATGCGCAGTGCCCATCCGGAGACGGTCCGCGGGCGCTTCTGAAAGCGCAGATGGGACTCCTTGCGGAAAAGCAGCCGGGTTCGCGTCTCCATTGGTTTCGGTTTGCTAATCTGTCGTGGAGATTCTCGGGCGCGATTCTGGCAGTTGCCGGCACGGTGGCGGTAGCAGCGTGGCTGACATCGCCGTCGTGGTTCCAGCCCCAGGAAGTGCGCGCCGCCACCGTTATGGTTCCCAATCCGCAACTCACTCCGGGAGCAACTGTCTTTATGACCCGCGAGCAGGTGTGCCGTGCGGCGAGCGACAAGAATGCGGTTGTTTCGGCGGACGTTCGGAGAAAGGTGTTTGCCGCCTACGGAATCAGGAGCGCTGCACCGCGCGATTACGAAGTCGACTACCTGATTACACCGGCGCTGGGCGGTGCGGACGACATTCGCAATCTTTGGCCGGAATCTTATGGCGCCGTGGTGTGGAATGCGCGCGTGAAGGATGCCCTCGAAGACCGGATGCGGGAACTGGTTTGCAGCGGCCAGCTGGACCTTGCCACCGCACAACGCGAAATCGCGATGGACTGGATCGGATCTTACAAGAAGTACTTCCACACGGAGCGGCCTTTGGCAACCGAGGCAAGCAACCGATAGTGCACACTTTACTCGCGTTTTGCTGGCGTCGTTTCCTCGACACCCGTTCATCCCCTTGACGCCTTCTTTGCTTGATGCTAATCTACTAGCATCTGCTAGCGGAATAGCAGGAAGGAGCACAACTGCCATGAGTGTGGAGATCGGGACTCAACTTGGCCGCAGGGAGCGCCAAATCGTCGAGATTCTATATCGGCTCGGCAAGGCCAGCGTGGCCGAAGTTCGGGCAACCCTGCCCGATCCGCCCACATATTCCGCAGTTCGCGGCATGTTGAGTCTGCTGGAGCAAAAAGGTCATGTCAGCCACCTGCGTGACGGAATGCGCTACGTGTACACGCCGGTGGTCGCCCCGTCAAAAGCACGCCAATCGGCCCTCCGCCATCTCGTTGCCACCTTCTTCGAAGGATCGGCGCTGGCCGCCGCTGCTGCACTGCTGGAGATGTCCGACGGCAAACTGTCGGCGGCGGAAAGAAAACAATTGTCCGCGCTGATTGTCCGCCGTGAAGGAGAAGGAAGATGATCATTCCCTGGGACCGTCTCTCTGTATTTTTCGAGGTGTTCTGGAAGTCGGGCGTGTTGCTCGGCGCTGCTTTGTGTATCAATGGGCTGTTGCGGAAGAAGTCGGCGGACCTGCGCCGGCTGGTACTTTCCGTTGCGATTATCGCCCTGTTTGCTGGAGCACTGGCATGGCCGCTGCTCCCCCGCTGGAATGCCGTTACGCCCGCATGGCTCCGGCTCGGGAATCAAACGGCTCCATTACTCAAGTCTGCAAAGCCCGCAATAGTCGAAGGCGTAAACGAACCCACAATTTCAGTAACAGGGACGACCACACAGGAACCCTCTTCGCGATCCGCACCATGGGCGTGGATTTCCCATCAAACGCCCGATCCCGTTTCGTTGATCTGGGTCGCAGGCACGTTGCTGCTCCTCGCGCGCTTTGGCAGCAGCCTGTGCGGCCTGCGCCGATTGCGGTACGCGTCGCACGCGGTGAGTGATGCCGGACTCCGGGTATATCTCGACAACGCGATCGCCCGGCTCGCCGGCGCGGATCTTCGCCGTGTCAAGCTGCTTCAGAACGATTCCATCGCAGCGCCCGTCACCTGGGGAATTTTACGGCCCGTCATTCTGGTTCCCGCCGGTTTCGAACTTCTGCCGTCCGAATGCCGTGATGCGGTCCTTTGTCACGAACTGGCGCACGTTCATGGCTACGATTTTCTTTTGCGCAGTCTCTCTGAGATTGCCCGCGCTCTCATCTGGTTTCAGCCGTTGATCTGGATCGTCTGGCGCCGGTTGCGGGAGGAACAGGAACTGGTCTGCGACAACCGCGTGCTGGCCGCAGGCGCCAGGCCCTCGGCATATGCAAGACTACTGATGGATTGGGATCTCCGCCCGGGAATGAACGCTCTGTCTGCGGTCGGAATGGCGCATCGATCCTGCCTGAAGCGCCGGTTATATGCCCTCCTCGATCAGGATCTGCGACGGAACCGGATTGCTCGAAGCGGAATACTTGCCGCGTGGTTTCTGGGGCTGGCGGCCACGCTCTCTGTCGCCGCAATCAATCTGTCGCCGACAATTCCCGGTTCAGCCGTCCGTTCGCGAGCCGGTGACTGTATCCTCGTTTGACGGAGTGCGTTCGGCAGCGGTTGAGCAGATGCCGGTGAAGCCGCCTGTGCGATTCCCCGCGGTTCCACCCAGGCGTGTTCAATTGGCGCAGGCAGCTTCCGGCGCCTCCCCCCGTGCTTCCATTGCAAGCCGCCGCCCCGCAAGCTGCAGCCGGCGACCTCAGAGCTGTTTCTGCCCCGCTGCCGGTACTCACAAGCTGGACATGGCTGGCAACCGTGGCCGCTGCCGTCAGGGATCAGAACGACAGGGCTATCGAGGGGCTTGGTGCCGGCGATTTCGTTTTGACCGAGGACGGCAGGGCACAAGCAATCAGCATCTTCGAATTTCAGAAAGGCGACGCCAGTCAGGGCCTCGGGAGTTATTACGTTTTTGGCTATTACCCCATGAACAGAAATGCGGATGGCGCTTATCGGAAAGCCGGAATTACCGTGAAGGCAAACCCGCTCGCCAGGATCGATTTCCGGCAGGGATATTACGCCCCAAACCTGGCCAGCGACGGCCTCGACAACAACGTCGGTGCGCACTTCACGGTCCAGGGTGTTACTGATACGGACAATGCGCGGAAGACTACGCCTCCGGCCGTGATTTTCAAAGTGGACCCGGAATACTCGGAACAGGCGCGCAAAGCCAGGTACAGCGGCGTTGTGACTCTTCTTGCGGAGATCGACGCCACCGGCCGCGTGACAAGCGTGACCGTGATGCGCGGCCTCGGCCTGGGACTGGATGAAAAAGCCGTTGAAGCGCTCGCTCACTGGAGGTTCAGGCCCGGCATGAAGGACGGCAATCCTGCGCCTGCGCAAGTACAGGCGGAATTAGGTTTCCGGCTTTTGTAAGACCGCGGCAAACGTATCTTCACAACTCGTTACTGAGCCGCGACTTTCATGGTAGGTAAATGTCAAGCGAAGACGCAAAATTCCCGGGGCTTCCGTGAGGAAGACCATAATCAGCAACTGGGCGCAAGCACGGAACAGTTTTTTTGATCTTTGCCGAAGGGGATCCGGAACAGGCCGGTCACCAGACATTCATTTGCCGGATCGTGTCCCGGGGAACACGTCACGGAAGATTGAGTCGTAGCTAAACCCTCCAGCCCCAAAACAGTGAAAACGGCGGCATAACAGCGGACTGTTTGCCGAGTCGCGGCTCCGCGGGGTCTGGAGGGAACCTGTTCACAACGGCTGCGCCATTGTGCGAGTCAAACGCCGAAGCGCCTCACCCGGATGAGTCTGGCCGGCTATTCCTCAGCGAGTTGGTCGCCACCAGTGCTCGCCTCCGCTTCACCGGCAAGAGAACTGATTCACTCGGATAGATCTGCATGCCTGAAAAAACGCACGCTCAGGCCGCCTCTATATGTTCGCCGGCGGCTTCACGCTGGCCGGCGAAGAAAGCCCGGTCGGCCGCCATCAGATAAGCCACCAGTTTGCGCGCCACCGCCAGCGTCGCCCGATTGCGATGTCCGCCTTTTGCAATCGCTTTACGATGCACTTCTTTCAGCTTCTCGTTGTACATCGGCGCCAGTTTCGCAGTTTCGATCAGCGCGCTCTGCAGATGCGCGTTGCGTTGTTTGGAAAGCGGCCCGCGCTTCTGCTGGCCGGCCGATTCGCGCAGCGCGCTGGTCAGCCCGCAATAACTCATGGCATGTTTGATCGAAGGAAAACGCTCCGGCGTGGCTGCTTCCAGTGCCCAGCCCAACGCCGTCACTGTCCCCACTCCGTCAATCCGGCATAACGCTTTCACTCGCTCCTCCAGAGCAGGATGACGCGCCAGCATACCCTTCAGCCGCCGGTCCATGGCCTGCAGGGTCGTCATCTGGGCGCGATTGAACTCCAGCAGTGGCCGCAGTTCCTGGCCGATCCACTCGTTGTCCTTCACCAGGCTCTCGAAATAGCGTTTGCCGTGCAGACGGCGTCGTTCGTATTCCACCCCGGCCCCCATCAGCAATCCCGCCGTCTTGTTCTTGAACATCACGGTTTCTTCCACCAGCAGGCGCCGGAATCGCAACTGCTGCCGTAACGCGCCCAATTCCGGCGAAATTACGAAACAGGACGGAAACAGGTTGCACCGCAGCAGGTCCGCAATGGTGCGCGCATCGATCTTGTCGCTCTTTTTCTTCCCCGCGCAGATTGCTTTCATGCGCGCCGCGTGCCCCATCTCGAGCTTTGCGGCATGCGGCTTCAGATGCTCGTAAATCCAGTGGCTGAATATGGTCGCTTCCATCGCGCCATGCCATGGCCCCGGCAGCGTCTTTACCCATTCGCTCAGCGCCGTTCGCGTGGCCGGAATGCTGCCCTCCTTCACGATTGCACCCTCTGCTGTCTTAACGCAGAAGGCGATCAGTTGCTTATGTACGTCCAGTCCGACAAAATAAACTCGCATAGGTAGTTTCTCCACAATCGGGTTTGAGGAACCTTCGGGCTCCTCCCTCGATTGTGGAGGATCCCGAACTCCCCTCTACCTACGCATTCAAACAGTAAAGGAGCGCGGTGCGAAGCGCTCTCAGCGCCCTGCTACAGCGACATCCCGCCCGATACCTCGATGCGCTGCCCATTCACCCAGCGATTGTCATCTGAAAGCAGTGCGGCGATCATCGGTCCGATATCGTCCGGTACGCCAACGCGTCCCAACGCGGTCATCTCCGCGACACGCTTGTTGATTTCCGGATTGTCGCGTACCAACCCGCCGCTGAAATCTGTCGCGATCGCTCCCGGGGCGACCGCGTTGGCCGTAATCCCGCGCGGCCCGAGTTCTTTGGCCAGATAGCGTGTGAACACTTCGATTGCGCCCTTAGCCGCTCCATATGCCGAGGTGCCAGGCATGCTGAAGCGCGCCAGCCCCGACGAAATATTCACGATCCGGCCGCCATCCCTGATGAGCGGAAGCAGTTTCTGGGTGAGGAAATAAACACCTTTGAAATGCACGTTGACGATCTGGTCGAACTCGGCTTCCGTTGTTTGTTCGAACGGCTTGTGCAGCGAAGTCCCGGCATTGTTCACCAGGTAATCGAACCGCTCGCGTCCCCAACTTCGCAATGTCTTTCGTACGTCGTCCACAAACGCGATCGAACGAACTGATATTCCCGGCGTCGAGTTGGAATGCCGCGGCTTTCCTGCCGATCGCTTCCGCCTCGCGTACCAGACTCTGCGCCTCGGTCGCATTCGAATGATACGTGAAGATGACGTCCACACCGCGGCGAGCCAGATTGACCGCCGTGTTGCGGCCGAGTCCGCGGCTACCTCCGGTGATAATTGCTGTCTTGTGTCGTTGCTCATAGTTTCCTCCTTGCTTTACCCCTACCAGGGAACAATGCCTTGCGCGTTCGAGAAGGTTCCGGTTGGACCATCATCAGTCAGCAGCGCCAGGCGAATGATCTCCGCCGCCCCTTCGGGAATGGACTGCGTCCCCCGATGTTGGTTGAGATCCGTTGCCGTGATAGCCCGGGTCGACCGAATTCACTTTGATCGACGTGTCGCGCAATTCCCACGCGAGTTGCACGGTGAGCATATTGAGAGCGGCCTTGGATGCGGCGTAGCCGATAAACTTCGCAGCGACATGGGTCCAGGCCGGATCGCCGCTCTTCGTCAGCGATCCGAGTCCGCTCGACACATTTACGATGCTCGCCGATGAAGCCTTCCGCAACAGCGGAAGCATTGCTTGAGTCACCGCGACGGTGCCGAGAAAGTTCACGCGGAAGGTCCGCTCTATTGCGTCGAGACTGCTGCTCGAAGGCAGACCGTCACCCTGCACGGCGATGCCGGCGTTGTTGACCAGAATGTCGAGATGGCCGAAATCCGCCTCGATATCCCTGCGCGGCAGCGGTGATGGTGGCGGAATCATCAAGGTCGATGGAGAGATACCGAACATCGCCGCCTTCACGTCTTGAGCGTGGCTGCCGCCTGCTCTCCGAGCGCCTTGTTGCGCGCGCCCAGCAGAACCGTACAACCCGACGCGGCGAGCTGGCGGGCGACTTCGAATCCGATGCCTTTATTCGCCCCGGTTACGAGAGCGATTTTCTTCACTCGGTTTTCCATGTTCATCTGCTCCCTGCCGCAGTTGCGCCGTCTCGCCGGCGGCTTCGAAATACGCCGGACGGTCGATGTCGGAAATGAGCGAAGCATGCGTTGGGCGCCATCCCAGTTGTTGCTGCGTCTCCTCGCTCGAAGCCGGGCAGTCAATGCCCGCGAAGTGCGCGATCCAGCCAAAATGGTCCGCTGCTTCCTCGGCGATTTGGAGACGACCGGCACATTGAGGCGCCGGCCGATTACCTCTGCAATTTCCCGGAACGGAACACCTTGATCGGCGACGCCGTGATACCGAGCAGCCCGGCAGGTAACCCTTCTCCAGCGCCAGCCTGATACAGACGGGCGGCATCGAGCCGATGTACTGCGGGCCAGCGATTGAGCCCGTCGCCAACGTACGCCGAAACACCCTTTTCCCGCGCGATCGCGATGAGACGCGGCACGAAGCCGTGATCGCCGTCTCCATGCACCGAAGGAGGAAGGCGCACCACCGATACGCGCACGCCCTGCGACGCCATCGCAAGCCCTGCCGCTTCCGACTTGCGCGGGAAAATTGGGGTCGGACTCATCCTTTTCCGTTGCGAGGGGCCCTTGCCGTCGAAGCAGCAAGGTCCCGGAAGTGACCACGAACGGGCGGCCGGACCCCGCGAGCGCGCTGCCGAGCGTCTCGATGGCGCGCCTGTCGGCATCGGCGGCGGCCGCGTAGTTCAAGAAGTCATGGATGAAAGCGGTGTGAATCACGCCATCCGATTTGGCCGCTCCACTCCGCAGGCTGTCCAGGTCTTCGAGCGAACCGCGATGCGCCTCGGCCCCCGCCGCGGTAAGCGACGCAGCACCCGTATCCGAACGAGCAAGGCCGAGCACCTGATGGCCCGCGTTGATGAGTTCCGAAACAATGGCAGAGCCGATAAAGCCCTGTAGCACCTGTGACAAAGACACGCATATTCTCTTGACCACCTTTCACGAATCTGATAAAACGGAGATAGTCTCCGCATATCTAGATTAGCGGAGAGTGTCTCCGGTTGCAAGTTTTTTGCGAATGGCCACGAAACGTTCACAATCCGCAGCCCGAAAGCCGCGCGCCGATGCACAACGGAATCGCGACCGTGTTCTGGAAGTGGCCAAGGAGGCGTTCACCCGGTCGGGCGCGGATGCCAGCCTGGACGACATTGCCAAACAGGCCGGGGTAGGCGCGGGAACTCTGTATCGCCACTTCTCCATCGCGCGATGAACTTCTGGAGGCGGTCTATCGGACTGAGGTGGAAAAGCTGGCTGCGGCAGAGCAGAAGTTCGCCGGAGACGATGCCGCCGATTGAAGCATTGCGCGCCTGGATGTTGTTGTTCGTTGATTACATCGCGACGAAGAAGATCATCGCGCCCGCGCTGAATACGATGGTGGGCGGTCCCTCGAAAGTGTTCGAAGCATCCCACGCCCTGATATGGGAAGCGATTCGTGCCCTGGTGAAACGCGCAATCAAGAGCGGCGATATACGCAAGGATCTCGACCCGATCGATCTCCTTCGGGCTCTCATCGGCGTCGCCAACGTAGGTGTCCGGCCCCGATTGGCAGCAAAGCGCGAAGAGACTGGTGGATATTCTCATCACCGGTTCGCGGCCGATCAAAAACTGACCGCCGCTGCGACTACACTTGGGCCGCTGCGACTACACTTGGGCCGTTGCGACTACACTTGAGAAGATGTCTGCTCTTCCGGAACGGATCGGCCCGTATACCATCACCGGGAAACTGGGAGAAGGAGGAATGGGCATCGTTTACAGCGCCAACGACACCCGGCTGAACCGGCCAGTTGCGCTCAAAATGATCCTCGATTCCGGCGATGACGAGGACAGCCGGAAGCGTTTTCTGCGCGAAGCGCAGGCGGCCGCGCGAGTCACCCACCCCAATATCTGCCGCCTCTACGACATCGGCGAGGTCGGACGGCCGGCCGTTCCTGGTGATGGAACTGCTCGAAGGGGAGTCGATATCCGAGCGCCTGACGCGTGGACCGATGCCGCTGGCCGAAGCGCTGCCGGTCATGCTGAGCATCCTGTCGGCGCTGGCAGCGCTGCACCGGTCGTCGATCGTGCATCGCGATCTGAAGCCGTCGAACGTGTTTCTGTCGACGCAGGGCGTGAAGCTGCTGGATTTCGGGCTCGCCAAGCCGGTTTCGCCTCTCTCCGACGACGGGCGGACGCAAACCGGACGACCTGACCGGGCATGGAGTGATCGCCGGAACGCCGCGATACTGCGTCGCCAGAGCAAGTGACCGGAAGGCCGGTGGACGCACGATCGGATCTGTTCGCGGCTGCCGCGATTCTCTTCGAGGCGTTAGCCGGTAAACCGGCCTTCGCGGGTAACTCGGCGGTGGAGATTTTTCACTCCGTGCTGTACGAAACGCCGCCGGCGCTCAGCGGATCGCAGGCCATTTCGGCAGTCGATCGTATCGTGCGGCGAGCGATGGACAAGAATCCGGCGAATCGCTTTGCTTCGGCCGATGAAATGGCGGCGGAGCTGCGTGCGGTGATGCGTCTGGACGATTCGGGCACGCAGGTGGAGACCAGAGCGGTGAAGCGGCTGATCGTGCTTCCGTTTCGCGTGCTCCGTTCCGATCCGGAGACTGATTTTCTGGCGTTCAGTCTGCCGGACGCGATCGCGGCGTCGCTGGCCGGCTTGAGCTCGCTCGTGGTGCGGTCGAGCCTGGCGGCGGCTCGCTTCGCTGGAGCGGTCCTGGATTTGAGAGAGATCGCGAAAGAGGTCGACGTGGATACGGTGCTCACCGGGACTCTTCTCCGCGCCGGCACGCAACTGCGTCTCACCACTCAATTGGTGGAGGCCCCGAGTGGCACGCTGATCTGGTCGAAGGCGTCGCAGGTGGAGCTGCGCGACATTTTTCAACTGCAGGACACGCTGGTGAGCGGCGTCGTCGAGTCGCTCGCGCTGCCGCTGACAGCGGGCGAGCGGCAGCAACTCGCCCACGATGCGCCGGCCAATGCGACTGCGTACGATCTGTACCTGCGCGCGAATGAAGCGGGCAAAGTATTCAGCGGGTTTTCGGAAGCGATCGGCCTGTATGAGCAGTGTGTCGCGCTCGATCCCGGATACGCGCCCGCGTGGGCTCGTTTGGGGCGGGCGCGCTGGCTGGTGGGCAAGTTTTCCGGAGGAGCAGCGGAGAAGCTGGCAGAAGGGCGCAGCGCGATCGAGCGGGCGCTGGAGCTCAATCCCGATCTTCCGCTGGCGCACAATCTGTACACGAACATCCAGGTGGACCAAGGCCACGCTATGGATGCGATGAAGCGGCTGCTCAAGCGGCTGCGCAGTTCGAAGACCGATCCGGAGTTGTTTGCGGGCCTCACCCACGCGAGCCGCTACTGCGGTCTGCTCCAGGCGTCGCTCGAGGCGGATCGTCAGGCCCGGCGGCTCGATCCGAACATTCAGACCACCGTGACCCATACGTACTTCGCGATGGGCGACTATCAGCGCGCTTTGGACGCGGGCAGCCGCGACTTTGGCTATTTCACGCCGCTGCGGCTCGCGATGCTCGGGCGAGTGGAGGAGGCGATCGCGATGCTGAAGGAGAAGGAGCTCGTCGTGCCGGAGCGGCTCGGCCAGGTGTTCATGAGTTCTCTGCGCACGCTGCTGGAAGGGAACCGGGAAGCGAGTCTTCAGGCGAGTGACGAGCTGATTCAGCGGAGGCTTCACAGACCCGGAGGGGCAATATTACCTGGCACGGCAGCTCGCCTATCTGAGCGACGCCGGCCGCGCGAACCCTCTGCTCGAGAGCACCGTCGATGGAGGCTATTTCTGTTACCCGCAGATGGCTTCCGATCCGTGGCTCGATCCGATTCGCGGCGATGCCGAGTTCAAACGGATCCTGCAGAGAGCTCAGGCGCTGCATCAGGAGGCGATCGAGGTGTTCAGGGCCGAGGGTGGTCCGCCGCTGCTTGGTCAGGCGTAGCTCCACGAATTGACTGCACGGCGCCGCGTGTGTCAACCAGCGGTTATTCGGAGCTTTCGACACACACCGGAGCGCACCGTCCACCCCCCGTCGATTCTTCCTGTCGCTGACAGCCTTGCCTTAGTCGAGCCCCAGATCTGCCCGTACCCGCGCCGTCTCAATAAATGGTTCGCCGCGCTGCCTCTTCCAGTCTTCCATATTCTCAAAGGATTTCAGCACTTCTTCCAGTTGCCGGCGGCCTTTCGCGGTCCTGGCTGCCTGGCGTGGCGTCTTTCCACCCAACGCCGGCACACTTGTGTCCAGCCACTTCACATAGTGTTCCTCTCCGAACTTCGCCAGAATCTCATTCCGCATTTCTACCGGGACTTCGGCTCCCGCGTCTTCGGACTCGCGAGGCGATTCCTTCGCCCGGCGTTTCATTTCCTTCTGAGTTGTAAACTCGTCGCGCAGGTGGTGCACGTCGGCGCCCGCCAGATCGGCTATCAGGCGTTCACCGCGTTCATGGCGCTGCCTCGAATTGCACTCGAAGATCAGCTCCCCGTCCGCGATGCGAATCCTCCCCAGCACGGTCTGCTGGTCATTCAGCCAGACGAAGTTCTTCCGCGGCTCGTCCTCGTGCGAGTCTTCCGTGAGCTCCGCGGAGCGCCGGAGTGCCTCGATGACCTTCGCTTCGTCCGGAACTTCGTAAACCGCTTTGGAAAAAAGCAGTTCCTCGCCGCTGTTGTTGGTTAGCCGTAGTTCGTCCAGCCAGTCATCGCCAATTTCAAAGGTCTTCCGCCGGATGCGCGGCCAGTTGGCCTTCAGGTATTCCGGCCACGCTAGCCCCTGCTCGTCGCGATCGTCTTCCATCCATTCGCGTAGCATCGTCAGGTGCGCGCGCGGCACCATTTGCGCCATGGTCGCAAGCTCGATGCCGCGTTCACCCGGCACCAGTCGTACGAGCAAGGCGTCCCATCGGGCGGCTCTCCTGGACAGATTGACGTCATGTACAAAAAAAGTCTCACCGGAAAATACTTCTTTCAGTTCCGCGCCGGCGCCGGGTTTCAACCCTTGAATCTCATATAAGCTGACAAAGCTCCGGGTCCATGCTGCCGCTATTTCGCGCTCGCGCACCGTCAGCCGCGCGCCGCGTTCGATCAAAAACTGCTCGAGGACAGTGCGGCCCAGCCTCGGCGAGATCCAATCGTGGATCATCCACTCGGTGACCGCCATTTTGGCGTCGGCCGCTTCGATTTCTTCGCTATCCCCCAAAAAGCTGTCGGCAAAAAACTCCGCCACGGCGGCCTTCATTTCTCCTTGCCGCAGCGCCTTCCCGAGGAATTCGCCGATGCGTCGCCGCAAGTCCGCAAACTCATCGGGGCCGGCCTGAACAGGACGTCCCTCGCTGAACGGGCGCCGGTTCTCCTGCTCATCCGATTCGAGATGGCACTTCTTATACTTCTTACCGCTGTTGCACCAACACGGATCGTTGCGGCCCGGTGCCGGCACGCGCCGGATCGGCTCCGGCGGGGCGAGAAAATCTTCGTCGTCTTCGTCGTCTTCGTGGTCTTCGTCGTCTTCGTCTTCGGCACTGTCCCACACGGCCTCGCCGGCGCAGATTTCGTAGATTGTTGGAGCCGGCGGCGGAACGGGCAGCGACGGTCCATCCACGCCGTCGAACAGAGACAATAGTTTCTCAATTTCGCTCCGCGCGTCACGGGGCAGGAGGGCGCCTCTGGCGCGTAGAATCGCACGGGCGGCGCCGACGCCGCCGCGCCGGGGGTTGGCGGCCATGGAGACCAGGAAAAGCGGCAAATACCTGTCCCGTTCGGCCCGCTCCATCACTTCCAGGCCTTCACTCAGTCGCCGGAACAACCGGTTTTCCGGATCGAAGCGATCGTGCGCAATCACGAGCTCCGCAATCTTCAGCCGCTGGGGCAGCCCCAGCGAGGGGACCAAAGACTCAAGCAGCTGCACCGCTTCCTCCGGCAGGCGATCCATGATGCGGCCCAACGCCCATGAAGATGCACCTGAGGCGGCGTCGTTCTCCAGATCGACGAACTCCAGCAGCCAGGGAATCTCGTTCGGGGTGCCTGTTTCGCCCAGCAGGCCGAGCGCATTCTCAAGCTCCACGTCGCTGTCTTCACCGAGGAAATCCTGCGCCCACGCACGCACTACTCCGGTCAGCAGCGGAGCGATTTTCTCGCCTTCGGCGATGAACGCGTCCACCGTCCCCGCGTCCATGTCGGATCCGTCCAGCAGGTCTTCGATGAGTCGCGGTAAGCGAAGTATTTCGGTCACCAGCTCGGGTTCCGTATCGCGGCTGTCCCGCAGCGCGAGGGCCAGCAATCGGCCTCGTTCCTCAGCCGACAATGCTGTGAGCTTCTCGACGGCTTCGGCCGGCAGTGGCGTTTTCGTCAGCATATCGAGAAAGAGATCGCCCAGGTGGTTTTCATCATGGACTTCCCGCAGCTGTTTCAGTATTGCGAGTTCACTCAATCCAATGGCCAAGGCCCCTGATTCCGGCTGCGAATGCATTAGTTGCGCCAGGGCGAGATAGGGGGAGCTCGCGCAGGGATTCGCCGTGATGGCCAGCCAGTAGTATTGTTCGGCGGATATACGATCGCCCGCGTCGCGGAACACACGCGCAAGCCCGGCCAGGCCCATGAAATCGTCCGGATCCAACGCCAGCAACTGGCGGTAGAAGGACTCGTCAGTCAATTTGCCGGCTTCGCGCTCGCGCAAAAGCCGTCGACGCTCCTCGTAAATGGAATCGGGCAGGATGAGCATTGATTTCCAATTCTATCCGCTGGCCGGCGGCTGAAAATGCCTGCACTGCAATGAACGTACTCGGTACCAACGTGGCCCTGTATCCGCGCGCGATCACTTGCTCATGACCAGTGCGGAGCTGGATAAAGGCCGCCGTCTTTGCCAACGCTACGCCGCCTTCCATTGCGGATCAGTCAGCAGGATCATTCCCGAAGATTGCCAATGCGGCGGCGTACCTAATCGCACAGCCGGATCGCTATGGTCAGCGCGGCAACCGCCTCCGCCGCGTCGGGCTCGTAAGGCGATCTGGATACCTCCGCGCACTGCGGACCCACGTCCGTCAAATCGTGTGTCTTCCTGAACGCGACCTAGCGAAACGTGAGCAATCCCTTAATAGCCTTTTCCGCAGCTTGCTGGCTATGAAACACGGATCGCCAGGCTCCTCCGCCAGCGCCTTTTGGGGCGGCCAGATCTTTAGCTGCCTGCCGAAGCCACTTCGAAGCCTCCCTATGCGGCAATTCGCCCGGCGTCATAAAGCAGTTTTCCTTCGCGGACGATTGTTGCCGGCAGCGATGCCCGGACATAGGCCACCTTCGCGTCGAAATCGCCAACGCGCAATCGAACGATGTCCACCGGTGTATGGAGTCCCCAAAAACGCTGTCGAATGCTCCGGTCGCGGTAAAGAGCTTCCGGTGCATGGCCGGGGAGGACAACGCCGAAGTCGAGATCGCTGTCCGGACCCGATTCTCCCCGCGTAGGCGGACCCGAGAAGATAAACGCGTGCGGGTCGGTAGAACTCGATAAGTGCACGATCGTCGACAGCGAAGGCCGGCGCCTAATGACGCTAAGCTGGCACGTTCAGACTGGAAGTAGCTGTTTTCGGATTGGCAACCTCGGCCCATAGCAGCTTGTATCAAAAGCCGCTCCTTCACAGTAGCGGCTCAGTAACGCATTGATTTTGCAGAGCGGCGCGTGTCAACAAGCGGTTGGTCGGGACTTTCGACACGGGCTGATAGATAGAGGCGATCGGGATGTTCAGATCTAAACAGGTGCTCCGGTGCTGGGTCAGGTTTAGATGTCGCGCACTATAGAAGGTCGCGCGTTGACTTTACCGGGCCGCGCGGTTCATCCATGCACCATCGTTGGTTTGTGTGCCACGCCGAGGCGGGTATCTGTGTCCGGTTCGGGGCGGTTCTCCACCCAATCCGCCAGCAGTTCGTAGGTAACGGCGAGAATCACCGGGCCCAGGAAAATGCCCATGATCCCCGCGGTGATCATGCCGCCAATGACGCCGGCGAAAATCAACGGCAGCGGGAGGTCGGCGCCCTTCTTGATCAGGACGGGTTTCACGATGTTGTCGATCGTCATGGACACGAGCGCGAAGACCAGCAGAATACATCCCGACCAGGCGGGCCCGGTGTAGAACTCCCAGATCACGGCGGGGATCATGATCAGTGCCGGTCCGAGTTGCGCAAAACACAACAACAAAATGCCGGCACAGAGAAGCGGGGTGCCCGGAGTCGATGCGATCAGGAGCCCGGTTCCGGCGATGATCACCTGAACGAAGGCGGTAACCACTATGCCCATCGCCACACCCCGTATTGCGCCTGCCGCAAGCAGGGCAGCCCTGTCGCCATTGGAACCCGCGAGGCGGATGGCGAACTTCCGGACTCCCCGCGCGGCCGTCTCACCCGTCGTGTAAAGGACCGCGCACATGATGACCGTGATCAGGAAGTGCAGAATCATTGCACTGACTCCACCCATCTGAGCGATGAGCCATTGGATGAAGAGGCGGACGTAAGGTGCCGCCTGGGCAGCGAAGCTCTCCGGACCTTGGGCAGCGAGGTGTGTCCACGTCGGCTGTGATCCTGTCGCCCGACCAGCGGAATGCCGGACAGCCACGCAGGTGGAGGTGGCAGCCCGACCTCTTGCAGGGAACTCACCCACGCAGCGATCCGCTCGCTGTTGTTAACGAGCACCCAGACGGCCAGCCCCAGCGGAACCACGAGAACGAGCAGAAGCAGGACGGTCATGACCAAGACCGCCATTCCGCGTTTTCCCCAGAGCCGGGCCTGAAGGCTCAAAAGGACGGGCCAGGTCGAGATGACGATCATGACCGCCCATAGAAAGGCCGAGACAAATGGACTCACGATCCACGCGGTGGAGACGATCAGCGCGCCGATCGCTGCAACAGACAGAGTAGTCCGGGTCAAATCACGCGATGTAAAGGAGGCAAAAGGAGACTGTGGCAATTCGCACCTCGCTCATGGCAGACCAATGCAGCCACCGACGGTGACAACGAAAGGATTCCCTGTTCCGCCGGTCAGATCCACTTTTTTGGGGGACAGAAGTAAATTGGAGTGCGGCTGCGTGCTTCTTTGGTCGGATCAATTTGGCTCGGGTCAGCAAAGCTGATGCAAGGCTCGGGGCTTTCGCCGATCATCCTGGGTACCGTTGATCAGGCCCAGCGCGAGCCAGAACAACCCGATCCAGAACGACGACTTGATGGACCGCGATGACATCACCGGATAGTCTCACTGTACCTGTTTCCAGCCGGGGTCCCGGGCGCGTTTGCAGCCAAACCACGGCGGCGTGCAGGGAGATCTATCCCCAGCCCATGCGGCCGCGCAAGCTCCGTGATGTGAGCCGTGTGGTGGCGGATGTGCCACACCCACATCGCAAGCGAAGTATTCAGCACGAAAACTCCCCGCTCAGGATGCACCATCCCGCGCTTCCATTGTTCCTCGCTCAACGACCGGAACATCTCCACCCATCGCCGATGCAAACCGTCCACCAGATCGAGTGAAGGTTCGATCAAGCCCTGTGCGCGATTCATGCAACTCGGCCCACGCCACTTCGTCCCACGGCTTAACCACCGGCTCGTTCTCGGTCAGCGCCAGCCTGGTCCGGATAAACCAGTTCATATGCGAATCGGCGAGATGGTGGACGACCTGGCGTATCGTCCAGCCACCCAAGCGGTAAGGCGTATCGAGCTGGCTCTCGGCCAGGCCCGCGACAGCCGCGCGGAGGCTGACCCGGCGCGTCGGCGAGCCGGTTGAGCAATTCATCGCGCGTGTCGGCATCCGGTGGCGGGCCCGGCTCAAACTGGCCGATCGGATAGCGTAAGTCAGGCATAAGGCACTGACACGATTCTAAGGTACAATCCGGATTTGGAAAGCGAGGTTCACGTGAACTTGACCCGGCTGCTCTGCCGCGCTGTTTTGATCGCCTCCGGCTGCGCTTCGATGTGGGCGCAGACCGCGCCTCTCACGCCGTCGCCCCTCGTCCCAAATCCGGTCGCCCCGAAGCCGTTCCAGTTCGATGCCTCCCAGTACAAAGGATTGTTGCCGAGTTGGCCGGTGGTCGTGAAGCCCGCCGCTCGCGATCGTTATCGAACGCCAAATCCTCCTGGACAACAAGCCCTGCGCTGATCGCGCGGATCATGAAACCGAACCCAGCTCTTGATCCAGCGAATGATTCCGCATAATCCCGGCTCCAGCCCCGATGCCGATAGAAGCACATTCGCGCGACATCACGGAAATGAATGTTCCCGCGCCATCGTGCGCGGATATCGCCGCATCGCAAGATCTGAACGCAGGGCACGAAAAGCGCTGACGGCATCGAAATCCGATGCGTCTGCCCGCTCTCGTCTCCTCCTCGCCGTCGCGCTTCCCGCCTTCGGCGCGGACCCAATGGGTCAAGCTCACCACGCCCCACTTCGAGCTCTACACAACGGCCGGCGAAAAATCAGGCCGCCAGGCAATCCTTTATTTCGAACAAGTCCGCAGCTTCTTCACTCAGGTCGCGCCCGTCAGCGGCATCACCGAATTCCCGGTACGCATCATCGTTTTTAAATCGGAAAAGCAATACAAGCCGTACGCCTGGAATGAAGTTGCTTTCGCCTACTTCACCGCCACCCGGGACCGCAACTACATCGTGATGCAGGACGCCGAGTTGGAGCACTTCCCCACGGCGATTCACGAATACATGCACCTCATCGTCCACCAAAGCCGGCTGAAGCTGCCTCTCTGGCTGAACGAAGGCTGGGCGGACGTATATTCCACGCTCAAGCCGGTCGGTGGAAAGGCCACCATAGGCGAACTCATTCCCGGGCACGTGCAGGAACTGCTGCAGGAGAAGTGGCTCAGCTTTGACGCCCTGACTTCAGTCGACGAAAAGTCGCCGGTTTACAACGAAAAGCAAGCGGGCTGGAATCTTTTATGCCGAGAGCTGGGCGCTCGTCCACATGCTCTACCTCGCGCCCGATTACAAGTCGAAATTTCCCGCGTTCGTGAATACGCATGCTGCAGGGAAAGACTGTCAACGAAGCGGCTCAGGCGGCTTATGGACGTTCCGCCGCGCAGGTCTACGCGGATCTCAAGTCGTATCTTGTCCGGAACCAGCTTTATGGCGCCGATCTTTCCCGTGAAGCTCACGAAATCAGAGGAGGAAGCCCAGGCGTCGCCTGTTTCCCCGTTCGATTCCGACCTCGCGCTCGCCGACCTTCTCGCCGCCATCAACAAACGCGACCAGGCGCAGGCGGCCTATGAAAAGCTCGCGCAGCTGAACCCCGACAAGCCGGAAGTTCCCCGGTCGCTCGGCTACCTCGCCTGGCAGCACGGTGACAATGATGCGCGCCCGCCAGTATTTCGAAAAGGCCTTCGCGGCCGGGGGATAGCGATCCGCAGATGTGTTTGCACCTCGCGAGCTGGAACGCGCGGCGAGTCAGCCCGACGACAAGATCATCCCCCCGCTTCTGCGCGCGCTGAAGTCCAGGCCCGACTACATCGACGCCCGCCTCGAACTGGGCTTCGCCGAATTGAATGCCCGTAACTTTGAGGGTGCACTGGCAGCTTTTGCCCAGTTGCGCAATCTCCCTTCCGACCGAGCCGCCGCGGTCTTCAACGGGATCGCCTATGCGTACACGCAGACTGGCGATCTTGTTCAGGCGCGCAAAAACGCCGTCAATGCGCGCAAGTGGGACCGCACCGACTCCGATACGCGCCAGACCGACGACCTGATCCGATACCTCGACGCACGCGAGGCGGGGCGGAAAAATCCCGCGCAGGTTGCCACTGTGCAGCTTCTGCCGGAACAGGCCGCACCGGACTCATCCCAGCGCCCCACGCTGCGCCGGACCCCGATGGCTGAGTCGGAGGTCGCGCCTTCGCGCGAGAAAAGAGAGCGCGTGGAAGGCACCGCGAAGAGCCTCGATTGCAGCGGCGATGTCGCCCGCCTGAGTGTGATGGTCGGGCAGAACACGATGACGTTTGTCCTGGCCGAGCCCGACAAAATCATCCTCAAGCACGACGGTAACGCCACCTTCGATTTTTCCTGTGGTCCGCAGAAGCCCTTGCCGATTGCGATCGAGTACGTTCCCGGGGAAAATCCCGTCGCGCCGGGCGTTGCCGGCGCAGTCCGTCAGATCGAGTTCTAATCGCGTTACTGCGGTAGACGGGCCAGTGTTCCTGAGAGCTTCAGCCCGAGAGTTAGAGCATTTTCGCAATTACGGTACACCGCTCCATTACTGTCGCGGCTCGGAAACGAGGTCCTGTGGCAGAGCCGCGCGCATCAGCAAGCGGTGCACAGCGATCCACAACCAGCACGTTGACGGGCCGGCGTCTCGGAACAAGCTTTCAGCGCGGTAAACAGCGAGGCTCGTCGGAATCATCGGAGCACCCGGTAGAGCATTTTCGCAATTACCGTGCACTGCTCCATTTACTGTCGCGGCTCGGAAACGAGGGTCTGTGGCAGAGCCGCGCGCGTCAGCAAGCGGTGCACACTATTTGTGAAAATACTCCAGCTCCATGTCAAGGCTCCTCTGTCGGGAACGAATCGTCCCGCGAAAAATCCGATGCCCTTCGATGCGCCTCACCGGTAACCGACGCGACGTAAGACAACGTCTGCGCCGCGAGCGACCCGCGGTGGCCAGCATCCACAGGAATCGCTTCATTTGATGACCCGGTCGTCAATCACGGGCGTCGCGGGGCTCAGCTTGAAATCCACCTGAATGGTGGTGAGCACTTCAATCGGTTCCCCGTTCAGCCGCGTGGGCTGGTAGCGCCATTGCTCCACGGCGCTTATCGCCGCGGTCACGAACTCGTCGTTACCCGGGTTCTTCACCACCTTGAGCGATGTCGGAACGCCCTGCTTCGAAATGACGGCCGACAAAACCACCGTGCCTTCGATGCCCTGGGCTTGCAGGAAGCCCGGATAGACCGGGCTCACCCGCTGGATCAAGGTAGGCGGCTGTACGTTGCCGCCGACTCGGATCGGCCGGCCATTACCCGCGACCGCCGGAGCCGCCGGCTTCGGAGTTCCCTGCGCAGCGACTGTGATGTGCTCGCTGATGCCTCCTACGGTCAGGCGCGCGTTGGTTTCCAGTTTGCCGCCGGCGACGAGGGCCTGGTTCTCCACACGAAAGACCGCGAAGCCTGGCGCCCGAACTTCGATTGTGTAGTAGCCGGGCGGCATGTCGGAAAAAGCGAAGCGGCCTGTCGCGTCGGAGACCGTCGTCTCCCGCGTGCCCGTCTGACTGATCGCCTCGACGGTCGCACGCGCGCATAACAGCTCCGCTCGGATCGCTAACGATGCCGGTGATGTTCGCTGCGCCGCCGGCCGGTTGCTGCGCGCGAAGAGTGAACGTGGTCAACGGCGCGACGAGCGCCGCAGTCAAAGCGATCGCGGCGAGCCACGTCGCGCGCGCCGGGAATGAACGGTTGATCAAAGGATCGAGAATCGATTTCACACGGGACTCCAGATGAGAGGTTGTGGCCATCGGAATGGCGAGTTGAGTGTCGAACATGCGCGCGAGATCGAGCAGGTCCGTTGCATAGCCGGAAGGAAGAAGACCGGTTCGCAGCGCCGCGTCGTCGCAGGCACGCTCGCTTTCCGCGCGCAGACGGGCCGCCGCGAGCCAGCACAGCGGATGAAACCAGTAGACAGCCGTCGCGATATGCGCGGCCAGCAGGATCGCCGGATCGCGCCTGCGGATGTGAGCCGCTTCATGCGCCAGCACGGCTCTGCGGCGCGCGCGAGTCCATGTGCCCGCGCTATCCGGCAGCAGGATGATCGGGCGCAGCAGTCCCGTGGCCAGAGGACCAGGGCACGCGCGAACTCGTCAGAATCGGCGCACGGCCCTCAGCGGCTCGCACCACCGCGCGCAGCCGAATCGCATTGAGCAGGAGTCTCAGCAGCAGGATCATCGTGCCGGTAATCCAGACGGCCAGCACAATCGTCGGCCAGTCGATACTCGCTCCGCGCGCAGATGGCGCTGCAGCGACAGTCGTGACAGGCGCAATCGCAGCCAGTGTGGGTATCGTCGTCGCAACAACATGATGCTGGCAACCTGCCATCGCAGCGGAGCCAGCACCAGCGCCGCGCCGAACGCGCACGTCCATACCAGATGCCGCAGCGCCGCGGATGCCCGATACAGCAGCGCCGTCACGCACCAGCGCGATCGCGAAAACAATCGTGATGCCAGCCAGTATCGATGCCATTCGCTACCTCCCCTGCGTGCGCGCCCGCTCGATCATCGCGGCGATCCGGTCCAGTTCTTCGGCGCTCGGCTTCCCATCCAGCAGCGCCGCCATCACCTGCTCGGGCGATCCGTTAAAGAAGGTGTCCAGCATGTGGCGCAAGGCCGAGCGTTTGGCGCGTTCCGGCGCCACCTTTGGCAAATAGACGTAGCTCGCGCCCTGCTGCTCATGGCGGATATGGCCCTTCTCTTCCATGATGCGGAGCGTCGCCCGCACCGCCGAATAGCCGGGCGCATCGGCCATGGCGGCCTGCACCTCGGACGCCGAAGCGCGGCCGCGCGCGATCAGGATATCCATGATCTGGCGTTCCCGCCGCGACGAGTGAATGCTGATTATTTAGCACTATGCTGAAAAATTAGCACAACCGCCTGCCGCCGTCAAGCGGAATCGTATAGACTATCCCAGTTGGGAGAAATGCGAATGCAAAAGACACGACGAGTTTTACTTTCAGCCATTGCGGGCCTCTCGCTGGCCGCGATGGGCAACGCACAGGGACCGCCGGCCGGCGGCGCGGGCGGCGGACGAGCCGGACGGCGGCGGTGGACGCGGTCCGGGCGGACCGTCATTTTCCGTCACCACAGACGCATGGCCCGATGGCGGCGAAATTCCGCTGAAATATTCCTTCTACGGCGATAATAAAAACCCGGCGTTCCAGTTTCACTGGAGCAGGGGCACTGCAGACGCCCCGGCGCCGGATACCTTGAAGACCTACGCCGTAATCTTTCACGACACCGAGAATTCCACCGACAAGACCCCAACGGACACGCTTCACTGGTCGGCGTTCAACATTCCCGGCACCTCTACAGGGATCCCGGAAGGTATTGCAGCCGGCGATCTGCCCGATGGCACGCGTAACGGCCCCGGCATTGCAGCAGGCCGCGGCACGCCCTCGTGGTTCGGACCCGGCGCCGGCGCCGGACCGATCCATCATTATCTGTTCGAATTCTACGCGCTCGACACCAAGCTGGACCTGCCTGCCAACTGCACGCGCGACGAACTCCTGAAAGCGATGGACGGCCACGTCATCGGTAAAGCGGCGTATTACGGCCGCTTCCACAACATGAACCCGCCCGCACGTGGCGGCGGCCCCGGCCGATAGTAAACCGCTCCTTCGCAGTCGCGGCTCAGGAACGCATGATTTTCTGAGCCGCGCGTGTTAACTTGACTAACCTGCCGCGGTCGCTTTGACTTTCTTCAAGGCGACCGCGTTCATGCAATAGCGCAGCCCACTCGGCGGAGGACCGTCGGGAAACACATGTCCGAGATGTGCGTCGCAGGTGTTGCAGACGGTCTCCACCCGTGTCATTCCATACGAATCGTCGGCATTATAAGCGATCGCATTTGGTTTGATCGGTTGAGTGAATGACGGCCACCCGGTACCCGAGTCGAACTTTTCACTGGCGTCGAAAAGCAAAGTCTCGCAGCACAGGCAGGAATAAAGTCCCGGCTCGAACAGGCCGCACATTTCCGAACTGAACGCCCGCTCGGTGCCCGCCTGTCGCGTGACGCTGGTATTGCTCCGGGCTCAATTGCTGTCGCCATTCGGCATCGCTCTTCGCCACTTTGTGGTCCGGCTTCGGATTCCCTTTGCGCGCGAATTCCAACACGTCTTTCCATCGCAGTGTCATAAGTCAATTTTACTGATGTATTCAGGTGCTCGACCTGGGCAAGGATTAAACCGTTTGAACCTTCCATCGTGCGAATTCTTACGAAGAGTATTATGGCTAGATGTCAGATAAGGTCGGCTCGAAGCAGTTTCCGCTGCTTCTGATCAAGCCGACGCACTACGATGACGACGGCTATCCCATCCAATGGCTCCGTTCGGCGATTCCCTCGAATACGCTCGCGGTACTGAACGGGCTGGCGCTCGATTGCCAGGAGCGCCGGGTTCTGGGCGATGACGTCGAAATCGAAATCTCCCTCATTGACGAGACCAATACGCGGGTGCGTCCGGAACGGATCGCGAAGGCGATGGCCAACGGAAATGGCCTCGTGGCGCTGGTCGGCGTGCAGTCGAATCAGTATCCGCGAGCGATGGATATCGCTCGCGTGCTGCGCAAATCGGGGGTGAACGTCTGCATCGGCGGGTTCCATGTTTCAGGCGTGATCTCGATGCTGCCGGAAATTCCGCCCGAGCTCAAAGAGGCGATGGACCTCGGGATCTCGCTCTTCGCGGGTGAAGCGGAAGGACGCTTCGAGATGGTTCTGCGCGATGTCGCGCGGGGCGCGCTCAAGCCGCTTTACAACTTCATGGACGATCTGCCGGCGCTTGAAGGCACCACGCTGCCGATGCTTCCGGTGTCACGGGTGGAGCGTACCGGCGGCAGCCTCACCAGCTTCGATGCAGGGCGCGGCTGCCCGTTTCAGTGCTCGTTCTGCACCATCATCAACGTGCAGGGGCGCAAATCGCGCCATCGTTCCGCGGATGAGATCGAGACCATTATCCGGCGCAATCTGGCGCAGGGCATCAAGCGCTTTTTCATCACCGACGATAACTTCGCGCGCAATTCGGATTGGGAGAAGGTGTTCGACCGGTTGATCCATCTGCGCGAGTTGGAGAAGCTCGATGTGAAGTTCGTGATCCAGGTGGATACGATGTGCCACCGGCTGCCGAAGTTCATCGAGAAGGCGGGCCGGGCGGGCGTGGTGCGGGTGTTCATCGGGCTTGAAAACATCAACCCCGAGAGCCTCGGCGGAGCGCGGAAGAAGCAGAACAAGATCACCGAATACCGCAAGATGCTGCTGGCATGGAAGGCCGCGCATGTCACGGTGTTCGCGGGCTATATTCTCGGCTTTCCGGCCGATACGCCGGAATCGATCGTGCGCGACATCGGGATCATCCAGCGCGAGCTGCCGATCGACCTTCTGGAGTTTCATTGCCTCACGCCGCTGCCGGGATCGGAAGATCATCAGCGGCTCTACAAAGCGGGCACGTACATGGAACCGGATCTGAATAAGTACGATCTGGAGCATGCCACGATGGCGCATCCGCTCATGTCGAAGGAAGAGTTCGAGCAGGTGTATCAGGATTCGTGGCGGGTTTATTATTCGTCGGAGCACATGAAAACGGTGATGCGGCGGGCGGCCGCCACTGGGATCAGCGCGGGCAAGATTCTGTTTCTGCTGGTCTGGTATTACGGCTGCGCGGAACTGGAGAAGATTCATCCACTGCAGGGCGGGTATCTGCGGCGTAAGTACCGGCGGGATCGGCGCCCAACCTTCGCGCAGGGAGAGCGTTTTCAGCTTCTATCCGCGGTATGTGGCGGACCTGGTTTACAAGCACTTCAAGCTGGGCGCGGCGATCGTGAAATACGGCCGCTTCCGCAAGGCACTGAGGCACGATCCGGAAGCCGCAAACTACCGGGATACGGCGCTGACGCCGGTGACCGAGGACGATTTCGATTCGTTTGAGCTTTTCACCGTGAATGATGCGGCGAAAACGGCGGTCGAAAAAGTGCGCAACCCTCACGGGCTGACTACCATTTCGCCGCGGTAACATACCGGCGCTATCTCAGGGCCGACAACCGGGCGCCTTCCGGCGAAAAGGCTCCGAACTCCTGGCGGTGAGCTGCGTATACCTGTTTTGCTCCACCGGATCATGGACAACGATGCTCGTCAATTATCTACTCGCGCGGCGTGGGGCGGCGCCTTCTTGCTTTTCGTATATGGCTGCTGCGCCTCGGCGGCCACCGTCATCAGCGATGTGACGGTGATTTCCCCGGAGCGAGCGGAGCCTCTGGAGCACGCGTATGTAGGGATCGAAAACGGGCGGATAACGGCAGTGAGCACTCAACACCTGAAGGCCGACCAGAAGGGCGATCTCAGATTGACGGTCACGGGAAATTCCTGATCCCGGGGTTGATCGATAGCCACACGCACCTGCGGCAGGTGCCCGGCATGGGTCCTTCGCAGCTTACGGCCCATCCGGATCTCGCCGCCGAGGAGGAAGTGCAGGAACCGCGCAGCTATCTGTATTTCGGCTTCACGACCGTGCTTTCACTCGGCGATACTCGCTTCATCAATCAAGCAATGGAATGCGCTCGACATGCGGCCGGATGCATACTTCTGCGGCGGCACGCCTATGGTGAACGGTTACTCGTTCCGGGGTTTCGCCGATAGTCCGTATTTCCTGTTCAACGCCGGGCACGCAGGAACACTTTCGGCGGCGGTTGACAAGGCACAGCACACACCGCAGGCAGTGGTGCAGCGGATGAGCCGCGATGGAGCGATCTGCGTGAAGTCGTATCGGGAGAGCGGGTTCGGCGCCGATGCGGGCCGATTGCCGGTTCCGAGTGTCGAGATGATCCGGGCCGTGGTTGCCGCCGCGCACGCCCATGGCATGCCCGTGTTCCTGCATGCGAACTCGATGGCGGCGCAGGAATTCGCGGTGGAGGCCGACGTCGATGTGATTGCTCACGGCATGTGGAATGGACATCGGTCCACGGC
Source organism: Terriglobia bacterium (assembly GCA_963809655.1). Classification (GTDB taxonomy): domain Bacteria; phylum Acidobacteriota; class Terriglobia; order Bryobacterales; family Bryobacteraceae; genus BOG-234. The sequence continues at coordinate 188,573 of CAWEKQ010000052.1, read as the reverse complement.
GGCCGCGCTGGACAAAGGCGTCGAACCGATTCTGCAGGCGATTCTCCTGCGCGGCATGGGCTATCAACCGACGGCGCAGGTGATTCGCGGCCTGGGGGCAGTGCTCGACGATCGATTCTTGGCGGACCCGCTGGTGTCGCGCGTCTATTCGCCAAAGCTGATCGCATGGTATCGCTCGCCGGAAGGGGGTTGGTTCGGGAAGGAAGAGCTTGGCGACACGCGGCCGAGGCGTACGAGCGCGTTGGCGCTTTTGGAGACGCGGTAACCGGTTATCTGGCTCAGCATAGTGCACGACTGCTGTTCGGCACCGACACGCCCAGCGCGCCAATCTATAGCAATCCTCCTGGCCTCAATGGCTTTTATGAAATGCGCAGGTGGATCGCGGTCGGCGTAAGCGCCAGGCAGTTGTTTCGGGCCGCAACGATTGATAACGCGCGCATTCTGCATCTGGAGCGCGAGATCGGGAGCGTCGAGAAGGGCAAGCGTGCGCACCTTTTGCTTCTGCGCGCCAATCCGCTCGAGAATGTCGAGAATTACAACACGATCGAAACGGTATTCCTCGGCGGCAAGGCAATCCCGCGAGAGACTCTGGCCGCCGGGGCGGGGAGGTAATTGGTCAGAGGCGGCGCGTCAGCAAGGCTCTCTAGAAATCCAACTTCTCGATCTGGCCGTTCAGCTGCATCTGCAGCGTGGCGCGCTGCTGATCGAGAGCCGCTTCGCGATCGTGCAATTTCGCGATCTGCGTTTCCTGATCGGCGAGTTTGCGCGCGTAATCCTGCACGATCTGCTGCTGGCCGCTTACCGCGGAGAGGCTCGTGATGTTCTGCCGGTTGCGCTCTTCGTCGCGGGTGAGTGTGTTGATCTGACTGGTTACGGAAGTCTTCTCGGCGTCCGTATCGGCGATCTTTGTTTTCACATCGGCGATCTGCTGGAACTGCCGCCTGGCGTTGTCGCTGATCGCTTTGTTGCGGACGTAAGTCAGCAGGCCATCGGGATTCAGGGATGAGACCGAGGTTTGCGTATCGTAGACGTGTTCCTCCGTCACGGGGAAATCGAGGGCGCCATTGGCGGGCAGCTTGATTTCGAAGCGATAGACGTTGCGGGCGGTTTCGACGGGTCTTGCGGTGTCGATCAGGTTATATCCCGGGCGCACCGGGTGTTCGATGATCAGCGTTTTCTCGCGTGCGTCGACGTTGTGGACTGAATAGGTTTTCTTTTGCACCTGCGCTGATCTGGTAATCAACAGGCCGTTGTGCGCGTGGAGTTCGCGCACGGAATCGTTGCGCGAGTCGAGGTTGGTGGCGATTTGCGTACCGAGATCGACGCCGTAGTTGATGAAGCGCTTGTCGGTGTTCTTGAAGGTTTCGACCAGCGCTTCGCCCGCGTATGCGCCAGCGTCAAAGACGGTGATCGGTCCGCCGTCGAGCGTCTTGCCGGTGTTGTTGGTGATTTCGGCTGCGCTGAATGGGTTTGGCTTGCTGGAATCGGAGTAGATGACCAGCTTGCGTGCGGAGACTTTCTGCTGGAGAAACGGCATCATGGCCGATTCGTCCTTGCGGACGGTGACTGGGGTAGCGATGCTGTATTCGAACAGATCGGCGATTTCGGTGGCAGCGCCCGCGCGCTCTCTATCGAGCTCGCTTCGGCGAGCGTGTCTGCTCCGTTGACCATGAACCCAGCCGCCGCCTCCGCCACCTCCGCCGCCGCGTCCTGGCGCAAAGACGGACGACGTACCGTCTTGCCCCTGGGCTCTGCCGTTGATTGCGCGGGGTGCGGCGGGGCTCGCTTTGACTGGCGGCGCCGTGTAAACCGTCGGTGCGACGGCCTGATCCTCGGGCAACTCGGCGCCCTGCCGCTGAATGTATTTCGGCGCGTACAACTGACTGATGAACGAAATCGGTTTGCCGGAGACGAGCGACAGATGCACATTCGTCCAGTCCTCGCCGGTGGTGTTGTCGACGATCGCCCAGCCTTCGAGCGTGGGCTGCCCGGTGTCGGCGAACAGCAGCCGATAGCTCGATTTCCATGCGGGCATCGGCATGATGTAATCCGCCTGCACGTCGCGCGACTTCGAATCGGTGGAATCGATGTAGACGCTGCGCTTGTCCTGCGAGCGCGCGCCGGTCAGAGCGGCGAGATAATCCTTGAACTGCAGTTGCAGCTTCGCGTCGGGGAAGCGGATCGACGTGGCGGCCGCGAGATCCACGTTGCGGAGTTCGCCGGTGTCCATCAGGAGCGTCAACTGCTCGCGCTCGGGATGGTCCTTGTCGGCCGCGATCAGACGCGCGGAGACGATCGCGCCCGCGACCTTCTGCGCGCCGAATTCCATCTCGATGCGCGCGCCTTTGAGCTGATCGATGACGGCGCTGAGCGGCTCGCCGTTGTTGATCCGGAAGGGAAACTCGGAGAGCTTCTGATCGAGCGGAATGCTGGAGTCGTAGCGCAGGCCGGTGACTTTGCCGCCGCGGTCGTTGATGGTGAGCGACTTGAGCACATCGTTCATTTCGGCGGCTTTGAAATCGAGGCGCGCGGATTCGCCGGGCCCGAGCGTGCCGGCGCGCTGGAAGTAGCCGACGCCGTGCTTGTAGAGGACAACGGTGCGCACCGGCAACTCGGCGGCGGGCGCAAGAATCGCGCAAAGCATTAGAGCGACGAGACTTTTAGGTCGCATTTCGGGAAGACTCCTCGGCGGTGTAGACGGCCGGACAGCGTTCCGTTACTCGCCCATTACTTTAATGATGACGCGTTTTGACCTCTGTCCGTCGAACTCGGCGTAATAAACCTGCTGCCACGGGCCGAAATCGAGCTTCGCGTTCGTCACCGGAATGATGACTTCGTGGTGCACGATCAGGCTCTTGAGATGGGAATCGCCGTTGGTTTCGCCGGTGCGGTGGTGCCGGTAATCGTCGCGAAACGGGGCGAGGTTCTCAAGCCATTCGTCGATATCGGCGATCAGACCGTCTTCGGCATCGTTGACATAGACTCCGCTGTGATGTGCATCGCGGAGACGAGAATCATGCCCTCGCGGATGCCGCTTTTCGACAAGGCCGCTTCCACCTGCTGTGTAATATTTATGTACTCCCGATGCTTTCGGGTATGAAAAGTCAGGTATTCCGTGTGAAACCGCATACTGAAGATAATAGCCGTGGTACAACGGAACTTGACATGGTCTGGCCATCAGGTCAGACTTTAAAGAACATGCGTCTGGCAGCACAGTTGGCCCTTTTGTCCGTATCCCTCTGGGGCATCTCACTGCCCGCGCAGGAGCCTGCGCCGGCCGGGGCGCCTGCGGCATCACTCCCTGCAAACCAGGCTCCTGATACTGCGCCGCCGGCCAGCCAGAAAGATGCTGATCGGCGCGACAAAGACCTGCGCGACAAAGATCTGCGTCCCCTGACACCCGAACAGCAGCGCGAACAGGAGATTCGCCAATTCGACCCGCTGGACCGGACTCCCGATGTAACTCTTAAAGACAAGGAAAAGGATGCCGGCGAGCAGAAGAATAACGCCCAGACAGACACTCCGCTGCCGGGTTCAATAGCCGCATCGGACCGGGACGCACAGCGCGCAGGACCGCGTGTTGCGGAGGGTGATGCCACCGATCAACCCGTGCAAGAATACACGGGTCCGGCGGTGCTCAGCCGGAGTTATTCGGTTAACCGACCGCTGATTCCCCAGGAGTTGAAATGGACCGAGTCCGTCGGCGTCAATTCGATTTATGACAGCGGGGCTACTTCGTATACGAACCAATCGATCGCCAGCACTTCGCCCTTCGGGGCATCGTTCAGCTGGAGTGTGGGGGGGCGGCACTACTTTCGGCACGATCAGATCGGTTTTCGTTATTCCGGAAACTACACGCGGTATTCCGCGGGCAGCGGGTTGAACGGGGCGAATAACGCACTGGCACTTGACTATAGCCACTATTTCTCGCGGCGCTTGTCCATGAATTTCGGAGCGAGCGGCTCGGTGCTGTCGCAGAATTATGCTTTGAATAACCCCGAGGTCGGGCCGGATAACAATATCGCGAACATCAACCTGGGGACAAGTCCTAACATCCAGATTACGGACAACGGCGTCAAGCAGGTTTCGCTTCAGGCCGACTTCGTGTGGCAACAGACTTCGCGCCTCTCGTTCGACGGCGGTGGCAATTATTTCGCGGTAGAGCGAAACACGCCCGGCCTGCTGGGCATGACCGGCGCACAGGCGCATACCGACGTGAACTACCGCCTAACCCGCCAGATGACGGTGGGCGCCTATTATTCGGTCAACGACTACGTTTACGAGCACGGTTCCGGGACCAGCGACATCAATACTGCCGGCGGGATTTTTTCTTATGCCATTTCGAGGACTTTGCAACTGCGCCTGCGAGGCGGAGCTTCCAACATTGCCAGCCGCGGTTTCCAGCAGATTCCCGTGTCTCCTGCCCTTGCGGCTCTGCTGGGGCAGGGCTCGGGAATCGTGGATGTAACATCGAAATCGAATACGACCGATATATCGGCTCAGATCGTCAAGGATTTCGGGCGCAAGAGGACGGTCAATGTTGGTTATGCACACGGGGTTGCGCCGGGGAACGGGTATTTTCAGACTTCGATCCAGGAGAGTATCAGCGCCGGATTCGCCTCGCAGCTTTTCCGCAAGTACAATTTCCAGATCGGGCTAAACTACAATACCCTGAGTTCGATAACGGCGGCGCTGGGGAATTATAAGAGCGATGGCGCGACGATGTCGTTCAGCCGCTCGTTTAGTCAGGGACTCACCGCTACGTTGGGGTTTGATTACCACCATTATCAAACCACGGAGTTCGTTGGTCTGCAAAACGAGTTCCGCGTCACCTCGGGTATTGCCTGGGGCCGGACCGGACGCCTGCGGCCGTTCTGATGCGCAGCCGGTGATGGTCTGGTAAGCTGAGGGGAGTTCAGGCGCTATCGTCTAACGGTTAGGACGGAGCCCTCTCAAGGCTTAAATACGGGTTCGATTCCCGTTAGCGCTACCAAATCTTTTATTATCATGTACTTGCAGATTGGCTGTACATGATTGACCCTGCAGTGAGCCCCGAAAAGCGGTGCCAGGGCTCGAATCCAAGATCAATTCGCGCCGTGATGCGCCCATGAGGCGAGACGCTCGGTCCTCCTCAAGCCCGAGCGCCTTGCGCAGATCACCGATGAGCTGCTCGCGCCTCTTCGGGTCCGTTTGTGCGACATTGCTGGATCTTCCATTGGACTGTCCCTCACTTTCTCGTTTCTCAGGTACGTGAAAGTTAGAATTAGCCATCCTCGACGGCTTCCAACTCAATCGGGAGACCCGATTGATCAAACTCTTTACACTCAAAACCGCCACGTCCGTCTGGATATCCCAACTGGTTGGAAATGATCCGAGTCTTGCCGACTGTCTGATCGTCGCATTCATGCGTGTGCCCATATACCCACAAGGCCGGCTGGCGGTTTTCAATGACCTCGATCATGTCCAGGGAATTGAAAGCGGGCATCAGCGGGCTGTCCTTGAACTTCGTGTTGGGATTGATGACGGGCGCATTATGGGTGATTACCACACGCGGTCCGGCTAAGTCCTGCCCGAACCACTTCTGCAGCTTTGACACGAAATTCATGTGCAGCGCCACAGCGTCGACAGGCCTGAAAACCGTTCCTTCCGGATTGCGTATCAGCCGAAAATCATTGATCTGAGAGCGGGCTGCCTCCATCGCACCGCGATCTGCGCCTCTGAAATCCGTCCACAACGTGCCGCCGAAGAAATTTACCCCGCCTATACTGACTGCTTCGTCGCGCAAGAGATTCACTTGCGGATGGTTGCTCGCCAGCCAACCCGTGAACTTCTCTTCCTCCCCGTTCATCGGCATCTGCGTATAGTATTCGTGGTTTCCCGCCACATAGAGGACGGGCTTTTTCCAATTCCGCAGCAGATGATCGAGCGGCGCATAATCCTTGAACGTTATGATGTCGCCGGCCAGGATCATGACGTCGCCATGCAGATCGGCCGGTAATACCCAGCCCGATCCGAATTCAAGATGCAGGTCGCTGTACGTTACTATTCTCATGTTTTAAAACCCGGCTCTTGGTTCGACCTGTAAGGGTGCCCAGTACGGGCATGGTCAATCACTTCTAACCAACAACATATCGAGGAACCGTTCAATCGCGGAAAACAGTGCCACGAAAGGCCGCCAACAACTAAAATACCGGCCCGCTCTTTGCCTCGCACGATCACAGCGTCCGCTCGAGATGTACTCCGTCGCCACCACCACGGCGCGATATGAGGCTGGAGAGCTCAGCCTGCAGGCACGGAAGTCGAAAACTCGTCCTCGCGCGATGACGACCTGGAGTGGAAGATCACCGCGTCAGAATGCCGAGGCGAAGCGACATTACCGACCGACCGTTCACAGCAGTCCCCGGGTTAGACCTCGAAGGCTTTTCGTAGTTCGTCGCAAATGCCCTGCTAATGGATGCAAGCGGAAAACAGCTTTGGCAAGCTGGCGGCCGACGGGTTTCCCGCGAGTGGATTTCCGCAATCATCCCCGTGCCCACTGCGCTCGACGCGGATCCATGCGGCACCGCGGCATTCTTGAAGGAGCGCGTCATCGTCCCGGAGGTCGCCACGGAGCGAAATTGGCCCGATCAATTTCGTGATCTAGCCATCATTGTCGCAACTGCGTGAAAATGATCGCGCCAGAGAAGTATTTCGGGGCATTGTATACTTGGCCGATGTCGCCGGAGCAGGAGCAACTTCTCTGTGATGCGCTCGTGAATCTTGGCCCGGTGGAGACTGAGCAGGGCCTGCATGCTGAGGGCGTCCGTAAAATCCAAGAGGTCCTGAATTGCACACTGGCCGACGCACGGACAACGCTCCGAGAGTTGCGCGTGCGCAAACACATCGAGGAAACGGCCATGCCTATCGAGCAACTTGACCAGCCGCACTTTCGGTGGGTACTGCCGTCAACGTAACGAACATCAGACGGGGAGTTGATGCGGTACTGTCCCCTCACTGGAGTTTGCTGAACGATGGCGAGCCACGCTTCGCGGAGCACTACCGGATTGATGTAATGGGTCATATCTCATCCTGATGAGTGAATTTTGGGGTAAGATATGACTCAGTATGTCCAGGCAAATACCGCCAATGCTTCCGCGGGTCTCTCGACTGCTCGCAAGCCTTGGAGAGAATCTCAGGAAAGCACGGCTCCGTCGGGCTTTCTCCGCCGAGACGGTCGCCGAGCGAGCGGGGATCACGCGCAAGACCCTGCACCGCGTTGAACAGGGTGACCCGGCGGTCGCGTTAGGTATTTACACCCGGGTTCTCCAGGCATTACGCCTCGAGAACGACCTCGCCGCGATTGCCCTCGACGATCTGTTTGGACGAAAACTGCAGGATGCCAGTCTCGGTCCGAATCGGCGAGCCCCCCGGCGCTCTCACGTTACCGAATCTGCATCCGTGCAAAATGCAAGGGCGGTCCCCAAAAAATCCAAGGAACTGTCATGACGCCGAGGCGGCCCGGAGTTGTCACGGTCCTTGTCGACCTGCCCCAGCTTGACGAACCGGCCTTGATGGGTACACTTCGTTGCCAGAGCAGCCGCACTGGCGACATCTTGTCCTTCGCGTATGACGACGGGTGGCTCAAGCGGCCCACAGCGTTCACGTTTGACCCCGATCTCGCGTTGGTTACGGGACCTCAGTATCCCGGTCCCGATCGCACCAACTTTGGCATTTTCCTTGATTCCTCTCCAGATCGATGGGGCCGGGTCCTCATGCAGAAACGGGAAAACCTGCGAGCGCGCCAGCAGGGACGCAGAGCCCGATCGTTGACCGAGTGGGATTTCCTGCTCGGCGTTCACGACGAAACAAGGCTGGGCGCGCTCCGCTTCCGAGATCCGGATTCCGGGCAATTTATCGACAGTGACGATCAGTTCGCGGCACCGCCGATCACGTCGTTACGCGACCTTCAGGCCGCGAGCCTTGAGTTCGAAATCCACGCGGATGATGAAGAGCATCCTGACTATCAACGGTGGCTCGCGCAATTGTTTGCGCCTGGAACATCTTTGGGTGGCGCACGTCCCAAAGCATCCGTCAGAGACGAAGACGGCGCCCTCTGCCTGGCGAAGTTTCCCAGCCGGCAGGATCGGCGCGATGTCGGCGCCTGGGAACTCGTTGCCCATCGCCTGGCCGCCAGAGCAGGCGTCAACGTTCCGCCAACCCGAGCATTGCGTGTGCCGGAGAGCGCGTATACGACGTTCCTGGCGAAAAGATTTGATCGCACTCCCGAGAATCGGCGATTGGCGTTCGTATCAGCGATGACGCTGACGCAACGGAGGGACGGAGAGCCCGGTGCAAGTTACCTCGAACTGATCGACCTGTTGCAATCGCAGGGCGCCAATACCCGAGAAGACTCCAGAGAACTCTTCCGCCGCGTCGTCTTCAGCATTCTGATTCACAATACTGACGATCACCTGCGCAATCATGGGTTCTTCATTGGCGAGCGAGGCATTACCCTTTCTCCAGCGTTTGATCTGAATCCTTCGATTGAGAGGGACGAACTCTCACTGGCAATTGACGAAGTGGATTCCGCCTGCGATGTCTCAATCGCACTGGAAGCTCACCGGGGGTACGGGATGTCGAAGACTGAAGCGGAAGAAATCGTCGCTCGGACAACCCGGGTGGTCGCGGAGTGGAGGCAAGAAGCAGGCAGGCTTCGCATTCCTAAAGCGGAGCAGGAGTTGATGGCGTCAGCATTCGAGACATGGGCCCCATGAGACACCCGCGAAAAACAGCATTGTTCACCCCCTGGTCCCTCCCAGCAATTCTGAAAACCGTTGGCCAAGTCCGTGTACATGTTTTGTACAAACGGCCTGATTTTCTTGCGCACAGTGCGATTCCTGCGATTCCGGTTTCAGTAACTTATAGGAAACGCTAGAGGGTGGCGAATACGGGTTCGATTCCCGTTAGCGCTACCAAAGTTCATACAGTTACGGCCTCGAAGTGACAACGCATCCGGCGCGGAGGAAATTTTCTCTTAAAGGCCCCTCACGGGGTTTGGCCAAACTTCGCTTGTAAGTGGGCCGTATCGCACCGTTTACGACGGAAGTGATCAAGCGCTTGGCCATCTTACATCCCCCCAAGGGCCGCGGAGCGGTATTCGGCAGGAGGACAGTAAGAAAGAAATCCCAGCGTGGGCCACCAGGGAATAGGGCTTCTTGTTCCAGCGAGTCCGCACGAAAGATCGACCCTGTGCGGGGTACAATATTTGGCGCCACAAACTCCCCGATCGGGTTTGGTAGCGGACGGAACGATCGGCCGTGGTATTGATTCGAGACAATCCGCAGATGAGCAAGCTAAGTCATTCTGCAATTAACCGAGACGCGATATAGATGTTTGCGACACTCCCGTCTCTAAAGTGTTCCCTTGGCGACGGGACCGGCGCTATCCCGCCGCGAGCGACAAATCTGAACGTCTACTTACCTTCAATCCTCAAATCATTCTCAACGTGGAAAACGCCCGAAACCGCATTCGCCCGGATGTCGGCCACATTGCGATCCATCTCATTCGCCACCACGCCTTCCAGTCGTACGTTGCCGTTCTTCACGATGATGTGGATCGAGGGCAACGCCTGATAACCATATCGCGTAGAAAGCATCGGGTCTCCGTAGATTGCGCGGTAGACGGCGCGCCGAATATTATCGTCGTTCGGCGAGAGCGGTAAAACCTCGATGTTGTTGATCACATTGGTGACGCCTTCGACGCCCTTCACCGTGCGGCCTGCATCGTCTTTCAGGACGGGTTGAGTCACCTGGCCCTGTAACGTGACAGTGCCACCGGAAACGTTGAAGCCAATATCGTCAAACACGCCGAAATACGGCAGCGTCACCAGCTTATGCCGGACTTCCTGAATCGAGCTTGGCCTCATTGGCCGGGCCGGTGACATAGGGATCCAGATGTTTGTCGTCTTTCGCGGACAAGAAGCCGGGGATCAACAGGATCCCGGCTAACAATAAGAAACCAGGTCGTTTCATGCACACCTCAGTGCCCGAATAAGCACACGAGGGGCCAATTCCAGGGGGCTAATCGGCGCCGGCGATGTGGTGCAGAACTTCGTCAGCCTGCTCCGCCGTGAAGCTCTCCACCTTCGCGGAATGGTTCATGGAGCAGAACTTCGGCCCGCACATGGAGCAGAACGCGGCGTCCTTGAAGCCTTCCTCCGGCAGCGTTTCGTCGTGCATGGAGCGTGCGGTTTCCGGATCGAGCGAGAGTTCGAACTGGTGATTCCAGTCGAAGTTATAACGGGCGCGGGAGAGTTCGTCGTCTCGGTCGCGCGCGCCGGGACGATGCCGCGCAATATCCGCCGCGTGGGCGGCGATCTTATAAGCGATGATGCCGGCCTTGACGTCTTCGCGATTCGGCAGGCCGAGGTGCTCCTTCGGCGTCACGTAGCAGAGCATCGACGCGCCGTGCCAGCCGATCATCGCCGCGCCGATGGCCGACGTGATGTGGTCGTAGCCGGGCGCGATATCGGTCACGAGCGGTCCCAGAGTATAGAACGGCGCATCGTAGCACATCTCACGCTCTTTGTCGACCTGCATCTCGATCTGATCGAGCGGAATGTGGCCGGGGCCTTCGATCATCACCTGAACGTCATACTCCCAGGCTTTCTTCGTCAGTTCGCCCAGCGTCTTCAGTTCGGCGAACTGCGCTTCATCGCTGGCGTCCGCGATGCAACCGGGGCGCAAGCCATCGCCCAGAGAAAAGCTGACATCGTATTTCTGGAAGATCCTGCAGATGGCTTCGAAGTTCTCGTAGAGCAGATTCTGGCGATGGTTCTTCACCATCCACTCGGCGAGGATCGCGCCGCCGCGGCTGACGATACCGGTGATGCGCTTCGACGCGAGAGGCACGTATTGCACGAGCACGCCCGCGTGGATCGTCATGTAATCCACACCCTGCTGGGCCTGCTCTTCGATCACCTCGAGCATCACGTTGATGTTGAGGTCTTCCACGCGCCGCACGCGCGAGAGCGCTTCGTAGATCGGCACCGTGCCGATCGGCACCGGCGAATTCGCGATGATGGCTTTGCGGATCTCCGGGATGTCGCCGCCGGTCGAAAGATCCATCACCGTGTCGGCGCCGAACTTCACGGAGTAGCGCAGCTTTTCCAGCTCTTCGTCGATATTCGAGGTGGTGGCGGAGTTGCCGATATTGGCGTTGATCTTGCACTTCGATTCGACGCCGATTGCCATCGGCTCAAGGTTGGTGTGGTTGATATTGGCCGGGATGATCATGCGTCCGCGCGCGACTTCCGCGCGGATCAGTTCGGCCGAGACCTTCTCGATCCGGGCGACATATTCCATCTCCTCGGTGATCGAGGCCCTTGCGGGCGTAATGCATCTGGGTCCGGATGGCGTCGGACGATCGCTTTGCAACCCATGGCTTGCGCATACTTAAAGCCAGTATATCGGGCTGGAGGACCAGCGGGGCCGCCCTTTTCCCCGGGATCTTTTGACACGTCAAATTAACAGGGAAATCGGCTATACTCCGCTTCATGGCCGAAGTCGACAAACACAAACCGGGCGTGTTCAGCTGGATCGAGTTGAGCAGTACCGATCAGAACGCTGCCAAAACTTTCTACACGTCTCTTTTCGGGTGGGAGTTTCAGGACTTCCCGGTGGGGCCGGATGACGTCTACACCATGTTCGCGCTGAAGAGCCGCGTTTGCGCGGCTGTGTTCAAGCAGCGCGATGACGAGAACGCTATGGGCATCCCGTCGCACTGGAATTTATACATCGGCGTAGGAGAGCGCCGACGATGCGGCAAAGCGCGCGGGAGAACTGGGCGGTAAGGTGCTCGCACCGCCTTTCGACGTGGATGTTCACGGCCGCATGGCGGTGCTGCAGGATCCGACCGGCGCTGTATTCTCGGTCTGGCAGCCGAAACAACATATCGGTATTCAGATTCACAACGAACCGGGAAGCCTCTGCTGGGCGGATTTGAATTCGCCCGATCCGCAGGCCGCGGGCGCTCTTTACTCGAAGCTATTCGGTTGGGAAATCGAGCCTGCGCAGGACGACTCGGGCTACCTGCATATCAAGAACGGAAGCGACTATATCGGCGGGATTACGCCGGTCTCGATGCAGAATCCGAGTTCGCCGCCCCACTGGATGATCTACCTCCAGGTTGCCGATTGCGATGCTTCAACCGCGAAGGCGAAGGAACTCGGCGCCCGCGTTTACATGGAACCGATGACGATGGAAAAGGTGGGGAGGTTCTCGGTGATCGCCGACCCTGCGGGCGCGGTTTCGTCGTTGTTCGAGCCGCACACGCGGTAACACCGCGTAACGCTGCTACGTGCCGGAGTATTCGCGGCGAGCCCGCACCGTCGCTCCGGGGCGAGGACCTCTACCTTCAACGAGTGATTCCGGGTTTCGCTCGCCGATGATTCCGGCCGGAATCCGAGAATGTAGCGTCCGTGGAGGTCGGCCGCGACCCGGGAAATAATCTCCGAATAATCCTCGCCGGGGGGATCGAAGAGTATTCCCCCTGTCTCGTCAGTGAGACGGCGAAGGTCCTCGGAAGAAGCGTTCGTTTGAAAGGCGCCCGGGTAGTCAACGGCATACACAACGGTACCGCTCCGCTGAACCTCCTCAAGGGCAGCGCTCAGGCTGTGCGCATTTACCGGGGGAATCAGAATAAGGAGAGCCAGGAGGGTTCGCAGATCCATCACATTTGGGACGCGTAAAGAGCGGGTTGGGTTTATCAAAAAGCCTTCATCCGCTTACCATCGTTACTGGTGATATGGACCATCGCGGGCATTACAATTCTGCTGATTCTGATCCGGCCGTGGCGTGTCTCCGAGGCGGTATGGGCATGCTCGGGCGCGGCGCTGCTTGTGGTTTTTCGGATCGTCTCGCCGCGTGACGCGCTTGCGGCGGTGGGTCGCGGAACCGATGTCTACCTGTTCCTCACCGGGATGATGCTGCTGGCGGAACTGGCGCGCCGCGAGGGCGTTTTCGACTGGATCGCGGCGGATGCGATCCACCTTGCGCGAGGATCACGGAGTCGTCTGTTCGCGATCGTATACGCGGTCGGCACGCTGGTCACCGTCTTCCTCTCGAACGATGCGACGGCTGTAGTGCTCACGCCCGCCGTGTTGGCGGCGGTCAGAAAAGCCCGCGCGAAGCCGCTTCCTTACCTTCTGATCTGCGCATTCATCGCCAACGCCGCGAGTTTCGTGCTGCCGATTTCGAATCCCGCGAACATCGTTGTTTATGGCTCGAAAATGCCGCGGCTGGGAGCGTGGATGAAGTCGTTCGCCTTGCCTTCGGTGGCTGCCATCGCGGTGACGTTCTTCGTGCTTCGATTCGCCGTGGGGAAACATCTCCGCGCCAGTATGGAGAGAAAAGTCGAGCGACCCGATTTGTCGAGAGCCGGGAAGTTCGCTGCTGGCGGGATCCTGGCTGCGGGCGTGGTGCTGATGATCGCCTCTTCTTTCGGCGTCGATCTTGGATTGCCGACGTTTCTCGCGGCGTTAGTTGTCGCAGTCGTGGTTGGTTCGCCGTTCGGCGTTCTCAGGCACGTCTCGTGGAGCGTATTGTTTCTGGTGGCCGGATTGTTCGTGATGGTCGCTGCAGTGGACCAGGCAGGCGCGCTCACGCTAAGCCGCCATCTGCTGCAGCAGGCAGCCGAGGCGGGACCCCGCAACAGCAAGCCTCGCGTCGGCGTTTGGCGTGGCATTGCTCGCCAACATCGTCAACAATCTTCCGGTCGGCCTGATCGCGGGCAGCGCGATTCAGGGTGCGCATATCCCACAGCTGATCCGTAACGCCGTGCTCATCGGCGTGGACCTCGGCCCAAACCTTTCGATCACCGGATCGCTCGCCACGATCCTGTGGCTTGTCGCGCTGCGGCGTGAGGGCGAAGACGTCACGCTTCTTGGAATTCCTGCGTTACGGTGTTCTGGTGATGGCCCCGGCGCTCGCGCTCTCGGTGTTGACTCTGGCGATGATCAACTGACATACTTGCTGCGAAAAGGAACCTATTTCATGATCCATCGCATTACTTTGCTCGCCCTTGTTGCAGGCGCCTCGATTGTTTCCGCAGCAATACCCGAACCCGTGAAGATCGATTCCGGCCTGATCACCGGAACGACGACGACATCCGACGAGGTGCGCGTATTTAAGGGCATTCCGCTCGCCGCGCCGCCGGTAGGCGAGCTGCGCTGGAAAGCGCCGCAGGCTCCTGCGAAATGGGAGGGCGTGCGCAAGGCCGATCAGTTCGGTCCTACCTGTCTGCCGAACCGGGGAGGAAGCGAAGACTGTCTTTATATCAACGTCTGGACAGGGGCGAAGGCTGCGAGCGAGCGGCGTCCGGTAATTGTGTGGACCTACGGCGGCGGCTTCAGCGGCGGCTCCGGCTCCGAGCCGCGCTATGACGGCGAGATGCTGGCGCGCAAAGGCGCGGTGGTCGTGACTTACAACTACCGGCTTGGCGTATTCGGCTTCCTCGCACATCCGGATCTCGCGAAGGAATCGTCGCACCACACTTCGGGCAACTACGCCATGATGGACATGCAGGCGGCCTTGCGGTGGGTACAGAAGAACATCGAAAGCTTCGGCGGCGATCCACAGCGGGTAACGATCGATGGTGAATCGGCGGGAGCGATTATGGTTGCGGCCATGGTGGGTTCGCCCGAAGGCAAAGGACTGTTCAAACGCGCGGCCGCGCAGAGCGGGGCGTGGATGGGCACCTCGATCGCTCGCATGACCACGCGCGAACAGGCGGAAGCAGCGGGCCTGAAGCTGGCGCAAGGCCTGAACGCCGGCTCGATTGCGGAATTGCGCACGAAGCCGGCCGATGATCTGGTGAAGGCCCGCGGGAATGTATCGATCGTGGTCGATGGCTGGTACGTGCCGGAAGACCTTTCCGCCACTTTTGCCAAAGCCCAGGAAAACGATGTCGACCTTCTCGTCGGGTCGAATCACGACGAGGGGACATTCTTCGCGCGTGGTAACATGACTGCCGATCAGGCCAAAGCCCGTGCAAACCAGAAGTTCGGCAATCTGGCGGACAGCTATTTGAAGCTGTATCCGGCGAGTACGGACGCCGAAGCGACGGCCTCGAATCTGGCGAGTTTGCGCGACGAACTGGGCTGGCACATGCGTACCTGGGCCCAGATGCAGGCGAAGCGCGGAAAAGGCAAGGCGTACCTTTTCTATTTCACGCGGGTGCCTCCGGTGGCTGAGGGCAGGCCCTCGCGCGGCGCAACGCATACCGCGGAGCTCTCCTATATGTTTAATAACCTGCTTCCGGGTACGCCGTGGACGGATGTCGACCGGAAACTGGCGGATATGATGTCAACCTATTGGCTGAACTTCGCCGCGACGGGCAACCCCAACGGCGCAGGACTTCCCGAATGGCCCGCATACAACGAGAAGAGCGGATCGGCGATCGTTCTCGGCGATACGGTGAGTGCCGGAACGCAGATCGAGCCGCAGATGCTGAGCTTTTACGACGGCTATTACAAGACGCTGAACCGGCCGTGAATTCAGAGGTTGCGGCCGGGTAAACCGCCTTTCGTTAACCGGTCCCGCTTCAATTTTTCTACCGCCATATGAGTCCCCGCAGACTCGAGAGGTCGGAAACTGACTCTTGATTGTTGAGCATACAGGGACGTTCGCCTGACAGAATGCGCCATCCGTTTCTACGTCAGCCCCGGAATCTTCACTTGTACGTTTGAGGTCGAAGACCTCGCTAGAATCAGGTCAGCGGCGCAAAGCTATGGCCCGGCGCAAAACGAGAAGAGACAGATCGGGTCTTCGCGAGTTTGCCTTTCGGTTGCATTCCTGGCTCGGAGTTGGCGCCCTCCTTTATCTGGCGTGCATGGCAGCGACTGGGAGCGCCTTGGTTTTTTACCCGCAGCTCTACGCCGCGCTCTCGCCCCACCCATCCATTTCATCGGAACTGCCCACCCTAACCAACGAACAACTTCGCGAGGTTCTTGCGAAAACCCGTCCGGGTGACGAGGTGAACTGGATCTGGGCGCGGCCCGGTACGGGTGTCTTTGAGGTTCGTCTGACCCACGCCGCTCATGGTACAAGCCGGTTGGTAAATGCTTTTACGGGGGAAGACCTGGGGTCTGCCTATCCGGTCACCGTCAAAGCGCTCAACCTGATGAAGAGGTTTCACGAGGATTTGTTTATAGGGACGGTTGGACGCGCGGCGAACCTGGCAGGTGGCCTGATTCTCACTGCGCTCGCGGTAACCGGGGCTGCTATCTGGTGGCCGGGAAAACATCGTTGGCGGCGGCATTTGATGATTCGCCCCCACTCCCGGGGAAAACGGCTCGCATGGGAGGCGCACAGCGCCGTTGGGTTCTGGTCGATGCCTTTCCAGCTCATGTGGGGCATCACAGGATTTCAGATCGTCCTGAACTCTATGGGTATCAGCGCGCAGAATCCGCGCTGGATCGAACTCGCATACAAGTTTCACTTCGGAACATTTCATGTCCAATTTTTAACGGGCGCCTGGTCTGTAGCAGCCCTGACTGTTCCGATGTTGGCGATTACAGGCTTGCGGATGTGGTGGGCGCGGTCCGCGAAAGATCGCAGGCCGCGCCACTATAGTCCGATAGAAAAGAGCTCTATATCCGACAGCGCCGTGTCAGACAGGTGAGTCTTATTTTGCCGGACCGCCGTCTTCGCTGGGATCGGCAACTTGGATCTGCTTTCCGTCAGGCATCGTAATCGTGCGCGCCGAGGCTACATTCCCTTCCTTCGTGGCGCCATAGGCAGAGACCGTGATGCGCTCACCCTTCTTGAAGATCGACTTGGGCGCACCGTGCGCCGTCAGATAATCCGGCTTGGCGGTTTCAAGCGTCCACATTTCGTTTTTCCCGGATTGGTTCTTTACTTCCAGTGTGAAATGAACATGCGGATTATTCCACTGGACGTCCTGTACGGTGCCAGTGAGTGTCATAGGCTTGTTTGCATCGTATTCGGAAGCAAACTGGTGGTGAGCGAACATCGGCGCTACAGCCACGAGGGCCAGCGCGCACCCGAGTTTCCAGTGCGACATGTCTTTCTCTCCTCGGGCAATCGACAGCACGTATTCGTCCAAAAGCCGCTCGGAAACGGCTTACGCGCGAGCGGCGCATCAGGTTATTTGAAGCCAGCTCACGTTTCGTGTTGTTTCATCCTTCTTCGGCAGATAGTTTCTACGTCACGGCGGAAGCCAACTGCATTGCATGAGGGGACGATGAAAACCCGGAATTCTGAAGGGCATGGCAGGTGCGAGATAATTCGGATTATGCGCAGTCTGGCGTGGCTCCTGCTCGCTCTCGCTCCGGGCATCGTTTTCGCACAGAAGAAGCCATTCGATGCCGACGCGATGTTGCGCATTCAGCGAATCGGCGATCCGCAGCTTTCGCCCGATGGCAAGACCGTTGCGTTCGCGGTCAGCGTTCCCGACGTAGCGGAGAACAAGAGCCTGCACAGCGTCTGGAGCGTTCCGTTGGAAGGCGGGGAGCCGCGCCGGCTGGCGGATCGCGCCGACCGCCCCCGCTGGTCGCCCGATGGCAAACGGATCTTCTATGTCTCCACGATCAGCGATGCGTCGCAAATCTGGAGTATGAATCCGGATGGCACCGGCATCGCGCCTGTGACGCGCCTGTCAACGGAAACCGATGGTGAGATCGTTTCGCCGGACGGCAAATATATCGTCGTCACTAGCAGGGTTTATCCGGAATGCAGCACGGCGTCCGGGCAATTCGATGACGCGTGCAACAAGAAGCATCTGGATGCCGAGAGCCAGAGCAAGGTCAAAGCGCGGCTGATCACAGGGCTGCTTTTTCGCCACTGGAACGAATGGGAAGGGAACCGGCGCAGCCATTTGCTTTCGATATCTCTGGCGGACGGAAAAGTGTCCGACCTATCTTCCGGCACAGGTATTCCGGGGTTGCGCGAAGTTCCGCCATTCTCGCTCGGCGGTCCGGACGATTACGCGATTTCCCCGGACGGCACCGAAGTCTGCTTCGCCATGAACACCGACGACATGCCCGCGGCCGGGACGAATAACGACCTCTTCGTGGTGCCCATTCAGGGCGGCACCGCGCACAAGATAACCGGCAACCCAGGCGCCGACAATTCGCCCGCGTATTCGCCGGACGGAAAGTATCTGGCCTATCGCTCACAGGCACGGCCCGGCTATGAGAGCGACAAGTGGCGGCTGCATGGTAGTGGAACGCGCGTCCGGAAAGCTGAGTATGCCGACTGACGCGATCGATCGCTCGGTCAACAGCTTCACGTGGTCGCCCGACTCGAAGCGACTGTTCTTTACGACCACCGATCGGGGGCATCAGGCGATCCAGTTTGTGGCGCTGGAAGGCGGGGTGGCGCGTGTCGCGGTCACGGGCAACAACACTTTGGATGACATGCAGTTCACGCCGGACGGCAAGACGATTGTGTTCACGCGGCAAAGCGGCGACAGTCCGGTCGGAGATCTGCAAGGCGATGTCGAGCGGAGGCGCCGCGGTCGCGCTGACGCATCTCAACGACGATCTGCTCGACCAGTATCAGCTCACATCGCTCGAAGACTTCTGGGTTGCGGGCGCGGAGGGTGCGCAGGTCCAGAGCTTCGTCGTGAAGCCGCCCAACTTCAATCCGGCGCAGAAATATCCGGTGCTGTTGCTGATTCACGGCGGTCCGCAGGGCGAGTGGGGGCAGAGCTGGACCTATCGCTGGAACGCGCAGGTTTTCGCGGGGGCGGGCTATGTGGTGGTGATGCCGAATCCGCGCGGATCGATCGGCTACGGGCAGAAATTCACCGATGACATCAATCAGGATTGGGGCGGCAAACCGTTCGACGATCTCATGGCCGTGACGGATTACGTGGCGAAATTGCCGTACGTGGATGCGGACCGCATGGCCGCGGCGGGCGGCTCTTACGGCGGTTACATGATCGACTGGATGCTCGGCCACACGAACCGGTTCAAGTGCCTGGTCACGCATGACGGCGTTTACGATCTGCGCGAAGAGGCCGCGAGCACCGAAGAGCTGTGGTTCCCGATGTGGGAGTTCGACGGCATGCCGTGGGACAACCCCGAGGTGTACGATCGCTGGTCGCCCAGCCATTTCGTGAAGGAGTTCCAGACGCCGACGCTGGTGATTCACGGCGAACTCGATTACCGCATCCCTTATACGCAGGCGCTCGAACTCTACACCGCGCTGCAGATGCGCAAGGTTCCGTCCGAGTTGCTGCTGTTTCCCGACGAAGGGCCACTGGGTTCTGAAGCCGCAGAACAGCGCGCTCTGGTACAAGACGTTCCTCGACTGGGTCGGTAACTGGACCCGGAAGTGAACTGGACAAAGCCGTGAAAATCATTATTGCTGTGCTGGTGTTGCTGGCGCTTGCGGTGCCGGCTGTTTTTTATCTGCGGGGTACCGGGACTGCGATCAACGTGAACCCGCCGGTCAAGGTCATCGGGTTCGAGACGCCGGTGCATGTGCAGCTCGATAACAAACACGGCGTAAAAGTCTGTTGCAGTGGTGCTGGCGCAGGATGGCAAGGAGTATCCGCAGGCGGCTGGCGGCGCGGCTGGGCATGTCGGACATGACCGTGAAGGTGGGGAAAGCAATCGGCGCCGGCGCTGCATGACGGGAAGGCGCAGTTGATTGTCCGGACCGTCTCGAACGACTTCCGGGGCAAGAAGGATGCGAAGACATTCGATGTCGATGTGATGACCGCGCCGCCGCATGTGGTGGCCGACGGCGTGCAGCATTACATCAATCAGGGCGGGTCGGAGATGGCGGTGTTCACTCCCTCGGGCGCGTGGACGGAAGCCGGGGTGAAGGTAGGTGACTACACGTTCCGCAGTTTTCCGCTGCCGAATCATCCGGGCCAGTATTTCAGCCTGTTCGCGTTCTCGTATCAGCTTCCGGTGAGCACGCCGATTTCTGTTTATGCGAGCAATCCTTCGGGCGCGAAGGCGAAAACCACGTTCTGGTACAAAGTCTTTCCGAAGAAATTCCGGGCCAGCACGATTCCGCTGGAATCGATGAACATCGACCGCATCGTGAATCAGATCGATACGCAGCATAAGATTCAGGGCGATCTGGTGCAGCGCTTCGTCTATATCAACAGCGAGATGCGGAAGGTGAATAACAAGACGTTGGCCGATCTGCGCTTCCAGACCGAACCGAAGTTTCTGTGGACCGGCGCGTTCCTTCCGATGGTCGATTCAACGGTGGAATCGCGCTTCGCAGACGACCGCACCTACACATGGAAGGGCAAGAAGGTCGACGAACAGACACACCTCGGCTTCGATCTGGCGAAACTTGCGCACTCGCCGATTCCGGCGTCGAACGATGGCCGTGTGATCTGGGCGCAGGATCTGGGGATCTACGGGAATTGCATCGTGATCGATCATGGCTTCGGCCTGCAGACCATTTACGGTCACCTGAGCGAGTTCCTGGTGAAGAAGGGCGACATGGTGAAGAAGGGTCAGATGATCGGTAAGACCGGATCGACCGGGCTTGCCGGCGGCGATCATCTGCACTTCACGATGCAGGTGGATGGCGTGCAGGTGAATGCGGTGGAATGGTGGGATCCGCATTGGGTCAAAGATCGGATACTGAGCAAGATGGGTACGGGGCTGGCTTCGGCGGAAGAAACGTCTGCGCCGGAAGCGCACCCTGCGGGTGTGGCTAAACACGCGAAGAAGCGAAAGCGTTAATGGTAGACATGATGGCAGTTTTGCTATCATGTTGGCATGATCCGCACTCAGGTACAGCTGACCGACCGCCAACTGGAAGCCCTTCGGTCTGCATCCGCGGCCACCGGCAGATCCGTCGCCGACTTGATCCGGCAAGGGGTCGATCAGTATCTGGCTGGGCGAAGCGAACTCAGGCGCGAAGAGCAAATTCAACGGGCCATCCGCGTAGCCGGAAGGTTTTCCTCCGGACGAAGCGATGTGAGTGCTAGTCATGATAAGCATCTGGCGGAAGCGTTCGGCCAGTGACCGTTTTTGTCGACACCTCCGGGCTCTATGCAGTGTTCGACAAGGATGATGATAACCATTCCAGAGCCGGCGCCGCATGGGCTGAATGGCTACAGGAAGGCGCCGCGCTGCTGACAAACAGTTACGTGCTGCTGGAGACCACAGCGTTGCTCCAACACCGCCTTGGTGTGGCTGCGGTCCGCGCTCTTCACGAAGACGTGATGCCGCTGCTTCGGATCGAGTGGGTGTCCGAGGAACAGCATCGGGCGGGAATGGAGGCGGTTCTTGCCGCGGCGCGAAAAAAATTGAGCCTCGTCGACTGTGTGAGCTTCCAGACCATGCGAAATCGCGGTGTACGTATTGCTTTCTGTTTCGATGCCCACTTTCGGGAGCAGGGCTTCGCAACGAAGCCGAGCGTGAATTAGACGCCGCGCTAGCATACGTTTGGGAGTGACACCCGATGAATAACTGGATTGACATCTCCGTTCCGGTGCACAACGGGATGGTGCACTGGCCCGGCGACCCGGCCTTCCACATCGAACGCGCGCTCGATCAGGAGAAGGGCGATCCGCCACCGTTTCGAAGATGACCCTCGGGGTGCACACGGGCACGCATATGGATGCTCCTCTGCATTTCATCCGCAACGCGCGGAGCATTGACGAGATGCCGCTCGATGCCACCGTGGGCCGGGCGCGCGTCATCCAGATCAACGATGCGAAATCGATCCGGCGCGAAGAGCTTCTCGGCCATGCGATCTCGCCCGGTGAGCGCATTCTCTTCAAGACAGCGAATTCCGGTCATGTCTGGAACAGCGATCAATTCGACGAGAACTTCGTCTTCATCGCGCAGGATGGAGCGCGGTATCTCGCCGAACAGCGGCGTACTCTGCGTGGGTGTCGACTATCTTTCCGTCGGGGGATTCCGCGAAGATGGTCCGGAGACGCACCATGCTCTGCTCGAAGCAGGAATCTGGATTATCGAAGGCTTGAATCTCAAAGACGTCGCGCCGGGAGAGTATGAGCTGGCTTGTCTGCCGCTCAAGCTGATGGGCTCGGAAGGCGCGCCGGCCCGCGCCATTATCCGCCCGGTTTGAGAAACGAAGACCCTGACGAAAGAGGACAAGCATGAAAGCCGCCGCCGTTTTTCCCGATAAGAAAACGCTCGCTGTGGTCAATGATTTCCCCGAGCCGAAGCTCGACAGTCCCACGAGCGTGAAGGTCCGGGTGCTGAACGTCGGAGTCTGCGGCACGGATCGCGAAATCGCGTCGTTCCAGTACGGGTTTCCGCCGCCCGACGGCTCTGACTTCCTCGTGATGGGGCACGAATGCCTGGGCGAGGTGATCGAAGCCGGGCCCGAAGTGCAGGACCTCAAGCCCGGCGATCTGGTCATTCCGATGGTGCGGCGGCCCTGCGATCATCCGGAGTGCACTGCATGCCGCGCCGGCCGCCAGGACTTCTGCTACACCGGCGATTATCGCGAGCGCGGCATCAAACAGATGCACGGTTTTCTCACCGAGATGATTGTCGACGAAGCGCGCTACATGAATCCGGTGCCGCAGGCGATTCGCGATGTCGCGGTGCTTGTCGAACCTCTCACGATTGCCGAGAAGGGCCGCATTCAGGCGGTACAGATTCAGAAACGCCTGCCATGGCGCCAGGTGCACAAAGCGGTGGTGCTGGGTGCGGGACCTGTTGGTCTGCTGGGCGCGATGGCGCTTCGCCGCTCCGGGTTCGACGTCACGGTGTATTCGCGGAATCGCGAACCCGATCCCTCGGTGGAGGTCGTGAAGGCGATCGGCGGAAAATACATTTCCTCCCAGGACCGCACGATCGATCAGATGGCCGCCGAGGTGGGAAACATCGATCTGGTTTATGAAGCCACCGGCGCGTCGCAGCTCTCCTTCGACGTCCTTACGGTGCTTGGCACCAATGGCTTGTTCGTGCTGACCGGCGTGCCGGGCAAGCACGGACCCGTGAGCATCGATACCGATACGATCATGCGTAATCTCGTGCTGAAGAACCAGTGTGTGCTCGGCACGGTGAATGCGGGTAAGGATGCGTTCGAGAACGCGGTCGCCGATCTGACCGCATTCTATGCGGCCTGGCCCGATGCGGTGAAAAACATGATCACCGGCCGGTTCCCGCTGGATCGCTTCGCCGATCCGATCCACAATCAGACGGGCATCAAGAATATCGTCGAGGTCGCCTCTTGAACGAGACGCCGCGAGACCGATCCGGAGCGCGTCCGGCTCGGCGAAGACGCGCGCCGGGAGAAGAACTGGAAGCGCTGGGGGCCTTACCTGTCGGAACGGCAGTGGGCCACGGTGCGCGAGGATTACTCGGCGACCGGTGAATGCTGGAGCTACTTTCCGCACGACCACGCGCGCAGCCGGGCGTATCGGTGGGGCGAGGACGGGTTGCTCGGGATCTGCGACCGCGAAGGGCGCCTGTGCTTTGCTCTCGCGCTGTGGAACGGACAGGATCCGATCCTCAAGGAGCGGCTCTTCGGCCTCACCGGCGAGCAGGGAAATCACGGCGAAGACGTCAAAGAGTACTACTTCTATGTCGATTCTTCGCCGACCCATTCGTACATGAAAGCGGTGTACAAGTACCCGCAGCGACGCTTATCCCTATCAGCAGCTGATCGACGAAAATCGCAGACGAAGCAAGCATGAGCGGGAGTACGAACTTCTCGACACGGGCGTCTTCAACGACCAGCGCTATTTCGATGTCACGATGGAATACGCGAAGGCATCGCCCGACGATATTCTGATCCGCATTCGCATCGATAACCGCGGGCCCGAGCCCTGGCTGCTTGCATCTGCTGCCGACGGTCTGGTTTCGCAATGCGTGGTCCTGGGGCAGAACGGGCGAAGGGTATTCGCCGGAGCCGTCGATCCGGCAGGTGGACGCGACGCAGCATTTCCTGCGAACATGCGAGCCTCGGCAAGTTCACGTTCGAGGCTCTGACCGGATCGCCGCAGTTCCTCTTCACCGGAAACGAAACGAATTTCGAGAGGCTGTACCAGTTTCCCAACAAGACACCTTACGTGAAAGATGCGTTCGACCGCTACGTGGTGCACGGCGAGCATGGCGCGGTCAATCCGGAGCAGGTGGGCACCAAGGCCGCGGCGTATTACGCCGAGCGGATCGAGGCCGGCAAAGGCATTGAACTCCGCTTTCGTCTGCGCGCGGAAGGCGAAACCGCCGCCATCGATTTCGACGCCACGTTTCGCGCAGCGGATCGGCGAGACGAACCTCTTCTACGGAATGAAAGACGACTCGCCCGCGGAGCTTCAGATCGCGCGCCAGGCGGTGGCCGGACTGCTTGTGGTCGAAGCAGTTTTATCACTTCGCGGTGCTGCAGTGGCTGGAAGGCGATCCGGCCAATCCCCCGCCGCCGCCGGAGCGCTGGCATGGCCGCAACCACGAGTGGAAACACCTCTACAACCGCGACGTAGTCTCGATGCCGGACAACTGGGAGTTTCCCTGGTATGCGTCCTGGGATCTGGCCTTCCACATGCTGCCGTTCGCCGAGATCGATCCCGAATTCGCCAAGGAACAGCTCATTCTGCTGCTGCGCGAATGGTACACGCATCCGAGCGGCCAGCTTCCGGCGTACGAGTTCGCGTTCGGCGACGTGAATCCTCCGGTGCATGCCTGGGCGGCGTATCGCGTGTATAAGATTTCGGCGCCGCGCGGCCAGCGCGACCGCGCCTTTCTCGAACGCGTGTTTCAGAAGTCGCTGATCAATTTCACCTGGTGGGTGAACCGGAAGGACATCGCGGGCAAGCAGATCTTCTCCGGCGGTTTTCTCGGCCTCGATAACGTCGGCATCTTCGATCGCTCGAAGCCTCTGCCGAACGGCAGCGTTCTCGAACAGGCCGACGGCTCTGCATGGATGGCGTTCTACTGCACCACGATGCTGGCGATGGCGCTCGAACTGGCGAGCGAGGACCCCGCGTATGAAGACGTCGCGTCGAAATTCTTCGAACATTTTGTCGCCATTACGGATGCCATGAACACGCTCGGCGGCACCGGGCTCTGGGACGAAGATGACGGCTTCTACTACGATCAGGTGCGCACCACCGGCGGCGGCACGATCCCGGTGAAGGTGCGGTCCGCGGTGGGGCTGATTCCGTTGATCGCCGTTACGATCCTCGAGCAGGAAGTCATCGAGCGTCTGCCCGGCTTCAACAGGCGCTTGCAATGGTTCCTGAACAATCGGCGCGATCTCTATCAGCAGATCTCGCTGATGGAAGTGCACAAGTACCGCGAGCACTCGCACCGGCTGCTGGCGATCCCGACGCGGGCGCGCCTTCTGCGGGTGCTGAGCCGCGTTCTCGATGAGCGCGAGTTCCTCTCGCCCTACGGCATACGGTCGCTCTCCGCGGTATACGGGGAACATCCGTATGAGTTGCGCCTGGACGGGGAGCCGTTCGGCATCAGCTACGATCCGGGCGAGTCGACTTCCGGGATCTTCGGCGGGAACTCCAACTGGCGAGGGCCGATCTGGATGCCGATTAACTATCTGTATATCGAGGCGCTCGAACGTTACTACCATTTCTACGGCGATGAACTCCAGAGTAGAATGCCCGACGGGTTCCGGCAGATTCATGAACCTGCTGGAGGTTTCGCAAGAGCTCAACCGCAGGCTGTGCTCGCTCTTTCTGCCCGATTCACAGGGCTGGGCGCCGTGGCAGGGGGACGATGGGATTTATGTCAACGACCCGCACTGGCGCGGTCTGACGCACTTCAACGAATACTTCCACGCGGAGACCGGGCGCGGCTGCGGGGCGTGCCACCAGACCGGCTGGACGGCGCTGATTGCGCGGTGTTTGAAAGATCATTTGTCGGAATCAAAGTAGGATCGGCACATACCGCTCCCTTGCGGTCGCGGCTCGGAAACGAGAGTCCTGATTCCGAGCGGATTACTGAGCCGCGCGCGTCAGCAAGCGGTTGCCAGGAGTCGTTTTTCATTCACCCACCCTGTTAATTAAAGCAGGGTCGCCGCATACCAGGTGTAGCCGGCCGGGTCGCGAAGCGCTGCGGCGCGATGACCGGCGGATTCGTCGGTGGGCGGGCGGAGGGACGTCGCGCCCGCGGCGAGGGCACGCTCGTAAACGGCGTCGACATCTTCCACATACATGAAGAAGCCCCCGGTGGTGACGGTTTCGTCGACCGGTTCGCCCATCTCGACGACAGAGTTTCCGATCCGCACTGCCGCGTGCATCACGCGGCCATCCTGTTCGTATACGCCCAGCTCTTCGGCGCCGAAGGCCTGTCGCAGAAATTCGATGTAAGGCCGGGCCTTTCGGGGATGCAGGTAGGGAAGGATGTCGTTGTAGCCTTCGGGCGCGGGGGCAGACGCGAGACGCGTGGCGACGTAGAAAGTATTCCCGAAGGGATCAGTCACAAATCCGGAGCGCTCGCCGTAGGGGCGGTCGGCAGGCTCGCCCACTGATGCTGCGCCGGCGGTGACGAGCGCGCGCGCAGGTGGCGTCGCAGTCGCTCACGTACACGTGAAGAATGGCGGGAGCCTCATGGCCGTGCTCGGCGGGATGGATCATCAGCATCGAATCCCCGATGCGGACCTCGGCATGGAACCCGTCGGAGTCGCCGTGGGGATGGCGCGCCACTTCCACGGCGCCGAAGGTTTGCTTCAGGAAATCGATGAACTTGTCTGCTTCGGCGACGGTGATGTAGGGCGTCACGGTGCGGAAACCTTCGCGGATTTGAGTAACGGTTGACGGCATAGTTGCTGGCATAGTTGTTCTCCTTGCAAGATCGGACTTCAAGCGCTGTTTGAAATTTTCATCGGGCAGGTCAAGCAGTTGGGCTGCGACCCTGGCGAGTTCGGTCAGGCCTGTTGCGCTGCCGCCGGCAAGCAGGATGTCGATATCGAGATCGAGTTGATCGACAGGCGTGTGCTCAGGCATGAGTCGCCTCCAGGAGGGACCGAAGGGTTTCGACGGCGCGGAACTGAAGCTGCTTCACGGCTCCTTCGCTTCGTCCCAGGGCTTCGGCGATATCGCGAATGCTTTTCTGTTCCACGAAGCGCAGGTGAATCACCTGGTACTGCGCCTCGGGCAGGCGGTCCACGAGCTGATGCAGCATCGCGCTTCGCTCCAGATCGGTGGGATCGGCCTCTGCTGTTTTTTCGTCGAATGCCCCGCCTGATACTTCGCGGCCATTGCGGGTGTAATGGTCAGCGAGCGCGCGGGAGGCAATCCGCAGGAGCCATGCAATGAACGGAACGCCCTGCCATTCGAATTTCGCAATGCCGGCGAGAGCTTCGCGAAAGACCTCGGAAGTCAGATCCTCAGCCGTTGCGCGATCACGAACGCGGCGCGCGATCCAGGCGTAGACGCGGTAGAAATTGTCCTCATACAGGTCGGCGAACCTGGCCGGATCCCGCCTGGCGCTTTCGATTCGCGACTGTTCAAGGTCAAGGTCGGACATCGGGCCTGTTCAGGCTTCCATTGTCTTAATCCTTCGGAACGGCGGAAAAAGTTACGGCGGGTTTTTCACTTCAGGTAAGTTTTCAGCGCGTCGATCAGGTCCTCGGCCGCCCTGGTTTGTTCCTCGGTCGGGTCACGGTTCTGATCGAGCACGTGAAAACGAATGTGACCCTCGATGACTTCCGCCATCAGCGAATCGAGCGCGCCGCGACAGACCGAGATGGCATGCAGAGTTTCGGAGCACTCCGACTCCTCCTCGAGCGCTGCGGACGACAACCTCCACCTGGCCCCTGATTCGGCGGGCGCGATTCAACAGCCTTTTCTTCTCCTCGGTGGTGTGTGCCATAAGAGATGTGCTTCCGAGTATACCCCCTGGGGTTTATGGCCGGCGGAATTTCGATATGAGAGGGTTTCGCAGTAAAATTGTGCCGGTGACCGCCGAACAGTTCGAATTCGGGCCATTTCTGCTGGATGCGTCGAACAGCGAGCTGCGGCGCGACGGCACTCCGATCAAGCTGCGTCCGCAAGCCTTCAGCGTGCTCCGCGCACTGGTTCATTCGAGCGGGCAATGGGTTTCGTGCGAAAGACTGATCAGCGACGCCTGGGAAGGCAACCATGTGTCGCGGCACACCGTGTCGGTAACCGTGGCGGAATTGAAGAACTCGCTCCAGGAGTACAGCAACTGGATCACAAGCCGGCCGAAGGTGGGATACCGGTTCGAATCGCCCCGCTCTGACGAACTGATCAAGACGGGCTGGCACTTCTGGAGCCGGCGCACGAGGGAAGGGTTCGCGCGCGCGCTCGAATGCTTCCAGAAAGCGGCAGAGGAGAACGATTCCGATCCGCGGGCCTATGAAGGGATCGCGATTTCCGGCTGATGCCGGCGACCTATGGGATGAGCGCGCCGCGCGAAGTTTATCCCGAGTTCCTGCGTGCGTTCGAGCGGGCGGTCGCGCTGGGAGGGCTCACGCCGGACCTGCGGGGCCTGCGCGCGCATGCGCTGCACATGTACGAGCGCAGGCTGCCGGAAGCGGAGGCGGAATATCTGGAATCGCTGCGGGAGAAGCCGAAGTCGGCGAACACGTATATTCGTCTGGCGATTCTCTACGCCACGATGGGACGCCTCGACGATGCGCTGGCGGCGGTCCAGCAGCGCGCTCGAGTATGATCCTCTGTGGCCTATGGGTCCGGCGACTGAGGTGATCATCCGATTCTGCCGGCGGGAGTTCGACGCGGCGGCGCGTTCGGTGAAGCGCGCGCTCGAGCTGCATCCTTACCTGATGCTGCCGCGGGCCTTCAGCGCACAGGCTCTGGAATATGCGGGGCAGACGGAAGACGCGCTGGCACAGTATCGTTTCGCGCGTGTGGTGTATCCGGACGTGCCCTGGCTTGGCGCGCTGGAGGCGACCTGCCTCGCGCGCTCGGGCAAGCGGAAGGAGGCGCGGGGGATTCTCGAAGAGCTGCAAAAGCTGCGGAAGACCCAGTATGTCGACGCGTATTACATGGCGCTGCTGATGGAGGCGCTGGGTAAGCGGGCGGAAGCGTTGAGCGAACTGGAGCGGGCGGTGAGAGAGAATTCCGCGGCGCTTTACATCCTGAACGTGGATCCGCAAATGGACTCGCTGCGGGGAGAAAAGCGGTTTTGCGCGGTTCAGGCCCGCCTCGCGCGCGGCGATTTCCGTGCATTGAAAGGCGGGGCGTAAGCTGTACAAATGGATCTAACCAAAGTGTTGGAAGAACTGCGGACGGAGCTTCATCAGGTAGACGAAGCGATTCTGAGTCTTGAGCGAATGGCGCTGGGGTCGGGCAAGCGAAGGGGGCGGCCTCCGGCGTGGATGGTGGCGGCGAGGGATGTCCCGGCGAAGAAGCGCGGGCGCCCGCCGGGCTCGAAGAATCGAACGGGTATCCGCGAGGCGGATTAGCAGGCTGGAGTCGAAGCCATGACCGCCGTATCTGGCCTGTTTCCCAGGCCCTCCGGGCCGCGAAATTTTATGAAAAACGGTCAGAGTGGCAGAATGGCAACGGCGGCTCGGCGAGGTCGATAAAGGCAGTGGATAAGTCGAGGCTGTTGGCCTGTTTGATCCGGAACATGCGCGCGTTGAGGGAATAATTGGGCATCGTTGATCTCTGTTTTTGAAGAGTGGCGATAGCCACGTGACCCTGCATATGGTAACTTTTTCGCGTGTTCTCCGCGCCGCCTAAGGAGAAGCGGATGGCATATCGTGTGGCGGCAGTGGATGTTCACAAGAAGATGTTAGCGGTAGTAGTGGCTGACGTTGAGACAGAAGACGAGTATCAGTTTGAGCGGCGGAAGTTCGGCGCCACCCCCGATCAGTGGCAGCTGCTGGCGCAATGGATGATCCAGCAGGAGATTGAGGAAGTCGTCATGGAATCGACGGCGCAGTACTGGAAACCGGTGTGGGCGGCACTGGAGCGATACTGGAAGCCAGCGCGCCAGCAGCGTGACAGGGCGAGGAAGATGTCCGGAACGCTGCACCTGTGTCAGGCGAAGTCCAATCGCGGTGCGCGCGGGCGCAAGAACGACTTCGCCGACGGCGAACGGATGATCAGGCGGCTGGTGGCGCAGGAACTGGTTCTGAGCTTCGTACCGGATCCGGAACCACGGCTCTGGCGAACCGTGACGCGGCGTAAGTACCAGTTGACACGCGACAAGGTGCGCTTCAGGAACCAACTGGAAAGCCTGCTGGAACAAGCGCACATCAAGTTGTCGAGCTTTGTGTCGGATCTGCTGGGCCTCAGTGCGCGGCGCATCTTGCATGCTCAGGCGGAAGGGGAGAGTGATCCGGCAGTTCTGGCGGCTTTGGCCGACCACCGGCTACGGGCGACGCCGGCACAACTGCAGGATGCGCTGGGTGCGTGCGCCGAACTGCATGCAGTTTACCGGCGGCTGCTGAAGATGGCGCTGGAGGAGTTGCAATTGATGGAAGGGCAGATCGAAAAACTGGATCGGGAGGCAGCGGAGCTGCTGCAGCAGCATCAGGATGCCGTGCAACGGGTGGCGGAAGTTCCGGGTTTCGGGGCCGACTCAGCGCTGCAGATGATCGCCGAAGTAGGACCCGAGGCAGCGGCTTTCGCGTCGGCGAAGGATCTGTCTTCATGGGTCGGCGTGATTCCCGGCGACGAGGAAAGCGCGGGCGAATCGCACAGCACGCGTTCGCCCAAGGGTAACAAGAACATGCGGCGGCTTTTGAATCAAGCCGCACAGTCTGCCGTCAAGACGAAAGGAAGCATATTTGAGGTGAAGTGTCGGAAACTGCTGCCGCAGTTAGGATACAAACAGGCCATCTGGGCCATCGCCCACCGACTCTGTCGACTGCTCTGGCTGATCTTGCATAAGAAAGTCCGCTACGAGGAACGCGGTCCGGCCGTGAGTGCCAGGTCTCAACGGACACGCACCGCTCGCATGATCAAAGAACTCAAAAAGCTCGGCTATCGCATAGAAGGCGGACCACTGGCCATTCCGGCGTGAACCGGAAGGGTTTTTCGACCCTGCCGGGATTGAAACTTCCGCTACGGTTCGACTCGGCTCAGTTGCAGGGCGATCTCGACGGGGTCGAGCGTGGTGAATGGGCCAATCATTACAATGAGCGGGATTTCGGCGGCCTCTGGCAGGGCGCGGCGTTGCGGTCAGCGAACGGATCGGCCCGCGATATCAATGCGGGGCCGCCAGGCCCCGCGGAATTTGCCGATACTCCCCTCCTCGCCCGGTGCCCTTACATCACGAGAGTGCTCGCTGAATTCCGGTGTCCGCTGAAATCGGTACGGCTCCTGAGCCTCGCGGCGGGTTCGTTTATTCGCGAGCACTCGGACCACGCGCTCGGCTATGAAGACGGCGAGATTCGCATCCATATTCCGATCCGAACCAATCCGGGCGTCGAATTCTATGTGTGCGGCGAGCGCCTGCTGCTCGAAGAAGGTGAGTGCTATTACATCAACGTGAACCTGCCGCACCGCGTGAACAATCGTGGCGCGGCTGCGCGGGTTCATCTGGTGATCGACGCCGCGGTCAACGACTGGGTGCGGGAACTTTTTTATCGATGCCTGGATGAGCGCGGGACGATCACGCGCTCGGCGCTGCCCCCGGGAGGCTTCGAAGCCTTCGCGGATGAGGTTTTCGCGGATGAGGGGCTGAGAGAAAAACTACGCGCGATTCCGGATCGGCCGGCACTGGTGCGCGCTGCTGTCGCCGAGGCAGGGGCGCGCGGATTCGATCTGAATGATGCGGACCTCGAAGCCGCATCGCGCGCGCAGGTGTCGGGTATGTTGCGCGGGACGGCAGGGTGGATTCCGATCCGAATAACCAGCCGCGAGTCGCAACCGCGGGCCAAATGGATCTACGCGCCGGAGATTCGTTTCACTCAACCTTACTTCGAGGACGATGTGCGAATCTGTCTGCGCGATCCGTTCACGAGTTTGTTTCAGCGCGAGATGCCGCTCGTCGCGGGAGAGAGCGTTCGGCCCGACGGCTTGATCTTTCACATGTCCCGCTGCGGTTCTACGCTGGTGTCGCGCAGTCTGGCGGCTGCCGAGTCCACATGGGTGATCGCGGAGGCGCCGCCTCTCGATAAGGTTCTCCAATCGAAGGCTGTCGAGGGCGCTGAATGGCTGGAGTGGATGGTCTCGGCGCTGGGCCCGCGGAAGAAACGCGGCAGGATTACGTCATCAAGCTCGACGCCTGGCACATTCGCAACCTCGGGCTCTTCCGGGCGGTATTTCCGGAGACTCCCTGGATTTTCGTGTACCGGCATCCGCTCGAAGTGCTGGTCTCTTTGATGAATGAACCGGGATTACACGCGATCCCAGGCATGATCGATCCGGCGATTTTCGGACTTCCCGAGGAGGAGCGGACTCTCCCGCGCCAGCAATGGTGCAGCAAGGTGATTGAGAGCTTCATGACCGCGGCACTTCAATTCCGCGAAGATCCGAAGGGCTTGTTCGTAAATTACAACGAGCTTCCCGCAGCCATCTGCGGCAGCATTGCGCGTCAGTTCGGGCTGGGACTGACGGATGAGGACAAGGCGTGTGTGGAGGCTGCTACGCGACTCGACGCCAAAAATCCTTTTAGCGAATTCAAGAGCGACGCAGACGCGAAAAAGAAACTGGCCGGATCCCTGGATCCGGATCCCGCGCTTGCGATTATCGAGTCTCTTTATAGCAAACTAACGTCAAACGCGTCTCACGCGGCAGTCTGACCCCGTGACTTGACCCGGGCCCACGCCATTGCACATCGCTCGCTGAAATTTTAGGCGGGCTTTATGCCGTTGTCTGTAGAATTTTGGCGATGAGCTCGGCCGCCTCAATGCGCGTGGTGTAAGTCACCGAGCCTGGTGCGGTCCAGAGCGCATGGCCCGTTGCAGTGGCTGATGTCTCTGGTGGGAGTGTTTTATCGCTGCCACGAGTGCCGCGAGCGGTCGTTTCGATTCGGACGGTCCAGGGAAACGCAATGAAGATTTTTTTCGCAAAGGTGATGTGCAGGCTTACGCGGCACCATTATGCTCTTGACGCCGGTTGCTGCGAGCGATGCGGAAAAGGTTTGGGGCGGTTCCAGACAATCTTTCGTCGAGACCAACTTGGGGGCGTAGCGGTGCGGCTCAGCGGAGGATCTTGTAAAGATTGCTGTAATCGTCGGTCCAGGTACGCAGGCCCGATATGGGCGTAATCTTTGTATCCGCGCCTTTGATTTCCGGCTGATCGAAGAAGCCCTTGCGGGAACTGACCAACACCCAGTCGGAAGCCGCGATCTCCTTTTCATCGTCGGCGTCGATTGAGACGAGCATGGCCTGCTTGCCGGTTTCGGCAGCCGCCAGCGCGACTCCCGGTCCCAGACTGAGATAGCGGTTGGAGACGTGGACCGCCAGCACACCATCGGGCTTGAGATGACGCCAGTAAAGAGCATAAGCCTCGCGGGTAAGCAGATGCACCGGGATCGCATCGCCGGAAAACGCGTCCACCGCGAGAACGTCGAAGTGCTTCGATTGTTCACGCTCGAGAGACAGGCGCGCATCGCCGAGCACCACTTCGTGCGGCGCCATACATCCGTCGAGGAAGTGAAATTGGGTTTGTGCGATGCCCGGGACGAGCGGGTTGATGTCGTAGAACGTGTAGTGGTCTATCGGGCGGGCGTAGGTGGCGAGCGTGCCGGACCCGAGGCCGATCACGCCGACGTTCATCGGTCCGTAGGTCTGCAGCTTCTGGATGGCGAGACCGACGCCGGAGTTGGTGGAGTAGTAAGTGGTGGCGAAGCGCTGGTGCTGGGGCACGAGAAATTGCTCACCATGATCGATGGTGCCGTGTCGCAGTACGCGAACGGTGCCCCACGAACCGTCGCTCGCCTCATCGTAAACGCGCAGCGCGCCGTAAAAATTTCGCACCAGAACCTGCGAGTGTTTGACCGAGTTATACGTATCGCGCGCAAGGAACCCGGTGATGCCGACCGCGAGCCCGGCAGCGATGACCGACATCACGAAGCCTTCGTCGATCGATCCGCGGCCGCGCCAGAGAACGTAGAGGGCGATGATACCCGCGATGCTGAGCATGACTATCGAATCGTAAGGGCCGTTTAGAAACGGCTGACTCAGAAACTCCGGGGAGCCGACCTTCGCGGCAACCAGGCGCCCCGCAATAAATACGACGAGCGCCGCGGTCATCACGCCGATCACGATGTTGTCGTACGGCTCATCGAGGAACGTTGTGTTGGCTGCATTCTTGCCACGCTCGTGCCAGAGCAGATAGACCAGCAGGAAGGCGGTCAGCGAAACGATGATAGGGAGGTCGTAGAGTCCGTTGAGGAAGTAGG
The DNA here is from genome assembly GCA_963809655.1 of Terriglobia bacterium. Classification (GTDB taxonomy): domain Bacteria; phylum Acidobacteriota; class Terriglobia; order Bryobacterales; family Bryobacteraceae; genus BOG-234. The sequence goes on along the minus strand of CAWEKQ010000052.1, from coordinate 154,315 downwards.
GAGCGGCGAAACCCACGAGCAAGCCGCCGATCGCGCCGCCGACGGAAACCATGAGATAGAACGACGTGAGATACCGGGGCGCGGGACGCCGACGTGCCAGTTCCCCATGGCACACCATGAAGAGCACGAACAGCGTGACGCTGAAGAATGCCAGCGCAAGCTTGAGATCGGAAATATTGCTGACGCTCGAGATCGCGCCCTTGAGTACCGGGACGTGGTTGCCGACCTTTTCAACCTGCTCCCGGACATCTTCGTTGGAAATCGCGATGGCAATTCCGGGCACGGCCACCGCGGCCAGACGGGTGAAGAGCCAGCGGTTGTACCAGCGGTCGCTGTCGAAACACAGGATGAAGCTCAGGAGGTACAGACTCAGCGGGAGAACCCAGAGGAAGGGAATGGCAGCGACGTTCTGGGTGAGGTGGTTGGTTACGGCGAGCAGCAGTGCGGAGGCGCAAGCCGCGAGGCCCATCCAGATCAGATAGTCGCGCCACTGCGGCGCGCGGGTTTCGGATGTGCCTGCGGTGGTTGCAGTAAGCGGTTCACGTATGCTTCCCGATGCCGCGCGCCATGCAACGAGCGCGCAAACGGCCACGAACGCGATGTAGGAGATGGACCACATCCAGGCCTGCTCTCCGCTGGTGAGGTAGGGCTCGATCAGGACCGGATAGGTGAGCAGGCCGAGCATGGAGCCCGCGTTCGAGAGGGCGAAGAAGCGGTACGGCATCGCTCCGCCGTTCGCTCGCGAATACCAGGATTGCAGTAACGGGCTCGTCGACGCCAGCAGAAAGTAAGGCAGCCCGACGGTGGCGGCGAGCAGCCCGATGATGCGCAGCAGAGGGTCTTCGCCGCCCTGCGGCTTCCACCAGACGGAGGGCAGGATGGGCAGGGAGAGGAAGCTCAGGACGAGAAGGGCCACATGAACATAGGTCTGGCGGCGCCCGGTCTGCCCGTTGAGCCAATGAGCGTATGCATAACCGCCAAGGAGTGCCATCTGGAAGAAGAGCATGCAACTGGTCCACACGGCGGCCGACCCGCCGAACCACGGCAGGATGAGCTTGGCGATGAGCGGCTGCACCTGAAAGAGCAGGAATGCGCTGAGGAGGATCGTCGCCGCGAAGAGGAGCGCCGGAACGCGGGGGCTATTTGTATGCGGCAATGCCGGTGACTCGTTCGCCGATGACGAGAGCGTGGATGTGGTCGGTGCCTTCATACGTTTTGACTGTTTCGAGATTGCACAGATGTCGCATTATAGGATATTCGTCCGTGATGCCATTGGCACCGAGGAGGTCGCGGCTCAGGCGCGCGCATTCGAGGGCCATGGCGGCGTTGTTGCGTTTCAGCATGGAAATGTGGGCGGGGTCGAGTTTGCCGGCATCCTTGAGGCGTCCGCAGTGCAACGCGAGGAGCTGGGCCTTGGTGATCTCGGTGATCATCTACGCCAGTTTTTCCTGCACGAGCTGGTGGGAAGCGAGCGGCTTGTCGTCGAACTGCTTGCGCAGGGTGACGTAGGCGCGGGCGGTTTCGTAGCAATCCATGGCGGCGCCGATCACGCCCCAGCCGATTCCGTGGCGGGCCTGGGTGAGGCAGGCGAGCGCGGATTTCAAGCCTTTCGCGGCGGGGAGCAAGGCGGATTCGGGCAGCCGGCAATCCGTGAACGCCAGGCTGGAGGTGACCGAGGCTCGCATGGACCATTTGCCGTGAATGTCTGAAGTAGTGAATCCGGGCGTGCCTCGTTCGACAAGCAAGCCGCGAATTCCGGCGTCTTTGCCATCAACAACCGTTCTCGCCCAGACAACGGCGACGTCAGCCAGGGAGCCGTTGGTGATCCACGTTTTCTCGCCGTTGAGGATCCAGTGCGATCCATCCTGCACCGCGCGGGTGCGCATGGCAGCCGGGTTGGAGCCGAAATCCGGTTCGGTCAAGCCGAAGCAGCCGATGGCCTGGCCGGATTGCAGACGCGGCAGCCAGTGCGATTTCTGCTCCTCGGAACCGTATTGCAGAATCGGGTACATCACCAACGCGCCCTGCACTGAGACGAAGCTGCGAAGTCCGGAATCGCCGCGTTCGATTTCCTGCATGACGAGGCCGTATTCCACGTTGCTCATGCCGGCACAGCCGTAGCCTTCGATGTTTGCGCCGAGGAAGCCAAGGGAGGCGATTTCCGGGATCAGTTCGCGGGGAAAACGGGCGTCGCGGAAGCAGTCGCGGATGACGGGGAGAACGCGGTCGTCGACGAAGCGGCGCGCGGTCTGGCGGACCAGGAGTTCCTGTTCGGAAAACTGTGAATCGATAAGAAGGTAGTCGACACCGCGGAATGCCACGAATTCCAGTGTATTGCCTTGGTAATGAACGGGGCTGCCACGGCGATCGCGGTACAGCGCTAAAGGTTTTATGCGGCTGTGCCGATTCCCCCTGCATGCACGGGCTCAACGGATTCTGGAAATGGCTTGCCACGCCGCGCTCAGCGACTCCGGAACGACACAGGCATGGCTCGAATCAGCGGCTGGATCAACTGCGGACGAGATGCACTTCGGCGAACAATTGCGCCGGCTGCACCAATCGCTCTGGGATGCAGACCAGCGCGCAAGGTTGAATTCGCCAGGGGTTAATGGTTGGCAGCTACGGGCGCCCGTGCTTGGCAGTTCCATTGCGCGGCCGGTATAACGGGCTACAAAACGATCCGCTCTCCCATTTGTTCGCTCACCACATCGGCGATCAGGGCCTTCAAATTGCGGCCGTCGGCTAAGACGAATGCGGCGGACGTGTCGTTCCAGTCGAGCTTGAAACTCTGAACACGCGCCGAAACCCAGATCTGCCGCACAGGCGAATTCGGACTGACCACGAACTTTGCCGGGGGATCTTCAAACTCGACAGTGAGCGCGCCCTGGTTGCGATCGACCTCGAAATCATGTTGATCGGATGCATGTTCGAGAGCTCGCTGCAGAGAGGTCAGGGCTTCGTCGGAGCGGGTGCGAAATTCGTTTTCGTTCATCATATGTTCATTGGGGATTGCGAATGGAGATACCGGTCAGGGCGAGGGTCATACCAATGACAATGGCCACCGTCGCCCAAGCCACGGCGTTATAGGCTGGCGGGTTGATCCATTCCTTCATCAGATTTTTTCTGTTGATCAGCAGGAGCATGAAGATCAGGATGACCGGCAGCAGCATTCCGTTCAGCACCTGCGACAGCAGAATCATCTGGACCATCGAGAACCGCGGGAAAAGCACGATTCCGGCTCCCACCACGATCAGCAGCGTGTAGAGCCAGTAAAAAATCGGCGCCTCGCGCCAGCGGCGGTTCACGCCCGACTCGAAGCCCAGGCCTTCGCAAACCGAATAAGCCGTGGAGAGCGGCAGAATGCACGCCGCGAAAACGGAGGCGTTCAGCAGGCCCGCGCTGAACAACAGGAACGTGTATTCGCCGAAGGGCTTCAGGGCTAGCGCCGCTTCCTTCGCGCTCTGGATGTCCGTCGGATGGCCGCGGTAAGCGCCCGCGCAGGCCACGATGATGAAGAAGGCGATCACCGAAGTCATGACGCAGCCGACCACCACCTCGACGCGCGAGGCACGGTATTCGTTGGCGGTGATGCCCTTTCTCCACGACGGCGGCCTGAAGATAGAACTGCATCCAGGGGGCGATCGTAGTGCCCACCATCGCGATCAGCATGGCGATGTAGCCGCTGTCGAGCATCAGCTTCGGGCGGATGCTGTAAATCATCGCCTCTTTCCAGTCCGGCTTGACCAGAAATCCGGAGATGACGTAAGCGACATAGATGACGCAGGCGAAGAGAAAAATCTTCTCCACGCTCTGGTAGTTTCCCTTCACCGCGACGAACCAGACCACCACGGCCGCGATCGGGACGGAGATGAACTTGCTGATTCCGAAAAGGTCGAGCGAGGTTGCCACACCCGCGAATTCGGCCATGATGTTGGTGAGATTCAGGATGACCAGCAGGATCATCGTGAAGAAGGTGATGCGCAGGCCGAACTCTTCACGGATCAGATCGGAGAGGCCTTTACCGGTTACCGCGCCCATGCGCGAGCACATTTCCTGGGTGACGATGAGGGCTACGGTGATGGGCAGCAGGGTCCAGAGCGGCAGATACCCCCAGCGCGCGCCGGCCTGCGAGTAGGTGTAGATTCCGCCGGAATCGTTGTCGACCACGGCGGTGATGAAGCCCGGTCCGAGTACGGCCAGGAAAATGAAGATGTGGTTACGGAACCGGGAGAGGAAGCCCGGCGCCACTGCTGTCGGCACTACCTCTGCCTCAGCACGGAGATGACATCGTCAGCCGTGATGACTCCGGCGAGGGATCCGTCGTCCTCCACCACCGGCAGAGCCAGCAGGTTGTATTTGTCGAAGAGTTCGGTGACGCGGTCCTGCTTTTCATCGGCCTTAGTCGAGATCAGGGGTTCGGTGGCCAGATCGCGTAGAGCGCGTGGCGCCGTCGGCGAGGAAGAGGCGGGCGAGCGGCACCGAGGCCGTAATCTGGCCGGCCGGATTGGCGAGGAACAGGACGTGGGTGTTTTCGAGCAGATCCTCGTGGCGGCGGAGGCTGCAGCATCGCTTCGGCGAGCGACCGGTCTTCGGGCAAGTACGATCGCTTCGGTGTTCATCATGCCGCCGGCGGTGCCTTCGTCGTACTCGAGAAGCTCCTTCACTTCGGACAACTCCTCGTCTTCCATCTCGTCGAGAATTTCGGCGGTGGTTTCTTCCTTGAGTTCGGAGAGCGCGTGGGCGGCTTCGTCCGGGGACATCTCTTCGACGATGTCGGCGGCGACTTCGGGCTCGAGCGCTTCGAGAATGCTCGCCTGCATTTTGGGATCGATTTCGGAGAGCGCCTCGGCGGCGACTTCGCTGTCGATGGTGCCGATGATGGCCTCGCGTTCGGCCGGCCCCAGTTCCTCGACGATGTCCGCGAGGTCGGCCGGATGCAGGCGCTCGAGTTTTTCGTTCGAGATGTTCAGGCGCAGGCGGCGCAGCGGATCGGCCTCGACGATGTTGCAGAATTCCCAGCGGATCGAGTTGGGTGAAATCGGGCTTTTGAATGCGCCGGATCCAGCGCGGCCGGATCAACCCCTGCAGCAAACGGCGCAGAATGCTGCGGACGCCTACGTCGACTTCGAGCATCATGAGCGAATCGCGGTCGTCATGCCGCACTTCGAAGCTCACGTCGGTGACGCGGACCACTTTACGGCCGTTGACGTCGATGATCTGCTGATCGAGCAGATCGCGCTGCAGGCGCAGCATGTACTCGTCCGAATGATAGGGGTAGAGTTTTTCGTTGCTGAGCTGGATGCCGTCGAGGGAGATGTTCGAAATCTGGTCGTAACGGATGGAAAGCCAGGAACCGCCGGCGCCGACGAGGTAGCGATCGATGCGGGCGGGGTGAATCAGGGGGACGATGGCGGCATCGCGAACCCGCCCGATACGACGATGTTTCAGGTCGTAGACCGGCAGGCCGAGGAGTTCCGTGAAGTAGAGGAAATTTTCCGCCATGATCTCGCTCAGGCCCGAACGCGAGTCCCGCGCGCGGCTCGTTGGAGCGATGCGGCGGAGAAGCGGAAAGTTCGACTAATTACGCTCTACATCAGGTTCGGGTGCCTGAATCCAATATGCCCCACGCCCGCCCGATTAATCAAGACCTGATTGTGTCACCGGATTTGACCCGGTTTTTACCGGATCTGCCCGATTTTTATCGGATCTGAATCGTGAACGGCATCATGCGCAGCATGCCGCCGCGCATCCAGACCCGCAGACTGGCGTCGTGCCAGGCGGCACGCAAAGGTTCGAGGCCTGCGCCGGAGAGCAGCGCGTCGGCCTCGTTGTTGGAGTTCGAGTTGAAGACCAGATCGAAAAGGCTGCGTTTGGGTGGATACAGCACGAGGTTGACGTCGTTGCCGCGGGAATGCCCGCTTTCGCCTTGATCATTTCGAGCGCGCGATCGATGCCGCCGAGTTCATCGACCAGACCGTTTGCCTTCGCCTGATCTCCCAGCCAGACGCGCCCCTGGGCGATCGGCTCGATCGCCGAGACGGGTTTCTTGCGGCGCCGCCGCGACTTTGCCGAGGAAGTTTTCGTAATCGGAGTCAATGCCCTGGCGCAACTTCGCGCGCTCGGGCTCGGTGAGCGATTCGTAGTCGGACTCGATGCGCGCGAAGCGTCCGCGGCTGACGGAATCCTTCGTGATGCCGAGCTTGTCGTAGAGGCCGTGCAGGTTGGGTTTCCCGAAGACCACCCCGATCGATCCCGTTTCGGTAGCGGGATAGGCGATCAACGGGTCGCCCGTCATCGCCATGTAGTATCCGCCCGAGGCTGCAGCGTCCGACATCGAGATCACCACCGGCTTTTTCCGATGAAGATCCTTCATGGCGTGCAGCAGTTCGTCGGAGGCGACATCCTCGCCGCCCGGCGAATCGATGCGGACGATTACTCCCTTCACTGTTTTGTCATCGGCCACGCGGGTAATCATCTTGTCGAATGTTTCGGACTGAAGGCTGGTCGAGCCATCGAACGCGATGGGGCCGTCACGAATGATCGTGCCCTCGGCCACGACGAAGGCGATCTTGTCCTGCCGCGTGACACGGGAGCGGCGGTGTATTCCTGCTCGCTGGCTTTTTTCAGGCCTGCCAGGACCTGGTCTTCATAGCGGAGATCGTCGATGAGGCCGTTCGCTTTGGCCTGTTTGGCGAGGAACGGGCCGTTATCGATGATGTCGCGCACCGTGGCGGGGTCCTTGCCTCTGCCTTTCGCGATGGTGTTGACCAGGTCGCCGTAGATTTCGTCCACGAGGCTCGACATTACCTCATTGGTTTCCGGGCTCATGGACGAGCGAGTGAACATGTCGCCGTAATCCTTGTACTTGCCGGCATGTTCGACATCGACGTGCACGCCGAGTTTGTCCAGCGTGTTCTTGAAGTACATCAGTTCGAGGCCGACGCCCTTCAGATCGAGCACGTCGACCGGCGACATGTAGATCTTCGAGCAGGCGGTGGCCATGTAATACTCGCGGGAGTTCGGCCGTTTCAGATAAGCGATGAGCGGCTTGCCGGATTTGCGGAACTGCTCCAGATCGGCATGGATTTCCTGCATCTTCGCCCATCCCGGACTTGCGCCATCCGGCTCGAAGATCACCCCTTTTATGCGGGAATCGGCTGCGGCGCGGCGCAGCATGCTCCATATGTTCTCGACCGTAACCGGCGCTCCGGTTTGGACGAGAGGAATAGAAAAGGAGAAGTCGACTGGCGGCGTTTCGGGAATGTCTCCCTGCAAATGGAGAATTAACGTGGAACCATCGGCAACGCGACCGGGCCTGCTGCGCATCGAGGCTACGGCGAAAACGCCGATCACGATAAAAAGAGCGACGAGGATTACGCCGGTGAGCAATCCGAGCAGAAATTTTCCCATTCCGGGTCTGCCTCCACCCCGAACTTACCACGCAGGCGGAATAGTCACCGATGAATTGAGAAATCGGTCGCTTGCTGCAGCGCGTTTCTGGCCATCGCGAACACATACTCCGGCTGCCTCTTTTGCTGGCGAAATATCGAACCCATTTGCATAGGCACGGGGGGCGACCACGCTCGCAAGGTAGACACCCAGATTTTCGGCAGTGCCCCCCTGGTAGGCGAGGACGGCGCGGGCGACGGCGGTCTGGATGATCCCCTGACCCCGCATGCTCAGCTCAAACGCCAGTGCTCTTCAGCGACATCAATCGGACGCGGCAGGACCCGCTGGAACGGGGGGGAATCGCGGACAAAGAGGCCTGAAAGGCTGGATCGGATGGGATCGACCACTGCCACAACCGATCGAAGAAGGACGCGGGCACATGCAAGTTACTGATTCTTAGCGAGCTGGTCCCGGAATCTGACTCAACAGCTCTCTCACTTCCGATGACGCGGGGTTGAATTGAAGGGCTTTTTCCAGCGTTGCCTTCGCCTCATCCGGCTTTCCAGTGCGAAGCAGTGCCTTGGCCAGGTTCACCCGCACAAGGGTCATCGCAGGATCCAACGCCAGAGCCGCTTGCCACGCTCGAACCGCGAGCGGAAGATTTCCAACCTGCATTTGATACGCGCCGAGCGCTGAAGCCGCGGCGTATTGGCTCCGGTCCGCCAACCAGACTCGCTGGAAGAGCGGAATTGCGTGCGCATTATCATTGGCATCGTAATAAAACTCGGCGAGGTATGTGAGCGCCACGCTATCGGCCGTGCCCTGCTCCGCAGCCTGCTTCAGCAACGGGTTCGCGCGTGCGCGATCCGCCTCATTGTTCTCGCGTCGCGCGACGATAGCGTAGGCCAATGCGAGGTCGCGCGTCGTGCCCCTGTACGACGGGTACGGCACCAGTTCGGAGTCTGGCGCAGGGGTAGTGCCTGCGATGACGGGCTTGCGGCGGATCGAATGATCGGTGAAGACGACATGTTGGATATCGCTCGTGGGACCACGCGGCATATGGCATTCCGTGCAGTTGTCGCCATTGGCTTGCCTGACCTCCGCAGCCGCGTGACAATCCTGAGTTTGGTGGCAGGAGAGGCATTTGCCGCGGAAATAAGCGGCCTTAGCGGCAGGTTCAGGCGGCGTGTGGGGATCGTGGCAGGTCCCGCACCACATTTTGTCACCGCTCGCGCGTTTGCAGGCGCTTTGGGCAAGATTTTCCACGTGGCTCGTCACGCGCAGGTCGGAAGGCGAACCGGCGCGCACGAACACAGTGAGATCGTCGGCCAGGAGCTCGCCTGGCGTCAGCGCCTTGCCTTCCTTCCCGGGCTTCGCCACGCGCACCTCACCGGACAAGTGGCACTGTGCGCAAATGCTGTCACGCGCGGCGGGCGCGAGTTTCGCCGGATTGACCATCTTTGCGCCTTTGGAGACGTGGTCGCTGCCCGCTCCATGGCACCGCTCGCACGAGACGCCGTTCTCCAGAAATGGCGGCTTTGCGTAACCGTTCAGCGTGCTGGCATTAACCTGAATGCCGCTGGCATGGCACTGCAAACAAGATGAGATGACGGGCCGCGCGAGGTTCGGGTAGTCAAGGCCTTCGAATCCCGGCGACGGTTTCCAGGAAGCGGAGCTGCGGTAGAACGTAACGGGCGACTCGAAAAGGAATCCGCCGTCATCAATTAAAAAGGTCCGCGCCGCCGCGCCGCTTCCGATGAAGTAGGCGAGGTCGCGCCGTCCGGTGATCGGTTGCCTGATTTTGTCATCGCGTGAGTTCTGCTGGGTAAATTCAAATCGGTAATCGGGCGAAACCGTGTAAGAAAATGCATTGCGATCGTCGCGGAATTCGGGGCGGTCGAAGGTTTCCTTCAGGTCCCCTGTTCCCGGCTTTCCACTGCTTTGCGCCATCGGCGTCCGCATGTAGGCGCGATAGATGGCTGCATGGCAAGAGGCGCACGCCTGGTTGCCCACAAGGTCGGCGCCGAAGGCGCAGGACACGGCCAACAGGAAAAGCGGGAATCGCCGCAGCATCGCAAAGCTATGATATCGTCGCCGCGCGGCTCGCCGGAGGGCTGACGGACACCGAATCATAAAAAAAAATAATCCGGAAAATCAGGACACCGAGGCAATCTACTACACCAGTAGGGAAAAATGAAATGATCGCTTTAGGGCTTTACTTGCTATGTTATCCCTCGATTGCCCAGGTGTGATTGCAATTCACTATCAAATTCCTTGACTGCTCCCATCAACGGAAGTTGATTGCACCAGTGGCCCGGTTAACGATATCGTAATTTCCAGCTCATCGGATTCTCACGAACGTTTTCAGAAAACGTCGCGCTGAACTCGATCCAAATGCTTTAAGGGGAAGTAATGACCACAAGAAAAACGAAAGGTGTAATGCGCGCAAAATTCATAACGCGTGGCATTAGCGCAATTGCAGGACTGCTCCTGTTCGCGCTTGCCGCGTTCGGCCAGGGAAACCGGGGCTCAATTACCGGAACCATCACAGATCCGCAGGGCGGTGTGACGCCTAATGCATCCATTGATGTCAGGAATCAGGATACGGGCGAGTTGTTTCATGGTGGTGCTTCGAGCACCGGTAACTATGTCATTCCCGTACCGGTCGGAAAATACGAACTGGCTGTGACCGCATCGGGCTTCAAGAAGTACGTCCGCGCAAATCTGGAAGTCGTGGGCGCCACCGATACCCGCGCTGACGTGCGGCTTGAGCTGGGCGCCACCACCGACACCATCACCATCACGGATGAGGCTCCTCTCCTCAAAACGGAAAGCGGCGAGATCAGCCACACCATCACTGCCGATGAGGTTAGCCAGTTGCCCGTTCTCACAACGAACGGCGGCGGCGGCGCCTTCGGCAACATTCGCGATCCTCTGCAGGAAATCGTTCTCCTTCCCGGCACGGCATACGCGAACGGTCTGGCCGTTGTAGTGAACGGTCTTCCGGCCAATAGCGAAAACATTCGCATCGAAGGCCAGGACTCCACCAGCAACATCTGGAAAATTGCACAGCAGAACAGCCAGGGCAGCGTCGAGGCCATTCAGGAAGTCGCAATTCAGACCAGCAACTTCGCTGCTGAATATGGACAGGCGGCCGGCGGATATTTCAACTACACGATGAAATCCGGCACCAACCAGTTCCACGGCAGCGGCTACGACTTTTTTGTGAACGAAGCGCTCTATGCCGGTACGCCTTTCACCGACCGTTGTACACAAGACGGACGCTTCTGCACGGATGTCGCGGACCGGCAGCACATCCGCAATCGCATACGCCGCAACGACTACGGTTTTACGATCGGCGGCCCGGTTCGGATCCCCAAACTGTATGACGGCCGGAACAAGACATTTTTCTTCGTGAACTTCGAACAGTTCCGCCAGAACAACTTCACCTCAACCGGCACCACCACCGTTCCGACGGCGGCTTACCGGGCAGGCGACTTCTCGAACGCCTTGTGTGTATCGGTCAGTGCGACGACCGGCGCCTGCACTCCCTATAACAAAATAACCCTGAATGGCGCACCGGCAGCGGACCCATCGGGCCAGAGCATTGTGCAGGGCCAGATTTTCAACCCCTACTCCACCTACACTTTGGGCGGCCAGACACTGCGCATGCCTTTTGCCAACAACATGATTCCCGCGAGTCTGCAGGACCCGGTAGCGCTGGCGGTTCAGAAGCTGCTGCCGCTTCCAAACAACGGACTGAGCGATATCAACAACTACACCATTCCGAGCTACACCAGCTTTCAGCACACCACGAACGTTTCCGTCAAGCTGGACCAGTCGATCAGCTCGACGATCAAAGTCTCGGGATACTATTCGCAGCTGAACACTTTGCAGCCCAACGTCAACGGCGGCATCTTTCCTGTCGCTCTCGGCGGGGCCGATACCAATCAGTGGAACCACACCACCCGGCTGAACTACGACCAGACCATTACCCCGACTCTGCTGTTCCATCTGGGTATTGGTTATTTCCAGACTTCCGAACCGCACGTTGCCCCGCCCTTCGATCAGAGCACCATCGGCCTCAAGGGCTACTTTGCCAACCAGATCATGCCTGATCTCGGCGGCCTCGGGGGCGCACAGGGCGGCTACGGCCCCGGCGCGATCGGCTCCACCTTCAGCGCAACTGCCTATGAAGAGAAGCCGACGGCCAATACCAGCCTGACCTGGATTCGCGGCAACCACACATTCAAAGCGGGCGGAGATTACACGCAGGAAGGCTACCCGACTCCGAGCTTGTGGCGCGCGAACGGCAACTTCACCTTCTCGCCTGCCGAAACCAGCGACCCCTGGCAGTCCACTGTGGCGCTCAGCGTAGCCAACCCCACCGGATTTGGCTATGCCAGCTTTCTTACCGGTCTGCCCGATGCTTTGAATCTCAATGCCCCCAGCGACGTCCACCTGGGCTATCACTCGCTTGGTCTCTTCGCCCAGGATAGCTGGAAAGTGACCCGGAAGCTGACCCTGGATCTTGGTCTGCGCTACGACTACCAGACGTACATGAAAGAAACGTACGGCCGCATGCAGGACGCATCGTTCAGCACCATGGACACCGCTCTCGGCCGGCCTGGCGCCGTTCTCTACGGAGCGTCGTGCAAGTGCGATTTCTCGCACAACTATCCTTATGCTTTCGGTCCGCGGCTCGGGGCGGCTTACCAGATCGACTCGAAGACCGTCCTTCGGGGTGGCGCGGGTATTCAGTATGACGTAGCCGAAGCGCCCAACGGCGTTTTGTACAGCGCGGCAGACTACTACACCATCAACCCGAACGGCTACGGAATCAGCCCGATGCAGTACAGTGCGACCCCGTCGCAGAACGGCCTTCAGGCTACCAACCCCTACGCGCCCGGCAACCCCTATGGCAATCAGGCGGTAGTCTGGCCGAACCTGAATCAGAACAAGTATCCCATCTCAAACAATGGGATCTTAGCTCCGGGACAGGGCGCAGTACCGTTCGTTTTCTTCGATCCGAACAATCGCCCTGGGCGAATCTTCACCTGGAGCATCGGCGTACAACGCGAAGTAATGAAAAACCTGGTTGTGGAAGTCAGCTACGTGGGTAACCGCGGAGCCTATTTCCCGGCCCCGAATATGGATCAGATCGCGTCAGACTCACTTACGCCGGCTGGATTGCTATCGCAATGGGGACTCGACTTCAACAATGCCACCGACCGCGGTCTGCTCACTCAGCAGGTTCAAAGTGCGGCAGTTCAGGCCCGCTTCCCCCAATTCAAAATTGTTAACGTGAATGGCACGCCGACCGTCCCGGCCGTATACGCTGGTTTCCCGGCGACCCAGCCATTGGAACAGGCTCTCCGGGCCGTACCGCAGTGGGGTGGTGTATCTCCGTGGCTTGGACCGCCGCTTGGCAAGACCTGGTACGATTCGATGCAGGTCAAAGTGACCAAGCGGTATTCGCATGGTCTGCAGGCGCAGGGCAACTTCACCTGGGCCAAGGGCGATGTCATCGGCGCGGCTTCCGACAGCAGCTACTACCTGGGCGGCCAGGCTATCTCGGGAGACATCTATAATTACAACAACAATAAACAGCTGAACCAGTACGTCAGGCCTTTGGCGATGACGATCACCTTCAGCTACACGACGCCGAAGATGGCTGCTACCGGGTTCGCCATGAAGGCACTCTCGCAGGTGGCGCGTGACTGGCAGCTGGGCGCGGTTCTCCGTTACCAGAGTGGCGCGCTGATTGGAGAGCCTACGTCGACGAATCTTCTCACCCAGCAGCTGGGTCGGACGAATCCGGCAGGCTTCACGACCAGTTTTGGAAACAACTACCAGAACCTGACCGGACAGCCGCTGTGGCTGATCAGCGACCCGAACTGCGGATGCTTCAACCCGCAGACCACGCAAGTGCTCAATCCGGCCGCTTTCACTGATGCTCCCGGCGGAACATGGGGTACTGCGGCGCCGTTCAACAACAGCTACCGCTGGCAGCGGCAGCCCGCGGAATCGATGAGCTTTGCGCGGAACTTCCGAGTGGGCAAGGAGGGCAAGTATAACCTCCAGGTTCGCGGAGAGTTCTTCAATGTGTTCAACCGGACGTTCCTGTCGGCGCCATCGCTGGCGAATCCCCTCACACCGATCGGGACCACCACCAGCATTCCTGGCAACGTCATCAACAATACCGGCTACGGCACTGTCGCTACCCTCAACGGGGCCGGATCTCAGCCGCGGAGTGGTCAGCTGGTTGCGAAGTTTGTCTTCTAGCCTGATCTACCCTCTAATACCTCGAACGCCGGCGACCTTGTCGCCGGCGTTTTTTGCATTCAGGCCGGCTACGTTAACGGAAAATCCCGCGGCCTGAAACACGTGCTGGATACAAGCGGCTGGGAACGCTGTGAAGCCTCGTGAGAGTCCGGCACCATGCGATTCGCCTGTCTATTGATTCTGACCCTGCCTGGGCTTCTCGAAGCCCAGGATGGGGCGGCGTTGTATCAGCAACGCTGCGCGTCGTGTCACGAGTCGCCCGACGGGACGCGCTCCGTCCATCGGCGCCATCAAGCAGATGACGAATGCGGCGGTCTACGCGGCTCTGACGAACGGCGCAATGAAATCGCAGGTCGCCGGTTTATCCACACAGCAGGTGATCTCCCTGCTCGTCTACATCGCGCCCGCCGGTGATCCGGTCTCGAAGCCTGCTTTTGAAAAGAGCTGCACCGGGAACGACTTCTTTCAAGCTCCGGGACGAGCGCATGGGGAGGATGGAGCCCGGACGTCACCAATTCGCGATATCAGGACGCGAAGGCAGCGGGGCTTACCGCAGCCGACGTACCCAGGCTCAAGCTCAAATGGGCGTTCAATCTGGGACCGGTGACGATGGCGCGCGGCCAGCCCGCGATCGCCGGCAATCGTGTATTTGTCGGCACGCTGGCGGGCGACATGTACGCCATCGACGCGGCCACCGGGTGCATCCACTGGGCCTTCAAGGCGACGGCCGGTATCCAGTCGGGCGTCACCGTCGGGGAGGCCAATGGTGTTCCTGCGATCTTCTTCGGCGATCGCAGCGCCGTGATGTATGCCGTGAATGCGGCGTCCGGCGAGTTGTTATGGAAGACGCGGCCTGTGGAAGATCTGCTCGCGACCGCCACCGCGACGCCGCAGTTTTACAAAGGCGTGATCTACCAGGGTTTCTCCTCCATCGAATCGTCGCTCGCGTCGTACGCCAACACGGTATGTTGTTCGTCCCGGGGCAGTGTTGTCGCGCTCGACGCCGCGACAGGCCGCACAATCTGGCGAAGCTTTACGATTGCGGAACCTGCGAAGCCGACGGGAACAGGGAAGCAGCAGGGCCCGTCCGGCGCCGCGATCTGGTCCACACCCACGATCGATGAACAGAGGGGTGCGCTCTATGTCGGCACCGGGAACAACTACTCGAACCCGGTCACGGAAACCAGCGACGCCGTGCTCGCCTTCGATCTGAAGACGGGGAAGCTCGCTGTGGTCGCGGCAACTCACGCAGGGTGACGCCTATAACGGTGGCTGCTACAGCCGGGAACACGCAAACTGTCCCGACAAGGACGGTCCCGACGCCGATTTCGGACAGCCTCCGATTCTGGCGCAGCTCGGCGGCGGCAAGCGCGCGCTGGTCATCGGACAGAAGTCCGGCATGGTGCATGCGATCGATCCCGACGCGGAAGGCAAAATTCTATGGCAAACCCGCGCCGGGGCGGGCGGCCTGCTGGGCGGCAGCCAATGGGGTTCGGCGGCGGACAGCCAGCGCGTTTATGTCGCGATCTCGGATGTCGTTCTGCACAGCGTTGCGGACGTCGCCGCGCCGGGCGGCCATCGCATCGTGCTCGATCCGAAGAAAGGCGGCGGGCTGCATGCGATCGACCTGAAGTCCGGCAGGATCGTCTGGAGCGCGAGGCCTGCGCCGTGCCCTGCCGCGCAGGCCATCTGCTCGCCCGCGCAGTCGGCGGCCGTCACGGCGATCCCGGGAGCGGTCTTCTCCGGCTCCCTCGACGGCCACATGCGAGCTTATTCCAGCACCGACGGCACCGTGATCTGGGACTTCAATACGGCCCGCGAGTTCCCGACCGTCAACGGCAAACCGGCGCGCGGCGGATCCATCGATGCGACGGGAGCAGCCGTCGCCGGCGGCCTCGTATTGGTCAACTCCGGCTACGACCAGTTCGGCGGAATGCCTGGCAATGTACTGCTGGCATTCTCGGTGGACGGGAAATAGCGGCACCGAGCGCGGCACCGGTCCGGCTTGACTTCGCATGACCTGCCTAATAAGCTGGGGCGTTGATTGAAGGAGGTTTCTCCGCCATGAAATGTTTCCTCGCTCTTCTGATTTCCCTGCCGCTGGCAGCATCTACTGTTCGCATTGTCCAGACGAACAGCGCGGGAGACAACGTCTCCCTGATCGACCCCTCCACGAACAAAGTCGTGGGCAACATCAAGGGCATCGAGGTGAACCACGGCGCGGCCGCCGCGCCCGACGGGAGCCGTTTTTACATCAGTAACGAGGCGCAGAGCACGCTCGACGTGGTGGACGCGAAATCGCTGAAGGTCACCAACAGCGTGCCCCTGACCGGCCATCCGAACAACATCTCGATCAGCAAGGACGGCAAACGCGTCTATGTCGCGATCGCGCGAGCGCCCGGCGCGGTGGACGTCATCGACACCACGTCCCTCGAGCGCGCGAAGAGTATCCCGGTGAAGGGCGCGGTCCACAACACCTATGTGACGCCCGACGGCAAGTGGGTGGTGGCCGGCTCGATTGCTTCGCGCACGATCACGGTGATCTCGCAGAAGACCGAGACGCCGGAATGGTCGCTGCAGATGGATAAGGGAATTCGCCCGATGGCTTTCGTCGCGAATCCTGACGGATCGACCAAATGGATACTGGCGCAGCTCTCCGACTTCAACGGCTTCGCCGTGGTGGATTTCGACACGCACAAGGAAGTGACTCGGGTCGCACTGCCGGAATTGCCCGCGGGGAAGGCGAAGTATATGTTCGGCGGCAGCGAATCGCACGGCATGGCCGTCACGCCCGATCAGAAAACGCTCGTGGTCAACAGCCGGCTGAACAGCTCGATCTATCTCTATTCACTGCCGGATCTGAAGCTGCAGGGCAGCGTCGAAGTCGGCAAGTCGCCGGACTGGGTGACGCTCACGCCGGATGGCAAGACGGCGTATGTAGCGTGCGCGGCGTCCGACTACGTTTCGGTGGTGGACCTGATGGCCAAACGCGAGGTGGCAAAGATCAACGTGGGCCAGGTTCCGAAGCGGAATATCACGGCGATCCTGCCGTAATGGGTTTATGCGAACGAGCCCACCGCGTTACTTCGCGGCTTTGACCCATGCCGCGATGGTCTGCCAGTCGGGATCGTTCTTCGATTCAAACTGGCGGCCGCCGCTATGGAACTCGTCTCCGCCGCCGGCTTTCGCCAATGGATGCATCAGGAGCAGGCTACCGTCCGGATTGCCCGGCGTGACCAGTTGCAGGATCATCTGGTAATTCATCCGTGACTGCTCTTCCGTGTATGCCTTGGTCTTCGGACCCCATTCCTGAAGCTTGAATGAGTTGTTCGACTGCGCGTGGCACACCACGCAACGCGCGTGCCCCTCGCGCTGCTTGTAGAAGATCGGCTCGACCTTCGTGCGGTAGGTTTCGAAATCGAGACTCTGCGCGATGGCGAAGGAGGCGGTCAACTGGAGTGTCACCGCAACTGCCGTTGCGATTGCCAGCCGCGGAGTAATCAGTTTCTTAACCATTTCCGCCGCTCATCTTATCAGAACGGGCGACAGAATGGGCGTCAGAACGTGGAGCAGATGGCGGCGTTAATGTTCGGACAATCAGGTTGAGGGCAGTTCGCAGCCGGCGTGGCCGCAGTTGCAGGAGATTTCGAGCGTATCCTTCGCGTCCTCGCAGGAAGTGCTGCAATACTTTTTCCCTTCAGGTACAGGGCAGATACAAGCCGGGTGAGCGCACTTCTTTGTTTCCTCAGACATAAGAATCCTCTTCCAGACACTACAGCACTTTGGATGCCGAAGACAACTACTTTCGCGCGACCATTACGCGCGAAGGATAAAAACCCTGCTGCACCTTGCGGTCGTGCTCGATTTCGAACTCGAAATCGCGGATCGTATCGGGAATCGCGGCTTCCACCTGGCGGCCCCAGAATGCGGGTGCGAGTCCGCCGGCAACGCGGTAGAGCGCGTTGAAAGCCGGCACGTTCTGCCCGATCAGCACCAGTGCCAGACGGCCGTTCGGGCGCAGGACCCGATGAATTTCGCCGAGGGCGCGCAGGATGTCATCGGCGCCCATAAGCTCCAGAAGATAGCAGCAGACCACGGCGTCGAACGCTCCGTCGCGAAACGGCATACTGCAGGCGTCGACGGCCTGGCAATGGGCTCGCGCACGGGGCAAACGGCGGCGGGCGAGCCGCTGGGTCCGGGCGGCCATATTGGGCGAAAGATCGAACCCGCAGGTCAAGCCGGTGGAGTTGATGCGGGCCAGGCGGCGGAACATCTCGCCGGATCCGGTGGCGACTTCGAGCACCCGCATGCCGTCGGTAATTCCGGCCAGCGAGAGCGCTACTTTGTGCGCCTTTTCGTGAAACAGGAGCGTAGAGAGCGGATAAACGCCGGAGACCAGATCATAGATGCGGCGGGTCGGGCCGGGGCGGCCGTGGAATCCGTTGGCCCCGTGCTCGAGGGAGGCTGGGGCGGTCAGCGTCGACGATACGCGGCATCAGGAAACCGCCGCCAGCCGGGTCTGAGTCTCCGGCAATTCGATCTGTATCCGCGTGCCGCGCCCGGGTTGGCTGTCGATCAACATTCGGTAATCCTGGTTGTACAGTACCTTGAGCCGCTCTTTGACATTCGTCACGCCGATACCTTTGTTGAAAATGCCGGCCAACTCCGCTTCGGGGATGCCGACGCCGTCGTCTTCGACTTCGATCGACAGCCTGCCGCCGCCGTGCGCCGTGCGAAGGGTTATGGTGCCGCCGTCGATCTTGCTCGAGATTCCGTGCCGGATGGAATTTTCGATCAGCGGCTGCAGCAGCATGCTCGGGACAAGCATATCCAATGTCGCGGCGTCGATGTGTTTCACGACGCGTAATTTATCGCCGAATCTCACAAGTTCGATGGAAAGATAGTCTTCGATGAACGCCAGTTCGTCCCGGAGCGGCGCCAGATGCTCCTGGTTGCGCAGACGCCCTCTCATGATACGCGAAAGCCGCATGATCATCGACGCGGGCCTGCTCCGGGTTGATCCGGATCAGGGTGGAGACCGAGTTCAGCGTGTTGAACAGAAAGTGCGGGTTGATCTGGCTCGCGAGCGCATCGAGGCGTGCCTGAATCAGGAGCCGCTTCTGCTCCTCGAGTTTGACCTCGTTGCGGGTGTTGTTCCAGACCTTGAGAGGAAGGGTGATGCAGAAGTATGTCGAGGCGTAGACGGCAACGAGCAGAAGAGGCGGATCGCCCCATTCGACGATCGTGAAGAGTCTGCCCGGAAAGACGCGGCCCAGTGCCTGCCGCAGAAATTCCGTGGCCAGCACGGCGAATCCGAAGAAAAGATAGAACAGCGCCCGGCGCAGTTCGCTGCGGTGCTGGAGCACGCGGTATACGTTGGCGTCGGGAAAAGGCGAGAGTCTCCAGATATCCTCTTTCTCGGAGGCGGCGTCGCGCAGCATGCCGCCCACGAGGCCGGCGATGGCGAGGAACGGCAAAGCGGCCAGCTCCGGATGAAACGGCGAGAGGATGGGAAGGATCGAAGGGACGGCGATCATCATTCCGGCCAGCCAGCCGCAGATGTAGCCGCCGGTGATTCCCGCCAGCAGGCTGCCCTCGAGAGAAAGATCGAGCGCCGCGTACGAGCCGTGGGTGATCACCCGGATCAGGACGCCCGGCGCGAAGATAGCGGCGAACCAGAGCGCCATGCGGGCGCGCTGTGCAAGCGTGCGCTCTTCCCGCAGGAGCATGCGCTTCACCGCCTCGCTGCGCACCCCGAAGCTGGCGATCGAGGCGGCGACGCCGATTTTCACCAGCAACGTGATGAGGTCTTGATCCACTGATTTTCTGCCCCGTTATCAATCGGCAAAGCAGCGCTTATACTCAGCGCTCATTATAATGGAGTTAGCGCATCCAGCCAGCCGAGTTCCCCGATTTCATGGAAAATCCAGCAGGTTTTGAATTACGACAGGCCGCTCGAGGCCGACTTTCCGACAGAGTACGGACCCTTCCGGATCCACGGCTTTGAAGGCCGCACGGGAGACCGGGTGGAAGAGGCGGTGGTCCTCGAGATGGGCGACATTCATCACGGCCCGGCGCCGCTTTTGCGGATTCATTCGCAATGCCTGACCGGCGACGTCTTTCACAGCCTTCGCTGCGACTGCCGCGCGCAGCTTGAGATCGCGCTGAGCGCGGTCGCCGCCGAGGGGCGAGGCTTGATTATCTACGAGCATCAGGAAGGCCGGGGCATCGGGCTGATGAACAAGCTGCGCGCGTACCAGCTGCAGGATCAGGGCGCCGACACCGTGGAGGCCAACGAACAGCTCGGTTTTGAGAGCGATCTGCGCAGTTATGCGCTGCCGGGGGCGATCCTGAGGCATCTGGGGGTGTCCGGCGTGCGGCTGATGTCGAATAATCCCGATAAAGTGCGGGCGCTCGAAGAGGCGGGGATCGAAGTGGTGGAACGGGTGCCCTGCATCGCTGTGGAGCATGAATCCCGCCGGGGCTATCTGGAGACGAAGCGCGAAAAGATGGGCCATTTGTTCGATACGTAACGTATTGGAATAGGCTTTTCGGAAAAACCGGCCTACTAAACCCCGCGCGTTCATTCGCCGATAGTAGGGCATGAGTGAACGGAGGCTTGAGAACCGGTTCCTTTGTGCGGAACTGGTGACTGTGGATTGGGTTGCTGCGGACGCGGAGTCCGACTACGCCAGCGGCGGATCGGCAGGCATGACCCCCGATACCCGCCGAACCGTGGAGGCGGTTCTGGAGGATATTTCCGCGCTGGGGGCGTGCGTACAAGTGGAGGATCGGATTCCACCTGGGTGCGGCCATCTCGATCTCGGCCCATCACGGCGGGGCAGACTCCGGCGGCAGCGCCCGGTTCTCTTGGTTATGTTTCCTACTGCGAGTACCGCGACTTCGGCTATTTCGTGGGGATCCGATTCTCGGATGAAACGCCATGGTCGACCGGGAGCGTTCGAGCCGGAGCACCTGACAAACCTCGCGGCGATGTTGCGGCCGGGAGCAGGGCGGTCGAAAAAGCGGGTGCCGGTCGTTCTTTCGCCCCCGTTGCAGTGAGCGGCGCCGCGTCCGGAGCAAACGCTTCGGAGCGCAATCGGCCGATCCTTAGCGGCCTCGAAATAACTAGACATCCACCGCATCGACGGTACACGCGACTTCCAGTCGCGTCGGCGTGGAATTGGGCGTGGAATTGAAAAAGTGCGGCCTGACGCGGCGCCGATCGGACCAATAATTTGCACGCCTCCAGCCTTCAGATTCGGACTGAGCTGCCACCTCGGGTTGGGCCTTGGAGATTCCTCAGTGAGTGTGTTTTCCAGTTTTTCTCCCGCCCGACCCAGGTCGTGCAGCGGATGACCAAACCTCTTCGACAAAATTCCCCATAAAATCAATCACTTACCGAAAACCACCCCGAAAACCTACCGCCGCGTCTGCCACAATATCGCCGTAATGAAAGCCGCGAGAACCGAACTCCAGATCGCTGCAGCCCGCGCCAACGGCGCCAGATCCCGCTGCCCTGTCACAGGGAAAGGCAAGCGCGTCGCCGCTGCTACCTCCGCCAATCCATCGGACCCGTCATTCCCGAAGGCAAAGCCCGCACCGCGCAAAACGCTATCCGCCATGGCCTCCTCGCCGACACCTTGGTCTTCCCCGGCGAATCCCGCAAAGCGTTTCCGCGACCTCCGCGCCGTCCTCGAACAGGAGCTCCAATCCGAGCCCGGCATCGAGACCGGTCAGGTCCACCTCATCGCCGTCGCGCACTGGCGCCGCATGCGCCTCTGTTGCGTCGAGAATCGCTCTGAGGAACCGCCCGCCTCGCGCGCGGCCCGCCAGGAAGCAGACACCGGCGAAACGCCCATCACCCACCGCGCCCCCTTCCGCACCCTCTCCGACGAATCCCGCGCGCTCGAACTGCTCAACCCGCTACGAGAGCCGTTACGCCGGAAATACCGGAACGCCCTCGCTTGTTTCAAAAACCACCGCGCCGACAGGAAGCCGCAGCGCGCGCAAAAGCGCAAAGGGAACGGAAGCGATCCGTTTTGCGCGAGTCCTGAAAAACGCAAAGTGTGTGAACGCGCCCGCAGACCCGGATAAATCCGTGCCTTTTCCCGGGTTTTTGCGCATCTCGTCGGGTTCCTTCCGCAGGTTCTCAATTCCACGCCTGCTTGCCCGCGGTGGGTTTTTCAGGCCAGATCGGAAAAAGTAAAAATGCGAAACGAACCGAACCCAACCCAGGAAAACTACCAGCCCGTTGCATCTCGTCTTCTCGCTGTCCAGCAGTCTTATCTACGGCTGATTTGCCTTTTTTCTCCTTCGCTTGCGCGAAATGGATCCGGAATGCTATGCTTCAAAAGCTGCCGAACATGTGGCCGCCCGGCACCGATCCGAGATTAAGCCGATTTGAGGCTACTTGGAATGTCGCCACAACCGAGAACCAACTTGCTTAAAAGCTCTGGTTCTGAAACGGACAATCGGGGTTGCAAACGGGTGTTGCGCATGTTAGACTAACAGCTGCGGTAAAAAGAGTCTGGCCGGTTTTGTCGCTCCGCTTGCAAAACAGGGTTACGGAGTGGTATAAATGGGTAAGATTCTCGTAAGGTAGGTAACAAGCTGTTGAGGTAGAGCCGGAGTAGTTCCCGAGCGTTCAGCCTGCGGTGGTAACAACCTTCCTGGTGGTTCTTTTTCAAGAATTGAAATTTTTACTGGTTTGATTGGGGTGTAAAAAGCCCTTGCGCGTGAAAGCGTAGTCAGATCAACAAGTTTCGAGGCCTGTCAGTATTCTGTGCGTCTTACGGGAGGCATAGGGTGGCTGACATAGATCTTTGACAATCTAATTGGATGCACTAATTTACTTCGTCAGATGAACTTTGGGTTCAACCGGAGCGATCATTCTCACAAATTAAAATGAGAGTTTGATCCCGGCTCAGAATCAACGCTGGCGGCGCGCCTAACACATGCAAGTCGAACGAGAAAGTGGAGCAATCCATGAGTACAGTGGCGTACGGGTGAGTAACACGTGGATAACCTGCCCCTTTGTGGGGAATACCGTTGGGAAACCGACGACAATACCGCATAAGCTCGAGAGAGGAAAGCAGCAATGCGCAGAGGGAGGGGTCCGCGGTCGATTAGCTAGTTGGTGAGGTAATGGCTCACCAAGGCTGTGATCGATAGCCGGCCTGAGAGGGCACACGGCCACACTGGCACTGAAACACGGGCCAGACTCCTACGGGAGGCAGCAGTGGGGAATCTTGCACAATGGGGGAAACCCTGATGCAGCGACGCCGCGTGAGCGATGAAGCCCTTCGGGGTGTAAAGCTCTTTCGGCAGGGAAGATTATGACGGTACCTGCAGAAGCAGCTGCGGCTAACTACGTGCCAGCAGCCGCGGTAATACGTAGGCAGCAAGCGTTGTTCGGAGTTACTGGGCGTAAAGGGTGCGTAGGCGGTCCTATAAGTATGGTGTGAAATCTCCCGGCTTAACTGGGAGGGTGCGCTATAGACTGTGGGACTAGAGTGTGGGAGAGGAAAGTGGAATTCCTGGTGTAGCGGTGAAATGCGTAGATATCAGGAGGAACACCGGTGGTGTAAACGGCTTTCTGGACCATAACTGACGCTGAGGCACGAAAGCGTGGGTAGCAAACAGGATTAGATACCCTGGTAGTCCACGCCCTAAACGATGCATATTTGGTGTGGGTCATTCAGTTGATCCGTGCCGGAGCTAACGCGTTAAATATGCCGCCTGGGGAGTACAGTCGCAAGGCTGAAACTCAAAGGAATTGACGGGGGCCCGCACAAGCGGTGGAGCATGTGGTTTAATTCGACGCAACGCGAAGAACCTTACCTGGGCTCGAAATGCTATGGACCAGTCTGTGAAAGCAGGCCTTCCCGCAAGGGACCGTAGTATAGGTGCTGCATGGCTGTCGTCAGCTCGTGTCGTGAGATGTTGGGTTAAGTCCCGCAACGAGCGCAACCCTTGTCCTGTGTTGCCATACCGAAAGGTGGAACTCGCAGGAGACCGCCAGGGATAACCTGGAGGAAGGTGGGGATGACGTCAAGTCCTCATGGCCTTTATGTCCAGGGCTACACACGTGCTACAATGGACGGTACAAAGGGCTGCCAACCCGCGAGGGGGAGCCAATCCCAAAAAACCGTTCTCAGTTCGGATTGCAGGCTGCAACTCGCCTGCATGAAGCTGGAATCGCTAGTAATGGCAGATCAGAACGCTGCCGTGAATACGTTCCCGGGCCTTGTACACACCGCCCGTCACATCACGAAAGTGGGTTGTACTAGAAGTTCGCGCGCTAACCCGCAAGGGAGGCAGCGGCCCAAGGTATGACTCATGATTGGGGTGAAGTCGTAACAAGGTAGCCGTAGGAGAACCTGCGGCTGGATCACCTCCTTTCTAAAGAGACCGTGTCTGGGGTCACTCTGAGTGTACGAGTGGCAGCCGTCCCAGTCCAATCCGGTCGGAAGCTTTCGAGAGTCAGTTTTCTGGCTCGAAGAAGCCGAAGATCGGAAATACGTTCCGGACTCTTGCCCGAAGTTCATTGAAGTGGTTAGAGTGGTAGTCGGCCTGGTGTCGATTGCCCTGCATCCAATTGGCCTCGATTTAAATTCAGGCCATCGTGGCATCGGCCAGCTTATTCCCGTATGTAGAGTGGAGGGCCGAAGCCGATGGTCGAGGGGCTGTAGCTCAGCTGGGAGAGCGCCTGATTTGCATTCAGGAGGTCGCCGGTTCGATCCCGACCAGCTCCACCAGTTTGAGCCGCGGTTTTAAGGCGCGTGTCCTGAGGGACGGGCCGCGGTCTTTTTGACCGAAGTTCGGGCCTGTAGCTCAGGTGGCTAGAGCGCACCCCTGATAAGGGTGAGGTCGATAGTTCGAGTCTATCCAGGCCCACCATAACCACCGAAGAAACCGAAGGTGATTGTTTCTGCATATCGGAAACACTGATTTTCGGCGTCTTCGAGGTTTGCAGTAAAATGCAGCATCTCGAAGAAGTCTGATCTTTGAAAATTGAATATTTGACGGGCAATACTTACTACAAGTATTTGCAAGCTTCCCAATGGTAACGAGTCTTGTTGCCGGAGGGGAAGCAGCGCGTAAGAAGAATGACATCGAATACTTTGTGTTCGAAATAGATTTTATGGTCAAGCTACTAAGGGCGTGCGTGTGGATGCCTTGGCGCAAAGAGGCGATGAAGGACGTGGACAGCTGCGATAAGCCCCGGGAAGACGCTATCAGTCTGTGATCCGGGGATTTCCGAATGGGGAAACCCAACCGGTGTGAACACCGGTTACGTTCATCTGAATACATAGGGTGATCGAGCAAACTCAGGGAAGTGAACCATCTCAGTACCTGAAGGAAAAGAAAACAACCGTGATTCCGAAAGTAGTGGCGAGCGAAATCGGACCAGCCTAAACCGAACGATTCGAAAGGAGAGTTCGGTGTTGCAGGACCACAATAATCACCAGTGGCGCGCTAGTTTGTCAAAGGCAAAGCTGGGAGTTAAGACTGCTGGTGGTTACAACGAGGGATAAGAAAGTGTTAATTGAACGGTCTGGAAAGGCCGGCCATAGAGGGTGACAGCCCCGTAAGTGAAAATGCAATCTTCCTTCAAGTGGCTCCTAAGTACCGCGGGACACGTGGAACCCTGCGGGAATCTACCGGGACCATCCGGTAAGGCTAAATACTACTTTGCGACCGATAGTGAACAAGTACCGTGAGGGAAAGGTGAAAAGTACCCCTGCGAGGGGAGTGAAATAGTACCTGAAACCGCACGCTTACAAGCAGTTGGAGGGCTATGCCGCAGCAATGCGGAATGCCTGACATCGTGCCTATTGCATAATGAGCTGGCTAGTTAATCTCAGTGGCAAGGTTAAGGGAAACCGAGCCGAAGCGAAAGCGAGTCTGAATAGGGCGTGGAGTCGCTGGGATTAGACGCGAAGCGGGATGATCTACCCTTGGCCAGGATGAAGGTCGTGTAACAGCGACTGGAGGTCCGAACCAGTGTTGGTTGAAAACAGCTTGGATGAGCTGAGGGTAGGGGTGAAAGGCTAATCAAATTCCGTGATAGCTCGTTCTTTCCGAAATAGCTTTAGGGCTAGCCTCGCGTGTTCCGTCCCGGTGGTAGAGAACTGATTGGACTAGGGGCCTTCCCAGGTTACCGAATCCAACCAAACTGCGAATGCCGGGAACGTACAGCGCGGGAGTCAGACTGTGGGGGCTAAGCTTCATAGTCGAGAGGGAAACAGCCCAGACCGTCAACTAAGGTCCCTAAGTTCGTGCTCAGTGGGAAAGGAAGTCGGGAGACTCAGACAGCCAGGAGGTTGGCTTAGAAGCAGCCATCCTTTAAAGAAAGCGTAACAGCTCACTGGTCGAGTCGCCCGGTGCCGACAATATAACGGGGCTCAAGCACGATACCGAAGTTACGGGTATCAGAAATGATACGGTAGGAAAGCATTCTAACGCCATTGAAGATCGACTGAAAAGACGGTTGGAGGTGTTGGAAGAGACTCTGCCAGCATAAGTAGCGAAAAACCATGTGAGAACCATGGTCGCCGTAAGTCTAAGGATTCCTGAGAAAGGTTAATCCGCTCAGGGTTAGTCGGTGCCTAAGGTGAGGCCGAAAGGCGTAACCGATGGACAGCAGGTTAATATTCCTGCACTACCGAAACTCGATAAAGACCGATGGGGGGACGCAGACCGTAAGCCTGGTGGCGCAATGGTTTCAAAGCCAGGTGAAGGGAGAGCCGGAGAGGTAAATCCGCCGGTTCGTCTGCCAGGAAAAGCCTCTAAGGAGAGTCAGGTAACCGTACCACAAACCGACACAGGTGGACGAGATGAATATTCTAAGGCGCTCGGGTGATGGTATGTTCAGGAACTAGGCACATTAGCTCCGTAACTTCGGGAGAAGGAGTGCCCACCTAAGACGTGGGCCGCAGTGAATAGTCTCAGGCGACTGTTTAACAAAAACACAGGTCTCTGCTAAGTCGAAAACGACGTATAGGGGCTGACGCCTGCCCGGTGCCGGAAGGTTAAAGGGAGAGGTCAGCGCAAGCGAAGCTTTGAACTGAAGCCCCGGTGAACGGCGGCCGTAACTATAACGGTCCTAAGGTAGCGAAATTCCTTGTCGGGTAAGTTCCGACCTGCACGAATGGCGTAACGATCTGAGAACTGTCTTAACATGCCGCCCGGCGAACTTGTGGTCCCGGTGAAGACGCCGGGTGCCCGCCACTAGACGAAAAGACCCCGTGCACCTTTACTATACCTTTTCATTGAACTATGGGGCCATCTGCGCAGCATAGGTGGGAGGCTTTGAGACCGGTTTCTCGGAATCGGTGGAGCCAACGGTGAGATACCACCCTGATGGTTCTGTGGTTCTAACTTACTCCCGTAATCCGGGAGAAGGACAATGGAAGGCGGGTAGTTTGACTGGGGCGGTCGCCTCCTAAACGGTAACGGAGGCGCGCGAAGCTTGGCTCAGGCTGTTTGGAAATCAGCCGACGAGTGCAAAGGCATAAGCCAGGTTAACTGTAAGACCTACAAGTCGAGCAGATGCGAAAGCAGGCCTTAGTGATCCGGTGGTTCTGTATGGAAGGGCCATCGCTCAACGGATAAAAGGTACGCCGGGGATAACAGGCTGATCGGAGTCAAGAGTTCACATCGACGCTCCGGTTTGGCACCTCGATGTCGGCTCATCGCATCCTGGGGGTGTAGAAGCTCCCAAGGGTTAGGCTGTTCGCCTATTAAAGCGGTACGTGAGCTGGGTTCAGAACGTCGCGAGACAGTTCGGTCTCTATCTGTGGTGGGCGTAGGAGATTTGAGGGGGCCTGCTCTTAGTACGAGAGGACCGGAGTGGACGAACCTCTTGTGTTCCAGTTGTCACGCCAGTGGCATAGCTGGGTAGCGAAGTTCGGTCAGGATAAGCGCTGAATGCATATAAGCGCGAAACCTTCCCCAAGATGAGATCTCCCAACGTAAGTATGAAGAGCACTGGAAGACTACCAGTTTGATAGGGCAGGTGTGTAAGCGTAGCAATACGTTGAGCTTACTGCTACTAATTGCTCGTTCGGCTTGACCATAAAATTTATTTCTCACACAAAGTATCGTGTGTTCTTCTTTTGGGTAAGTGGCCCGTCAAATATTCAACCAAAGATCCTGGATTTGTCTGAATCGCGCACAACGCGATTCAACAGCGAATTCTGGGTGACCTTAGCGAGGGGGTCCCACCCGTTCCCATCCCGAACACGGAAGTTAAGCCCTTCAGCCCCGATTGTACTGCACGCGCAGGTGTGTGGGAGACTAGGAAGTCGCCCGGTTAAATCAAAAGCCCGACTCTGAAAAGGTCGGGCTTTTTTCTTCTGGTGTTCCGCTTCGGAACACTTTTCCTGCGAACTTTCGTGCTATCCGCACTACCCGAGCAAGTGACCGCGGCTGTGGTTACCGTCGCGCTTTTGGGCCTTTGTGCCGGCGCCGCGGCGGCTCCGATGAACGTCCCGACTCGGACTAACGAACTTGACGAGACGCCGCTACCATTTCCGGCGATCTTGACTTCCCCTCGCCGCTGATCGGCAGGAAGTCGTCTTCGATCCGTATCCGACCGCCGGACGACTCCGACTCCCGGTCATCCTGCCGCTCAACACGACCCTGGCGGTTCCGGAGCCGCCAGCCTTGCTGCTCTTCCCTTGGGACTGGCGTGTCTGCAATCCTCGCCATAATTCCCCGGCTGACTCGTCTGCTTCAAGCCTCAAAAAGCCACGCAGGCCGGGCTGGCGCAAGGTCAGGCGCGAATTCCGAATGATGGCCTGAAGCGCCTTACTGCAGAACAGTAAAGGGAATCGACGCTTCGGTGTTCTCCCAGACGATCGCCAGCGTGCCTTTGTTGCCGCCGTTCGAAGACACATCGATCCGGAACGTCTCGACTGCGGCGGGAGCATTTTCACATTCATCTTCGTGCGGCCGAAGTCTTCCGCCGGATCGTAGTCGAGGTGATGCTGCCCGCTCTGCTTGTTCACTATGAGAGTCCACTCCTTTTCGCCGGGAATGGCCCAGATGCTCCAGGTCCCTTTGGGAAGCTTCAACGCTGCCGATCTGGAGAGGCGCCTCGGTCGTCAGCCCCGTAGCGACATTCGCACCCGGACACCAGACCTTGCCCCACGGCACCAGACTGCCCATGATTTTGCGCCCGTGCATGGAAGGCGCGTAATAATCGACCGTAATCTGTTTGCCCGCGATCTTTACGGAAGCCTTGGCGGGCGGACTCGTATAACGTTGGGCGTCCGCCACTCCAGCAAGCAACAGAACGGCGGCTGAACATGACTGCACGGGGCATGAGCATCGAAAGCCTCCGTCGTTATAATATCCGGTTGTAGAGGTTCAGGCGTCATGTAAAAGTCCCTTCCGATCCTCGCCGTTGCTTTGCTCTCGATTTGCCCGGCCCGCGCGCAGAAGGATTTTCCCGAAGCCCCCGCGAAAGAGTACGTCACGAAAATCTGCCTGCAATGCCACGAGCCCGCGCAGCTTCTGAGCCAGAAGAAGACCGAATCCGACTGGAAATCAACCGTCGCGAGGATGGCGCAAAAAGGCGTGCCAGCCCCTGCCGAACAGTACGACGCCGTCGCGGCCTACATGGCGAAATACTTCGGCAAAGAAGAAGACCACACCAAGATCAACATGAACAAGGCGAAAGCCGACGAGATCGTGGCTGCCATCGGACTGACTCCTGAAGAAGCGAACGCCCTCGTGACGTATCGCGAGAAACACGGCGAATATCGCGAATGGGGCGAAATGCTGGTCGTCTACGGGGTCGACGGCCGCAAACTGGAAGCCAACAAAGACAAGATGAGTTTCTAGCGCGCGGACACAAGTTCCGGCTCGGTCTCAACGGCTCTCTCCGCGTCACTCGTGACGACGAGATTCAGAAACTCCCGCGCCGCCCGGGTCAGCTTCTTCTTCCGCCGGTGAATGATTCCGGTGGGCCTGACCAGTTCCGGCGCATGCAGCGGAATCGAAACCAGCCGGCCCTGCTCCACCTCCGCCTGAATAGTCCGCTCGGGCAGGATGCTGATACCCGAACCCAGCACGACGGCCTCCTTGATCGACTGAATATTGTCGAACTGCATCACAATCGAGATGCGGACTTCGTGCTCCCGGAAGAACCGGTCCAGCTCGCGCCGAATGATCACTTCGTCGTCGAAAGAGATGAAGTCCTGGCCGTCGAGATCCTTCGGCACCAGCGCCGAACGTCCGGCCAGAGGATGCGACGGATAAGCCACCACCGTCATCCGTTCCTCGCGCCAGGGAATTACGGTCAGCTCGCGGCGATTCTCGGGGTAGCTGATGAACCCGAGATCGGCCTGATCTTCCAGCACCGCCTCGTAAACCTTGTCCGGCCGCAGGTATTCGATATGCAGCTGGGCGCCGGGAAAGGCGCGGGTGAATTCCTCGCGCAAACGGGACATCTCCGACAGCCCGATCGAATAAATCGACGCCACGCGGACGGTGCCCGCAGCCTCGTCCTTGATTTCGTCGAGCGCCGCCACGAAATCCTCCTCGCGGCGCAGGACGTCCCGGCACAGGTCGGCATAAAGCTTACCCCCGGGCGTCAAGCCCAACGGGCGCGTCGACCGGTCGAGCAACTGCACCCCGAGGCGCCTCTCAAGTTCTTGAATATGCTGGGTTGCCGCCGACTGGCTGATTCCGTTCATCGCCGCCGCGCGGCTGAGACTCCGGGCATGTGCCACATCCCGGAAGAGCTTACAGTCTTCGAAGATCACCGCCAGCCAATATAGCATAAGCAATTGTAATATTGCGAACTGGTTAACTTTCGATTGCGTGATATTGATAGTTCCTGCTAATATTGGGAAACTATCCGAAGGCTGCCTATGACCGAACCCCACAACATCCATGGCTTGCCCGAGCGCGCAGGGGCTTTACGATCCGCGCAACGAGCATGACGCGTGCGGCATGGGATTTGTGGCCAACATCAAGGGCCAGAAATCCCACGACATCATCGAGAAGGGGATTCAGATCCTCATCAACCTGACGCATCGGGGCGCATGCGGTTGTGATCCGGAAACGGGCGATGGCGCCGGCGTTCTGATTCAGATCCCGCACAAGTTTTTCGCGCGCGAAGCAGCGGCTCTCGGTTTCACACTGCCGGCGCCGGGCGAATATGGCATCGGGATGGTTTTCCTGCCGGTCGAGAAGCATCAGCGGCTGAAGACCGAAGGAGTCATCGAGCGCATCGTCAAAGAAGAAGGGCTGACCGTTCTCGGCTGGCGCGATACGCCGATCGACGGAACCGCCATCGGCCGCGTGGCGCGCGCGTCGCAGCCTTACATCGAACAGGTTTTCGTTGCGCGAGGCAAGGGAATGGATCCCGATCAGCTCGAGCGCAAACTCTATGTGATCCGCAAACGCGCCGAATCGGAAGTGGCCGGGATCGACGCGCGCGAAATGCCGGATAAGGGGATGTTCTCGATCCCCTCGCTCTCCGGGCGCACGATCGTATACAAGGGCCTGCTGCTCGCGCCGCAGATCGCGAAATTCTATAGCGAGCTTTCCGATCCCGACGTCACCAGCGCGCTGTGCCTCGTGCATCAGCGGTTCTCGACCAACACGTTTCCCACGTGGCAGCTTGCGCATCCGTTCCACTACATTGCGCACAACGGCGAAATCAACACCGTGCGCGGCAACGTGAGCTGGATGCATGCGCGGCAGTCCGTGCTGGAATCGGAGCTCTTCGGCGCGGACCTGCCGAAGCTCTTCCCCATCATTCAGCCCGGCGGAAGCGATTCCGCCGCGTTCGATAATGCGCTCGAACTTCTCGTTCAGGCCGGGCGCTCGCTTCCGCATGCCATGACGATGCTGATTCCCGAAGCCTGGGACGGCAATCCGCACATGGATGAAGCGCGCAAGGCCTATTACGAATACCACTGCTCGCTGATGGAGCCGTGGGACGGTCCGGCCGCGATCGCGTTCACCGACGGGCGCGTGATCGGCGCCACGCTCGATCGCAACGGCCTGCGCCCGGCCCGTTATCTGGTTACGAAGGACGACATGGTTGTGATGTCGTCCGAAACCGGCGTGCTGCCCGTCAAGCCGGAAGACGTCAAGATGAAGGGCCGCCTGCAGCCGGGCAAGATGTTCCTGGTCGATCTGGAGCAGGGCCGCATTGTGTCCGACCGCGAGGTGAAGAACCAGCTCGCGGCGCGGAACCGCTATGCCGACTGGCTCGCCGGGAATCAGATCACGCTCGACAATCTGGGCGAACCGGCGCGCGTGCACGGCTCCGATCACGACACCATCACGATGCGCCAGCGCGCCTTCGGCTATACCGACGAAGACGTGCGCTTCCTGATGACGCCGATGGCGGTCGAATGGCGAGGAACCGATCGGCTCGATGGGGACCGACACGCCGCTCGCGTGTCTCTCCGACAAGCCGCAGCCGCTGTTCAACTACTTCAAGCAGCTCTTCGCGCAAGTCACCAACCCGCCGATCGATCCGATTCGCGAAGAGATGGTGATGTCGCTCGTGAGCTATATCGGCAAGGAGCGGAATATTCTATCGGAGACGCCGCGGCACTGCCACACGCTCAAGCTGGCGCATCCGATCGTGCGGAATCGCGATCTGGAAAAACTGCGCCGCGTATCGCAAGGCGATTTTCTCGCGACCACGCTCTCGGCGCTGTTTCCCGTTGCCGAGGGTGAGAAGGGACTCGCGCGCTCACTCGACGGAATCTGCCGCCGCGCATCACTCGCCATTCAGAACGGCTACACGATCCTGATTATTTCGGATCGCGGCATGGATGCCGATTATGCGCCCATCCCCAGCCTTCTCGCGATGACGGCGGTGCATAACCACCTCGTGCGGGAGGGTTCGCGCACGCAGGCGGCGCTGATCATCGAATCGGGCGAACCCCGCGAGGTGATGCATTTCGCGCTGCTGATCGGCTATGGCGCGAGCGCCGTCAATCCGTATCTGGCCATCGAAACGCTCGAAGACCTCTCGCGGCGCGGCTATCTGCCGGATGGCCTCGATTACGAGAAGGCGCTTTATCAATACATGAAGTCCATCAACAAGGGATTGTTGAAGGTCTTCTCGAAGATGGGAATCTCGACGCTGCAGAGTTATCGCGGCGCCCAGGTGTTCGAGGCCATTGGTCTGAACAAAGACGTGGTCGACAAGTACTTCACCGGCACGGCATCGCGGATCGAAGGCGTCGGGCTCGACGTCATCGCGCGCGAGGCCGCGATGAAGCACGCGCTGGCGTTCCAGCCTCTGCACGGATATCGATACCGAACTGCCCGTGGGCGGCAGTTACGCGTTCCGCGTGCGCGGCGAATATCATCTCATCAACCCGGAGAGCGTGAGCAAGATGCAGCACGCTGTTCGCCAGGGGAGCTTCGAGACCTTCCAGGAATACGCCGACCTCATCGACGAACAGAGCAAGCACCTCTGCACGCTTGCGCGGGCTTTTCAAGTTCAAGGCCGGCGACTCCGATTCCCGATCGAGGAAGTGGAGCCGGCGAGCGAAATCGTCAAGCGATTCGCCACGGGCGCGATGTCGTTCGGGTCGATTTCCAAAGAGGCTCACGAGACGCTCGCGATCGCGATGAACCGTATCGGCGGCAAGTCGAATACAGGCGAGGGCGGGGAAGACGAAGCGCGCTTCAAGCCGGACGCAAACGGCGATTCGCGGCGCAGTGCGATCAAACAGGTGGCGTCGGGACGCTTCGGCGTGACCGCGCATTACCTGGTCAATGCCGACGATCTGCAGATCAAGATGGCGCAGGGGGCGAAGCCCGGCGAAGGCGGCCAGTTACCCGGTCATAAGATCGACGACGTCATCGCGAAGGTGCGTCATTCGGTGCCCGGTGTGGGCCTGATTTCGCCGCCGCCGCATCACGATATCTATTCGATCGAAGATCTCGCGCAGCTGATTTACGATCTCAAGAACGTGAATCCGCAGGCGCGCATTTCCGTCAAGCTGGTGGCCGAAGTGGGTGTGGGAACCGTCGCGGCAGGCGTCTCGAAGGCTCATGCCGACGTGGTGCTCATCAGCGGACATGATGGCGGCACCGGAGCGTCGCCGCTGACCTCGCTCAAGCACGCGGGCGCGCCGTGGGAACTTGGGCTCGCGGAAACGCAGCAGGTGCTCGTCATGAACGACCTGCGCAGCCGCATCGTCGTGCAGACCGATGGCAAGCTGCAGACAGGGCGCGATGTCGCCATCGCCGCGTTGCTGGGCGCGGAGGAGTTCGGTTTCTCCACCATGCCGCTCGTGGCGCTCGGTTGCATCATGATGCGCAAATGCCATCTGAATACCTGCCCGGTGGGAATCGCCACGCAGGATCCGGTTTTGCGCGCGAAGTTCACGGGTCAGCCGGAGCACGCGATCAACTTCTTCTTCTTCATCGCCGAGCAGGTGCGTCAGATCATGGCGCGTCTGGGCTTCCGGAAGATGGACGAAATGGTGGGCCGCGTCGACATGCTGGAGATGGACGAAGCGGTCGATCACTGGAAAGCGCGCGGCCTCGATTTTTCGTCCATTCTCTACAATCCGCCGGTGCCTTCGCGGGTCAGCCGCCACTGCACGATCGACCAGGATCACGGCCTGAATGAAGCGCTCGACTACAAGCTGATCGATCACGCGCAGGATGCGATCGATCATCAGACGCCGATCGTGATCAAGCTGCCGATCAAGAATGTGCACCGCACGGTGGGTGCGATGCTTTCCGGCAGGATCGCCCGCAAGTACGGCTCGGCCGGTTTGCCCGACGACACCATCCGGTTCGAATTCACGGGCTCGGCGGGGCAGAGTTTCGGCGCGTTTCTGGCCAAGGGAGTCACGCTCGAACTGGAAGGCGACGCCAACGATTACGTGGGCAAGGGTCTTTCCGGAGGGCGGCTGATTGTTTACCCGCCCGAGGCATCGACCTTCGTGCCGGAAGAAAATATCCTCGTCGGCAACGTGGTGCTCTACGGCGCGACCAGCGGCGAAGCATTCTTCAACGGTGTGGCAGGCGAGCGGTTCGCGGTGCGAAATTCGGGAGCGACCGCGGTGGTGGAAGGGCTCGGCGATCACGGTTGCGAATACATGACCAACGGTCTGGTGGTGGTGCTCGGCAAGACGGGGCGGAACTTCGCCGCCGGCATGTCCGGCGGCATCGCATACGTGCTCGATGAATCGGGCGAGTTCGTGCAATACCGCTGCAACAAAGCGTCGGTCGATCTCGAACAGGTCTTCGATCCGCACGATCAGCAGATGCTGCAGACCCTGATTTACCGCCACTTTGACTTGACGGGCAGTCCGCGCGCGAAACAGATTCTGGAGAACTGGAATAGCATGCTGCCGAAGTTTGTGAAGGTGTTCCCGCACGAATTCAAACGCGTGCTGCGCAAGAGCGTTCAGCATGAGACCGTGGCGCGGCATGCCGTAGCGGGATCGCGGCCAGTCGCCCTCAGCCCGATGGCAGCGCGGTGAACCGGTAACGAACCATGGGTAAAGTTTCCGGTTTTCTCGAATACTCGCGCGAAACGCCCGAACGGCGTCCGCCAGCCGAACGCATCAACGACTGGTTCGAGATCTACAATCCGTTCCCCGAGGACAAGATCCGCCTGCAGGGCGCGCGCTGCATGGATTGCGGCGTTCCGTTCTGCCATACCGGATGTCCGGTGCAGAACATCATTCCCGACTGGAACGATCTGGTGTGGCACGGGCGCTGGCGTGAGGCCAGCCGCGTGCTGCACTCGACCAACAATTTTCCGGAGTTCACCGGCCGCATCTGTCCCGCACCGTGCGAGGCGGCGTGCGTGCTCGGCATCAACGAACCGCCGGTGACGATCAAGAACGTCGAGAAGACCATCGTCGACCGTGCGTGGGATGAGGGCTGGATTGTTCCCGAGTTGCCTCCCACGCGCACGGGGAAACGTGTTGCGGTGGTCGGCTCAGGGCCTGCCGGCATGGCTGCGGCGCAGCAACTTGCGCGCGCCGGGCATACCGTGACTGTGTTCGAGAAGGCCGATCGCATCGGCGGCCTGCTGCGCTACGGCATTCCGAATTTCAAGATGGAGAAGCATCTGATCGATCGCCGGATCGAGCAGATGCGGGCCGAAGGCGTGGAGTTTGTGGTCAACGCGCACGTGGGCAAGAACGTGCCCGTGAAGGATCTGCGCCGGGATTACAGCGCGATCCTGTTAACGGGCGGGGCCGAACATCCACGCGATTTGAAGGTTCCGGGCCGCGACCTGAAGGGCATCCATTTCGCGATGGATTTTCTGCCGCAATCGAACAAGGTTTGCGAAGGCGACACAGTGCCCGGCCAGATTTTAGCGACCGGCAAGCGTGTCGTGATCATCGGCGGCGGCGACACGGGCGCCGATTGCCTCGGCACGTCGCATCGGCACAAGGCGGCGCATATTTCGCAGTTCGAACTGATGCCGAAGCCGCCGGACGAACGCGCTCCGCACACGCCGTGGCCGCTCTGGCCGATGCAACTGCGCGTCGAGAGCTCGCACGAAGAGGGCGGGATACGCGACTGGAGCGTCAATACCGTTCGCTTCAGCGGCGATGCCGACGGCAACGTCACGAAGCTGCATGGAGTTCGTGTCGGTCCGGCGCCGAAGTTCGAAGCAATCCCCGGTTCCGAGTTCGAGATGGACGTGGATCTGGTGTTGCTCGCCATGGGCTTCACGGGGCCGGTGCGCGCGGGGATGCTCGACGAACTGGGCGTCGCGATCGACGGGCGCGGCAACGTGACGACGAACGAGAACTATATGTCGTCGGTGTCCGGAGTGTTCGCGGCCGGCGATATGCGGCGCGGGCAATCGCTGGTTGTGTGGGCGATCGCGGAAGGGCGCAAGGCGGCGCGCGGCATCGACGAGTTCCTGATGGGTTCGTCGAGACTACCGGTTTAGTTGGCGTCCGGTTTCTCGATGTGATCGATCACGACCATCTCGATGGGCGCCCTGACCGACTCCAGTCTGAGCCCCAATTGCTCCGGTAACGCTGTCATTACCTCAGGTCCGGCTTCGGGAGGAAGATTGGCGGGGTTGGCGCCTTGACGCGAGAAACTCAAATTGATTTTGTACAGCCCTTCCAGGCCGGTTCGATCGAATACGGGACGGTCAACACCGTTGCGAAGAAGAACCGCAAGGCGGTCCATCGACCAACCCGACGGAGCTTCCAGGTCTTTCGGTGTCCCTGCCGGTATACCCAGCGGCTTCCCATTGATGAGCACACGGACCCCCGAATTTCCGTCGGCTTTTGCCATCTTTGGTCCGTTCTTTGCCACGACGAGCGCATACACGGGAGTCTCTCGCAATTCGCGATGAGCAATCATCTTGTACCTGTCCTTGAGCAGTTGTTGAACCATCACTTTGCACTCGGCGTCAGTGACCGGATGGGAGGCTACCGCATCAATTCGATAGAGTTCCCGGCGGCGCGCCATTATAAAAGACCCTGGGGTCCCAGTCGGGGATTCCGATGAGTTGATAGGGCTCAACATCGAAGGCCCATGTGAGCACCTCCCGGAGCGTGCGCGCGGACTCGAAACGTTCGCCCGTGCAGCCCAGTTGCGGTCCAAAATGATCCTTCGGACCCAGCGGTTTGACAGATACAACATCAAACGTCGGTGTCTGTGCCATGACGGCGGGCCGCCAGGAGAACCGCGAAGAACAGTGTCCTCATGGGACACAGCTTACATCTTCCGTTACCGATTTGTTACCGGAGTCGGCTTTTTTTTCGGCCTGATCGCGCGAATACTGCTGTTCCGTGGAACTGGCGAGGGCGGGCGAACCGGCAGTCCTTGGGCTCACCGGCCGGATAGCCCGATGAGGAAACGCCCGTTTGGGTCTGTTGCTTGCTGCCGCCGTCAGGGCCCGTGCTGCTCGTGCCGCATCCAATGAGTAAACCTGCTGCAATGAGAGCAGTTGCCGTGATCGATTTCCGAACCATCTCCACTATCATAACCATTGGGTATTAATGGCTAAGATCCTGCTGATCGCGCTGTTTGCGCAGGCGTTGTTTGCGCAGACGGAAGCCTGAGGTCCGCAAAGCCGTCGAGCGCGCTCTGCCGGTGCTTGAGAGCTCCGCGGCGAACTTTGTCGCAAAGCGTGCCTGCGTTTCCTGCCACCACAATATTCTGCCGGTGCTGGCGTTTCACCTCGCGCGGCAGCGCGGCGTGGCGATCGATGCGAAGGTTCTGACCGCCGTCGAGGATAAGACCTTTCGGGCACTCCGCGGCCCGGCGGCGCTCGACGATGCCGTTCAGGCGACAGGACTCGCCGACCCTACTCCGAACGACAGCTTCCTCCTGATGGCGGCACACGCGGCGGGTCTGCCGGCGCGATGCGGCGACCGCGGTTTACGCGAGCCGGCTGCTCAACTGGCAGCGGGACGGGCACTGGGTCACCTCCGATTTCCGTCCGCCGCATTCGAGCAGCGCGTTTACGGCAACGGCGACTGCGATACGCGCGATTGGTTTCTACCTGCCTGTGGAGTTGCGTGCGGAGCGGGATGCCTGTTTTCTGCGCGCGCGACGGTGGCTGGCGGCGACTCGTCCTTTATCGACGGAGGACGCGTCGTTTCGGTTGATGGGTCTGGTTTGGGCCGGTGGTTCGGCGAGTGAGATCGCGGCGGCGAAGCGCGATCTGATCGCGTTTCGGACTGAGCGCGGGCGCGTGGCCGGAGTTGCCCGCGTATCCGGCCGACGCTTACTCGACAGGTGAGGCGCTCTATGCGCTGCACGAAGCGGGTGTGCCGGCCACGGATCCCGTATGGAGCGCGGGACTGAAGTTCCTCCTTTCGACACAGGCGCCCGACGGAACCTGGCGCGTGCATACGCGGATGATCTCGCCGGCGCCGGTGAGTCCCGAATATTTTTCGACCGGATTCCCGTACGGGAAAGACGAGTATCTGTCCTATGCGGGAAGTTCGTGGGCCGTGATGGCGATGCTCTCGGCGCTGCCGATCGAGAACAAGCGCGATGTGGATTCGAGTGAGGCAGACGAGACTCCGGCGTGGATTCGCACGGCGCTGTTCGGGTCAGCGAAACAGCTGGCCAGCTTGCTGGATGGCGGGTCTCGATCCCAACAGCAAGACAGACCGCGGCACGACTCTACTCATGATGGCCGCGCCGGACGCGGAAAAAGTGCGGCTGCTGCTTTCGCGCGGCGCGAAGGTGACGGCGAAGGCCGTGACCATCGCGGCGTCCTGGCGCGGCACCGCGGCTTCGCTCAGGTTGTTGCTGGAGCAAGCCCCGACGTCGATGCTTCCAAAGCCCTGGAACGCGCTTCGCTGAGCGGCGATCTGGAGAACGTCAAACTTCTGCTCAAGAATGGCGCGGAGCCCTCCGCCGGGCTTTCGCAGGCAGTGACGTTCGGATATGCCGATCTGGTTCGGACGCTCATCGCGGCAGGCGCCAACGCGAAGATGACCGAAAGCACAGGCATCAATCTGCTTCACTGGGCCACGATCGCGAATCGCCCCGAGGTGATTCCCGTCCTGGCGGCAGCGGGCGTCCCGATCAATGCCATGGACGAGTTTCACTACACGCCGCTGATGTATGCTGCCACGATCGACTTCGGCGATACGCGTGTTCTGAAAGCTTTGCTCAAGGCGGGCGCCGATCCGAAGATCCGCAACGGTGAGGGCCGCACCGCGCTCGAGCAGGCACGCTACTATCGGCATACGCTGCTCGAAAAGGCGCTTCAGTAGGGGGATATCGATTGGCTCGCGGAAGGTTCCTGAGGTTGTTCGTCGGCAATATGGCATCGGGCAAGACACGCCATCTGCTCACCGAAATCGACACGTTGCGGAAATACGGCAACAAGAAAATCGCCGTCTTCAAACCGCTGACGGACACGCGCAGCGGCCTCAATCGCATCAAGAGCAGGGAAGGCGATGAGGATTCGGCCGAAGAGATTCCCGTCAACAATCCGAAAGAGATGTGGATGATCCTGCGCGCGAAGGAATCAGCCGCCGGGTGCCGTTTTGAGGTGGTGGCTTTCGACGAAGTGCAGTTTTTCCCGCGCGATTCGGGTTTCTTTCAGGTGGTGAAGGATCTTCTCGATGACGGGTACGACGTGCTTGCGTCCGGCCTGGCTTTCGATTTTCGCGGAGAGCCATTCGGATCGACGCCCGATCTGGCGCTGCTCGCGGAAGATCGCTGCATGTGGATGACGGCGTATTGCACGAAATGCGGAAGCCGCGCGGCGTATCCGCAGCGTATTATCAACGGCTCGCCCGCGCCGTATAACAGTCCGCAGATCCAGGTGGGCGGCGACGAGACCTATGAGCCGCGCTGCGACGAGCACTTCGTTCTGCCAGGACGGCCGCTGCCGGGCTATGACGACATGCAGCGGCGCATCTGGCCCGATGTGTAGCTAAAACGTGTAATTACGAGCCGTAATTACTTCGGAGGCGAGAGGAACTTCGACCAGTCGCGCACCTGGCCGGGACGGCGATCGTCGCCCAGCATCATCCAGCCGGGATACTCGGGAGTGAGGCGGCTCACGGCGTCAATCTCCTTGAGGTCCGCGTCATCCAGCTTCACATCCACCGATTCCAGGTTGTCTTTCAGCTGCGTCTGCTTCTTCGCGCCGATGATCACGCTGGTGACGGCGGGCTGATGCAGCAGCCATGCCAGCGCGATCTGCGCGACCGTGGCGTTCCGGCGTTTGCCGACCGCCGCCATGGCATCGACAATGTCGTATGCCTTCTCCAGGTTCACCGGCGGGAACCCGAACTTGCTGCGGCGCGCGGTGTCGTCGGTGGCTCCCGCGCGCGTGAATTTGCCGGTGAGGAAGCCTCCGGCGAGCGGGCTCCAGACCAGCAACCCCATCTTCTGATCCGTCAGCATGGGAACGATTTCGCGCTCCAGTTCGCGGCCGGCGAGCGAATAGTAGGCCTGCAGGGTGATGAATTTCTCCAGATGGTTGAGCGCGGAGATCCCGAAGCGATTTCATGATCTGCCAGGCGGCCAGATTCGAGCAGCCGATGTAGCGGACTTTGCCCTGACGCACGAGGTCGGTCAGCGCGCCGAGCGTTTCTTCGAGCGGCGTCAGAGAGTCGAAGCCGTGAATCTGGTAGAGGTCGATGTAGTCGGTGTTCATGCGCTGCGAGGCTGGCTTCGGCTTCGCGCATGATGTGCAGACGCGACAGGCCGACCTGATTCGCGCCGGGGCCCATCCGGCCGAAAACCTTCGACGCCACGACGACATCCTTGCGCTTCACGCCGAGCGCTTTGCCGAGCAGCGTTTCGGACTCGCCGCCGGCATAGACGTTGGCGGTGTCGATAAAGTTGACGCCGGCGTCGAGCGAGTTGTCGACGAGCGTGTTCACATCGTGCTGCGCGAGGCCGCCGATGGCTTCGAAGATGGTTCCCGACGCCGCCGAACGTCATGGCGCCGAGGCAGATGCGAGAGACGAAAACTCCGGTGTTGCCAAGCTGTCTATATTCCACGGAACTATTCTACGGGGCGATGGTCACCCGAAATTGATACGCTGATTCGTGACTATGCGAATCGTTACAGTGAGCGCCTTTCTGGTGGTGGTTTGTTCGGCGGCACTGCTGGCACAAAGCCCGCTCGCGCAAAGCCCGAAAGTGATGATGCCCGAGGATCTCTTCCGGCGCAACATCGGCACGCGGGAGCAGATGAACAAACAGTTCCCGCCGCATAAGATCGTGGGCAATCTCTATTACGTGGGTTCGGAAAGCCTGGCGATCGTTTCTGATCGTAACGCCGGCAGGCAACATTCTGATCAACAGCGATTATGAGGCGACGGTTCCGGTGATCCGCGATTCGGTGGAGAAGCTGGGCTTCCATTTTGCCGACACGAAGATACTTCTCGGCAGCCACGCTCACGCCGACCATATGGAAGGCGACGCGATGGTGAAGGAGCTGACCGGCGCGAAGCTGATGGCCATGCAGGAAGACATACCCGCGCTGCTGAAAATCACGCCCGGAAACAAGCCGCATGTGGTGGATCGTATTCTCCACGACGGAGACGAGGTGACGTCTCGGCGGAACGACGCTGGTGGCTCATCTCACTCCTGGGCACACGAGGGGCTGCACCACCTGGACGCATGAAGATTGCGGACGGCGGCAAGTCTTACAACGTCGTGATTATCGGCAGCATCGGAGTGAATCCCGGTTATCAGCTGGTCAATAACAAGGAAGTTCCGCAGATCGCCGAAGAGTACATGCGCAGCTTCAAAGTGCTGCGGGGATTGCCGTGCGACATCCCGCTGGGATCGCATCCGGCGATGTACAACATGGCGGAAAAGTACGCGAAGCTGGGGAAGAGCGCGACGAATCCGTTTATCGATCCCGAGGGGTATCAGAAAGAGATCGATATCAACGAGCAGGCATTTACGCTGCGGCGCGCAGAACAAATGAAAGAAGCTCAGTTGAAAGCCGCGCAGTAAGCGCTCACGGCACGTTGTAGCCGGAACGGGCGCGCACCCGTACGTTGGGGAATCGCTTCAGGGCTTCAGGGCGTGAGTTGCACATCGAGGCGCCGCGCGGCTCCCGGCTTGGCGTCGGGCAAGCGCGTAGTACATCGTGTAGCCGCTGCGCAGGTAGTGCACCGATTCGCGGAATGCTTCGCCCGGATTCCCCGCGACGATGGTTGTGCCACCCGTTTGATCGACGATCTCGTTGGGCTTTCGTTCCGAAGGGCCGCCCATGATCAGTTCGCTCAAAACCGCGTCGGAGGCCCATAGATCGCGCACGATGGACATCTGGTTGGCCTTCGACTCGGTCTTATCGGTGATGATCAGAATGGCGCGCTTCCGGTGTGATGTTGTTTTCATCGCGAAAGCGCAACGCAGCTGCGTCCGCGGCCGGTTCGAGCCTCGAGGAGCCATTGGGGCGGATCGTAATCGCACGTATCAGGATGGCCTGGTTCACCGTCTCGAGATTCTCTGAGAACGGCAGCAGTTCGTAACTGTCCGAACCGAAAACACGAACGGAAACGCGATCGCCTTTACGCAGTTCGTTGAAGCCGAGCTGGGTCGCGCGAACGACTTCGAGGAGTTTGCTGTGCATGCTGCCCGCGGTGTCGAAGAGCAGGATGAGATCGAGAGGTTCCTGCGCGAAACTGAAGTTCACGAGGGCTCTGCGGCGCGCCTTCGTCCAGAACGCGAAAGTCGTCTTTGGTCAGACCCTCGACCAGGGCGCCGGTGGGGTCGGTGGCCTGAGCATCGACGCGAACGAGCGAAACGCCGGAGCGGAAGACCGGGTCGTCCTGAGGGCAGGCAGACGGTGGCGAAGACAAGCAGGGCGAGGTGCGGCTTTCATGCTCTTAGCCTACTCGGGCAAAGGCACTGACGCGGGATCCGGGCAGGATAATTCCGACGAGGTTCAACGGGTCGGCGGGTGAAACGTCGACCGCCTCCTGGTCGTCGGTCTGAGCCCGCCGGACGGCTCTCAGCAGGTCGACCGCTTCGGGGCGCGCGAACTGTTCGCCGGTGAAGCCCTGGACAAAGCGGCCGCCGCGGATCTCGCCTTGTGCTTCCATCCGCCGCAGGATCGGAAGGAGATCGCGCCAGGGAGGCGATACGGTTTCGCGGGCCAGGAGATCGCGGAACAACACGCCCCAGCGGAGGAGCAGTTGTTCGGCGAAGCGTTTCGTGCGGTCGTCCGGCGCGATGACGACGCTGGAGCGGGTTACCAGCGCCCAGCGTCCTGCCGCGTGGCGCGGACGGCTCCGCATGCCGCGGCCTTCTCCGCGACGCCGCTTGGGATCGATCAACGCGCGAAGATTTTCGAAGCCATCAGCGGTCACCAGACCGCCGGCTGTCAGTTCCCATAGCGCGTCTTCCACTTCACTGGGCAGCCGTTTCGTTTCGCGCACCAGATCGGCGAAGAATGACGCGCCGCGGGCGACGAGCGCATCGTAGACTTCGCGCGCCGGGATGCGACAGGCCAACGGTCTCAACCAGGCCGAAGGCGGGATCGATCAACCAGTCGGCATCCTCGCGGGCGAAGAACGAAATCGGCGCGATGCGTGTGGGCCGGACGTGGCGCTCGGCATCCAGCAATGCCGGATGCGGCGACAGGCGCGCCCAGGCTACTTCGCCGGAGAGGCAGAGATCGTCCAGATTCTCCGGGGCGTATTCGGCGATGCGCCGCTTCAACACGCTCTCTTCCCACGCCGACGCCGGAATCTCGAAGCCCTGCAATTGGCGCACGATTTGCAATACGCCATCCGCGCCGTGAAGCTGAGTGTTGGGTGAGACGTGCTGCCAGCGCAGCAGGAACTGATGAAATTGCGCAGCGGTGACCGGCGCGATTTCGCGGCGCAAACGCCCGAGCGTCAGGTGGTGAATACGCGCCAGAATGCGCCGGTTGCACCATTCGATCTCGTGCGTGGACGGGTTTCGGTAGTGTCCTTGGAAGACCTGGCCCTGCGATTCCAGCGTGCCGAGTGCGATGCGCACGTCGCTGATATCCAGTGCGAGCCGTTCGGCCAGATCGGTCGCGGTGATCGGGCCGAGGCATTCCATCCAGCCGCGCACGGTTGCGAGCGTGTCGTCGATGGAATCCCGGCGCTCGGTGGCGACCCAGAATT
Source organism: Terriglobia bacterium (assembly GCA_963809655.1). GTDB lineage: Bacteria > Acidobacteriota > Terriglobia > Bryobacterales > Bryobacteraceae > BOG-234. The sequence goes on along the minus strand of CAWEKQ010000052.1, from coordinate 110,057 downwards.
CGCGATGGCCGCGCCGCAGGGAAAACACGCGGCCGGCTTCGCTCAGCTCGGAAAACCACTTCTGCCATTCCGGAATCGCGGGTCCGGAGATGAAGGTGAGCAGAGCGTCGTGCACTTCATCGGCATCGCGCGGTTCCGGCCAGACTTCGTTCGAGACTTCGTCGATCGCCGCGGGATCGAGAATGCCGTCGGCCACCTCCGTGCGCGTTGAACTGCGGAGTTGCACGGCGCGCGCGCGGCGCTCCTCGAGCGGCGCGTCGTCCAGATAGGCGTAGGGATTTGCGTTGAGGATCTCGTGCGAAAAAACGGAGGGCGCGGCGTTTTCGATCGCGACTCGTGCGGATCTCGCCCTGTTCGATCTTTGCGAGGACTTCCTTCAGACCATCCACGTCCATCGCTTCGTGCAGACAGTTTGAGATGGTCTCGTTGACGAGCGGATGATCGGGAATGCGGATCGGTCCGGTGAGGTTTTCCGCGCAGGCCACCTGATCGGGGAATACGGACGCCAGCAGATCGTCGGAGCGCATGCGCTGAATCGGCGCGGGCACTTTGGCGCCGCCGCGGAAACGCAGAATCGTCAGGGCGCGGCTCGCGTTCCAGCGCCATCGCACGGTGAACATGGGCGCAACGAGAAGAGCCTCGCGCAGGACGTCTTCCACGGTCGACTGCACGCAGAAACTCGAACACGGTTTCGAGCGGAAACGCGTGCTGCTCGCTGAGCGAGATCACGATGCCGTTATCGGTGGCGGCGGCCTGCAATTCGAAATTGAAGGTGCGGCAGAAGCGCTTGCGCAGCGCGAGGCCCCATGCGCGGTTGATGCGCGATCCGAAGGGCGCGTGCAGGATCAACTGCATTCCGCCGGATTCGTCGAAGAAACGCTCGGCGACAACCGTGTCGCTCGAAGGCAATGTTCCGAGAGATGCCGCGCCCGCCTGCACGTAGGCGGTGGCCTGGCGTAATCCGGCATCATCGAGAATCGTCGTCAATTCCTCGGGCGCTGAGAGCAGCTTTTCTCTGACTTGCGAGACTGCCGCGGACAACTCCGCGGATCGTCCTGGTGCTTCGCCCAGCCAGAACGGAATCGATGGCTTGGCGCCGTGGGCATCTTCCACGCGCACCTTGCCCTGGCCCACGTGCCGGATCCGCCACGATTGCGTGCCGAGCAGAAAGACATCGCCGGTCAGGCTCTCGACGGCGAAATCCTCATCGATGGTGCCGACCATCCTGCCTTCGGGTTCGACGATCACGGCGTATGCGGAGCTGTCCGGAATGGCGCCGCCGGAGGTGATCGCGGCCAGCTTCGCGCCCCGGCGGCCGCGCAGGCGATGATTCACCTGATCGCGATGCAGCAGCGCTCCGCTGCGTCCGCGTGACGTCGCGATGCCTTCCGACAGCATCTCGACGACGGATTCGAAATCCTCGCGCGGGAGATCGCGGTAGGGATACGCGGTGCGAATCAGATCGTAGAGTTCCGTCTCGCCCCAGGCGACGCAGGAAGTTTCGGCGACGATCTGCTGCGCCAGAATATCCAGCGCATTCTGCGGAATTTCGATGCGTTCGAGATCGCCGTTGCGGATGGCGAAAATGATCGACGCGCACTCGATCAGCTCGTCGCGCGTGGTGGGGAAAAAGATGCCGCGCGGCTTCGCGCCGACCCAGTGTCCCGAGCGCCCGATGCGCTGGAGCGCGACCGCGATCGAGCGCGGCGATCCGATCTGGATGGCCAGATCCACCGTGCCGATATCGATGCCGAGTTCGAGCGACGCGGTCGCCACCACGGCCCGCAGTTCGCCGTTCTTCAGCCGCGATTCCGCATCGTGCCGCAAAGTTCGCGACAGGCTTCCGTGATGCGGCAGCACGGCGTTCGGCCCGAGGCGCTCGGCAAGGGCGTGCGCCACGCGTTCCGACAGGCGGCGGGTGTTGACGAAGACCAGCGTCGTGCGCTCGCGGAGGATGTGGGCGGCGATGCGGTCGTAAATCTCCTCCCACATTTCGCTCGTGGCGACCGCGCCGAGCTCGTCATTGGTGACTTCGACGGCAAGCGACATCTCGCGCTTGTGTCCGACGTCGATGATGCTGGTGTCGTTTTTCACGGAGCCGGCGAGATAGGCCGCAACCTCTTCGATCGGGCGCACGGTGGCCGAAAGGCCGATGCGCTGCGGAAGAACTTTCGCGACCGCGTTGAGCCGCGCCAGAGTCAGGGCGAGATGCGATCCGCGTTTATCGTCGGCCACGGCGTGGATCTCATCGACAATCACCGTGCGCACGTTGCTGAGCATCTCGCGCGAGCGTTCGGCAGTCAGCAGAATGAACAGCGACTCCGGCGTGGTGACCAGAATGTGCGGCGCTTCCTTGCGCATGCGCTGGCGCTCCGATGCCGGCGTGTCACCGGTGCGAACGGCCGTTCTGATGGGCGCAAGCGGAACGCCGCGCAGAGCGGCGAGCTCCGCGATTTCAGCGAGCGGCGCTTCGAGATTGCGCCGGACATCGTTCGATAGTGCTTTCAGCGGCGAAACGTAGACCACGTGGGTTTCGGCGGCAAGCGTGTTGGTGCGCGCGGCGCGGATCAGTTGATCGAGGCAAATCAGAAAGGCCGCCAGGGTCTTGCCGGAACCCGTGGGGGCGGAGATGAGGACGTTGCGGCCGGTCGCGATCTCGCGCCAGCCTTCGATCTGCGGTTCAGTCGGGTTGCCGAAACGGTTGGTGAACCATTCGGCGACCAGGGGATCGAATTGGTTGACGGATGGAGGTGTCACAACTGATTTTCCCCGGTTGGGGTGGCTTGGGTCAATTTCCGGATTCGGGCGCCGCGCAGTTCCGGGTCGTCGCCCAGTCCCGGTTGATACGGGCCAATCCCGCGAGCGGCTGGTGCTTCAACGCGAACTTCGCCAAACAGGGGCTACGCCGGAACTCCTTCCACAATCGACACGCCCGCAGCCGTGCGAATCACCCGCTCCAACTTCCACCCCGCCGCGCTGAAAATCTCCCCGAACTGCACCTCGGTCCGCTCCAGACCGCCCGGGAAGATCAGCATCTCCAGATCGAGGAACTTCGCGAAATTAAACCCGTTGCCCGGATCAATCACCGCGTCCACCACCAGCAGTTTCCCGCCGGCGTTGACACCCTTCCGGCAATTCTTCAGCAACCCGACCGCAGTCTCATCCGGCCAGTCGTGAACGATGTGTTTCATGATGTAACAATCCGCGCCCGCCGGAACCGAAGCAAACATATCCCCCGCAACCAGCGTACAGCGATCCATCACCGGCCCCAGCGGCCCCTGCTTCGCACCTTCGACGACCAAAGGCATCTCGTAAAGCGTGCCGGTCAAATGAGAATGACGCTGCAAAATCGTGGCCAGCAGAAGCCCATGTCCACCGCCGACATCCACGATCGACCGCATGCCTTCGAACGCATACGCGTCCGCGATCGCCCGGCTATCAAGCCTCGACAGGTCGGTCATCGCCTGGTTGAACACCGGGGCCACCCGATCCTCCGCAAAGAACTGGAAAGCATGCTTGCCGTAGATATCCTCAAGCGCCTGCTTGCCGGTGCGTACGCAATATTCCAGATGCTCCCAGCCGAGCATGTGCCAGTCCTGCGAGTTGAATATCGCCCACCCCCGCAGACTCGGCGAACCTGTTGTGCTCAGGACCGCGGACATCGGCGTTTGCGAAAACCGCCCATCGGAGCCTTCCGCAAGCACGCCCACGCTGGCGGTAGCGCGCATCAACCGGTAAAGCGGTCCAGGCTCCGCGCCGACCTTCGCCGCCAATTCCTCCGCGGACTGCGGCCCCGCATCGAGGTGATCGGCAACGCCAAGCCGCGCCAGCGCCGAAACCGCGCCAGCGATCATGCCGCCGCTCAATAACTGCATCACCGCCGCGTGTGGAGGAGGAGTTTGTGTCTGGGGAGTCATCCGCACCATTCTACCGGCTACCGGCGTGATCGCGACGCTCCTATCCTGGATTGAATCGTGCTACGCAAACCTGAAGTAAAATGGTGTGGCGTTGCGGAAGATCCCCGATGAAATCCGTACTCCTGTGGATGATCGTTCTGGCAGCGGTGCCAGCTAGCGCGTTGCAAGCTCAAAATGCGATCGGTACGTGGCAGGGATCGCTGCAAGGCCCGCAGGGTCCGGCGCTGAGGATTGTGGCCCGGATCACAAGAGCGCCTGACGAGAGCCTGAGGGCCGTTTTCTACAGCATCGACCAGGGGGGCAACCCATGAACGCCAGTTCGGCAACCCAGCAAGGTTCAACTCTGAAGATCGCGCTATCCGGGCTAGGAGCCAACTATGAGGGGAAGCTCAGTGCGGACGGAAATTCGATCGCGGGGGCCTGGACTCAGGGGCCCGAACCGCTGCCCCTCAATCTCACCCGAGCCACGCCCCAAACTGCATGGGCAATTCCCGAACCTCCGCCGCCCGTGAAGGCGATGGCGGCGGATGTGGATCCCGGAATTGAAGTCGCCACCATCAAGCCGAGCCGCCCGGACGAGGGCTTCTCCCTTGGGCTCGGGAGAGGCGGGAACAATGTGTTCACGACCACCGCAACTCCGTTGCGCACTCTGATCCAGTTCGCCAACGGCATCCATCCGCGGCAGATTTCCAATGGGCCTTCATGGATGGATTCCGACAGGTACAATGTCACGATCAAGCCCGATCAGGAAGGGCTTCCCACCATCGCGCAGGCGCGCGTGCTCGTGCAGAAGCTGCTGGCGGATCGTTTCAAGCTCGTTTCTCATCGGGAAAAGAAAGAACTCTCCGTATACGCGATCACGGCAGCAAAGGGCGGTCCGAAACTTACACCACACGATGGACCTGCGAGCAAGCAGCCCAGCTTTGGTTTCGGGCGCGGGATGCTCAACATCAGGAACTCGACGATGGCCGAATTCGCCGGCTTCCTGCAGGCCAACATTCTGGAGCAGCCGGTGGTGGATCAGACCGGGCTTGCGGACCGCTTTGACTTCGCCGTCAGGTATACGCCGGACCCCGCGCAATTAGCCAACCTCCCGGCCGGTGTGCCGCCTCCGCCCCCGATAAACGATGATGCTCCCCCGGATCTGTTCACGGCGTTCCAGCAGCAAATCGGTCTGAAGCTGGAGGCGAAAAAGGCGCTCGTGGATGTGGTCATCGTGGATAGCGTGGAGAGGCCGTCCGACAACTAGGCGCCGTTGCGAACATGCGCGAGCTCTAATTCACGCAACGCGTTCGCGATGGATAGCCTCGTGAAGCAGCAGTTTAATGTAGGTCTGATAGGGCAGGCCTTTGTCCGCCGCGAGCCGCTGCGCCTCAACGATATCGGAGTCGTTCAGCCGGATCGAAATCTGGCGAGTAGCCTGGCGATCCGCACGCACACGAGACCAGCCCTTTCTCGCTCCCGGATCGGGAATGTCAGTGGTGTTGATCTTGTTGTCGGGCAGCAAGGCAAGACGCCGCAGATCTTCCTTGTCCGATCTTGTGAGTTTGTAATTGCGAATCTCTTCCCGAGTCGTCGACTTAATCGAGCCCACCGCCTTCTTCATAAAATTCTCCGTTCCGCGGGCGTCGCTTTCGTGCCGAATAATCCGAGTCATCTGGTCAGTGTCCTCGTCCCTCAAGGTGTGCGCCAACGCGCGTGCAGTGTATACCAGAAATTCCAGCGTCGACAGACGCCGTTTTTGATATAGATAGATGCTGACATGCCCCAAACGCGGCGAACTTTCCTCCTCTCCTCCCTGACCTCCCTCGCCGGAGCAACGGCTCTCGCGCAACAACCCCAGCAGACGATCTCCCCCAACCCCACCCCGCGAGACTGGTCCGGCCAGACCCCCGTCCAATATCCCGACCCCGACATCATCGCCCTCGATAACCGCTTCCGCAAATACATCATCGGCAACACCACCATCAAGCGCCTCTACACCGGCACGCTGTGGTCGGAAGGCCCCGCCTGGAACGGCGTCGGCCGCTATCTGGTCTGGAGCGACATCCCCAACAACGTCCAGATGCGCTGGATCGAGGAAGACGGCCGCGTCACCATCTTCCGCAACCCCTCCGGCTACAGCAACGGCAACACCTTCGACTTCGAAGGCCGCCAGCTCTCCTGCGAACACGGCGGCCGCCGCGTCGTGCGCTACGAGCCGAACGGCACCATCACCGTCATCGCCGACAAGTTCGAAGGCAAGCGCCTCAACTCGCCCAACGACATCGTCGTCCATCCCGACGGCAGCATCTGGTTCACCGACCCCACCTACGGCATCAACGGCAACTACGAAGGCTTCCCCGCGCACGAAGGAATTGAAGGAAGCCGTCTATCGCGTCGACCCCAAAACCGGCCAAATCGAAAAGATGTATGACGAAATGATCAGGACCCAACGGCATCTGCTTTTCGCCCGACTACAAGAAGGTCTACGTCTGCGACACCGGTGCCGGTCGCGAAATCCGCGTCTGGGACCTCGACGGCAAAACCATCCGCAACGGCAAGCGCTTCGTCCAACTTTCCGTCCCCGGCAGCGGAGCCCCCGCCGCGGCCGACGGCATCCGCTGCGACATCGACGGCAACGTCTGGGCTGGGGCCCGCCCCGGCGTCCAGATCCTCGCCCCGAACGGCGAGCCCATCGGCATCATTCGCCTGCCCGAAAACTGCGCCAACGTCTGCTTCGGAGGCACCAAACGCAACCGCCTGTTCATGGCCGCCAGCCAGTCGTTATACGTGGTCTACGTGCTCACCACCGGCGCGCATATCGCGTAAGCCGCGCCGAACATGTAGAATCTTGAGGGACCAGTTCAAAATGTCACTCAAACGAACCCTGCTCTTCGCCGCGCTTGCTATCTCGCTCGTTCTTTCGCTCGCGGCCCAAACCAAAGAGACTTACAAGACCCGTCTCAGCGCCACGCCGGCCGACGCCCGGACGCGCGCCGCGCTCGCCGGATCGGGCACCGCCTCCGCTACGCTCAGCGGAACCAAACTAACGGTCACCGGATCTTTCGACGGCCTCGTCTCGCCCGCCACCACCGCCAGTCTCCACGCCGGTGTCGCAGCCGGGGTGCGCGGTCCCGCTGTCGGCGATCTGACGATCTCGAAGGCCGTATCTGGCACCATCTCCGGATCGGTCGACCTCACGCCTCAACAAATGACGAGCCTTCACAAAGGCGGCATCTACGTCCTCATTAACAGCGAGAAAGCCCCGGACGGCGTCCTGTGGGGCTGGTTACTGCAGTAGGAGATTTCCCACAATGTCGATTCAGAAGAAACCCGTTCTCATCACCCTCGCCACATGCAGCGCAGCGGCTATCGCCGGTATTCTGATGGGCCAGCAGGCTCCCTCGGCCACCGCCCCGTTCACGGCGGCGCAGGCCACCGCCGGGCGCACAGCGTACGAAGCGAACTGCGCTCAATGTCACGGCGCCGATCTCGGCGGCCGCAACGACGCGTCCGCGCTCGCCGGCGGACTCTTCATGGGCAGTTGGGGTAATCGCACCACGGCCGATCTCATCGGCTTCATGGAAGGCTCCATGCCGCCCGGCAATCCCGGACGTCTCGGCGAAGAAACTTATCTCAACATCGCCGCCTTTATCCTCACTCAAAACGGCGCACGCGCAGGAAATCAGGCTCTCACCGCCTCGACGAAGGTCGGCATTCGCACCATCGCCACTGGACAACTCGTCGCTCAGATCGCGCCGGCTCCCGCTGGCGGAAATGGCCGCGGCGGTGGTCGCGGCAGAGGCGGCGCTGCAGGCGCTAACGAACCGCTCGGCGGACGCGCCGAAGCCCCCGTTCCCACCACACCGCGCGGTCTCACCATCCCCGGCGAAGTCAAAAACTACACCCCGGTCACCGACGCGATGCTGCGCAATCCCGACCCCAACGACTGGCTGATGATCCGCCACGATTACCACGCCAACAACTACAGCACACTGAATCAGATCACTCCTGGCAACGTGAAGGACCTTCAGCTGCAGTGGGTCTGGGCCATCAACGAAGGCACCAATCAGAACGCGCCGCTCGTCCACAACGGGACCATGTTCGTCAACAACCCCGGCAACATCGTGCAGGCCCTCAACGCCTCCACTGGCGACCTGATCTGGGAAAATCGCATCGGCACCGCGGCCACCGGCAACTCGCAGCGCGGCATCTCGATCTACGACGACAAGGTTTACGTCACCACCGGCGACGCCCACATCTATGCGCTCGACGCGCGCACCGGCAAGAACGTCTGGGACACCGTCATCGGCGATCGCACCAACGGCAGCTACAGCACCTCGAGCGGCCCCATCGCCATCAAAGGCAAACTGATCCAGGGCCTCGGCGGCTCGCTCTGCGATCAATACCGCGAAGAGAAATGCTTCATCAGCGCCTATGACGCCCAAACCGGCAAGCTGGCCTGGAAGTTCTACACCATCGCGAAAGACGGCGAGCCCGGCGGCGATTCCTGGGGCAAACTATCGAACCTGTTCCGCGCCGGCGGCGACACCTGGATCACCGGCAGCTACGATCCCGATCTCAACCTGACCTATTGGGGCGTCGCGCAGTCCAAGCCCTGGATGCGTGCCAGCCGCCAGTCCGGCAACGGCGGCAACCGCCTATGCCAACTCCACCGTCGCTCTCGATGCCGATACCGGCAAGCTGAGCTGGTATTACAATCATTCGCCCGGCGAAACCTTCGATCTCGATGAAGTCTTCGAGCGCGTCCTCGTCGACGATAACGGCCAGAAACTGGTCTTCAGCGCCGGTAAAGACGGCGTCCTCTGGAAGAACGACCGCAAGACCGGCAAATACCTCGGCCACAAGGAAACCGTCTTCCAGAACATCTACGACTCATTCGATCCGGTAACCGGCGAGCCGCACTACCGCAACGACATTGTCGAGCAGGAAGTCGGCCAGTGGATCCAGAGCTGCCCCACCTCCGAAGGCGGCCACAACTGGCACGCCATGAGCTACAACCCGGGCGCCAACGCGCTCATCATTCCGGTCCGCGAAAGCTGTCAGGAGATGAACGCGCAGAAGATCGATCTGAAGGAAGGCGGCGGCAGCGCCGGCGGCGCCACCCGGCGCTTCTATCAGTCGCCCGGCTCGGAAGGCAAGGAAGGCAAACTCGCGGCCTACGACGTCCGCACTCTCAAGGAACTGTGGGCCATCCGCCAGCGCGCGCCGTTCATGACGGCGGTGCTCTCGACCGCCACCGGCATCGCGTTTGTCGGCGACATGGATCGTTCGTTCCGCGCCATCGACGTGAAGACCGGCAAGGTCCTGTGGGAGACTCGCCTCGGAACTTCGGTGCAGGGCTTCCCCCTGACCTTCAGCGTCGGAAACAAACAGTACGTAGCCGTGACCACCGGTCTGGGCGGCGGCAGCCCGCGCATGGTGCCTACGGTGCTCGAACCCGAGGTGCACTACCCGTCTAACGGAAACGCCCTCTACGTCTTCGCGCTGCCTGACAGAAAGTGACGAAACCCACAATGCGGGTGACATCGTGTCACCGGTGGTGATTAAGGCCACATAAAACTATATTGTTTGCAGTGAATTAGAATCTTGAGAATCTGGCGGCCATCTTGCACTGTATAGGCAGGTGCATATGGCTATCGAATCCACAGTCTGGGGCTCTATCTCATTCCTTTCGCCTTCAACCAGGCGATCAGAGCAGCTGGATCGTCCGAGATAATCGCATCCACGTCGTCATCCGCCAGCTTCGCCCAGTCTTCGGGCTGGTTGACGGTCCACGGCACAACTTCGAGCCCCGCCGCGTGAGCCCACGAAACCCGCTCCTTCGTGACCAGCGAATGCAGGGGACTCATATGAGTTGCCTCAAACTCCCGCGCCACCTCCGGCCACTCTCGCTCGACCTCGAACAACGCCGCCCGCCGGATCGACGGATCCAGCCTCTTCATCGCGCGCAACGTTCGCGGATCGAAGCTCTGTAGAATCACCCGTTTTGCGATTCCGTGCTTCCTCGCCAGATCGAGAATCAATTGCGTAAAGGCTTCCGGACCCGGCGTGTACTCCGGATGATCGGCGAAGATCTTCGTCTCCACGTTGAACTCGACGGTCGCTCCCTTACTGAGATCGAACACCTCATCGAGCCTCGGCACGCGCGTACCCGGCACTGGAACCTGCGTCGCGAACGCCGGATTCTGCTTCGCCCCGCAATCGTACTCGCGCAATTCCGCCAGAGTGAGCGTGTGAATGGGAATCCCGGTCTTCGGCCCGGAGCAGATAGTAGCGTTGATCAAAGGATCGTGCGAAACCACCGGCACATTATCTTTCGTGACGGCGACATCGAGTTCGAGCACGTCCACACCCTGCTCAATCGCATAGCGAAACGCCGGCAGAGTATTCTCCGGCCGCCGCGCCCGAGCGCCGCGATGTCCATGGACCAGAATTCGCCGGCTATTCAATCCCATAAGAGGCACCGCCAGGGCCGACATCGCAAACGCACGCCGCGACAGTTTCATGGCCCGAGTTTCGCACTCTGAAATGACAAAACAATGACGGCTCACTCACTGGCGATCGGCCCCAACCTGCGCGCAACCCGGTTACGGGCTCGGGCAAAGCCGAGCCACGGGATCGCCCCCTCGCGGGTCGGTTGTTCTTCTCCCGGATAACGGAAGCGCGCTGCGAACTGGGTCAATCCGGCCGTCGGAAACAGCGCTGCCGCCATTTGCCTATCGATTTCTTCGCACATGCGAAGCGGTTTGCGTATGTCATGCGTCAGCGGATAGGCCACTTTATTGGCGATAAGAAAAGCCTTCAACGCCTTTTCGGCAGCCTGTTGCGCATGATAGAGCGCTTCCCCGGCGAGCGGCGGGTTATCTTCAAGCGCAAGTTCGGCCAACCGGATGTCGCGGTCCGCGGCCCCAAGCCACTCAATCGCCTCTTGAGTTGGAAACAGCGGCGGCGTCATATTCCAGTTTTCCTTCCCGTTGCACGATCGCAGGCAACAACATGAGCCAGCTCGTGCGCTCCTGAAAGGTCCGATGGTGAAAGGGAACAATGTCCACCGCGAGTGGAATGTCCCAGAGGCGCTCGTATATCTTTCCGTCGAAAAATCTCTCCCGAGGCGTCGCATCTGGTAACACGACAAGGAAGTCCAGATCGCTCTCGGGGCGGGCGTCGCCGCGTGCCTATGAGCCAACGAGGTAAATCCGTTCAGGCTGGTAGTGTTCCACCAGCCTCCGAACCACTTCGTTGACAGTCTCGTCCCGAGTCATCCTTGACCCCTTAAGTCTTGATGATACCGGGTACTTTGCCCCACCGCTGGCTTTCAGGTAGGTATCGAGCGTTCGCACGATGGCGCCAATAGCGAAGATCTGCGTTTCAACGTTGAGCGTTCGTCAGGCCTGGAAGGAAGCAGTGTTGCCGAACCTACCGCGGGATGAACTTGATTCCTTCGGGGTAATGGCCCTGAAAGGCCAGGGAGCCCGGCATTCTGCTGTGTGGCGCGTCCGCGTCGAGCCAGTACAGATCGTTCGTTCCTGTTCTCCAGTTGGTGATTGAGCACTCCGCTTGACCCGGGAACGATTTCATGAGTTCGTCATTTGCGAAGTCCGGGACCTCGACTGCAAACTTGCCGTCTGGCCCCGGCACTACCTCTACAAGCGGAAACGTCACAACGCTGCCATCGTTAATCCCAAAGTAGGTGTGGATCCAGGGCGCCATGTACATGATTCGCACGGTTAATTCGGAAGGCTGCGGATACCCGGTCACAACTCCTTTCAACCAGACGGTGCGCAGCTTATGGCAATCGAACCGAATCCGGCTGGCGATTACCGGTGGCGGATCCAGGACGAATGTGCCCAAGCCGCAACCCTTTGCGTAGACCACGCCTTTCACCGCGGTTGCACAGCTACTCCCCTGGTACACCGGCACGAACAACTCCTGCGCCGAGGACGCAGTTCCGTCGGTGAAACCGCTAAACCCGCCGAATCCACCCGTCAGGAAATAACGTACATGCGCGGCTTCCCGCGGGATAGCCGGATCCAAATCGATAGTAAGTCCATCCTTTGTCTGAGCAAGGACACAAGGCGCAAGGCCAACGCTGGCCACTACAAACATCCGAAAGTATGGCAAGAGTTGCATGTGAACCCGGGCCACCTGATTTCAGACCGCGCCTAATGAACCGTGCGCGTTTTCCGGTTCATATAGTCCATCAGCAAATACTGGCCCAGCGTATGCGGAGTCGTAAAATACGCCTTCCCCCGGCACAACTCCGTCACCTTCTGAATAAACTGAATCAGCCCGTAATCGCTCGCCAGCATGAACGTATTGATGATGATCCCCGCCTTCTTGCACCGGTTCACTTCCTCCAGCGTCCGGCTGATCACCAGCGGATCCAACCCGAACGCATTCCGGTAAGTCCGCCCATCCTCAAGCGTGAGCGCGGAAGGCTTGCCATCCGTGATCATCACGATCTGCTTCATGTCCTTCTTTTCCTGCTGCAGCAGCCGCTGCGCCAGAATCAGACCGTCCCGCGTATTCGTGTAGTACGGACCCACCTGCACCCGCGCCAGTTGGCTGATCTGCAACTCCTCCGCGGAATCGTGAAACAGCACGCACCGCAAACTATCGCCCGGATACTGCGTACGAATCAGATGCGCCAGCGCCATCGCGACCCGCTTCGCCGGCGTAAACCGATCCTCCCCATACAGAATCATGCTGTGACTGCAATCAAGCATCAGCACCGTAGCGCAGGAGCTCTGGTACTCGCACTGATGGACATGCAGGTCCGAATACTCCAGATCGATCGGAACCTTCACCCCTTCGCGCCGCACCGCCGAAAACAGCGTCTCGCTGATATCGAGATTCAGCGTATCCCCGAACTCATACTGCTTCGACGATCCCGATGACTCAATCCCCGTCGCCAGATCCCGCGTATCATGCCGCCCGAAGCTCGACTTCCCCAGCGACCCCAGCAGATCCTTCAACGTCTTGAAGCCCAGAAAATCAAGCGATTTGTCCGTGACTTCAAACCGCGCCTGCCCATCCCGGCCTTGCCCGCCGCCCTGCCCCGGCGTCGAATCGGCATCCTGCTCGGTCGAGATGTGGCCTTCCGACTCCAGCTTCTGCACCAGGTTCTCCAGCAACTGGTCCAGCTGCTCCTGCGACATCGCCTGGAGCTTCTCCAGCATCTGCTGCATCTGGTCGTCCGGAAAAAGCTGCCCGCTTTCGAGCGCCTTCTGAATAGCGTCTTTCAGTTCGTCGAGTGACTGCTGATTCCACTCCGAGAACTGCATGTACGGATTATTGAACCCGCTCTGCAGAAAGAAATCCGCCAGCGCCTGCATCAGATCGCTGGCGTCGATCCCGAAATCATCCCCGTTATATTTGGAAAACTTGACCCACTTCATGGCCAGTTCCTAATTGAATTGACGCCGCTGCCTCGCCCGAGGACTCTCTTCCGATTCCGGCGCCGGCCGCTTCCGCTCTTCCGCCGCAAACCCGCGCTCTTCCGACCGGCTGATCTTCCGGTGCGCATGCAGCCCTTCGAGAATGAACTCGCCCGCCGAAGCCCGCATCGCATCCGGCTCGTTCGCCGTAAGCCCCAGCGCCCGGGTCTTTTCCATCAAACCCTGAATCCCGTTCAACTGCCGCGCCACCTCCGCGGCATGCACATCCTCGCTCAGCTTCAGATTGCCGCCGAGATCGAACCACTGCACCACGGGCTGCATGTTCACGCCCTCGAAATAGCGGTCGTAAACCTTGCCCACCGCGCTCCGGATCAACTCCCGGCTCACCGCATCCCCGCCCTTCAGCTCGCCTTCGTACTCCAGCTCGATCTTGCCCGTGATCGCAGGCAGCGCGGCATAGATATCCAGCACGCGCGGCACAGCCACCGCCTCGCCGTTCTCGATCGCCCGCCGCTCCGCATTCGAAACCACGTTCTCCGTCACCGAAATCGGCAGCCGCTGAGACACGCCGGACCGTTTGTCGACCCGCTTGTCTTCCCGTGCCGAAAACGCCAGCTGCTCGATAATCTCCGCGATGTAATTCGGCAGGCGCACCTCGATGCCCGCCTGCCGATCCAGCCACGCCTCGGCCTTCGTGATCTCGATCCCATGCTCGAGCGACGCCGGATAATGCGTGCGAATCTCGCTCCCGATGCGATCCTTCAGCGGCGTGATGATCTTGCCGCGCGCCGTGTAATCTTCCGGATTCGCCGTGAACACCAGCAGCAGATCGAGCGGCAGCCGGATCGGATAGCCCTTGATCTGCACATCGCCTTCCTGCATGATGTTGAACAACCCGACCTGAATCTTCCCCGCCAGATCCGGCAATTCATTGATCGCGAAGATTCCCCGGTTCGCCCGTGGAATCAACCCGTAGTGCACCGTCAGTTCGTCCGAAATATCCTGTCCGCGCCGCGCCGCTTTGATCGGATCGATATCGCCGATCATGTCCGCGATCGTCACATCCGGCGTCGCCAGCTTCTCCACATAACGCTGCTCCGCCGCCAGATATGCGACCGGCGTCGCATCGCCCTTCTCTTCAATCAGCACCTTGCACCGCCGGCAGATCGGCGCATACGGATTATCGTGAATCTCGCATCCCGCGACATACGGCATCCACGCGTCGAACAGCGTGGTCAGCATGCGGATCAGCCGCGTTTTCGCCTGTCCGCGCAGCCCCAGCAGGATGAAATTGTGCCGCGACAGAATCGCATTCACCACCTGCGGGACCACGCTGTCCTCGTAACCCACGATGCCGGGGAAGAGCTCTTCCCGGCGCTGTAGTTTGCAGATCAGATTTGCGCGCAGTTCATCTTTCACGCTGCGGCGCGCCAGGAGATTCTCGGGAAAGGCGCTAGTGCGCAGCTCTCCCAGTGTGCGGGGTAACTCCGAAATATTCTTTGGCATGAAGGAACATCCGAAAGTCTGTTCCGATGGTATCAGAGGATGGTGGCACGAGGCTTCAGCCGGTGAGAGTGACGCGAGAACGTCACCAGTCTAATCCGGATTGAACTCGAACATCTCCCCGTTCGACTTGAACACCAGCCGCCCACCCGTCAGCGCCTTCAACTCATGCGTCAAAGGAATGAACACGCTCCCGTCGGTCGATTGCCCCGGCGCCAGCCGCGTCTGCGCCAGCGCGATCGCCGAAGCCGTCGCCGCCGCTTTCAGCTTCGTATTGATCCCGTACGACATCGACCCCTCGCGCCGCTTCTCGTATCCGTTCGTCGACCGCATATGCGGAATCGCATACAGCGTATTTTCGTAAGAAGTAACCAGCTTCACCACGTCCGAACTCGACCCTTTCTCGAGCAGGATATTCACCACCTGGTCCGCCGTGATCCCTGCCGTCGAACCGTCCGCTTTGACGTAAGCGAAATCCTCCGGCGCGATGGTCCAGTACCGGTCCGATCCGTTCGAAATCGAAACCTGCACCAGTGCGAAGCCGGCCACATGGTTCGGCATCCGCGTCATGATGACCGTCAGACCCTGGCGGCTGAGCGTCTGATACTTCACCCCGCCCACTTCGTATTCGATGACCTGAGCCGAACAGAGCCCAATCGCGAAAACCGCAGCCATAATCACCGTAAACCGGCGCGCTCGGCGAGAATTCATCACCTTCATCTTACAGATATCAACCCGGGAGTGCTGCGCGAGCGCCGGTTTTCTCTCTTTATTTGCGGAACTATGGCGGTAACTACGGCCTCGCGGCGGTCATCCTTTATACTTGGTTGAGCGCTACCCGTTCTGCCATCGCCCCAGCCGGGCGTTTCCAGAATCAAATCATCCGCGAACACAGGGAGCGAAACGAAATAATGAAACAAAGCTCGGCGGCCAGCGCCGTAACTATCTTCTTTTGCTGTCTCTCGATTCCATCCGTCGTCTTTGCTCAAACAACGGCCCAAACGGACCGCTCGCCGCAGGTCACCATCAATTCGGGCTTCCCGCGTAACGAGTTCCGGCCGGGCACCGTATCCGAGCCCGTGATGCTCGATTCGCCCCGCATCGGCAATCTCATCCGCGACGGCCAACTCTACCTCTCGCTCGAAGACGCCATCTCGCATCGCCCTCGAAAATAATCTGGACATCGAACTCGAGCGCTTCGGCGTCCGCATGGGGACCAACGACACCGTTCGCGCCCAGGGAGGCGGCACCCTGCGCGGCGTTCCCCTCGTCGTGAATGAGGCTCCGGCCGGGATCGGCGGCCCCAGCGGAAGCCCTCTCCTCACCAACGCCGCCACCGGCGCCACGCCCCAGTCAACCATCTCCGTCTCCGTAACCGACACTCAGCTCATCGCCACATCGCAGAATCAATCTCAACGTCACCGGAACTTTTCCCTTCGCCAGCGGTCCCGCCATTCCCCTCTACGATCCGGCCTTCACCGCGCAGATACTGGGCGAGCGTTCCAACATTCCGCAAACGAACCTCCAGGTCACCGGCACCACCGATCAGACATCGAACACGTTCATCGGAAACGTCGGTTACCTTCAGGGCTTCGGCCCCGGAACTCAGATCTCCGCCGCCTTTAACAACCAGTACCAGGATCAGAACGCCCTCGCGTTTATCGTCAAACCGTATGCGCTCTCCACCCTCGGCGTCACCGTAACGCAGCCGCTGCTGCGTGGCTTTGGATCCGACCTCAACCGCCGCTTCATTCATATCGCGAAGAACAGCGAGAAGATTTCCGACTACGTCTTTCAACAGCAGGTCATCAGCACCATCTCCGGCGTCATTCGCCTCTATGACGACCTCGTGAGCCTCAATGCCGATATGCGAGTCAAGCAGGAAACCCTCACCACCGCGCAGCGCCTCCTCGAAGACAACAGAAACAAGGTCGATCAGGGAACGCTTGCGCCCGATCGAGGCCACACGCGCGCAGGCTCAGGTAGCGGCGTCCCAGCAGGATCTCATCAACGCCCAGGGTTACGTCCGCCAGCAGGAACTCATTCTGAAGAACGTGCTCGCGCGCAACTGGGGCGGCGATCCCGCGGTTCACGACGCGAGTATCGTTCCCACCGATACCCTGGCTCTCGAGCCCCTGCCCACCCAGACCACCGCCGAGATCGTCTCCCTCGCGCTGCAGAACCGCCCCGAGTATCAGGCCGCCAAACTGCAGCTGACCAACACTCAGATCAACCTGAAAGGAACAAAGAACGAACTCCTGCCCGAACTCGACCTCGTCGGAAGTTTCCAGAACAGCGGACTGGCGGGAGCGCAGAACCCCTTGCTCCCGCCATCCACGCAGCCCGGTGTCAACGGCAATTACGGCACCGTGCTCGATCAGATTCTCAAGGGCACATATCCCACTTACAGCGTCGGCATCAATCTGACCTTGCCGGTCCGCAACCGCATCGCACAGTCCGACGTTGCCCGCGACGAACTCCAGGTCCGCCAAACGCAGGTCCGGCTGAAGCAGCTCGAAAACCAGATTCGCGCCGAAGTGGAAGATGCCCTGATCGCGCTTCAGCGCACCCGCGCCGCTTTTGAGGCAGCCACGCAGACGACGAAGCTGCAGGAGGAGTCTCTCGCCATCGAGCAGGAGAAGTTCGACGTCGGCTTATCCACCAACTTCCTCGTCATTCAGTATCAGAGCTACGTCGCGCAGGCGCGCTCCACCGAGGTCGCCGCGCTCGACGCCTACGCCAAAGCCAAAGTGCAATACGAGCGCTCCACCGGGCTGACTCTGAACAACCACAACGTGTCGATCGACGACGCATTCAAAGGCGTCGTCACGCAAATAAGCGCCCGGCGATAATAATACGAATGCTCAAGATCGGCACCGTCCGCTGGCGGGGAAAATGTCCGCGTCACCCTCGGTTCGACCCGTACATGGACGGGCGCGCCGCCATCCGCGGCGGCTGCGAAAAGTGCACGGCGCTTTGCGACATCTCATACACATCCACATACAGATGCTGGCTCTGATGCGCGGCTTCTCCCCGCCGCAGACCCCGCGGCGCAGGATGGAAAAAATCGTCGACTTGCAGGAAAATCTCTTCGGCGAGTTTTGATTTTCTAAACTGGATGCAATGAAAGCTCGCGTCTACGTAACCTTCAAGCCGTCCGTTCTCGACCCGCAGGGTCAGACCATCAGGGCGGCGCTCAACGGCCTCGGCCATGGCGGCATCGAAGACGTGCGCCAGGGCAAGTATTTCGAAATCACCATGCAGCCGGGAGAGGACCTCGACGCCATCGCCCGCGATGTCCTCAGCAATCCGGTGATCGAAGACTACCGCATCGAAATGCTAGGCTGACCAACGAATCAGACTTGGGGCAGGCAGGCCACGCTTTTCGGCTTTAGACAGAGCCTGTTTTAGAACAGTTTATGCGGCTTCGAGAACGCTGTGGCGGCGGCCGAACAGCAGATAGATCACGAGGCCGATAATCAGCCACACAAAGAATCTCAGCCAGGTCACCAGCGGCAAGCCCGCCATCAGCAGCACACAGCAGGCAATCGACAGCAGCGGGACCAGCGGGACAAGCGGCGTCCGGAAGCCTCGCGGGCGCTCCGGTTGCTTCTTACGGAGCACGATCACCGCCGCCGAGACGACGATGAACGCGAACAGCGTGCCGATGTTCGAGAGTTCGGCGAAGGTATCGATGTCCCAGATTCCCGCGGGAATTCCGACTACGAGACCCGCGATCCAGGTGCTGATGTGCGGCGTCTGGAAAACGCGATGGACGCGGGAGAAGACGGACGGCAACAGACCGTCGCGCGACATGGCGAACCAGATTCTCGCCTGGCCGTATTGATAGACCAGCAGCGATGAGATCATCCCCATCAAGCGCGCCGAAAGTGACGACGACGCGCAGCCGGTTGTAGCCGAGAGCCTTCAACGCGTCGGCGACGGGAGAATCCGTGTTCAGCGTTTCGTAGTGAGCGATGCCGGTGAGCACGAGCGCCACGGAGCCGTAGAGCAGCGTGCAGACGATGAGCGTCGAGATGATGCCGAACGGCATGTCGCGCTGCGGATTCCGGCATTCTTCGGCGGCGGTCGAGACCGAATCGAAGCCGATGTAGGTGAAGAAGACGATCGATGCGCCGGTCAGAACGCCGGGGAAGCCATGGGGCGCGAAAGGCTTCCAGTATCCGGGATGAATGGCGCGGGCGGCGCCAAGGCAGAAGATCAGAATCGCCGCGATTTTGACCAGAACCATTACCGCGTTGGCGCGCGCGCCTTCGCGGACGCCGATGCACCAGGACCCACGTCACCGCCATGGTGATCAGCAGCGCCGGGATGTTGAACACGCCGCTCGGCTGGCCTGGCGCGGGATACATCGGGATAGGCGATGGCGGCAGGCAGATGGAATCCGAACAGATTGTCGCCGAGGTCCTGCAGGTAGGCGGAGAACCCCACCGCGACCGACATGTTCGAGACCGCGTATTCGAGGATCAGATCCCAGCCGATGATCCAGGCGACGAGTTCGCCGAGAATTGCATAGGCGTACGTGTAGGCGCTGCCCGCGATGGGGATCATCGACGCCAGCTCGGCGTAGCAGAGACCCGCGAAAAGGCACGCGATCGCGACCAGCACGAACGAAAGCGTGATGGCGGGTCCGGCGCCGGGCCGGCCCATCATGGAACCGGCGTGCGAGCCGTGAAGGGCGAGGTCGATCACCGTCGCGTGGAGGACGGATTCGATCCGCTCGACCTTGCCGGCCGCGGCGGTTCCGGTGAGAGTAAAAATTCCCGACCCGATGACGGCGCCGATGCCGAGCGCGGTCAGGCTCCACGGACCCAGAGTCTTGCGCAGCTGCCGGTCCGGATGCTTCCGATTCGGCGATCAGTGCGTCGATACTGCGGGTCCGGAAGAAGCTGCCCAAGTCAGGAGCCTGCGTGCGCTAGCGTTTGCGGCTGTGCCCTGTGTCACGCGGCGGATCTTCTTCTTCTCGCGAGCCGCGGGCCACGGTGGCGGCACGTTTGGCCTTCGGGGCTGCCTTCTTGCGCGCGGCGCGCTTCAGTTTCTTACGCTCTTCGGGTTTCTCTACGGTCTTTGTATTCATCTTGTAGTATTCAGGCTTTCTTGAGTCCTGCGTATTTCTCCACTAATTTTTTCATCCCGTAGCGCTGGAAAATGACGGTGATTTTCGCCTCATCGCCCTCGCCCTCGCGCCGGACGATCGTTCCGGTGCCGTATTTAGGATGCTCTACTACTGTACCTGTTCGTGCCGGATGCTTTGGGGGCGGCGGCGCTTTGGGCAGCGAAGTGCGGATTGGGACTGGCGGAGCCAGGCGGGGCGGTGCGTCTCCGAACAGGCCTCCCTGGGCTGAGGCAGGGGCTGATGGGGGAGCTGAGGGCGGGGCTGCGGGCCTAGCCGCGGGTGGTTGCTGACGGGGTGCGTGCGGCGCAGTGGCGGGCGCCTGCACAGGCCGAACCGGGATATTCACACCACGCTCTTTGAAGAACTGGGCGACGTTCTCCACCGAGTTGATGGTCTTGCCGGTGTAGAGATTCCTGCGTGATTCCTGCCTTACGTGCCAGCGATCGGCTGTGAGATCGATCTGAGGGACATCGTCGTCTTCGGCAACGCCGAGGGTGATCACGAGGTTCGACGGAATCTCCTTGAGGAAGCGCGACGCCATGGTGCGCTCCTGCTCGCCTCCGCCGAAGCGTCTGCGGTAGCGCGCCCAGCTCATGACGAGGCGTTTCTCCGCGCGGGTCATGCCGACGTAGCAGAGGCGGCGTTCCTCTTCCATGGCGGCTTCGCTCAAGAGCGAACGGCTGTGCGGGAACAGCCCGTCTTCCATGCCCGCCATGAACACCACGGGGAATTCGAGCCCCTTGGCGTTGTGGATGGTCATGAGAGTGATCTGCGATCCCTCGTCGAGCGCATCGGCGTGGGCGACGAGAGCGGCGTGGTCGAGAAAGTCGCGGACCGTTTCGCCGCGCTCCACGGCTTCGGCCGCGGCGTTCATCAGTTCGTCCAGGTTCTCGATGCGGGCCTGGGATTCGGGCGTGTTCTCCTGCTCGAGCATCTTCCGGTAGCCGGTGCGGTCCTCGATGAATGCCAGCGCTTCGTTCAACGGTTTCGCAGCGACCGCCTCGGCGAGTTCTTCGATCATGTTGCGGAAGACGGCCATGGCGGAGTGCGCGCGGGTGCCGAACTGGTTTTCATCGAGCATGCGCCCGATCGCTTCCCACAGGCCCATGCCATTTTCGGCGGCGAACTTCTCCGCCTGCTCGACCGTGGTGCGGCCGATGCCGCGCGCCGGAACGTTGATGATGCGCTGCAGGCTGATCGAATCCTCGGGCGCCTGGGCCAGTTTCAGATACGCGATGATGTCCTTGACTTCGGCGCGCTGGTAGTAGCTGATGCCGCCGACCACGTTGTACTTGCGGTTGTAGCGGCGCAGCGCTTCTTCGATCTGGCGCGATTGCGAGTTGGTGCGGTAGAGGACGGCCACGCGCCGGTCGGGATGCTGGCGGAGGATTTTCTCGATCGTATCGGCGATGAAGAGGGCTTCGTTTTCGGCGTCGTAGGCGGTGTAGACGGTGAGCATGTCGCCTTCGTCCGAATCGGTCCACAGCCATTTGCCTTTGCGTTCCTTGTTGTTCGCGACGACGACGCTGGCGGCTTCGAGAATGTTTTTGGTCGAACGGTAGTTCTGCTCCAGGCGGATGGTCTTCGCGTGGGGATAATCCTTTTCGAAGTCGAGAATGTTGCGGATGTCCGCGCCGCGCCAGCTGTAGATCGACTGGTCTTCATCGCCCACCACGCAGACGTTGTCGTGCGTTTGCGTCAGCAGGCGCATCAACTCGTACTGGCTGCGGTTGGTGTCCTGGTACTCGTCGATCATGATGGAACTCAGCCGGCGATTCCAGGCGTTGCGCGTGTCGGCATCGTGATAGAGCAGGCGGACGCTTTCGAGCAGCAGGTCGTCGAAATCGAGCGCGTTCGCCTGATGGAGCGCCTTTTCGTAATCCTCAAAGACAGCCGCGACCTTCGTGATGCGAGGGTCGGCCGACTCGTTGTACATTTCCTGCGGAGTCTTCTTCACGCTCTTGGCCTGGCTGATCTGGGAGAGCGTGGCGCGATAGGGCATGGCCTTTTCGTCGAGGCCCATGCGCTTGTAGGCGGCTTTGATGATGGCGAGCTGATCTTCGTCGTCGTAGATGGAAAAGGTTCGGGTGAAGCCGGGACGAATGGAGGCCAGCCCGTCGCCATCGCGGCGCAGAAGGCGCACGCAGAAGGAGTGGAATGTCGAGATGAGTGGCGCCGACGGCAGCGCCAATTCTTCGAGGAGCGACGCGACGCGCGAGCGCATTTCGCCCGCGGCTTTGTTGGTGAAGGTGACCGCGAGCACAGAGGAAGGCGGAACGTGATTCGCGCTGATGAGGTGTGAGATCCGGTGCGTGATGACGCGCGTCTTGCCGCTGCCGGCGCCGGCGAGGATCAGCACCGGTCCTTCGGTGGTCGCTACCGCTTCACGTTGTTGGGGATTGAGCCCGGAGAGAAAGTCCACTACTAAACTAGTTTAGCGAAGCTGACTTTCTCAACGATGCCTTTCCAACGACTTGTTTCTCTTCAGGAATTGCCGCCGGGTTCTCTGCTGGAGATCGTGCGCGGCAACGATCTCTATGCCGTCTGCAACGTGGATGGCGAGGTGCGGGCGATGGCCGGGGTTTGCCCTCACCACGGCGGGCCGCTGGGGCAAGGCGCGATGGAGGGAGGCCTCGTGACGTGTCCCTGGCATGCGTGGCAGTTCGATTCGGGAACGGGCGCGTGCGTGTTTAACGATAAGGTTCGGGTTCCTGTGTATCCGGTGCGGGTTCAAGGTGGCGAGGTATCTGGTGGACCTTCCTGATGCCTGAGCTTCCCGAGGTTGAAACGGTCGTGCGTTCGCTGCGGCCGGCGATCGTCGGGCAGCGCATTCTCAATGCGGAGTTCCGGCAGTTGCGCGTGCTGCGCGGGTCGCCGATTGCAACCGCGAAGGCGCTGGTGGGGCGGCGCATCGATGCGATCGAACGCTATGGGAAGTTCATTGCGATCCGGCTCGATCGCGGGTATCTGGTGATTCATCTCGGGATGACCGGCAAGCTTCTTATCGACGCAGCGCCCACGAAGTGGACTCATGCCATATTCACGCTCGACCGGGGCATGCTGCATTATGACGATCAGCGGCAGTTCGGCCGCATCGAATATGGCGCGAAACTGCCGGAGAGAGTTGCCGCGCTGGGTCCGGAGCCGCTGGAGATCGAACTGGCGGATTTTGCGGCGAGGCTGAAGGCACGGCGATCGCCGGTCAAGGCAGTTTTGCTTAATCAGGCGGTGGTTCGCGGGGTCGGGAATATTTATGCGGACGAAGCGCTGTTCCGCGCAGGTGTTCATCCGAAGCGCGCGGCGTATGCACTGAAGAAGGACCGCGTCGAGCGTGTGTATCATGCCATGCGCGAGGTGCTGGCGGAGGCCATCGAGAGCCGGGGTTCGTCGGTTTCCAACTACGTGGACGCGGAAGGCCGGAAGGGTAGTTTCCAACTGGCGCATCGGGTTTACCGGCGAACCGGGAAACCGTGTGTCATTTGCGGCGCGGAGATCAAACGGATCCTGGTCGCGCAACGCGGGACCCATTTCTGTCCGAAATGCCAGCGGTGATTTTTGGGGCGAATCATCATCATCGGAGGCGGAATCGGTGGGCTGACTGCCGCGATTGCACTGCGCAGGGTCGGCATCGATGCTCACGTCTATGAGCGCGCACCGGTGCTTCGTGAAGTGGGAGCTGGTATCGGGGTGATGGCCAACGCGCTGCGCGCCCTCGATGCCCTGGGACTCGGCGATAATCTTCGTTCGCAGGGACTCGCGGCAGTGCAGGGCGGCTTAAGAGATCCAGCGGGAAGAATTCTCGTTGCCATGCCGATGAATGACCTGAGCCGACAGGCGGGCGCGATTGCGGTAATGCATCGGGCGGAACTGCTGGCGGAACTGGCAAGGCACGTCGATCCGGAGAGGCTGCACCTCGATTGCGAATGCGTCGGCTTCACGCAGGACTCCGAGGGAGTAACTGCGCGATTCGGCAATGGGGAAACGGCGCACGGCGACGCGCTCATCGGCGCCGACGGATTGAGAAGTGTCATCAGGACGCAATTGTTCGGCGATCAGGCGATTCGCTACGCGGGCTATACGGCGTGGAGATCGGTTGTCCAATTCGAGATTCCGGGCAAGCCGATGATCACGGAGACGTGGGGGCGCGGGCGCCGGTTTGGAATCGTTCCGATGAACCGCGGACGGGTCTATTGGTTCGCTGTTCAGAATGCATTCGAAGGGGAGCGTGATCCGGAGGGAAAATCGAGGGACACGCTGGCCGGGTTGTTTCGAGGATGGCATCAACCGATCGAAGCGCTGGTCGCAGCGGCACAAGAGGATTCGATTCTCAGGAATGATGTTTACGATATGGAGCCCCTGCCGCGATGGAGCGATCGATGCGTCACGTTGATGGGTGATGCAGCCCATCCGATGACACCGAACCTTGGCCAGGGCGCGTGCCAGGCTATTGAAGATGCCGTCGTGCTGGCCGCGTGCCTTAAGACGAACGCGACTGTGGAGGGTGCACTGCTTCAATATGAGCGCCGGCGAATGGCCCGTTCGAAACCGATTGTTCTGAGCTCGCGCCGCCTGGGCGCGGTTGCTCAGGCGGAGAATGCGATTGTTTGTCTGGTGCGCAACGCGGCGATGCGGGCAGCACCCCGATCACTGGCCGCGAGGCAGACGCGTGCACTGCTGGACTTTGAGCCGTTGACCGAATCGGAGCGAGGGCTCTTTTCGCAGCCCTGAAAGGCTATGTCCGCCATTTTGTCCCACACACACCAACCGCTCTCTCACGGTCGCGTCTCAGCATTTCCTCCGGGACTTATCGCAAAGACGAAGCCATTTAGTGATAGAAGTCCCGGTCCCACGCGTGGCGGCGCAGAGTTTCCAGCGTGCCCGGGGGCAGCGGCCCCTGGCCCGATGCGCCTACATTGCTTTCAACGCTCGAAATCGACCTCATACCGGGAATCACCGTCGACACCGCGGGATGAGACAGGCAGAAGCGGAGCGCGACGGTCGGCAAGTCGTTCACGTCGTCCAGTTCCAGGTCGCGAACCAGTGCGTTCACACGTTCAACCACCTGCTTCTTACGGTCACCGCGGAAGTAATGATTGCGGAAATCGCCTTCCGGGAAGGTGGTTGTTTCGTTGATGCGACCGGTGAGTGCGCCTTCATCGAAAGGCACGCGGACCAGCACGCCGATGTTTTGCTTGATACACGCCGGAAACAGCTTGCGCTCCGGAGTCTGATCGAAGATGTTGTAAATCACCTGCACGGCGTCGATCAATCCGGTCTCGATGATGCCGAGCGCGGTGTCGGGCTGGTGATCGTTGATCGAAATACCGACGGCGCGAACCTTGCCCTGGGTCTTCAGATCTTCGAATGCCCGAGCCAGTTCACCATGCCCGAGCCAGTCAGGATTCCAGACATGCAACTGGAGGAGGTCGATGTGCTCCAGGCGCAGATTGCGTAGGCTCTCGTCCGCGCACTGCATGATATAGTCGCGCGGAAATACGTCTTCGATGCCCACGCCCGGCGCGGCGGGCCAGGTTTTATTCTTCGGCGGAACTTTGGTCGCGACGTAGACCGGTTTCTCCTCTTCCGTGATGGCGCGGCCGACCAGTTCCTCGCTGTGCCCGTTGCCGTACACCAGCGCCGTGTCAATCAGGTTGACGCCGTGCCCGATCGCGCGGCGCAGCGCCCCGATCGACTCCTTGTCGGAGGCGCCGACCCACATGGTGCCGCCGATACCCCATGCGCCGTAGCCGATCTCGCTGACCTCGAAATTCGTCCTGCCCAGTTTCCGATATTTCATCCGCTCTGATTATAGGGTGGTTCTCCGGTTAGACTCTAATCAGGGACACCTGTGCGCAAGTTATTGTTCGTCGTGCTGGTATTCGGCATCACACTTTCGGCCGCCAACTTCAAGCTGTATCTCAAGGACGGCGGTTTTCAGCTGGTTCGCGAATACACGGTTGAAGGCGACCGCGTGAAGTATTACAGCGTCGATCGCAGCGACTGGGAAGAAGTTCCCGCCGATCTGGTCGATTTGAAGCGCACCGATGCGGAAGCCGGCGCGCGGAAGAACGTTCTCGAAAAACAACAGAAAGAGGACGAGGAGGAGAAGGCCGCGGCGCGTGAGATCCGCCAGGAGATTCTCAAGATCCCGCGCGACCCCGGTACGTATCGGCTGGAAGATGGGCAGCTCCGCATATTCAAGGCTGCGGATGCTTCCGTGCATAACGCGAAGGGCCGCAGTCTGCTGCAGGCGCTGTCGCCGATACCGCTGATTCCGGGTAAGGCGACGCTTGAGATCCCCGGCGAGCGATCGGGTGAAGTGGTCAAAGACAACGAGCCCGAGTTCTACCTGCAGCTTGCGACGTTCGAGAGTTTCGGTATGGTCAAACTGAAGCCGGAGAAGGGCGTTCGGATCGTAGAGCGAATCACGGTGGAACCGGTGACCAAAGAGAACGCCGAAGAGCGCGACAAGGTGGAGATTTTCACGAAGCAACTCTCCGAGAACGGGCTCTACAAAATATGGCCGCAGGACCCGCTCGAGAAGGGCGAGTACGCGATCGTCGAATACACCGAAGGCAAAATCAACGCGCAGATCTGGGACTTTCGCATCGAATAGGCGAAACTCTTAGTGATGCATCACGATCAGAAAAGACCGGTGCGCGTTCGCCGCATCGATGAGTGCCAGTCCGTGCACGAAATTCTTGAGAACTGCCTGCCCGCGTTCGGAGGCGCTATTCTGCGCCGGGTCTACACGATTCTCGATCGCGCGATCGCGATGAAATGCCCGCTGACGATTTCCATTGCGGGCCCGGTGACTGTTTCCGCGCAACACCAGGCGTGGCTGATCCCGCTGCTCGAGACCGGATGGGTCGCGTATCTCAGCACCACGGACGCCGTCTGCTATCACGACGGTCACCGCAGCCTGAACGAGCACACCGAGGATCCCATCTATGAAGTGCCGATCTTCGGCGACGATGGCAAACTGCGGGACGATGGCGTGATCCGCGTGACCGACATGGGATTCGACGAGGCGGTTCTGCTCGATCAGGATAAGTTCCTCACAGCGGTTCTGCTGCGGCCGGAATTCCAGAAGAAGATGACCGGCACGGAGCTGCGTTACCGGCTGGGCGCTTACTATGCGCAGCAGGAGCACCGGAATCGCGTCGCGCCGGGGTTGCTCTCCACATGCAATCGGCTGGGGATTCCCGTTTTCGTCGGCGCGCCCGCGGATGGCAGCGTGTTCCTGAATTCGATGAAGCTGTGGGCCATGAAACAGGCGGGTTTGATTCCGGATTATGCCTTCGATCTCGACCTGCATGCGGAAGTGTTCGAAGCCTGCGCTTATCACTACTGGGGATTGTTCGAGAGCGATGCGAAAGCCATGGCCACGCTGATTCTGGGCGGCGGCGTTCCGAAGAATTACAACCTGCAACCCGAGCCGGCGCTGGGCCAGGTTCTCGGATTGCCCGATGTTCGCGGCTATGAGTTCGACGTGCAGATCACGACTGCGCCGGTCACCGATGGATCGCTTTCCTCATGCCTTCCGGCCGAGGCCGTGACCTGGGGGAAGGTGGATAAGGAAACGTATCAGCAATCGACGGAAAGCCTGCCCGGAGATTATTCGATGATGATGCCGTTCATCGTCAAGGCGCTGATGGAAAAACATAGCGCGCGCGAGCCGTTCCGGTTGTATGAGAAGCGCGCACGGACTGGTCGATGCGCTGCGAGGCGGCGGTGCGGGAAAACAGCGAGTGGCTGATGGAATCCCTGCACTACCCGCTGGCGACCGCCTGAATCACTCGACTCGCACGCCCTTCCAGAACGCGATGCGCCCCTGGATCTCGACTCGCGGCGGGGAGTGGCGCGGCGTAATACCAGGCGGCGCCGGGATTGCGCTTGCCGTCGACGACGATGTCGTAATAATTCGCTACGCCTTTCCATCCGCAGACGGTGGTGTGATCCACCGGCTGCAGGAATTCCATGCGCACTGAATCGGGCGGAAAGTAATGGTTGCCTTCGACCATGACGCAATCGTCGCTCTCGGCGATGACAGTACCTTCCCATGATCGCTTTTGCCATTCAGTTCTCCGTAGGGGTCTTCTTTGCATCATCCACCACGATCACATCCAGCGGCGCCTTGCGCGCCTCCAGGCGGAGGCCGACCTGCTGCAAAGCATCGGAAAGCGCGGCGGAGGAAGTGCCGTCCAGCAACTGCAGCGCCTGAGGAGGAAGCACCGCTCCCGCCGAAACCGCCGAACGGATCAGCATCGGGCGGTAGTCTTCGGGATTGACGTCGAACGCGAAATCGTACTGGCCTTTGAGGCCGGTCATGTCGACGATCGGCCGGTCCGCGAATCGCTCGAGGTTTGCCGCGAATTGCTCCATCGTGAGCTTTTTGGCTTCGAACCGGTTGGGCACGAACGACCAGGAGGAACCGTTGCCGAGGTTCACGCTGACGCCTGCCGCCGATCCGCCGCCCGCGATGTTGATGGGTTCCGCAGCCTTGCCTTTGTCGTCATCCGGCGGCACTTCCTTCAGCTTCAATTCGCCTTTTCCGATCGACGAGCGCATAAACGGGAAAGTCCTTTTTCTCCCGGTGAACTTTCAACTGAAACCTGTTCGGCCAGCAGGGACTGGAACATTTCGGGAATCTGCGCCGTCTTGCCGCCGGCCGGGATGGTCGCCGAGATGTCGAAGCGTTCGGACGAAATCCAGTCGGGTCCCGAAATATTCGAGATCTTCATCCGATAAGCGATCCCGAGGTAGTCCTTGAACGTCATGGAAGCGACCCGAACCTGCGCACCGTCGATGTGCACGCCGATGTTGACTTGTCCCTGCGGCGTGTCGCTCGACGGACGGATCGAAGCCACTTCAAATTCGGGGAGCGGCGAAGACTGAGCGAACAGCGACGCCGCCGCGAGAGTGGTGAGAGCGATCCCTTTGATTGCCTTCATAGAAACCTATACGAAAGCCGCCAGGAATAGTTCAGTTCAGGAAATAAGTGCGGTACAACGTGTCGCGCTGTTTCGGCACAAAGCCTGCGTCCCGGATCATGCGCCGCAGTTCTTCCTCGGTTGCCTGGTGATGCGTACCCGCGGCCGAGACCACATTCTCTTCGATCATGACGCTGCCGACATCGTTGCCGCCGAAGCGCAGGCCGAGTTGGCAGACCTTGAGGCCGGGCGTCACCCAGGAACTCTGGATGTTCTCGATGTTATCCAGATAGAGGCGCGAGATCGCCAGCGTTTTCAGATATTCGACGGACGTCGCTTCTTCCTTGATGAAACGGCCGAGCGATGTGAGCTCGCGCTGGAAAGCCCAGGGGATGAAAGCCGTGAATCCGCCGGTGTCTTCCTGGATCTGACGCACGATGTCGAAGTGATTCATCATCTGATCGACGGTCTCGCCGCAGCCGAACATCATGGTTGCGGTGGTTCGCATGCCGAGCGAATGCGCGGTGCGATGGACGTCGATCCATTCCTGAGTGCCGCATTTCAGGCGGCTGATGCGATGCCGTACCGCGTCGTCGAGAATTTCCGCGCCGCCGCCGGGAATGGAATCGAGCCCCGCGTCGCGCAGCCGCGCGATGGTGTCGCGCAGTGACAAGCCGCTGACCTCGGCGATGTTCGTGATCTCCGGCGCGGAAAAGCAGTGGCACCAGATGTTGAATTTCGCTTTGATGGCACGAAGCAGATTCTCGTACCACTCGATCTTCAGATCCGGATGCAGACCGCCCTGGAACAGGATGCCCGTGCCGCCGAGATCGATGGTCTCCTGAATCTTTTCGAAAATCACTTCGTTCGGAAGGATGTAGCCTTCCTTCGAACCCATGGGCCGGTAGAAAGCGCAGAAGCTGCAATATTCAGTGCAGAAGTTGGTGTAGTTGATGTTGCGGTCGATGATGTAGGAGACAACGCCATCGGGATGGAACTTGCGGCGAACCGCGTCGGCTTCCATTCCGAGCCCGATCAGGTCGTCGGATTGGAGCATGTCGATGGCTTCTGCACGCGAAATCATAAACATTCATTCTATCGGACAACGCCGGAGATCCGACCATGCGCTTCAGGTTTCGCACGCAATCCTGGATGCCGGTCCAGTAGGTTTCGAGGTTGATGAATCCGTTCATAGCCATCCTCGGCGAGCGCGTCGATCTGCCCCTGCCAATCGATGTCTCCGTCGCCGAGAGGCTCCCAGACCGGCTTGTGCCCTTCGAGCGTGCAGTCCTTCGCGTGAACGAGCGCGATACGCGTGGCATCAAGCATCTGATAGCCGGAGGGGAACGGCTTTTCGCCCGAGATGTAAGCGCTCGCCGGGTCCCACACGACCTGCAGATTGGAGTGATCGATGGCCGCCAGCACGCCCGCCATCTCCTGCGCGGTGGAGACATTGCAGGCGCGGTCGTTCTCGATCGCCGATGATCAGACCGCGATGGCCGGCCTTGTCGGCAAGGTCCTGAAGAATGTCGACTACGCGCTCGAAGGCGGTAGCAGGCTCCGCCACACGCGATCCGGAGAAGACGCGGACGATCCTGGCGCCGGCGAGATTGGCGATGTCGAACACGCGGTCGACGTGTTGCGACTGCGTCTTCCATTCGTCCAGACTGCACTTCAGCAGGGGTGAAGCGATGGCGACTACTTCGAGCTTGTTCTCACGCAATGCGGCAAGCGCGTGTTCCACTTCGTCCTGGCCTGCTTCCAGAATGTTTCGCCCGTTGATCGTGCGCAACTCGGCCCCCTGGAGTCCCAACCTGCGCATCTCGGACGCCGCGGCCGCGACATCCGGCGAGAAGACATCGGTCGCTGCGCCCAGGCGGAATCGTTGCATTACGGCTTCATCCGCTCCAGCTTGCGATAGAGCGTCTTCCGCTCGATTCCCAATATCGCGGCAGCGCGGCTCTTGTTGCCTCCGGTGGCGGCGAGCACCCGGCGGATCTGATCCGATTCGGTCTCCGCCAGAGTCTCGCCGGCCGCTCCGCCGCGCGACATGGCCTCGATCGCATCCTGCACGGCTTCGCCGTCGATGCGGTCGTTCGGCGCGAGAATCGTCAGGCGCTCGATCAGGTGCTGCAATTGCCGCACGTTGCCGGGCCAGGTGAAATCCTTGAGCGCCTTCAATCCCGATTCGGTCAGCCTGGCGTTCCGGTTGTACCGCTCGTTGTACTTGTTCAGGAAGTATTGCGTCAGCAGCGGAACATCGCTGCGGCGCTCGCGCAGAGGCGGCAGCGCGAGCCGAACCACGTTCAGCCGGAACCAGAGATCTTCGCGAAACTTGCCTTCCTCCACCATTTTCTGCAGATCGCGATTCGTCGCCACCACCACGCGCACATCCACTTTCTTTTCGCGCGACGAGCCGACGGCGCGAATTTCCCGCTCCTGCAGGAAGCGCAGAAGCTTCACCTGGAAAGCGAGGTCAATATCGCCGATCTCGTCCAGAAACACCGTGCCTCTGTTCGCCGCTTCGAAGACGCCAATGCGGTCGCGGTCGGCGCCGGTAAACGCGCCTTTCATCGCGCCGAACAATTCGCTTTCGATCAGCGCCGAGGGAATGGAGGCGCAATCGACCGGCACGAACGGGTGCGTGGCGCGCCTGCTGAAACGATGAATCATGCGCGCGATCAGTTCCTTGCCGCTGCCGGTTTCGCCCTCGATCACCACCGTTGCGTCGGTCGGAGCCACGCGCGATACGGTCTTGTAAATTTCGACCATGCCCGGCGAGCTGCCGATCATCTCCGTCTCCGGCAGATCTTCGGGTTCCGTCTCCTGATCGTCGCCGTTACCGTTGTGCAGTGCCCGCCGCACCGCTTCGAGCAGCGTATCGAGCTCGAACGGCTTGGCGAGGTAATCGAACGCGCCGTTCTGCGTGGCCGCCATTACGGTTTCCATCGACCCGCGCGCAGTCATCAGAATCACGGGGCAGTCGTGATTCTGCTTTTTCGCCGCCATCAGGACGTCGATGCCGGTGCGATCGTCGATGTAGATATCCGAAATCACAAGAGGATACTGGCGATTCGCCAGGCGCGCCAGAGCGTCGTGAGTATTGGCGACGGCCTCGATCTCGAAGCCCTCCAGCTCGAGGAAGGTGACGATTGTGGTGCGTACGCTGGAGTCGTCTTCGACCAGCAAAATCGGTTCGCTCATGCTGTTTTCAGGGTCAATGTGAATTTCGATCCCTTGCCCGGTTCCGATTTCACTTCGATCGTTCCCCCATGTTCATTGACGATCTGCTTCACGATCGAAAGCCCGATCCCGGTTCCGATCTCGCCCGATTGTTCGGCTTCTCTGGTCCTGTAGAATTTTTCGAAAATTCGCCCGACTTCCTTCTTATCCATGCCGATTCCCTGATCCTCGACCGAAATACGCACGCAGCCTCGATTATCCTCTTCTGCATATACCGTGACGCGCGTCCGCGGCGGCGAGTATTTAACAGCGTTCGTCAGCAGATTGTAGACCGCATACTCCATCAATTCGCGATCACCGAACAGATCATCTGCAGGCAGGTTCAGGACCGCGATTTCGATTTGCTTGTTCTCCGCGAGCGAGCGTGCGCGGGTTGCACAGCTTTCGACCAGGTCGTGAAGCGGAATACGCTCCTGCTTGACCTCCGAGCCGTTTTCCGAAAGGCGCTCAAGGCTGAGGAAGGTCGAAATCATGCGCGCGAGGCGCTTCGATTCGGTATTGATCAGATCGGCCATCTGCTTGCGCTTCGCTTCCGGCATGGAACCGTAGCGGCCAATCAGTTCGCTCGAGCCCTGAATCGCGGTCAGCGGCGTCCGCATTTCGTGGGTGACGAATTGCATGGTCTGCCGGTAGCGGATTGTTTCGCTTTCCGCGTGGACGAGTTCGCGGCGGACGAGGAGATGCCTCCAGGCGGCCGCGGCCGCGGTCGCAAACATGACGGCGGATGTCCCGGGCATCCATGGCCACACGAGAGAGTGGTTGAAGGCGATGGCGGGAACAATCTGCGATGCGACGAGGATCAGCAGCGTCAGCACGTTCGCAATCCATCCGGTGGCGAGTGCGTATGCCAGCGCCGCGCTGATGGCGAACAGGAAGGTCACAGCGACCACCGTGCGCAACGGCACGTCCACCAGAAACATCTGCCGTGCCATGGTTTCGTAAGCGTTGGCGTGCATTTCCACGCCGGGCATGATGATGCCGTTCGAATAGGGTGTCATCCAGCGGTCAGTGGCGGTTTGTGCGGTCACGCCAGCGAACACCACCTTGCCGGCGAAACGGGAAGCAAGCGACGGATCCTGGTCGAGAGCGTCGATCGTGACCTGAGGAATCCCTCCCATCGCGAGCGGCGCGTAACGAATCCGCAACGCGCGGGCATCCCGATCGCTCGACGGAATGCGCAGGTCACCGACACTCAGGTCGTCGGGAGATTCCAGAATGTCGCGGTTCTCAACGACACGAAGGGTTTCGAGGGCGAGCGTCCAGCGCCGGTCGCGGCCAGCTATTTTCTCGAGCGGCAGGTCGCGGCTCACGGCGTCGAACTTGTCGAGATCCGCGTGCACCTCGCCCACGCCCGCGGCGTATTTGCGGAACCGCGGAATGGGCTCCTCCCATTGGGTGCCATCCGGCTGCATATCGCTCGACAGGATCAGATTGTGAGTGCGCGCGAAGGCGGCTTCGAGTTTGTCGTCCGCGTCTCCGCCTTCGGTGAGAATGATGTCGACCACGACCGCGGCCGGGCGCGCAGGTTGAATGCGGTCAAGTCCGTCGGCGAGCGCGGCGCGCATGCCGATGAGTCCGCCATATTTGGTCAACGTGCGATTGTCGATTGCGAGGATGATGGACGAGGGCTGCCACGGAGGCGGCTGTTCCAGGCGGAAGAAGAAGTCGTAGGCGTACTGGTCAATCTGGCGACCGAACGCGCTCCAGTCCACCACCAGAGCTGCTACTGCGGAAGTAACCACAAGCGCCGACAGAATCAAGTACGAAATGAAACCCGAGAATCGCAAGCTAGTTCCGCTGCGCGAGTACACGCTCAATTTCATCGGGATCGGTGGGCAATTTACCGCTCAGAACCTTCGCGCCGGTCTCCGTCACCAGGATGACGTCTTCGATGCGAATCCCGATATTTTCCTCGGGTATATAAACACCCGGCTCGATCGTAATGACCATGCCCGGTTTCAACGCCTCTGTCGGATCGAAAGCGTCATGAACGTCAAGACCGACGTGATGCGACAGTCCGTGCGTGAAGTACTGACCCAGCGGCTGCCCGTGAAGGTCTTTTCCGTGCGTGTTGATGTAGTCGAGCGCGACCTTGTAGAGGCTGTCGGGCGTGGTTCTCCCGAAAGTCATGCCAGGTTTCGCGGCGGCGATCGCGGCGCGCTGCGCGCCGAGTACGACATCGTAAATCTCATGCTGGCGCGGCGTGAATTTGCCGCTGACCGGAATGGTGCGCGTGATATCGCTCGCATAGTTTTCGCACTCCGCGGCAACATCCATTACCGTGACCTCGCCTGCATCCATGCGGCGCGAATTGCGGGAATAGTGAAGCGTGGACGAGTTCGGCCCTGAGCCAACAATCGGCGCGTACGCGCTTCGGCGGCAACCTTCGTTCATGTAGGTTCCGACCATCAGCGCCGCAGTCTGATACTCGTACTGGCCAGGCGTTATGGCCTTCCACGCAGCCCGGTGCGCGTCGATGGAAGCATCTGTGGCTTTCTGAATCGCCGCAATCTCGGCGGGGGATTTCTCCATACGGAGGCGGGCGATCGGCAGGCGCGCGTCGAGGATGGTTCGCAGCGGGGCGATTTTGGCGAGCATCGCGTTCGCAGAATCGAGCGCATAGAGATTCGGATAGATTTCGAGCAGCGCGCGCAGTCCGGATTCAAAGCGCTCCGCCGGCATCACCGCACCGAAGCCGGTGGCGGCGGTCGCATTCGCGTCGTCTGGCCCGAGCTTTCGGCCGGTCCACTTCTCCTGGCTGGGTACTCTTTGTGGCAGGAGGAGGATTTCGCGCGGCGTTTTGGCGCGCTGATCGTAGCCGGGCGAATCCTTCTGCGGCTCAGGCGTAAGCACTAAAATCGCGCCCGGTTCTTCCCATCCGGTGAGATAGTAAAAACCGGTTTGCTGAAAAAAAGCGTCGTGCAGATCTTCGCTTTCTTTATTGCCGAAAAGCACCAGGATGCCATCGGGAATCGATTTCCGGAGGTTGGCGCGGCGGGCAGCGAAATCAGGAGACACAGCCGCGCTAAGTTGTAGAACGAGCACGAAAAACAACAGGATGCGCCGCAAGTCTTGAGTATAACCGCCTCTGGGAGGCTATATTAGGCTTGTACTGTAGGCCCTCCGCACATGTCTGATAATCCTCTTTTGTCCGTCACGTTTCATATTCCTTTTGACCAGGTCCGCGTGGAGCACGTCGAGCCGGGCGTTCGCGAATTGCTGAAGGAATCCCAGGCGCATATCGACGCGATCGTCGCGGACGACGATCCGCGCACGTTCGACAACACGATGCTGGCGCTCGAGAATTCGACCGAGACTCTCGGCTATGCGATGGCGGTGGTCCGGCATCTGGAATCGGTCGCGACCACTCCCGAACTGCGCGCGGCATGGAACGCAGTGGAACCCGAAGCGAGCGCGTTCTTCTCGCAGATTCCATTGAACGAGGGGCTGTGGAAGAAACTGCAAAGCTATGCCTCAACTGACGAAGCGAAGGGCCTACCGGCCACACAGCTCAGATTTCTGACCAAGACGCTCGATTCGTTTCGCCGCGAAGGCGCTGAACTCGATCCCGCCGGCAAGAAGCGCATGGCCGAGATCGACGTCGAACTGACCAAAGTCACGACGAAATTTTCTGAGAACGTTCTCGATTCAACGAACGCTTTCGAATTGATCATTGCGGATGAGGCCAAGCTGGCAGGGCTTCCCCCGAGCGCAATCGATGCCGCTCGCCAGAGCGCGGAGTCGAAAAAATTACCCGGATGGCGATTCACTCTTCAAGCCCCGAGCTACATTCCCGGTAATGACCTATCTTGACGACCGGTCGATTCGGGAACAGATGTACCGCGCCTTCGCAACACGTGCGACCGAGCCCGATCGCGACAATCGTCCACTGCTCGCCCGCATTCTCGAACTGCGGCGGGAGAAAGCCCGGCTGCTCGGCTTTCCGGATTTCGCCGACTTCGTGCTGCACGACCGCATGGCCCACAAGGGCGAACAGGCGATGAAGTTCCTCGAAGGCCTCAAGGTCAAGACCGATCCGTTCTTCGCCAAAGAGAACGCCGCACTGGAAGCCTTCGCCGGGCAAAAGATCGAGCCCTGGGACGTCGGTTATTGGGCTGAAAAGCAGCGCCGCGCGCTCTACGACTTCGATGAAGAACAGCTGCGCCCTTACTTCCCGGCGGAGCGCGTGGTCGACGGGGATGTTTGAGATTGTCGAGCGGCTTTATGGCATTCAGGTGAAGCAGCGCGATAGCGTTCCCGTGTGGCATCCCGACGTGCGCTATTACGAAGTCCACGATCGCGACGGTGCGCTGATGGGCGCGTTCTACGCCGATTGGTACCCGCGCGAATCGAAGCGCGACGGCGCCTGGATGGAAGCGTTCATTACCGGCAGTTATGATGCGGGCCGGTATGAACCTCACGCCGGTTGCATCTGCGGCAATCTGACTCCGCCGATCGGCGACAAACCCGCATTGTTGACGCATCGCGAAGTAGAGACCATCTTCCACGAGTTCGGGCATCTGCTGCATCACGTGTTGAGCAGAGTCGAAGTGCGCAGTCTCGCGGGAACCGCTGTCGCGTGGGATTTCGTTGAACTGCCCAGCCAGATCATGGAGAACTGGTGCTGGGAACGCGCGGCGCTCGATCTTTTCGCGCGCCATTATCAGACCGGCGACACTATTCCGGAGGATCTGTACCAGAAGATGATCCGCGCGCGCACTTACCGCGGCGCGAACGGGCAGATGCGCCAACTGGGATTCGGCTATGTCGATCTGAAGCTTCATCGCGAGTACGATCCGGCCCTCGATGGCGACGTGCTTACGTATGCGCGCGATATTCTGCAGCGGTTTTCGGCGGCGAAGTTCCCGGAAAACTATGCGATGATCGCAGGCTTCACGCATTTGTTCGCAAGCCCTGTAGGCTATGGCGCGGGCTACTACTCATACAAGTGGGCAGAGGTGCTCGATGCGGACGCATTCACGCGGTTCCGCGACGAGGGAATCTTCAGCCCTGAAGTGGGAGCGGCATTCCGCGAACAGATTCTTTCAAAAGGCGACAGCGAGGATCCCGCGGAGTTATACCGCAAGTTCATGGGGCGCGATCCGGACCCGGACGCGCTGCTCGTCCGTTCCGGATTGATATCCTCGCATTGATATCCTGAAGCTGTCGATGTTTCTGAAGATTCTCGCGCATCCGGTTTTCGCGAACCTGAACTTCCACATGCCGATCGTGGTTGATCTCTCGCATCCGCTCGTCATGGTGACGGGGGAAAACGGTTCGGGGAAATCGACGCTGCTCCATTCCATTCACTACGCGTTGCGCGGCGAAAAGGCCGAAGGCTATATTTACAAACTCGACCGCGGCGATGTGCGAAAGGGCAAGGTATTTCTCTTCGACGCCGAGCAGCACAATCCGCGCGTGCAGATGGAGTTGTTCAAAGACCAGCCGGAGATGCTGGAGTTCCTGCAGCTGGCGAGCCACGGGCAGGTGATGCTGGCGATGTTTCAGCAGAATTTCCCCTCGCTCGAATCCGGCACCACCCTGCTGCTCGATGAACCGGAGATGGCGCTTTCCGTTTCCAATCAGCGGCGGATTCTGAAGATGCTGATGGAACTCGTGGAGAAGCGCGGATTCCGCATCATCTGCGCGACCCATTCGCCGGTGTTGGTTGACGCACCTGAAACCTACGTCATCAATCTGGACGATCACGTGAATCGGAACGTGCCGCTGGAATCATTCGGACTCGAAGGCGCCAGCACAATTCACTGACGCACTATTTCGACAAACCGCTTGCTCGCGCGCGGCACAGAATCGACATCGTACACAATGTAGAGAGAACCGCGACCGCGAGGGAGCGGATGTGCCAGCCCCGTGGCGCAGGACGGACAAGAGTCCGATTGCGACCATTCAGAAGCGTGTACGGTGATTGCGCTCACCACGTACCCATGCTCACCACGTACCCATGCTCACCACGTACCCATGCTCACCACCAGCCCCGTCGTGACCTGCAGACCCGGGGAGTAGGACGCGCCATTGACCCTGCCCATCCATGTGTGCATGTAATCCAGTCCCGCCACCCGGAGAGAAAGCGCCCGATTGAGTTTGTAGTTCACTCCTGCCCCTGCTTTCAGCGCCGGCCCGGTGGTCCCGTAGTCTTCTGTGTAGAGCGCATGCTCTGACGTCGGCATCTTTTCGCCTGGCTTCAAAGCCGCTTCAAGCTCCGCTTGCTTTGCCGGCGAGAGTACCTCCTGAGTAACCGTGTTTCCCCCCATCAGCACCTGCGCGTAAGGGCTCCAACGGCTGTCCGGGCGCGGCGTCCAGCGGGTACCAATCAGATAATGAAGCGAATCGCCGCTGTAATCCGCCAGCATGCCGTTCATCCTGCATCCCCCGACTTCGAGTACGATGGCCCATTGAGGAGTAAACCGGGCCGAAGCGCTGCCGCCCGCCCCGAGGCACGGTGCGCGCCCGGGCGAAGTCTCTTGCGTAAGAAACATCGTCGTGAACTCAAACGGGGCTATTTCGGGACGTGCCGTGAGGTCATCATCTACCCTATGAGACTGGCCCGTAGATGCCTTGAGAAGCGCGCTTTCTCCGGACCCGCCGTTGAATAGTCCGTCCCGCGTATACCGGTTCCACGGCACATTTCCCCCCAGGACGTTTGCCAGGCTCCTGCCTGGATTCAGCGCGGAACGCATCAGCATCTTGATATAAGGGTTTTCGATCCGCTTCTCCAGCGGCGCCACAACGTAGCGATCGACCGTGTCCTCCGCGATAATCCATCCCAGCCCGACCGTGGGCGTGACGACATGATCGACGAAGCCCTGCTGCGGATAATTCGCCTGGGTAGCGCCGATCGAAGCCTCGCTGACCGGGCCGATTTCAAACTGCTCACTGTAAGCCCACGCGAAAGCCGCGGCCCGCAAGCGGCTCTTCCAGTATCGGCGATTTTTTCCAAACGTCACGTCCCGATACTTGCGGTCATTCTGTATCCAGATGAATCCGGACACCGCTCCCTGGACCGGGTGACCCACGTAGTTGACATAGAAAGGGTCGCCATCCGCCCAGCCGTGAAGGTTACTGACCGACTTCAGATACCCGTCGAAGAATGGCTCGTGGGAATTCCTGACCGTGGGGTCGGTCAGCAGCCGATAACTATGTTCCAGAACCAGGAAGCCCAGGGATTGCTTGAAGAGATTGGCCCAATCGACACCCCCGGACGGCGAGCCACCAACCGGCGTGACAGGGAGGATGGCCGCGGCCGCAACTGGTTTCGCAATTGGCGCCAGGATTGGTGCCACGACTGGTCCCGCGAGAGGTGCCGCGATTGGTTCTGCGGATCGACTCGCTGGTTCATCGAAAGGTTCATCCGCTGCTGGGTCGGCTAACGTTTGCGCACGGCACACCGAGCCGAAGAGCAGCGCCACAAGAACTAAACTGATTCCAAACTTTGAGTCTATGAGATTCGCCACGACCGATCGTTTTGGTTTCCTGTTTAGATAGCTACTATTGCCTATAACCCGCGTACATGGCACCGCCACTCGCTCTATTTTATTTAACGGTTCTGTGTGCAGGTGACACCTTCTGAAGAAGCTCATCGGGATGCTTACCAGGCAAATAGCACGCGTTTTGCCAGCGTGTTCTACAGTCCCCCAACACCTGAAATATCAGCGCTAAACGCGGAAATGCAGTCGACGGATTCATCGCGCCCGGCGCTCGGGAGGTCCCAATTAATGGGCTCGGAACCGCCTTCGTTTCCGCGCCGCGACCGCGAGGCAGCCAGGTCCAAACTGGTCGCGAAAAATGCGCTAGCCCGCTGGCAGCGAAGGGATAGTTAGTGCCGCTGATCGTGTGCACCCGGAGTTTTCCGAGCCGCCAACCGGGCGCGGCGGCGATCGCCTGTTTCAGAAAATCATAGAACCCTCAATGCTGGTTTGCGCCGACCTTCCATTTATGGTGGGTGTTGGATTACACTACCGAGCCGGGCCACGGATATGCTGCTGCGCGGCAGGAACTGGCCCCTGGCGCACAGCGATGTACCGAAGAGCCGGTCAGTTCGTTGTGGGTTGGCGCTGCACTCTGCTAAATTCGAACTGAACGCGGAACGGAGCCGGTCTTTGTTTGCGGTTATGGTGGTGGGCGCCGGCCGGATTGGCGCCAGCATCGCGAAACTCCTTCACAACACAGGGGACTATTTCGTCACCCTCGCCGACCGCGACCCGCATGCGCTGGAACGCACACCCTCCTCTATCCGTGTTGTCCGGCTCGAGGTCGAAAGCACGGTCGAACACCTCGTCGGCGAATTGCGCGCTCTTTCCGGTAAGGGGCAGCCCGCCGCGGTTATTTCGGCTTGTTCGTTCGACGTCACTCGCTACGTTGCGCTCGCGGCCCTCGATGCCGGCATCTCCTATTTCGATCTCACGGAAGACGTGGAAACCACGAGGCATGTGCACGCGACCGCCGCGCGGGCCGCGGAAGGCCAGATTTTCATGCCGCAATGCGGCCTCGCGCCCGGGTTCATCGGGATTCTCGCCGCGTCCATGGTGGGCAGCTTCGACCGTGTAGACGCACTTCGCATGCGTGTAGGGGCGCTCCCGGAGTATCCACACAATCACCTGATGTACCACCTGACGTGGTCCACCGATGGCATGATTAACGAATACTGCAAGCCTTGCGACGTAATTCATCGCGGCCACCGCCAGGAGGTCCTCGCACTGGATGGTCTCGAGCGCTTCGCCATCGACGGCGTCGAATACGAGGCGTTCAACACTTCGGGAGGCCTTGGAACTCTCTGTGAAACGCTCGAAGGCAAGCTGAACGAACTCAACTATAAGACCGTTCGCTATCCCGGCCATCACTATCTGATGGACTTTCTGATCAATGGCCTGCGCATGGGCGATTCGCTGGATACACAGCGGCAACTCGGCCGCATCTTCGACCGCGCGATTCCGATGACCCTTCAGGATGTCGTGCTGGTGCTCTGCGCCGCCTCCGGCTGGCGGCGGGGTCTGTATACGGAGGAGACCAACGCACGGAAGATTTATCACCAGCAGGTGGCTGGTGAACACTGGAGCGCGATCCAGTTGTCCACCGCCGCCGCGGCGTGCGTCGCCATCGATCTGCACTTCCATGGCAAACTCGGCGTGACGCAGGGCTTCGTGCGCCAGGAAGATGTCGCGCTCGATGTCTTTCTCGCTAATCGCTTCGGCCGGTATTACTCGCTCGACGCCGAACATACGCGGCAGGTCATCACGTGACGTGCCGGTCTCCCATCGACGGCGGCGTGATCGGTGAGGTTGCCGAGTCAACTCCTGCCATGATCGCGTTAGCAGTGGATCGCTCTCGCCGTGCCGCTGCCGAATGGCGTATTGTCCCCGCCCCGAAACGCGGCGAACTCGTTGCTCGGGTCGCCGGAATCGTACGCCGCCGGAAAAACGAACTTGCTGCCGTCATCACAGATGAGATCGGAAAAATTCCTTCCGAGGCCGAAGGCGAGGTACAGGAATGGATCGATATCTGCGAATTCGCCGTCGGCCTTTCGCGCCAGCTTTACGGCCTGACCATCGCTTCCGAGCGTCCGCATCACAGGATGATGGAACAATGGCATCCGCTCGGCCCCGTCGCTGTGATCACTGCGTTTAATTTTCCGATGGCTGTCTGGGCGTGGAATGCCATGATTGCGCTCGTTTGTGGCGACAGCGTTCTCTGGAAGCCGTCGGAGAAGGGCGCACTTTGCGCGCAGACGGCACATGCAGTACTCGCCGAGGCAGGCGCGATGGAAGGGTTGTCGGAGTTGATTCAGGGCGGGGGCGAAGTTGGGCGCACCCTTGCGGAATCTGAGCACGTTCCCCTGGTATCGGCGACGGGCTCGGTCGCGATGGGCAGGAAGGTGGGCGCAGCCGTGTCGAAGCGCCTGGGCCGCTGTCTGCTGGAACTGGGTGGCAACAATGCGGCGATTGTCGCACCTACGGCCGACCCTGATCTAGCGCTGCGATCCGTTGTCTTCTCGGCTGCCGGAACCGCGGGGCAGCGTTGCACAACCCTTCGCCGCCTGATTGTTCATGAAGCGATCCTGCCTGCCTTCGTGGAACGTTTGCGCAGCGCTTACAGCCGGCTTCCTGTCGGAGATCCGCGAAAGGAGGGCGTCCTCGTCGGACCACTGATCGATGAGGCTGCGTGGCGGGGAATGCAGTCCGCTCTTCGTCAGGCGATCACGCAGGGCGGCCATCTGATCGAGGGTGGAGATCGGGTGACCGATGGCGTTCCCGACGGCGGGGTCTACGCGAGGCCTGCCATCGTCCGGGTGCCCGGCAACATCGAAATCGTTCGCGAGGAGACGTTTGCCCCTATTCTTTACGTCATGCCCTACCGCGAATTCGACGAAGCGATTGCGCTCCAGAACAGCGTTCCTCAGGGACTCAGCTCAGCGATTTTCACCGGCGACGTCCGCGAAGCCGAGCGGTTCGTGTCGCCCGCGGGATCGGACTGCGGCATCGCGAATGTCAACATCGGCACGTCCGGCGCCGAAATCGGGGGCGCCTTCGGAGGCGAGAAGAACTCGGGCGGTGGCCGCGAGTCCGGCTCGGATGCCTGGAAAGCTTACATGCGCCGCGCCACGAACACCATCAACTATGGCGACGATGTGCCTCTCGCCCAAGGCGTGCAATTTGGCTGACCGTCTTGCCGGATGATCTAATCCGCTGGTACGGGACTTGCAGCGGAAAATGCCGCGATGCATCTCCACGATCACGATGAAAATAATGCTCCGAATCAGGCCAGAACCGAGAGGCCAACCGACCCCGACGCGTGGCGCGCTCTGGGCGTGGAGGGCGCGCAGCCGCCGCTTGAGGATCAGGGTGCGCATTGCAAGCACCGGGATAAAACCGCTGCCGGGTTCCAATCGATCTACGAGACGGTCCATTACGGCATGAGAGAAATGGGCGCCGGACGCAGTCTGCAAACGTTGCTCAAGCTCAATCAGAAGGATGGCTTTGATTGCCCCAGCTGCGCATGGCCCGACCCAGACGGGGAGCGGAAGACCGCCGAATTCTGCGAGAACGGCGTTAAAGCGGTGGCATCCGAAGCAACAACGAAGAGGCTTACGCCCGAGGTTTTCCGCGGGCACAGCATTCCCGAATTGCTTCAGCAATCTGATTTCCAGCTCGAAGAAATGGGGCGCATTACGCATCCCATGGTGCGCCGGAAGGGCGCCGACCATTACGAGCCAGTCTCCTGGGATGACGCATTTCAACTGATTGGCGCCGCACTTAACTCGCTCTCATCTCCCGACGAAGCTTCCTTTTACACCTCGGGGCGCGCCAGTAACGAAGCCGCCTTCACGTATGGGCTATTCGGGCGCCAGTTCGGCACCAATAATCTGCCGGATTGCTCCAACATGTGCCATGAATCCAGTGGCACTGGCTTGACAGAGGTGATTGGCTTCGGCAAGGCCACGATCGCGATCGAGGACTTCTCACATGCGGATTCCATATTCGTTATCGGCCAGAATCCGGGCACATGCCACCCGCGCATGTTGACCGAATTGCAGAAGGCGGTGCGCAACGGATGCAAAATTGTCAGCATTAATCCGCTGAGGGAAACCGGCATGATCCGGTTCAAGAATCCACAGCAGCCCTTCAACCTGCTGGGCCATGGCACGGATCTCGCATGCCTGTTCCTTCCCGTCCGTATCAATGGCGATGTCGCGCTGTTGAAGGGAATCATGAAGGAAATGCTGATGGAGGATGAGCGCACGGGCGGAAAGATTCTGGCGCACGACTTCATCGACCATCACACCGAAGGCTTCGATGAGTTCGCCAGAGATCTCCGGAACGAAAGCTGGGACAGTATTGTCGAGGGCAGCGGAATAACGCGCGATCTGATCCGGCAGGCAGCAAAGATTGCCATGGATTCCGAACGAATGATTTGCTCGTGGGCCATGGGGATCACGCAACATCGGAATGGAGTCGCAAATGTGCAGAGCATCGTTAACTTTGCGCTGCTGCGAGGCCAGATCGGAAGACTGGGCGCCGGAGTGTGCCCAATGCGTGGGCACAGCAACGTGCAGGGCGACCGGACGGTCGGCATCTGGGAGAAGATGAGCCCGGAATTTCTGAATGCCCTTGGCAAGGAGTTTCACTTTTCACCGCCGCAGAAGCATGGGTTCGACACTGTGCGCACGATTGAGGCGATGCACCAGGGGCGGGTAAAGGTTTTCGTTGGCCTGGGAGGAAATTTTCTGGCCGCCACACCCGATACCAGGTATGTGGCGGAGGCGATCGAGCGTTGCAAATTGACGGTACAGATTTCAACGAAACTCAACCGCGCGCACCTCATCACGGGCGAGCAGGCGTTGATTCTTCCCTGTCTGGGCCGCACCGAACGCGACCTGCAGAAATCCGGCGCGCAGTTCGTGAGCGTGGAGGACACGACTGGCGTGGTTCATCAATCTCATGGATCGCTTCCGCCGGCATCGGAGCACCTTCGCAGCGAACCGGCCATCATCGCCGGGATTGCCATGGCGACGCTGGGCACTTCAACCACGGTGGACTGGCAGAGCCTGATCGATAACTACGATCGTATCCGCGAGCAC
Source organism: Terriglobia bacterium (assembly GCA_963809655.1). Lineage (GTDB taxonomy): Bacteria > Acidobacteriota > Terriglobia > Bryobacterales > Bryobacteraceae > BOG-234. The sequence goes on along the minus strand of CAWEKQ010000052.1, from coordinate 65,328 downwards.
ATTGAACATGTTGTACCGGGATTCACGCAATACAACGCCCGAGTACGGCAGCCCGGCGGTTTTTATCTGCCCAACGCGCCGCGGCAGGGGAAGTTCAAGACGCCTACCGCAAAAGCTAAGTTTACCGTTCACCCCATTCCTCTCCACAAACTGGAGAGCAACCAGCTGCTGCTCACGACGATTCGAAGCCACGATCAGTTCAACACGACGATTTACAGCGAAAACGATCGCTACCGCGGCGTTTCTGACGGCCGACGGGTGGTTTTTCTGAACCCGGACGACATGCTGCACCTCGGTATTGTAAAAGATCAATGGGTCGACCTGATCAGCCACTTCGAATCGGAGACAAGGCGTGTGGAACGCTTCAAAGCGATTCCGTATCAGATTCCAGCCGGATGCGCGGCAACTTACTTTCCCGAGGCGAATGCGCTGGTGCCAATCCGCGACGTCGCAGAAAAGAGCAATCAACCGGCATCGAAATCGCTGGTGATCACGCTTGAAAGTTCGGTGCTCCCAGGTCCGATTTACGAGGAGAGGACTGCGCCCTCTGAGACTCTGGGATCGCCGGTTGCGAAATGATGCCCCGGCGCCCTAAGAGGCGGGTAGTTCACTGCCTGTGCTTTGAAGAGTTCGGATCTCCGCGGCGAGCGCCTCTGAGCCCCTGCCCAGGGTGCGAATCATCTTGAGCACCTCCGTTACCGGCACGGGCAGCCTGCTTACCCGTTCCGCGAGCACGAAAACCACGCTGCCCGACCAGGGATTCGGCGCGCCCGGCAGATAGAGGGCAACGAGGCCTCCCGGCAAACGGCCAGTCTCGAATGCCACCTGCGAGAAATCGTCGAAATCTCACCCACACCGGCAGAAAACTGGTCGCGAGTTCCTGGCTCTGCTGCATGTGTTCCGTCAAGCCCTTGACAAACGCATAGCCGGGAAAAGAGCCGAGCAGGATCTGATCCATCTTGCGCCGCAACCGCTGGGCGGTGGCACGGCGCGCCACGAGGCCCGCAAGGAAACACACCAGCAAAACCACGGCAATCGCCGCCACGTCCAGCAACACGCCGGCCGAGCGGCCCGGCGATGCCCAGCCGGGAACCCAGCGCGGCGGCCAACGACCTCAGCACGGTGAAGGCCTTGGCAAGCACGAAAAAGACGATGCATCCCGGAATCAGGAAGATCGCACCGCCAATCAACGTGGATTTTGCCGCAGCCAGAATCGAGGATCGGTTGTCAGGCATATCTACCGGTTCATCCTGATAACAAACAACACCAGCCGGGTGCGCTTCGCGCTGGTGGCGTCCGGCTTCCCGGCGACGTTAGAGACGCCCCGTCCCCGGATGCTGATTCGGCCGTTCATCAGGATGCGCGCGGTAGTGCCGGTGTTCGCACCACTTCGCTCTGGCGGCGGATAGACGAAGCCATTTTTCCGAGACTGTGCTGGTAAAACAAGGGAGGAATCGGCAGCCTCTCGACTTTAAGACTGGTGCAATTCGAGCCGGACACGCCCGTCCGCCTCCAGGATACAGGGCCCGGAAGTGTGCCCGGCCCGGTTGCCACTGGCCGGCTATGCCGCTAACCGTTGCTCCAGCCGATTGCGGATCAGCTGGCGCGTCCTTTCCACGAACACCATTTTGTCCGCCAGGCAGCTTTCCAGCATCACGCCCACGCCATAGTGGCCCGTCAGGTCAGCCGCCGCGATCAGGACCTCGTACTCGGCGATGCGAAGGTGCGCCAGGCGATTGGCCTTGGCCAGGACGAAGAGCCGGCGGCCTTCCTTGGATTCAATCTCCGCCAATTCCCGGCGGAAGTCCTCCGCGAACACGTCGTGCAGCCGTCCCTTGGTGTTCACCGGCTTCTGGCCGATGACCTTGAAACATTCGTCCAGCGTGCTCATGATTTTATCGGAGATGAAGACCCGTGCATCCAGGGCTTCCTTGATGTCGGGATCCTGAACAATTTGAGAGAGTTCCTGAAAGATTTTGGTCGAGCGCTCCGCACCATGGCGGAGGTCGCTGAGCATCCAAATGAAGAGTTCCTTCTGATCTTTAATTGGCATGATTGATCTTGTCCTTTCTTCTTTGGCTATGCGATCTCCCATGCGAGTCCATCGTTGACCCTGGACCTTCCAGGTTGATTCCTCGAAGCGATTCGAGGATCTTTTTTCTCGGGAACCGCGACCTTTCAGCCCCGGTGTCCGTGCATGCCTGAGAGCGCCGGGCCCTGCAATTTGCGGGCCTCGCCTCTTTCGCGCGACGCAGGTTCAGCACCTCGACGAATACGGAAAAAGCCATTGCAAAATACACGTACCCTTTCGAAATATGCTGGCCAAGGCCTTCCGCGATGAGGGTGACGCCGATCAGCAAGAGGAAACTGAGAGCCAGCATCTTCACTGTCGGATGCCGCTCCACGAACGTGCTGACGGGCCCGGCCGCGAGTATCATAAACCCCACGGCGAGCACGATGGCGGCGATCATGATCGCGACCTGATTCGCCATTCCAACAGCCGTGATCACCGAATCGAGCGAAAAGACGATATCGATCAGGGCAATCTGCACCAGCACTCCGCTCATGCCGGCGGCGCCACGGGCCGTCCGTTCGGCCGCCGATTCGCCTTCGAGACGCTGGTGAATCTCGTGAGTGCTTTTCCAGATCAGAAACATACCGCCGATCACGAGAATCAGGTCGCGGCCCGAGATCTCGCGTCCGAAAACTGCGAAGAGCGGCGCTGTGAGACGCATGATCCAGGTGAGCGACAGCAGCAGAAGAATCCTCGTGATCATGGCCAGAGTGAGGCCGAGGTTGCGCGCGCGGGCTTGCCTGGCGGGCGGCAGTTTGCCCGCCAGAATACTGATGAAAACGATGTTGTCGATCCCGAGCACGATCTCGAGAACAGTGAGCGTGGCCAGCGCAATCCAAGCCTCTGGAGAGGCAATCCAGTCCATCCGTTTAGTCAGAGGGGCACGAGCTATTCGGAGATTCGTCTTCATACCAATGAGTACCTGGAGTTGCTCCTGAACAGTTGCCCACTCCGTTGGCTTTTTCCTGGTTGAAATAGGCGCAGCGGGATCGGCGTAATAGGCGATAATGTCCTGCTTCAGTCCGGCTGGAATGGGCTCCGTGGGGACCTTCGTGATCCTGGCGAGTAGTCGGGCATACGTCTTGTCCGTCAGCGGATACCCGCCGGGAACCACCTGTTGTCCCGTATCGAGATCGCGGTCTGCCAGACCTAAATCGATCTGCGCTCCAATCAATCGCTGCAGGTAAACGGCCAGCGCCGCGGTGGAGAGATTGACGCTCGCGATGTAAGCCCGTTCCGTCTCCTCGGTCGGACCCTTGATGGCGAGCATCCTGAGCGTCCCGATTTTCGGCAGAATCACGATGACTCCGGCCAGCAGGTGAATGCGGATGCCAGGCTTCCTTCGATACTGGTCCCAGCCTTCTTCCTTCGGGAGTTGCCCGATCTGGCGCTCATACTGTTCGAGTTCCGGACCGGATGTATCGGCAGGAAACCCTCCCTGGTGCAGCAGCGCTTCGGCATAGGTGAAATTGGGCAGAAAGCTCCGCGCTCCGAAACGAAATGTTTTCATCGCAGGAAACAGCCCATTTACGATTTCTGCCAGTGGGAATTCCGTAGGTTTCATAAAACGCGGCGGCGAGTTGTTCGCGTGGCACTTCCAGACCAATGTCATGCACATAGGCCGCCGGAGCCAGCCGCAACTTGGCCGCCTGGTTGGCGTCAAATGCCCACTCCACCTGGGCGTGCTGGTGCTTCCCCTCCGCATAGTTCACCGATGGACCGTACCTGGCGCGGAGTTTCGGGAACATCATCGCGACCGATGGGTTGGTTGCCTGGGCATGTCCAATACTGTCGCCCACGTAGTGCGACAAGGCGCCGATCGCGAAGGCGAACTCGTTGGCTGTGGAGGCGTGCTGAAAGAGCCTCTGCACGAAATCCCCTGTGCGGACATAATGCGTCAGATCCGAGAAGAACTCGTTTGCAAAGGGATAGTAACCAAAGTCCTGAACGATGCAGCCGCCATATGCGTACGCATGCGCCTCTCTCAGTTGCTCCGTTGTGAGCGAAGGAAAACGGCTTAACAGGATCGGTACGATGACCGTGTTCCACGCCTGATCGATCAGCTGATGGTGCGTCAAAACGCCATATGCTTTGCCGGGATGAGGCGCACGCCATCATGAGCGGAATGCACAGTGTGAGCGGAGCCACCCATCCTCGGATCTTTAGCGCGCGCCTGGTAGTGGTTGAGGATGTTTCCAATCGGATGCCCACTCCGTCTCCTCTTAGCGGCGTCGAATCGGGCAGCCGGACAACCCGGATCGTCGATCGGCTGCAAGTGTGCGATCGACGGCCAGCGCCACAGCCGATTGGTCGTCTACCTCGAGCATCGGTTGTATCCTCTTGATTCCTTTAACCGATAAATAGATTTAAAATCTTCTTGCGAGGCACTGTGGCTCATAAGCAGGATAATCCCCGCGCTGCCCGGCGATGCCAGGACCCGGCGGCCAAGCCGTTCAGCTGTAATCTGCTGAGGAACGACTGGAGTCGATCGGCGACGCGAATACACTTCACGGTCCGGGGTCATTTCCAGGAGCGCTGGGGTGCTCTTGAGATCCAGGTGTACGCACAGCGCAATTCCTCCTGCGCTTACTTCACAGTTTCACGGATGCTCCATGTGTAGTTCGGAAACAGCGCTCCGCTCTTGGATGAAGGTGACGCCGTCAGTGCGTTAGCATTTCAACGATGGTCGGACGCAGATCGTTATTACTCTCGCCGGTCGTGGCGCTCGCCGCGGTGCTGAAAGGGCAACTCCGGGATTCACAGCGGCTCGCCTTCACGGGAATTGGACCGGTCAAGATCGGTATGACGGAAGCACAGTTCCGCAGCATTCTGAAGGGGAAGATTGAGCGGAGCGATCTTGAGCAGAATTGCTCGTACCTGACACCCGCCGCCAAGGGGATCAGCTTTATGCTCCTCGATTCCCGGATTGCACGGGTTGATATAACGGGCCGCGACTGGTTGACGGAAGCCGGAGCGGGGATCGGCACCTCGGAAACAGACATCCACCGGCTGTATCCCCAGGTGCGGGCGGAGCCGCATCCCTACTACGACGAAGGTCTCGGCCATTATCTGAGGATGACTCCAACCGACCCAAAACTTAGTCGTTACGAACTGCTCTTTGAGACTGAGGGAGGAAAAGTGACGAGTTTCCGTGCCGGCTTATCACGCGCAGTGGGCCTGATTGAGGGGTGTGCCTGATCGTCGGCAACTGAGTATACCCGGCTTGAGAAAGCCGATCCATCAATTTTCCGATGGTCTCTCTGCATGGTCAATCACGAGAACTTCAATCGGTGCTTTCCGAGGTTCGAGTTTCAATCCAAGTTGCTCGTGGACGGCTGTGAAAAGAGACGCGGCGGAAGAATCGGCGGCAGCGGCGGCGGGATCGCGAGCGAAGTCGATCTTGAAGTCGTAGAATCCCGTCAGTCCGGTTTGATCCAGCACCGGGCGGTCGGCAGCGGCGGAAAGCACGCGCACCAGGGAACCGATCTGACTCTTTGTGAACGTCGACGTGACCGTCGCCAAAGTAACCTTGGGTGCCATCCGCGTTGTGGCGTCCGGAGCACTATCCTTGAACTTCGGGCCCGACTTGCCAACGATCAGCGCGTATACGGGCATCTCTCTCGATTCCCGGTGGAGCCTCAGTTGAAAACGATCCGCCAGCAATGTCTGCAGTAGTTGCCGGGCCCGCGACTCGGTCAGCAACTCGTCTCCCTCCGCTTTCGCGTTGATGTCGTAGTAGTCGGTATAGGTCGACGGGTTCGTCACCCAGGCTGGCCCACCGAAGAGTTGGTAAACCTTCAAATCCCAGGCATAAATTATGAGCTGCTTCAAATTGCCGCCGAACGTGCCCCGGTTCCCGGCGATCGGCGGACCGACCCGGTCAGGGGAAGCAGAAGCAAAGGAGTGAACTCTGATCGAGGCGACCTCGAACGCAGGCGGTACTTGCGCGAATAGCGGTTGCCCGAATAACCCGGCCCCGACCAGTAACGCAACAGCGGTCGCGGAAGTCGATGCTCTCATGCAGTGCTTCATATTGCGTTTCCCAGGAATTATATCCGGCTCGCTTAATGGCCGTTGGCGAAATGTTTACAAACAGTTTCCACCTCAGAAATATCAGTCTTGTACGATGGTTTTTCGCCCATGACCAGCACTGGCACAACACGTCGTGTTTTTCATCTTGCCGTCATCTATGTTCTGGGAGCAGTGATTGCGATCGCGATGGCGATTCCGACCGCCATTTATCTGCTGATACCGCCGCGCGCGCGGAAACAATCGGACTGGATCGACGCCGGTGACATCAGCCAGCTGAAGCCCGGCGAGCCCGTCGAACTCATCTTCGAGCAGGACCGGCTCGACGGCTGGAAGCTGGAATCGGAAAAGCGCACGGCCTGGGTCGTGAAGGAAGCCGACAACAAGATCGTCGCCTTCGGGCCGCAGTGCACGCATCTTGCATGCGCCTATCATTGGGAGGGCGACGCGGATAAATTCGTCTGCCCCTGCCATGGCTCGGAGTTCTCGATCGACGGCAAGGTGCTGGCGGGTCCGGCGCCGCGCCCGCTGGACCGGTATCTGACGAAGATCGAAAATAACCGGCTGCAGATCGGCGAACTGAAGCAGTCGGTTTCGAAGGCCTGAGAGTATGCGCAAGACATTGGGCGAGTGGGTTGAAGCGATCGACCGGCGTACCGGTCTGCACTCGGGTCTGCAGAAGTTTCTGTATGAAGAGATCCCGGCGTCGAGCGGATGGCACCAGGTTTTCGGCAGCGTCGCGCTGTTTCTGATTCTGATTCAGTTCTTCACGGGCGCCATGCTCGCGTTCAACTATGCGCCTACACCGGGCGATGCCTACAGCAGCCTCCGCTACATCCTGACGGAAGTCACGGCGGGCCGCCTGATGCGGGGACTGCACCACTGGGGCGCGAGCATGCTGATCGTGATCGTGGTCCTCCATATGGTGCAGGTGTTTCTGTGGGGCGCGTACAAAAAGCCGCGGGAAGGCACGTGGGTCGTGGGCGTGATCCTGCTGTTGCTCACGCTGGCGTACGGGCTGACCGGCTACCTGCTTCCCTGGGATAACCGGGCTTACTGGGGAACGGTGGTGACCACGCAGATCGGCGCGACGGTTCCGATCATGGGGCCTTACGTGAGCCGCTTGCTGGCCAGTACGGGCGACATCGGGGTGGTGACGTTCGCGCGCTTCTATGGGCTTCACGTCCTGCTGCTGCCGCCGGCCACCGGACTGCTGATCGCGTTCCACGTTTACCTTGTGCGGCGGCATGGCGTCGCCCCGACGCCGGGCGACGAAGCGAAGTCGAAGAAGTCGTTTTTCCCGGAGCAGGTGTTCAAGGACACCGTGGCGGTCTTCATCGCGTTCGCCATTCTGTTCGTGATGGCGGTGGCGGTACGAGTGCCGCTGGAGCGCATGGCCGACCCGACGGACACCAGCTACATCCCGCGTCCGGAATGGTATTTTCTGTTTCTCTTCCAGATGCTGAAAGTGTTCGATGGGCCGCTTGAGGTAGTGGGAACAGTCGTGCTGCCGACGATTGCGATTCTGGCGCTGATATTGACGCCGTTTATCGATCGGGGAAGAGTGGTGCGGGTGCGGCAGCGCACTCTGGCCTTCGGGATCGTCATATTGGCGGGCCTCGGATGGGGCGGTCTTGACGGCGGCCGCGGTCAAAAGCACTCCGCCGTCAGACGGCCGCTTCGCAGATCGATTTCTCCGGTCCGACGCAGTGGATGCAGCTGTCGCCGGCGGAAATGGCGGGGGTCCATTACTTCCGCCAGGAGAACTGTGCCGGCTGCCACAACGTGATCGGCGACGCACCGAAGACCGGACCGAATCTGCTGAATACCAGCAAGCGGCATGACGCGGACTGGCTCATGGCCCACTTCAAGATGCCGGGCGCGGTAACACCCGGCAGTGTGATGACTCCGGTAAATCTCAGCGATGCAGAACTGAAAGATCTGCTGGCTCTGATGCTGAGACTCACTCCCGAGAACGGCGATGTGGTGGATTCGGCGCCGAGCTTCGCGGTAGAGGGCGCTCTCATCTTCCAGAAGAATGCCTGCGGCGCGCTGCCATTCGATCAACGGAACAGGGGGCAAGATCGGGCCGGTGCTGAACGGACTGGCGGGGCGGCGCAACGAAGCGTGGGTGATCCAGCATTTCCAGGATCCGCAGAAGATGTCGCCGGGTACGCCGATGCCTCCTTACAAGTTTTCGACGATGGACATGCAGAACGAGGTTTCCTATCTCTTCACGCTGCCCGACAAAGCGCCGGGCAAGTAGGACTCCATCTTTCTGCGGATGAACCGACGCTCCGGTTCCGAGCAGCGGCATTTCAGCGCTTCGCGAAAGCAATCTGGCTGCTTCGGCGTGGCGTTCGAGTTCGAGCAGGAGATGGCCGCGCACGGTGTGGAATAGATAGTAGCCGTCGAGCTTCAGCGTTTCGATTGAAAGCAGGGCATCCGCCGGACCGCGCACTCTGGAGACAGCTACGGCTCTGTTTAGCGCAACTACGGGCGATGGATTCATGGCGTACAGGCGGTCGTAGAGGTCGAGGACCGCAGACCAGTCGACCGAGTCCCGGTTCTCTGCGCGCGCATGGATGGCGGCGATAGCGGCCTGCAGGTGGTATTCGGAAGCCTCGTCGCCATCGATGGCGCGATCGAAGTGGTGGAAGCCGATGGCGATCAGGTTTCGGTCCCAACGCGTGCGGTCCTGATCTTCGAGCAGGATGAGATCGCCCGCTTCGTCGGTTCGGGCGGGCAGGCGGGCGGCCTGCATCGCCATGAGCGCCATCAACGCGTGGACGCGCGGCTCGGCGATCGAAGACGACGCGATCAGTTGGCCGAGCCGCAGCGCTTCGAAGCAGAGGTCGGTGCGGATGAGGTCTTCGCCCTCGTGCGCGGTGTAGCCTTCGTTGAACATCAGGTAGATAACTTCGATGACGGAATCGAGGCGCTGCTTGAGTTCGGCTCCCTGGGGCGTGTCGAGAGTCAGGTGCTGGTCGCGGATCGTTCTCTTCGCGCGGACCAGTCGTTGCGCGATGGCGGCGTCGTCGGCGAGCAAGGCGCGGGCGATTTCGCGCACGCTGAATCCGCCGGCGATTTTCAGGCTGAGTACGACGCGGGCCTCGCGGGGAATGCCGGGGTGGCAGCACATGAAGACGAGACGCAGCTCGTCGTCGCGCAGCTGGCCTTCGAAATCGGGAATGCTTTCGGGCGGCACGCTGAGGGCAGCGAGAACGGTGGCGCTCTTCTGTCCGCCGATGCGGTTGCGCCGCACGGCATCGATCGCGGCGTTGTGGGCGACGCGGAAGAGCCAGGCCGGGGCGTTTTCCGGCATTCCCTGGTGCGGCCAGGTTTGCCAGGCGCGGAGCATGGCCTCCTGCACGGCCTCTTCGGCGAGTTCGAGATGAGCGGGTCCGAGGAGACGCGTGAGATGCGCGAGAATGCGGCTGGACTGATGCCGGAACAGGTGTTCCAGTATCGGGCCGGTGTCATTGCTTGACTGCACAGAGCATGTCCGAATGGATGTTCAGACCGATGTTGGTCATGTTGTATACATGCTCGCTCGCCACAAGCAAGACGATCTCGCAGATTTCCCGCTCGGAATAGTATTGGGCCAGGCGGGCGAAGGTTTCCGGATTTATCTTCTTGTCTCTGGTCAGCTCCGTTACGTAGTCGAGCGCGGCGCGTTCGGCGTCGGTGAAAAGCGGGCTCGTGCTGTATTGCTCCGATCGCTTCAAGTTTGGTCTCGCTCATGGAGGCTTTGGCTGCGAACCAGCGACCGATGTCCATACAGAAGAGACAGACGTTGATGCGGGCTACGTGTTCGCGGATGAGCATAGCCATCTCGGGCGGGAGCAGTAGCTTTTTATCCAGTTTCGAAATCTTCGCAGAGAACAGGGCGAATCCAATCGGCAACCGCGCAGAGAAAACCTTGACCGGTGTCAGCACTTTGCCGAATTGGCGCCGCGTCATCGCATACACGAGCTTCATGATCAGCCCCCGGGGCTTTTCGATGGGAGGAAGGAACGTGTCCATATTCATTTGATGAGAACGTCGCAGAAGACGATGCGCTCCCCCACACGTCCCGCGCGTGAGGGAGCGACAACTGGTTCACATTGCGAAGATCTGTCTTACTTCGATGGTGCCGCCGTAATCCAGATGAGGATGGTCGAGCGAACGTTTCACCGCTTCGTCGTAGTCGGCAGCCTCGATGGTGTAGGAACCTCCGAGGATTTCCTTCGTCTCGCTGTAAGGCCCGTCTGTTGCGTGGGGCTTACCGTTCTTCGCGCGGATCACCTGGCCGGGGTCACCCTGCAACCTCGTCGAACCTTTGGTGAAGGGTTTGGACATCCAAGCCATATACTTCTCGGTGGCCTTTTGCATCTCCTCCGGACTCAGCTTCTGATACCAGGTGGGATCGTTATACAGCAGTAACAGGAATTGGGGCATTGCGTTTCTCCTTTCGTAATCAATAACGAACGGAGCGGGCCGGAATCGACAAAATTCCGGCCCGTTTTTTTTGTCAAATCAGATACGGCAGATCAGCAGTTCGCGCTCGTAGATCATCTCCGGCGGCAGATGGTCGTGCAGCTCGATGAACAGCTCCTCGTGGCCGATCACTTCCGTCGCGCCAGGCGGTCGCGGTCGAAGGCCTGCAGCTCGTCGAACTTCTCGCTGCGGGAAGTCGAGGCCCTTCCAGTCGATGTCCTCGTAGCGCGGCATCCAGCCGATCGGCGTTTCCTTGCCGACGGCGCGGCCGTGCGCGCGGTCGACGATCCACTTCAGCACGCGCATGTTCTCGCTGAAGCCGGGCCAGATGAACTTGCCGTCGGCGTCCTTGCGGAACCAGTTCACGTGGAAGATGCGCGGCGTCTCGCTGAGCTGGCGGCTGCATCTTGATCCAGTGGCGGAAATAGTCGCCCATGTGATAGCCGCAGAAGGGCAGCATCGCCATCGGGATCGCGGCGCACCTTGCCGACGGTGCCCGGCGGCGGCGGCGGTCATTTCGGAGCCCATGGTCGCGCCGATGTAGACGCCGGCACTCCAGTTGAACGCCTGGTAGACCAGCGGCATCGTGGTGGCGCGGCGGCCGCCGAAGATGATCGCGCTGATCGGCACGCCGTTCGGATCTTCCCAGGCCGGGTCGATGGTCGGGCACTGCGAGGCGGGCGCGGTGAAGCGCGAGTTCGGATGCGCGGCCTTCGCGCCGGTCTCCTTCGCGATCTCGGGAGTCCAGACGCTGGCCCTGCCAGTCGATGACATTCGGCGGGCGGCTCGTCGGTCATGCCTTCCCACCACACGCCGCCCTCGGGAGTCAGCGCGACGTTGGTGAAGATGGTGTTCTTCGCCAGCGTCGCCATCGCGTTCGGATTGGTCTGTGTCGGACGTGCCGGGCGCGACGCCGAAGAATCCCGCTTCGGGATTGATGCGCGCAGAGGCGGCCGTTGGCGTCGGGCTTGATCCAGGCGATGTCGTCGCCGACGGTCCAGACCTTCCAGCCCTCGAAGCCGGCGGGCGGAATCAGCATGGCGAAATTCGTCTTGCCGCAGGCGCTGGGGAACGCGGCCGCGACGTAGGTCTTCTCGCCCTGCGGATCTTCGACGCCGAGGATCAGCATGTGCTCGGCCATCCAGCCCTCGTCGCGCGCGATGTTCGAGGCGATGCGCAGCGCGAAGCACTTCTTGCCGAGCAGCGCGTTGCCGCCGTAGCCCGAGCCGTAGGACCAGATCTCGCGCGTCTCCGGGAAGTGGACGATGTACTTTTCCTTGTTGCAGGGCCACGGCACGTCGTTCTGGCCGGGCGCGAGCGGCGCGCCGACGGTGTGCATGCAGGGCACGACGCGCTTCTCGTCCTTGTCGATCTCCGCGAAGACCGGCAGGCCGATGCGCGCCATGATGCGCATGTTGACGACGACGTAGGGCGAATCGGTCAGCTGCACGCCGATCTGCGACATCGGCGAGCCGACCGGACCCATGCTGAACGGCAGCACGTACATCGTGCGCCCGCGCATGCGAGCCGTTGAACAGGCCTTTCAGCTTGCGGCGCATCTCGAAGGGGTTTTCCCAGTTGTTGGTGGGGCCGGCGGCGTCCTTCGAGAGCGAGCAGATGAAGGTGCGGTCCTCGACGCGCGCGACATCGCTCGCGTCGGAGCGGGCGTAGTAGCAGCCCGGCCACAGCTTCTCGTTCAGCTTGATGAACGTGCCGCCCGCGACCATCTCGGCGCAGAGGTCGTCGTACTCTTCCTGCGAGCCGTCCACCCAGTGGATGGCGGCCGGCTTGGTCAGCTCGGCCATCTTCTCGACCCACCTCAGCAGGTGTTCGTTGCTGCTCAGCGGGATCGCGGCGTCGCGTTTTTTGTGTTCAGTAATTGTTTTAGACATAAGGCAAGTGCTGCGTTCAGTATATTTGATGACTCAAGCGGCGGCAACGCCGGCTTTGGCCTTCCAGGACTTCGCGGAAGTGATGGCGTGGTTGACGGCTTGGATGTTCTTGACGCCTTCGGTTGAGAGGAAATCTTCGAGCGCCTTGAGGCCTTTCGTGGCGTAGATCGGCATGCCGTCTTTCCATGTGGCGCGCCCGCAAAGCACGCCGGAATAGTCCGTGCCGCTTTCGGCCGCCATGGCGAGAGATTCGATGAATTGCGGATTGCTCACGCCCGCGCTGAGATAGATGAAAGGTTTTTTCGCGACCGAGGCCGCGTGGCGGAAATGGTCGAGGGCCTCGGCGCGGGAGTAGGCGGCCTGTCCCTTGAAAGCACTGCTGCCTTCGACGAAATTGGAGTTGACCGGAACTTCCACCTTGAGGACGTCGACCTTGTATTGCGGCTTGGAGAATTCCTCCATGCTCTTCGTGACGATCGTCGGGCTTCTGCTTCGCGTAGTCGAGGCCTTTTTCGTCGCCGCCTTTCGGGTCGTAACCGACGAATTCGAGGAAGAACGGGATCTCGTAGGTTTCGCACTCGGCGCCGATGCGTTCGACGAAGGCGTGTTTGATGTCGTTGACCTTCGGATCGTCGAAGGGCGTGTAATAGATGAGAATTTTCACGGCGTCGGCGCCCATATCCTCCTTGATGCGCTTGACGGAGACGTGCGGCAGCAGATCGGGCAGGCGTCCGGGCTGAGTGTTATCGTAACCGCTGTTTTCGTAGGCGAGCAGGAGGCCCGCGTTTTTCGCGCGCGCTTTCGAGGCGGGCAGACCCCACTCGGGGTCAAGAAGAATGGCGCTTGCATAAGGAGTCAGGATGCGCGTGACGGCGGTCTTGAACTCCTGCATCATTTCGTCTGTGATGTCCTTTTGAGGGACACCTTTTGCGGAGGCGAGCGACTTGGCCAGACTTCCGCGCTGATCCATTGCGGCGGCCGCGATGATGCCCGTCTTTGTTGGATACCGCGTTCATGTGTTTCAGCTTGCCTGGAGATAAACTCACGAAAAATTTGCTCCTTATTGCAAGGTTACCTTACCACCTGATTTCGCCAGCCGCCGGTGAAGCCGGTTGGCCACATTCACGTCCTTCAGAATCTGAGATTTGAGTGCGGCGGGGTTCTCGAATTTTCGCTCGTCCACGGAGGCGTTTCAGGAAGGCTGACCTCGATGTGGACGGGTGTGGGATCGCTCAAGGGATCGAGCAGGAATGTTTCGATCGTGAGACTGTCACCGTTGAATGTCGGCCGGTAGCCGATGTTGGTGATGGACTTCCACGAGCGGGTCGAATCGAGATCGCGGGTCCGCGTCACGTAGACGCCGGTTTTCGGGAGCACTTCGTTGAGAGGATCGAGGTTGAGCGTGGGGACGGTTTGTTTGGAGCCGATTCCCTGCCCCGGAACAACCTTGCCTTCGAGGGCGAACGGCGACCCCAACAGCCGGCAGGCGCGCGATACCGCGCCCGCAGTAACGAGATTCCTGATGCTCACTACTGCTGATTCGTTTACCGCGTCGCGCGACTCCGGAGATGGCTTCCAGCTCAAAGCCCAGACTCTGGCCGAGGGCGCGGAGGGTTTCGACATTGCCGGACTGCTTGTAGCCGAAGCGAAAATCGTCACCCACCAGAATGACCCGGGCGCGCAGGGCCTTCGCGAGAATGCTGTTCGGCGAACTCTTCCGGAGTCAGCTTCGCGAAGTCGAGCGAAAACGGCAGCAGGAAGACTGCGTCGATGCCTTCCGCTTCCATGGCGCGCACGCGCTGATCGATAGTCATCAGCAGTTTTGGTGCGCGGTCGGGCGCGAGGACTTGCGCGGGATGCGGATCGAAGGTCAGGATGGTGGGCGTATAGCCGCGCTCGCGCGCCAATGCGACCACGCGGCGCATGATCTGGCGATGGCCGGCGTGCACGCCATCGAAGTTGCCGATGGTGACGACTGACGGGCCGAAGTGAGTACCGATTTCGGCGGAGGAGCGGAAGACCTTCATGCGGCGGGCACTTCGATTGGCACATTGATAACCAAGCCGTCGTAGGCGAGATGAACGCCCGGAGGCAAGGTCGCTTCGGTGTCGGCGTGGCGCCCGGCGTCGTGGCTCATGTGCGTGAAGAACGTTCGTTTCGCCTGCAGCGATAAGGCCGTGTCAATGGAATGCTGAACCGTGGAATGGGTCGGGTGGGGTTTGTGGCGGAGCGCGTCGAGGAAGAGGACGTCGAGCCCCTGCAGGCGATCGATCGAGGACGGCGGGATTTCGCTGTGATCCGTGAGATAGGCGACGTCACCGAAGCGGTAGCCGAAAATCGTGTCGTCGCCGTGCTTCAGCGGGATGGGCTGGAAGGTCAGGCCGAGGAGTTCGAACGGCGTCTCGTCGATCAGATTCACGTCGAGCTTTGGAATGCCGGTCTTGCGCGCGCGACCGTCGAAGGCGTATTGGAAAATGCGCTCGATGATGGCGAAGGCGGGCCGGGAAGCGTAGAGGGGAACCGCGGCCTTCTGGTGATAGTTGAACGGGCGCACGTCATCGAGCCCGAGGATGTGGTCGGCATGACCGTGGGTATAGACGATGGCGTCGAGACGGTCGATGCCCGCGCGAAGCACCTGGGCGCGAAAGTCGGGCGTGGTGTCGATGATGATGTTATGGCCGGGAAGACTGATCAGGATGGAGGGCCTCAGGCGCTTGTCCCGGGGATCGGGGGAGTGGCAGACATCGCAGGAACAACCGATGGTCGGGACGCCTGAGCTGGTGCCGGAACCGAGCACCGTTATCTTCAGGCTCATCAGGCGGTTTTCGACTGACCTCGGGCCTCGACGAAGCGGAAGCGCAGCTCGGTGACGGAACTATCGAGGGCGCGGTGTTCGGCGTCGGTGAGATTGCCCTTCGTTTTTTCCTGGAGGACAGTCAGGAGATCGATGTTATGGCGCGCCAAGTCAAGGTCCGGGGCCTCATTCTCTTCGCCAGGGGCACTTGTAGGGAGCAGTCCGAGATTCAATTCGGCCTGGAGACGCAGTGAGTAGACGAGGAAATCAAAATCCGCCGGAGGGAGTTCGGGGCGCGATTCGGAATCGTTGTCCGGTAAATCCCGGAATGCAGATCCGGCCGCTTCGCTCATGCTTTTCAGTCTACAACCGCGAATTTGACGTAACCTAGGAACCTGTTGAAAAATCCCCCAAAACGCGACACCTGAAGAATGTTGTAAACGTCTTTGCAGATATGCGCGGAAACGACGGAAAACAGCAGCCCGGAATGTTCAGTTACATCTCACTGGAAGAACGAATTGCCGGGGATCATCCGCTGCGCGCCGTGCGAAAGCTGGCGGATGAAGTACTGAAGGCGATGTCGCCGAAGTTGGACAAGCTGTATTCCGGCGTAGGCCGCCCGTCGATCGCGCCGGAGCGTTTGTTCCGTGCGCTGTTGATACAGGCATTTTATTCGGTGCGCAGCGAACGTCTGCTGATGGAACAACTGGACTACAGCCTGCTGTTCCGCTGGTTTGTCGGACTGGAGATGGACGACGAAGTGTGGAACCACGCAGTCTTCAGCAAGAACCGCGAGCGGCTGCTGAATCAGGAGGTGGCGCAACTCTTCTTCCACCAGGTGAACGCCCGGGCGAAAGGACTGATGTCGGACGAACACTTCACGGTGGACGGCACACTGATCGAAGCCTGGGCGAGCCATAAGAGCTTTCAGAGAAAAGACGGCGGCGAAGACGGACCGGATGCGGGCCGCGATTTCCACGGCGAGAAGCGCACCAACAAGACCCACGAATCGAAGACCGATCCGGATGCGCGGCTGTATAAGAAGTCATACGGGCAGGAGGCGAAACTGAGTTACCTGGGCCATACGGTGGCAGAGAACCGCAACGGACTGATTGCGGCTGCCATGGCCACCCGGGCCGGTGGGACGGCCGAGCGCGATGCGGGAACCCTGATGATAGCCGGAATCGTGAAGAAGAAGCGGAGACGAATCACGCTGGGAGCCGACAAGGCTTACGATACGCGGGGTTTTGTGGACACGGTGCGCGGGATGGGAGTCACACCCCACTTCACGCAGAACAACAAGAACCGGCGCAGCGCCATTGACGGACGCACCACACGCCATGAGGGGTACCGGATCAGCCTGAGCAAGCGCTGGCTGGTGGAGAAACCATTCGGATGGCTGAAGCAAACGGCGGGCCTGAGAAAAGTCAAACTGCGAGGTCTGGAAAAAGTGAAATGGCTTTTTGTGTTTGGATGCGCCGCCTACAATCTGCTGAGTATTCCGAAACTCAGGATGCAGTGTGTATAACTGCCGGAAATACTCGGCTGCAGGCTTCGAGCGGCCAGCCAGACCCGTAACACTCCTCATCCCGGCGCCCAAATCTAAAAAGGAAGCCACGGAAATGGAGAATTCCGCGCTCAAACGGGATTTTTCAACAAGTTTCTAGCCTAGGAGGAAGAGCGCAAGATCATGGCAACAGCGGCCCTCGACTGGTCACAATGTCCCGCTGTGGAGAGCGTCCCAGGCAAGCGCAGCGGCGCATGGGTCTTCCGGGACACCCGGACGCCGGTTTCCATTGTCTCCGACAATCTGGAAGTAGGAGCCACGATTAACGAGATTATGGAATGGTTCCATTTGTCGCATGAACAGGTGGTGGCGGTGATCGAATTCGCGGCAAGGAGCCTCGACGGCCCCCCGGCGTTGCAGCAAGCAGCCGATCGGGTCGATGCTCATCCTCTTTGATAACGGCACCCCTGCCCCGCTCCGGTACGCCCTCAAGGGCCATGTGGTAGTTGAAGCCATTGAACGCGGATGGGACCGGCTGGTAAACGGACAACTGATAGCGGAGGCTGAGGCGGCGGGTTTCGACATCTTGCTGACGACCGACAAGAATATGCGTACCAGCAGAATCCGACGGGCAGAAAAATCGCCTTCGTCGTGATCGGCAATCAGCAGTGGCCGACTTTGCGCCGTTACGTTGACAGAGTATTAGCTGCGGTGAACGCGGCAACACACCCGGAAGCTTTAAAGAGGTGGAGATTCCTTCCGAGTAAGGCTTGCGGGTTCGCGGTGTTACATTGGGTTTTACCCCTCGACATCATTTGAAAATGCACGAAAACGCGACCTTCACAGCGGGCACTGCAGGCGCGAAGTTTCAGCGGCTGGTTGAGATCATGGCGCGGCTGCGGGCTCCGGGTGGATGCCCGTGGGATCGCGAGCAGACGTTCGAATCAATCAAGCCTTACACGCTTCAGGAGACATATGAGGTGCTCGATGCGATCGAGCGGCGCGACTGGGACGATCTGTGTTCGGAGCTCGGCGATTTCATCCTGCAGGCGGTTTTTTTCGCGGAGATGGCGGCGGAGGAGAAGCGCTTCGATATTGGCGATGCGCTCGATGCGATCAATGAGAAGCTGGTGCGGCGGCATCCGCATGTGTTCGCGGATGAATCGGCCGAAACCGGCGACCAGGTACTGAAGCGCTGGGACGAGATCAAGGCGGAAGAGCGGAAGGCTAAGGCGGCCGCTCCGCAGGGGTTGCTGCATCCGGTGCCGCGGGCTCTGCCTGCATTGGTGGAGGCGCAGCAGATTACTTCCCGCGCGGCGCGGGTTGGCTTCGACTGGCGGAACATCGGCGAGGTCTTGGCGAAGCTGGATGAGGAGCGGGCGGAGTTCAGCGAAGCGTGTGCGCGCGGGTCGCAGGATCAGATCGAGGATGAGCTGGGTGATCTGTTGTTCGTGATCGTGAATCTGGCACGGTTCGTGAAGGTGGATCCGGAGCAGGCTCTGCGGCGGAGTAACGCGAAGTTCCGGCAGCGCTTCGGGCATGTCGAGCGGCGCGTCGAAGCGCAGGGGAAAACAGTGACGGATACGCCGATCGAGGAACTGGAAGCGTTCTGGCAGGAGGCCAAGGGGTGATCGGGGTTCGGGAACTCGGCACGCATGAGGAGCTTCGCGAAGTCGTGATGCTGCAGAAGACGATCTGGGGATGGGACGATGCCGACCTGCTTCCTTTCCGGATGATGGTAGTGGCGACGAAGATCGGCGGCCAATTGTTGGGCGCGTTCGACGGTGACCGGATGATCGCGTTTTGCCTTGCAATCCCAGGGTTGAAGGAAGACGGCAAACCTTATCTGCATAGCCACATGCTGGGTGTGCTGGCGGAATACCGGAACCACGGTGTGGGGCGTCAGCTGAAGCTGCGGCAGCGCGATGATGCGCTGGCGCGGCGCATCGATCTGATTGAGTGGACGTTCGATCCGCTGGAGATCAAGAACGCGCATTTCAATGTGGATCGGTTGGGGGCGATTGTGCGGCGGTATCTGCGGAATCAGTATGGGGCTTCGTCGAGTCCTCTGCATGGCGGGTTGCCTACGGACCGGTTAGTGGCGGAGTGGTGGATTCGGGAGCCGCGTCGGGAGAAGAGAGATGTCATCGCGCGCATCACTGTGCCTGGGAAGATTGAAGCGGCTCGCGATTCGCAGGGTTCGATTGCCGATCAGTTCGAGAATTGCTTCGGGCGCGGACTGGCGGTAATCGGGATGGAAGGGTCTTCGTATTTGCTCGGGGAGGCGCGGTGAAGATCGAGCGGATCGTGCTGCGGCTGCTGCGCATGCCGCTGGTGCATTTCTTCGAGACCAGTTTCAGCCGGACCTACGAGCGTCGGATTGTGATCGTTGAGGTGGTGTCCGAGGGGCTTTCAGGTTGGGGCGAGATCACGGCGGGCGAGCATCCTTTCTATAACGAGGAGTGGACGGAAGCCGCTTGGATTATTGCACGGGATTACGTTGCGCCGCGCGTGATCGGGCGTGAGATTGGCGGCGCGGGTGCTGTGTACGCGCTGAGTGCTCACATCCGCGGGCACAATATGGCTCGCGGCGGCGTGGAGGCCGCCGTTTGGGATTTGCAGGCGCGGCGTAACGGGAATCCGCTATGGAAGGAAATCGGCGGCGGGGCGCGGCGGGAGATTCCGTGCGGCGTTTCGATCGGCATTCAGGATTCGCTGGAGCAGCTGATCGAAAAGATCGAGGCGGAGCTGGCGGCGGGCTATCAGCGCATCAAGATGAAGATCAAGCCGGGTTGGGATGTGGATGTGATCCGGCAGATTCGCGAGCGCTTCCCTTCGATCCGGTTGATGGCGGACGCGAATTCGGCTTACACTCTGGCCGATGCCGCGCGATTGAAGCAGCTGGATGAGTTCTACCTGATGATGATCGAGCAGCCGCTGGCGCACGACGACATCATCGATCACGCGGAGTTACAACCGCAGCTTGATACGCCGATCTGTCTCGATGAATGTATTCGGACCGACCATCATGCGCGACAGGCGATTGCGATGAAGGCAGGGCGGATCGTGAATATCAAGCTGGGACGCGTTGGTGGATTCGGTGAAGCGAAGCGCGTGCACGATACGTGCGAGGCGGCGGGGATTCCGGTGTGGTGCGGTGGGATGCTCGAAGCGGGGATCGGGCGCGCGCATAACATCGCGCTCGCGACGCTGCCGAATTTTACGCTGCCAGGCGATGTGTCGGCAAGCAACCGGTACTGGAAGCGCGACATTATTTCGCCTGCCGTCGAGATCACGCCACGCGGAACGATTGCGATTCGCGACGGGGTGGGATTCGGTTATGAGATCGACCACGATTTCATGAAGCATGTGACGGTGCGCGAGGAAGAGGTGATTTGAGCGCGTTCACCGGACTGCTGCGCCGGAACAGGAATTACCGGTTCCTCTGGTTCGGCCAGGTGGTGAGCGAAGTGGGCGACCACTTCAACAACATCGCGGTGATGAGCCTCGCGATGCAGCATGCGAATGCGGGGCTGGTGGTCACCGGCGTTTTTCTGGCGCGTGCGGTGCCGATGCTGGCGGCGGGTCCGATTGCAGGCGTGCTGCTGGACCGGATGGATCGCAAGCGGGTGATGATCGCGAGCGATGTGACTCGCGCGGTGATTGCACTGGGGTTCATCCTTTGTGTGAATCAGAAGGGTCCGCTGCTCCTTTATCTGCTGAGTGCGGGGCTGATGTTCGCATCACCGTTCTTCACGGCGGGGCGGAATTCGATCCTTCCTGGAATCGCGACGCGCGAGGAACTGCATACGGCGAACACGATGACCCAGACCACGTCGTGGGCGAGTCTGACCATCGGGGCGTTTCTGGGCGCGGTGGGGGCTCAGTTCGGATTCGTGGTCGCGTTCGCATTCAACGCGCTTTCGTTTGTGATTTCGGCGCTGTGCGTGTCGCAACTCCGGCGCGCGGACGGGTTCGGGCCGGGGCCCGGGCAAGTCGCGCGCAAGTTGCGCGAATCGGGGGCAGCGCAGTATCGGGCGGGGATCGCCTACATGCGGGCTACTCCGCTGGTTTTCGGGATCGTGATGCTGAGTGTGGGATGGGCGAGCGGCGGCGGCGCGGCACAGATCCTTTTCAGTCTTTTCGGGGAGAAGGTGTTCAACGCGGGGCCGATCGGGATCGGGATTATCTGGGGGTTCGCTGGCGTCGGGCTGCTGATCGGCGGGACGATCGCGTACCGGCTGGGCAAAGTGCTGACGTTTGTGCAGTACAAGCGAACGATTGCGATTGCGTATGTGATCCACGGCGGGGCGTATGTGCTGTTCAGTCAGATGCCGACGATGGCGCTGGCGTGCGTGTTCATTGTGATCTCGCGGGCGGCGATTGCGGTGAGCTCGGTGCTGAATACTTCGCAGCTACTGCATCATGTGGAGGATCGCTTTCGCGGGAGGGTGTTCGCGACGATTGAATCGCTGACGTGGTCGACGATGATGATTTCGATGATGGCGACGGGGGCGGCTACGATTTCGTATAGTCCGCGGGTGATCGGGGCGTGGGCGGGAGCGATCAGTTCGATGACGGCGATTTTCTGGACATGGGCGAATGTGACAGGGCGGTTGCCGGAGCCTTCGCGGGTGGTGGTTCCGGCAATCGAGGAAGATGAGCTGGTCGCGGAACCACCTGTAGCATCATAAGTGAGGAGTGATCGCGTGTTTCCATACGATACCCGGCTCAATATTCTGCACGCGCCGCTCGAGGTGATCGACGAGAAGGCGCTCTGTGAAACGGTAGAGCATCCCTGGTTTAACCAAACGCTTTGCCGGGTGAACGATTCCGTGGTGCGGCTTGGAGTCGTAAGGGGCGAATACCACTGGCACAAGCATGATGCTGATGACGAGTTCTTCTATGTTGTGGAAGGGCGACTGTGCATCGATCTGGAAGACCGGACCGTAGAACTCGCGCCGCGGCAGGGATTCGTGGTTCCGAAAGGAGTGCTGCACAGGACTCGCGCGACGGAACGGACGGTGATGCTGATGGTCGAGAACGCGGGGATTGTGCCGACCGGCGATGAGTGAGAGCGTAAAGGGCAAGTCCATCCTCGTGACCGGGGGCGCGAAGCGGATCGGACGGTCGATTGCGGTGCGGTTGGCGGCCGAGGGCGCGCGGGTTTTGATCCATTACAACGGGTCTGAGCGCGAGGCGCGGGCTACGGCGGAGGAGTGTGGCGGCGCTCCGATATTCCGGGCGAATCTGGAGAGCGTGGCAGAGATCCGGAAGATGTTTGAGCAAGTCGGCCGGATTGATGCGCTGGTGAATAATGCCGCGCGGTTTACACGGATCGATCCGCTGAAGATTGAAGAGGCCGATTGGGATTTCATTCACTCAGTGAATCTGAAGTCGGTGTTTTTTTGTTGCCAGGCGGTGGCACGGATCATGCTTGGAGGCGACGGCGGGCATATCGTCAACATCAGTTCCCTGGGGGCTTTGAAGCCATGGGCGGAGAACGCTCACTACTGTTCGTCGAAGGCCGGGGTCGTGATGCTGACGCGGGTTCTGGCCAAAGCCTGGGCTCCCCGGATTTCGGTGAACAGCGTTGCGCCCGGAGTGATTCCGTTCGAGGAAACGGATGAGAGAATTCAGAGGTTCATTGCCGCCACTCCAGCAGGCCGCGCTGGCACGGGTGATGAGGTTGCGGAAGCGGTGCTCTTTTTTTTGAAGAGCACTCGCTTTATCACCGGGCAACTGGTTGCGGTCGATGGCGGGTTGAGCCAGCGGTAGAGCAAATTCGCGGTCACCGCACACTGCCCAGCACAGCAGCATGGTCCGAACACATTGATACGACTGGCCAGCGCACGGCCACGCCGGGATTACGGGCGGCCCGATCGTCGGCAAAGGAGAACAAAAATTCTGCTGCGCAGCGAGCCGATTCGACGGTCGGCGCCCGGGCGGACGCCGGAAAAACGCGAAGGTCGCCGAGCAAGCTGATCAGCGTTCGTATCGGCTGAGGGAAGTCCAAAGACTGGCTTTATCTGTTTACCCCGGCCCGCACACCAGACCTCGGCGAAGGACGGAAGCCAGGAAACGCACTCGCGTGTTTCCTTACATGGCAGAAGCCCGGCGGCTGGGCGCTTCCTTATTACATCCGGAAGCCTTCCACGTTGGAGGACCTGATGTCGGTCGGGGCGGCACTCAAGAAAATCCTCGCAGGCTGACCGCTCAATTTTACGCGGCCGCCTTTCTGGCGCCGGCGCAGACCTCGAAAATCTCCGCGCCCAGATCGAGATATCCCGCCAGGTTAGAGGGCTTTTGCCTGTACAGAGCCCCCATTGTCGCGACCTTGAACTGTTCCTGCGGGGTGGCGATGCCGCTCAACACCATCACATGGATATGAGCCAATACGGGCGCCTGCTTGATGGCTTTTAAAATCGTAATTCCGTCGTAACGAGGAAGATTCAGGTCCAGCAGAATCACGCAGGGCTCTTCGTCGTGTATTCCGCCGCGCATTCTATTCCTATGCTCGTGGACGAAAGCAAGCGCCTCCTCCGCAGTTTGGAGGACCTCAAGTTCGTACGGTTCATTCTGCTGATTGAGAGCCAGACGCAGCAAACTCACGTCCGCGGTACTGTCGTCGACTACAAGAATTCTGGCTGCACTCATTGAATTTCGCCTCCTGACTAACGTCGTGCGCTTTCATACCGTCCCTGCGGATTCTGATGCGCCGCTAAGAGCAATTGGATTGCCGATTCTGCCACCATGGGTGTGGTCGAGAAGTTGCAAGAACCCTGCAATAGCTACGTCAGCAATTCATTAGAGGAGGAACAATCGCCTGGCACGGGCATCGAACCGCACGTCAAAAGAAGCAGCTCGCAAAGATGCTTCGCCGGCTGTTAGCGCGCCAGCAAAGCGCGCTAGTACCGGTATCGCCGGCCTTGATGATACCCTCGCGGGCGGTCTTCCCCAATATCGCGTTTATGTGATTGAGGGTGACCCCGGTGCTGGCAAGACTACGCTGGCACTGCAATTTTTGCGCGAAGGCGCAAGGCTGGGTGAGCGGGTTCTCTATGTAACGCTCTCGGAAACCGCCGAGGAGTTGCATGAGGTGGCCGAGTCCCACGGATGGTCGCTCGATGGCATTGATCTGCTGGAACTCGATGCGCTTGCCGAGCGGCTCCAGGAAGAAGCGAATTACACGGTCTATCATCCGGCGGACGTGGAACTGGGAGAAACGACGAAGCGCGTGCGCGCCGAGGTAGAGCGGCTGAACCCGTCGCGAGTGGCGCTTGATTCCGTGTCCGAACTGAAAATTCTGTCGCAGACCAGCGCCCGCTACCGCCGGGAGATTCTGGGGTTGAAGCAGTTTTTTGCCGGAAAACAATGCACGGTGCTGGTGCTCGACGATCGTACGATGTCCGACGGCGAACAGCAATTGCAGAGTATCGCTCACGGCGTCATCCGAATGCGGCGCGAAACGCGGGAGTATGGCGATACCCGGCGGCAGCTTCATATCGTGAAGATGAGAGGTGTGCGGTTCCGCGATGGCATGCACGATTTCCTCATCAAGACCGGGGGGATCGAGCTGTACCCGAGGCTGCGGGTGCCAGAGAGCGTCGCCGTACCGCAGGATGAGACGATCACCAGCGGGGTCCGGGGTATCGACGATCTGGTCGGCGGCGGCCTCGATCGCGGGACCAGCACCCTGGTAATGGGCCCCGCAGGCTGCGGCAAAACGACCCTCTGCTCGCAGTACATACTGGCCGCACTGAATCGCGGCGAGTCTGTTTCCGCCTTCCTTTTCGAAGAAAGCTGCGAAGGGTTCCTGCAGCGCGCGCGCGGCATGGGCATGGACTTCGAGCCTCATCTCACGAGCGGCAGGCTCGAACTGAGACAGGTCGATCCCGCTGAGCTTTCGCCCGGCGAGTTTGCCAGCCGCGTATCCGAAGCCGTGGAGCAGCGGCACGCGCGAATCGTTGTGATCGACAGCCTTAATGGCTACCTGAACGCGATGCCCAGCGAAAAGTTTCTGTTGATCCAGATGCACGAGCTTCTGATGTATCTGGGAAAGCAGGGAGTGGTGACGCTGCTGGTGATGGCGCAGCACGGGATGATGGGCAGCGCTATGAGCGCGCCGGTCGATGTGAGCTTCCTGGCAGACACGGTTATTCTGCTTCGATATTTCGAAGCCATGGGCGAGGTCAGGCAGGCGATCTCCGTGGTCAAGAAACGGCGTAGCGGACATGAGCGGACCATTCGGGAACTCCGACTGGGAAGCAATGGCGTCTCGATCGGCCAGCCTCTGCGGAATTTCCATGGAGTGCTAACGGGCGTGCCGACTTACCAGGGCGCGGCGGGTCCGCTCATTTCGAAGCGCCCTTCGAGATCATCGAGTACCTGAAGAAAGACGACCCGGCATAAATGACGGATGGCAGGACCGATGCAGAGACTCGTATCCTGATTCTTGCTCCGACCGGGCGCGATGCGCGCCTGTTGGCCGCCACGCTTGCCGGGGCAAAGATGTCCCCGGTGATCTGTTCCGATCTGGCCGATTTTCTGGCGCAACTTCATGATGGCGCGGCTGCGGGGCTGATCGCACAGGAAGGCCTGTCGCGGCACGGCGTGGAAAGGATTTCCAACTGGCTGGCGATGCAGCCGCCGTGGTCGGACATGCCGTTCGTCGTGCTGACCTCGGGCGGGCGCCAGAGCAGGGTCACGATGGATCAAGCGCTCGAGCTGGAAGCGCTCGGGAATGTGACACTCATCGAGCGGCCGGTACGCCCGGACACGATTCTGAGCTCGATGCGCGCGGCGTTGCGCGCCCGCAAACGGCAGCACGAAATGCGCCGCCATCAGGAGAGACTGACGCGCGCGAACAGGGATCTCGAACAGTTCGCCCATTCCGCCAGCCATGATCTGCAGGAGCCGCTGCGCGCGGTGGCCATCTACAGCGAACTGCTGGCGGCGCGGTCCGCGAAATCGCTGGACGAGCAGTCGATGGTCTTTCTGGGGTACCTGCAATCGGGAGCCAAACGCATGGAGATGCTGGTTCGCGATCTGCTGACGTACACGCGGACCGCCGGGGTCGAGGAGAACGTAACGGACACGGTAGACGCCGCGGAACAGCTGGAAATCGCCCTCGCGAACCTTGCCTATGCGCTTGAAAACACAAATGCGGAGATCACGCACGATCCGTTGCCGGTGGTGAAAATGAGGGCTCCGCACCTTCAGGAGCTGTTTCAGAACCTGATCAGCAACGCGGTTAAATACCGGCGGGACGAGCCGCCGCGCATTCACATTTCGGCTCAGCCCGAGGGTGACTACTGGCGTTTTGCGGTTTCCGATAACGGGCTGGGGATCGAGAAACAATTCCACGAACAGATCTTCGGAATTTTCAAGCGCCTGCACACCGCTGACAGGTTTCCCGGAACGGGAATCGGTTTGGCAATCTGCCAGCGGATCGCCGAGCGGTACGGAGGGCGGATCTGGGTTGAATCGGAGTTGGGGAAAGGGTCGACGTTTTATATAACCGTTCCCCTGTAATCGCGCCGTTGCTCGTGCGGGTAATTCGGCGGCCGCCATCACGGCGCAGAAAAGATCTTTGCAGTTGAAGCCACGATTCGCCCAGGCCCATGCCGGGCTGGCTCTGGTTCGCTACAGCCGTGGCGAAAAATGCCGCCGCCGCAGAATCAGACTCAGCGGCGGACGAAGTAAGCCTGAGCAACTGCTCCTTCACAGTCGCGGTTCATTAACGCGCTGGTATTTCAGCGCCGCGCGTGTCAACAAGCGGTGGTTCGGGAGCTTCGACACAGGCTTTTAACGGGATACCTGGTGACGTCAGCGATGCGTTACCAATCGGTGGGTAGATAATCCTTCAGGAATTGTCCCCATACATGTTCGCCCGAGTTCATGCCCTGGATGATGGGATCCAGAATCCGTGCTGCGCCATCCACCGCATCCAGAGGTGGATGAAAGCGCTGTTCCACGATTTTCCTCGCCGCAAGCTCCGCTGGATCCTCATCCGTGATCCATCCGGTATCCACGCTGTTCATGTGAATGCCATCGTTGTGATAGTCGGCCGCTGACGTGCGGGTCATCATGTTCAACGCGGCCTTGGCCATGTTGGTGTGAGGGTGCCGGGTCGTCTTCCGATGCCGGTAGAACTGGCCTTCCATCGCAGACACATTAACGATGTGTTTGTCGCGTTCCGGCGAGCGCAGCATCAGCGGTTTCAGGCGGGCATTCAGAATGAAGGGCGCCACGGCATTGATCAATTGCACTTCCAGCAACTCGACGGAAGACACTTCCGCCATCAGGAGCCGCCACGAATTTCGTTCCCGCAAATCGACCTGCTGCAAATCCTGATCGAGATGCCCTTTGGGAAACAGATCGATCTGCTGCCCGGTGTCCCCGGTTAGGAGGGGCACTTGCGACCATTCGGCCGAACGTCTTTCGTTCGCTTCGCGGTCGTCCAAAGCAAGTAGCCGCTGGATCGGTGGCGGCAAAGCGTTGTGTGCCGCGCGCTCTCCCTCCATCATGTGGGCGTAAAACTCCGGAGGGCGGCGAACCGTCTGGCACGCGTTGTTAACGATGAAATCCAGCCTTGGAAGAGTTTCCAGCAGGTGATTGCATAGCGCTTCCACGCCGGGCGGGTAGCGCAAATCCAGGCCCACGATCTGAAGACGATGGCCCCACTCTGCGAAATCCGGCTCCCGTCCGTAACGCTGGGCCGAATCGCGGGGGAAGCGTGTGGTCACGATCAGTTGCGCCCCGGAGCGCAGCAGCTTCAGTCCCGCGTAATACCCGATCTTCACCCGGCCTCCCGTGAGCAAAGCGACGCGGCCTCGCAGGTCGGCAAGCTCAGTGCGCTTCTGGAAATTCAAGTCGGCGCACGGCGGACAGAGCTGATCGTAGAAGTGATGAATCGGTGAGTAATGCTGCTTGCAGACGTAGCAATGCTGGGGCTCCTCAGCATGATTCTCTTCGGCGATGCTTTCTTCTTCCGCAGTTGCAGCTCCGGACGCCAATTCCGTATTCCATGGCGGGAAAACATCGGGGCTTGTGAGGACCGGTTTCCGCCGCAATGCCCGAATGCCCGTGTCGTGGAGCGTGGCGTCGACGCGGTTCCTCCGTTCGCGCTCAGCGGCCTTCAGCGTGCGCCGGCGAGTAACCGGGTCAGTGTCCTGGATACTGGCAACGGCTCGCTCGAACCGCTCCCGCGCCTCGCCGGGTAACTGTTTCAACACGACCCGATCGCGCGCGATCGATTCCAACGTTTCGGTTATCGACTGCACGAGCTCCAGGAATGATTGTTCGACGATAGTGGAAATAGAGGCCCCCGCGTAAGCTGAAATACCTCTTAATTATCGCGTCCGGCTCTCAGTGCGTCGCCGCGGGCACGTGCACGCTCGACTTGAGCCGCCACTCGGAGCCGTGCTTCTCATAAATCTGGTCGTCATACCCACCGTCCTTGAGATACGCCCTCCCGGTAACCTCATCGCCCGAAATGCTCACTTTGACTCCCGAGGTCATCAGGCGCGGATGGCCGTTCTGATCGGGTTCGTAATGGTCGCCGATATTTGCGCCGCCTAAACGCTGAATCGCCAACACGCCGCGCGCGTCGAGACCCGCCCCCTTCTCGGCCGCGGTGATCACCGTGCGGGATGCGAACCGCCAACCCTGGGCCGTCTTCACATATTCGTCCTGATACGCCGTGTTGCCAGCCATCGCGACGCCATGCACACCGTCACCGGTCACGTCGATCGCGACGGTTGGCCCGTTTGCTCCGCCTGGCCGCGGCGCCAGAAGTTTTGCGCCGGGCACAACGCATTGCCGCTCGCTCTCGATCAACGCGATCAGCCGCTCCCGCCCGACCATGACACCGCGAAAACCGCTGGCGAAGTAGCCGGTTTCCGGAACGAAGAGATCGGCGAATTCCGCCGCCTTGCATCCGGTGAGCGCTTGTGAATATTGGCCCATCAATGCCTGAATTGCGGCCCGGTCCTCGGCGCTCAGATTCGCCGCCGGCTGCGCGAAAGCTGCATTGCCGATCGAAAATGCCGCCAGCAGACCGCACCACGTGCCTGACCTCATGATTTTCATAGCTCTATCTATGCAACCACATCGGGCCGTTTCCTGCCGAAGGGTTCGACGGGAAAAACTCGTCAGAGCGCCGCTAACAACATTTTCCCGTTCGGAACGCCCCACCCGGTGACGGCGTCGTAACCGTTTTGTCCCTGATACCCTTTCCCGGGCCTGGGATGAGACGCGTTATCGCCGGACGCGATATCCGTGCAACCCGTTGCACCCACCGGCACCCGCGCCGGGCCATTCTGATAAAGCAGTGGAGTGAGGAAGCGCTGGCGTTTTGCGGCGGGAAGTGCGCCGTTGAGCCGCGCTACCAGAGCAGCCCAGACTGGCGTAGACGCACTGGTGCCTCCCCTCGCGATGGATTGCCCCTGGAACGTGAACTGATACAAAGGCGGTCCGGCCAAAGCGGCGACGTCGGGAACGATGCGTCCCTCGATTGCGCCGGCATTAATTGACGGGATGTTGGACGTTTGCCACGCCGGGCGCGCAAAGACCCCACTCACGCCGCCTCCGGTCGCTCCGCCCTGTGCTCCACCCGATCGCGTTCCCGGCGATTGCCACCATCCTGCTTCCTGCGGCCCGGTCAGCATCGTACCGCCGACCGCAAGAACGAAAGGGCTCGATGCGGGAAATTCGACGTGTGCCAGCGAATCCGGCATGCCGCATCCGCTGCCATCATCGCCGGTCGACACGCAGACCGTGATTCCCGCCATGGCGGCGGCCTGGAGCGCTGTGTTGATCGCCTGCAGGGCGGCCGGTTCCCAATCGGGGGAATCCTCGGATAGCCCGTAGCTGATGGAGAGCACCGCGGGTTGATCCGCAGTCACACGCTCGATGAGATCAATCCAGCCTTTTTGATCCCAGCTGGCGTAATACACAGAGATGTCAGCGGCCGGGCAAAGGCCCGCAACGATCTCAACATCCAGCATCACCTCGCCCGCCTCTTCGAGCACCGCATCGGCGATCTGAGCCGGCAAAGTGTGAAGCTGAGCCGCTGTCAATGGCGCGAGATTGACCGGGACGGTTCGTATGTTCGGGACCCGCCGTCCCTGCGATGCGCAAAAAGACGCGAGGTCGTCGGGGAAATAAGCTGGGGGAAGAACTGGTCCCGCTTTCAGGGGAGACCCGAATTCCGCAATGGCGATTTTCTGGCCGGCGCAATCGCCCGGGGGAAAACTATAGCGCGTCTCGATATCGGCGGCCCCTAATGGGGTTACCGAGGCGGCCGGAGCAGTGGCCTTTCGGTGAGCTACGCGGCGCTGGTCCAGGCCCACCACGCTATCGACGAGACCGGCTATTCCGGCCGGAACGCTGACCGAGCCCTCCCTGCCGTGATATTCACCCTGCTCGTCACTGTGATGGATCGCCATGCCGGTCTGAAACGCCGCTTCCATGGCGGACGCTGTTCCGCTGACCCGCAAGCTGCGACCCGTAGGACCAATCCCTTCAATTCGCAACCCAAAGGATTGCAGGGCAGTCTCGACCTTGCGGATATTCTCCGGGGACGCGCCGTACTTACGCGCGACTTCCTCAACGGTCAGGGACTGGGCAGGCATTTCACCGGCTGGCGGAAGGCCCGGACTTCTCAGGTTGACAGTGACTTCGATGCGGGCATCGGGATCGATATCGCGGACTCTGCGCGTCGCAGCGGACAGAGGCCGGTTTGTTCCGGCAAGCACTGTATGGGTCTCGGCCATTGGCATTAGTCCTTAATCAGGATTTCGAAAGCAACCGGAACGGTCGCGAAGCTATTGTAAAACCGGCAGCGCCAGATAATTCGACGGCACGAACAGGCTGCCCTGGGTGGTTCCTTCGGGCGCGATGGATTTCAAGTCGCGGTTCAGCTGCGCTGCGCCGATCTCTCCCGAAAGCGCGCGGCGGAACAACCGCGTGACCTGCCTGACCTGCTCCGCCGACTCATGCACGAACTCCAGCCGGAAATGCCGGATGCCCGCCGCGCGCCAGAGATCGAGATGCGCGCTCGATTCCTGCGCTTCGGCGCCGAAGACCGTGTTGCGGCATCCGACATCGGCCATCACCGGATGCGCGCGGCCGGTGTGATCGCGCAGTTCGACGCGATGCTTCTCGCAGGGGCGGCCGCAATCCTTGTAGCTTGTGCCGTCGGACAGGAAGCGGCAGAAGACGCAATGCTCGGTGTGGAACACGGGCAGGTGCTGCTATGCGATGGCTTCGAAATTCTCCGCGCCCGCGTCGCGCGCGAGATCGGCCACCTGCGCGGCATTGAGATCGTGGGTTGGTGTCAGCCGCGAGACGAGCTTCAGGTATTCGGCGGCGCTCAGCGAGTTCGCTGCGTTCAAACTGAAATCGCCGATCAGCAGCGGGTGCTTCTGCTCGCGAAGCGCCTGCAGAATTCCGGTTGAACGCACCAGAATCGGGCAGTCCAGGCTGAGCAGAAAATTCAGGATGCGAACTTCGCCCGGCTTGAGAACGCGCGGGCTCGCGACCCGCACCTGAATGCCGCTCGCTTTCACGCGTTCCACCGAAGGCTTCAGACCATAGAGATCGAGGTAGTCGAGCGTGATGCTGGAGGGCGCGAGTTCGATCGCCGCCTCGAGTTGATCCGGAGTGCGGACGAGCAGATGCAGTTCGGCTTCGCGAGACACCTCCGCCGCTGGCGGTTCGTATCGCGCCGCATTGAGGGCAGCAAAGGGATCGTTGACCTCATTCCCGCGCGGCACGGTTTGCAGGAGTTGCAGTTTCTCGACGGCCTCGCGCCGCAGCTGATTCAGCACGGATACCGGAACGAACGGAGAGCCTTCCGCATCGAGCGTGACGCTTCCCAGTTCATACGCCGTGTTCCCCAGCCGGCCAAATTGTTCGCGCACCGATTCAATGGAAATCGCCCGGTTCTGCGCCGTCGACAAGTGCCGTATCCGAGCTGACGATGATGCTCACGCTCGGCGTTCGCACGAGCGACCACTCCGTCACCAGCGGCGATCCCGCATGCGCCTCGACCCTCACCTGGACAGACTGCCGATGCACCGGCGCCGATGCTTCGGTAAACAGCCGCGCCGCCTGGATCACATCCGAATCGCTGCTGCGCCAGACCAGATCGCCGGCCCGGATACGGTCGAAGCGAATCGCGCGATTGGCGAACCGCAGCTGAAGATTGCCATCATGCAACTGTGTCGCTTCGTAAACGCGCCCGCCCTCTTCCGGCTCACCGGGACTGCGCCAGTCCGCAGCGTCGAACACCAGGCCATCGCCTTCCTTGAGCGGCGCGATCTCGTGCGCATCCGACATTTCGACAACCACGCAATCGGCGCCCACCTCTGCCACGCGCCCCATCAGCACGCCCCGATGCCGCGGCGCACGGCCTTCTACAACCTTCTGATGATTGGTGCCCGTCACGAAGTAAGGGCCGAGTCCGCGCGAATAAACCTGTTCCAGTTGCAGTTCTTCCGCGCGCGTGACCGAATACTCTCGCCCCGCCCACGCTTCATCGACCGCTTTCCGGTACGCGTGCGTGGTGAGCGCGACGTAATCGGCGTCCTTGTAACGGCCTTCGATCTTGAGCGCGGAAACACCCGCCGCAACGATTTCCGGAATCTCCCGGAGCGTATAGAGATCGCCTGGCGAGAGCAGATAACGAGCGTCGGCCAGCGGCTCTTTCTCGCCATCCACCATCAGGTCGTAGGGCAGGCGGCAGGCCTGCGCGCACTGGCCGCGATTCGCGCTGCGTCCGCCCCAGGCTTCCGAAGAAAAGCACTGCCCGGAGTAGGCCACGCAGAGCGCGCCATGCACGAACATTTCGAGACAACCGCCGGTCTGCTCGTGAATCTGCCGCACCTCCGCCAGCGACAATTCGCGCGCCAGCGTAACGCGATCCGCGCCGAAACTCTGCGCGAACCGGACGCCCTCGGCATCCGTGATGCTCATCTGCGTGCTGGCGTGCAATTCGACATGCGGGGCAATCCCGCGCAGCAAGCGAAGAATGCCGAGATCCTGAATGATCAACGCATCGGCGCCGGCTTCCACGATCGCTGCGCCCACGCGCGCGGCTTCGCGAAGCTCATGTTCGAAGATCAGCGTGTTGAAGGTGACGTAACCGCGCACGCCGCGCGCGTGGAGTGTGCGCATCACCTCCGGCAGTTCTTCGAGCGTGAAACCGACCTTTGCCCGCGCCGTGAAATGTTTCAGGCCGAAGTAAACGGCGTCCGCGCCCGCTTCGATAGCCGCGCGCAGTTGTGGCCAGTAACCGGCCGGGCTCATGACTTCAGGTTTCTTCAACAGCTCACTTCTCGCGTCTATCTTCAGCGTAGCGCGGGCGCCCTGCCGACGCGATTGCGCAACAGCCCGGAGACCAGCCAGACGAGACCGGCAACAATCAGCGCGGCCATCAACCAGCGCATCGCGCCGGCCAGGAATGCTGCGTTGAGTTCCCGCCAGGCGAAGCGAAACTGGCGCAGACGGTCCCAGCGCTCCAGCATCCAATGCCAGCCTGTATGGGCCACCAGCGCGGAGAGGATGATGGTGCCCATTCTTTCCGCTACAACAAAACGGAAGCAGAGTTCCAGCAAAGGGATCATCAGCGCCAACACCAGAAGCTGGCCCAGTTCAACCCCGATGTTGAACGACACAAGAGAAGTCAGCAGATGCGAACCCGCGAGCTGAAGCGTTTGCCGCAGTGCGAACGAGAAGCCGAAGCCATGTACGAGCCCGAAGCCGAAGGCCACAATCCAGCGCCTCGGCACAGTCGCTCCGCCCGCAATATTCTCAAGCGCCATGTACACGATCGACACTGCGATCAGTGTTTCGATCAGCGGAGGGAACCATAGCGCATCCGGCGCGAAGTTGTATGCCGATGCAATCAGCGTGAGCGAATGCGCCACGGTAAACGCGGTCACCACCGGCACCAGCGCACGAAATCGCCGGAACGGAATGACCAGACAAAAGAGAAACAGCAGATGGTCTGTGCCGTCGAGGATGTGGAAAAAACCGAGATCGATAAACCGCAGTGCCGCCTGATGCCAGCGCGGATCGAGGCGGACGAGCCCGGGGTCGGTCATGAACTCGAACGCCCGTCCCGGCGTATCCGGCGCGAGAAATCTGAGAACGGTGACGACATGCACGCCCAGCCGATCGAATGCCGGGTTGATCGAGAATCGCGATCGGTCCGATTGAATCGGATACTCGAAAAGGGCGTCGAGCATCGTCTGGTTCCAGTAAACGGTAGTACCGGCAGGTAGCTGCGCGCCGGTTACATGCGCGAGCGCAGTTTCGAATCCAGTAAACGATTTGTCTGACGGAAGCGATACCCGCGTTGCCACCACACGGGGTTTTCCAAGGAGACGGTCGTCTTCGTAAACGTCGACCGAATCCGAGATCCACAACGTCGCCGCATCAGGCAGCATAGCGCGAGCCCGGTCCAGATCAAGATAGCCGGGGCCGGCTGTCGGAAAGACCACATCGCGCATCGCCGACATAGGCACGCGGACCAGCAACTGCAATCGCTCCCCTGACGGCTCCACAAACGCCTGCACCGTTACGTCGTTCGGGATGTCGTGAGCGAGCGCCGGGGTCGCGCAAAACGCGAAAACGCAGAGGTACCGGGCCAGTCGGAACACGCGTTAAAAAGGATATACTACCTGCAACATGTTGAAATCCGTCTGGCGTATTGAGTCTTCCAGTTGGCTCGCGGATGGCGTAGTTCTTGTTGTGGCCCTGATCCTCGGAAGCCTTGGAATACGCTACATCTCTCCGTGGATCATACTGTTGGGCGGATTTGCTCTCCTGCTTGCGACCTATCGAATCAGATACAAGCGTTTTTGAAATTACGCCCTGATTTGGCACAAAACAGCGGTTATGCTAACCAGTAATAAGCAATGTTAAGATCCCTCTGGCGTATCTCGTCCTCCGAGATTCTTGCGCGGTTTCTTCTTGCTTGCATTGCTGGCGTTCTATCGGGTTTTGGGGTGCGCTTCGGAACGCCGGGTCTCACCGCCCTCGCTGGAATTCCGCTGATGGTGTTGATCTACCGGCGCAGATACAAAGGTCTCTGAGTCTGGCCGCAGCCCCTCCCGCTGCATTGCGATACACTGGGCCGCTGGGAGAACCCGCATGAAACACTTCCTGATCGCGTCATTGTTCTGCACCGCGCAATTTGCCGGGCCTTCGCTATTCGCTCAAACCCCGCCGGAAATTCCATTCGATTCGGTTCCGAACGTCCTCAAACTTCCACCTGATCTCTATCTCGGCGAAGTGGCCGGAGTCGCCACGAACTCGAAAGGCCACATCTTCATCTTTTCGCGAGGCAACACGACGGGCCCCGCCTACGCCGCGGCCGCGGCTCAGTTGCTTGAGTTCGATGCCAACGGCAAGTACCTCCGCGAAATCGGCAAGAACCTCTACGCGTGGTCATTCGCGCACGCCGTGCGAGTCGATAAAGACGACAACATCTGGGTCGTCGACAAGGGCTCGGACATGATGATCAAGTTCAATCCCGAAGGCCGTGTCGTGATGGTGTTCGGCCGCAAGAAAGAAGCCTCCGACGAAGGCGCCGAGGCGTGGAAGCATCCGCGCCCGCCGCTCCCCGCGGTCGACGGTCAATTCCGCCAGCCGACCGACGTCACGTGGGACACGCAGGGCAACATCTTCCTCAGCGACGGCTACATCAATTCCCGCGTCGCCAAGTTCGACAAGAACGGCCACTGGGTGAAACAGTGGGGCGCGCCCGGCAACATGCCGGGTGAGTTCAACACGCCGCACAGCATTGCCGCCGATGCGAAAGGCAACATCTACGTAGCCGACCGCGGCAACCGCCGCATCCAGGTCTTCGATCCCGACGGCA
The DNA here is from genome assembly GCA_963809655.1 of Terriglobia bacterium. Lineage (GTDB taxonomy): Bacteria > Acidobacteriota > Terriglobia > Bryobacterales > Bryobacteraceae > BOG-234. The sequence goes on along the minus strand of CAWEKQ010000052.1, from coordinate 29,661 downwards.
CATATCTGCGCGAGATCAGAATCAACGTGCCGGTGCCGGCGGACGCGCGAACCTGGCAGGGTCCGAAACCGGCGCAGGGCGAAGGATCAGCCTGGCACAATGCAGAGCGGATCGCCATGGGCCGTTTGCATTACACCCGGACCGACGCAGTACCTCTATGCCTCGGACGCGTTTCCCGGCCGCGTCTACAAGTTGTCGCTCGACGGCAAGGTGCTGGGCTATCTCGGAAGCACCGGGCGGCAGCCGAAGGAATTCGGCTGGATTCACGAAATCGCCTGCCCGTCTGAGAACACGATCTTCGTCGCCGAGATTCTCAACTGGCGCGTGCAGAAGCTGATTCTGCATCCGGAGAAAACGGCGCCCGCGACCTCGGCCGCGAAATAATAGTCCGTGTATCTCGAAGACCTGCGGGTCGGCCAGCGCTTTACCTCCGGCACTTACCTGATGGAAGAGAGCGCGATCAAGGCATTCGCCGCGGCCTTCGATCCGCAGCCGTTTCATCTCGACGATGCCGCCGGACGCGCCACGATTTTCGGCGGACTCGCCGCGAGCGGATGGCACACCGCGGCCGCGACCATGCGGCTTCTCGTCACCGGCGGTCTGCCTTTTGCGACCGGCCTGATCGGCTTGGGCGGTGAAATCTCCTGGCCCCGCCCCACCCGTCCCGGCGATATGCTGCGAGTGGAGAGTGAAATCCTCGCCATCCTGCCTTCGCGTTCGAAACCGAATCAGGCGATTGTAACCGTAAGAAGCACCACGCTCAATCAGAATGCGGAAGAAGTCCAGGTGCTGAGCTCAAAGATTCTGATGTACAAGCGCGAAGGACCATGATTGCTCAACCCCCGAGTATCCAAACCTTCTCAAAACTGTGAGTTTTTAGACTAAATATACTTAAGGCTAACCTTAATGATCGTAAGTAATGTTACATTCAGCTGGTGAGATTGATATCAGCGGTGATCAAGGCGACTCGTCCGCGAGGCGCTGTAATGTTGATGATTGGGCTGTCCTTTTGCTTCGTGGCTGGCGCCGAGGCTGCTGATCTCATAGTTTCTCCCGCCGCGTTAAGTTTTGGTCTTACCGGCGGTGCGACCCTCGCGATCCCACAACAATTCGACGTCAACAGTACCGCAGGGCCCCTTACGTTCACTGTGTCTTCATCCAGCGCTGGAAACTGGCTCACCGTGATTGGTTCGACACCTCTTGCCAACGGCTCCTGGGAGGCAGCGACTCCTTTCTCAGTTAGCGTCTTTGTGAACGCTACTGGCCTGAACCCGGGCAACTACCGCGGGACAATAACTGTCTCTGCGGCGAGCGCTGCGAATAGCCCGCAGACCGTTACCGTTTCGCTCTCTGTCGGGTCACCACCAGCTATCGCGGCGAACCCCGCCTCGATTTCATTCACAGCACAGAGCGGCGATTCCCGCTCAGCAACCAAGAGCATAGCCGTCTCCATTTCCCAGCCTTCTCAGTCGGACTTCACTGCCACAGCGGTCGGTGGCGATTGGGTTAGTGTGAATTACTTGAGCGGCACTCTTCCTGGTACCATAAATGCGGTTGTGAATCCCGTCGGTTTGGCTCCGGGCAGTTATTCAGCGTCAATATTCATTTCCATTGTTGGCGCGTCAAAACAGTCCGTTGACCGTGCCTGTCGCGCTGACAGTTGCCAATCCCACCCCTCCCTCCATCACGGGGCTGACTCCGGCCTCCGCGACGGCAGGCGGAACGGCCTTGACGTTGATCGTGAACGGCACGGGAATTCTTTCGGGCGACACAGTACAATGGAACGGGTCGTCGCTTCCAACCAAATTTGTCAGCGCCTCGCAATTAACAGCTTCCGTACCGGCCAGTCTTATTGCCGTGCAGGGCAGCGCCAGTATTACAATTCTGCGCCAAGGCATGCCATCGTCGGCCGCTTTCCCCTTTCCCATCATCGATGCATTCCTTCCCGCGATCAGTCAGAACGGAATCGTACCGATTTATAGCTCGACATCCGTCATTCAATCGGGTTCATGGGTTTCCATTTACGGGACGAACCTCGCGCGTGGTGTGTTTACGTGGGGCGGGAACTTCCCCAGGTTACTGGGGGATGTGACCGTCACTGTTGATGGAAAGTCCGCGTATCTGTGATTCGTCAGCCCCACCCAAATTAATCTGCAGGCGCCGGACGACACCGCCACTGGCACGGTGCCCGTGGTCGTAACTACCGCCGAGGGAAGAGCCTCATCGACAGTCACTCTCGGGGAGTTCGCTCCTTCATTGTGTGTTGTGGGCGGTAAGTACATCGCTGGCATTATCTTGAGGTCCGATGGTTCGGGGGAGCAAGGCGAAGGTACATACGACTTCATCGGACCCGATGGCAGTTCTCTTGGTTACCCGACGAAACCGGTGCGGGTCGGCGATACCATAGAGCTTTTCGGCGTCGGCTTCGGTCCCACGATGCCAGCGATTCCCGCCGGCATGGCGGTGCCGCTTGGCGCGTATAGTACCGTTGAGAGTCCCGTACGGTTCTTGATAAATGGAGTTAGCGTCGCGCCTTCCTTCGCAGGCATCACCGAAGCAGGTCTGTTTCAATTGAATTTAACCGTCCCGCCGGGTCTTGGAACGGGCGATATTCCCATAATGGCAATCGTTGGCGGTGTGCAGACACCCTCTGGTGTCGTAATTTCCGTGAAGTAGGCCGCACGTCTATTTCCTTCGAAGTCCTTGTACGAGTGGAAAGCGAGCTTCTAAAGATCACACCTTCGCGTTCGAAAACCGAATCAGGCGATTGTCACCGTAACAAGCATTACGCTCAATCAGAATGTGGAAGAAGTCCAGCTACTAACCTCGAAGATTCTGATGTACAAGCGCGGAGGCTGAATTGTTCAACGGCTTGACGAAGCAGGATCGCTATATAATCGTCTGAATTAGAGGCGCAGGAACCCGGAAGCAACGGTCTTGGCGTTGTAAGTCGGCGCTGATCCGGAGAGGAACAAGCTGAAACATGCCCGAACGCTCAAATGGAAAAGTCTTCCTTGAAATCCTCGATAGTTGGCCGCGCCTCGGTAAATTAGTTCTTCTTATTTTCGCCACGTCGGCGGTCGTATTCCTGTTAGCCTACGAAATTCTGCGGCATTTACCTTCGAACGCGAGCGAAATTCAACTGGGCGCGACCGACTCCTCTCATGTCGTGATCAGGCAGCCCACCAAAGGCGGCGGTTCGAGTGCAGTGCTCATGGTTTCTCCGCAAGGTTGGAATCAGACTTCCATCCAGGTGCGGGAGGGCGAATTCTATACAATAAACGCCGGAGGACGAATTCAAACCTCGCTATACGATCTCAACCTCGCACTGGAAGCCCGCCGGAAGGCTGAAAATCGTATTGACAAGGAGCACGCTCCGGGCTCGGTTTACAAGCCGCTCTACTATACCGAGGCGGAGAGACGGGGGATGGTGCCCGTTTGGCCCTGGTGCGGCCCCGACGGCGAGACAGTGGAGGCGATGAAGCAAGCGAATCCAGAGTCACTGAAGCGACGCTTGCTGATGACGCAGCCCTACGGCCGTTTGATTGGGGCTTTCAGCGATACCGATTTTGACCCACTGGAACGCCCGGATCTCGTGAAGACGTTGGCCCCGGCAATTTTCGATGTCGGTAGCAAGGTCGCCAGGACAAAGGCAACACAGAAGTTGAGCGGGTATTTGTATTTTGCGGTCAACGACGTTAAGGATGGCGATTACCCTGACCTCTTACTCGTGGATAACATTGGAAGCTACTGGGTCAGAATCGACGTGAATTCCAATTAAGGAATTTGCCGGGAAACGCCGAAACCGACCCGACTCGACAACCTGTGGGTTGTGTGTCGCGTTGCATTCCGACGGGCAAGTGTTCCTTCTGAACCGCTCGTTGCTCCACTGGTAAGATTGGGGCGTCAGTGGACCAGATCGGCAAATACAGCATCCAGGAAGAGCTCGGCCGCGGGGGATTCGGCACCGTCTATCGTGCGTGGGATCCCGAAATACGGCGCAGCGTCGCGATCAAAGTCATCAATCTCCACGTCGGAAATGACCCCGCGACGCTCGCCCGCTTTCGCAGCGAAGCCGCTACCACCGCCAATCTGCATCACCGGAACATCGTCACCATCTACGACTCCGGCGAACACGACGGCCAGCCGTGGTTCGCCATGGAGTTTCTCGACGGGAAGACACTCCGCAAGGCGATCGAAGAAACCCCGGCTCTCGAACTGTGGGAGAAAGTAAACATCCTGCTACAGGTTGCGGAGGGGCTACATTATGCTCACGACCGCGGCGTAGTGCATCGCGACATCAAACCCGCCAACGTGATGCTGCTCAACGGCGGCGTCGTCAAAGTCCTCGATTTCGGCATCGCCCGCCTCACGGACCCGGAGATGACGCAACACATGACGGCCACCGGCCTCGTCCAGGGTACCTTCGGATACCTCGCTCCGGAGCAACTGGAAGGCGCCAAAGGTGATCCGGTGTCCGACATCTTTTCCTTCGGCGTGGTTTGCTATGAGACGCTGACCGGTATCCAGCCATTCCAGGCGAACAGCCTGCCCCACGCGGTCAATCTCATCACGAACTTCGACCCCGCTCCGGTCGGCAGAGTCGTTCGCAACTGCCCTCCGCGCCTGCAGGAGATCGTGCAGAAGGCAATCGCTAAAGTCCCGGCGCGGCGATATCAGAGTCTGCAGGAACTGATTCTCGATCTGGCTCCCGTCGAGGTGTACCTGCGCACGAGTCGTGCCAGCGAACTCGCGGGCGAGGCAGAATCGTTACTGAAGAAGGGAGACGCCGTTGGCGCGCGGGCGTGCCTCAATCGAGCCCTGGTGCTGGATCGGTTGAACGAAAAGGCGCAGGCTCTGCGGCGCAAATTGCCGGCGCCACCGCCAGGAGAAGCGCAAACTGACGAAACCGCGACGATCCGGATGCAGCGTGAGCCTGCTGTCCTCCCGACCGCTTCCCGAACGCGTCCCTTTCCCGTTTTGCTCGTTGTGGTCTTTATCGTGTGCGTCGCCGGCGCGGCAGGTCTGTTCCTTTTCCGCATGCACACCACGCCTGCCGCGAGTCTATCCGTGGCCAAGGCGCCCGCAAGCGAACCCATCACGGGGCCGTCGGTACAGCCAGCGCCTCCGCCAATTCCCGCGCCGGAACCGGTGGTTGCGGCGCCGAGTCCCGCGGATGCCATCAGGAATGCCATACGATCACGCGACTGGCTCGATGCCGCGGTCCGGGTCAAACAATTCGAGAAAGCAAATCCGGACGACTCTGGCATCAAAGACTGGAAGGATCAGATCTCCAGGGGAAGCTCGCATGACCGCAAAGTTGCCGCGCTGCACTCGTCGATCGATGATGCGATCGCATCCGGCAATTGGGGCAAAGCGGATTCACAGATCCAGAAGTTGCTTCAGGAGGCTCCCGACGATCCCGCGGCATCGAAAATGCGGCGGCGAATTGAGGAGGGCCTCAAGCAAAAACCACGGGTCAAGGCTCTACGCGAGTCTGTGAAATCGGATATCAAAGCCAAAGCGCTGGAGCGATGCCGAGCGGGATATTGCGAGCCTGTTATCGCTGCTCCCCAACGATTCCGAAGCCATCAAATGGAAAAAGGAAGTCGCCAAACAGCGTCGATGACGCGCCTTAAACTGCGATCGCAATAGCAGGAAGGACCACTGTCCTATAGCGAGAGGAATACCGCAAGCTTCTTCGTCAACAACACCGCGACTGCGGACGAGGCCGGCAGCACTGGATGCTTGCGAGCTTATACAGTCGCAGCGTGGATAGAACTTTCAGATTTGTGGAGCGGAACTCGGGTCTCGCAGGATCCAGGATGAGATCCGACGGGAGAAGTTGGCCTGGTATGACGGATGAGATATAGGAAACCAGGACTTCCGGCACAGATCCCACTGCGCCAGAAATGAGTAGTACAGGTCGAAGCTTCATTCCAGGAACATCCCCGAATGGGAACCGGGCAAGGTAGATCTCACTGGGCCGCATCAACGGGTTGTCCGTCTGCGAGCGTGTAGAGATCCTCATGGGAGTCGCTCAATTCGTCCGCCCATTCTCGGGCAACGCCACGAGCCCAAACGCCGGATTCATCTTCCGCCGACAAGAGGATAATTAACCGCACACGCCCTGCGGGAAGTTCCTCCGGTACGCTGGCTCTCAATCGATGTTGCTCGTCGATGTCGCCGATGAGTTCGATCGCTCTCATGGGAAGGGCTTTCGTTCGAATATTCTCGAACTCCCTTGATCATAATAAGTTGGGTGCCTTATCTTGCATTGGAAAAGACCAGAAAGCATCAATAGCGGCGTTCTGGTTTAACATTAGGAGTTGCTTCGCCACTTGACCGACGCCCTGGTAGCCTGGGGGCCCGCCGGTATCCTTTTTCTTTCCATTCTCGATTCCTCCGGCGTGCCGGTTGCCGGAGTCTTCGACGCATTCCTGATTCTGATTGCCGTGGAACGTCCGTCAAGCGCCTGGCTCTGCGCGGGCCTCGGAGTTGCGGGATCGATGGTCGGCAACATCATTCTATTCACCGCATCGCATCGCGGCGGCAGGCGTTTCATGAACAAAGCCGCGCCCGAGGGCCGCGCCGCGAAGTTCCGCGAATGGTTCAAGCGCTACGGCATGGTGACCGTTTTCGTCCCCGCCCTGATTCCCATCCCCATGCCGCTGAAGCTCTTCGTCATCAGCGCGGGCGTAATGGGCACGTCGATGACGGAATTCATCTCGGTGGTATTCCTCGCCCGCGTGCTGCGCTATTTCGGCGAGGCCTGGCTGGGAATCACGCTAGGGCGCGAGTCCAGTTCCTGGTTGAAGGCACACGCCTGGATGTTCATCGCCGTTGCCGCGGGGCTGTTTCTGGCGCTCTACGGATTCATTCTGATGCGCGACCGCAGGCGCGCTCGCGCTGCCCCGTAAGGGCGCGTCGCTATACTCGAATTTCATGATCCGGGTTCGATTTGCCCCCTCGCCGACGGGCTATCTGCACGTCGGCAGTGCGCGCACCTTCATCTTCAACTGGCTCTACGCGCGCCGCAATGGCGGCACCATGATCCTGCGCATCGACGACACGGATCTCGAGCGCAACACCGACGAATCCCTGCAGTCGATCTTCGACGGACTGGAGTGGCTGGGTCTCGATTGGGATGAGCAATACCGGCAATCCGAGCGGCTCGCACTTGCACAGGAAGGTCGCAAACGAAATCTTCGAGCGCGGCCTGGCCTATCGCGATTTCACGCCGATGGAAACGGGCGAAGCGGAGAAGAAGCACGATGGCGGCGCGTGGCTCTGCAACCCGGGGCAGCGTGAACTATCGCGCGAAGAAAGCGACCGCCGCGCGGCGGCGGGCGAAAAGTTCGTACTGCGCTTTCGCGTGCCGCACGACTCGAGCGAAGCCGTCACCGTTCAACGACCTCGTCTACGGCGAGCAATCGAAGATGGCGGCCGACATCGAAGACTTCGCCCTGCTGCGCAGCGATGGCGTGCCGACTTACCACCTGGCCTCCTGCGCCGATGACGCCGATCTGCGCATCACCCACATCGTGCGCGGGCAGGATCACCTCACCAACACGTTCAAGCACGTCCTGATCTTTCGCGCAGCTGGCGTCGAGCCGCCGCAGTTCGCGCATCTGCCGCTCTTGCTCGCGCCCGATGGCAGCAAGCTCTCGAAGCGCAACCACGGGCCGGTGGTGTCCGTCACGACTTATCGCGACGCAGGATTTCTTCCGCAGGCTTTTATCAATTTCGTGTGTCTGCTCGGTTGGTCGCCCAAAGACGATCGCGAGAAAATGACGCGCCAGGAACTGGTCGATGTCTTTTCCTTCGAAGGCGTGAATCGCAGCAACGCCGTCGTCAATTTCACCGAAGAGAATCCCTTCGATCCGAAGGCGCTCTGGCTCAACGCCGAGCACATCCGCACGCTGCCGGTGGAAGATCTCGCCGAACGCCTCATGCCCTTTGTCGCGAAAGCGGGCTGGCACGCCGATGCGCAAAAAATGCTACTGATCGCCCCGCTGATCCGCGAACGCATCCAGCTGCTCGGCGATGTCGTCACCGTCGCCGATTTCTTCTTCGTCGACGAACTCGCCCCGTATGACACCGCCGAGCTGATTCCGAAGAAAGGCGATGCGGCGCTCGCGCTGCGAGTACTCGAAAAAGCGGCGGAAGCCCTCGCGCACGGCCGAATTCACGCACGATGGTCTCGAAGCGGCGCTGCGCGCTGCGGCGGAATCCCTCGCCATCAAAGCCGGCCAGATGTTCGAGCCCATACGCGTCGCCGTCTGCGGCCGCAAGACCGCGCCACCCCTGTTCGGTACGCTGGAAGTACTGGGCCGCGAGACCTGCCTCAAGCGGATCGGCCAGGCCATTCAGAAACTCAAATCGATATGACACCCGACCAAGTGCCAAGGTGGCCGACCAGCGCGCCGCCGCGCACGAATTTTATCCGCGAGATCGTCCTCGACGATCTGAAAACGGACAAATACCACGGCCGCGTGCAAACGCGCTTTCCTCCCGAGCCGAACGGCTATCTGCACATCGGGCACGCGAAATCCATCTGCCTGAACTTCGGGCTCGCGGCCGAATTCGGCGGCAAGACCAACCTGCGTTTCGACGACACCAATCCCGAAAAGGAAGAGCAGGAATACGTCGACTCCATCATGGACAACGTACGCTGGCTCGGCTTCGACTGGGAAGACCGCATCTTCTACGCGTCCGACTATTTCGGTCAGCTCTACGAGTGGGCGCAGCAGCTGATTCGCGACGAAAAGGCGTTCGTCTGCGATCTCTCGGCCGAAGAAGTGCGCCAGTATCGCGGCACGCTCACCGAGCCGGGCCGCGAAAGCCCGTATCGCAACCGCTCCGTCGAAGAAAATCTGGATCTTCTCGATCGCATGCGCGAGGGCGAATTTCCCGATGGCTCGCGCACGCTGCGCGCGAAGATCGACATGGCCTCGCCCAATCTGAACATGCGCGATCCGGTGATGTACCGCATCCTCCACGCCGAGCACCACCGCACCGGCAACGAGTGGTGCATCTACCCGATGTACGACTTCGCGCACGGCCAGTCCGATTCGATCGAAGGCATCACGCACTCCATCTGCACGCTCGAATTCGAAGATCACCGGCCGCTCTACGACTGGTTCGTCGAGCAGCTGGGAATCCATCATCCGCAGCAGATCGAATTCGACCGCCTCAACATCACCTACACGCTGCTGAGCAAGCGCAAGCTGCTGCAACTCGTCGAAGAAGGCCACGTGCGCGGCTGGGACGATCCGCGCATGCCCACGCTATCCGGCATTCGCCGCCGCGGCTACACGCCCGAATCGATTCGCAACTTCTGCAATTCGCTCGGCGTATCGAAGACCAACGGCACCATCGAACTGCGCCTGCTCGAACACCACGTGCGCGAAGACCTGAACAAGCGCGCGCCGCGCATGATGGCGGTGCTGCGGCCGCTCCGCGTCGTGATCGATAACTATCCCGAAGATCAGGTGGACGAACTGGAAGCCGTGAACAATCCCGAGGATGCATCCGCGGGCACGCGCAAGGTTCCGTTTTCCCGCGTGCTCTACATCGAGCAGGAAGATTTCCGCGAAGATCCGCCGAAGCAATACTATCGCCTCTCGCCCGGCAAAGAAGTGCGGCTGCGCTACGCCTACTTCATCAAGTGCAACAGCGTGGTGAAGAACGATCGAAGGCGAAGTGATCGAAATTCACTGCACCTACGATCCGGCCACGCGCGGCGGCAATGCGCCCGACGGACGCAAAGTGAAATCGACCATTCACTGGGTCTCCGCGGCGCACGCGGTCGACGCCGAGGTGCGCCTCTACGAAACTCTCTTCACCACCGAAAATCCGAATGAAACACCCGAGGGCCAGGAATTCACCGTCAATCTCAACCCCGCGTCGCTCGAAGTGCTCACTCACTGCAAGCTCGAGCCCGCGCTCGCCAACGTCGCTCCGATGGAACGTTTCCAGTTCGAGCGCCTCGGCTATTTCTGTGTCGACCCTGACTCCACTCCCGGCTCGCCGGTCTTCAACCGCACCGTAGCCCTGAAAGACACCTGGGCCAAAATCGAAAAACGCGGGACGGGAAATTGAACATCCTCGGAATCGGTGGAGTGCTGGGCGACGCGGCCGCCGCCATCGTACAAGACGGCCGCATCGCCGCCGCCATCGAAGAAGCCAAGCTCACGCGCCGTCCGCAGCCCGGACGCCTCCCCGAAGCCGCGGTCGCAGCCTGCCTGCGCATCGCCGGAATCGCTCCGGAAGATGTCGACTACGTAGCGCTGGCCCGACCTCTTGCCGCCCGGCTCGGCGCTGCCGATCGCGCTGCGCATGTTCCCGAAAGCCCGTGTTGTCTCGGTCGATCATCACGCGGCGCATGCGGCGGCTGCCTATCTCACCTCGCCCTTCCCGCACGCGGCAGTGATCGCGCTCGACCGCGAAGGCGACCTCCGCTGCGGCACCCGTTGGCGCGCCGAAGGGAACCGGCTCGTGCTCGAAGAAGAAATCCTCTATCCGGATTCAATCGGCGAACTCTACGGGCGCGTCACCGAACTGCTCGGATTTCAGCGCCGCGCCGACGAACATCGCGTGCAGTGGCTCTCCGCCACCGGCGAGCCGCGCTACCGCAAGGTTTTCGCCTCCATCGTTCACGATCGCGCGATCGATCAGTCGTATTTCGATTCCGGACGCCAGGGGCACGGCGGCTTCGGCCCGAAGTTCTTCGAAGAGACCGGACTCGACGCCCGCACGGAATGGAAACCGCAGGCACGCGCGGACCTCGCCGCAAGCATGCAGAAGACCCTCGAGGATTACGTGATGCGCCTCGCCGGCGATGCCGAAAACGTCTGCCTCGGCGGAGGCGTCGCCTGGAACGCCATGCTGGTTTCGGCGCTCGAAAACTCAGGCCGGTTCAAAGGTGTATTCGCGCAGCCCGCGGCCGGTAACGCCGGCACAGCGCTCGGCGCCGCGCTCAGCGTCTGGAGCGAATTGCCGCGGCGAGACGCGCAGGGTCGATGGCGGCGGCTACTGCCTCGGCCCCTCGTTCGACGCGTCGGAAATCAAGCAGGTGCTCGAGAACTGCAAGCTCCGGTTCAAGGTTCTCGCGACCACCCCGGAAATGATCGGCGCTGCAGTCGATCAACTCAAAGAGAACCGAATCGTCGCCTGGATGCAGGGCCGCATGGAGTTCGGCCCGCGCGCGCTCGGCAATCGCAGCATCCTCGCCTCGCCGCAGGACCCATATTCCACCGAAAACCTCAACGCGTTCATCAAGCACAGAGAGCCGGTGCGAAAGTTCGCTGCGTCTGTGCCGGCTGAACTGGCTTCGGAATATTTCGACGCCGGATCGAACGCGCGCCATCTTGCCACAGTCAGCCGCGTTCGCGCGCCGCATCACGAAAAATTCCGGGGGGCGATCCTCGCCAACGATCTGGTCCGCGTGCACACGGTATCGAAGGAAGACAATCCGCTCTACTGGCAGTTGCTCCACGCGTTCGGAGAGAAGACCGGCCTGCCGGTTCTCTACAACACCTCGTTCAACCTCTTCGGCGAACCGCTGGTCTGCACGCCGCGCGATGCCGTGCGCAGTTTCTATTCCTCGGGCATCGACGCGATGGTTGTAGGCAACTTCCTGCTTGCGAAATAATCAATTAGCTGGCGCGCCTCGAAATCGCCGGTGGTTTTGCTGAGCCGCGACTTGCTTGAAGGAGCGCTAGCGGAATGGCGATGAGTGGCATGACAACCAACGATTTTCGACGAATCGCACTGAGCTTTGAAGGCGCTGAAGAGAGTTCCCACATGGGTTCGCCCGATTTCCGCGTCGGCGGCAAGATCTTCGCGACGCTCGCATCGCAAAGCAATGGCTACGGGAACCTCAAGCTCACACCCGAACAGCAGGCCGCCTTCATCGAAGAGCTGCCCGATGTCTTCGTTCCCATCGCAGGCGGATGGGGAAAAATGGGCATGACCCACATCCGCCTGGCCAACGCGAGCGAAGACGTTCTCACCGGAGCCCTGCACACCGCGTGGAAACTGCGGCTCGGCAAGAGCGCCCCAAAAACTCCTCAGCGGCGGAAACGCGCAAGCGGTGCGACGAAGTAAGCGCGGTGAGGCGCAGCCCAGTATCCCGCACGCCACACGCGATGCGGTCCGGCGCCATACCAGTAACCCGCAACCCACGTGTATCCGGGTCCCGGCATGGGCGGCGCAGCATAAACCGGCGCGGGAGCGACATATCCATAATTGACGACCGGCACAGGGGCCACAGGGACTCCCACCCCGATTCCAATCGCAATTCGAGGCGCGGCGAACAAGCAGCTCCCCGCCAGCAAAAATCCTGCAATCAGCTTCTTTTTCATTTCCGTTTCCTCCTTACGCTGCCGTAAGAAGGCAACCCCGATGCCAAACGACAAAGCCACTGAAATTCAATCACTTTCAGCCTGAATGCCCTCGCGGAAACTGATTCCGCGGTGGTTTTCCACCACCACCCCTGCGATACCATCACCCTGATCGGAGAAGCCAGGTTATGTCGACCTTTGTCCTTGTTCACGGTGCCTGGCACGGCGCCTGGTGCTGGAAACGCGTTCGCTCCGCGCTCGAGAAGCAAGGCCATCAGGTCTTCACACCCACGCTGACGGGCGTTGCAGAGCGATCGCATCTGTCATCGCCTGAGGTGAATCTCGAATCCCACATCGCCGACGTCGTGAACGTCATTCGCTGGGAGGAGCTTTCGAATGTCGTGTTATGCGGCCATTCGTACGGCGGCGCGGTGATCAGCGGCGTGGCCGATCGCATCGCAGACAGCATCGGCGCACTCGTCTATCTCGATGCATTCGTGCCCGAGAACGGACAAAGCCTGCACGATACCCTCCCGCCAGAGATGCGAGACGCGCAGGTGGATGCCGCCCGTCAAACGGGAGAAGGATGGAAGGTGCCGCCGATTCCCGCCGAAGCCTTCGGTGTCAACGCCAACGATCGCGATTGGGTGAACCGCCAGTGCACACCGCAATCGCTGGCCACGTTTCAGCAGCCTCTCCATCTGACTGGAGAGCTCGATCGCATCGCCAATGTCACATTCATCCTGGCCGATGGCTGGGCTCCTTCGCCGTTTCCCTTCTTCTACGAGCGCGCGAAAACGAAAGGCTGGAAGACGCGTACGCTGGCCTGCGGCCACGATGCAATGCTCGACCTCCCGGACGAACTCGTTCGCGAACTACTGGCCGCCGCGAGTGTTTTGTGAGAGAATTCGTTCGATGCGGACACGGCGTCTGAAACTTCTGTATGCGCTGGCCGGGTTGCTCTTCGCTGGATATTACTCCGCAGCCCTCATCAGGTACCACATCACTGAGCACGTCCCGATGTCGAGTGGCACACTGTTCTGTCTGCTCCTGTTTGTGTCCGTTCCGGCCATCGGCTACGTTCTCTTATTTATGTTCTTCCCCTTGGCGGGCCGATTCCGGAAGCGCTAACGGAAAAGAAGCAGTGCCTTGACTTCGCGAAGCGGAGCTGCCAACGATAATCAGATATGGCATTGCGCAACGCGTGTCTTCTGACTTTGGCTTCGACCCTCCTCATTAGCGCCGCGCCGGCGCCCGAGTTCCACAAAGATATCGAACCCCTTCTCCAGGCCCACTGCCAGACCTGCCACCGCCCCGGCGAGATCGCCCCGATGCCACTCCTAACCTATGACGATACGCGCAAATGGGCCAAGGCAATCAAACAGGCCGTGCTCTCGCGCAAAATGCCACCCTGGTTCGCCGATAATACCGTGCAGCACTACAGCAACGACGTGACGCTGTCACCCGCAGATATCGAAACCATCAAGAACTGGGTTGATGCCGGAGCACCCGAAGGCGACGCGAAATTCGCCCCGGCCCCGCGCGCTTTTGTCGATGGCTGGAACATCGGCAAGCCCGACATGGTGGTCGAAATGCCTGCCGCCTACGAAATCCCGGCGCGCGGGACCGTCGAATACACCTATATCGTCATTCCGACTCATTTCCAACAGGATGTTTGGGTGCAGGCCCTCGAAATTCGTCCCGAAGACCGCGCTCACGTGCACCACATCGTTCTCTACGAGCGCCAACCCGGATCGAAATGGCTGCACGAGTATCCGGTGGGCGTGCCGTTCGTTCCCGCTCCCCGCGCAGGCAGGAAGACGCGATCGAGCGATGGCGACCGCACCGCTGAAGGCTCAATCGCCGATCAATGGCTCGTGGGATACGCGCCCGGCACCCAGCCTTACACGCTGCCTGCGGGCACGGCCTTTCGCATTGCCGCCGGCGCCGACTTCGTCCTGCAGATTCACTACACCACCAACGGCACACCGGGCTCGGACAAATCGCGCATCGGCCTGGTATTCGCGAAAACGCCGCCCACAAAACGCGCGTTCATCGCCAACGTTTCGGACGGTGGCTTCGTGATCCCGCCGGGCGCGGCCAACTATTCCGCAAAAGCCGAACTAACCCTCGCCCACGACGCTCAGTTGCTCGCTGTTGCTCCGCACATGCACCTTCGCGGCAAAGCGATGGACCTGCGCGCCATTTATCCCACGGGAGAGTCGGAACCCCTGTTCCACGTCTCCAACTACGATTTCAACTGGCAGATCAATTACTACCTGGCGAATCCGAAGCCTCTGCCGCGCGGCACGAAGCTCGAAGTCACGGGCACTTGGGATAACTCGCCGAACAACCGTTCCAATCCGGATCCCACCGCGGAAGTCCGTTGGGGCGATCAGAGTTGGGAAGAGATGCTTCTCGGCTTGACGATGATTCAGATCGATCCCGCGACCAATCTCGATAAGCTGTTCCAGCCGCCCCCGCGCCGGGAACCGAACCGACCCGTCGCTTTGAAACAATAAGCGCTGAAGTAACGCCTCAGATCAGCAGGCTCCTGAAAAAGGCCATTTCGTCACCGCTTGCTGACGCGCGCGGCTCAGTAACCCGCTTGGAAATCAGCACTCATCTTTCTGAGCCGCGACTTTCATGGTAGGTAAATGTCAAGCGAAGACGCAAAATTCCCGGGGCTTCCGTGAGGAAGACCAGAACAGGTTAGTGGTCACAGCACCGAACAGCGTTTTTGATCTTTGCCGAAGGGATCCGGAACAGGCCGGTCACCAGACATTCATTTGCCGGATCGTGTCCCGGGGAACACGTCACGGAAGATTGAGTCGTAGCTAAACCCTCCAGCCCCAAAACAGTGAAAACGGCGGCATAACAGCGGACTGTTTGCCGAGTCGCGGCTCCGCGGGGTCTGGAGGGAACCTGTTCACAACGGCTGCGCCATTGTGCGAGTCAAACGCCGAAGCGCCTCACCCGGATGAGTCTGGCCGGCTACCCTTCAGCCGCCGGTCCATGGCCTGCAGGGTCGTCATCTGGGCGCGATTGAACTCCAGCAGTGGCCGCAGTTCCTGGCCGATCCACTCGTTGTCCTTCACCAGGCTCTCGAAATAGCGTTTGCCGTGCAGACGGCGTCGTTCGTATTCCACCCCGGCCCCCATCAGCAATCCCGCCGTCTTGTTCTTGAACATCACGGTTTCTTCCACCAGCAGGCGCCGGAATCGCAACTGCTGCCGTAACGCGCCCAATTCCGGCGAAATTACGAAACAGGACGGAAACAGGTTGCACCGCAGCAGGTCCGCAATGGTGCGGGCATCGATCTTGTCGCTCTTTTTCTTCCCCGCGCAGATTGCTTTCATGCGCGCCGCGTGCCCCATCTCGAGTTTTGCGGCATGCGGCTTCAGATGCTCGTAAATCCAGTGGCTGAATATGGTCGCTTCCATCGCGCCATGCCATGGCCCCGGCAGCGTCTTTACCCATTCGTTCAGCGCCGTTCGCGTGGCCGGAATGCTGCCCTCCTTCACGATTGCACCCTCTGCTGTCTTAACGCAGAAGGCGATCACTTGCTTATGTACGTCCAGTCCGACAAAATAAACTCGCATAGGTAGTTTCTCCACAATCGGGTTTGAGGAACCTTCGGGCTCCTCCCTCGATTGTGGAGGATCCCGAACTCCCTCTACCTACGCATTCAAACAGTAATGGAGCGGTAAGAAGCCTCCTGGATACCTGACCCATTTCGCTCCCGGAAGATGCGGGATACTCACAGAAAGGTTCCATGCCCATCCCGCTCCAGGCATTTCTGTTCCTTCTCCTGCCCGGCGCCGTTTTCGCGCAGGATCCCCGTCCTTCTCTTCCTGACAATCTTCCGCCTGCGATTGACTTGGCCAGAGCAGTCGCCCGTGCCGGCGCTGGCCCAGGCCCTCATGCGGATGAACCGTCCATCCGGACGCTTGTCAAGAAGTTTGCCGACGCGAGAAACGCCCACGACGGTCAAACGGCGGCCGGATTCTATTCCCAGGACGGCGAATGGATCTCCGCCAACGGGAATTCTGTTCAAGGCAGGACCGCGCTGGCTCAACTGTGGAGCGGCGTGACAGGGCAGGTTCAGAGAACAGTTGAATCCGTCGATTTCCCCGGCTGGAATATTGCAGTGGTCCGGGTAGCTACGCGGTATCCGGAACCCCTCGGGGAACACCACGAGATTTTCGTGTTCGTCAAGACTTATGGAACGTGGGCGATCCGCGTCCATCAGACGCTGGATTAAGTGGTTTCCATGGCCATCTCTCTCCGGGCGATTTTCTTTCTTCTGCCCTGCGCCGCCGTTTTGGCGCAGCATGATGTGGCGGCGCCGCTTCACGCCGGCGATCCCGCCCCTGCGATTGACTGGAGCAAAGTTGTGCGGTCATCCGCCTCAGCGAAGCACTCTCCCACTCTGACCGGTCAGTATACGGTCCTGCAATTCCTGCCCCTCACACCCAATGTCCAGGGCGTTACCCGATGGAATGATCTGATCGCGAAGTTTGCGGATCAACCGGTCCAGTTCGTCTGGGTAGCCACCGAGCCCTGGTCTGCCATCGAGCCCTTCCTGCGGGACCACCCAATCGACGGATGGCTGTTGATCGACGAAAAGCGCGAGCTTGCGCGCGCCTGGCAGGGCGACTCGGGGGGAAACGTCATCGTCGACCCAACCGGCCGGATCGCAGGCTTCACTTTCATTGTTCAGGCGGAACAGGTAGCCGGCATCCTCGCCGGTAAGGCAGTCGCCATTCCCCGCGACACGCCGGACGATCAGGTATTCAAGCTACTTGCCGAAGACAAAGTTCGTCTCGAGAGCGAACAGGAGCGCTTCGACCGTCCCGTCGTTTCCGAAAAACCTGACATACCAGCCTCTTATGAAGTTCACATCACCGCTTCAACGACCAAAGGCACCGTCGGATCTGCCGGGCCGGACTTCTGGACGCAGCGCGGCTTCGATCTGAAAGCGATGGTCGCGATGGTTTACGAAACGGAGCCGAGCCGGGTGGTTCTTCCCCATCGCTCGATAACGACGAAAAATTCGATTTTGTTGCAGTGTTGCCGAAGGAGGAAGACCAGAATGCCATCTACCAGCTCGTGCAGCGCGCCATCGAAAAACACTTCAAAGTTTCCGCGGCTGTCGAGAGCAAACCGGCCGATGTTTACGTGATGACCGCCCTCAAAGGCAAGACGCCGCCAGCGAAAACCGGCCCCGATGCTTTGGGTGGCGGCTTTTCGAGTTCCTCAGGTTTCGAATTCTCACTGCCGGCCTGAACACCGCAGACGCCGGAAGCAATCGAGCAGGCGATGAAAGAGCTCATGAAACATCCCGAAAACATGGGCTTTTCCGCTGTCTCCGCCGGGAACACCACCGCCGATGAGTTCGGCAAGTTTCTGGAACGAGGTCTCGAACGGCCGGTTGTCGACGAAACCGGCCTCGAAGGCGTTTACGATTTCGAAGTTCACGGTCCCGCGAAAAACACCAGCGAATTCTTTCAAATGCTGCGTGATCAGACGGGCATCGTGCTCACGCCGACGACAAGAAACATCGAATTCGTGACCCTGCGGTCTCTTTAACCGTCACCGCCCGCGAGGTGCCAGCGCCGGAGCCGGCCTCGGACCAGGCTGCTGCTGCAGCCGGAGCGCCTCCGCCCGCTGCTGCCGCCGAATTGACTGCCGGTTCCGGTTTGATCAAGCCCAGCGCCTTCCGCAACTCAGTGTCGATCGACTGGCGGATATCCGGATTGTCCTTCAGGAACTGCCGAGCATTCTCGCGTCCCTGGCCGATGCGCTCGCTCTTATAGCTGAACCACGAGCCGCTCTTCTCGATGACGTTGTGCTGCGCGCCGAGATCGATCAGTTCGCCCTCGCGCGAGATGCCCTCGCCATAAACGATGTCGAACTCGGCTTCGCGGAACGGCGACGCCAGCTTGTTCTTCACCACCTTGACCTTGGTGCGATTGCCGACCACCGCCTCGCCGTCCTTGATCGCCGCGATGCGCCGGATATCGATACGCACCGACGAATAGAACTTCAGCGCGCGGCCGCCCGTAGTGGTTTCCGGACTCCCGAACATCACGCCGATCTTCTCGCGGATCTGGTTGATGAAGATCAGGCAGGTCTTCGATTTCGACACGATGCCGGTGAGCTTGCGCAGCGCCTGCGACATCAGCCGCGCCTGCAATCCCATATGCGAATCGCCCATCTCGCCATCGAGCTCGGCTTTGGGAACCAGCGCCGCCACCGAATCCACCACCAGCACGTCGATCGATCCCGAAGCCATCAGCGCGCCGGTGATTTCGAGCGCCTGCTCGCCGTAATCGGGCTGCGAGACCAGCAGATTATCCACATCCACACCGAGCTTGCGCGCGTAAATCGGATCGAGCGCGTGCTCCACGTCGATGAACGCCGCCATGCCGCCGCGCTTCTGCGATTCCGCGATCACCTGCAGCGCGAGCGTCGTCTTGCCGGACGATTCCGGGCCGAAGATTTCGCAGATACGCCCGCGCGGAAATCCGCCGGTTCCGAGAGCTGCGTCGAGCGCGATCGATCCGGTCGAAATCACCGATACCGGAACGATCGCGTCCTTCGCGCCAAGGCGCAGAATGGACCCTTTTCCGAATTGTTTCTCGATCTGGCCGAGGGTTTGTTCCAGTGCGCGTGCGCGTTCTTTTTCGTCCATGTTACTCCAGAGCTGCAACTCCGTATATGCGAACAAAAGGCGAAAGTTATGTTTTGAGTATAGCAGCGAAAACCAGATGTACAACTATGACAAGTTCGCGACCTATTCGATCCGGTAATTCGGCGCTTCCTTGGTGATGATCACGTCGTGGACGTGGCTCTCGCGCAGCCCGGCCGGCGACACCCGCATAAACCGCGCTTCGCACTGCATCTGCGCGATCGATCCGGCAGCCGCAATAACCCATGCCGGCTTTCAAGCCGCCCACCAGCTGATAAACAAGGTCGGCCAGCGAGCCTTTCGAAACCACGCGGCCTTCGATGCCCTCGGGCACCAGCTTCTGCGTGGGGTCGAGCGAATACCGGTCGGTGTTGCCGGAAGCCATCGCCCCCAGCGATCCCATCCCGCGATAGCTCTTGAAGGTTCGTCCCTGGTAGAGAATCGTCTCGCCGGGGCTCTCGTCCGTGCCCGCCAGCAGGCTGCCGATCATCACGCAATCGGCGCCGGCCGCGATGGCCTTCGTGATGTCGCCGGAAAACTTGATGCCGCCATCGGCGATCAGCGGAACGCCGGCCTCGCGCGTCGCGCGGCTGCAATCGGCGATCGCGGTGAGCTGCGGGATGCCCGCGCCCGACACGATTCGCGTGGTGCAGATCGAACCCGGCCCGATGCCGACCTTGATTCCGTCCGCGCCCAGCGAGATCAATTCGCGCGCCGCCTCATAGGTGCCGACGTTGCCGACGATGAGCTGCACCTCCGGCATCGCATTCTTCACGGCCCTGACCGCATCGAGCACGCGGATGCTGTGCGCATGCGCGGTATCGATGGCGAGCACGTCGACCTTGCGGCGAACGAGTTCCTGCGCGCGCTCGAGAAAGTCGCCGGTGGCCCCGATGGCCGCGCCCGCGCGCAGACGCCCCTGTTCGTCCTTGGCGGAGTTCGGATATTTGAGCTTCTTCTGAATGTCCTTGACCGTGATCAGGCCCTTCAGAAAGTAGTGGTCGTCAACGACCAGCAGTTTCTCGACGCGATGCCGATGCAGAATTTCCTCGGCCTCATCGAGCGTGGTGCCGACGGGAACGGTGATGAGGTTGTCCTTCGTCATCACGTCCGAAATCGGGCAGATCGAAGCGCGACTCGAAGCGCAGGTCGCGATTGGTGAGGATGCCGACCAGTTTGCCGTCGCTGCGTGACCGGAACGCCGGAGATGCGATAGCGTTCCATGAGCGCGAGGGCGTCGGAGATTTTCTTGTCGGGCGCGATCGTGATCGGGTCTACGATCATGCCGCTTTCACTGCGTTTGACGCGATCGACCTCTTCCGCCTGGCGGTCGATCGGCATGTTCCGGTGGATGAAGCCGACGCCGCCCTGCTGGGCGAGCGCGATGGCGAGATGGGATTCGGTGACGGTGTCCATCGCCGAGCTGACGATGGGAATGTTGAGCGGGATTTTGCTGGTTAGCTTGGTCCTGGTTTCCGCCTCGGCAGGAAGCACTTCGCTGCGGGCGGGTACGAGAAGTACATCATCGAAAGTGAGCCCCTCGGGGATCGCGTTCTGAACCATGTGAATTCAGTGTAACGTGCGACCGCAAATACGCAGGTCACGTCGAGGCTGGTTTTCTGGCACTCGAATTGCGAAGAACGCCGCATGGAAGTATTCGTTGAACATCTCGGCTCGCAGCAGTTCGAGATCAAAACGCGTCACCCCGTGCTTCGTGACCAGCCGGCCCCAGGCATGAGCTCACTGGTGTCGCTTGGGTTGAACGCCGCGTTATCTACCGTCGAGTATTTGCGGGAGCGAACGGCCTTGGCTGAGGCGGGAACTCGCGTTCACGTCAGGGCAGACAGGGCGCTCGACGACTTCCAGATCGACGTGGATTCGCCCGCGCAGTTGACGGCAGGCCAGCGGAGAGGTGTCCGCGAAGCCGTGCAAAGTTGCCTGATTCACAAAACGAAGCTCGATCCGACGCACGTAAATTTGACGATTACTTCACCGGAACAGCGAAAACTGGTACGAAGACCAGCCGCCTAGCGATGTATTCACTGGTGAAATAGTCCAACCGCCGACAGGCGGCGGCCACGATTGGGGAAAGCCCTGCCAAAGAGTGCCTTGAAACAGGAGACTAAAATACTATGCCCGGCGAAGAAATGCACACTTCGTCGGGCACATTCTGTTTGCGGCTCTAGTGGAAGAAGCCGAGCATCCACGCGATCAGAAGAATCAGAACAATCGTGCCGATACCGATGCCAGCCCCGCCACCGGGACCCCACCGAGTATGGCCATAATATCCGCCGCCGCCTCCCAGCAGGAGGATCAAAACGATAATGAGAATCAGAAACATATTGCTCCTTTCGAGTCCGCCTGCCTAGCGACTGGCGCTCTTGAGCTTCTTGCCCTGCTCAATCATTTGATTGCCGGTTTTCCGGCCCGCTTCTTTGGCTTTCGCCGCGATCATCTCGCTGGTCTCGGCCATTTTGTCGACGGCCTGTTTCAGGTGAATCGCCGCCTGGTCGATCCCCTGTTTCACGTCTTTCTTGTCGATGCTCATGTTGCTCTCCTCGGCTTGCTCGGCAGCCTGCGAAACCTACAAGCACGTTATGCGCAATCGTGCTGTCCGATACCTCCGGACTTGCACAAGGGGAATTAATTGCCGAGGTAATTATTGCGTCTCGGATTCGAGAATGCTTTCGAGTTCGGGAAGAGTGTCAAGGTCTTTTGGACGACCCGCCGCGCGCTTCGACGCGATCAGACTGGCGAGATCCAGAGTACGAATACTGCGGTCAAAAGCGGTCACAGTGATCGCGCGCGCGTTAACCTCATCCCAGCCGCCGAGGCCGGCGACCTCGGCAAGGAGATCGATTTCCCCGAGATCGGTATCCAGCGTAAGCACTGAAGAGTTGCGCAGCGTCGCTTCATCCCAAATGAAAGGCAGACCTGCCGGAAAGCCCCTCGGTTTAGGGTGGAAGGGGGCCAGTGCTGCTACCAGCCGTTTCAGATTTGACTGGACACGCGAATAGAAAATATCAAGATCGGTGTGATGCGGGCGCTCCCGTGCCAGTTTGCCGAGACGCCTCCAATGACGACGAATTCCACCTGCGCGTCACACAACGCTTGGAGGGCTCTCTTGAATTGCATTAGCGGCGTCTGCGCGCGATTCCGCGCATCTGCTCGACTGCTTCCGATGCACTCTCCATCTTTTCGGCCCGTTCCGCGGGCGTCAATCGCAACTGCGTGATCAGGAGACTCAGATCGATGCCGTACTTCTTCGCCGCTTCAATCCGGCTTCCGGGCGCGGGATTGCGCAATCTGTCTTCAGCGATTCGCAACTGCTCCGGAGTCAACGGCAGAAGCTCCCTCATGCTTCAATTCTACCGGCCTAATCGTCCGGCCCCGCTATCCCCCACCTTCAGCACCGCCAGGAACGCTTCCTGCGGGATCTCCACGCGGCCCACGCGCTTCATCCGCTTCTTGCCTTCCTTCTGCTTCTCGAGCAGCTTGCGTTTGCGCGAGATGTCGCCGCCGTAGCACTTGGCGAGCACGTTCTTGCGCATCGCCGAGATGGTTTCGCGCGCGATGATCTTGTTGCCGATCGCCGCCTGCAGCGCCACCTCGAACATCTGCCGCGGAATCAGCTTGCGCAGGCGCTCGATCAGCATCTTGCCGCGCTCGTAGGCGAAATCGCGTGTGCACGATCATCGAAAGCGCATCCACCGGCTCGCCCGCCACCAGCACGTCCAGCTTCACCATCGGCGAAATCGCGATAGCCGGCCAGATGATAATCGAGCGAAGCATAGCCGCGCGACGCCGACTTCAGGCGGTCGTAGAAATCCAGCACGATTTCATTCAGCGGCATCTCATACAGCAGCAGCACGCGGCCCGACGCCGATGTATTCGAACTTCTTCTGCATGCCGCGCTTCTCTTCGAGCAGCTTCAGAATGCTCGCCGAGATATTCCTCGCGCGTGATCACGGTGGCATCGATGATCGGCTCTTCGATCTGCTTGATCTCCGAAGGATCCGGGAACTTGGTGCGGATTATCGACCTCGATCACCTCGTCCGTTGGTGTTCGTGATGCGGTAGCGCACGCCCGGCGCGGTGGTGATCAGGTCGATATTGAACTCGCGCTCCAGCCGCTCCTGCACGATCTCCAGATGCAGCAGGCCGAGGAAGCCGCAGCGGAATCCGAAGCCCAGCGCGACCGAATTCTCCGGCTCGAAACTGAACGCGCTGTCGTTCAGCCGCAGCTTTTCCAGCGCATCGCGCAGCAGGCCGTGCTCGTGCGATTCCACCGGATACAAGCCCGCGAACACCATCGGCTTGATCTCCTCGAAGCCGGGCAGCGGCTTCCGCCGCGGGGTTCGTCGTCATCGGTGATCGTGTCGCCGATTTGGCGTCGGAAACGTTCTTGATGTTGGCGAAGATGAAACCCGACTTCGCCCGCCGCCAGTTCGTCGCACGGAATCGGCTTTGGGCGATTGATACCCGACGCCTTCCACCTCGAACTGCTCGCCGTTCGACCACAGCTTGATCTTCTGGCCCTTGCGCACGCGTGCCGTCCACGATGCGCGCCAGAATGATCACGCCGCGATAGGGATCGAACCAGGAATCGAAAATCAGCGCGCGCAGCGGCGCGTCGGGCGATCGCCTTGCGGCGGCGGCACGCGTTTGCACGATCGCTTCCAGAATTTCGTGAATGCCGATGCCCTGCTTCGCGCTCACCAGAATCGCATCGCTGGCGTCCAGCCCGATCACCTCCTCGATCTGTTCGCGAATCCGCTCCGGCTCGGCCGACGGCAGATCGATCTTATTGATCACCGGAATAATTTCGAGATTGTGATGCAGCGCCAGATAAGTATTCGCGAGCGTCTGCGCTTCCACGCCCTGCGACGCGTCCACCACCAGCAGCGCGCCTTCGCAGGCCTGCAGGCTGCGCGAAACTTCGTAGGAGAAATCGACGTGGCCGGGCGTATCGATCAGATTGAGCTGATAATACTGCCCGTCATCGGCCTTGTAATTGAGCCGCACGGCGTGCGCTTTGATGGTGATGCCGCGCTCGCGCTCCAGGTCCATCGAGTCGAGCACCTGCGCCATCATTTCGCGCTGGGAAAGCGCGCCGGTGGCCTCCAGCAGACGGTCGGCAAGCGTGCGATTTGCCGTGATCGATATGCGCAATGATAGAGAAATTCCGGATGAATTCCGGGGGCATGCGGTAAGATGGGGCTGAATCCCAAGTATCCCATATGTCATTTCAGTTCCTCTCTTTTGAGCCGGATACGGATGGCCTTGCGCTCATCACGATCCGCCGGCCGGAGAAGCTGAACGCCCTGAACCAGGCCGTGATTTCCGAACTCGGCGAAGCGTTTCGCATGGCCCGCGAAGATGCGTCGGTCAAGGCGCTGATTTTGACCGGAGCGGGCGAAAAAGCATTCGTCGCGGGAGCGGATATCGGCGAACTTGCGAACGCCGACGCGCTCGAAGCGGAACATCTTTCGCGCCGCGGCCAGGATATTTTTCGCGCGCTGGAAACGATGCGCAAACCCTCTGTCGCAGCCATCAACGGCTTCGCTCTTGGAGGCGGACTCGAACTCGCGATGTGTTGCACGATCCGCATCGCATCGCCGAATGCCAAGCTCGGGCAGCCGGAAGTCAAACTCGGCATCGTCCCCGGTTACGGCGCCACGCAGCGGCTGCCGCGACTGGTCGGGCGCGGCCGCGCGCTCGAACTGCTTCTCTCCGGCGAATCGATCGACGCCGCGGAAGCCCATCGCATCGGCCTCGTCAACGCCATCGTGCCGCAGAGTGAATTGATCGCGGCGGCGAAGCAGTGGGCCGGGAAAGTGATCGCGAACGGACCGCTCGCTGTAGCATTGACCATGGAATCGGTCGATTGCGGAGCCAACGGCGGCTTGCTCGAGGGCCTGCGGTTCGAGTCGATGGCCTTCGGGCTCACCGCTGCATCCGAAGACCGCCGCGAAGGAACCAGAGCTTTTCTCGAAAAGCGAAAAGCAGTATTCACAGGGAAATGAGCGAACACACTCACCAAAGCTTCGACAGCGATTTGAGCGCGGCCGGCTTCCGCTTCGCCATCGTGGTGAGCCGCTTCAACAGCTTCGTCACGGACCCTCTGCTCGCCGGCGCGCTCGACGCGCTGAAGCAGCATGGGGCCGATCTGGAACAGGTTCGCGCCGATGTGATCACCGTGCCCGGCGCTTGGGAACTGCCCATCGCCGCCCGCGCCATTGCCGAGCGCACCCTGCGAAAGCCCGACGCCATCATCTGCCTCGGTGCTGTGATCAAAGGAGATACGCCGCACTTCGATTACGTTGCCGGTGAAGCGGCACGAGGCATCGCCACCGCATCCGCGGAAACCGGCATCCCCATGGCCTTCGGCGTGCTAACTACCAACACAGTGGAACAAGCCACCGACCGCGCAGGCGGCAAGGCTGGCAACAAGGGTTTCGACGCGGCAATGACAGCGATCGAGATGGCTCACTTACTCCGAAGACTGCGAGCGGAACGCTGATGGCACGCCACCGCGCACGCCAGCAGGCGCTGCAACTCCTCTTTCAGTGGGACCTGCGCCGCACACCTCTCGACGACATCATCCGCGGCTATTACGACTCCCTGCTCGTGAACGAAGACAGCGTCGGCAAGCCCCGGCCCGACGAATTCGCCGAGCGTCTCCTGCGCGGCGTCATCGACGAAATCGCCAGCGTAGACGATCTGATCACCCGCCACGCCGCTCACTGGAGAATGGAGCGCATGCCCGCCGTCGATCGCAACATCCTGCGCATCGCGGTCTACGAAATGCTGCGCACCGATACTCCGCCCGCCGTCGTGATCGACGAAGCGCTGGAACTCGCCCGGCGATTCTCCGGCGAAGAATCGGTACACTTCGTGAACGGCGTTCTCGACGCCGTGCGCCGCGAATTGCCGGCCGCCGCCAGCGCCTCGCAAACTTAGTACAGGCTATCTTCGACGTCACAGGAATGGCAGGATGGTGGCACAGCACGGCATTGCCGCAGACTTCTTCCATACGTCTGTGTGGTCAGAAGTGGGGCAGGCAATCCTGCCCGCGGACTGGCTTTCAGCCAGTCCAGCCGCCTGAAAGGCGGCGGCTACGGTTGCCCACAAAGAAGATCGTCGCGCGGCGCGAAGAAACAGGGAATTAGTAATACAGGCTTCAGCCTGTGGCTGGCCTCCGGAGCGTTCCCGAATTCGACTGAGCCGCGCCGTTACGGAGGCGGTTCCCCGCTGTCACGGAGCATGTCTCCCGGCTTGATTCCAAATTTCTTCCCGCCCGACAAACCCCCGCCCTTCCCGTTTCGATAGAATCGTGTGACCGCGATGCCACTGGCTCCTGGAACCCGCCTCGGCCCATACGAAATCGTAGCCGATCTCGGCGCGGGCGGAATGGGCGAAGTTTACCGCGCCCATGACACACGCCTGGGCCGCGAAGTCGCCATAAAAATCTCCAAAGAACGCTTCACCGAGCGCTTCGATCGTGAAGCCCGCGCCGTCGCCGCGCTAAACCATCCCAACATCTGCCATCTCTACGACGTCGGCCCGAACTACCTCGTCATGGAGCTGATCGAAGGCCCCACGCTCGCGGGCCGCATCGCCGACGGCCCAATCCCGCTCGACGAAGCCCTCCCCATCGCGCGCCAGATCGCGAACGCGCTCGAAGCCGCGCATGACAAAGGCATCATTCATCGCGATTTGAAACCGGGCAACATTAAGGTCAAGCCCGACGGCTCCGTCAAAGTGCTCGATTTCGGCCTCGCGAAGCTGGTGACCGAGGCATCCCCGCTAACCTCAGACTCCCCGACGGAGGCAGCAGCCACGCGCATGGGCGTGATCCTCGGCACCGCCGCCTACATGGCGCCCGAGCAGGCGCGCGGCAAAGCCGTCGACAAACGCGCCGACATCTGGGCCTTCGGCGTCGTGCTCTGCGAAATGCTCACAGGCCGGCGGCTTTTTCACGGCGAGGATGTCACCGAAACTCTCGCCGCCGTGGTCAAAGATCAGCCCGACCTCAGTACCGTCCCGCCGCAGGTGCAGCGCCTCCTGCGCAAATGTCTCGAAAAAGATCCGCGGAAAAGGCTACGGGATATCAGCGGAATCGAACTGTTGCTCGAGGAGGCCGAAGCGCCTGTCGTTTCCGGCAACGCCCTCGCGCCCGCTGCGTCGCGCAAATGGTGGCTCTGGCCTGTCGCCGGGGCGCTGATTGCAGCACTCGCCTGGGTACCGTGGCGCAGCGCGAAGCCTGCCATCCGCAACGATCGGCCCTTGCAACGGCTCGATGTCGATCTCGGCGCAGACGTTGACGTGGCAAGAGCCCGGGGGTCTGGCTCGCGTATCGCCATCTCGCCCGATGGCGGCCGTCTGGTTTACATGTCGACGGGCCGCCTCTTTTCGCGGCTGCTCGATCGGTCCGAATCCACCGAGCTCAAAGGTGCGGAGGGTGCAAACGCTCCCTTCTTTTCGCCGGATGGAAAGTGGGTGGGCTTCTTCGCCAACGGGAAGTTGATGAAAACTCCCGCGGAGGGCGGCTCGCCAACGGTCATCTGCGACGCCGGAGAGGAGGGAGGCAGTTGGGGAGATGACGGTGTCATCGTGGCGACGGTGCGCGGGACTACTCGGGTCTGATGACGGTCCCGGCTTCCGGCGGAACTCCCACGCGGATCACGAAGCTGCAGGCTGGCGAAGCAGTGCATGTCTGGCCGCAGATGCTGCCCGGCGGCCGAGCTGCTCTGTTCACCTCCAACGCCTCGCTCGACGACAGTTTCAACGATGCGAAGATCGAGGCCGTTACTCTCAAAGACGGACGCCGGAAGATCATTCAACAGGGCGGCACGTATGGGCGCTATGTCCCCGCGGCGAGAGGACCGGGGCACCTGATCTACGTTCACGAGAGCACGCTGTTCGCCGTGGCGTTCGATCCGGATAAGCTCGAGGAGACTCGGGGTACCGGTCGCCGTGGCGCAGAACATCGCGACCGGTACCGGGGGCGCGGCACAGCTGGATTTCGCACCCGATGGACCGCTCATATACCGTTTCGGTACCCAGCTGCGCCCATCCCGGCAGCTCTCATGGTTGGGGCCGTCAGGCACGCCCGAGCCGCTCCCGCTCTGAAGCCCGACGACTACCGGTTCGTCAGGTTGTCCCCGGACGGGCAGAAGATCGGACTAACCGTTAGCCGGACCGGCGGCATAGATCTGCTGGTTTACGACTGGAAACGGGACGTGACGACTCGCCTGACTTTTGACGGAAAGAGTCGAGCAGGCACTGGCGTGGAGTCCCGACGGACGCTTTATCGTGTTCGCGGGCGACGGCGGGATTTTGTGGACGCGAGCCGATGGCGGCGGAAAGCCGCAGTTGCTGCACGCGGGCAACGGCGCTGAGCTGCCCTGGTCTTTCGCCCCTGACGGGAAAACGCTCTCGATCTCGGAGAACGGCACGTTCGCCGCCGGCCACAATAGCGATATCTGGACTCTGCCGGTGGAGAGCGACGCCACAGGACTTCATGGCGGCAAACCGGAAGTGTTTCTGCAAACGCCGTTCCAGGAGGGCCGAAGCGCCTTCTCGCCCGACGGGCGCTGGCTCGCCTACAGTTCGAATGAGGCGGGCGGCAAGCTGGACGGTGTCTACGTGCGGAGGTTTCCCGGATCGGGGCGGCAAGTGGCAGGTTGCGAGCCAGGGCGACGATCCCCGATGGTCTCCGACCGGGCACGATCTGTTGTTCCTGGATGGCGGCAGCAGGAGCATTTTCAAGGTGAGCTACACCGTTAAGGGCGATACGTTCGCCGCGGACAAGGCACGCGTCTGGATACCCGACCAGAACAAGGCTGATTGCGAGCTTCGACATCACTCCGGACGGCCAGCGCGCGGTGGTGCTGCAGAGGTCAGCCGCATCCGAGCCGGTTTCGGCGCCCGGCCATCTGATCTTTCTGATCCATTTCGCCGACGAACTGGCGCGGCGAGCCCCCGCCACGCGGTAGCGGCCCGCCTTCTCTCGCGTCTGTTTCCGAGCCGCGACTTTCATGGTAGGTAAATGTCAAGCGAAGACGCAAAATTCCCGGGGCTTCCGTGAGGAAGACCAGAACAGGTTAGTGGTCGCAGCACCGAACAGTGTTTTTGATCTTTGCCGAAGGGATCCGGAACAGGCCGGTCACCAGACATTCATTTGCCGGATCGTGTCCCGGGGAACACGTCACGAAGATTGAGTCGTAGCTAAACCCTCCAGCCCCAAAACAGTGAAAACGGCGGCATAACAGCGGACTGTTTGCCGAGTCGCGGCTCCGCGGGGTCTGGAGGGAACCTGTTCACAACGGCTGCGCCATTGTGCGAGTCAAACGCCGAAGCGCCTCACCCGGATGAGTCTGGCCGGCTATTCCTCAGCGAGTTGGTCGCCACCAGTGCTCGCCTCCGCTTCACCGGCAAGAGAACTGATTCACTCGGATAGATCTGCATGCCTGAAAAAACGCACGCTCAGGCCGCCTCTATATGTTCGCCGGCGGCTTCACGCTGGCCGGCGAAGAAAGCCCGGTCGGCCGCCATCAGATAAGCCACCAGTTTGCGCGCCACCGCCAGCGTCGCCCGATTGCGATGTCCGCCTTT
>CAWEKQ010000051.1:0-132185 GCA_963809655.1 Terriglobia bacterium | reverse complement strand
CTCGATCCGGAGGACATGCACGCCGTGATCGATGCCTATCATGCTGCCTGCGCCCGGATCACACTAACCTATGACGGCTTTCTCGCCGAGTTCCGAGGCGATGGGATATTGGCCTATTTCGGCTATCCCCGCGCGCACGAGGACGATGCAGAGCGAACCGTACGGGCGGGGCTCGACATCATTGCCGCCGTTGCGCGGCTCGAGACGCGCGCGGCGGAACCGCTTACGGTCCGCATTGGCATCGCGACCGGCTTGGTGGTGGTCGGCGACAGTGGGCGGGAGTGCGTTGCGGGAGCATGCTCTTGTCGGGGACACGCCGAACCTTGCAGCTCGCCTTCAGGCCTTAGCCGAGCCTGGGACGATTGTGGTCGCCGCCTCCACGCGTCGGCTGCTCGGCGATCTTTTCGGCCTGCGCGACCTTGGCCGGCATGAGGTCAAGGGTATTGCCGAGCCGGTCGCAGCGTGGGTGGTCGACGGCGTATCGGCTTCCGAAAGTCGGTTCGAGGCGGTACGCGCGGCGGGTCTGACCGATCTCATTGGCCGCGAAGACGAGCTCGAATTCCTGCTGCAGCGCCAACGCCTCGCCTGGAAGGGCGAAGGGCAGATTGTGCTGATCTCGGGCGAGCCGGGGATCGGCAAGTCCCGTCTTGCGGCGGCTCTCGCCGAGCGCATCGCCGACGAGCCGCATACGCGGCTGCGCTATCAATGTTCGCCTTACCACACCAACAGCGCGCTTCGTCCGTTCATTGCGCAATTAGAACGCGCGGCAGGTTTCAAGGCAGACGATACGTCCGAGCAACGCCTCGATAAGTTGGAAGCAGTCCTAGCCGTGGGCGCATCCCGGGTTGAAACCGTAGCGCCCCCTTTTTGCTGCGTTGCTGTCGATCCCTTACGGCGACCGGCATCCGCTTCTGACGCTCAGCCCCATGCAGCAGCGTCGCCAGACGCTCGCGGCGCTACTCGATCAATTCGAGGGCCTCGCCCGCCAAAAACCGATCCTGCTCTTGGTCGAGGACGCGCACTGGGCGGATCCCACCTCCTCGAGCTACTCGATCTGACTGTCGAGCGGGTGCGCCAATTGCCGGTCCTTGCATTGTTCACCTTTCGACCGGAGTTCGAGCCGCCCTGGATTGGTCTTCCCAACGTTGGCATTTTGACGCTCGGTCGCCTTTACGACCGCAGTGACGTTGAAAGCATGGTCACGCGGGTGGCTGGCGGCCGCGTTCTCCCCACCGAGGTTTTGAAACAGATCGTCACCAAGACTGACGGGAACCCGTTGTTCGTCGAAGAACTCACCAAGACAGTGTTGGAAGCGGGCATCCTAGTCGAGGATGCCGAGGGCTATCGGCTCGACGGGCCTCTGCCGCCGCTCGCCATCCCGGCGACGCTTCAAGACTTTTTGATGGCGCGGCTTGACCGTTTGGCGCCGGTGAAGGAGATCGGCCAAATCGGCGCTGCCATCGGGCGTGAGTTTTTCCTACCCCTTGGTGCAGGCGTTGGTTGCTCGCGACGAGACCGCATTGAAGCATGCACTCACCCAGCTCGAGCATGCCGGACTGATATTCCGCCGTGGCGAGCCGCCGGAAGCCGTTTACAGCTTCAAGCATGCGCTGGTACGGGATGCGGCCTATCGAGAGCCTGCTCAAGAGCCGCCGGCATCAATTGCACGCGCCAGATTGCGCGCCTGCTCGAGGACAGGTTTCCTGACATCGTGGCGAGCCAGCCGGAAATGGTGGCTCATCACTTCACGGAAGCGGGCCTTGTTGACCCCGCCATCGATTACTGGCTCAAGGCTGGTAAACTTGCACTCAGCCGCTCAGCGAATGCGGAGGCCGTCAAGCATCTGAGACAGGGGATAGAACTGACGCAATCCCAAACCCCGTCGACCGAGCGCGTCCGCAAAGAACTCGATTCTGCCTGGCCCTGGGGCCGGCGATGGCGGCAACTGAGGGGTATGCCACACCCGAAACCCTGAGAGTTTCTCTCACACGCCCGTGACCTACTGGGCGACGACGGCACTCTGACGGACCAGATGACGGTCCTCTGGGGTGTCTACCTAGCTCACTCTATGCGGGCGGAGAATATCGCCGCGCGCCAAGTAGCACACCGATGTCTGACGCTAGCGGCAGAGCATGAGCACCCCGGGATGTCAGCGCTCGCAAACCGTTTCATGGGCCAAACACTCTGGACGATGGGTGCCTTCGTTGACGCACGTGTCCACCTGGAGCGGACCCTCGAGCTTTGCTCTGCCAATCAGGAGACGATCGCATCTTATCGAAGGTTTGGCGCAGACGACGAAGTTGCTGCATTGTCGCCGCTTGCCAGGACCCTCTGGATACTTGGTTACCCGGAGCAAGCCGCTGCTGCAGCTGAACAAGCCCTCGGTCGTGCACGAAATATGGGGCTCGCGTTTACGATCGCTCTTGCCTTGGATGGTGAGGGGCTTCTCGGGGCTTTGGGGGCCGATCCAAAACGGGCCACAGTTCATGCTGATGAAGCGCTGGTCCACAGCATCGAGCATAATTTCGCAGACTATGAGCAGAGGGCACGTTTCATTCAAGGCGCCCTGCTGGCCCAAAGCGGTGATCCCCAACATGGGATTGAGCTTATGCACAGCGCCTTTGCAGCGATCGGGCGCACCAATAGCGTGAACCGTCGCACGCTTTATCTGGGCCATTCCGCCGCTGCCCACGCGAGCCTTGGCCAGCCCGAGGTTGGTCTCGATTTGCTAGAGGAGGCAATTCAAACGGCAGACAAAGTAAACGAGAGGTTTTTTGAAGCTGAACTGTATCGTCTGCGGGGCAAAATCCTCTTAGCGCTGGGGAGGAAAGGTGAGGCGGAGACTGGACTGAGGTGGGCGTTGACGATTGCACAGCAACAGCAGGCCCGTTGGTGGGAGCTGCGCGCCGCGACTACCCTCGCCAAGCATTGGCACGACGAGGGCAAATACCTCGAGGCGTATTCCCTGCTGGAACCGGTATATAGTTGGTTCGTCGAGGGCTTCGACACAGGATCTTTGAAAGATGCCAAAGCGCTCCTGGGCGAACTGAGGAGTCTGTCAAACCCGCAACCTCAAGCGCGCCGGGGGTGAGCGGTGCTTAGCGGCACACGCGGCCGCACATGAGTCCGGTTGTGTGAAGATTTTTGGATGCCGGCCCCTTTCACAGGCCGGGCCGCGCACTCTGGGGGCCGGCGTGTCCGAAAACCTCCTAAAGGACGAAACCGCGGGACCTTGAGAGTTGCGCGTGATCTTAAGGTTAAGTGATCGAGCGCTGTCAGAATTCTGGGCGTTAGATGTGGATCTTGCCTTACGCCAAGGGCGACGCCGAAGCCGCCGCCCGCGTTCAGGCATTTCGGGCGGGAGCTCGGAAAACTCGGCTGGATCTCAAGGGCGAGGTGTGGAACGAAGCCAAGGTCATTCTCAAGATTATCGCGCTGGCGACCCACTCCCGCGTGGCGGCGCTCTACACGTTTCGGTTCTGGGCCACAGAGATCTGCCTATTCAAGCGCCAACCAAGTTCGAGCTTGTCATCAATCTCAAGACCGCAAAGGCGCTCGGTCTTACGATCCCCCAATCGCTCCTGCTGCTTGCCGACGAGATGATCGAATGAGGGTCTCTTGCTGCAGTGCATTAGTCCGCTTGTGGCAGATATTGTTGCAAAAGTCCCAAATTGCCCCGGCGCCAATTTTCTTGCTGTAAAAAAATCCGACCGACGACCGCCGATCGATGTGGCCTCAATCACGTTACCGAGGTCGCCAGTGAGTTTATCTTCAGGCGATGCGGTCCCTCACATCTTTACACGAAAGTCGCGTCTACGGCCAAAAGAATTTTTGATCGCCAGTGCAAAAAGACTTTTGCAACAAAATCGACACTCAGCGGCCCATAGCCAATGCGGCGCCGTGTCCGCAGGCGGCGAAAGCTGACATTCGACCGCAAGGGAGGGATTCGAGTTTTGACCCACAGCGAACCTACCGCTCCATTGCGCAAGCGCATGAGGCTTACACGTTTTTCGCGACCAACACGACGGACAGTCAGCCTCCAATCGGTCGGGAACCTGTGGGCGGCGGCAGCGTCAGATATCGAAGGCCCGACAGACCTCGATTGGGTCGGCCTTTGTTTTGAGACCGAGATATCTCGCTGTGCTCTCAATTCTTGCATGGCCCAAGAGCGCTCGAACTGTCTGCAAATCGCCCGTGCCTTTCAAAATGTGGAGAGCCTTCGTCCGGCGTAACGACTCTACGCTGTAATCCGAGGGATCGAGTCCCGCCTCGACGACCCAGAGCTTCAGCAGGCGGTTCAATTGCCGCTGACCCATCGGATTACGGCCCTCAACGCCACGACCAGGGAATAGATAATCGGTGAACTTTTTGCCGGACGCAGTAATCCATTTTTCAAGTGCCTTTGTGGATGCCTTGGACAAGGCGCATCGCACTGGTGGCATTCCCCTCGCGCGCGCAACCTCAATAACGGGCCGCATTGAACCATTGCGACGCTGCACATCCCCAACAACGAGAGCGAGCAGGTCTTGTCCGTGCAGCATGGTATCAATTGCCGTCGAGAAGAGAGCCAAATCTCTGAGCCCGGGGACGCCACGATCCGCGAGAAGGCCCCGAATCCGTTTCACCTGATCCGGCGTGAAGCCGTCTCTTTTGCCAACCTCAAGACCTTTGTTCCATACTCGCCGTTTGGGCGCTCGCTTTTTGGCCATGGCTTTTCGCTCCGACGTTTGGTTTCTGCCCGTAGCCCGAGACATCGAGGCAGACCTACTGTGGGATTCACCATCGCGCGCATCATTTGGCAAGGTTGGAAGCATCATGAAGCGCCTCCGCGTTCCGATTGATCGCCACGCGGATGGTCAGATCATCGAGGTGGTGCGGAAGATTGTGCTTGTGGTGCCGTGCACTGCGGCAATGGCTTTGATGCCCAGTTTGAGCCCTATCAAAGGGCTTGTTTGAGCCGGTACAATGCGGCCCTGAGCTTGGGTGCGATATGCGGCGACGTGAGTTCATTAGCCTTCTCGGCGGCACGGCGACGGTCGCCTGGCCGCTTGCGGTGCGGGCGCAACAGGCTGAGCGCGTGCGGCGCATCGGCGTGCTCATGAACACGGCCGCGGACGATCCGGAAGGACAGGCCCGCAAAACGGCGTTCGTACAGGCGCTGCAGCAATTCGGCTGGACCGACGGCCGCAACGGCCGCATCGAAACTCGCTGGGGCACAGACGCCGGCAACACCCGCAGATACGTGGCGGAACTGGTCGCGCTTGCCCCGGACGTCATCGTGGCCGCCGGGAGCGCAGCCATGGTCGCATTGCAACAGACGACCCGCACCGTGCCGATCATATTCGTGACTATCATCGATCCGGTCGGTGCCGGCTTCGTCGAGAGCCTGGCACGGCCGGGCGGCAACGTCACCGGATTTAGCCTGTTCGAATACGGGCTCAGCGGCAAATGGCTGGAGCTGCTCAAGGAGATCGCGCCCGGGGTGATGCGAGTGGCGGTCCTTCGCGACACCGCTGTGGGCTCCGGGGTCGGTCAGTACGCCATCATCCAGGCGGTGGCGCCGTCGTTAGGGGTGGAGTTGCGTCCGATCGACATGCGCGATCCCGGCGAGATCGAGCGCGCCGTAGTGGCGTTCGCGCGCGTGCCAAACAGTGGTCTGATCGTTGTCGGGTCCCCATCGGGGACGGTTCATCGAAATCTGATCATCACGCTTGCGGCCCGCCACCAATTGCCCGCGGTGTACCCTCTCGCGTATTACGTCCGTACCGGCGGCCTGATCTCCTACGGGCCTGATTCGGTCGACCCCTATCGGAGCGCGGCCGGCTACGTCGATCGCATCCTCAAAGGCGAGAAGCCGGCCGACCTTCCGGTGCAAGCGCCGACCAAGTACGAGCTTGTGATTAATCTCAAGACCGCCAAGGCGCTCGGCCTCGACGTGCCGCCGACCGCTGCTCGCCCGCGCCGACGAGGTGATCGAGTGATGAAACGGCGCGAGTTCATCACGCTTGCTCGGCGGCGCGGCTGCGTGGCCGCTCGCGGCGCGTGCGCAGCAGCACGAGCACATCCGTCAAATCGGCTTCTCATGCCTATGCTGGCAAGCCGCGATGCCGCTCGTGGTTGTGGGCTTCACAATTGCTGCCGTCCACGGCAAACATTCAGCAATACGTTATTTGGCGTTCTGCGCATGATCCATCCTATGGCCCGATCAAGCGCCAACTGTATGGAGATTGATCTTGTTTCCAATTGAAAAAAAAGCCGCATAGAGCCTTACGCCTCGCTGTTGAGTATCAGGAACAGACATTCGATGCCGTTTGACGCATTCATCAGCTACTCAAGCTCCGACAAGATCGCGGCAGATACCACTTGTGCATTACTGGAAAACGCTGGCGTGCGCTGTTGGATTGCGCCACGTGATGTGAGGCCGGGTTCAGAGTATGGCGCTGCCATCATCGAGGCCATCGACCAGTGTCGACTGATGGTGCTGATTTTTTCGTCGAATGCGAACGCGTCAAATTCGATCCACCGCGAGATCGAGCGTGCCGCAAGTAAGGGCCTGCCGATTATCCCCGTGCGTATCGAAGACGTCGTGCCCACGAAATCCTTGGAGTATTTTCTCGGCTCCATTCATTGGCTCGACGCGCTGACGCAGCCACTCGAGAATCATCTTCAACAATTGTCTGAGACCGTGAAGGCAATCCTTAAGGTTGACGCGTCAAAGCGTACCGGCCCGATTACTCAGCGCGCGTGGAAAGCTGCCAGAGGCACAAATGACCAGACACTGATCATAGGAAGCGCTTCGCCGAACCAAAAACCCGCTCGAAATAATTTGTTCTGGCCATTGATTGTCGGCAGCATTGGCATTGGGTCGGCAGCGGCGGTTATCTGGTTTCACCAGCATGGCGCGTCGGTCGAAAAGCTGTGTGGGGGTGAAAACGCAGCTAAATCAATTCCGTCGGATACACAGAGCGTCATAATTTTCAGTAACAAAACCGCCGCTCCAGTCAAATTATTCTGGCTTGATTCGCAAGGTAACAGAGAATTTTACGGCGAATTGGCGCCGGGTGAGTCCCATCCCCAGGTTACTTATGTGAATCATGTTTGGGTAATCACCGGGCCTCAAAACGCTTGTATTGGTTTGTATCGTGCGGAGGCAGGCACCAAAGAAGTGGCCGTTGGCCCATGAGGTCAGGTGTTTCATCTCCGCGTGGGTCGCTTAGATCCCTGAACGGCAACACTTAATCCCACCACCCGGTGCGACAGCAAACAACTCCTGACCGCCAATTCTGAGTCACGGAAGGGCTTGTCCGGGGCCAACCCGAGGCACCGCGGCTTGACAGCACCGGCTCGGGAACGGACCGGCATTGCCGCTACGCTGAGCTGCCGGTCTCGATCCTGCTGCGCGCCGACGAGGTCATCGAATGAACCGCCGCGACCTGCCGAAGCAGGATCGCAGGGTCATTCATTTGGCTGAGGTTACCTGCAGGACGTTTACTGAACTGACGCAACAGGAGCAGGGCATCATCATGGCCTGGCTGCAGGGGTATTACTTACCGGAGCATGAGCCTGCTGTAATAGATGTCGAGAAGCTCTTGTTGGACAGAGCTAAACTAACGGAACACTGCATCAACGAACCCGAAGAGGACTTAATGACGGCTGCTGAAGCGGTGATGGAAAAGTAGGAACAAGGCATCTTATCTCGTGGCATAGCCCCAGGCCCTCCAAAAAGAAGCGAGCGCGTGCTGTTGCGGCATATCACTGCCGGGACCGCCGACCTCCCTTTACAAGCCCCGACCCGATACGTGCTGGTGATCAACTTGAAGACCGCGAAGGCCCTCGGGCTCGATGTGGCCCCCACGCTGCTCGCGCGGGCTGATGAGGTCATAGAGTAGTCGAGGGGCTCAGGAGCGCGACCGCGCGCCGATGCGCTTCCGCTCGCCGCTCGAAGCTGCACCTGCTCGGTCAGGCTCCCCAGGGCGGATGCCTGTCAGATGAACGTCAGCTTTCGCCAGCTCCGGACATAATGCTGCGAAGCGTTTCTGCAGCTTTGTACTCTCACAACCGGACATATCATCGGTCTCCGGCCGCAGCGAGAATTAGGGGTCACAGACCTCGTCACTAAGTCTTGCCCTCAGTTTAAAAATTGCTTTTCGGGTTATCCACATAATCCACCGTCAATTCAGAGTGAGCTATTTTATACAGACGCTGAAAAGAAGGTGACTCAGAGTATACACTTCGGGCGCCTCCCCAAGCCCCCCGGCCCCCTAGGTGCCCGTGTGTTACGTGCGTACCAAGACCCCGGCTTACCCCTTATGGCGCCGGGGTTTTCTTGCCCCCGCGAGAAGTCACGATATTTATCGGATGCAGTCATTTCGTAGGGGTGAGCAATTAACGCTGCATATCCAAGCGTGGGGTCCGCGCGCGCGTCTAATCAGGACGGCAAAAACGCCATTGTGTTCAATTTTGACCACAACTCGCTTGCTGACCATTCGTTATAGACGCACCTCCGCAATCTATGTGGGGGAGTGCCAATGTATACCTCTGCCGAGTGCCGAGCGCAGGCGGAAGCAGAAACTAGCGCAGGCGAAACACGACAACGGGCGTCGTCGGAACCGTCTCATTACCACCGCTGAAGCTTGGCTCTTCCTCGCCAGTCAATTGAAACGAATTGAAACGGTCCTTCGTCCTTAAAGACGCCCAAGAAGAACTACGGCGTGGTGGATAGAGCCGACCACGTAAGGCCGCCTGTAAAACGTGAAAGCGTCATGCCCATCACCGAATTCTTGCACGGCTTGAGATTTGATCCCGAAACTAAGCGGGCCATGGGGGTCGCCCTCAAAAGGACATGCGCAGCCCCTGAGTGGATAAAATCGATCCCGTCCCTGAAAGAGTAGCCAACAAGCTTATCGAGCTTGCCAGCGCAGGCGTGCGCGATCCCCGACCAGCTTTGCGAATTGACGCTGAACGATCTTCGCAGGCCAAGTTTGCGGATTTAGGCCTTCTTACAGTTGGCGACCAAGTGGCCCTAATGTGCGGTGAGGGGGAACCTTTCCGCGCCAAGCTAGTTTCGCGTCTTTCGCACGGGGAAGGTGCGGATGAGTATCGGCGTCACACGCGGTCGAGCACTTCAACTCGCAGATGAACGCTCATCGCCCGTAGCCGGGTAGCCCGTCCTGACGAGCCTACGCTCACGTTCGACCGCATTTTAGAAGAGAGGCCTGGGGCTTCGCTCCCTTCAAAATGCGGTCGACATAGCCCGCGGCGGTGCGAAACGCATCGGGAATGCTCGGGCCATAGGCGATCAGCCCGCCATCCTCGGGGAACTCGCGTTCGGGGTAGATCGCCGGGACTCGGGCGGTGGCTGCAAGCGCGATGATCGTGGCTCGGTGGTTCCAGAGCATCGCGTCAGGAAAGGTGATGATACCCGTCGCCCCCTTTGAGGCTCTCGGGGCCGAGCCCCTGCAGCTCCTGGGGGGTATGAACGAAGAGGGGCGTCACGCGGACACCGACATCAGCAGCCACCTTTTCGGACGCGCGCAGTGATCTCATAGCGTCACCAAGAGCAAAAGCCCGGCTCGAAGCGTTTTGTGCACCATTGCCTCTGCGAAAGGTCGCGTCAGAGGAGAAGGAATATTTTGGCTCAGTCAAGAAACTTGACACATCTGCCTCAAGTTTGGCGAAAGCCAACCAGCGTTTCTTAGGTCGGCTCGGGGTCTTGGCTGTGTGAAAACGCAGATGTGCGGAAAACCGATGGAAGGATCATCTCTCCGATTGCGAATTTCGTCGGGAGGATTCTAATGCGTGATCGGTTTTGATCGATCTGAGGCTTGTTCTTCCCACACGGTGGTGGGCTATCGTGTATCAGCCGGTTGAGCGACCCCCGTTTCCTTGGGAGCATCCACAATTCTCGGAAGACGGATCGCGAAGGTCGAGCCGCGGCCCACCTCGCTCTCGACCGTGATGTCGCCGCCCATCATCTGGCAAAACCGACGGCTGATGGCGAGTCCGAGCCCTGTGCCGCCGTATTTGCTCGACGTGGTGGAGGAAGCTTGGGAAAACTCCTGGAACAGCTTTCCCATCTGCGCCGGCGTCATGCCGATGCCGGTGTCGGCCACCGCGACCGTGATCCAGTCACAGCCGCTCTCCTGTCCTTGCCGGGCCGCGATGGTGATCGTGCCCTTCTCGGTGAACTTGTTGGCGTTACTTGCCAGGTTGAGCAGGGATTGCCGGAAGCGAATCTGGTCAGCGTGCATCGTACCGAGGTCCGCTGGGCATTCGATGACGATCCGATTGCCATTCTTCGTCGCCATCGGCTCGATCGTCTTGGCCACATCCTCGATCACCGGCAACAGCGGGAACGTTTCCAGGTGCAGCTCCATGCGCCCGGCTTCGATCTTGGACAGGTCGAGGATGTCGTTGATCAGGGCGAGCAGGTGGCGGCCCGCGCCGAGCACGCGATCGAGTGGTTCGAGGTCCTGATTGAGCGCCTCGGCATCCTCCCGCAGCATCTCGGTGACGCCGATGATGGCATTGAGCGGCGTACGCAGCTCGTGGCTCATGTTGGCGAGGAATTGTGACTTGTGCTGGCTCGCCTCGGCAAGCTGGCGGCTCTTGCCCTGGATTTCGTGGAAGAGCCGCACGTTCTCGATCGCGATCGCAGCTTGGTCGGCAAAGGTTTCGACAAGTGCGATCTGTTTATCCGTGAACGGCCTCACCCCCTGCAGGTGATAGATCATCATGACGCCGAGCAGGTCATCACCCTTCAGTATGGGAACCCCAAGCACAGTTCGGATCGCCTCGGCGTCTTTCGCCCCGTAGGTGTATTCCGGATCGGCTCGGACATCAGGAATGTGGATGGTTCGACGTTCGAGCGCTGCGCGAGCCGATCCGCTATGTCGCCCAGGCCGGATCGGGTGTTGCGCCACCCACTCCGCAAATTCCGGCGGCGCGTTGTAGGCCACCGCCATCCGTAGCAACTCGCCATCGAAGCGAAAGATGAATGCACGGTCGGCCCCGCAAAGCCTGAGTGAGCTTTCGGCAACGCTTTGGAATACTGGTTGCAGATCAAACGCCGAGCGGCTGATAACCTGCAGTACCTCGGACGCGGCGGTCTGCTGCTGGAGCGTTTCGCTCAAGTCCTCGGTGCGCTGCTGCAGCTCGCTGAGCAGCCGCGCATTCTCGATGGCGATCACCGCCTGATCGGCAAAGGTCGTGACAACCTGGATTTGTTGCTCCGTAAACGGTTGCACCATTGCCCGCGTCAGCGTGATGACCCCAATCGGGTTTCCCTCTCGCAAAAGCGGCACGCCGAGCATGGTGCGATAAGGGTCAAGCCTGATGAGTTCAGCCATAGCGTATTCCGGATCGGTCTGGGCGTCCGGAATATGGACCACCTTGCCCTCAAGCACGGTTCGCCCGGTCATCGACCCCCGATTGATTCCGATAGGATGTAGCTTAAAGTACTCTTCGAATTGGGGGGACCGACCGTAATTGGCAGCCAGATAACAGGTGTTCCCATCGCGCCTGAAGAGCAATGCATGGTCCGCACCGCACAGTCGCGCCGCCGACTCAGTCAGCGCGTCGAGTACGGCCTGTAGGTCAAACGTCGAGCGGCTGATCACCTTGAGCACGTCGGCGGTGGCAGTCTGCTGCTGAAGCGATTCGCGCAGCTCGTTCAGAAGCCGCGTGTTCTCGATCGCGATCACCGCTTGCTCGGCAAAGGTGGTCAGCAGATCGATCTGCTTTTCGGCGAAGGGCTGAACGCGCGTCCGGCGAATCACGATGACGCCGAGGACCACACCCTCCCTGAGCATCGGCACCGCCACGATCGTGCGATGCATCTCTTCTTCTCCGCGATGTTTTTCGGCCCACCGGTACTCGGGGTCCGCGAGGATGTCGGGGATGTGCACGACACGTTGCTCCAGAACGGCTCGTCCCGTAGCCGAGGTTCGGTCCTTTTGGATCGGATTCCGCTTCACCACCTCGATAAAATCAGGCGCATGGCCGAAACTGGCTGCAACGCGATAAAGCTCTCCGTCCTGCCTATAGATGAAGCCCTTGTCCGCACTGCAGAGACTGACGGCATTCTCCACCAGCGTCTCAAGCACTGCTTGCAGATCGAAGGCCGACCGGCTGATGACCTTGAGCACATCGGCGGTGGCAGTCTGCTGCTGTAGTGATTCGCTAAGATCTTCGGTCCGCTCGCGCAATTCGTTAAGCAGGCGGGTGTTCTCGATGGCGATGACCGCTTGGGCAGCAAAATTCTCGACCAGATCGATCTGCTTGTCGGAGAATGGACGGACCTCCTGGCGGTAG
This sequence comes from Terriglobia bacterium, assembly GCA_963809655.1. Classification (GTDB taxonomy): domain Bacteria; phylum Acidobacteriota; class Terriglobia; order Bryobacterales; family Bryobacteraceae; genus BOG-234. Next base: position 119,873 of record CAWEKQ010000051.1, on the reverse strand, counting down.
ACATTGAGCATGCCAAGCAGTGTTTCATCTCTGCGCAGAGCAACTGACAACGACGCCCGTATCCCGCTTGTATCGACCAGCTCGTGAAATATTTGATTGTCACGGTACGCGTCTTCCTCACGCCGGTCGGTCACATGGACGAAGCGCTCGCCCCGCGCGATCCGTTCTGCCGCACTCCCTGCAATCGGCCGAACGGGACTGTGTTGCCGCAGCCATCCGACAAACTGCGGGTCCCCGCGCACCGCAACCGCATACAGCTGCTCACCATCGAATCTCCACACGTGACCGTGAGTGGCCTCGCAAAGCTGGGTTGCCCGTTCGAGTATCGCGTCAAAGACTGGTGTGAGATCGCCCGGCGAACTGGAGATGATCTTGAGCACCTCCAACGTCGCTGCCTGCTGCTCCCGTGCCTCGCGCAGTTCGCGGGCGAGTCGCGTGACCTCTGTATGCTTCCTTACGGAATGACGCCGATTGCGCGCAGGCTTCTTCTTCGCCTTGCTCGTCTGCTGCGCCTTGGCCGGCTTACGGCTCGTGGTCCGACGCCGTCCCACTTAGCCCTCCCTGAACGGACGGCCCCAGCCTAGCACAGCAGCGGGTGAGTTGTGCAGCACAGCAAAATTAGCGGCCGGAGGTCGGCTCAGGGTCTTGTGTCACGAGTAACGCCGGTCCACACGGCGGTGCGTAACTGTACGAGAGATGAAGGTAGGTCCTTCGAGGTCGGCAATCAGGTGCTGATCTCAAGCCACCGCAAGCTGCTGTCGTCAAAAGCGATGGTGGCGAACGTTGCGGAAAAGTGGGGACGAGATTTCGGCAGGTATGATTGAGAGAGGCGAGCGCAAGCGAACCGCTGATGACGTGTCGAAAGCGGATTAGACGATGCCAAAACCGGGGGGTTGCCACTCCTCTGGGATCAGTTTGGGGGATGTCCTGAGACTGCCCAAGCGGCATCCGGTTCGCGGCAGCCGTGACCGCGGATGTGGCCCATGGTGAAGGCGGCAACGTCTCTAATTCTTGGCGAACTTCTTGAAGTCCATGTCCGTGGCGAAGCCGCCGAATACGTTGCCGTTCTTATCAGCGGCAAGGCCTTCCGGCATTGCCAGCTTCGGGTCCATTTGGGGGATGAAAGCCGTCACCTTGCCATCCTTGACGGTACGCGGTGCGCGCCGTGGTCTGAAACGGCTGGACCTGGGAACCTACGTCAAACTCGAACAGGCTAAGCAGGCTTGTGAGCGGCACTACCGGGCCGGTTGCGACTTGAGTAAGGCGGAGAGGATTATCCGCTAAGAGCCTCCACTCGGCTGCCCGCTTAGCATATAAGCGCCCGTGCCAAGGGCGGTCTGCGGGAGAAACGTGATCCGGACTCACCTCTACTGGGGCTACAAGCTGTCCAGGGCCGAGGAGCTACTCACGCGATGTCGCCGAAGGTGAGGAAGGTTCGGGGTTTCGGCAGGTATGATTGAGAGAGGCGAGCGCAAGCGAACCGCTGATGACGTGTCGAAAGCGCGCTCGGAATGAAAGAGACCGGATATCTGCCCGCGGCCGCGCTCAAGCCCCGCATCGCTCCCACCGAAACATTGAAGGATGGCGAGATTCTCCGCGGCGTGGTAGACGATCCCACCGCGCGATACATGGGCGGCGTCGCCGGTCACGCCGGAGTATTTTCCACCGCCGACGACCTCGGCAAATTCTGCCAGATGATTCTCAATGGCGGCGATGGTCTTTTCAGCCCGGCCACGATAGCGAAATTCACCGAATCCCAGACATCTGTCAGCCAACCCATCCTGCGCGGCGTCGGCTGGGATATTCAATCGCCGTATTCCGGTCCGCGCGGCGAATTATTTCCGGTCGGATCCTTCGGACACACCGGATTTACCGGCACTTCGATCTGGATCGATCCGGCTTCCCAAACCTATATCGTTCTGCTGACGAATTCCGTGCACCCGAAGCAGCGCAAAGCGATCACGCCGTTACGCGCGGCAGTGGCCACGATTGTCGCGGCGAGCGTGGGTTATGAACGGCCCGGGGCTATCGCGAAGTGAGCACGGGGCTTGACGTTCTGGAGCAGACCAATTTCCAGGCTTTTCAGAACAAACGCATCGGATTGATCACCAACCAGACCGGCGTGGACCGCCTGGGCAAGCGCAATGTCGACGTGATGCGCGCGGCCGGCGTCAACGTCGCGGCGCTCTTCTCGCCCGAGCACGGTATCGCCGGCGTCGAAGATCGCGAAAACATCGGCGACGCGGTGGACAAAGCGACCGGCATCAAAGTCTGGAGCTTATACGACAAAACCCGCCGTCCCACGCCGGAAATGCTGCGCGGTCTGGACGCCCTCGTCTTCGATATCCAGGACGTGGGAGCGCGCTTCTACACGTACGAATCCACCATGATCTACGCGATGGAGGAAGCGGCGAAGGCGAAGCTGCCCTTCTATGTTCTTGACCGGCCGAATCCCATCACGGGCATCCACGTGGAAGGGCCCATGCTCGATCCGGATAAGCTCTCGTTTCACCGGCTCATTCCCGCTGCCGCTTCGGCACGGGATGACCATGGGGGAACTCGCAAAGCTGGTTAACGGGGAAAATCGCCTGAACGCCGACCTGCACGTGATCGAAATGACCGGCTGGAACCGCGAAGACTGGTTCGATGCGACCGGCTTGCCGTGGGTGAACCCCTCGCCCAACATCCGCAACCTGAACGAAGCGCTGTTGTATCCGGGTATCGCGATGCTGGAATCATCCACGAACTATTCGGTGGGCAGGGGCACGGACGCTCCCTTCGAACAGATCGGTGCGGATTGGATCGATGGCCGCCAACTGGCGCGCTATCTCGAGTCGCGCGCCATTCCCGGCGTGCGCTGCTACCCGGTGCAATTTACCCCCACCGCGTCGAACTTCAGCGGCAAGACGATTTCAGGGTGTGCACTTTATCGTGACGAACCGGGACGTGTTCCGCTCATCGCGCCTCGGGCTGGAACTGGCGTCGGCGCTCGCCACGCTCTATCCAAAGAAGATCGCTGTCGATGCAAACAGGAATCTGATCGGCAACAGCACCGTCATGCGCGTTCTCGCCGCAGGCGGAGATGCCGGACCGGCAGCCGATGCCGGCATCCAGAAGTTTCTGCTGCTGCGTCAACGGTACCTTCTCGTACCGTTGATACGCCTGAGGCCCCTAAGCGGCGGCCGACGACGCCTTCGGCTGACTGGCCGGTTTGGCAACCGCCGTAGTCTTGTTCTTGCTCCCAACGGGCCGACCCCGTTTCTTTGCTTCCACCATCCATGATGGCGGCCGCCCGCGACGGCGTCCACGGCCCCGAGCCAGACGCTCCAGGCTCAATATTGCTTCTTCCAGTTGCTCGCGCTCCTGGCGTAATTCGTCGAGAATCTTCGAAACGTCCATTGGCGTCTCCTGTGTTTTTTGTTCCGGAAATGGCATCTTATCAGGCCCCGGTTCCAGATCCGGAACAAAGGTGGCCCGTGCCACAACCTTTACTCATTTGATTTTTACTCGACAGGGAGCGCTTATGCAAGCGGTTTGTTCTGATTTTGGAACGATGCGAAAATATTACGTACCAGAACCATCTTTAGTTACGGCGAAACCGAATCGGCGGGGAAACTCTCGAAATCCTGCTCTTCCAGAAGAAATAGAACGGTAATCCTATTAAAATCAAGAAAATTCCGGCAATCGACTGCCGCGGTTTGGTCCAGAGAGTACTGATTTCGAGTACCGTCGCGCCCGCCAGAAAGAGAAATGGAACAACCGGGTACCCCAACGTCCGGTACGGTCGTTTCAAATCGGGACGCTTGCGCCTCAGCACAAACACCGACGCGGTAGCCATCGCATAAAGGATCCAGCTGCCGAAAATCACGAAATCGAAGAGTTCTTCATATTTCCCGGATAGCACCAGCACGCTCGACCACGCGCTGAGCATCAGAATCGAAACGCCGGGCGTGTGAAATGCCGGATGCACGCGCGCCGCGGAACGGAAAAACAGGCCGTCGCGCGCCGCCGCGTAAGGCACCCGCGCGCCCGTCAGGATGGAACCGTTCAGCGCCGCGAAGATGGAAATCATGGCCGCGATCGAAACGGCGCTCGCACCCCACCGCTCCACTGATACGCTGCATCATTTCCGCCGCCACCAGCTTGTGCGCGCCCACCTCCGCCGGCGAAAGCACCCGAAAATAGGCCCAGTTGGCGAGCATGTAGATCGCAATCACACCCGCCGTGCCGCCGATCAGCGCCAGCGGCAGATTGCGCTGCGGATTCCTGCACTTCCGACGCCACCATGCCCACGTTGTTCCACCCGTCATACGCCCACAAGCGCCGCCACCAGTGCTGCGATGAAGCCCGCAAACAGAGGTGGAGGCGCAGGCAGGGGTGAAGGCGGGCTGACCGGTGCGACCGCAGCGGCCGTCGGCCGTGAATAGAGCAGCCCGGCGAGAATCACAAACGCAATCAACCCGACCTTGACGGCCGTCACCACCACCTGCACATCGCCGCCGATCCGCACGCCCAGGTAGTTGATCCCGCCGAGCACCAGAATCAGCACCAGCGCAAAAACCTGTCCGTATTTCACGGCGAACGGTCCCGCGGTAAACCACACTTTCTCGAATTGCGGCAGAAAATGCGCGGTGTATTCGAAGAACGCCGTGGCGAGCGTCGCGATGGACCCGCTCTTCGCCACCCACATCTGGGTCCAGCTGTAGAGAAATCCCCACATCGGCCCATAGGCTTCAGTCAGATAGACGTATTCGCCGCCCGCCCCGGGCATCGCGGCCGCCAGTTCCGCGTAAGTCAGCGCGCCGGCCAGCGACAGCGCTCCGCCCGCCAGCCACACCAGGAACACCAACCGTACCGTGCCGACATTCAGAATCATGGCCTGCGGAACCCGGAAAATCCCGCTGCCGATCACCGTTCCCACCACGATCGCGAGCGCCGCCCAGATCCCCAGATCGCGCTTCAATTCCGTCATGCGGATTTCTCCCGCGCCGACTCTGCCCAAGAGCGCACTCCAGAGGCACCCGACCCCGAATGTCACCGCGCTTCCGATCAATACCCACCACGTAAACGGAATTTTCGTTTCGAATTTGACGAAAAGCATCACCATCGCTCCGGCAATCACGCCCGCTACAGCCGCATTCTCTCCCGGCCGCTTCGTGAGCACGCCCAGCAGGAACACCCCCAACAATATCCCGAGCGTCACCGACGCAATGGAGAGCCCGGATTCGAGCACCGAACCCCAATGGCTGGCCACCACCGCGATCGCCGCCAGCACTCCGCCCCAGAAGATCGTAGAGACGCGCGATACCAGCAGATAGTGCTCGGGTTTGTGCCGCGACGCCGTCAACGGCTGATAGAAATCCACCACCGTGGCCGACGCGAGCGAGTTCAGCGCCGCCGAAAGGTTGGCCATCGCCGCGGCGATAATGGCCGCCATCGCCAGCCCCGCGATTCCCACCGGCAGCGAATTCCAGATAAACGATGGATAAAGCCGGTCGAGCTCATCCTTGCCGAACGTCCGCCCGTTTTCATAAACCCAAAGCAGCACGCCGATCATCAGAAACAGCGTGAACTGCACGAAGATCACGCCCCAGCTGCTGAGCAGCGCCAGGCGGCTCTCGCGCTCCGATTTCGCGCTCAACAACCGCTGCACAACCAGTTGATCCGTGCCATGGCTCGCTGTCGTCAGAAAACATCCGCCCACCACGCCGGCCCAGAACGTGTACGGATAAGTCCACGACCAATGGAAATCGAACACCTGCAACTTGCCCGCGGGACCGGCCAGTTCGATCACGTGCGCAAATCCGCCCGGTATCTTGTCCAGCAGCACGATGAAACTGACTGCGGCGCCCACAACGTACATTCCCATCTGAATCACATCCGTCCAGATCACCGCCGTCATGCCGCCTTCGAACGTGTAGAACAACGTCAGCGCGATGATCACCAGGATCGAGGCGAGCCCGCTGGTGTGCAGAATGATCGAAACCACGATCGAAATCGCGAACACGCGCACGCCCTCGGCGAGCGACCGCGTGATCAGAAAAATCGCGGCCGTGACTTTTCTCACGCGCGGCCCGAAGCGGCGCTGCATGAGCTCATAGGCCGTAAACAGCTGCCCGCGAAAATATTGCGGAAGGAAGATCACGGAAATCACGATGCGCGCCAGCAGATAACCGAACACCACCTGCAGGAAAACGAAACTGCCTGCATAGGCCAGCGGCGGAGTGCCGATAATCGTGAGCGTGCTGGTTTCGGCGGAGACGATCGAAAGCCCGATCGCCCACCAGGGCGCGGTGCGGCCGCCCAGAAAGTAGTCCTTCAGCGACCGCTGCCCGCTCTTGAAGTGTGCGCCAAACCACGTGACCCCGGCGAGATACGCGACGATGACTGCGAGATCGAATGGCCGCAACGTGACTTGCGCGATTGTAACAGGATTCGTTCAGCCGCTCAGCAGTACACGCGCTCTTGCCAAAGCTTAATCTTTGCATTATTCTCGAACAGGTCATTCTCGACAGAGATCAGCGGGTTGACCTGTTTTGTCCGGGCCTGATGAACGAATGCGGGAACTTGCGGATCAGCATCGGCGTCAACTCTTCCAGCGGGCTCAGGATTGCTGGAGCGTTGGCGGTCAGGTATACTCCGCTTTATCACTTTGTGCGGGTGTATTCTGAGTGCGGATGTATTCTGATTGGGGACCGGGGAGAAAACCTGGCAATCCAAAGAGCGGGAGGCAACGTAACGTGTGTGATCGCTTGTCGAGATTAATGATTATCGGGCTGTTATCGGTGAGTGTTCTGCCGATCGCCGCTCATGCGCAGGCTCCGGCCGCACCGGCCGCTCCAAAAGCTCCGGCTGCCAAGGATCAGGGTGAATACGACATCGCCAACGCGGCTGGCAAAGAAACGGATCCCGTAAAGAAACTCGAGCTGCTTGCACCAGTGGGAGCAGAAGTATCCCGATTCCGATTTTAAAGGCCAGCGTCAGGTGCAAATCGCGCAGGCCGAAAGCCAGATCGCGGCCAAAGCATTGACGCCGGGAACGTCGGCCGCCGATATGGATGCGGCGCAGAAGGCCGCGCAGGATCTCATCGACAATCTGGATAAATACCTCGCGCCGGAAAACAAGCCCGCCAATGTCGCCGATACCCAGTGGACCCAGATCAAGCAGACGATCCTGGTGCAGGCGCACATGGAACTGGCTGCCGTGAGCGCGTCGAAGAAGGATGACGTCAAAACGGAAGCGGAATACCGAAAGGTACTGGCGCTCGACCCCAATTCGGCTTCCACCGCTTACTCGCTGGGAATCCTGATCTATCGCCAGAAAAAGATCGAACGCTTCCCCGAGGCATTCTTCTGGATCGCACGCGGTGTCCAGATGTCGGGCCCCGAGGCATTGGACGCAAAAACGAAAGCAGCGGCCGACAAATACCTGAAGCAGGCATATGACGGCTACCACGGTGACGATACCGGCTTGGACGATCTCAAGAAACTGGCGAGCACGGCCACCGCGCCGCCGCCGGATTTCAAGATCGAGAGCGCGGTCGATATCGCGAACAAGCAGGCAGGGGATGCGGCGGCCTTCGCGACCGCTCACCCGGATATCGCGCTCTGGCGCCAGATCCGCGACGCCCTGAAAGCGGACAATGGCCAGATGTATTTCGAACAGGTCAAAGGGTTCGGAGATCCCCCCGCAGGAGGGTGGCGCCTTCAAGATGTTCAAGGGCAAGATTGTTTCCCAGCCCTCGCCCAATCAAGTGCTGCTGAACGTGGAAAGCCCGACTGGTGATGCGCTCTTGCAATTCGAAAATCCGTTGAAGGGTATGCCGCTCAATCCCGGAGATGAGGTCAGTTTCAAAGGCGTAGTGGACGCTTTTGTGAAAGACCCCTACATGCTTACCCTGAAGGTCGATAAGGAAGACGTGGAAGGTATCCCCGCGGCCGCCTTCGCCGGAGCGCCTGCCGCCAAGCCTCGTCCACGGCGCCCGGCTGCCAAGAAGTAAGGATCCGCGGCCCTTGGCATACAATTGAGTTGTATGCCTCTGTACGAATACAAGTGCGCCTCCTGCGGCAAGACTTTTGAAGTGATTCAAAAGTTCGCCGACGAGCCGCTGAAGGTTCATCCGGAGTGCGGCGGTGAAGTGGTGCGGCTCTTCTCCGCCCCGGCTTTCCATCTCAAAGGCACAGGCTGGTACGCGACCGATTACGCCAAGAAATCAAACGGCGGATCGGACTCAAAGTCTGGACGCGAAGCCCAAAGACGACGCAAAGCCTGCGGCGACAACAGAAACCAAAGAATCGAAGCCAGCCGCAACAACCGAAACCAAGCCGTCAACCACCACGTGAATTGGCGTCGGCCCACTTGAGGTAGCGGATCAGTTCCGCGCGGTTTTTCCAGGCAAATCGCAAAAAAACGGCAGGCGTGATTCTCGCCGCCTCAATCCCCGACCACGTCTCGATCCGCCAACGCAGATAAGGGCTGCGCCAGGGACGCAGCCGGTACCCCTTCGCCAGCCTCCAGGCCAACCGAATCATCCGCGTCCGCAGGATGGCGGCACACGCTTTAGCCTGTGTCTTGATGCATCGGACGACGCCGGTCTTGCTTGCATCTGCCTTAGCCGGCTGCTGAAAAAGGCCATTTCGTTACCGCTTGCTCACGCGCGCGGCCAGTAACCCTTCGGAATCAGCACTCATCTTTCCGGGCCGCGACTGTAAAGGAGCGGTAAGAAGCCTTTTTCATCACCTGTTTTTATGGATGTCCATCACCGTTCGTCGGCGGCAAAAATGAGGAACTGTTCTTCAACCCTTTCCCCTGCTCCTTAGTCGCGTAATAACCGCTCCTGGTGCGTGCGGTCGGGTTACCGGGAGCCTTGACCGTCACCTTCACCGGCCGGAACGTCCCATCGAGCGCCGTATTCGTTGGCGTGTACCCGATCGTGTACTGATGCCGGATATCGGATGCGACCTCATGCGCGATCTTCTCCACCTCGGAGAGGTCCTTCGGATAAAAAACCAGCCCGCCGGTGTTCTCCGTCAGAGTATTCAAAGCGCGTTTGGCCTTGCCCGCCTCGCGCTTCTCTTCTTCGGTCAGCAGGCCGATCGCGTAGATCAGCACGTCATCCTGCTGCGCCAGCCGTACCAATGCGTCGAGCGACATCATGCTCGCATTGTCATTGCCGTCGGTCACCACCAGAATCACTTTCTTGTCGCGCTTGGCTTTGTCTTTCAGATGGTCCACCGACACCCGGATCGCATCCCGCATGGCCGTGCCGCCGCGCGAGTCGATCTTCGTAAGGCCTTGTTCCATCACCGAGATATCGCTGGTGAATTCCGCGTCGAGATAAGGCTCGTCGTTGAAGTTCACCACGAACACCTCATCCAGCTTGTTCGAATCGCGCACCAGCGCCAGCGCCGCAGATTCCACCGACGTGCGCTTCTCGCGCATGCTGCCGCTGTTGTCGATTACCAGACCGAGCGAAATCGGCACATCCTCAGGCTTGAACAGCTTGATCGTCTGCTGCACGCCGTTCTCGAAAACCTGGAAGGCGCTCTGCGGCAGGTTGGTCACGAGGTGACCGTTCTTATCCGAAACCGTTACGGGCAACTGAACGAGACGCGTCTCGCTCGTGAAGGTGGCATCGCCTGTATCGGGTGTCTCGGCCTGTTTTCCGCCTTGCTGTGCCCAGGAATGCTGTGCAAACAGGAAAATCGGGGCGACGACCAAAACCCCGGCGATGGCAAACTTCTTCAGATCACTGCGTAGGCGCATAGTACCCGGTTCTCCAGAAAGCGTGCAGAGGAGGCAATCCCCTCGGTTGTACCAGTTTGACACCAACCTTGCGGTACTTTCCGTCACGTACTGAGTTACTCGGGCTATAGCCAAGCACATACTGATTGCGAAGCTCGATTCCGATCTTCGCCGCCACGTCCGGCAGCTCATTCAGATTCTCCACCACGAAGTGCCGGCCGCCGGTCGGCTCCGAGATATCGGTCAGCAGCCCCGGCCCCGCCAGTTCTTCCGGTGAACGCCCGCGGCTCTGCACCGGCTCATAGATTCCGATCGCATAGATCTGGACGTCGGACTCGCGCACCAGGTTCTTGACGTCAGTTTCCGTGTAACGGCTGCTGTTATCGCCGCCATCCGAAATCACCACCAGCGCCTTGCGCGGATTGGTCGCCTTTTTCATCGAGTGCAGAGCGAGCAGGACGCCATCGAGCAGCGCCGTGCGGCCCTTCGACTGGGTGAAGGTCAGCCGGTTCTGGATCTCTTCCAGGTTGTGCGTCAGCGGAGTCACCAGTTCGGGACGATCGTTGAACTCCACCAGAAACGCTTCATCTTCCGGATTCGCGGTCTTGAAAAACTCGCTCACGGCCTGCCGGGATTTGTCCAGCTTCGATCCCATGCTGCCCGAGGTATCGAAAACGATCCCGATCGAAAGCGGCGCATCTTCGCTGCCGAAAGAAACGATCTTCTGTTCGAGCTTATCTTCGAAAATCTTGAAGGAATCCTGTTCGAGGCCGGTGACAAACCGGTTCAGCGGATCGGTCACCGTGACCGGAATCAGAACCACATTTGTGTCGATCCTGATATTGGCTTTAGGTTGGGGTGCGGTACTTCTGCGGGCCGGGCGCGCGGCGTAATATTGACTGCCTCATCCTCCGCACTGCCTGCCGCAAGCGGTGGTCCCGCGGCGAGAAACGCGGCAATCGCCGCTACGAACAGCGTTGGAGTCAGCACCCGTCGGGATCGCATCTCGTGCTTCCCTTTCTGCATGGAGTCTAGCATATAGCTTAGGATGCGGCGATCCCTGGCAGGGGAATAAAAATAACAGGGGCCTGTGGTAAGATCGCGTGTGCATCGGAAAATCCTGGGCGTTATCCCGGCCCGGTACGCCTCGACCCGTTTCCCTGGCAAGTCTCTTGCCAAAATCGATTCCCGCACCATGCTCGAACACGTTTACGAGCGTGCGTCGATGGCGCGCTATCTCGGCCCCATCGTCATCGCAACCGACGACGAGCGTATTTCCGACGCTGCCCGCGCTTTCGGCGCCCGCGTCAAAATGACCCGCGCGGACCACGTTTCCGGCACCGACCGCGTTGCCGAAGTGGCCTCGGCTTTCGAAGATGTTGAACTCGTCGTCAACGTTCAGGGCGATGAGCCGCTCATCGATCCCGGCGCGATCGACGCCGCGATTCTGCCTTTGCTCGAAGAGCCGGCGATTCCCATGGGAACGCTGAAGAAGAAGATCGAAGATCCCCGCGAAATGGCCGATCCGAATGTCGTCAAAGTGGTGACCGACCGCTTCGAGAACGCCATCTACTTCTCGCGTTCGGCGATTCCCCATTCACCCTCAGCCGCCACACGTTACAAACACCTCGGGCTGTACGTTTACCGGCGGAATTTTCTCTTGAAATACTCCGACCTGCCGGTTGGGCCGCTCGAGCGCGCCGAACGCCTCGAACAACTCCGGGCCCTCGAGAACGGGTTCAAAATCCGTGTGGTCGAGACCGATTACGAATCGCTGGGCGTCGATACGCCGGACGATCTGGACCGGGTGCGAGAACTGATCCGTACGGCACAGGCCAGTGTCCTGCGGGGCGATGACCCACCCGTTCTGAGCCGCGACGCGGTTTTACTGAGTCGCGACTGTGAAGGAGCGGTAAGAAGCCCTCAACAGGTCGCGAATGGCTAAATACATTTTCGTGACCGGCGGCGTGGTCTCTTCCCTGGGTAAAGGCATCGCGGCGGCGTCGATCGGCTGCCTGCTCGAAAGCCGCGGCCTCACCGTTTCGCTGCAGAAGTTCGACCCCTATCTCAACGTCGATCCCGGCACCATGAGCCCGTTCCAGCACGGCGAAGTCTTCGTCACCGACGATGGCGCCGAAACCGATCTCGACCTCGGCCACTACGAACGCTTCACCCACTCCCCGCTCACCCGCGCCAACAACCTCACCAGCGGACGCATCTACGAACAGATCATCTCAGCGCGAGCGCCGCGGCGATTACCTCGGCAAGACCGTGCAGGTGATTCCGCACGTCACCAACGAAATCAAAGCCGCCGTCAAGAAGCTATCCGGCGAAGTCGACGTCGTGATCTGCGAAATCGGCGGCACCGTCGGCGACATCGAATCGCTGCCGTTCCTCGAAGCCATCCGCCAGGTCCGCCACGAAGTCGGCCGCGAAAACTGCATCTTCGTGCACGTCACGCTGGTCCCCTGGATCAACGCCGCGCAGGAACTGAAGACCAAGCCCACGCAGCACAGCGTCAAGGAACTGCGCGCCATCGGTATTCAGCCCGATATCCTGCTCTGCCGCGCCGAGCGTTTTCTCCCCGCGGACATGAAGGACAAGATCGCGCTCTTCTGCGACGTCGATCCCGAAGCCGTCATCACCGCGAGCGACGTCAGCTCCGTCTACGAAGTGCCGCTCGTTTTCGCCGAGGAGAAGGTCGACGAGATCATCCTGCGCCACCTGCATCTCGATTGCACCAAGCCGCGCAACCTCGAACGCTGGACCGCCATGCTCGCACCGCATGCAAAATCCGCGCGACCAGGTCGATATCGCGCTGGTCGGCAAGTATGTCGAGTACGAGGATTCCTACAAGAGCCTGAAGGAAGCCCTGCTGCACGGCGGCATGGCGCACAACGTCAAGGTCAACATCCACTGGATCGAGGCCGAGAGTTTCGAAGAGGGCCGTCTCGAGCGGCGAGCTCGAAAACTTCGACGGCATCCTCGTTCCCGGCGGCTTCGGCAAGCGCGGCATCGAGGGCATGATCAACGCCATCGAGTACGCGCGCGTGAAGAAGGTGCCCTACTTCGGCATCTGCCTCGGCATGCAGACCATGGTGATCGAGTACGCGCGCAACGTTTGCGGGCTCGCCGAAGCGAACTCCACCGAATTCAATCCCGCCACGCCGCAGCGCGTGATCTACAAGCTGCGCGAGCTCAAGGGCATCGACGAACTGGGCGGCACGATGCGCCTCGGCGCCTGGCCCTGCCATCTGAAGCCGCGGCAGCCTTCGCGCGCGAGGCCTACGGCGCCGACCTCATCAGCGAACGCCACCGCCATCGCTACGAATTCAACCGCGAGTTCGAGGAAGTGCTGACCGCGCACGGCCTCCGCATCACCGGCGAAACGCAGGATGGCACCTACGTCGAGATCTGCGAGATCGACGACCACCCCTGGTATCTCGGCTGCCAGTTCCATCCCGAATTCAAATCGAAGCCGCTCGAGCCGCACCCGTTGTTCAGCTCGTTCATCGGCGCCGCGCACCGCTTCCGCGCGCATCGGATCGCTACGCAGGAAGCGCCGCTGCTGCCCGAGCCACCTTACGTGCCCGATGACGATCCGGTTCAGTGACTTCACGGATCCCTCGCGCCTGGTCCTGATCGCCGGCCCGTGCGTGATCGAAAGCGAAGAGCACGTCAACCGGATGGCGGATGCGATCGTCGCCCATCGCCGAGGCCGCCGGATTCCCCTACGTCTTCAAGGCATCTTTCGACAAAGCCAATCGCACCAGCCTGCAGGGCTATCGCGGTCCCGGCATCACCGAAGGTTTGCAGATTCTCGCGCGTTTGCAGAAGCGCGGTTTCTCCGATCCTGACGGATATTCACGAGCCCGCCCAAGCGGCTCCGGCAGCCGAGGCCGTCGACATCCTGCAGATCCCGGCGTTCCTGTGCCGTCAGACCGATCTTCTGCTCGAAGCCGGCCGCACCGGCAAAATCGTGAACGTGAAGAAGGGGCAGTTTGTCGCCCCGCACGATATCCACCATGCGGCGGATAAAGTCGCCTCCACCGGCAACAACCAGATCGTGCTCACCGAGCGCGGTTCGTCGTTCGGCTACAACAACCTGGTGGTCGACATGCGCGGCCTGAAGATCATGGCGGATTCGGGCTGGCCCGTAGTTTTCGACGCCACCCACAGCGTCCAGCTGCCAAGCGCCGCCGGGCGGAAAATCCGGCGGACAGCCTGAGTTCATCGAGCCTCTCGCCTCCGCCGCCGTTGCCGTCGGACGTGTCGGGCATCTTCGTGGAAGTGCATGACAATCCGGAAAAAGCGCTCTCCGACGGACCCAACGCCCTCAGGCTCAATCTGTTACCGGCTTTCTTGCGAAAACTCCGCCGCATCCACGAAGCCGCACGCTAACCCCTTCGAAATCAATTGCACACTCTGCCAATCCGGCATCGCCGCTCTGCCAATCCGCGACCCCGCTTTTCTGAGCCGCGACTGTGAAGGAGCGGTAAGAAGCCTTTCTGTTCATCCTGCTAAACGCTTGCCCGCACCCGAGCGTCATAGACTTAGATCACCATGTTGCAGGTTAGAAAACCAAATGGCCGCAGGCGCAACTCCGGCTTCTCCCTGATTGAGCTCCTGATCGTGATCGCGATCATCCTGATCATTCTCGCGGTCGCGCTCCCCAAACTCACCAGCGCCCGAAGATACGCGCAGGAAATGGCGGCCACGAAGGCCATCACCACCATCCACACGGCCGAAACGCAGTACTATTCGCAGTACGGCAATTACGCGACGTCGCTCGCGCAACTGGGCCCCCCGGCGAGCGGCTCGCCCGGTCCGAACGGTGCCGAGTTAATCGACAAAGATCTGGCGACAGGGGAAAAGGGCGGCTTCAAATTCGTCCTGCAGCAGAGTCCGACCGGTTACAACCTTTCGGTCAACCCCACAGCTTTTGGCACGTCCGGTACGCACACGTATTTCTCGGACCAAAGCATGGCGATCCACGTTCACAACGGCCAGGAACCCGCCACCCCCAACGATGGCTTACTAGGCGAAACCCAGCAACAGCAGCAGCAAACCGCGCCAGCCACCGGTCCGCCCGCAACCGCTCCCGCCCCCTGACGCGCGCTCGCTAACCGTACCAACGTTTCCGAGGCGCGACCACGAGGGAGCGGTTCACGTACTTGCGAAAACGTGCGGATCAGGCTCTTCCCTCTACCCGAGAACACGACAAGTGATAGCCGCATTTTAGTCCCGCAACTGTGACCTTGCCTTGGGACACAGGTCAAACGTCGATTGGCGTGCGGGGTGTCGGAGAAGCTCTGTAGGGATCAGTTGTCTGAGGGCTTTTCCGCGTGATCGATTACGATCGTGTCGTATGGTGCCGTCGTGGATTCCAGTCTGAGCCCGAGTTGCTCCTGAAGAGCGACCGGAACGACGGAAGATCTGAACCGGCGGCGTCGACGGCGGTCGGATCCAAAAGCCATTTAACCTTGAAATCGTAATGGCCCGCCAGCCCGGTTTTATCGAATATCGGACGGTGAGCGTAGATACTCAGCAGACCGATCACATGCTGAATCGTCACATTGGTTGCATTGATGCCCAAACCGACCTTGTTGACCCGATTCTGATCCATTGCGGTCTCGCCACCGGCGGTTTCCTTTAGAGTCGGACCACCTTCACTACCGGATTGTAGGCGGGTAGCTGCTTGCTGACATGATATATCTGCAAATGAAATCGCTCGGCCAGAAGCGTCTGGACCATGAGCCGGAACTGATCCATTGACGGAGTCTGACCGTCGGCGGATTTAGCAATCACCTCGAATAGTTCGGAGTCAAACAGGGCACCGGATGCGGCCCGGGACGGTCCCCCGGAAAGCTGAAAATCCCCAATATTGTAGGCGAAGACAATAAGTTGGTTCAGTTTGACATGCTCGGCGCGAAGCCTGGTTCCTTCAATAGAGAAACCGACGGTGCCTTCTCCCGTGAATTTCTGCGGCTTGACGGAGGCGACATCGAACGCCGGAGGTTGGGGCGTCTGCGCCTGCGAAAGGCTGCCTGATAGGAGCAGGAATGCGGCTTGACTTAGCCCTCGCATGTTTTGTGGCGATCCTAACACGAAAGTCCGCGTTCCCGGCTAAGTCTCCGACGCATTCTGTAATAAAATTCCGCCCGCTGGGTCTGAGCAACCGCATGTCGAATCGACTCCGGGACAATATGTTGGTCGCTATTTGTGGTGTCGCGGAAAGGACCCTCTCTAAAGCGGCTTCGACGGACCCGTTCACCGTGCGAACTGTACGATGCTGGCCCAGCCAACGCCGGGTTATCGAGCGTGCGGAAGAACAGGGTACATCAAGTTCAGCTTCCAATCACGGCCTGTCCAACAAAATGCAAGATTCCCACCAACTACGGACAGCGCCACCGAGTCGGTGCTTGTCTGGTCAAACCGCTGCGTCCGCGTCCAATTGACACCGTCGAGGGTATCAATCAGGCCCAAAGCGTCGAAGTCGGGCCAACCCAGGTAGAGCTTATCCCCGTAAACAGCTAAACCCGGCCCGCCCACACACCGATCGGTGAAACTCTGTTTGCCATAAAAGTCCCGGCCATTCTGAGAGAGTATGACATTTGGCTGCCTGTTGGTTCCCTTCCATGCCAGGCACAGCACACCTCCAAATGTGGCCAGAGCCGGCCGGTCATCTGAAGACTCGCGAACAGTCACCTTATCTTGCCATTTGCGGCCGTCGTTGGATCGGATCACATTGAGAAAACCATTAGTGCCCACCCATGACAGATAGAGTTGCCCATTGAAAGCCGCCAGGGCAACTCCAACATCACTAGCCTCGTCGGGTAAAGTAACCTTGTGCTTTTTGGGGTCTTCTGTATTTGTTACATTAAGACGGCCGAAATCGGGGCCGAATTGGTCGTGTGTTCCCGTCCAGGCAATCCAGGTCTTGTTATTGAACGCCGCTATGCCGGGGCTTGCGGCAGTTGTTTCTCCCAGTTGCCACTTACCTTGATCATCCGGCATCGCGGAAAGATTGATTTCGTTATTTCCCCTGCCGCGCCAAACCAACAAATTCTCCAGGGCGCCTGGCCCCGAGTCAGAGGTTTCATTCCATGTTATTGGTCGGGGGCTCGGCGAGGACGCTGCGTTTGACATGTACCAACTCCGATGTGAACGTACAAAGAATGAGTTTCCGCATCGGATTGTTTACCCTATGCGTAAAAACGATAGAGAACCGAAACGTGCTATGAAACGATATCCGATCGGTGACGTTCTGTCAATGGCGAGGCGCCTGTGTGAGCGCCGCAAGCACTAATTCTCCGACGGCCTCTCCGCGCGGTCGACGACCAGGACCCTCACCGGGCCTTTCTGTGATTCAAGACGCAAGCCGAGTTGCTCCTGCAGCGCGGTAAAGATCGAGCTTCCCTCGGGGTCGGACACCACAGATGATTGTGCCGCCGAGGGCAGGCTGGCATCCCACTTCAACTCGAAAGTATATTTGCCGGTGAGCCCGGTTTTATCGATGACGGGCTGACCTAACTCATTGGCTAGGTTGAGAACAAGCAGTCGCAATGCCACGGATTGTCCTTTGATCGAACCGCGTCCCGCAGCCCGCCGTATAAAACCTTCGGATTCGGTTGAGTTCTGGAGTTTAGGCCCCCGCTTCGCCACGACCAATGCAAACAAGGATTGCTCCCTGGTTCCCTCATGGAACGTGAGTAGGAAGCGGTCGGCAAGCAGACTTTTTAGCCCTTCGCCCGCCTTCCACTGGTCTTCCCTCGTCAATCCGGGATTGGCGGGAGAGGCGGCATCCGAGGTAGTTAGCCGCGCGTCGATATCGAACCGGTCCGTGTCGATCCATTTGGGGCCGCCGGAGATTTGAAAGGGGCGTACGTCATAAGCGATTGAAATGAGGTTCTGCAAAGTAGCTCCGGTAAACCGCAAGCCCCCACCGGGGAGATAGCGGGTTATCCCTGGCGCATCCGGCGCACTCGGTTTTACGGAAGCCACTTCGAACTTCAACTGCGGGCCCGGCGGCTGCCCGAACATATGGCCTGCCACACAGCACCACAGAATCCCAAGCGATACCATTTTCGTTCCCATCGATAATCAAAGACGAACGGAAGCGACAAACGTGGATGAGCTTACAGCATTCTGAAGAGAAGTCTCGCCCCCAGGATCTGCGCAACGGGATGTCGCATCGACTCCGCGGAACGGATCATTTAGCAGCCCGTGTCTAAAGTCGAAAAACGCCTGGCTCTGAAAATGTTTTGACTTTAAGATCGGGATATGGCGATGGGGACGCGGAAGAAGAGAGAGCGGCAGGAATCGCTCTGGTACGGCGGTGAGTTGCCGACGGCGCCGGGACATCCGTTTTACAGCGGGTTGAACGCCCTTCTCGAGAAGGCGGACTTTGACTGTTTCTGCGAGAAGAGCTGTGCCGGGTTCTATCACGCGAAACTGGGTCGTCCGTCGCTGGCTCCGGGACTGTACTTCCGGATCATGATGATTGGTTTCTTCGAAGGCATTGACAGCGAACGCGGCATTGCGTGGCGGCTGGCCGATTCGCTCACACTGCGGCAGTTTCTCTCCATCGGACTCGACGAGCCAACGCCGGACCATGTGACGATATCGCGGACGCGGCGGCTGATCGGCGCCGAAACGCACCAGCGGATCTTCACCTGGGTGCTGGAACGGCTGGCGCAGGGTGGGCTGCTCAAAGGCAAGACCATCGGTGTGGATTCGACGACGCTGGAAGCGAACGCGGCGATGAAGTCGATCGTACGACGCGACAGCGGTGAGAGCTACAACGAATATCTGAAGCGGGTGGCCACAGCCGAGGGTGTGGAAATCACCGACGCAGCGTCACTGAGGCGCATGGACCGGAAGCGCAAAAAGAAGACTTCCAATGAAGACTGGGCCAGTCCGAGCGATGCCGCAGCCGAGATCACGAAACTGAAAGACGGGCGCACCGCGCTGGCGTACAAGGCGGAGAATGCAGTGGATATGGAAACCGGCGCCATCGTTGCGGTCACCACGCATGGCGGAGCGGCAGCCGACACGGCAACCGTGGAAGAGACAGTTATCGAAGCCGGTGTGGCCGTGTCCGGTCTGGTTGCGGAAACGACATCTGCAGGAAACTATCCGGTGCATCCCGCCGGCGTAGAGGAAGTGGTGGCGGACAAGGGATACCACAGTAACGATGTGGCCGTGGCGCTGCGGGAGCTTGCAGTCAGAACGTACATCGCGGAACCGGAGCGCGGTGTCCGTAACTGGAATGGCAAAGCCTGGGAGAAGGAAGCGGTATATGCCAACCGGCGGCGGATTCGGGGCGAACATGGCAAACGACTGCAGCGCAGACGCGGGGAAAAGATCGAACGCAACTTCGCACACCAGTTCGATACCGGCGGTATGGACCGGCGCTGGGTGCGCGGTCTGGAAAATGTCCACAGGAAACTGCTGATCCAGGCGGCGGCATGCAATCTCGCGCTGCTGATGCGTTCCCTTTATGGAGCCGGCAAGCCCAAAGCCGCACACGATCAGGTACGGCGAGCAGTTTTTGCGATTCTGGCCTTTATAAGAGCATGGGAAGCCTTCTGGCAGCCACCATCCGTACACCCCGGCTACCTCATGCGAAAACCGAGAACATCAACCAGGTACCTCTTACGTCACCGCGTCACGCAAAAATAGGGCGGTTTAGACACGGGCTGTTAAGCAACATCACGCCGGCTTCAATACGCCGCGGGACCGAGTGTTCTTTTTCGGCGTTGGCGTAGGCCGCAACCGGCGCGGCGGCGTGTTCTCCATCGCGGCTCGAAGAATACGATTGACGCGTGTCTGATAACCTCTCCGTTGGCCCTAAGCCAATTGAGCACGTCCGCGTCAAGGCGGATAGTCAACTGCATTTAGTCGATCTCGGCGTCCTTCATACGGTCAACTCTCGCCAAGTCGCTCTTGATAGATTTTTTGCTCACGTCGATTTGCCTTTCTCATGGAGATAATCCGTGTCGTATCGTCGCCGCGTGGCGTATGGGCAATGATGACTACTCGACCGGCGAGCAGGCCCGGAGTGATTAACCGTCCTCTCCATAATCGTAACGGCTATCTACGAAGGTGACGCACGGGCCAGTAAGCCGCATTCGGCGTCCGCAAAATCCAGCCCATGTTTAGCGAAGTTGCTGCGATGTTTGTGCCGCGCGCGATACGCCGAACGTCGCCTCACCCTTTGATCTCCGCCCGAGTGCGCAAATAATCCAGCACATGCGCCCGCGAAAGAATACCCGCCAGACGCCCGTTCGCCATCACCGGAACCTGATTCAGATCCTCGCGCCCCATGATCTCGAGCGCGTCTTTCAGCGGCGTTTCCGGCGCCACCGTATGCAGATCCTCGAGCGGACGCATCACATCGCCAAGCGTCGTATAAGGCCATCGCGCGCGCTCAATCTCCTTCACCTCATGCGGCGTGATCAACCCCACCGCTTCGCCTTTCTGCAGAACGATAAAACACCTCTTGCCAGTCCGCAGCAGCTCCTCATCCACGAAATGTTGCACATCCAGGTTGCCATCGAGCGACGGGCAATCCCCGCTCATCAAGCTCCCGGCAGTAACCCCTTCGAGCGCGTGCTGCAGGCCGATTTGCCGTGAAGTCGCCGTCGAAGCCTGCAACAAAAACCAGCCGATGAATGAGATCCAGAGCCCTCCGAACCCGGCGCCCGCGGCAAACTGCAGAATCCCCCACGCGATAAACAGAATCGCGACCCCCTGCCCGGTCTTCGAAGCCCGCCGCGTCGCCAGGTTCACGTCGCCGGTCTTCCACCAGATGATCGCCCGCAGAATGCGCCCGCCATCCAGCGGATACCCCGGCACCATGTTGAATGCAGCGAGCGCGAGATTGATATAACCGAGCCATGAGACCATCGCATTCCACTGCGGACTCAGCGGCGCCCTCCGCGCCAGCATGCACACCGCGCCGATGACCGCACTCGTCAGCGGACCCGCGAACGCCATCCAAAACTCGTTCCGCGCACTCCCCGGCTCCTTCTCGATCTGCGACACGCCGCCCAGCGCAAACAGCGTGATCTCCTTCACCGGAAGTCCGTGCGATTTGGCGAACAACGAATGCGCCAGTTCGTGCACCAGCAGCGAAACAAAGAACAGCACCGCGGTGACGACGGCCATCGCCAGGATGACGCCGTCGCCCCATTCCGGATGCGTCGCATGGAACTGCGAATAGAGCGAAGTCGCGATCAGCAGGGCAATCAGAAACCAGCTGTAGTGCAGGCCGATCTCGATGCCGAACACCTTGCCGAGTTTGATATGCGAATTCACGACTTACCAGTTCAGAATGATCTTGCCCGAATTCCCCGATTGCATCAAATCGAACGCGGCCTGAAAATCCTCGAAAGCGAAATGATGCGTGATCACCGGGCTGATATCGAGACCCGATTCCAGCATCACGGTCATCTTGTACCAGGTCTCATACATCTCGCGCCCGTAAATTCCGCGGATCGTCAGCATATTGAAGATCACGGTGTTCCAGTCGATCGCGATCTCGTTCGGCGGAATGCCGAGCATCGCGATTCTCCCGCCATGCGCCATGTTTGCGAGCATGTCGCGGAAGGCCGAAGCATTGCCCGACATCTCGAGCCCCACGTCGAATCCCTCGGTCATCCCGAGTTCCTTCTGCACATCGCGCAGGCTCTTCGCCCGCGGATCGACAGCCACGGTCACGCCCACCTTGCGCGCGAGATCCAGCCGGTAAGGATTCAGGTCAGTGATCACCACATGTCGCGCGCCCGCGTGTTTCGCTACGGCGGCAGCCATGATCCCGATGGGTCCGGCGCCGGTAACCAGCACGTCTTCACCCAGCACGGGGAATGCCAGCGCCGTATGCACCGCGTTGCCGAACGGATCGAAAATGCACGCAACGTCGGGATCGATCGCGTGTTTGTGCACCCAGACGTTCGTCATCGGCAGCGCGATGTATTCGGCGAACGCCCCGGGCCGGTTCACGCCCACGCCGCTTGTGTTGGCGCAGAGATGGCGGCGTCCCGCGAAGCAGTTCCGGCAGCGTCCGCACACCACGTGGCCTTCGCCGCTCACCATCTGGCCGGGGAAGAAATCGACCACATTCGAGCCCACCTCGACGATCTCCCCCATGAACTCATGCCCGATCACCATCGGCACGGGAATCGTGCGCTGCGCCCACTCATCCCACTTCAGGATGTGGATGTCGGTGCCGCAGATCGATGCCTTCTTCACGCGCACGAGGACATCGTTGATCCCGATCTCCGGCACTGGTACGTCTTCCATCCAGAGTCCGGGTTCGGCGCGGCTTTTCACCAAAGCTTTCATCGTTCTTCCATCCTAAGCCTCGGTACCCTTCTTTCTGAGCCGCGACTTTCATGGTAGGTAAATGTCAAGCGAAGACGCAAAATTCCCGGGGCTTCCGTGAGGAAGACCATAATCAGCAACTGGGCGCAAGCACGGAACAGTTTTTTTGATCTTTGCCGAAGGGGATCCGGAACAGGCCGGTCACCAGACATTCATTTGCCGGATCGTGTCCCGGGGAACACGTCACGGAAGATTGAGTCGTAGCTAAACCCTCCAGCCCCAAAACAGTGAAAACGGCGGCATAACAGCGAGCCTGTTTGCCGAGTCGCGGCTCCGCGGGGTCTGGAGGGAACCTGTTCACAACGGCTGCGCCATTGTGCGAGTCAAACGCCGAAGCGCCTCACCCGGATGAGTCTGGCCGGCTATTCCTCAGCGAGTTGGTCGCCACCAGTGCTCGCCTCCGCTTCACCGGCAAGAGAACTGATTCACTCGGATAGATCTGCATGCCTGAAAAAACGCACGCTCAGGCCGCCTCTATATGTTCGCCGGCGGCTTCACGCTGGCCGGCGAAGAAAGCCCGGTCGGCCGCCATCAGATAAGCCACCAGTTTGCGCGCCACCGCCAGCGTCGCCCGATTGCGATGTCCGCCTTTTGCAATCGCTTTACGATGCACTTCTTTCAGCTTCTCGTTGTACATCGGCGCCAGTTTCGCAGTTTCGATCAGCGCGCTCTGCAGATGCGCGTTGCGTTGTTTGGAAAGCGGCCCGCGCTTCTGCTGGCCGGCCGATTCGCGCAGCGCGCTGGTCAGCCCGCAATAACTCATGGCATGTTTGATCGAAGGAAAACGCTCCGGCGTGGCTGCTTCCAGTGCCCAGCCCAACGCCGTCACTGTCCCCACTCCGTCAATCCGGCATAACGCTTTCACTCGCTCCTCCAGAGCAGGATGACGCGCCAGCATACCCTTCAGCCGCCGGTCCATGGCCTGCAGGGTCGTCATCTGGGCGCGATTGAACTCCAGCAGTGGCCGCAGTTCCTGGCCGATCCACTCGTTGTCCTTCACCAGGCTCTCGAAATAGCGTTTGCCGTGCAGACGGCGTCGTTCGTATTCCACCCCGGCCCCCATCAGCAATCCCGCTGTCTTGTTCTTGAACATCACGGTTTCTTCCACCAGCAGGCGCCGGAATCGCAACTGCTGCCGTAACGCGCCCAATTCCGGCGAAATTACGAAACAGGACGGAAACAGGTTGCACCGCAGCAGGTCCGCAATGGTGCGCGCATCGATCTTGTCGCTCTTTTTCTTCCCCGCGCAGATTGCTTTCATGCGCGCCGCGTGCCCCATCTCGAGCTTTGCGGCATGCGGCTTCAGATGCTCGTAAATCCAGTGGCTGAATATGGTCGCTTCCATCGCGCCATGCCATGGCCCCGGCAGCGTCTTTACCCATTCGTTCAGCGCCGTTCGCGGCCGGAATGCTGCCCTCCTTCACGATTGCACCCTCTGCTGTCTTAACGCAGAAGGCGATCACTTGCTTATGTACGTCCAGTCCGACAAAATAAACTCGCATAGGTAGTTTCTCCACAATCGGGTTTGAGGAACCTTCGGGCTCCTCCCTCGATTGTGGAGAATCCCGAACTCCCTCTACCTACGCATTCAAACAGTAAAGGAGCGGTAAGAAGCATACCGCGCTAAGGCCTCGGTATATCCTCGAACTGAATTCGCGGCACGGGTTTGTCTTTTTTCTCCGGCGACTTCGCTGGCTCGGGTTGATAAGACGTGAACCGCGGCGGGCGCGCATCCGGTTCAAGCAGCAATACGCTGCGGTCGGGATAGTATTGCCGTAGCTTCTGATCTTCGGCCTCGCCAAGATCGCGAGCCCACACGACGCGCGCGCTGTCGATATCCGCCGCGTTGTAAACCCACTCATTCTGGAAGATGTGCTGCGGCCAGTAGCGGACGAACACGAGCAGCTTCCCAGGTGTGGAAGCAACTTGCCGGTTGACAGCGACCCTCTCCTCGAGGATATGAGGCTTGTCCGTAACATACGAGTAAGCAAACTGCGCGACACATAGGTAGATCAGAACGCGCGCCGCCTCCGGCTTCAGTCTTCGCAGGCCTTCCACGCTCATCAGGACGAACAGGCAGGTAAGCGCGGCGACGTAATGCGGGAGGAACAACGGATAGAAATTACTGCCGAGCGCGAATAGCAGAGCGGTCGCGGCGACCCATAGAAAGCGATACGTGCGGATGGTTACCAGGAAGACGATCAAAGCTACATAGAGCGGAGGATAGAAGTAAAACCGGTATGAGCGAACCCTGAAGATCAGCCTCTGCAGATAGCTGCCCGCCGTTTCCTTCTCGGAATTGCGGAACGCCAGCTGCATCTTGTAATCCATCTGCTGCTCGTGAGTAAGCTGCATTGTGCGGAACCGGGGGCGCCTGAAACGTGAACGATGCCGGAACACCGTATTGATACTGGCTCAAGCTGTAGGGCAACGTCGTCCAACTCCCGGTGACTTGTTTGTTCTGCGCCAGCACAATACCGACCGCAGGCAGGCAGACCAGCACGGTCACCACAAGCGGCCTGTAGTCGGGCGCGAGAAACACAACCACGCTCAACAGCAGGAAGATCGACTCGAAAGGCCGGCTAAGCAGATGCATGCCGAGCCCGAGACCCAGCAGTGCAGCGTCGCGCAGACGGCGCTCGCTTCGCAAACGTGGAAGCGAGCCGAAGACCAGACATCCGGCAACCGCCGTATATCCGCCGCCCCAGTAGCTGTTCGTCCATGCGTTCAAAGGTCCAAACTCGAACACCGCCAGGACGCCGCCGAGCAGAGCCCAGCCGGGAGTAGGTCCATCCGCGCAGCATCCAGTAACAGAGCGAACACAACGCCCCGGTGGCGACGAGAACCCCCACCCACGGGATTCCGAAAATGGCCAGTGACAGCCCTTGTCCGATCGGATAGATCGCGCTGTAAGTCGGGCGCTGCAACACGAAGAATGTTTCGAAGAATTGCGGCAAAGCGTGCGGCGGATTGGCGAAACGGAAGTGCCGCAGCGTATCCGCTAACAGCAGGTGCGTGAACTCGTCGTAAACATCGGGAGTGGGAACGGGGTGCGTAGCCAGCAGCAACAGCCTGAGCGCAATCGGTGCAATCGCGAGCGCCACCATGCACCACCCGGTCCGCTTCGCAAACGCCGCGCCGAACTCCTCAATGCGAGGCCGCCACACGATGGCGAACAGAATCAGAAGCGCCGCCAGTGCCAGTTCAATGTAATCGCTGGTGACAAAACCGATGGGATCGTGGGGCAGCAGAACGGCTTCAGCATACCGCGCCGCAGGCGCGTTTCGCGCTTGTTACGCTTGATGATTGAGAATTCTCGACATCGGCTGCGGGATCCGCAAGTACCCCGGCTCGATCGGCATCGACGTCAATCCGGCCAGCGCTGCCGACGTGATCTGCGATCTCGACCGCTTCCCTTACCCGTTCGCCACGCGCACCTTCGACAGCCTGCGGGCGATCCACGTCATCGAACATCTGACCGACGTCATCCGCACCATGGAAGAGTTCCACCGCCTCGTGAAACCGGGCGGCCGCGTGCGCATCGAGACACCGCACTACACCGATTACAGCTCCTTCTGCGACCCCACCCACAAGCATCACCTCAACAGCTTCTCGTTCCGCTACTTCGGCGACAATCACGGCGGCTTCGGCTATTACACCGAGGCAAAATTTCGTGAGATTTCGGTTCGCGTGAAGCTACTAGCTTTCTGGAAATGGCTCGGCTTCGAATTCCTCGTCAACCGCTTTCCGCGCTTCCGCAAGTTCTGGGAGTTCTACCTCTGCTACGTCGTGCGCGGGAAAGCCATGGAGTTCGAGTTTGAACCCGTTGGCCCCGCTTTACCGGATCGCCGACAGCCTGCGCTACCGCAGGCACGGTGACCTCGGGCAGCACGGCGAGGATCTCGCCCATCGCTATCTCAGGCGCAACGGCTTCACCGTCGTGGCGCGCAACTGGCGGCCTCCGCAGGGCGGCGGCGAGATCGATATCGTGGCCTGGGAGGGCGACTGGCTCGTGTTCGTGGAAGTGAAGACCCGCGCGGCCGATTCGCTGAACGCTCCCGAACGCGCCATCGATAGCGAGAAGATGATCGCGTTGCGGCGCGCCGCGCGCGACTACATCCGGCGGTCGGGCGCAGAAGAGTCGCAGGTGCGCTTCGACGCGATCTCCATCACCGGCAACGAACTGGAACATCTTCGCGACGCATTCTCCGAAAACGCGCGCCCGATATAGTGGTTTGTTCACGCATGCCGGAACTACGCAAGGACCCGATTACCGATTCGTGGGTCATCATTTCCACCGACCGGGCCCGGCGGCCCTCCGATTTCGTTCGCGAGCCGACTTCGCGCCAGCCATCCGGCCGCTTCTGCCCCTTCTGTCCGGGCAATGAAAGCAAGACGCCCCCGGAGGTGCTCGCTCTTCGCGATGACTCCGCGCCCAACCAGCCGGGGTGGCGCTTGCGCGTGATTCCCAACAAGTTCCCGGTCCTCGGGATTGAAGGTGATCTGGAACGCGAGGGCGACGGATTGTTCGACAAGATGCAGGGAATAGGCGCGCATGAAGTCGTGGTGGAGACGGCCGAGCATGCATTGAGCCTCACGGACCTTTCCGAGAAAGCGATCGAAGAGGTTCTCCACGCTTTCCAGCATCGCGTCAAGGACCTCAAGAACGATCGCCGGCTGCGCTACGTCCTGCTGTTCAAGAACCAGGGCGAGGCGGCCGGAGCAACGCTGGAACATACGCACTCGCAGTTGATCGCGCTGCCGGTGGTGCCCAAGCGGGTACAGGAAGAAGTGGAAGGCGCGAAGGCGTACTACGATTTCAAAGAGCGCTGCATCTTCTGCGATCTGATCCGGCAGGAAGCCAAATCGCGCGCGCGGATCGTTACCGAGACCGACCGCTTCATTGTGCTGGAACCCTATGCGGCGCGCTTCCCGTTCGAAACCTGGATTCTTCCCAAACTGCACCGGTCTCACTTCGAGGACGCGGATGCGCAGAGTCTGGAAAACCTCGCGTGGGTGCTGCGCTCGACTCTGCGGAAGATCGAGAAGGTGCTCGAGTGGCCGCCTTACAACTTCCTGATCCACACCGCGCCGCTGCAGGAAGCTCCGAATCCTCATTTCCACTGGCACATCGAAGTGATTCCGAAGCTGACGCGTGTGGCGGGCTTCGAGTGGGGCAGCGGCTTCTACATCAATCCCACCCCGCCGGAAGAATCGGCGCAGTTCCTCCGCGATGCAGGCGCCTGCTAAGGGATTGTCGCTTCGACCGCGGCAGACCGTACGCTCTCATTACCTGCAGTATCGACCGCACTGACCTGGTATTGAACCTTGACCTTTGGCTGCACGTCCCGGTCGCTGAAGGCCGGAGCGGTTAACCCATCGGCGATTTTCATCCCGTTGCGGAACACGTTGTAACTGGCGAAATCCTTCTCGGTATTCCGGTTCCAGACGAGCTCGATGCTGCGTGTGCCGGGCACCGCGGTCACGCCGCTGGGTACTGCCGGAGGAAACTTGTCCACCGGCTTGATGGTCTTAACGTCGGAGAGCTCGCTCTCGGCGTAGGTATCGTCGTCGGTCTTCTCGATGGACTGCACTTCATACTCGTACGTCTTGCCGTACTCGATGGTGTCGTCCGTGTAAGAAGGCTTCTGCGGAGGTGGCGAGTTGCGTCCAGTCCAGTTCCGGAACAGATCGCGGAAGACGCGGAACTCTGGCGCTCCGGCGTGCCACTCAAGATGAACGGCATCGGGCGCATCCGATAACTCCAGCCCTTGCGGGGTGGGGACTTCGGGAACGACATGTACCGCCACGATCTTTGACCAACCCACGCTGCGGCCGCCGGATGGGCCATGCACGTTCACCGCAACAAAGACCGTCTTGTTGTAAATACTTTGCCGCCGGGTAGCTGACATAGGCTGTGGGTTTGTCATCCGAAACCATCGGCACGCGATCCGCGGTGCGCAGCCACGCGTCGATCGAGAACGTTCCGGGCGGCGGCGGGCCGATGCGAAGCTCGATATCCCGGCTGCCTTTCTTGAGCGGGAGATTTTCCGTGGTGACCTGCGGGATAGTGAACTGGACGTGAATGTTCGCTCCGCGCTCGACCGCCGCGATATCCTGCACGCGCTCGGGACGGTTCAGCGCCGGCGGCAACGGCTCACCCATGTACCCGCAACCGCACAGGCACATCGCGAACAACGGCATCGCGACAACCGACAGAGCGCCCAGACGCATCAGAGAATATACCGGCTCAGATCCTGATCCTTGACGATGTCGGCGAGTTGCTTGCGCACGTAGGCCGCGTCGACCTTCACATTCTTCTTGTGCAGATCCGGACCGTCGAAAGAAATCTCTTCGAGCAGCTTTTCCATGATGGTGTGCAGGCGCCGCGCGCCGATATTCTCGGATGATTCGTTCACCTGCGCGGCGAACTTCGCGATCTCTGCGAGCGCATCGTCGGTGAGGGTCAGCTTGATGCCTTCGGTATCCAGCAGCGCGATACTGCTTGATCAGCGCGTTCTTCGGCTCTTTCAGAATGCGGATGAAATCTTCCTCGGTCAGCGATTTCAGCTCCACGCGAATGGGAAAGCGGCCCTGCAGTTCCGGAATCAGGTCGCTGGGCTTCGAAACGTGGAACGCGCCCGCCGCGATGAACAGAATGTGATCCGTGCGCACGAAACCGTAGCGCGTGTTGACCGTGGTGCCTTCGACGATCGGCAGAATGTCGCGCTGCACGCCTTCGCGGCTCACGTCGGGGCCATGGCCGCCTTCGCGCCCGGCGATCTTGTCGATTTCGTCCAGGAAGATGATGCCGCTCGATTCCACGCGCTCGATGGCGATGCGCGTCACCTGGTCCATGTCGATCAGCTTCTGCTCTTCTTCCTGGACCAGATAATCCATCGCTTCGCGCCACGCGCATTTTGCGCTTCTGCGATCCGCGGGGCCGAACAACCCGGGCAGCATGTCCTTGAGGTTGATGTCCATCTCCTCGAATTGCCGTTGCTGGTGATCTCGAAGCGTCGGGCCGCGATCCTTGACGTCGATCTCGACCATGCGCTCGTCGAGCTTGCCGGCGCGCAGGCGCTCGCGCAGCTTTTCGCGCGTCTTCGCGTTGTCGTCGGCCTCCTGCGGCGCGGGCGGCATCAGCAGATCGAGCAGACGGTTCTCGGCGTTCGCTTCGGCGCGGTCGCCGATCTCGTCGAGCCGCTCTTCGCGGACCATGTCGATCGCGATATCGACCAGATCGCGGATCATCGATTCGACGTCGCGGCCCGACATAGCCCACTTCGGTGAACTTGCTGGCCTCCACTTTCAGGAACGGCGAATTCGCGAGCTTCGCGAGACGGCGCGCCAGCTCGGTTTTGCCGACGCCGGTGGGCCCGATCATGAGGATGTTCTTCGGCATCACCTCGTCGGCCATCTCGGGCGGAAGCTTCTGGCGGCGGATGCGGTTGCGCAGCGCGATGGCGACGGCGCGCTTGGCGTCGGGCTGGCCGATGACGTACTTATCGAGCTCGCGCACGATTTCGCGCGGCGTCAGTTCGTCGAGCACCGGCGCTTCGTCGACGGATTGCGCGGGAAGATAGATCACCATCTCAGCCAGTTCCTCGAAAATCACGTTGTCGTTGGTATAGATGCAGATCTTGCCGGCAATCTTCATTGCTTCTTCGGCGATCTGCCTGGCGGTGAGTTTGGTGTTGTGCATCAGCGCGGTCGCGGCGGAATGCGCGAATGGCCCGCCGGAGCCGATCGCGGCGACATCCTCATCCGGCTCGATCACGTCGCCGTTGCCGCTGAGGATAAATGTGTTCTTCGCGTCGGCAACCAGCAGCAGGGCTTCCAGATGGCGCAGGATGTTGTCCGTTCGCCAATCCTTCGCCAGTTCGACGACGGCGCGCGGCAGATTGCCGTTGAACTGCTCGAGCTTGGCTTCGAAGCGGGCGAAAAGGGAAAAGGCGTCGGCGGTGGATCCGGCGAATCCGGCGATAATCTTGTCGTTGTAAAGGCGGCGCAGCTTGCGCGCCGTCGACTTCAGAACTTCGGAGCCGAGGGTCACCTGGCCGTCGCCCGCCATGACGACCTTTCCATCGCGACGCACGCAGAGCACCGTGGTGGAACGAATTCGCTGCTTCATTTTATATTGGAATTTCAGTGTAACGCAGCGCTTCCGCAGACCCTGCCGCATTTCCGGTTGCAGAGAGAACGAGACCGTGTAAACTGCAATCGAAGGGACAAAAACTTCCGGCAAGGTATTCGAGGCAAAAGGAGACATGGCGCACCTGGAACACTTCACCACCGCACGCGACTGGGCATTGAGCCCACCGAAGCGAAATCCCGACGATTTGAGTTTCGACGAGCTCGTCGATGACGACGACCTCGACGAGGACGAAGACGAAGACGAGGACGATGAAGAAGAGGAAGAAGCGGATCTCGTCGATGAAGAAGAAGAGGATCTCGACGAAGAAGACCTTGACGAAGACGATGACGAGGACGATTTAGACGACGAAGACCTCGACGAAGACGAAGAGGAGCTGGACGAAGACGACGAGGAATAACAGCCGGTCTTCATTGCATCACCTCGCGGAAGTGAATCAGAGCCGCTGCTTTGCGGTTGCCCGTCAGAAATCGCAGTAGTTCGACAGCGCACCATCCGAAGTCAATCCACGTTACGGCCGCGTGCAGTTCCGACGCGGCCAGCTGCACCAGAAACAGCAGAAATAATCCGGTTGCCTCCCACCACGCCAGTTCCAGTTTGAGCAGGAACAGCGCGCCCAGCAGCGATTGCGAGAGCGTCAGCAGGACGTCGCGGCTTTGTTCTGCATCAAGCGGTATGCTCGCGATGTGCCCGGCGCTCAAGGATAGAACCAGGGGCAGCAATCCGGCCAGCAGGGTCCACTGATTGATGTTGCTGGAGACAAGGTTCATCAGCGCGATCGGGGCGCGGTAGGGATCGCGAGCCCAATAGTAGGCCGAGATCCCTTCAGGCGCTTCGGAAACCAGGGGCGCAATCCACTGAACGAACTGGAATTTAGGTATTCCGATCAGCAACGAGAGCCCGAAAAGCCCTTCCAGAAACGGGTTCGCGACGAGGAATACGACGGCCCCTCCCGCAACGAACAGAGAAATAATGGCGGCGATTCGCACGGGCTTGCGCGCGAGAATGATCGACCGGGGGACGACGGCAATCTCGCTGATCCGTTCCGGTTTTTCGGGTGGAAGCCGTCCCATGATCCAGACGTAGCCGGCGTAGATCGCGATGAGCGCGACGCCATCGTAGACAGTGAGAACACCCTTCCACCAGACGATGCCCTCATAAGCAATCGCCACGAAAAGCGCAAGAACCTGCACGGAGTGTTCCACCTCAAGGCGAATCCGCAGCAACGGGCGGCGCTTGAATTCCCGGCGGTAGGCCATGGCGGCGGAGAAGTAAATCATCGGCCAGCCGACCCTGTGAGCAGCATCAGTGCTCCCGTCAGGCTGGCGAAGAGAAAAGGAACCTGCTGATGCCACGCGAAGACCGCTTCGATGGCAAACTCGGGCAGCGTCTGCAGCAGCGCAAGCACAGCCAGCGCGATACCCTGCGCGAGGAAGAACTGGGTGGCTTCGGCGCCCCAGGCGATCATCACGCTGGCCAGGAGGATGCCCGGGCCCGCCCACAAGACAGTCATCGGGCTTGCGGCGGGCAGTTCCGTTTCAGCCAGCAGCAGCGCCGCCGTCAGAAAGAACTTCATGTCCGGCCGACAGGTTCGGGCAGGATTGAGGCGCGCGAAGGCTGGAGAAATTCGTCGAGCTTTTCGGGAAAGTCAGTGCGGTAATGGGCGCCACGGCTCTCCTCACGCCACAAGGCGGCTCTTGCGATGAGCCCGGCCACCTGGTGCATATTGCGCAGCTCGACGGCCGCGAGGGATGGCGAAGCGACCGGCGTCCATTCGGCGCCATCGAGCGTGGCGATGGCGGATTCGAGCCCGTCGCGATCGCGCACGATGCCGCAGTGCTCCCAGGTGAGCTCGCGGATCTCCCGTTCGGTGATTCGCGGCACAAGAATTGGCGGCCGTGTTGTTGTGGCAACCACGCCGTCATTCGCATGAGACGACATGGCGCGGCCGGCGCGGAGCCCGAAGACGACTGCTTCCAGAAGAGAATTGCTGGCCAGGCGATTCGCACCGTGGACGCCGGTGCAGGCGACTTCTCCCGCGGCGTAGAGCCCGGCGACGGTGCTGCGGCCTTCGAGATCGGACATGACGCCGCCCATTGCGTAGTGCGCGGCGGGGTGCACCGGGGCGGGATCGCGCGCGAGATCGAGCCCGTAGGCGAGGCAGGTCTCGTAGATGCGCGGGAACCGATGGCGGATGAAATCGGCGTCGCGCGAAGTGAGATCGAGCCAGACATGCGGGGAGCCGGTTCGCCGCATCTCGGTCACGATGGCGCGCGATACGACGTCTCGCGGGGCGAGATCGAGCAGCGGGTGATAGCGCTGCATGAACGCTTCGCCGTCTTTGTTGCGGAGGATGGCGCCTTCACCGCGCAGCGCTTCGGAGAGTAGAAAGCGCGGCGCCCCTTCGATGTGCAGAGCGGTGGGGTGGAACTGGACGAACTCGATGTTATCGATCTCGGCGCCGGCGCGCCAAGCCATGGCGACGCCATCGCCGGTGGCGACGTCGGGATTGGTGGTTTCCTTGAAGACGCGCCCGAGCCCGCCGGTGGCGAGCAGCACGGCGCGCGCACGGATGTCACGCAGGCCGCCGGCTTTTTCGTCGAAGATCACCGCTCCGGCGACTCGAGGCCCCGGGCCTTCCGTCGTCAAAAGGTCAGTAATGGCCGCGTAACTTTCGAAACGGATGTTGGGCAGCGATGCGGCTTTGCGGTAGAGGGTGCGGGCGATTTCGCGTCCCGTGGAATCGCCGTGGGCGTGCAGGATGCGGTTGCGGCTGTGCGCGCCTTCGCGGGTGAAGGAGAGTTTTGAGCCTTTACCCTCTTCGCGATCGAACTCGGCGCCCCAGTCGATGAGGTCCTGTATGGCGGCCGGGCCCTCTTCGACGAGGGTATGGACGGCGTGCTGGTCGCAGAGTCCGTCGCCGGCGTAGAGGGTGTCCTGTTCGTGGAGCGCGACCTCGTCATCGTCACTGAGCGCGACGGCGATGCCGCCCTGGGCGTATTCGGAAGACGACTCGCGCAGGGAGTCTTTTGCTACAACGAGTACGGTTCCGGAGTTCGCCAGTTCGATTGCCGCACGGAGACCGGCGACGCCGGCGCCAATGACCAGAAAGTCGCAGTCCATCGCCACTGCGATTCTAGCAACGCGGCTTTGCGTGGGATGTTCGGTCACGGCGCGAGGTGGAGTTGGGGATTCGAAAAAACAAACCCATTTCGGAGATGATTACGGCGAAGTTTGGTTTCTGCCGAATGAACCCGAGGCGGGTTCCGATAAGTGCCGCCCGACAAAACGAACCCAAATTCCGCTGACCTGTCTCGATCCGTCGGCAACCTCTCTTTTTGCGGACTGGCGTGGTTCGCCATCCTGCTGAGAGTAAAGCACAACGCGATTGAGAAAACTACGTATGCCATTGATAACAAAATGAACAATCGGTTGTGACCGGGAATTGTAATGACCCGATTGCCGACTATTTCGGAGAGACCGGTTCGTCAAAGTGCACAGCTGTCGCAGCCTCGAAGTGCCGGTGGTTCTTGTATTGCGCGGTCACGCGCCAGGTGTCGCCGGCCGGACTCATCCAGACGAAATCTGTCGCCACCGGAAGCAGCCAAGAAGAATTCCCGATGCTGACGTAATCCCAGGAATAAATGGTTTCACTGCCCCCGCCCAACTCGCTCGGAACTCCACTGAGCCTTATTTCCGTCTGGACCACGTTGCCGTCCGTCTCGTCGACAACGACTCTTCCCGTGTGTGCGCCTTTGTATTGCTGGTACCCGAGCACGAGGGGTCCGAAGCATCCGTCCATCGGGGCACGGAAGCGATACACCGCGACCTTCCTGCCGCGCAGTTCCTCGTGTCCGGCAAATTCGAATGTGTTCGCGCAATCCAGGTCAAACAACCCCTTGAGCTCTCCGCCGAATGCGATATCCCAATTCACGCCGGGAATCCAGCCCGTGGCCGTCTTGAACGGCTTGCCGTTGATGCGGATATTCTTGCGCTCGGCCTTGTCGCCATGAAAAGCGATCTCCGAATCAACCGTGTCAATCCGCTTCCATCCGGCATCGACTTTGCGGCGGAGAGAGCGGGTCGCCAATTCGTCCGCGGTAAAGTTCGGCATACTCGCGGCTCTCGCCAGATTCACTTCGCGAACCCGTTCCAGCCCCTCCAGGTCCGCCGCCTTCGGGGACTTCGGCGCTTGCGGCAGGGGTTTGAGAAGATTCAACTTGTCGCCGGTCTGCCAGGAGAGTGACGCCATTACCTGTTGCGCCTCTTCGGCGGAGGGCGCGCGAACGAAATGAAGGCTCGTCAACTCGAGCTGATGGTATTGTTTGACGGGATCGTCCCAAACCGGATGGTCTTGCAGGCGATTTGTACCTGATCGGCGAACTTGTATTTCGCGGCAATCTTTTCCGCCGTGAGTTCCCCGGTCCCCGGCAGCCTAGCGTCGATGACGATTCCGTTCGGGAGCCGGACTGTAATCGTACTCGCCACAACAAACCGCAGGCTGCCCGTGAAAGTCAGATCCGCGGCCAGCGCGCTGACACTCAGGCCGATACTCAGAACGAGAAGCGCCATCGACAATTGAACGGTTCGCACGCAAATGCTCCTTCCCATCCACCAGCGCCGCTGGAGCGCTCAAGCCAGGTTCGCCCCTCAGTCGCCAGACATAATACCATCGGTGCGAGATCGAGTTCCCGGGATATGGGGCTTTGGGCAAGATCATAAAGTCTCAGTCCATCGCCATTGCGATTCCAGCAACGCGGTTTTGTGGAATGTTTTGTCATGGCGCGGAGTTGAGAGGGCGATTCGAAAAAACGAACTCATTTCGGGAGCGATTGCGGCGAGGTTTGGTTTCTGCCGAACGAACCCGAGTCGGGTGTATTGGAGTCGAAAAAACGAACTCGAATTCCGGTTGCTCAGGGCTGGTGTATTCGGAGGCGACTCGCGCAGGGAGTGTTTGGACATCCGCGAGAATGACCAGAACGTCGAAGTCCATCGCCACTCCGATCCCAGCAACGAGCGTTTGAGGGGGATGTTCAATCATGGCGTCGCGTTGAGTTGGGGAGTCGAAAAAACGAACCCATTTCGGGAGCAATTGCGGCGGAGTCTGGTTTCTGCCGAACGAACCCGAGCCGGGTGTCCCGACAAAATGAACCCAAATTCCGCTGGCCTGCTTCGCGTTGTTCTCCGATTCATCGGCAGCCCTCTCTTTCTCCGGACTGGCCATAGTTCGCCATCCTGCTCAGAGTAAAGCACAACATGATTGAGTAGATTTCGTATGCTATTGATAACAATAATAAAGTCGAATGTGACTGAGGTCTCGGGGTGAACTATATCGACGCTGGAACCCTGCCGTTGGGCCAACTTCCGGATGGCGGCGTTATCCGCCCGGAACTACCCGGCTCAATCACTCTACATTGCGCGGCTGGTGTAGTGTCCAGGAAATAGCTGGACACATCCTGGCGCGAACGGTCGTTTTCCGTCGTCCGCGCTTGTCTCGTGACCACAAGAAGGCAGGCCACTGGGTAACGATGGCCCGCCCCACGCCCGACCACAAGGGTATCCAGTTATTTCCTGGACACCACACACTAGTATATCGTTTCATCAAACAGTTTCCTGATCGACGGCGGTTAAGGCATCGAATTTCCTCCAGCGATGTACAACCGGTGCGGCATTGATTTCAGCAATCCCCTGAAGTATTCGCTGGCGGAGTTCTGTCCAGGACTGAACACGGATGTGGCGCAGAAAGGTCCTTGCCATTTTGCCGAACAGGGTTTCCACGATGTTCAGCCACGATCCATGCTTCGGTGTCAGCACGTACCGGAAGCGATTCGGACGCGTCGCCAGGAAGGACCGCGTTTCTTTCGAGATGTGTGCTGAGTGGTTGTCGAGGACCAGTCGGATCGTGCAGTCAGCGGGATAGCGGGCATCCAGGTCTTTCAGCAGATCGATGAACTCCCGGCTGCGGTGGCGCCGTTCGACGCGGGCGGTTACATGGCCATCGTGCAGGTCGAGCGCTGCCAGAATCGAGCAAGTGCCCAGTCGCTTGTATTCGTGATCACGTCCGACAGTGGGATGTTTACCCGCCACGGGAGGCAGATCCGGAGCGGTATTGGCGAGGGCTTGCAAACCCGGTTTCTCATCCACTGAAACGGTGATGATGCGGGCGGTTCCGCTATCGGCTCGCCTTTCATTTTGCAGCGCAACTTCCTGATAAACCATCAGGATATCTTTCATCTTCGCCTCAAACTCGGGATCCCGCTTTTCCAGATAATACCGGACTCGCTCCGGGTGCAGTTCCTGCGCGGCGAGAATGCGATGCACCGTGGCTTTCACCGCTTTCGCCAGTGACGGATGTCCGGCCTGTTCGGCGTGCTGGCGAACATACTGAGCCAGTGCACTTCGCGTCCAGAGTTCCGCCGCCAAACCGTGCTCCTTCGGTTTGGAGCAAGCCAGATGCACAACCCAAGCCTTCGCCTCCTCAGTGATCACCGGAGCATGCGGCCGATGCCAGGTATCCTTCAGGGCGGCTTCCGCTCCCATGGCAATCGCCTTGTCCACCCATTTCCGCACGCTCGGACGCGTTGTCTTCAGCGCGCGTGCGATCTGAGTGATCGTCTCGCCGGCCTCAAAGCGGCATAGGATCTGGGCGCGCTGCACTTCCCGTGCGGGACTCCCGCGGGCATGACTCAATCGCACCAACTCCTCTTTCTGTTCAGGACTCAGGATCAGTCTGGGACGCCCGGATTTTCCCGCCATGATTCAGCATAGCGGGAAACAGATGTTTATGGAAATGTTTTATTGAAACGATATACTAGTCGTTAAACCACGTTTGAAGAGCGGCCGACCGGATACTCGTCATCGGCCGTCGAACTAGCGGAACGGCGAATTCGGGAAGCACAAGGAGAACAAGCATCAACGAGGGCGAAGGTGGACTGAATGCCCGTAATGCGACCTCGACCGGGTTCCGCGGGCGCAATCATCGCCCTGGAGCCATCTCAGATCGAAAGGCCGGGATCGCCCTCGATGACTCGCTGGCGCAGCAAAGGCCGCTCGCCCGGTTTCCAGAGCGATGCCGTGTGGACGACCCGGTAGCGAAGAGGACCGCCATCGGGACGATCGCTGCGCGTGATCGGGCGTGGAATGCAGACGAACTCAGTCCGCATTTCATCGCCCGTGAGCCTCACCGTCGCATAGCCGTGACCGCCCATATCCACGAATTCAAGGTGCGGGGAAAGTTTCGGATTGGAAACGGCGTGAGCGCGCTTCAGGTCGAAACTCCTGGCGTATTCGAGGCACGAGCGGACGCCGTGCTTGAGGAGCATGTTGTAGGTCCATTCGGGCTTACCCGCTGGCCGGTCGGCCAGGAACAGCGAACGGAGCGGATGATCCCTGGGAAGATTGTGCTCATAAGCCTCCATCGTCCCAGGGCTGGCCAGGGAGGCGCCGACGAAACTGAGCCCGACCGGCTCGAACCTGGCGGGTGGCAATCGGGAGGCGGCATAGCCGGCCCAAAAGCTGTGACGATCGCCCGACACGATCGCGAACCCGGTGATCTTCGAATCTCGGACGAGGTCATAGATTTCGCCACGCTCGTGGTAAGCGCTGCCCCAATCGCCGCTGCCCATCTGCGCGAAGGTGTCGGCCGGCCACTTCTGTTTGGTCAGTCCCTCGGGAAGGTTCTGCGGGTCGGCCCGCAAATCGAGGGCGCCCTGCGAATTGCCCCAGATCTTCCAGGTTGCCGCGGACCGGCGGAGCTGGTCCAGGAACCATTTCTTCTGACGGGCCCCGAGCACCGTGTGCGGCGGTGAGTCCTTTCGGGGATTAGGGATGCTGATGTCGCCAAAGCTGAGTTCGGCGGGCGGTTTGCCGCCGTTGAAGGTGCGGCCGGCATCGAGCGCGATCATCGCCGGTTCAGAGAACATCCCGTTGAAAACCGGATCGTAGATCTTGCCAACGCCCTCCGCATCGGTCGGGTCGTCGCCGCAGAAGCTGTGCTGGTCGGTGAGAATGAGATCGAGGTGCCGGCCGTAGCGCAAAGACCGATAGGCGATCAGGCTGTTGATGGCCTTCAGATTGTTGGGTTCGATCCCGAGGCCACTGTCGTCCCACTTTTCTATCGGAACATTTTTCACCGCCTGCGTGCCGAACGTGTCGAGCGATCCGCTCGGCGCCTTCACGCGTGCGGGAATATATTCGAACCATGCCTGGTTGGCGGCGACCTTGACAGTCTGGCCCGGTTGCGGATCGCCCCCTGCCTGGACGATGCTCTGCCGGCCCTGCCAGGAGAATTCGTGATTGTCCCAGATGGCGACGAACGGCCAGCGCGCTCGCGCGTCCTGCAGGTCGGGATCGGCAAGGTAGCCCTTGTAGACGACACGATAGCCGTCGACCGTCAGCGGGTAATGGAATTTGCCGGTTTGGCCGCCATCGGGAATCCGGCCGACGTCGTAGATCGTGCGGTCGTACCGCGTCGGCAGCTCGTCGGGATATTCGACGACCTCATAAATGAAATCACCGAGGTGGAGAATGAAACCAAGTTGATCGGCGGGCGCCGCGCGCTCATCCTCAAAGATCATCCGGCGATAGCCGTTGAGCTTGCCTTCATTAACGCTCTGGCAGCTGACAAAGGCGAAATTGACCGGCCGTGGATCGTTCACCGGCGGCGCGGTGATCGTCCGGCCGGCGCGGCTACCGTTCCCCTCTCCATCGGCGAAGCGGTACCAGTAGACGCGCGCAGGCTTGAGATGACCGACCAGCACGCGGGTCGTCCAATCCGATTCCGCTGAGACCGGCGCCGACGCCTTTGCGACGACCCGCCGGAACGCATCATCCTCGGCAACCTCCACCGTGAGCACACGTCGGCCGCCCGACTCGAACGGCCGCCGAGTCCAGAGGATAACGCTGCTCGGATCGGGATCGCCGGACGCGACGCCCTCCGGATAAAGGTCGCGCCGCTCATGCCAACCGGTGGTGGACGCTCGAGCCGATCCCCCCCACGCCAGCGAGGCTCCCATCGCCGCGGCCAATTGAACGAACTCGCGTCGACTGAGCGTCATGGTCTATCCCCTTCGGAATCTCTCCGCATGCCAGGCAACGTGATCGGGAATGAACTTCGAGCTGAAATAATATGGTAGCTGCGGTCGTACCCCGGCTGGTAGCGCAATCAGAAGCGCGATGCCCGCCGGGGCGCACAGTGCTTCCAGCAATTCGGGCCGCAACTCCTCTCGACGAACCGATCGGAGTCGCCGATATCCACAAAGGAAAGCGCTATCAGGGCTGGCGAAGGTAGACTGAATGCATCTTTTCCGACCTGGATCGCGCGCCAATCACTCCCCATAAACGGAAAGTGTTTAGCAACCGCTCCGGGCGGATCATCGGCCACTCGGAAGTCAGAGAAGGGAGAACGGCCAGCCATTTTATGTGCCGCTGCCAGATCTGCAAGGCCACTGCCAGCCAACGGCCGGCGACAGAAACAAAATCATCGGGAGTATGATTATCTTATGCGAGTCAAGACATCTGTCACACTTCCGGCCGACCTGATCGCGCGACTGGATTTAATCGATTCCAACCGCTCCGCTGTTCTGGAGCGCGCGGCGAGGGCATTCCTCGCCCTGCAGGAGCGCCAGTCGCGGGATACCAGGGATATGGAAATCATCGGACGGAATGCAGACGCCCTGAACCGGGAGGCTGCGGATGCACTGGCCTTTCAGCGCCTCAAATGAAGCGCGGGGAATTTTACCTGGTCAAGAAACCCGGGGCTGGTGACCCGAAGAAGCAACGCGTCTTCGTTGTGGTCAGCCGCCAGGCGCTCATTGATTCCCGGTTTTCCACGCTCACTTGTGCTCCCGTCTATTCGAGGCGCGACGGTCTGAGTACCCAGGTCCAGGTCGGGATGCGAGAAGGGCTGAAGAAAGATTCGAGTATCCACTGCGACGAGTTGCTCAGTCTTCCGAAATCGGTGCTCACGAATTACGTTGGGTACCTTGGGGATCGCAGAATGAAAGAACTCGATGCCGCCCTCGCAATCGCCCTGGATCTGCCCGAACCTACACCGGTGAGTTACCTGCAATAGCCGCATCGTTCGTCCCGTATCAAAGACGCGATGATGTTCGCGCTCCGGGCTCACGACGAGCAGAAAGCATGGTCGGAGCGCCGCTGGAACCTGCCGCAGGCGGGGCCGCTGAATCCTGGATCCAGCAACACGAATATCGGCGAGCTTGCCATTATTGTGTTGGAACGAAGTCTCCGGCTGGGGTCAGAACCGGAGTGTTTGACCGAGGGGTTGGGAGGCCAGCACGGAATCCAGTCCCTCACTCCTCGCGCAAAGCGGTCATCGGATCTATCCTCGATGCGCGCCGCGCCGGGACATAGCTGGCGGCCACGGTAACGGCGCCGAGCGCGACGGCAACGGCGGCAAAGGTCAGCGGGTCGATTGGTTTGACGCCAAACAGCATCGCCGTCAACAATCGTGTGACAGCTACTGACGCGGCCAGACCAACGATTATTCCCAGACTCGCGAGGATCACGCCATGCCCCAGAACCAGACGGAGAACCGACGGGGTGTTCGCGCCAAGCGCCATCCGCAGGGCGATCTCATTCGACCGTTGAGTCACCGCGTACGCGATCGCGCCATAGATTCCCGTCATCGAGAGGCACACCGCAAGCCCCGCAAACAGCATGGAGAGGATCGTCCGAAAACGCGGCGTGGCGATCCCGTCCGAAACCACCTGCTCCATCGTCGTGAATGTGAGCGGGACGTCCGGCGAGGTCTCGTGCGCCAACCGGCGAAGAACCTGGATGATCGCGACGGGATCGCCAGCGGTGCGCGCTACAACGCTCAGAGCGTTTCCGTTGAATGAGTGCTGCCGGTAGGTCATGTAGCATTCGGCCTGTGTGTCCATCCCCGGCCCCTGCTGACGAACGTCGCCGCCGACGCCGATAATTCTCATGGGTTCGAAGGTGTCGTATGTGCAGACAATGCTCCTTCCAATCGGGTCCCGGCCGCCGAACGCTCGCCGCACAAGCGTCTCATTCACAATGACGGCCAGGGGTTGATCCGAAGTATCGGCATCCGTGAAATCGCGCCCGCTTTTCAACGGGACTCCCAATGCCGCAAACGGGCCCGGCGCAACTACCGAAAGCAAGCACCACTCGGGGGGCGGTCCTTACGTCAGGCTGGGCCGGCATACGGTCGAGGAAATATGCTCCGGACGACTCAATGCGCCCGGGCGGCGCCATGATCGCGCCCGCCGCCAGCACGCCAGGCACTCCGGCGATCTTCGGTAACAGATCCCTGAAGAACGCTTTCGGGACCGCCGATTGGGGCGCTGCCGGTACGGTCGCTTTCATGACAATCACGTGTTCGGGGCGAAATCCAAGCGGCACATTCTGCAGCGCCACAAGACTCCGCGTCAGTAATCCGGCGCCCGTGAGCAGAACCACGGAAAGCGCGATTTCTCCGGCAACCAGAACTCCCCGCAGACGGACCACTCCACGGCCGCCTGTTGACCGGTTCCCCGCCGCCTTCAGGATCTCCTGTAAATCTATTCTCGACGCACAAAGGGCCGGCAGGAGACCGAAAAGAATCGTCGTGATCACCGAAAGCCCGATAGTGAACCCGAGGACTCTGCCACCGAGCTTGATCTGCGATAACTGGCGCAAATCGGCTGGCGCCAGGGCGACCAGCGCCTTCGACGCCCCCCAGGCAATCATAAGAACGAGCGTTCCGGCGATTAGCGCCAGCAACAGGCTCTCGGTCAGCAATTGCCTGATGATGCGTCTGCGGCTCGCGCCCAAAGCCGCGCGCACCGCGATCTCACGCATGCGGGTTGTAGCCCTTCCCAGAAGTAGTGTCGCCGTGTTGGCGCATGCAATCAGCAGCACCACCGCGACCGCCGATAGCAGCAGGTAAAGCGTAACCCGTACATCGCCTACCATCCGATCGCGGATTCCCACTATCGCCACGGTGCGGTTTCCGTTGCTCTCAGGGTACCGTTGCGCCAGCCGGGCCGCGATGACGTCCATCTCAGCCTGTGCCTGTTTGAGCGGAACACCAGGTTTGAGGCGTCCGACCGCCAGCCAGTTCTGCGCCACACGGAACTTCATATCGTCGGCGCTCACTCTTGCGGGAATCCATACATCCGTATTGTCCGGAAAGCCGAAACCGGGGGGCAGCACGCCGGCGATCGGATACGTCAGGCCAAAGACGCGTATCGTCCGTCCCACGGTGTTCGGGTCGCCGGCGAAGTGATTTTGCCAGAGGGAGTAGCTGATGATCGCGGCGCCAGCCGATTTCATTTCTTCCACCGTAAAGAACCGGCCGAGGCGAGGCTCAACGCCAAAGGCTTTAAAGTACTCCGCGCCTACCTCGGTGGCTCTCGCATACTCGGCCGTTTCGCCCGCCATCACGGGGACTTCCCGCGCGCGGTAGTAAGCCATCGCTTCAAAAGAGGAGCTCTGGTCATGCCAGTCCTGGAAGTTCGGAATCGAGACCTGTTGAAAATCCCCGCGCCCCATGGCGATGTCGCCGCGTGCCCAGAGTCACGATTCGATCGGCATCACGATACGCCAGCGGCCGCAGCAGCACGGCATTCACCACATCGAAAACAGCCGTATTCGCGCCGATGCCCAGCGCCATAAGCAGCACCAGGAGCGCTGAGAATCCCGGCGAATGGCGAAGACTCCGCCAGGTACAGCGAAGGTCCCGCGCAAGATCGTCGATAAACCGGACGCCCAGTGTGTCCCGGCACTCCTCTTTCCGTTGCTCGATACCGCCCAGGGCGAGAAGAGCCACCCGGCGGGCGTCAGCCGCGCTCAGGCCTCCTGCGATCTCCGCCGCTGTTCGTTGCTCGATGTGGAATTGGAGTTCCTCATCCAGTTCGCGTTCCACGCGATCCCGGTGAAAGATGGTACGAAGCCGGAGGAATATTTGACGAAGCCAGCGCGAATCGGGCATCGCTTACGCCTCCGTTAGGCGGACGACGCGCGAGATGGCGCCCGCCAGCCGCTCCCAGTTGGCGGCCTCCTGCTGCAATGCCTTGCGACCGGCCTTTGTCAGTGAGTAGAGCTTCGCGCGGCGGCCGTTTTCGGTGGTCATCCACTCAGCCTTGATCCACCCGTTCTGTTCCAGCTTGTGCAGGGCGGGATACAGGGAACCGTCGCTCACCTGCAGCACCTCGCCTGAAATCTGCTTCAGCCGCTGGCTGATGGCCCATGCATGCTGGGGTTCCAGAGCAACGATCTTCAGGAGCAGAAGGTCCAGAGTGCCCTGAACCAGATCCGTTGGCTTACTCATGCACTCACCTCGGTTACCGAGATCAGCTTAGCATCTCTGCCCTCGGTAAACAAGGGGAACTCACAGGCTACTGAGGCGCGGCTGCGGGAGCGTCCTGGCGTCAGCGCTTATCGACCACCACCACGCCGCCCTTGACCACCACTTTCGTCTTCAGCCAGTTCCAGTAGCCCTCCAGCGGATCGCCATCGAGAAGAACGATATCGGCGAGCTTGCCCGCCTCCAGCGTTCCGAGCTGATCGCCCATCTGGATGTAGGACGCCGTATTCGGCCCCATCATCTTGATCAGATCCTTGCGTCGAGAACATCACGTTGAGGATCTTCAGCTCATGGTCGAGCCCCGCATGCGGATCGTAGGTCGTGTCCGTGCAGTAGCCGAGCATCGCGCCCGCATCCCAGATCGTCCGCGCGTTCACCGGCATGTATCCCGCTTCTTCGCCCAGCCGGACGCCGTCGACGATTCCTGAGGGCCACGGCTTGCCGTCGCGGAAGCGCGCATTGTTGTCGTCGGCAAACACACCGAAGACGGGCGAGCCGAAGCCGACCGTTCCCAGTACTTTGACCCCCGCGGCGGCGACTTTCTTCGCGTCCTCCTGGCTCACCCAGTCCTTGTTGGGGAGGTGGACCAGCAGCTTCACGCCCGCGTCAACCGCCGCCATCATGGCCCTGGAACTCACGGCGTGGACCTGAACCATA
Organism: Terriglobia bacterium; assembly: GCA_963809655.1. Lineage (GTDB taxonomy): Bacteria > Acidobacteriota > Terriglobia > Bryobacterales > Bryobacteraceae > BOG-234. The sequence goes on along the minus strand of CAWEKQ010000051.1, from coordinate 75,600 downwards.
ACGCCCGCCTTCTTCGCCTCGTCGACGATGGCGCGGAGCGTTTCCACTTCCTTTGCGGACGGCCCGGGGACGGGCGTCAGGGCGATTTCGCCGGTGAACTTGATTCCCATCGCGGCCATCTTCTGTATCTCGGCGCGGGCGGTTTCCGGGGTGTTATTGTTCAGCCGCACGGAGCCGGAAGGGATGATGCGGGGTCCGTTGATCACGCCTTTGTCGATGTGATCGCGGAGCGTGATGTTTCCTTCGGCGGGACCGCCTCCGGAAAGAATCGTCGTGTAACCGGCTTCGAGCAGCGCCTGCATCTGGGCCTTTTCGTTGGGGCCGGTGTTGATGTGGCGGTGGGCGTCGATGAAGCCGGGCATCGCGCTCATACCCTTCGCGTCGATGGTGCGGCCCGCTGCGGCCGATGGCGCGCCTGCGGCGACGGACACGATTTTTCCGGCGCGAACCACGATCGATCCGCGCTCAATCACCGAGCCGCCAGGACCGATGATGCGGGCGTTCGTGATGGTGAGATCCTGGGCGGAGAGGGAGGCGAACGCCCCCAGAGCGAGGCAGGCGAGCTTGAGCAAGGGTATGGCGGGGCATTTTGGTCCTTCCATGTTATACAAACCGCGGGCTCTTTTGAGGAAAACGCGCAAAAGGGTTCGCGTCCGCGCCGCGGCGCCCTTTGCGCTTCTGAGAATTGCCCCCGCACATCCACACTCCTTCCTTTCGAATGCATGAATACGACACAATTCTTAAGCGGCTTCTGATGAGCTTCAGCCCGGCAGCCGCGGCGCGGCTCACGGGTTTCGAAGTCCGGCGCTGGCTAAACGTTGAGCTTCCTGAATTACCGCAGCCTGCGTGTGGATCTGTTGGGCGAGACATCCGGCGGGGGATTGTTCACATCGAACTCCAGAGCCGGAACGATCCAGACATCGCCCGGCGCATGCTCGAATACGCCCTCGCCATATACACGCAATACCGTCGAAGGCCGGTGAGTCAATTCTCGCTCGGGGTCTTCTCCGCGTGGTCCACCACGAGGACCTCGGTTTGCCCCTTTTTCTTTTCCAGCCTGAGCCCGAGTTGGTCCCGCACGGCATCCATGAGGGTGACTCCGAATTCAGGCTCTGACCCATTCAAGGCCGGGCCCGCTGCCCGTCCGCCCGGTTCCATCACGAACGAGAGCTCATAGTCGTACCGCCCTCCGAGCCCTGTGGCGTCCGTAACCGGCTGCCCCAACTGATTTGAGAGGAGGTTTGCCAGATCGGCAATCGAGTCGCCCTTGCGTTTCATAAGCGCCCTGGTGCGCCCCGGCGGCCCGTTCGCGGGCGGCTTCCATGCTGCAGCGAGCTTCCCGGACGCCTGGTCATCGGATTCTTTCAGCCTGGATCCGCCCTTAGCCACGGTCAGCTCATAGACCGTTGCGTCCTTCTTCTCGAAATGCGCCTGCAGCCCGAACCGCTCGGCCAGTAGCCTTTGCTGCATCAGTCCGAATTGCCGCGCATCGCTGCCAGGCGGAATTTTGGCGACCACGTCGTATCGGGCGGTATCCATCCATGACGGCCCAGTCAGTTGGAAGCTGCGCAGGTCGTACGCCATCATCACCAGAAAGGAAAGGCTGTAGTTCTGGCAGGTGAGTGTGCCCGGATCCGACGTCCCCGGGCCGCCCGTGCAGCGGCTCCCTCGCGCATCGGGCGCAGCCGGCTTCACCGAAGTCACTTCGAACTGCGCCGTCTGTGCCAACGCAAGCCAGCCGCACAAAACAATGCCCAGCACCGTCGCCACAGCCTTCCGCATGACCGCTAATAATAAGCCGGGAGCCATCGTGAAGCAACGCCACTGAATCGTTATCGTGTCCACCGAAGACGGATACCTCGACTCGTTGACCGAGCGCGTACCGGAGCAACCTTCGAAGTCCCCAACACCGGGTTCCTCGAAAAGCTCTATCAGCGCGCGCTACTCATGGACCTCAGCCTGCGAGGCTGACGGTGTTTCCATTGTTGTCACCCCATCCCGATGCAGATCCAGCGCGAACACCTCCGGCTCCGCGGTTTCTTCGAACCGCAGTTCTCCCTCGAAAGACCTCGCCAGCCTCATCGCGCTCCACCGCGCGCACAAAGCCGCCGCCGCAAGCACGCCAACCAATACCGCATAACCGCCCGCAATGATCGAATGATTCCCGCTCCAGCTGCGCAACCTGCGCAAGCGCCGGGAGCACCACCATAACGCACAGCAGCAACGTGATGTTGAAATTCGATTTCCCCGGCAGATACGAACAAGTGAACGGCAGCTTCTGCGTGCCATGCAGGCAGAGTTCGGCAACGGCCGATCCCAGCAACGCAAGCACCACAACGTGCTTCGCCGCCGCCTGCCACGGCCACACCGAAAGCAGCAGCGCCGCCGATCCCAGACACACCGGAACCACGGAAAGCGCATACAATGCCCGCCGCCGCGCGACCATGCATCCCGGCCCCGCCGGAATCGGCGTGATCCGGAAAATCCAGTTCGCGCGCATATCGATCGGTAACGAGAACACGACGCGCATTCCCACCACGCAAAGAATCATGATCATGGTCGTCGAGAGCAGTACGGCAATGCTCACCGTGTCTCCCAACGTATCGGAGCCCTCCTCCATCTTCCGGAAAAAGATCGCAACCGCGAATCCCACGCCCAGATAGAACGTCAGCATCAGACGATGTTGCCGGCTGCGCAGTACCGTCCGGACACCGAACTGTCCCACCGCCGTGGCGAAGCCGCTTCCGAAGCCCGGCAACCAGCTTCGGCCGGCAAATGCGGGCGCGATATCGGGCTCTTCGACAATCCTCCGCATGGTGCGAAGATACGCGAGCGTGTAGGCCGAGGCCGTCGCGCCGAATGCGATGGCGATCGCGATCCACGCGCGCCGCGCCAGACCAGCCAGCACCGGAGATCCGTTCAACTGCTCAAACAAGCCCAGAAACCAGTACGATGGCGACCACGCTACGTAAGGCGAGCCGTACGATGCCGCCACCACCTGGGGCATCAACAGCTTCGGCTCCAGAAAATACGTGCCCACGACAATGCCGAACGCGGCCAGCTGCAGCCATGAAGACACGCGCAGGAAGTACCGCCGCGGCAGCAGCTCCGCGGCCAGCCCCTGCACGCCCAGGATGCAGCAATAGATGAAGGCGCCCGCCATCAGCATCGTGAACCACCAGTCGGCGAACAGGCGGAGTGAACCCGATACGCCGCCACCGCCGGCAGGTTGCCTTGCCGGTGATCAGCGAAATCGCGGGCTTGCCCGTCAGCCGCTCGCGCACATGCTCGCCGATCACGTCGGCCATACTGAAGTACCCCGCGCCCTCGTTCAACAGCACGACGGCGGCATCGTCGCCATGCGGGTCGAAGAAAACGTAGCTCGTATGTCCCAGCGCCACGCCACTGTGCAGGTACACTCCCGTGTTGGTGTCGTACATCCAGCCCGAGAGCGATCTTAAGGCCGGGCAAAGCCGCCGCGCGAAGCTCGTGCGAAGCTGCGATCGCGGCGCTCTCGGGATGGAGATTCGCGGCCAGATAAGTGACCATATCCCCCGCCGTGGAGTAAATCGATCCCGCCCCTTCGAGAGCACCGAGATCCATGAGGCCGACTTCAGCATGAAGCGCGCTATAGCCCTGGATCAACCGCTTCTTCTGCTCGTGCCGAGAGATGCAAAACCGTATCGTGCATGCCAAGCGGCCCGGTGATGCCGCGCAGCAGGTCGGCGTAGCTCACGCCCGCGCGATTCGCAAGCGCCTGGCCCAGCAGCCCGAACCCGAGGTTGCTGTACGCAAAGGGCGCGTGCGGCGAACGGTAAGCGCCCCAATACGTCATGAACGCGTAGAGGTCGGCCGTGCTGTATCCCGCCAGTGGATTGTGCGGATCCGTTGAATGCACATTGGCCGGAATCGACGGCAGGCGCCGACCGATGGGTCGCCAGATCCAGCAGCGTAATCTCCAGACCTTCATGCTGCGCCACCGTGCCCGGCGGCAGGAAATCGTGTATCGGTTCGTCGAGGCGGGCCTTCCCCTCTACCACGAGTTGAGCCAGCGCCAGTCGCTGTAAAGGTCTTGGTGATGGAGGCGATCTGGAAGATGGAATCCGGCTTCGCCGTTCCGTAAGCGAAGACCCGTCGCTCGCCGTGCTTCCACACTCCCACCGTGACGCCGCCGCCCGCGCCCAGCACGGGCGCGAGGTCATGTTTGAGAACCGGTCCGAGGCCCGCCACATCGAGCGGAGCCATGGCCGCGTCATAGCCGATGGGAGGAGCGGTCACCGCTTCATGCCGATGATTGAGACTGAGCGGGAAGAGCGAATCCCGCGAGCACGTGCAGTGACGGCCACCGTCACGCTCAATGCCGTCGCCACCGCGGCAATCTTGGCGAAAAAAATGGTCCGCGCACGAATCGGCAGCGGCGCCAGCACCATTACGTCGCGCCGGTCCGGAAACGTCGAATCCCAGCTGAGGATGGCGAAGAGCCCCACCACCAGCATCGTCGTGGCAATCACGAAATGCACGGCGCTCCACTCGCCGATCAGCTGGGCAAGCGGCGGCAGGCCGGCTCCCCCAGCCATGCCCGCCAGCAAGGTGAGCGCCGATGCTGATGAAAATCAGCAGCGCCGCAAACTGCCCGAACAGCTTGCTCATATCGCCCTTCGCATCGGCGGACAGAAGTTCGAGATCCACCATGCGGAAGAGAAACTGGCGGTACAGAATTCGAAACTGCGTTCCTTCATGATTTAGCACCCGCCTGTCTACGCCGACTCGCCGCCTTTCACGCCGACTCGCCGCCTTTCTACGCCGAAACGCCGCCTTTCTGAGCCGCGACTGTAAGGAGCGGTAAGAAGCATTTCTCACACTCTGAATCAAATCCGCGATCTCGCGCGACATCGCGCCCGTGTCCTGCTCCACCGCCAGCTGCGAAAAAATCTTCTCCAGCGTCGGCAGCGCCATCAGGTTTCGCAGGTTTTCAATCGAATCGTCAGCGACCACCTTGCCGCGATGCAGAATCACCACCCGCGACGACACCCGCTCCACCGTCTCCAGCTCATGCGAGCTGAAGAGGATCACTTTCCCGCGCGCCGCCAGTTCCTGAATCAGACTCCGCAGCACGAGCCCCGTCCCCACATCGAGTCCCGAAAACGGTTCGTCGAGCAGGATGAGCTCGGGATTGTGCAGCAGCGCCGCCGACAGCAGCACCTTCTGCCGCATGCCCTTCGAATACGACGACACCGGCACGTGCCTGTCTCCGTGCAGCGCAAACAAGCGCAGCAGCCTGTCGATCTTGTCCGCCGTCGGCTTGTCCGGCGAGGCCGCGCAACTGCCCCACCATCACCAGATATTCCAGTCCGCTGAGATGCCCGTAGAGATGCGGCTCCTCCGGCACGTAGCCCATGCGCTGCTTCCACGCGATCAGGTCGCGCTGAATGGGAACGCCGCCGAACAGAATCTCGCCCGACGTCATCTCGAGCAACCCCGTGATCATTTTCATCGTGGTCGATTTGCCCGAACCGTTCGGCCCCAGGTATCCCGTGACCTCGCCGGCGCGGGCGCAAAACGATACCCGATCCACCGCGAGCGTGCCGATAAATCGCTTCGAGACTTCGCGAAGTTCCAGCATTCTGATTCACCCCTTCTGCGGTCGTCGTAACCATGCGAGCACGAGCGCCAATACCATCAGGATGGCGGTAAGGCCTGCCAGCGCGGGCACGTGGAGTACCCAAATATTCACTCCTGTCGCGCCAACCATCACAGCGGCGATCTGTAACGCGGCCCAGAAGCGGAATCTCGGGATCAGAAGGCCGATCGCGCCGCTGACTTCCACAAGCCCGGTAACAAAGCGGAACCATTGCCCGATTCCGATCTGTGCGAACTCCGCGACCATACCGGGTGCACCGATCAGCTTGACGCCGCCGGCGAGCACAAAAACGAAAGCCAGAACGACAGCCAGAATCCAGCCGATGATGTTAGCTCATGTACCCTATGTAGCATTCTACTCTAGCGATGTCAAGTAGAATGCTACACAGGGTATAATGCGGGAATGGCGGCAGAGCTGAAACTTTCCCACACCGCGGCGATGATCCTCAAGGCCATCGGCGCCGGCCACGTCTACGGCTTTGGCGTGATGGAAGTGACAGGCCTGCCCAGCGGCACGGTCTATCCGGCAATGCGGCGGCTCGAACGCGACAGCCTGATCCGGTCGCGCTGGGAGAAACAGTCGATTGCCGACGCGGAACAACGCCCGCCGCGCAAGTACTACACGCTGACGGCATCAGGCCGGGCGACGCTCGAGGCCGCGGAAAAACGCTACCCGTTGCTCGCGAAGCTGCGCAGGGCAGAGCGCATGATCCCCGCCGCATTCCATCGCGCGCTTCTGCGCATCGCGTCCTTTATGGTGCCGGAAACGTCACGTACGGATTGGCTCGCCGAGTGGCGGTCCGAACTCTGGCACGTCCGGCGCGAGCCCCACGGAATGAACGTTGCGGCCTTCTGTCTGGGCGCATTCCGGGACGCGTTCTGGCTCCGGCGCAATGGGCCCAACACTCGTCGGACGATATCCTTCGCCTCAATGTTCCGGCGACGCCCGAGGGCATAAAGAGTTTTCCCGACGAGGGTGAACCGCGCTGTCCTCTCCTGTGCGATGCCTGTCGTTTCTCGCTGCGCTCGGCGCGCTTTGCGTTGTTGCCGCTCTCCTCCTGCCGGCCGCGCGGATGGTGATCCGTTGTTCCCTGTATTCCCGCGATCTCGTCATGCTGTCGCCCGTCGACAGGGGCGATCCCAGCATCCAGAATGGCTTTTTCGACCCCTACCCGACGGTTTCCCTGAAGCAGTTCGAATCGCTGAAGGCTCACAGCGCCGGGCAGTTTACCGGACTCGCATTCTACGTGCCTGCGCCGCTGCGTGTTGAAACGCCAACTGGAAAACACACGCTGATGGTTGCCAGAACCACCGCCGATCTCTTCCGGCTCCTGAACGTTCCCGCTCACTCGGGAAAACTGGTTGTCCCGGCCAGCGCGGACAAATGGCTGATCGAAGACGAGACGGCATTCGCCGCTCTGCCTGATTACACAGAAGGGTTTGTTATCGGGCGCTTGCGTTACGACACCTTGCATGACAGCCGGTTTCGTTTCATCCGGCTGCGCGACCGTTCTCTCGGGATCTTCTGCGATTGTAGTGGCGGCTTTTGCGTTCGCCTGCGTATTTGCTCGCCTTCATGCCGGCCGATTCCTCCGGAGGACATCCGCGGAGCATCGGGCCGCGAAGAGGTCTCTTCCTTGCCGCGAAGGCGCTTCTGGCTCTGCCGATCGTGCATGTTCGGATCGCTGGATCTGGCCAGTGTCGGCAGTTCATTGTCACCTTTGTACTTCGACCTGGCGCTGTTCGGCAGCCTGTTCGCCGTGCGCTGGATCAATGCCGATCAGCGGAAGCGCTGCCCCGTCTGTCTGAGACTGCTGGCCAACCCGGTGCGCATCGGAGAGTCGTCGCGAATTCTGCTGGAGTGGCACGGCACGGAACTCATGTGCCTGCGCGGACACGGACTGCTTTATGTACCGGAGTGGCCGGCGATCTGGTCCGGCCAGCAGCGATGGCTGGATCTCGGCCCGTCATGGGGCGGGTTATTCTCCCTGATTACTCATCGCCCCGCAATTCCATCAGCAGCCCATCGAGCGCAATCGTCTTCTGAATATTCCGCCGCAGCAGCGCGGCGATTTCATCCACGCTCTTCACCGCATGAATAATCCAGCGCCGCGAAACCTTCCCCGCCAGCGCGCCGAGGTCGCTCCGCAGATCGAAATTCCGAATCGCCGTTCCGCCCTCGCGCAGCACCGTCAAATCGCGCAGCAGATCGTAAAGCAGCTTGAGATACAACTCCAGCTTCTCGCTCTTGCTGCGACCGAGCGTCTCGGAAATCGGCAGCCACGCCGCATACGGCGTTGCGCCCGCGCCGGTCTTGAGCAGCGTCAGCATCGCGGCCCGGCGCTTCTGATAGAGGTCGATATCGAGCGAAGCCGCCACGCCCGGGCTTCCGCCCGAAAGCGCGATGCGGCGTTCGGCGTTGTCGAGCCCGCGCACGCGCGCAAACTCCTCCATCTCCTCGTTCGGCAGCGGCGAAAAATTGAGAATCACCGAGCGCGAACGAATGGTCGGCAGAAGATCGTAAACGTTCTCCGCGGTGACGATCAGGATCAGATGATCCGGCGGCTCCTCCAGCGTCTTCAGCAGCGAATTGGCCGCCTGCTCGCCCGCGCGGTCGAGCTGATCGATCAGGAAGACCCGGCGTCCCCCATGGAGCGGCTTATACTGCGCGCGCTCCTTGAGCAATCGCATCTGCGGAATGCCGATCTGCCGCAGCGGACCATCCGGCGCGAAGGTCAGAAAGTCCGGATGCGTCCCGAAGAAGAGCGGATCGTCGTTCCGCTTATCGGGCGGCATCTTCTCGCGCGTGACGATCACGTTCTGGTTCTCCGGAAGGCTGAGATCGTCCTGCTCGATCTTCTCCGGCGAGCCCAGCAGCCGCGCCGCAAACCGCCTCGCCAGCGTGGCTTTGCCCAGGCCTTCGAGGCCCGCGAAAAGCATCGTTTGCGGGATGCGCTCGCGCTCGATCATTCCTTCGAGCGTGGTCTGGACATGCACATTGCCCAGGAAATTCTCAAACACGGCTCTTCGACCGCCTCTCTGCACCAGCGCCGCGACTTCACCGATCGCGCCCCGCCCGTCGATCACGACAAACCGTTCCGGCTCGCTTCGGGCCAGCGCCAGATATCCATCCCGCACGCGCTCGTGAAACGCCGCGCTCTCTTCATCGATGCGCGATTCCGATTGCCCCACACGGTCATTGCGCCGTTTCGCCCGCATGAGACTGGTTTCGATGTCGATATCGATCAGCAGCGTGAGATCCGGCTTCAATCCTCGGCACGCGATGCGATCGAGATCCAGCACCACCTGCGTATCGATCCCGCGGCCCGAGCCCTGGTAGACCAGCGTCGAATCCGTGAAGCGATCGCAGAGCACGATGCGTCCCGAATCGAGCGCCGGGCGAATCACCTGATCCACGTTCTGCGCGCGGCTCGCGAAGTAAAGCAGCAGTTCCGTACGCGGCTGAATATCGGCGTTCGCGGGATCAAGCAGAATCTTCCGGATCTGCTGGCCGATGGCAGTCCCGCCGGGCTCCACCGTTTCGACCACATCCCGGCCGTGCTCGCGCAGCCAGTTTCCCAGCAGGCGGAACTGGGTCGTCTTGCCGCAACCGTCAATGCCTTCGAATGTGATGAACAACTACGATTTTCGCAAACCCTCAACGCAGCCAGTGATCGTGTACAACCTCCGGAGCTTGCGGTACCGCGCCAAAGCGCCGCTCGCGATGCGAGAACTCGCGGACCGCGCGCGCCAGATCCGCAGGCTGGAAATCCGGCCACATCCGATTCGTGAACACCAGCTCCGCGTAGGCGCACTCCCAGAGCAGGAAGTCGCTGAGCCGCTGTTCGCCTCCGGTCCGGATCAGAACATCGACCGGCCTCGTCTCGCCGAGCAGTTCCTCGAAGCGCTGCCGCGTCAGTTGCTCGTCCAGCCTGGCGCGCGCGGCTCGCGTTCAGAATCGCGTCGCGCGCCGAATAATCGATGGCGATCCGCAGATTCGAGCCGCGAGCATGCCCGCGTCGTCTGCTCGGCCGCGTCGATCAACGCCACGAGCGAATCCGGCAGGCGGTCGCGCCGTCCGATGATGGTCATCCGCACACCATTCGCGAGGCAGCGCGGCGTCTCGTGCTCGAGGTACCACCCGAGCAGAGCCATCAGCGTCTCGACTTCGAGCGGCGGCCGCTTCCAGTTGTCGGACGAGAATGCGTACACCGTGAGGATGTCGACTCCACATGCCGGCGCCGCTTCCACAATCCGGCGCAGTGCTTCCGCGCCCTGCTGATGCCCGGCTGCGCGAGGCAGTCCGCGAGCGGTCGCCCAGCGGCCATTTCCATCCATGATGATTGCGACATGCAGATTACTTTGCATCATAAAGTATCAGGGTCAAATTTTTTTGCTTAGCTTTGCTGCCGTGTTGCCTGAATCAGCGCTTCCATATGCGTGAGGTATTTCTCCAGCGCGATCCGGCCCGATTCCGTAAGCCGGTACTCGGTGCGCGGAAGTCGTCCTTCAAATCGTTTCTCGCAGCCGATGTAGCCCGCTTCTTCGAGCTTGCGGGCGTGCACGCTCAGATTGCCATCGGTAGTCGCGAGAATCTTCTTCAGTTCGCGGAACGTCAGGCTCTCGTTGACCGACAATGCGCTCACGATTCCGAGGCGCAGGCGTTCGTGAATGATGCGGTCGAGCGCGCGCGCGCCAGCGCCGGCAACCACCGCCGGTCCGGCCGTTACCTTCTTCGCCGCTGCCGCTTTAGCCACCGTAACGCCTCGCGATCACCCATCCGAAGACGATATGAAATCCGCCGAATCCCAGCGCAAGCACCGCATCGGCAAAGCGCGAGCGGCGTCAGTGTGGCGAGCGATCCCAGCGCCAGAAACGACATTCCCATCACGGGAACAACGCGCACCGCGAACGCCCCACCCGAAGTAATCCCGGCGCCGTAAAGCAGCAGCCACATGGCGGGGATCAGTTGCATCGTCCCCTGTCGATACAGGACAAACGTCAGGATCGCGCCGACGAACACCGACGGAGCCACCGCCAGCACGAAACGGCGAAATGGTTTCGAAAGCAGAGGAGTCTCATTCCTCGTCGCCTTGCGATGGGAAAACACCAGCCCGATCACCAGCGCGAGAACCGCTTCACCCATCCAGACTCTGAGCCATGCCCCCGGGCTCGCGCTGAGATGCGCCGCAAACGCCGCGAAGAGCGCGGTCGCGCCCATCAACATGCCGCCCTGGCCCGGGACCGCCGTGAACGACCCGGCGCTCTCCATCGCATTGCGGATGAAGCGCAGGTTATCCATGGCCTGCGTGTGCAGACCGACAGGTTCCACGGATTCGGTGCGAATGGGCCGGACAACTGCCATTGGCCCGATTATATCGCCAACGCGGAGAACTTTGCAATACAAAGTTTGCACTTGCTTTGTCCGCGCGAACCGTATATCGTGTGGACGAATCAGGAGACGATCAATGGGCGGATATCACACCGTTTTTGGCTCACTCGACCACTACGAAAAAGGCGGCGTCCAGGTAATCGACGCCGATCCGAAACACTACGCATTCTCGAATTGCTTCGAGGTGGCATCGAAATCGAAGCCCTACGAGAAGGTCGCGGTGGGCAAGAATCTCAAGTACGTGATCGAAGCAATCCGCGCCGAAGGCACGTCACCGTGGTATTCGAATGCCCACGACGAAGCCGTGCTGGTGATGGATGGCGAGGTTGAAGTCCACCTGCTTCAGCCCGATCATCCGCTCGTGCCCGAAGGCAAAGAAGGCTCCGTGAAGCTCGACAAAGAGCCCGCCGGCAAGAAGATGGGCTGGGTGAAAGCGCGGCGCGGCCACATGACGCTGCTGCCGAAAGGCGCGGCCTACCAGTTCCGCAGCGCGAAGCCCGGCGTGATGCTGCAGCAGACCATCCTCGGCGATTTCACCATCCAGCGCTGGAACGAAATCTGCCAGACCGAAGCTAGCGATTCAAAGGAGATATCGACATGACCGCCACGCAAACCGAGCCGGTGTCAAAGAACACGCTCGGGTACAACACCTTCGCGATCGGCAGCTTCCGGTTCGAACGCGACGAATACTTCGCGCACATCCACTATCCCGGCACTCAGCACATCATGCCGATCGACGCCTTCCTGCGCGCCCTGATGCGCGACGTCGGCTGGGGCTTCTTCTATGGCACGGTGAACTTCGATCACGTCTTCGGCACGCTCAACCACTACGGCACCGTCGACATGTTCATCGGCATGTACAACGACGCGTTCAAGAAGGCGAAGCGCGATTTCGTCGAAACCTTCGACGCGCCGCCATCTCAAGAAAGTCTTCGAGGCCATGCTCGACGACTGGACCAACGAGGGCTTCGACCCCTACGCCGCGCCGGACGAAACCGGCCTCCCCTACGGACGCAAGCACGGCAACAACACGAAGGCCCTGAAGCGGCAGCGCATGGTGGCGAGCCGGATGGTCGGCCTGCCCGGTGACCTCGGCTATCGGACCGATGCCGACGGCTATCCGGTGAACCGCCAGTTCACGGACGTCCCGCAGGACCTGCCCGAAATCCACGCCGAGCCCGGTTTCGAAGGCCAGGTGCACGCGTTCAACATGTTCGCGTACGTTTCGCGTTCGGATGTCACATGGAATCCTTCGGTGATCTCGTGTGTCCACGACAGCCAGTTCTGCGCCACCACCGAAGAGCACGCGCTGCCGATCATGCATGGCAACGATCGCGTCGAATGGTTCATCCAGGCGACGGATGAAATCATCTGGGACGTCGACGACAAAAACACCGGCGCACCGCGCGCGAAAGTGACGATGAAAGCCGGCGATGTGGCGGCGATGCCTGCCGACATCCGGCACAAAGGTTACTCGCCGAAACGCTCCATGCTGATCGTCTGGGAGAACAACGACGGCGGACTTCCCGGGATGTACAGTAGAGGTGAACTGCCACCCTATCCCGTGGAATTCTGACACCTTGAACCAGGCCGATCGAAACCAGACTCTTCATCGGAGGTGAGTTCGTCCCCGCAGCTGAGGGCGGGCTCATCTCCGTCTATAACCCGCACGACAACAGCCTCATCGCGAAAGTTGCCGAAGCCACCGCGCCCGATATCGATCGCGCGGTTGCGGCTGCGCGAAAAGCCTTTCCCGCATGGAAGCGGATGGCGGCGGCCGACCGCGGCCGTTTGCTGCTGAAACTGGCGGATGCCATTGAGGCCGATCTGCCGCACCTGAGCGAACTCGAGAGCCTCGATACCGGCCATCCGATTCGCGACACAAAAGGTCTCGATGTGCCCCGCACGGCCGCGGCCTTCCGTTACTTCGGAGGCATCGCGGACAAGGTTCAGGGCACCGTAATCCCGGTCGACAGCGGCTTCCTGAACTACGTGACGCGCGAGCCGGTGGGCGTGGTCGGCGCGATCGTGCCGTGGAATTTCCCGCTGCTCTTTACCAGCTGGAAGATGGGCCCCGCGCTCGCCGCCGGCAACACGGTGGTGCTTGAAGCAGGCGGAACTCACGCCGCTGAGCACGCTGCGCATCGCGCGTCTGATGGCTGAGACCGGCATTCCGCCCGGAGTAGTGAACATCGTGCCCGGCTATGGCCACACCGCCGGACAGTATCTCGCCGAGCACAAGGGCGTCAACAAGATCGCGTTCACCGGCTCCACGGTCACCGGCCGCAAGATCGTCGAGGCTTCGGCCGGCAATCTGAAACGCGTGCAACTCGAACTCGGAGGCAAGGGCGCCAACATCATCTTCGACGACGCGCCGCTCGACGCGGCGGTCGGCGGCTCGGCCTTCGCGATCTTCCACAATCAGGGCCAGGCCTGCATTGCCGGCTCGCGGCTGCTGCTGCACGAGAAGATCGCCGACGCGTTCCTCGAAAAGTTCCTCGCGCTGACGCAATCGATCCGCGTGGGTAACCCGCTCGATCCCGATACCGAAATGGGCCCGCTCACTTCCACCGGGCATCGCGACCGCGTTCTCAAATACATCGACGTGGCGAAGGAACAAGGCAGCACGATCCTCACCGGAGGACGCCCGCCTGACGATCCCGCGCTGCAGGCGGGCTGCTACGTGATGCCCACCGTGGTGACAGCACAACCCGGCGATCGCGTCTGCCAGGAAGAAGTCTTCGGACCCTTCGTCAGCGTCACGACCTTCAAAGACGAGGCCGAAGTGATCGACATCGCCAACGCCACCGAGTACGGTTTGGGCGGCGGCCTGTGGACACGCGACCTTCAGCGGGGCCATCGCGTCGCCGCTGCCATCAACACTGGCATGGTGTGGGTGAACAGCTATAAGCGCGTCAACCCCGGCTCGCCGTTCGGCGGCGTCGGGCAATCGGGCTATGGGCGCGAAATGGGCTTTGAGGCCATGCACGATTACACCGATGCCAAGTCGGTGTGGATCAACGTCGACGCGCAGATCCCGCCGTTCTACAAACGGTAAAATTTTCGGTAACATTTCGTACCGGTTGCGGCCTACTAATAACTTTTGGGGAACAGCTTTTCGGCTGGCTTTTCGCCTATAAGGGTAGAGAGGTACTAGCAATGATTTCGAATCAACTTTCTATTCTGGACAGCCGCGTGTGGCAACAAAGGGGCGACGTCTGCACCCTCGCCGATGGCGATCGCCACCTCGGGCATATTATCAATCTCGGTGTTTGGCACGCGTTCGACGGCATTCACTTGAACGAGACGGGCAACGGTTTCAAGAGCGTCGGACTTTTCGCCTCGATCGATCTGGCAAAGGCAGCCGTGGAGCAATCGATCGCTCAGTCCGCGAAACCGAAGGTAATGACCGCCAGCTCAGCATTCCTGGGTTTCCTGACTTAACCGCCAACTCACGGTCGCGGCTCTGAAACCTCAGAAAATCTGAGCCGCGACCGCGAGGCAGCGGTCCTGCAAACCAACTTACTCCGGTTTGCCGGCTCTTCTTCCTGTTCGCCCGCGGCCTCGGCCTGCGCAGCCAGTTCCTCTTCGGAGATCTCCGCCGCGAGGACTTCCAGCGCATGTTCCTCGAACGCGGCCGGCACGAACAGCCGAAGTTCCATCCCGCCCATAACGGCGAGTGGATTGTCCACGCGCGAAGGGATCTCCGCGATCTGGAGTAGCCCGCGCGCCAGGTTCAACTCGTCGCCGTTGGTGAAGGTGGCGATCAGGACTTCGCCGGGGTTTTCTTCCTCGCTCCCGGTTCTGCCGTGATCTCTTCGGCAGGCTCCGCAGCCGCGACGTTCAAGCCCCGGTTCGCGATTTCTTCCTCAAGGCACTGGCGGGCAACATCCACCAGATCCTCCGCGTTGATTTCGAGCAGAGCTTCGTCAGATAGCAATTCGTAGTGCTGGCGAAAGTCCGCCTGGCTCACATCCACAGTTCGTCTCCTCTCAGAAAGTCTACAGCTGCTTCTTTGCTGATCCTTCTATACTGAACAAGATTGTCCACCGCATCGCAGCCCCGCCGCGTCCTGCGCGTAGCGCTTGGCAACGCGCTGGAGATGTACGATTTCCAGATCTTCGGCTACTATGCGCCGGCGATCGCCGTCACGTTCTTCCCCAACACCAACGCCTTCGCGTCGCTGATGCTAACGCTCGCCACGTTCGGCGCGGGCTTCCTCATGCGCCCCATCGGCGCGGTGATTCTCGGCGCGTACATCGACCATCACGGACGCCGCGCGGGTCTTCTGCTCACGCTCGGCCTGATGGGGATCGGCACCTTGTCCATGGCCTGCCTGCCGGGTTACGCGACGCTCGGCATCGCCGCGCCGCTGCTGGTCCTGGCGGGACGGCTGCTGCAAGGATTCTCCGCCGGCGTGGAACTCGGTGGCGTCTCCGTCTATCTTTCCGAGATCGCGCCGCCCGCGCGCAAAGGCTTCTACGTGAGCTGGCAATCGGCCAGCCAGCAGGCCGCGGTGATGTTCGCCGCCGTACTCGGAATCGTCCTCACCACGTCACTCTCCCCTGCTCAAATGACGCGGTGGGGATGGCGCATCGCGCTACTCGCGGGATGCACGCTGCTGCCTTTCCTCTTCATCATGCGGCGCTCGCTCGAAGAGACGCCGGAGTTTCTCGCGCGGCGTGTGCGGCCGCCCGCTTCGGCGCTCATACGTTCGCTTTTCCGGAACTGGCGCGTGGTTTCGATCGGCGTGATGATGTCCACCATGACCACGGTCAGCTTCTATCTCGTGACCACCTACACGCCGACGTTCGGCAGCACCGTGCTTCACCTCGCGCCCACGGGCATTCTCTTCGTGACCCTTTGCGTGGGCGCTTGCAACTTCACCGTACTGCCGCTATCGGGCGCTTTGTCGGACCGGATCGGCCGCCGCCCGATACTGATTGCCTGCACCGTCGCGGCGATCCTCACCGCGTACCCCACGCTCTGGTGGCTGGTGAGCGCGCCCACGATTCCCAAACTTCTCGCCGCCGAGCTGTGGCTGGCGTTTCTCTACGCCTCGTACAACGGCGCAATGGCCGTCTACCTCACCGAGATCATGCCACCGGAAATCCGCACGTCCGGATTCTCACTCGCCTACAGCACAGCCACCGCGATCTTCGGCGGCTTCACGCCCGCCATCTGCACGTACCTGATTCACGTCACGGGCAACCGCGCGATGCCGGGCGTCTGGATGTCGCTCGCAGCCGTGTGCGGCCTCAGCGCCGTGGGGCTGCTACGCGGCCGATATGCAGCGCCGCAATCCCGAACGTCAGATACTCCCACTCGACCGGCTGAAAATCCGCTTCCTTCATCAGGGCTGCAAGACCCGGTGCATCCGGAAATTTCCTGACCGATTCCGGCAGGTAACGGTAAGCCTCGGGCGCGCCGGAAATCGCGCCGCCGACAATCGGCAGCACATTGCGCGAATACCAGTTGTAGACCGCGGCAAAACCACGCTTTGCTAAACCATGATTCGGCGGCTGCGTGAATTCGAGAATCGCCAGCGCGCCGCCCGGGCGCAGCACGCGCCGCATCTCGTCGAGACCCGCCCGGTAGTTGGCCAGATTGCGATACCCGAACGCAATCGTGATCAGATCGAGACTCGCATCCGCAAACGGCAGCGCCAGCGCATCCGATTCCACCAGCACCGACCGCAGCCGCTCACGCTCCAGCTTGGTGTGCGCGCCGGTCAGCATCGGATGGCAGAAATCGCTCCCGATCAAACGACGGCCGGTCTTTCCCCAACTCGCGCTCGAGCGCGATCAGCAGATCGCCGGTGCCGCACGCGAGATCGAGCACTCTCGCCTCCGGGCGCCGCAGCACATCGCGCACGCGCGCCACCGTGCGGTTGCGCCAGTAGACGTCGATGTTCGCCGAGAGCAGGTGATTGGCGAGATCGTATCGCGGGGCGACGCGTCCGAACATCGATCGCACCCACCGCGAGGCCTCTTGTTCCGAATGAGTCCCTTCCGGAGTCGTGCCCGCCTTCATGCGTTCTGGCATTCCGCCAGCGCGCGATCGATCGCGGTCTGAGCTGCCGCGATGGGCACATCCGAGCGCACCACCACCTCGCCGATCTTCGCCGGCAGCACGAAGTGAATGCGGTTCTGAATGGTCTTCTTGTCCCGCAGCAGCCGCACCTTCAGATTGATCCGATTGATGCCCTTGCATGGCGGAATGGGCCCGTACTCGTCCAGCACCTTCACGATGGCCTTGCTGTCCGCGAGCGGAATCATCTCCAGAGCCTCGGCCAGCCTGGTGGCCGCGCGCATCCCCCAGGACACCGCCTCGCCGTGCAGGAACTGCGTGTACTGCGTCTCGGCCTCGAGCGCATGCCCGAACGTGTGGCCGAAATTCAGGATGCGGCGCAGGCCCGATTCGCGCTCGTCAAGGGAGACCACTTCGGCCTTGATCTTCACTGCCTCGGTGATAATTCCATCCACCACATCGGGAACCTGGCGCAGCACGTCATCGCGCCGTTCGGCCAGCAGCCGGAATAGCGGCTCGCTGCGAATCACGCCCGCCTTGATGATTTCGTAGAGTCCCGCGCGATACTCGCGATCGGGCAGGGAAGCCAGCACCGCGGGATCGATCAGGACCGCGAGCGGCTGGTGGAAGCTGCCGATCAGATTCTTGCCTGCCACCAGATTCACGCCGGTCTTGCCGCCGACCGCGGCATCCACCTGCGCGAGCAGCGTGGTGGGAATCTGGATGACCGGGATGCCGCGCATGAAGATCGCGGCAAGGAAACCCGCCATGTCGGTGACGATGCCGCCGCCCACCGCGAGCACCAGGCTGGAGCGGTCGGCCCCGCGTTCCACCATCTGCTCGGCGAGTTGCTCGACGTGCGAGATGCGCTTGTTATCTTCGCCGCCCGCGAAGAAGAACGCTTCGCAGTCACGGCCCCCGAGAGCTGCGCGAACCTGGTCTCCGTACAATTGCCAGACGTCTCGTGTGGAGATCGCGAAAATGCGTCCTGCGTTCTGGGGAATGAACTCGGCGATCCGGTTGATCACACCTCGCTCGACTACCACGGAATAGATTCGTTGCGGGGTCGCAACCTGAAATTCTGGCCATTCATATTCATTTTATCGGTCTAACCGCGCCGTTACAGTCGGGGCTCGGAAAAACTACATCGACGCCGAGCCGCGACCGCAATGGAGCCGTTACGAAATCGCGAAAAAACAGCCCAGCGTAACGTACACTAACGAAAGCTCAGGGCGCTGGCGCTCAAGGCTTTTGCCTCGCGATTACGATGCATCGACTTCAGCAGGCCGGCATAGCGTTCCGTCATGGCCTTTTCAAGAAGATCATTGCCTCGTTCTTCCCTGCGTTCCTCGTGGGCGATCAGGAGCGCATGCTCGAAATCGCCGGCCGCCGCGGCCGGTTCGCTCAACCGCTGTTCCACGGTGGCCCGATTCGCAAGAGCGACAGCGGTGGGCAGCGTGTTCTCTCCGAACAGACACTTCATCGCCTCCACCGCGCGCGTGGCGTAATCATGAGCCAGTTCCCGCTCGCCTCTCGCGGAGTAGACATCCGCGAGCATTTCCGTGAGAAAGGCCACCTGCGGATGGAGATCGCCGAACGCCGCTCGATCGAGTCTTGAGCGCGCGCGACCACGCATCTTCGGCGAGCGCGAGCTTGTTCTGCGCCCGGTACACGTCGGCCAGGCCGGAGAGTGCGCTCGCCGTCTGATCCGGCCTCGCCTCGGGATTGCTCTCGAGGATCGACAGAGCGTGGCGGAAGAGCGGCTCAGCGCGCGCGAGATTCCCCGCGCTCACCCACATCGACGCCAGCCCGCGGGTCGCGATCGCTTCGGTGGTGCGGTCGTTCTGTGCGCGCGCGATGGCGAGCGCCTCGTTCCATTTTTCCTCGCTCGCCCTCCAGTTGTGCGTGTCCCGATCGATGTCGGCGAGGCCCGTGAGCGCGTTTACTCGTTGCTGCCACGCGACACCGTCGCGATGCAGTGTCGCCGACAGCAGCACCACCGCCTCGCTGAACCGGCCCTGCTCACGCAGCAGATCTCCGAATGCGTCGCGGATCGCATCCACGGAGGCGAGGTCGTTATTCCTTACCGCGAGCGCCTCACGCAGGAGCGTTTCCGCGTGGGCGTAGTCGCCGGCGTCACGATAGACATCGCCCAGGCTGGAGGCGGAGACGGCGAGGTAATGGCCCGCGGCCGGTTCCCCTCGCCAGATGTCACAGGCTCGCTCGAGCCACTGCTTCGCTTCCTTCGATTGCCCGATCTCCCGATAGGCCTGGCCCAGGTCGTTGGCCGAGGCGCCCCGCTCTGCCGTAGTGCGGGCGAGGCGCCAGCTTTGTTTGAAATCTTCGATTGCTTCGAGATGGTTCTGGCGCTGGTCCGCCGCGATGCCTGCCGAATGGATCACTGCCCAGTTCGTTTCTTCTTGCTCGGCTCCGGCGAATGCAACCGTCGTAAGAGACACTCCAGCCACAAGCGCGATCAGTGTGCGCATCGATTCCTCCTTCGACCGGAGACACCTCCGGCCGCCATATTTCAGATCAGGAAAAACGTCGAATTACAACACGCTACCGGGTGAATAACAACGGGGGACGATGCGGCAAGGAATCGTGCCTTGCCTGAACTGCTCAACCCCATTTTTGCACGCGGAGTTGAATTTCCCATGACGAATTATTCTATTGGGCCGATTACTTTGCAGCCACAGGGATATCCGTGAAAGCCTCGCGCCGACGGAATTTCCAGTGTCCGTTTTCGCGCACCAGGGTGTCTTCGTAGTGGCCTCCCTGCGCGATAGCGGGCTTCTTATCCGCACCCGGCGTGACGTAATTCCAGCGTGACCAGGCGGTGGCGGTGTCGCCGTGGACATTGATGATGAAGTTGCTGAGCAGGTGATAGGTGCTGCTCGGCTTGCCGGGTGTGCCGATGTTTTTCACCATGAAGGCTTCGACGGCGGCGGGTCCTGTGACCGATCCGAAACCGCCGATCCATTCGCCGTCTTTGGCGAAGAGTTCGCCGTAGGATTTGAAGTCGTGGGCGTCGAGGAAGCGGCCGTAGTTCGTGAGGAGCGTGCGGATTTCTTCGATATCATCGAGCCGCTGGATGCGCTGGGCGAGCGAGAGCTGGGCGTGCGCGGCGGAGGGGATTAGTGACGCTATCGTGAGCATCCAAATCGACACCAAGGCCGTTCCCAGTCTTCTCATGATTTGCAATTCTCCCATAAACGGATTGCCCGGTTTCGGCCTGCGCAGGCGAGCGTTCATGGCGTGCCCAATTCGCATAATGGAACAAGATCAATATGGAGTTTATGCTATATTGAGAATGTGGCCTGGGAAGTCGAATTCACAGATGAATTCGAGGAATGGTGGCATACCTTGTCCGAGACCGAGCAGGGACAAGTCGATGCTCGCGTTGGTCTCCTGATGGAGCGCGGCCCCAATCTCGGGTTTCCATTCAGTTCTCAAATCAAGACGTCCCGTTTTCCGGAGATGCGGGAACTGCGCGCTCAGGCCGGGGGCGACCCCTTGCGAATGTTGTACGCTTTTGATCCGCGCCGCACCGCGATTCTTTTACTCGCCGGGGACAAAACAGGCGAAGACCGCTGGTACGAAACGAACGTGCCCGTGGCGGACCGGCTGTTCGAACGCCACCTGCGGACGATCGAGAAGGAGAGGGAAGAACATGGCTAAGAATTTCAAAGAACTGCGTGCTGGAATGTCCCCTGCCGCTAAAGCGGCCAGCGCGGCCGAGCACCGCCGATTAATCGAAGAAATGTCACTGCTCCAACTCCGGAAAGCGCGCGAGTTGACTCAGACAAAAATAGCCGACGAACTGCACATGGGGCAGGGCGATGTGTCAAAACTGGAACGCCGTACGGACATGTATGTCAGCACGCTCGCTAGCTACCTTCAAGCGGTCGGCGCTGATCTGGAGATTCGCGCGGTATTCCCCGACGGGCGCGCGGTGAAAATTACGCAGTTTTCCGAAGAGTCGTTGTAGCTGCCTCGTGCAGGCGCTTAGGGGGGCGCGTCAGTCAGACTGATTCGTGAATGTTGCTGTTTTTCGGTTGTCTGTCGCCCCCGCATTCAGCGCAACCAGGCCCACGTCTGCACAGGATGATCCGCCGCCTTTGCCGGAGCCCCAGTGGACAAAAACCATATCGTTGGTTCTTAGCAGCCCGTGGTAATAGTCAGTCGAGATCGAAATCCCGTTGCCGTCCCGGAAATCGGGGATACCTAAGCCTTCAGGGAGGCCCCAGGACTGCGTTGTAGCGCCTCTAAATGCGTTGTTCTTTTCGAAGTCCGGGTCCGCCGTGAGGCGAGTGACTATTACCACGGGCTGTTAGCCCAACCAACCTATTGGTCCCTCATTTCGCACAATCCCCAAGCACCCTTCGCGGAATTTCGCACGCATTTCACACATGAGGCCTTAAGCGGCTCGCCACTGATCCTCCGGAATCGCTAGAACTTCGTGCTCCTCTTCGTGGCCGCAATCTGGGCAAGCAAACGTAACGGGACCAACGGCGGACGCGGGTGCCTTGACGTACATCGGGTTCAATCGACAGCCGTCCTCGTAACAGCGCGGGTTGGACCTGACGCGTGTCACCCCATTTCCCATCGTGAAGTACCCGATGATGGTGCCGTAACCACGACCGCATCCGCCGCACAGATACGCGTCGCCCAAAGGAGCGCTAAAGGATGGGCCGCTTACGACGAGGCCTTCTTTCGGTCCGTTCATCGTCAAGAAATCAATGCCACCTCTCGCGATGCAGTCGTCACAAACGGTCTTGAAGTTTTTCACGGTCCTCACTCTAAACAACATTCTATCGCGAAATTGTTTTTGACAAGATTGCCGTCTTTGCAACTGCGATTGGCAAGGCATGCTCATTACACCTGCCGGAGTCTGCTTCATGCCCGTCAGCTTCGTGGGCATTTAACCTCGTCGCTAACCAGGAAGTGCGATGTTGTTTATTGCATCCGTGGAGCGTTCCGGTTTCCTTTCGGCCCGGGAAATCGAAGCTCTTAAGGGCGGCCGTTTGCAGGGCCGATACAATCAAACATGGCGTTCAATGGTCTGCGCGTCCTTTCTCTCGAGAGCCGGCGCGCCGAAGAGATTGCGACCCTGATCCGGAAGCAGGGCGGCGAACCTTTCGTAGCGCCCTCGATGCGCGAAGTTCCACTCGAAAGCCACGACGAGGCCTTCACCTTTGCGGAACGTCTCGCAAACCGCGAATTCGACTGCGTGATTCTGCTCACGGGCGTCGGCACGCGTCTGCTTTGGAAAACGCTGCTGACCCGCTACGACGAAACGGCGCTCAAGACGGCATTCCAACAAACCACCATCGTCGTGCGCGGACCGAAGCCCTCCGCCGCAATACGCGAACTCGGCATGACTCCCGAGGTCCTGGTTCCAGAACCGAACACCTGGCGCGAGATTCTCCACGTCATGCGCGATCGCCCCGAAACGCGCATCGCCTTGCAGGAATACGGCAAATCAAGCCCCGACCTGATCGATGGTCTGCGCGCGCTGGGCAAGACCGTTACGCCCGTGCGAATTTACGGCTGGGATCTTCCCACGGATACCGGCCCGCTCCGCCAGGCTGCCGCGAAGCTCGCCGCCGGTCAGATCGACGTCGTCCTCCTGACCACATCCACGCAACTCGTCAATCTGATGCGAATCGCCGAAGAGGAAGGCATTGACCAACAGGTGCGTGAGGCGCTCGAATCCGCGTTCATCGGTTCGATCGGCCCCACCACCTCGGAGACGCTCGAAGACTACGGACTCAAGGCCGATTTCGAGCCCAGCCATCCGAAGATGGGGTTGCTGGTGAATGAGGCGGCCGAGCAGGCAGCGAAAAAGCTGGCGGACAAGCCGTAAGGAAGATCGTTCCGGCTCATTGCGTCAAAGCGTGTGCATGCATGAAAACCATCAGCGTTCTGGCACTCTCATGCATCTCCGCGCTGGCGCAGTCGCCGCGCTTCGAAGCTGCCGACGTCCACCGCAGCACGAGCGCGCCGAACCCATACACCTGGGCCGCCGGCGGCATTCTGCGCGGCCCGCGTTACGACCTGCGCAAAGCCACCATGATCGACCTGATTCACGCGGCTTGGGACGTCGATCCCGACTTGATCGTCGGCGGTCGCGACTGGCTCGAGTTCGACCGCTTCGACATCGCCGCGAAAGCCGACCCCGCCACGCCGCCCGCCACCGTACGGCTGATGCTGCAGAACCTGCTCGCCGACCGCTTCCACCTGGTGGTCCACAAAGACACGAGACCGCTGCTCGCGTACACTCTGACCGTGGGGAAAGGCAACCCGAAGCTCAGCGCGGCGGAGGCCACAGGCACGTCCGAATGCCAATGGCATGAGCAACCCGGTGGCTTCGTCTACCGGGACTGCCGCAACATGACCATGGATGCCTTTGCGGCCGCGATCCACAATTTCGCGGGAGATTACCTCGCCAGCCCGGTCGTCAACGCGACCGGCATCGACGGTGCGTGGGATTTCGGCCTTCGCTGGAACCAGCGGTCACGGGTTTTGCCCCCGGGCGCCGAACGCACGACGATCTTCGACGCGGTCGAAAAGCAACTGGGCCTCGTGCTTACGCCGTCGACGGCGCCAACGGCCGGTTCTGGTCATTGATCGGGTGAACGAAAACCCGTCAGCCAATCCTGCCGACACGGCGCAGAAAATTCCTCCGCGCGTCACGCAATTCGAGGTCGCGGACCTCAAGGTGAATAAGAACAGCACGGACCAGGATTTCTTCCATTCGGCGCCGGACGGCGGCCTCGACATTCACAATGCATTGTTAAACGTCGTGATGGCAGCCGCCTGGGACGTGGAAACGGCTTACGTGGAGGAAGGTATCGCCTCGCTCCCGAAGTGGGTGTTCGGCACGCGCGTCGATATCCACGCCAAGCCTCCCCGTTACCCGGGGCCACCGCCTGCCGGGCCTTCCGGCTCGATGGATGACGATATCCGCCTCATGCTGAAGAATCTGCTGATTGAGCGCTTTCAGATGAAGACCCACGTCGAAAATCGCCTGCAGGACGCGTACACGCTGGTCGCGAAAAAACCGAAGATGACTAAGGCCGACCCCGGACGCCGTCCTGGTTGCGCGAATGCAAAGAACCTGGCTCACGATCCGCGCGACGCGAATCCGCTCATCTCAAGCGTGAAGGTGAAGTCGTATCGGCCGGTAGATCTCGTGGAAAAAACTTCCCCGGTCCATCTTTAACTGCCGACAGCAGAGCCTCCAGTCCGCGCCGAGAAGGAAATGAAATCGGAAGATTTTATATTCCGATTCCTCCAGAACTCGCTTGCTCACCAGACAAAAATCAGCGATATATTCTTCGTCCCGCCTGCCCCAAACCGTACGCCGCTCCGTCCCGCCGATGACCGCGAGCCGTGCATGACTCACGTGCTTTTCTTTCTCGATACAGTACCGGAATCTGGCATAACAGAGCCGGAAGATGTTCCTCAAAACGCAGTTACATGGTGCCGTAAGGCCTCTCCTGCTATAGCTGTCGCGCAATCCAACCCCCCTGGCATTGCACACAGGATTCTTTCGCTATTGCGATTGTTTCCGAGTGAGTCCAATCAGTATCCACGAATATTTCCTTCCGCTTGTGACCAATGTGCAAAAACTTAACTGGTCGATTTTCTCTCAATTAATTTGTACGTACCCGCATTAATCGTCAGAATTATACCTGCCAGTGAGCTAAGATCCGCATTAAGAGCGAGTTCCCGTATAACCGTGATCGGCTTTAACTTCGCGCAAATGTGAGGTAAAGTACAGACGTATTTCAGGGGGAAATATAGGCCGGGTGTATTTCCAGGATTTGCATGGGAGACTGCTCGATCTGGCGCGGGAGAAGGTCAGGGCCGGCCAGGTTACAGAGCGAGGACTGGCGCGGACGTGCGCCATGTCTCAGCCCCACATGCACAACGTTTTGAAGGGTATCCGCTCGCTATCCACGAGCTCGGCCGACCGTTTGATGAACGGGCTTGGGCTCCGCGCCGCCGACCTTTTATGGGGCGTTTCTTCCGCCACTTTTTCAAAACAAGATGGGGGAATCCGCGCCGTGCCCCTGCTGCGAAACCGGATCGGACCGGGTACCGCCGGTGTGCTGGATGCTTTCCGGGGTAACATACCAATGCCCGGATCGCTGCTGAAAAATCTGATTGAACCGGTGGCCGCGCACCTTGCGCCGGATCTGGTAATGCCCTCTGCGCTTGCGGCTAACGATCTGGTGCTGCTGGATCAAAACCCGGCCGTGCGTGCCGTCCCTGCTGGCCGCGGCGTGTGGGTCGTAGCAGAGGGCGCAGGACTTCGCGCGCGGTATGTACGTCTCGCCGGTGCGCGGTTGCTGGTGGGTAATGAAGTCACGCGGGGCGATCCGCAACAATGGTTTTCGATCCCGTTGCAGGGACGGAATATTCTGGAGATAGTGAGGGCTCACATTGTTTGGATTGGCCGCGAAATGGAAACGGAACCGGCCGGATCGGCTGACCCGGTTAGCCACGGCGATTGACGCGATCGCCATACGCGACCGCAAACTGATCGACGAGAGCAACGAGGTAGAAGGGTTGCGCTCACGAGGCGCCGCAGAACTCTACGGAATCTGCCGCGCGTTCGTCGATAAAGTGAACAGCCGGCTGGCCGAGAAGGCCGTGCTGCTCGATCCGCCGTCTTTCTCCGAAGGCGATTTTGATGAGGGCGGAACGCTTTTCCAGATCAACCTGAGAGGGCGGCTGCTGCAGATGGAGTTCGCCGCCACCGAACAGCTCTACGAGAAAGACGATTTCAAAAGGAAATATGTGTTGCGCGGCGCCGTGCGGGGCTTCAACCAGGATCTGCTCGCGCAGAACACTGTCGATGAGCAGCTGATTTTTTATTGCCCTCACCCGGGCGGCGCGGTGTGGCACTATTTCGACGAGCGCACCTACCGAACCGGCCGCGTGGGTGAGGACTATCTGATCTCGGAAATGGAACGGCTGCTGTAGGACGCATGCGTACACACGTAGGCCGCACGCAGGTAGGTATTGTCGGCGGCGGTCCGTCGGGACTTCTGCTCGCTCATCTGCTCCATCTCCAGGGCATTGATTCGGTGGTGCTCGAAGCACGCAGTGAAGAGTACGTGATCGAGCGAGTGCGCGCGGGCGTGCTGGAGCAGGGCATGGTCGACCTCATGACCGCGATCGGCCTCGGGGACCGTATGCAGCGCGAAGGGCTGGTGCATCACGGCATCAACATCAGCTTTGCGGGCAAGCTGCACCGCATTAACATGTCTGAGCTCACCGGCGGCCGTGCCATAACGGTCTACGGCCAACACCAGGTGCAGAAGGATCTCAACCATGCGCGGCGCGCGACAGGTCGCCCGATGTTGCACGAGGTCGCGAACCTGACCCTGCACGATCTCCATTCCGGCGCCCCTCGCATTCGCTATCGTCACCAGGATGAAGAACACGAACTGCAGTGTGATTTCATCGCGGGCTGCGATGGCTTTCACGGTATATGCAGGCCCTCGATCCCCGAAGCCGCGGTCACCGCATACGATCGCATCTATCCCTTCGCGTGGCTCGGCATTCTGGCGGAAGCGGCGCCCGCCTCGGAAGAACTGGTGTATACCTGGACCGAGCGCGGCTTCGCGCTCTTCAGCATGCGCTCGCCCACAGTCACGCGGCTCTATCTGCAATGCGCGCCGGATGAAGACATCGCGCAATGGTCCGACGACAGGATCTGGAGCGAGTTGAACAAGCGCCTCGCAACGCGCGATGGATGGAAACCGAACATGGGGCCGATCCTGCAGAAAGGCGTCACTGGCATGCGGAGCTTCGTGATTGAACCCATGCGATACGGCCGGCTGTTCCTCGCGGGAGACGCCGCGCACATTGTGCCTCCTACAGGTGCGAAGGGCTTGAATCTGGCAGCGGCAGATGTGTACGTGCTGTCGCAGGCGCTGGCCGAGTTCTATCGATCGGGAAAGCACGAGCTCATCGACACGTACTCGGATACGTGCCTGCGTCGCGTATGGAAAGCGCAGCGCTTCTCCTGGTGGATGACCTCGATGCTGCATTTATCCGGCGATGAGAATGCATTCGATCGCCGCCGGCAGCTTGCTGAGCTCGATTACCTCACGAGCTCGCGGGCCGCTATGACTTCGCTCGCTGAGAATTACGTCGGTTTTCCGATAATTTAAAACGACATGGAATACAAACGACTGGGATCGATTGGATTGAAAGTATCGCGTCTCTGCCTGGGCGCGATGACCTATGGCTCGAAGACGTGGCGCCCATGGGTGCTCGATGAGGAAGAAGCGCGCCCTTTTATTCGCCGGGCGATCGAACTCGGTATCAATTTCTTCGACACGGCCGACATGTATTCGGTGGGCGCGAGCGAAGAGGTGTTGGGGCGCGCGTTGAAGGATTTCGGCCCGGCTCGCGAACACGTCGTGATCGCGACCAAAGTGTACAATCCCATGGGCGACGGACCGAACGAGCGCGGCCTTTCGCGCAAGCATATCTTCAATGCGATCGACGCAAGTCTGCGCCGTCTGGGCACGGACTACGTGGATCTCTACCAGATTCATCGCTTCGATTACGAGACGCCTGTCGAAGAGACATTGATTGCTTTGAACGATCTGGTGCGTGCCGGGAAAGTGCGCTACATCGGCGCATCGGCCATGTTCGCGTGGCAGTTCATGAAGATGCTGATGACGTCGGACAAACTCGGCCTCGCCCGCTTCGTCAGCATGCAGAATTACTACAACCTGGTCTACCGCGAGGAGGAGCGCGAGATGCTGCCGCTGTGCCGCGCGGAGGGCATCGGCGTGACTCCATTCAGTCCTCTGGCGCGCGGTTTTGTGGTGGGCAATCGTCGCAAGGAAGATTACGGCGAAACGGTGCGGGCGAAGACCGACGAGTTCTCGCGGCGGCAGTATTACAGCGAGACGGATTTCGCGATCGTCGACCGCATCTCGGAAGTGGCGAAGAATCGCGGCGTGAACAACGCGCAGATCGCGCTCGCGTGGGTGTTACAGCAGCCCGGTATTACGGCGCCGATCGTCGGTGCGAGCAAGATGTATCAGCTCGACGACGCGATGGCGGCTTTGAGCATCAAGCTGGAAGAGAGTGAGCTCAAGCTGCTCGCGGAGCATTACCGGCCACGCGCGATTATAGGTCACGCGTAGCGAGCGAACCATCGAGCTCTGCGATCGCGTCGGCGAATTCCCGATGGGTCGCGGGGGCTTCGCCGTGGAACAGCTTTTTCAATCCGAGCTGCGCGCTCCAGTCCATGCGGCGTACGGTGGCTTCGGCCATCATCGGTTCGACGCCCATGGACCGCAGCGTCTCCGCGACTTCTTCCATTTCGCGCGCGCCTGCGCTCGCCGTGGACGACGACGCGGCCCACCATGTAAGTCGCCATGTCCGACCAGTTCGAGCCCCGGAAACGTTTCCGCAAGCGACTTGAACACGCGCTCTTCCGCGCCGTAGCGGCTCGCCCCGAGCACGCATTCGGTCAGCAGCGCTTCCATGCCCTTCACGACGATGCTGCGGCACATCTTGGTCGCGGCGGCCTCGCCGACCTTAGCGGACGTGTACTCCATCTGCATGCCGAAGGGCTTCATGGTTTCGATGAAGTCCGCGCCGCCGGCGCCTCCGATCAGCATCGGCGCGCGATGTGCGTAGGGAGGAATCGGAGACATCACGGCCACTTCCACGTAGCGCGCGCCGGTGGCTGAGATCACACGATCGATCGACTGTTTGAGCGACGGCGAGACGGAATTGAGATCGGCATACAGATGGCGTGCGCTGAGGCCAGGAGCTGTTTGCTGCGCGGCGATGAGAGCCTGATCCGAGGTGACGGTGGAAAGAATGATGTCGCTGCGGTCAGCCAATTCGGCGTTCGAATCGACCAGTGGAGTGCCGGTTTCCGCCGCGCGCTGCCGGATCTTTTCGCCCAAATCCGGAGTCGCGAATTGATGTCGAACGCGCTGATTTGTTCGATGCCGGCTTTGCGCAATCCGGCGGCGATGTGGAATCCGGCTTCGCCAAATCCGACGAAGCCGATCCTTGGAGCATAGCTCATTTTGAAAGGGGTTTGGTGGACGACGGGGGGATCGAACCCCCGACCTCTGCATTGCGAACGCAGCGCTCTCCCAGCTGAGCTAGTCGCCCGAACGGCGCTTCTGAATCGAACCGAACAACTTCAATATAGCAGACAGCTCCCGTCTAAGCCGTAGCTGCCGGAGCCTGAGCCGTTCTGGTCCGCCGGACCGGCCGGTTCCGCCACCCTCATCCGGCGGGCCGTTCTGTCCCGCCCGCCGCTTTGCCCAGTAGCGTTTCATGCGCTCGGATACTTCTTCCCGAGCGGCGCGATCCATGGTTTTCCGGCCGCGGCGTTTGCGCGGGGCGGGAGGCTGCTCCGCGCGGCTCGCATTCTCGAGAGATTCGATGATCCTTTGAATACGATTTCTCTCCTGCACCAGCTCCAGAATAATCCGATAGAGATCCATATTTCCATTTCGCGCCGCGGGAATCAAACTAATATACAACGCGACGCGCGGATTATCGAACAAATATGGGCCATCGAGCCACGATATGGTACCCGTACTTCCAGGCCACCGCCCAGCCGATCAAGGCCAGCGACCACGATTACAATGCCGAGCCATTTAAAGAACGTTCCCCAGGGGAATCGCCGTTTCTCGCGGTGCAGCACCAGTATCCAGCTGGCGAAGATCCCTATATAGAACAGGATAATCATAGGGGTCGCGAACAGCGCGAGATTAAAGACGTCGCCGGTCGGTGTAATGACGGCGGCGAGAATCACAATGATCAGAATGGCGTACCTGCTATGTCTCACGAGGAATGAAGGACTGGCCACCCGGATTAATGTCAGCAGGAATAAGATGACCGGAATCTCGAAAATGATACCCACTCCGAGCATCACGTCGACAAACAGGTCGTAATACTCCGTCATGCTGATCGTTGGCCGCACGCCCTTGCCCATCGCCAGGCCCATCAGGAATTCGAGACCGTAGCGGAAGGCGACGAAATAGGCGAAAAGGCCGCCGAGAATGAACAGGCCGGCGCTCGAAACCACGAACGGCACGGCCCAGCGGCGCTCGCGTTTATAGAGGCCGGGCGCGATGAAGGCCCAGACCTGGTACACGATCCAGGGAGCGGAAATGAACACGGCCGCAAGGATCGGCAGCTCCATCCATATGATGCGGAAGCTGTCCATGGGGCTGATCTGGGCCAGTTCCGGCGGTTTGATACCCAGATGTGTCAGCGCTACTGTTGCCGGGCTCACAACGATCTGCCAGAGCTGATCGCTGAAGAACAGACACAGGCAAAACGCCACGCCGACCCCGCCGATCGCGAGCAGGAGGCGCTTGCGGAGTTCCTCGAGGTGCTCGAGGAAACTCATCCGCGCCATGCCCTCTTCTTCGTCGTCCTCTTCGTCGGGCGGTTCGGGAGGCTTGGGCGGTTTGCCGCCGCCGCCCGCTGCTAGAGGAGCAGGCGGGGCGGAGGCGGCTCGGAAATCACCGAGGTTGCCGGTGTAATTTCGGTTGAAGAAGTCCCGGACGTGGACCACGAATCGGAGTAGGAAACGATCTCGTCGGGAGCGTCGTTGTGAGCGTTGCTGTGCGCAGTTTCACCCGAGGGAGTGGAGGCTCCCTTCGGTTCTTCAGGTGATGCCATTGTTGACTTTAGCCGTTAACCGTTTTCTCGACGGACCCGTTCTGAGCGAGCGCGTGACCGTGCTCAGCAGGCGCAGATGTGGCGGGGTGCGTATCGGGAACGTAAGGATCCCAGGCTGCGGGCTCCGGTTCCAGATGGCCGTTCGCGATGGAACCGGCCGCCGCTTCTATCTGCAGCGTTGCTGTCGACCCGGCGCCCTGAATTGCGGATGCGCCGTTTGCCGTTGTGTTGGTTACGGTGGAATCGTATGAACCGTCGTAATACGAAGAATCGTAAGACGAGTGGTCGTAATTGTAGCTGTCGGTATTGAAGGTGTTAGCCGCCAATTCCTTAATTCCGGTTTCCCGCTCCAGGTTTCTCATTTCGCGATCGAACGTAGACTTGAGTTCAGTCTGCGCGCGACGAAACTCCGTCATCGCCTTCCCGATCGTCTTGCCGAGTTTGGGCAGTTCTTTCGGCCCAAACAGCAAAAGCGCCAGGATGAAGATCGCGACCATTTCTTCGGGACCGAGCGTCCACATTTAAGAGAGAAAACCTCCGTCTTCATTGTAAGCCAGCAGGCGCAGGAAATGCGAAACTCAGGTTGCGCGCGGCACATCCATTGGAGCGAGATGTACGCCTTCGGATGGGCTCTGCCTGTTTGTTTACTGACTTCGATGACTATGACTGCTGCTGGTGTCGGAGACCTTGAAGGACGTGCAATTTTCCCACGCCGGCGGCGTGGATCTTCGGTTCGACGCGTCGATTCCGGAAGGCGCAGGACCGTTCGCGGCCGCGATCATTGTGCACGGCGGCGGCTGGGTGCGCGGCGATCGGAGGACCGATGTGGCGCCGCTCTTCAAGCCCCTGGAGGACGCGGGGATTGCGTGGTTTTCGATCGACTACCGGCTGCAGGCCGACCCGCTGCGCTTTGGTGTTGCGGTCAATGACGTGGAAGCCGCGGTGCGATTCGTGAAGGAACATGCGCAGGAGTATCGGGTGGATCCGGAGCGTATTGCGCTGATCGGCGAATCGGCTGGCGGGCATCTGGCGGCGATGGCGGCGTTGAATGGACGGGTCACGGTGAAGGCCGTGGTCGCGATGTACGCGCCGACTGACCTTGTGTCGCTGCTGAAGAATTCGGATCTGATTCCGGATCAGATTCGGGATCAGGTGCGAGGCACGGCGCTCGAAGGATTGCTGATGGCGCGGATGTCGCAGCTTTCGCCGATTGAGAAAGTGCATGCGGGGATGCCGCCGTTTCTGTTGATCCACGGCACGTCGGATGCGATTGTGCCTTTCGATCAATCGCGCGCGATGTGCGAGAAGATGGCGTCGGTGGGGGCTGATTGCCAGTTGTTTGCGGTGCCGCGGGCGGGGCATGGAATGCGGCGCTGGGAAGGGACGCCTTCGATGGCGGGGCCGTATAAGCGTGAGATGGTTCGGTGGCTGCGCGAGCAGTTTGCGATGAATCCGGTGCTGGCGCTTTAGTGATCCATCGCCCGTGTGGAGTACGCTCTCAACGCGCTCTTTTTACCGGGAGCACGGGTGTCGATATGAGTATCGACACGGCACGCAGGAGTGCGTGCGCCACAATCTTGCGCCGAATCTAGTTTTCGAAGACGGCGTCGACCGGCACTACTGTCACATCTTCCTTGCGCAGGTGCAGGGGCCAGCGTTCGACGATCTTGTCTTCGTCCAGAACATCCTGGGGCTTGGGGGAGTTGTACTGGATCGGCGTGGCGGCGGTTCCTGTGAGCGCAGCGGTGATCGCATCGGTATCCTTCGCGACGCCTACGATCTGAATGTTCTCCGATCTGATGTGCTTGCGGATGGCGGCATTCACGTCGTCGACCGTCAGTTTCGCCAGCGCGGTTTTGATGTATTCGTTGTAATTCGGTATGCCGTAGTAAAGGCTGTCGATCGCATAGCCGAGTTCGGCGGATTTCGTTTTGGTCAGGATGTTGACGTATTTCGAGAGGAACGAACGGGTCTTTTCGAACTCGGCCTGAGGGATACCGTTCTTCACCATTTTGTCGAGTTCGTAGAGCGCGAGGCGCAGAGCGAAACCGGCGTTGGGCGGTTCGACGGGGCGTATCCAGATCTGGAAGATCTGCTGGTTGCGCGCGATGTTCGGCGCGGGCTCGAAGCGGAACATGCCTCGCGGGAAATACTCGATGTAGGCGTAGTCTCCGTAGTTCAGGCCGCGGAGTTCGCGCATGCGGTTGTAGAGGCGTCCGCCGCTCTCGCGATGCTGGCCGAGCCAGGAACTCATGAGAAGCAGCGCGGGGAAATCGGGATCGCCGCGCTTCACATCGATCGGATAGCCGAGCGACCATGCGACGGACCGGGTGTCTTTCTGGATCAGAGTGACGCGATTGTGTGTGATCTGCTCCGGCTGCCAGTTCGATCAGCATCTCCGGTGGGAGAGCACTGCAGGCAAAGCGGCGAAATCGCGTTTCACCCGCGTCGAGGAATTCAGGCGGGTAGCCGCCCGCGATTCCTATGATCAGATTCGCCTGAGTGTAATGCTCGACGATAGAAGGTCTGCAAGTCGGCGATCGTCATTTTCTGCAGCGCCGAAACGGTGCCGAGATTTTCGTGGCCGTACTGCTGGTTGTGGTAGATGAGGTTATAGAGTTCCTCTTTGGCCAACTCTTCGTCGTTGTTGCCGCGCAGACTTACCTTGAGTGCGTTGACCGAGTCATCGCGGACACGCTCGAAGTCATCGGCGCGCCAGCCTGGGTGCAGGATCATGTCGCGCATCAAGCCGTAGAACTTATCGAGGTTGTCGGCATGTGTCTCACCGACGAAGGTGGTCATCTCTTTGTCGGAATAGACTTCGACAGAGGTCGCCATGGGGTACATGGCGTCGACGATCTGTTTGTAGGTGAGATCCTTTGTGCCGCCGTTGCCCAGCAGTTCGGCGGTCAAGTGGGCCGACGCCGGGTTTGTGCATGGATCGGAAGCGGAGCCT
The DNA here is from genome assembly GCA_963809655.1 of Terriglobia bacterium. Classification (GTDB taxonomy): domain Bacteria; phylum Acidobacteriota; class Terriglobia; order Bryobacterales; family Bryobacteraceae; genus BOG-234. The sequence goes on along the minus strand of CAWEKQ010000051.1, from coordinate 41,884 downwards.
GTGGTGAAGACGAAGCGGAGCGTTACGAGCGGCGACTTGCCCGGCTGGACTACGCGGGGTCGGCAAGGCAGTGATCGAAGTCAGGGCCAGTCGGATGAGGGCACTGGCGCTCTACCGCTCCTTCACAGTCGCGGCTCAGAAAGGCAGGCCTGAGTCGAAGCGGCCGAGTAAAAGGCTTTCTTCACTTTGCACCTGCCGTCGAAGTCAGAGTTACCACGGTTCGATTCTTATCGATGAGATACTTGCGCGCGGCGTTCTGAATGTCCTGCGGAGTCAGTTTCGCGTATTCGTCGTAGTAGCGATTGATGGTTTCGGGCGTGCGGCGCAGGGCGACAAAGCGCGCGACGGTTTCGGCGATCGCTTCACTGTTATCGAGCCCGAGTGCGAACTCGTAGCGTAAGTGTTCTTTGAGCGCTTCGAGCTTTTTCGCTTCGACCGGCTTGGCGGCGAAGCCTTCGGCCGTCGCGATAATCTGCTGCTGGACGGAAGGCAGGTCGGCGGCTTTCTTGACTCGTGCAAGAACGCCGAAGAGTTCCGGATCGATATTGTTGGGCGGCCCGGCGTTCAGGCTATCGAGCTTCTGTTCTTCGATCACAAGCTTCTGGTAGAGCGGGGAAGTCTGATCGAAGCCCAGACGTGAGATGGCGTCGAGGGCTGTAGTTTCTTCGGTGTTATCGGAGTAAGCCGGGCCGCGATAAGCGATCTCGATCAAAGGCAAAGTCTCGGAAGGCCAGTCGACATGGGCGGTGCGTGGGCCATCCTGCGGAGGTTCGGCGGGGATGGAAGGCTTGTAATTGCCGCGCTTCCACGTGCCCCAGCGTTCGTCGATCAACGAGCGCACGCGCTTCGGGTCCACGTCTCCGGCGACGATGATGGTGGTGTATTCGGGCCGGTAATAACGATCGAAGAACTTGAGGCTGTAGTCGTATTCATTGGGCATGGCTTCGACGTCTTTGATGAAGCCCATGGTGGTGTGCTGATAAGTGTGGACTTTGAAGGCAGTGGCGCGCGTGGTCTCGAACAGCTTCTGGATCGGGTTGGCGCTGTTCTTGTTGTATTCGCCGAGGACCGCGCGGGTCTCGGTTTTGAACGCGGCCTCATCGACCGAGAGGTGCTGGAAGCGGTCGGCTTCCATCGAGAGGATGCGCGGCAGATCTTCCTTCGAGAACGTGGTGTGAAAGGCGGTCAGATCGTCACTGGTGAAGGCGTTCGATGCGGCGCCGGCGTTCTGCAATTCGGTCTGATAACGCGCGGGTGGAAACTCCTTCGTGCCGCGAAACATGAGGTGCTCGAAGAGGTGCGCGAAGCCGCTCTTGCCGGGCTCGACTTCATTGCGCGAACCGGTGCCGACGACGATAAAGAGCGAGACGATGTTCGGGTAGTCGGTGGGGATGGTGATCAGGCGCAGGCCGTTTGGCAGGTCTTCCTGTACGTAGGGGTAGGGGAAGATTTTCGAGGCGGCGAATAGCGTTGTGGCGGCGCAGAGGCTCAGTGCGAGATTGCGGAGGCGCATGTGATTTCAGTGTCGCGCATTGGATCAGCGCATGTACATGCCGCCGTTGACGTCGAGCACGTGGCCGGTGATGTAGGCGGCTTCTTCGCTCGCGAGGAATTTCACGGCGGCGGCGACGTCTTCGGGCTTGCCCATTCGCTTGAGCGGAATGGACTCGGTGATTTTGGTCTTGTGCTCGTCCGCGAGCGACCCGGTCATATCGGTTTCGATGAAGCCAGGGGCGACCGCGTTGACGGTCACGTTGCGCGAGGCGAGCTCGTGGGCGAGGGATTTGGTTAATCCGATGAGTCCGGCTTTGGCCGCGCAGTAGTTGGCCTGACCGGCGTTGCCGGCTTCGGCCACCACGGAGGTGATGTTCACGATGCGGCCCCAGCGCTCGCGAATCATGGGAGAGATCACCTGCTGGATGCAGAAGAAGGAGCCGGAGAGGTTGGTTTCGAGGACGGCGTCCCAATCGCCGCGCTTCATGCGGAGGGCGAGGCCGTCGCGTGTGATGCCTGCGTTGTTGACCAGGATGTCGATGCGGCCGAAGTCTTTCGCGGCTTTGGCGAAGGCTTCTTTGATGGAGTCCTGCGAGCTGAGATCGATGGCGACGACGAAAGCTTCACCGCCCGCGAGACGGATTTCGGCTGCGACGGCTTCGAGCTTATCGAGCTGGCGCGCAGCTAATACGACCTTCGCGCCGGCGCACGAGAGAGCTGTGGCGCAAGCCTTTCCGATGCCTCGGCTGGCGCCCGATATGAATGCAATCCTGTTCGACATGTAAACCTGCAATCATATATCGGGCGCCTTGCAGACTGCCGAAAAACGCTTCTTACCGCTCCCTTACGGTCACGGCTCTTTTTCACATCGCTCTGTTCCTTCGTTCCTGCACCAGCAGCTTGCGCAGATACACATCTCCTTCTTTGGTAATCCGCAGCTCCGGCTGGCGCTCGCCCGATGCGCTCTGTTTCGGTCGCAGCCCCACATAACATCCCACGTCCCGGCTCGTTTTGAATCGCTCTTTGTCTTCGATCGTCAGAACGTACGTCAGAGCGATCAGCGGCCCCACTCCACTTACCTGCCGCAATAGTTTCGTTTCCGGATACCGGTCACGCGCGATCTGCTCGACTTTCCTGTCACATTCTTTGATCTTTTCCGTCAGCGATTCCACTTCCGCAAGCAATGGTTTCAGCGTTTCCCGCAGATCCGCCGGCAGTTCCTCCAGCTTTCCCGTTTCCATCTGGTCGGCATCACAGGACGCCAGCCGTTCGCCCGTTGTCTTGGTCAGCCCTCGCGCCGCGTTCACCAGTCCGGTCCGCGACTCCACCAACGCCGCCCGAATCCGAATCGTCATCAGATCCTTCTGCGCTTCCTCACTGCGATGCCGGAGGAAAAGAAGTTGGAGCGCTCCACTGGCCCGGTAAACCCTCGGACCGGGGCCTTTTTGGTTTCCCGGAAGATACCGGGGCCGCACCAATAACGGGAGCGCCTGCCGCCCATTGTTTGAGACTGCTTCCGCCATGGTCTCGAGAACTTAGCGGGCAGCGACCGGAAACATCATGGGTACGTTCCGGTTCTCGATTGAAACTTAGCAGGACGTGCGGCGGAATGGCCCTATGGGAGCGAGGCGCGATCCTTTCTAAGTTATTGAATCACGGCAAGATATAATTATTTTTTACTTTTGTGACCGCTTAAAATGGCCTACGACGATCTTCGCGACTTCATCCATGCGCTGGAAAAAAAGAAGGAACTCAAACGGATTTCGTTTGAGGTGGATCCGAAACTTGAGATCACTGAGTTCGCCGACCGGTCGGTGAAGAGCGGCGGGCCGGCGCTGTTGTTTGAGAATCCGAAGGGCTCGAAAATTCCGGTCCTGATCAACGGCTTTGCGAGCATGCGGCGGATGGAGATCGCGCTCGAAGTGGATTCGGTGGATGAGATCGCCGGACGCATCAGCGAGTATCTCGAGATGCGCATGCCGGAGGGGCTGATCAACAAGATCAGGATGCTGCCGAAGCTGGCGGAGATCGGGGCGTTCTTTCCGAAGATCGTTTCGAAGGGGAAGTGCCAGGAGGTGATCAAGACCGAAGGCTTTTCGCTTTACGATTACCCGGTGCTGACGTGCTGGCCGGACGATGGCGGTCCGTTCGTGACGCTGCCGATGGTGTTCTCGCGCAATCCGGATACGGGGAAGCGGAACTGCGGGATGTACCGGCTGCAGGTTTTCGACGAACGCACGACGGGCATGCACTGGCAGACGCATAAGCAGGGGGCGGAGCATTACCGGCGACGTCAGGCTGAAGGGAAAGCCACTCGCATGGATGTTGCGGTGGCGATCGGTTCCGATCCCGCCACGATGTATTCGGCGATTCTGCCGCTGCCGCCGGATCTGGACGAGATGATGATTGCCGGGTTCCTGCGCGGGAAGCCGGTCGAGATGGTGAAGTGCCACACGATCGATCTGGAAGTGCCGGCGAATGCGGAGATCGTGCTGGAAGGTTATGTGGAGCTGGGTGAGCTGCGCACGGAGGGTCCGTTTGGCGATCACACGGGATATTATTCGCTGGCCGATGAGTATCCGGTGTTCCATGTGACGTGCGTCACGCAGAGGAAAGAGCCGATTTATGCGACCACGATTGTGGGTCCGCCGCCTATGGAGGATTTCTATATGGGCAAGGCGATCGAGCGGATTTTTCTGCCGCTGATGCGGATGCAGATTCCGGAAGTGCGCGATATGTGCATGCCGGCGGAGGGGATTTTCCATAACCTGATGCTGGTTTCGATTCGTAAGTCTTATCCCGGCCATGCGCGCAAAGTCATGAATGCGATCTGGGGACTGGGGCAGGCGATGTTCTCGAAATGCATTGTGGTGGTGGATGAGGATGTGGATGTGCAGAACGCGAGCGAAGTGGCGTGGCGCGCGCTGAATAATATCGACCCTGAGCGGGATATTCAGTTCACGATGGGTCCGATCGATTCGCTGGATCATGCGAGTCGGTTGATTAATTACGGGAGCAAGATGGGGGTGGATGCCACGCGGAAATGGCCGGGGGAGGGGTTTACGCGGCCGTGGCCGGAGGTGCTTCGGATGACGCCAGAGGTGAAGGCGCGGGTGGATGGGTTGTGGAAGAAGGCGGGGTTGTAGGTTCTTTGCGTCTTTTGGCACTGGCGAGCAATAGAAGGAGACCGAGATGACGGATAATGCCATCGCCAAAGAGACTGTCGATGCACCCTTCCGTATTCATACGACGCTCGGCCCAGATAGTTCAGCATCTGCTTCCAGTTCTGCACCGTTTGCCACTTCGCACCACCTTCGTCAGCGCCAGATACAGCAGTTTGATGGCTGCTTCTTCGGTCGGAAACGAGCCGCGCGTCTTGATGATTTTGCGCAGACTCATATGCAGCGACTCCACAGCGTTGGTCGTGTAGACCACCTTGCGCACTTCTTCCGGAAACGCGAAGAATGGAATCACCCGCTCCCAGTGTTCCCGCCACAGCCGCCTGATCGCCGGATATTTTGGCCACTTCGTTTCGAACTCGCTCAATTGCCGCTCGGCTTCATCGGCGGTCGCAGCTTTGTAGATCGGCTTCAGATCGGCGACTACTTTCTTCCGATCCTTCCACGTCACGTAGTTCAGGCTGGCCCGCACATTGCACGATGCAGAGCTGCACCTGCGCTTGGGGAAAGATCGATTCGATGGCTTGCGGAAAGCCTTTCAGTCCATCCACGCACACCAGATAGATATCGCGCACGCCGCGGTTGCGCAGCTCGGTCAGCACATTCAGCCAGAACTTAGCGCCTTCCTTGGCTGACGTCCACAGGCCCAGCACGTCCTTATTACCTTCCAGATTGATGCCCAGCGCCACGTACACGGCACGGATTTCACCCGGCCTTCGTGCCGCATCTTCACGTACAGCGCATCCAGAAACACGACGCCGTAGAAAGGCTCCAGCGGCCGGTTCTGCCAGGCCCGCGCCTGCTCCATCACCCCATCAGTGACTTCGCTGATCAGGCTGGGGCTGACCTCGACCTGGTACATCTCCTCCAGATGCCCCGGATCTCGCGTGTCGTCATACCGCGGGCGTACAGAGACAGGATCTTGTCGTCGAATCCCGTCCAGCGCGTCTGGTTCTTCCTGACGATCTGCGGCTCGAACTCGCCGTTGCGGTCCCGCGGCGTGGCGATTTCCACCTCGCCGAAATCGCCCTTCAGCGTCTTGCGCGTCACCCCGTTCCGGCTGTTTCCGCTGTTGTCGCCCTGCCGGATCGTGCTTTTCGTAGCCCAGATGCTCGGTCATCTCGCCCTGCATAGCCCGTTCCACCACCGCTTTGGTGAACTGCTTCAGAAGCGCGTTAACACCTTCCGGTTTCCGGCCCTGCTTCAATGACTCGTCGATCAACTCGTCACTGACTGGTCTTTCCTTCTTCTGCTTTCCTATTTCGTTCTCCTTATTGTTGCCGGAGAACGTTTACACAGAATTCAACACACCCTCGGCCTGCTGGCGAGAAGTACACGCTCATTCAATGATAAATTCGAAGCGTGCCGCGGAGCGTGATTGCGCTTTTCCTTCTAAGTTTCAGCGTCCAGGCAGGCGAATTTGAGGCTCGATATTCTGCAAGACTGTCAGAGCTGGATCAGAGGCGCCCGGATTCGGTCTGCAAAGCGCGGGACACTCTGCGCACATTTCTGCCCCAGGCATCTTTTGCCGATCGGGCGAGCATGTTCCGCACATTCCTCAAGTTCAACAGCGCTGTCGCGGAGAAGAGCAGAGATGACTTCGACGCACGTATAACGCCCGTCTTCGATAAAGCATACGAGGTCTTGAACAACAACCACTGGAAATCCGGTAGCGCCTCGTTCTATCTGCGCGGCGATCCCCAGGTTCGGAAGGCAATCGGACCGTGGCTCGAATGCGGTTTTGGAATCTATACGACCGAAGGAACCTTTTACCCCGGGGCCGACATTGCAGAGATGGGACAAATTGCGCCTATGCTGCCTCCGGACCCACGGGCGTGGGTCAGCTTCCTCGAACACGAGGGTGGTTTTGACGACGTGGTCGAGGATGACGCCGGCCTCCGCTTGTCATGGCAGGAACTAGCAGATCGGCTGCACCGATGGGAAAATTTTCTCCGTACACACCCTTCCCTCAGCGAAGAAATTCGTCCCGAAGTTCATCGGATGGCCTGGTTCTTTTTCTTTGGGCTGGACAATAGCCCTCTCCACGACTTTGATTCAGGCCGGATCGATCCCGAGGTGCTTTCTGCGTGGCGCCGCTTTGCCAAAGATCCCAGTCCTTCCCGCTACACGCCGACCATGCGGAAGCTGCTCGCTCTCCTTGATGCCAACGATTACAATTTAGTCCCCGATACCAAGGCACTTACTCAGTGGATTGAAACAGAGAGGAAAGCCGATATACGTCGGTGACAACCCGGCATGGGCCAGGACGGTGTTTCCGTCTGGAAAAGCGGAGCGGTCTCTGGCGGTCCAGCTCCGCTTTTCGATATTTCATCTACGGGCTCGGCTATTCAAACCGATGAAGGCCTCGGGGAGATTCAAGATCCGGAGGTGAAACTGGCGGAGCGATTGCTTTATCTGGAGGGCTTCCTGCTTCGAGCGTCGCTCCCTGGAGAAAGTTCCAGGAGACGATGGATAGCGCGTGATCGGCGGCCGCGTCAATCGCGCGCGCGACCTTCAGACTGCCCCGGAACACCTAGCAGCCCGTGGTAATAGTCAGTCGAGATCGAAATCCCGTTGCCGTCCCGGAAATCGGGGATACCTAAGCCTTCAGGGAGGCCCCAGGACTGCGTTGTAGCGCCTCTAAATGCGTTGTTCTTTTCGAAGTCCGGGTCCGCTGTGAGGCGAGTGACTATTACCACGGGCTGCTAGGCCAATATCGGTGTCGAGGATCATTTCGGTTTTCGGGCGTGCGGAAGCGGTTTGATTCCCGTTCGTGCGGGGACCGCACGCGGCTGGCGCAGATTGCGGACGTTAGCAGCAGGGTCTGCAAGATCGGCGCGGTCTTTTCAGAGGCCAAAGATTGGTTGGCTCTTGATGCTGGGCACGCTGGCGTCCATAATATGTTTTGTATAACATATTATCTTAATGACATACTATGAAAGTGAAGTGGGAAGTTGAGTTCCATCAGGACTTCAATCCTGAATTCGACGCGCTGTCGGATGACGTGCAGAACGAGTTGCTCGCTCATGCGTGTTGTTGGAGCAGTTTGGGCCGCAGCCCGGCAGGCCGCGCGTCGATACGCTCAAGGGCCCGCGCCACGCGAACATGAAGGAGTTGCGCTTTATGCAGCGGACGGCGTCTGGCGCTTCGCTTTTGCGTTCGGCCGAAACGCAGCGCAGTCCTTTTGAACGCGGGAGGCATTTATCACCAGCTCATAGCAAAGGCCGACCAAAGATTTGCTGAGCACCTGTCACAAATGAAGAAGAAGGGGACATAGCCATGCCAATCACGCTGAAGGACAAAATGAAGGAACTGGGTCCCGCTCAACGGAAGAAGATCGAGGTCCGCGCCGCTCAGCTAATCGCTGAGGAGATGACGTTGCGGGAACTGCGGCACGCGCGCAAGCTCACACAGGTAAAGATCGCCAAGACGCTCGGGGTCACCCAGGACAGTGTTTCGCGCCTGGAAAAACGGAGCGATCTCCTGCTGTCTACTCTGCGAAAAACGGTCGAGGCCATGGGCGGGAATCTTTCGCTCGTCGCCGAGTTTCCCGACCGCGCGCCGGTCGTTCTGTCCGGCATTGCCGAAGATGACCCGGAGCCAAAGCCGACAGGCAGGAGACGCGTCGCCTGAGACAAGAATCATGTTCTTCGCTTGGCCATACGTATCAACTCCTTCCAGCGTTCATGACCAAGGACATCTTCCGGGTCTGGATTCCTGGCCTTCCACGGTCGAATGTCACCACTCAATTCCACCCCGCATGATTCCGCCACATCTCCAATTACAGAGGAACAGAATTGCTCATACTTGATACGCCAGGCCCATAACAACTCCGTCGGCACGCTCCACGCGAAATGAGGGCGTCCTCCTGCTTTACGGCACTCGTCGAAATGCTTGTTTCGTTCTCTCGGGAAACAGAAGGCTCTTCTGATCTGCCAGGCTAAAAGGTCAGCCGCCTGCAATGGAGGAAAATCCTTGTCGTCCCGGAAATGGATGTTAGACGCAGTTTGATCCTGTATCAGAAGCACGCGGGTTCCATCGTAAAATTCTTGCCCATGCTTCCTGTACTTTTCGTGATTGTCGAAGACAAACTCGATTTGTTCTTTTGTGCCGAACTGTTCAGCCAGCACGAACCCGCTTAGCGAGACAAACGAGGAGAACAGACAGTAGTACGGGCTATCCCATTTCTCAGGCACCTTGCCTTTGAAAATCTCGTTGTAGTCAGATTGCTTCAGCCGAACGTATACGGCTTGAATGTCGACCGACTGAATCACTTCCACCAAGCGATCAATCTTGGCGTCCCGCTCCTTTTCGGATACTCCGGCCCAAACCCCGTCCGGACGCAGACTTCGCGCTTCCACAGCATGAAAATAGGGGACCTTAGGACTCTCATCCAAAACCGCACGCCAGCGCTCATCGAAGCACTCCCATGACGACCCGGCACCAAGGTAGCCGGCCATGACAAAGCACTTGGTGTCATCAGATCCGCTATCGTCAATAAACGCCTTCAGCACGCCCATCCCACAACACGAAGATACGTCACGGCAGACTTGGTATATCGCCTTTGGCCGGCCGAATACGAACTGGAACAAATCGCCGCGCTCTCACCCCAGAAGCAGATAACTGACCGCGCCTCGCTCGTCAGAGAGTTTGACGAGCTTAAAATATTCCCTCAGTAGCTTAGAATCAACTAAGGTGGGTATTCACTTGACTCAGGTAGCCCCTACAGGTTGTGGTTCGACTTCAAAAGGGCTGGGGGCTGCACGGCGGGTATGACGATGTTTTTGTAGGGTACCGGGTCGATGGCGACAGCTTGCTGCACGAGCCGATAAAAGAGCTTTCCCCGGTTGGTGGACCGGCGGCGGTTGAACCGGAAGGTGAACTCGTCCAGGTAATAGTCGAGGTGCTCGTGACTCACGGCTCCCTGGTGGGTACCCAACAGCCAGCGCTTGAGTAACGACGCCACGCGATGGACTCGCGGCATCAACTCCGAGGCCATTTGCTTCTTCCCCTTCAGGTACGTGACCTCGTGATCATAGCCCGCAGCAGCCACAGGATCGTACCCAAGCCAGCCGTCGGTGTGGATGGTGCTTCCGGGTTCAACGGTATCCCTGATAAACGGCATCAGGCTTTGCGCCGAGGCGTCCAGGATGCGTCGCATTCGGATCCGGCCAATCCCCGGCCCGTCCTCCTGAGCCGCGATGATAATCAGTGCCTTACGTCCTGTGTGGCGTCCACGCGTTCCCTCGTCCACGCCGGCAGTGAAACTCTCGTCCACCTCGATCCGTCCTGTCAACCGATCCCGGTCTGGCCGAACCATGGCGCGGCGCAACTTGTGCAACCAGGTCCAGGCGGTCTTGTGGCTCTTCAGTTCGAGCACCCGCTGCAGACCCAGCGCACTGGCTCCGTTCTTCTGGGTGGTGACCCAGTACATCGCGCGGAACCAATCGGTCAACGGCTTGCGCGTGTCCTGGAAGATCGTCCCGGCTGTCACTGAAGTCTGGCGGCCACACTTGCCGCACTCCAGCAGTACAGACCTCACCGGCCACCAGCGATCACCCGAACAGCGCGGGCATCGGAAGCCTTCCGGCCAGCGAAGCCGGAACAGATAGTCACGGCACGCCTGCTCAGTCGCGAACTGTTCTTCGAACTCCCGGAGGTTACGAGGAAATTCCTCCATGGCCCGCCATACTACAGATTGTGGCCACCTGAGTCAAGTGAATACCCACCTCAACTAAAATGAGATCCGCTGTCCTGCTTCCACCAACGCAATAGTTCAGCGGGCCAAGCATTTTATTGCCGTGCTTGCCAACTTACTTTACGACTGGCTTGGCGAACCTTGCGTTATCGATCGGGGCGTTGGGCGTGATTTCGCTCAGCACGTAGTCCTCGCGGCCGCTTACCCATCCGTAGGTGAAATGGTAGGCCATCTGCACGCCCGCGACGGGGCGGAAATCGGACCAGTCGAATTGCGTCGGGACGCGGCCGACGGTTGAGTTGGCGTAGCGGATCATGCGGATCAGCAGACCGGTCTGCTTGTCGAAGTAAAACGTTGCGACCATGCCCGCGGGATTGCCAGTGCCCTGGACGACGTAAACGTCGCGCTTGTCCTCCTTCAGAACCTTGCCTTCGGAATCCTTCTGCGAGAGGTCGAGCATTACCGGGAAGCTCACGTGCCAGGTGCGGAAATCCTGCTTGATGTTGGCGGGGAAAGCGACTTCGCCATCGAGCTTTCCGCCTTCCAGCGCGCTGGTGTGGAGCTCGTATTCCTTCACCACGGTGAGCGGCAGGGCGACCCACGCTTCCTTGCCGTTGGTAAGCCGGATCATGTCGCCATCGGGCGGCTGGTGGACCACCATGGCGAACTGGTTGGGCGCCTTTGCGTAAATCTCCGCCTGATACTTCTTTTCGTCGCCGAAGAGAGTGGCGATGCCTTTGGCGGTGTAGCTGGTGAGTTTGGCGAGGTTCGCCGCGCCGCCGAGAGCCTGGATATATTTGTCGAAAATCTGATCGACGGTGGGGACGCCGGAGGTGGCGGTCTTCAGAATGTCGGACGGCGGCACGACCGGCTCGGAGTAGATGGCGTCGAGGGCGGGCGTGACGGAGGGATCGGAAACGCCGCGATGGCAAGTCCAGCAGGTGATTTTCTGGCTGCCGCCGAAGTTGTCCTTATTGATGGCTTGCACCATCGCGATCATTTTGCGGGCGATTTTCTTGCGCGGCGGCGTGTCATCGGCCCAGTTCGGGTTGTCGCCGCCGGCGCCGGTGTGGCAGTCGCCGCAGCATACGCTGAGAGCAGCGGAGAAGAGGCCCATGGTGCCCATGAACTCGTCGACCGGGATGCCTTTGAGGACCTGGATGTTCTTGAAAGCCACGTCGGACATCTGCTGTCTCGGAATGGCGGGCGCGGGGTTCTGGGCGAAGGCGTTGCCGCCGAACTGGATCAGCGAGCCTCCGACAGCCAGGGCAACCGTGCCGGTAAAGATCAATCGTTTCGAGTTCATTCAGAGTTTCCTCGATTTCGACGAATACGAATAATATCAAAGCGCAGCCAGGAGCCGATTCAGGGCTTGCGTTCGATCGTAACGGTCTTGACGACGACCGGAGCGATCGGCTTGTCATTGGCGCCGATGGGCACTTTGGAGATCGCGTCGGCGACGTCCTGACCGGAAACGACCTGGCCGAAGATCGTATACATGCCGGTCAGGTAGTCGGCATTCGCGACCGTGATGAAGATCTGGCAGGCGGCGGAATTGCGGGAGCCTTTGTTCGCCATCGCGAGAACGCCGGGCGATTTGAAATTGAGCACGGGATCGATTTCATCTTTGATATCGGGGATGCCGCAGGGGCTGCTGCCGGTGGCGTTGACGTCGCCGGTCTGGATCATGAAGCCTTTGATGACGCGATGGAAGGTGAGGCCGTTGTAGTAGCGGTGGGCCGTCATGGCGCCTTTCTTGTCGAGGGTGGCTTTCGTGCCGCGGGCGAGGGCGACGAAATTCTTCACTGTGTTGGGCGCCTTGTCTTCGTAGAGACGGGTGACGATCTGGCCCATCGAGGTGTCGAAGATTGCGTAGAGGCCGGGCTCGGCGGGCAGGGCAGGGGCCGCGGGTTGCTGGGCGAGGCTCGTGAGTCCGGCGGCTAGTCCGGCAGCGAGACAGAGGGCGATTGGGGTGAGGAGGCGCATCGGAACGAGTTTATCGCGTTTGACTGATAACATTGCTTCTTATGTCTACGAACGCGGAAATCGCGCAGACGCTGACCGCTTCTTTGAAACTGACGCAACCGCCGGTGGCGATTTGCCTGACGGAGAGCGTGCCGGAGGGTGTGGAAACGTGGTCGGGCAATAGTCCGGCGGGATGCAGGTTCTGGCAGGAAGCCGCGAGCAAGGTGTTTGCGACGTCGAGCGGCGATCACAGTCTCTGCGCGATCGGCATGCACACGCACAACCTCGATATGACGCCTGCCTCGATGGCGGACCTGGGGGATGCGCTCAAGGTCTTCGCGCAACTGACTTACGTGCGGGATGAAGATGTGGCGATGATTCCGGTGCTGGCGTCCAAGCCGAAGCATGTTGTGTATGGGCCGCTGGCGCAGGTTCCGGTGGATCCGGATGTGGTGCTGTTGTTTGTGCGGGCCGATCAGACGCTGATTCTTTCGGAGGCTTCGCAGCAACTGGAAGGTGGGATGCCGCCGGCGATGGGGCGTCCGGCGTGCGCGATTGTTCCGCAGGCGATGAATTCGGGGCGGTCGGCGCTGAGCCTGGGGTGCTGCGGGGCGCGCGCTTATCTGGATGTGTTGTCGGATGATGTGGCGCTCTACGCGGTGCCGGGGAAGACGCTGGGAGCGTTTCGCGGAACGAGTTGCCGCGCTGTCGAACGCGAACGGGATTTTGACCAAGTTCCATCAACTGCGCAGGAAAGCTGTTGAAGCCGGGGACAGTCCGACGGTTCAGGAATCGCTGGTCGAATTACAGGCAGCGGGCTGAGGTTCGGCGAACCTAACATGGCGATCGCGACTGTCAATCCGGCAACGGGAGAGGTGCTGAAGACATTCGAGCCGCTCTCGGATGCGCAGATTGAAGCGAAATTGCAGCTGGCGGCGGAGACGTTTCCGCGATTCCGGAAGCTGAGTTTCGCAGCGCGCGCCGCGATGATGAACAAGGCGGCGGAGATTCTGGAGCGGGATAAGGAAGATCTCGGGCGCCTGATGACGCTCGAGATGGGGAAGACCTTTCGCTCTGCTGTGGACGAGGCCGTGAAGTGCGCGTGGGCCTGCCGGTACTACGCAGAGAATGCCGAGAGCTATCTGGCCGACGAAGAGGTCTCGACAAACGCCCGGCGCAGCTACGTGAAGTATCAGCCGATGGGCGTGGTGCTGGCGATCATGCCGTGGAATTTTCCGTTCTGGCAGGTGTTTCGGTTTATCGCTCCGGGATTGATGGCCGGGAATGTGGGACTGCTGAAACATGCATCGAACGTGCCGCAGTGCGCGCTGAAGATCGAAGAGATTCTGATTGAAGCGGGCTTTCCCGCGGGTGCGTTTCAGACGCTGCTGATTGGCGTCGAAGCAGGTGGACGCGGTGCTGAGCGATGCGCGGGTCGCTGCTGCGACGCTGACCGGAAGCGAAGGCGCGGGCGTCGAGGTGGGTGTTTCGGCGGCGAAGCGGGTGAAGAAAGTGGTGCTGGAACTGGGCGGCAGCGATCCGTTTATCGTGATGCCGAGCGCGGATCTCGATCTGGCCGTGAAGACGGCGGTTACGGCGCGCGTGATCAACAACGGGCAATCGTGCATTGCGGCCAAGCGCTTCATCGTGGCGGAAGAGATTGCCGACCGATTCGAGCGCGCGTTTGTGGATGGGATGAAAGCGCTGAAGGTGGGCGATCCGATGGATGCGACGGTGCAGTTGGGCCCGCTGGCTTCGAAGGACGCCGTTGCTTCGCTCGACGCCGATGTGCGGAAGACCGTTGCGGCGGGCGCGCGGGTGCTGACCGGTGGTGCGCCGATCGATGGTCCGGGCAGCTTTTATGCGCCTACGGTGCTGACGGACATTCCGAAGGAGTCGCCGGGATATCGCGAGGAGTTGTTTGGTCCGGTGGCGTGCGTGTTTCGGGTGAAGGATATCGGTGAGGCGATTCGCATCGCAAACGACAGCCGGTTCGGATTGGGCGCGAGCGTCTGGACGAATGACGCGGCTGAGCGCGATCGATTTGCGGATGAGATCGAGGCGGGCATGGTGTTTGTGAATAAGATGGTGGCGTCCGATCCGCGCATGCCGTTCGGTGGCGTGAAATGGTCCGGCCACGGCAGAGAGTTGGGCGGGGCGCACGGGATTCGCGAGTTTACGAATATCAAGACGGTGTGGGTGGAATAGATGGCAGGCGAATAATGGCAAACCTCGGATTCATCGGGTTGGGCGTGATGGGCGGCCAGATGGTGGACCGGCTGCTGAATCACGGCCATACGGTCACCGGTTATAACCGCACGCGGGCTAAGGCGCAGTGGCTGATCGATAAGGGCATGAAGTTTGCGGATACGCCGCGGGGCGTTGCGGAAGCCGCCGATGTGACGCTTTCGATGGTCACGAACTCAGCGGCGCTGGAACAAGTCGCGGAAGGCGCGGACGGCATACTGGCCGGGATCGGGGCCGGTAAGGTTCTGGTCGATATGAGCACGGTGAGTCCGGCGATGAGCCGCGGGCTGGCGGCTAAGGTGCGTGCGGCCGGGGCGGACATGCTGGACGCGCCGGTTTCGGGCAGCGTGATTACGCTGCAGCAGGGCAAGCTTTCCGTGATGGTGGGCGGCGCGAAAGATACGTTCGAGCGGGTTAAGCCGATCTTACTGGATATTGGCCCGAAGGTGACTCATGTCGGCGACAACGGCCTGGCGCTGGTGATGAAGATCGCGACCAATCTTAGTCTGCTGATCCAGATGCTGGGTTTTTCCGAAGGCGTCTTGCTGGCGGAGAAGAGCGGGATTCCGCGCGAAGTTGCGGTGGATGTGCTGACGCACAGCGCGGTGGCGTCGCCGATGGTGCAGTATCGCGGGCCGTTCGTCCTGCAGATGCCGGATGAGGCGTGGTTCAACGTCAACATGATGCAGAAGGACATGCTGCTGGCGCTGGAACTGGGGCGTCAGGTGGATGTGCCGTTGCCTATGTCGGCGGCGGCCGATCAAATGCTAACAGCGGCGCGTGGCATGGGGATGCAGGAGAAAGATTTCGCGATTGTGTTTCAGGTTCTGGCGCGGATGTCCGGGCTTACAAAGTAAGAGTAGAATCGAGGCCAACAATGGGAATCAAGACTTATGGATCGATGGGAGTCGACTGGGAAGACCGGATCAACTTCGATCGCCTGCGGAAGCAGCGGCTGGCTAAGGCTAAGGCGCAGCTGGCTAAGTCCGAGATGGGTGCGCTGCTTGTCTTCGACATGAATAATGTCCGCTACCTGACGGCTACGACCATTGGCACCTGGGCGCAGGATAAGATCAGCCGGTTTGCGCTGCTGCCGCGAGGCGAGGGAGACGCCGCGGAGCCGATCATGTGGGACTTCGGTTCGGCGGCGAAGCATCATCAACTGAATTGCCCGTGGATGGGAGAGCGGTCGCGGGCGGGCATTTCCATGCTGCGCGGCGCGATGTCGCCCGAGATGGGGCGCGCGGAAGACGTGGCGCGCAAGATCAAGATCGAGCTCGAGATGCGCGGCCTGCATAAGGAACCGCTGGGCATCGATGTGGTGGAACCGCCGGTGCTGTTCGCGTTGCAGAAAGAAGGCATCACCGTGGTGGATGGCCAGCAGGTGATGTCCGACGCGCGGATCATCAAGACGGAAGATGAGATCTCGCTGCTCAATCATTCGGCGATGATGGTTGACGCAGCTTACGACGAACTGTATCGCGCGATGAAGCCTGGCATGAGTGAGAACCAGGCGGTGGGCCTTGCGAGCAAGGTGCTCTACGACCTTGGCTCCGAGTATGTGGAAGCGATCAATGCGATCTCGGGAGAGCGCTGCAATCCGCATCCGCATGTGTTTTCGGATCGGGTGTTGAGGCCGGGCGATCCGGTGTACTACGACATCCTGCATTCCTATATGGGTTACAGGACCTGTTACTACCGATGCTTCTCGATCGGATATGCGTCTCACGCGCTGGTGGATGCTTACAAACGCTGCCGGGATTATCTGGATGCGGCGATTTCACTGGTGCGTCCGGGGCGCCAGACCGCTGAGATTGCAGCCGTGTGGCCGAAGGCGCAGGAGTTCGGCTTCCCGAATGAAGAAGCTTGTTTCGGGCTGCAGTACGGGCACGGAATCGGCCTTGCGATCTGGGAGAAACCGGTCATCAGCCGCTTGGTTTCGCTTGAGCACTCGCATGAGATCAAGCCGGGAATGGTGTTTGCGCTCGAGACATTCTGGCCGTCGAAGGATGGCTGGAGCGCGGCGCGCATCGAGGAAGAAATTGTGGTCACGGAGACCGGCCACGAGATCATTACGAAGTTCCCCGCGGATCAGTTGATGGTTGCGGGCCGGCATTACTATACGGTTGACGGGCCGCTGGCCGCTGTTCGTGAGCATGATGCTCCGCCGAGCGATCACGTGCTGGAAATGGTGGAAGCCAGTGCTCGCGGCGAAGCGGTCGTGGCGGGCGACTAACGCTACGCGGTTAATTGTGGGCGTCTGCAGCGTGATCGCTCCAGAAAGAAGCCTGGCTTTCTGCGAGATAACCTTCGATAACTGCGACCGGGTCGGGTGGGGCGAAAACCCCGTATACTTCAGCCATGAGGCGCGTTTTCTGCTGGCTAATGGCGAGCGTCTTGAGTGCGCTCGCGCAAACCAGTACAGATGCGGATATTGCCGCGAGATTGGTCAAAGATTTGTTGCCTGCCTCGGCCGCTCTGACCTGGCCTGATCCGTTGAAAGATGACGTATATTCCCGAACAGAGTTGCAGTCCCTTGCGACTGCAAGCCTGCGCAGGGTAATGAACGCATATGAGGCAGATCTTCGTGAACTTGAGCGGCGACACAATCGGGTGGTTCGAAGACCTGAGGAGGGACCGCTGTCATTTAGAAGCTTCGTCAGCCCTGATCAGTCCTACAAACTGGCCCATGCGCTCGCGAGTAAGGAAATCAGTGAGACCTCATTGCTACCAGTTTGTGACGCTATAGTTCAGATGGTCGTCGCTTCAGTCGAATGCAGGAACACTTCGTGCCATTTGCAGGATTCGTCTGATTTCAGAAGTGCGGCGGAGAACGCATGGAGGACGCTGCAATCGATCGGCTTGGACGGTAAAGATCTTCGGTACGTAACGGACTCCTTTTGTCGAGGGGCTACGGCAGCGGCCGCACCGCCTGCAAGAGTCGTTTACAAATGAACCGCCTGCGGCTTTCTGCTCTGGGAGCCGGTCTGCCGAGATAATGTATTCCTGCCTTGTCGCGTGGCGTTTACCCGCCGCGCCCATCAACTTGACGTAAAACGCCCGACCCGTCCCAGTGGACTCACGCGGAAAACCGGACACTAAGCACCCACGCCGCCGGGCCGGACTCGTTCCGCCACGATGGTGACCTGCATATCGCGCGCCAGATGCACCAGGCGGTGAGCGTCCGGGGCATCGCGCGTGATGAAAATCTGCGTGATGCCGTGCTCGCGCGCCCAGGCGGAAACCGCTTTGGCAGGCTCCCTGCTCTCGATGACTTCGGGCGTGATGCGCAGGTTGCGGCAGAAGTTCATGTGACGCTCGATAGCGGCGCGGTCCTCCGGCGATAGTTCGGACGCCTACGACGAGGGCTGTGCAGGAGGAGTTGAGGAAATCGGCAACCCTGCGGCCGCGGCGAATCAGCATCGCGGTCGAGGGATGCGGCGTGAGCCAGATCAGAATGCTTTCGCGCCGGCCGGACGCCTGCGGCACCACAGTCTGCGGCAGCCGCAGATCTTCGCGGCGTTCTTCGATCTGATGCGCAGTCTGCCGCAGCGCGAGTTCGCGCAACGCGGTGAGGTTCGATTCGGTGAAGAAATTCTCGAGCGCCTGGCGGGCTTTCTCCGGCGCGTAGACGACGCCGCGTTCGAGGCGGTGCAGCAGCGCGCGCGGCGTGACGTCGACCATCACCACTTCATCGGCTTCCTGCATCACCCAGTCCGGCACGGTCTCGCGCACGCGGATTCCGGTGACGTGCCAGACCTGATCGTTGAGGCTTTCGATGTGCTGGATGTTCACGCTGGTGAGGACATCGATGCCCGCGTCGAGAATCTCCTGCACGTCCTGCCAGCGCTTGGGGCGTTCGGAGCCGGGCACGTTGGTGTGCGCGAACTCGTCGACCACGGCCACTTTCGGATGACGCGCGATTACGGCCGCGGTGTCCATGTCTTCGAACGTGGAGCCGCGGTGCGCATAGACCTTGCGGGGGACGAACTCAAGGCCCGCGGTCTGCGCGATCGTATCCTGGCGGCCGTGCGGCTCGAAGTAGCCGATCACGACGTCGACGCCCTGTGCCCGCAGTTCCTGCGCCTCGGTCAGCATCTGGTAGGTCTTGCCGACGCCGGCCGCGTAGCCCAGGAATACTTTGAGTTTGCCGCGCGCGCTCACCGGAGCCATTATCAGGCAGCTTGTATTCGCAGCCTGGGCGCCGGCATGCGGAAATATGCGGACGTCCATCCCTTCGGCTTCTTTGATCAGGCGATCGACCGGGCTGCGCGCCCAGACCTTCCATCCGCTCTGTTGCGTGTGGCCGATGAAGACCTGGGTGATGCGCTGTTCGCGCGCGAAGCGGATGATCTCTCCGATGGGATCCGCGCCCTCAATCACGTGGACCTCGGCGCCGAGCTTGCGGGCGAAGTCGAGATTCTCCTCGACCTGTTCCTCGGCCTCGCGGGTGAGGTCGCGCTGCTTGACGTACACGGCGAGCAGCTGCGCGTGAAACCGGCTTGTGGCGCGGGCGCCGCTGGCCAGCATGTCGCGGGCGCTGCTGCGCGGCGTGATGCAGACCAGAATGCGCTCCTGCGTTCCCCAGCTTTGCACGATGCCGTGCGCGTCCATGTAGCGCTGCAACTGGCTCTCGACCACCTGCGCGGCGAGCAGCAGGGCCAGTTCGCGCAGTTCGGAAAGCTGGGCGGGATTGAGGTGACCGGTCCTGCCGTCGTGCGTGAGATCTTCGGCGGGGACGTCGACGATGACCACTTCGTCGGCGGATTCGATGAAGCACTGCGGGACTGAATTGGTGGACCGCTTGCCAGTGATGCGCTCCACCGCATCCTGCTGTTCGCAGATGTGCTGCAGGTTGATCGCGCCCACCACGTTGACGCCATGCGCGCGGATCTCTTCGATATCCTGCCAGCGATGCGCGTTGCGGCTGCCGGGCGGATTGTCTTTCGCCATCTCGTCGATCAGGCAGACCTGCGGGGCGCGTTTGAGAACCGCTTCGACGTTCAGCGTTTCGGCATCGCCGATGTGGAGTGGCGGAATCACTTCGAACTCGCGGATGAGGTCGGCAACGTCGTCCGAGCCCTTGCGCTGAATCATGCCCACGACGACATCCTGGCCGCGCTTCTTTCGGCGGCGGCCTTCGTCGAACATGCGCAGCGACTTGCCGACGCGCGGGGCGTAGCCGAGGAAGATCTTGAGCCGGCCGCGGTGCTCGTCGCGTTTCCTGAGCCTGGATCTGGCGCAGCAGTTCTTCGGGATCGGGGCGGCAGAATTCTTTGGAGGCCATTACTTGCCGACCGGTGCGGCGGAGTCGAGCGCCAGGTTCAGTTCGAGCACGTTCACCCGCGGCTTCTCCCAGGACGCCGAAATCGCGTTGGGCGGTATGCGCAGTGACGAGATTCAGCACGGTCTCGAGAGATGCGCCACGCGCTTTCGCGACGCGGGCCGCTTGCGCGAGAGCGTTCGCCGGGCTGATCTCGGGGTCGAGGCCGCTGGCCGAAGTGGTGATCGCGTCGGCGGGAATTTCGCCGGTGAAATCCGGATTGTCTTTGCGGAACTGCGCCGCATCTTTCTTCAAACGATCGGCCAGCGCCGGGTTGGTGGGCCCGAGGTTCGAGCCGCCGGAATTCGCCGCGTCATACGAGTTCTGCGAGGGCCGCGGATGAAAATACTCCGGCTTCGCGAAATTCTGGGCGATGATTTCCGAGCCGATGACCTTGCCGTTGCGCTCGATCAGGCTGCCGTTTGCCTGCTTGTGAAACAGGGTCTGGGCGAGTCCGGTGACCGCGAGCGGATACATGATGCCGGTGATGATCGTCAGCACGAAGGTAATCAGAATCGCGGGTTTCATTTCTTTCCACATAGTCAAATCTCCTTATGCGAGATGCAAGAGGCCCAGCAGCCGGTCGATGAGCCAGATGCCGGGGAACGGCGCAATCACGCCGCCGAGTCCGTAAATCAGCAGGTTGCGCCGCAGCAGCGCGCCCGCGCGAGAGCGCACGGTACTTCACGCCGCGCAGCGCCAGCGGGACCAGCGCGATGATGATCAGCGCGTTGAAAATCACCGCCGCCAGAATCGCGCTTTCGGGCGTGTGCAGGCCCATGATGTTGAGCTTGTCCAGCGCCGGATAGGTGACCATGAACATCGCCGGGATGATGGCGAAGTATTTCGCGACGTCGTTGGCGATCGAGAACGTGGTCAGCGCGCCGCGCGTGATCAGCAGCTGTTTGCCGATGGCGACGACCTCGATCAGCTTCGTCGGATTGCTGTCGAGATCCACCATGTTGCCGGCTTCTTTGGCGGCCATGGTGCCGGTGTTCATCGCGACGCCGACGTCGGCCTGCGCCAGCGCGGGTGCGTCGTTGGTGCCGTCGCCCGTCATCGCGACGAGACGTCCGCCGGCCTGCTCGCGTCTTGATGCAGGTCCAGCTTGTCGCTGGGCGTGGCCTGCGCGAGGAAATCGTCGACGCCGGCTTCGGTCGCGATGGCGGCGGCGGTCAGCGGGTTGTCGCCGGTGATCATGACGGTGCGAATGCCCATGGCGCGCAGCTGCGCGAAGCGCTCCCGCATGCCGCCCTTCACGATGTCCTTCAGGTGAATGACGCCGAGGACGCGCGGGCCGTCCGCACACCACCAGCGGCGTGCCGCCGGTGCGCGAGATGCCGTCTGATGATGTCCGAGACGCGCTGCGGGAAGCGTGCCGCCGAGGTCGGTGATGTGCTGGCGAATCGGATTCGGTAGCGCCTTTGCGAATCTCGCGGCCGTCGTAGTTCAACGCCGCTCATGCGCGTCTGCGCGGTGAAGGGAATGAACTCGGCCTCGTGCTCGGCGATCTCGCGGCCGCGCAGGCCGTATTTCTCTTTCGCCAGCACCACGATGGAGCGGCCTTCGGGCGTTTCGTCGGCGAGGCTCGAAAGCTGCGCGGCGTCGGCCAGTTCGGCTTCGGAAACGCCGTCGGACGGAATGAATTCGACCGCCTGGCGATTGCCGAGCGTGATGGTGCCGGTCTTGTCGAGCAGCAGCGTGTTGACATCGCCCGCGGCTTCGACGGCCTTGCCGCTCATGGCGAGCACGTTGTGCTGCATCACGCGGTCCATGCCGGCGATGCCGATGGCGGAAAGCAGACCGCCGATGGTGGTCGGGATCAGGCAGACGAGCAGCGAGACCAGCACGATGACGGTGGGGACGGTGCCGGCTTTCGCCTGGTCGACGCTGTACTGCGCGAACGGCTGCGAGCGTGACCACGGCCAGCAGGAAGATCAGCGTCAGGCCCGGCGATCATGATGTTGAGCGCGATTTCATTGGGCGTCTTCTGCGCTGCGCGCCTTCGACCAGCGCGATCATGCGGTCGAGAAACGTCTCGCCGGGGTTGGAGGTGATCTGGACCTTGATGTAGTCCGAGAGCACTTTGGTGCCGCCGGTGACCGCGCTGCGATCGCCGCCGGATTCGCGGATGACCGGCGCGCTTTCGCCGGTGATGACCGATTCGTCGACGCTGGCGATGCCTTCGATGACGTCGCCGTCGCCGGGAATCACGTCGTTCGGTTCGCAGAGGCACAACATCGCCGTTGCGCAGCAGGGCGGCGGACACGACTTCGACTTTGCCGTTGCTCGCGAGCTTCTTGCGCCGAGGCGTCCGTCTTCGTCTTGCGCAGGGTGTCGGCCTGGGCTTTGCCGCGGCCTTCCGCCATGGCTTCGGCGAAGTTCGCGAAGAGCACGGTGAACCAGAGCCAGAGCGGCGATCTGGAGTTCGAAGCCGAAGCCGGCGCGCCGCCCGAACAGCGTCGCGGAACAGCGAGGACGGTGGTGAGCGCGCGCCGACTTCCACCACGAACATCACCGGGTTCTTCAGCGAGCGTCACCGGATTCAGCTTGACGAACGAATCGACGATGGCGCGGCGCACGATCGGTGGATCGAACAGCGGCCGCGCGCGTTTGCCGCGCGAGAGCCCCATCGCGGTGGAATCCGCTGGCTCGGGCGGCGCTTCGATTGATGTGACGACAGGTTCCTGCAATTCGGTTGGCATAGAAGTTTCCTTGCAGCATCAAGTGCTCGACAATCGGGCCCAGCGAAAGCGCCGGGAAGAACGTCAGCGCGCCGACGATGATCACGACGCCCACCAGCAGGCCGACGAACAGCGGGCCGTGCGTGGGGAAGGTTCCCGCCGAGACGGGCACCTGTTTCTTCGCGGCCAGGCGACCGGCGATCGCGAGCAGCGGCATCAGCATCAGGAAGCGGCCGATCAGCATCGCGAAGCCGATGGTGGTGTTGTACCAGGGCGTGTTGGCGTTGATGCCGGCGAAGGCGCTGCCGTTGTTGCCGGTGGCGCTGGTGTAGGCGTAGAGGATCTCGGACAAGCCGTGCGCGCCCGGATTGTTCGTGTTCGCGGCGGCCGCGCCCGGGCGGATTCCAGTAGCCTTTCGCGGCGAACGGAATCACCGAGCTCGCGCCGGCGAACAGCAGAATGCTGGCGGCGAGAACGAGCATCGCGAGCATCGCCATCTTGACTTCCTTCTGCTCGATCTTCTTGCCCAGATACTCGGGCGTGCGTCCCACCATCAGGCCGGCGATGAAGACCGCGAGAATGGCGAACATCAGCATGCCGTAGAGTCCGGCGCCGACGCCGCCGAAGACCACCTCGCCCAACTCGATGTTGAACAGCGGCACCAGGCCGCCGAGCGGCGTGAAGCTGTCGTGCATGGCAGTTGACCGCGCCGCAACTGGCGTCGGTCGTGACCGTCGCGAAGAGCGCGGAATTGGCGATGCCGAAGCGCATTTCCTTGCCTTCCATGTTGCCGCCGGGCTGCGTGTCGGTCGCGGTCATCGCGATTCCGAGCCTTCGCCAGCATGGGCGTGCCCTGCTGCTCGGAGTGGTAGGCGACGACCACGCCGGCGAGCAACAGGACCGCCATCGCGGCGAAGAGCGCCCAGCCCTGGCGCGTATCCTGCACCATCTTGCCGAACGTGTAAGTCAGGCGCGCCGGGGATCAGGAAGATGAGAAACATCTGGAACATGTTGGAGAACGGCGTCGGATTCTCGAAAGGATGCGCGGAGTTGGCGTTGAAGAAGCCGCCGCCGTTGGTGCCGAGCATCTTGATCGCTTCCTGCGACGCCACCGGGCCCTGCGCGATGGTCTGTTTCGCGCCTTCGAGCGTGGTGGCGACCGTGTACGGGATGCAGGTTCTGGATCACGCCCTGCGAGCAGAGCACCAGCGCCGCGACGATCGAGATCGGCAGCAGGATATAGAGCGTCGCCCGCGTCAGATCCACCCAGAAGTTGCCGACGGTCTTGATCGACTGGCGCGCGAAGCCGCGCACCAGCGCAATCGCGATCGCGAGCCCGGCCGCGGCGGAGGTGAAGTTGTGCACCGTCAGGCCGCCCATCTGGACGAAGTAGCTGATGGTGGTCTCGGGAATGTAGCTCTGCCAGTTGGTGTTCGTGACGAAGCTGTTGGCTGTGTTGAAGCCGAGGTCGGGGCTCACGTTGTCCTGGCTGAAGCCCTGCGGATTGAACGGCAGCCAGCGCTGCATCCGCTGCATGACGTAGAGGAGCAGCGCGCTGAACAGGCTGAAAGCGAGAAGGGCGCCGGCGTAGCGCGTCCAGTGCTGCTCTTCGTCGGCCTTGACGCCGCAGATGCGATAGATCAGGCGTTCGACGGGGCCCAGAACCGGCGTGAGGAAATTCTTCCGGCCCTCGATAACGGTCGCGATAAACGATCCGAGCGGCTTTGCGCAGATCGAGGATCAGGGCAAAGAAAATCGCGATTTGCAACCAACCATTGGCAGTCATGACATTCTCCGGGAACTTAAAACTTTTCGGGTCTCAGCAACGCGTAGAGGAGATATATGCCGAGCGCGAGTGAAATCACTCCGGCAATCAGGTAGTCCATGAGTTCCTTCCTTTCAGAGCCGGTTACTCACAGCCGATCGCAGGCCTGGACCATCATCCAGGCGACCGCGAAGAAGGCCACGATCAAAAGACAGTAAGCAACGTCAAGCATTGTGAACCTCAGTTCCCACGAGTACAGTTCGATAGCCCGAGCGGCGCAGGGATCGGGACAGGCGCTCGGTAGCTCGTTCTCCAGGGGCGGCGTTTTGTCGCCAGAATCACTACCGAATCCGGCCCGAGTGTGCCTTTTAGCCCATCTTCGAAATCGCGTGCCAGGCGGACTTCTCCGGCGATCGGAAGCGCGGATTCGAAGCCGGCCAGTTGTTCCTTCAGAAAATCGATAAATACCGGCGATCGATTGAGATCCAGTTCAAAGGGAACGACCTGGACGCGCACCAGGCGCAGTGCGGCGTGGAGCCCCGCTCCCATGCGATTTGCGGCATTGATGGCGGCGCGCGTCAGTTCGGGGGTCGTAAACGGGATGACGAGGTCGAGTTCGGCAACCTGTGGCGCCTGTTCGACAATTGCAGAAGCCGGTTGTTTTTGTATTTGTTGTCTCACGGGCATTCACCCGATTGCAGGTTAGCCGCCCAGCCCGTCAAAAGTTCATAAGGAACGCGTGAAAACTTCGTTGATGTGCCAGGATCGAATTGGTGCCCCTGCGACGCACGATCCTCTGCCCTTTCCCGCAACAAAGCGTTGCGTGAACTGGGTACGAAATATCGCCCGCGGCGCGGCGGGTTTCGTCACGTTTCGTCGCCGGGAGCACACTCGAGGATGCGATCAGGGTTTGCCGGGCGATTCGCGCGGACGGGATAACGGCCACGCTCGATTACCTGGGCGAGAACGTGAAATCGCTGGACGAAGCCGCGGCCTGCCGGGAGTCTTACCTCACCATGCTGCATGCGATGCAGGAAGCGGGCGTGGAGCCGAACGTCTCGATCAAGCTGACGCAGTTCGGGCTGGATCTTTCCGAATCGGCCTGCGCGGAGAACGTCGCGGCGCTGGTGAAGGCGGCGGCGGGGATCGGCGGATTCGTGCGGATCGACATGGAAGGGAGCGCGTATACGGACCGGACGCTGGCGCTGGTCACGCGAGTGCATCGCGAGCACGCGGCCTGCGGGACCGTGATCCAGTCGTATCTGCATCGCAGTGCGGCGGATATCGAAGCGCTCGAACGCGCGCGGATTCGCGTGCGGTTGGTTAAGGGCGCGTATCTGGAACCTCCGGAGATTGCGTTTCCCGATAAGGCTCATGTGGACCAGAATTATCTTGCGCTCGCGAAGGGATTGCTGAGCGCAGGCGAGTATCCGGCGATTGCGACCCACGACGAACGGATGATCGAAGCGGTGGAGCGGTTCGTTTCCGAAAAGGGCATCGGCCGCGACCGGTTTGAGTTTCAGATGCTCTACGGGATCCGCAGGGATTTGCAGCGGCGTCTGGTGAAGGAAGGGTACAGGCTGCGGTTGTATGTGCCGTTCGGCGAGGCCTGGTATCCGTATTTCATGCGGCGGCTGGCCGAGCGGCCGGCGAATCTGTTGTTCTTTGTGCGGAGTCTGCTGCGGGCGTAGGTTAGCGCCTACCGCATGTCGATATTACAGAATTTGTCATCGCAACGCATGTGCCAGTGATTGAGTCCCAGGCGCATCAGCACCGAGCGGGCCGGTTCACTATTCGCGGCAAACATGACTGTCCTCCATTCCCCATGGATAGCCGGCAATCGACAGACTGACAACAGCTTACTCGCAGGCCGGTTTGCCGCGAAAGATCGGCGGCCATCAGAAACGCGCTTTCGTGTATTTGCCTGACGCCAGCCGGTATCGTGACCGGTCGGTCGAGCAAGCGGTGTCATCGCAATCGGACTTCCCCCCAGCGTCACGGGTTTGCGTTGGCACGAAGAAGAATGCGCCGCCAACCTCATCGAGTCGGTACGCAAAAGGCGACCGGAGATTGGCCTCGGCGACAATGGCTGCCAGAAGCGCGCGTACATTTTGCGGCGAGCCATCCGTATTGAGCGCGAACCGCACCTCAAATCCCCATCGCAGCCGGCACAAGAGCAGCCTGGGCGGACTCCTGGGAACTTCGGGCGAAATCGTTCCATCATGTCGCCGCGAAATTGAAAGATAGGGTCTTCGGCACTTACGACAATGCCGAACTGCGATTGGAGCTTGGTGGCAATTGCGTCGAGCGGCCGAAACGTATTGACAGAGAGAATGGCGGAGTCGCTGCGGCGTTCGATTTGCACAACGTCAGAGGTCTGCGACACGGCGGCCGGGCTGAACGCAAGGAGCACCGTGAGTGTCCGAATCAGACGTTTCATTTCAGTCAGACTCCGCGGCGAGGCGGGTAGTTCCCTGATGTCGCGCCGCAGTACCTGATTTTACTGGTAGAATCGAGGCCAGTTGCGCAGGAGTGTCTTATTTTTCATCGCCTGTTGCGCGGCCGCGCAGCAGCAACCGGTCTTTCGTTCCCAGACACGCCTGGTCGAAGTCGATGTTGTCATTCGCGACAAGCACGGCCCGGTAACAGGACTGACCAAAGACGATTTCACGCTCTACGATTGCAAGAATAATCAGCGCGACCTCGATCACGCCGGATCCAACCCTCCCTGCAAATTCAAGAAGCAACAAATAGCGGTGTTTCGTGAAGTTAACAACGACACCGGCGGGGCGTCCGTTGTTTCGGCCGTTTCGCCCTTGCCGCCCGGAACGGTTTCCAACCGACTGGACAGCAGCGGCAAATCGATCGGCGTCGCGACCGTAGTGGTGATCGATCAACTCAACACGCCCTTCGACCTGAAAGGGCGCCAGCGCCTGCAGTTGACGAGGTTCCTGGAATCGGTGGGCGAACGCGAACGGATCGCGGTGTATTCGCTGGGCAAGGACCTGCATCTTCTGCAGGATTTCACCAGCGATCCGAAAAAACTGGTTGAAGCCGTCAGCAGGATCGACTCCGGCGACCACTTGAATTTTGGCGGAGGCACCGGGGGAGACACCAAGATCGACGAGGCCGAAGGTGTAGTCATTGGATGCATTCAGAAGGACATGACCGATAATGCCGTGCGGGCGATCATCCAACATACCGCGGGTGACCCGGGGCGAAAGAACCTGCTGTGGCTTGCGCAGGGATTTTTTGCTTTCGGTTCGGCGCCGACGGTGTGTGGGCCTCCTAAAGCCGGGCCCATGCTGGGGCAGGCGAACATCGCCACCTATCCGGTGATGGTGCGCAGCCTCCAACCCTCGGGAATGGGCAACGCCGAATCCCGCAGGATAGCTCCGCCGGCGCCGATGATGACCTCTGGATATCCAGCACAACATTCGGATGCTGGGCGAGTCTCTCGGAGGCGCCGGTTTCACCGATGCGGGCGAATTATCGAGGGCGTTTCGCACGGCGCAAAGCGATTCGAGCCACTACTACGTGCTGGGATTTTATCCAGCGGAGAGCGACCTTGGCGGTGGGACGCACCAGCTCACGGTAGACGTGCCGCACTCCGTTTCCCGTCGCGCCGGGTTCGAGATGCGCTACCGGCAAACATATCGCGCGGCAAAGCCGGGGACAAAGGACGAAGCAGAGCGAGAATGGCGAGCCGCTCTCGCTGATCGATATCTTCCACGCTCCTCTGGATGCCGACGCGGTCGGCCTCACCGCGGCCGTTAAGCCGGACCCTGCAAGACCGGGAGCAAGCCTGCTTGCGATGACGATCGACATCAAGGATATTCAACTGCAACCGGAGGGCGACCGCTGGGTTGGATCGCTGCAGGTGTCCATGCGTCTTGAATCCAGAGAGGGTGAAACGTCGATCGTGACCGAGCCGGTCACTGATACCGTGCACTTCAACCTGACGAATGCGGAGTTCGAAGCTGCGAGACGCTCCGGTCTGCAGCTAACGCAAACGCTGCCGGCAATTACGCGGCCCGGGTTTGCTCACATTGTCGTGCAGGGCGCGGGCAATGGCGCGGCTGGATCGCTGCGCGTGCCGATGACCGGCAGTCCCTGACCTCGGAAGGCAAATCGAAGCTGGAGTGGCTATTATGCATCGCCATTCGGGGCGTTTGCTCCGGGAAGGATGGGCTTGCTAGAATAAGTACTTGCGCTCGACCGTTTTCCTGTCGAGGCGATCAGGAGTCTTTTCAAAATGGCCAGAGTTTGTGAAGTGTGCGGCAAAGGTCCGCAATTCGGACATAAGGTGAGCCACGCTCATAACGTGACGAATCGCCGCTGGAACGTCAATCTGCAGTCGGTGCGGGCTATTGTCAACGGAGCACACAAGCGCCTCCGTGCCTGCACGTCGTGCATCCGCAACGGCAAGATTCAAAAGGTCGCATAAGCCATCCAGCCAGGCTTTAACCCGAAGTTCTTTGATCCGTTTCAGGCAAGTATAGACATATATCGTCGCGTGAATGGCCGAGCCTGGCCGGCGGGCAATGACGGTCTGAGTGGTATTGGGCAATCCGGCCCGCAGACCGGCTTTCAGCCAGCCCAGCCGCCTGAAAAGACGGCGCCAGCCTCAGCCCTCAAGCTGCATCTTGCGAATGATCGCATGATACCGGGGATCGCTCCGAAGACTTTCGAAAATCGGATTCGATTTCAATCCCAGGATACTCGGATCGCGGTCATAAACTGCACGATCGAGGTTCTCAAATGCCCGATCCTTGTCCCCCATTGCGGTGCAGATATAGGCAATACTGACGGGTGAAATGTAGTCGGTCACCGCACGAAGTGTGATCCGTTCCAACATCGCCGCAGCCTCGTCGCGGCGCCCCGCCAGTGCCAGAGTCATTGCCTCGAGCGAATCCACGAACTTACTGTTTGCATCGGCTTCGCGGGCACGAGCGTAACACGCGAGCGCGGCATCATACTGTCCCGCAAGCGCATAAACATTCCCCATCCACGCATGCGCGAGATAGTATTGGGGATTCATCTCGAGCACCTTGCGGAACTGCGCGATCGAGTGTTCGTACTTGGTCTCGACGTAAAAGAGAAACCCGAGGTGCACGCGGAACAGAATCGACAACGGATCAAGCGACAGGGCCTGCTGCGTCTGGCTAACCGCCTCATCGATCCGGCCCACAGGACGCAGAAAGTAGAACGCATACACGTCGCGCGAGCCCGGTGAAGATCCATTCAATTCGATCGATCGGATGAGCTCACGTTCAGCACCCGCCCAGTCCCAGTCGAACAGAGCGAGCACCCCTCCCAGCGTCGCATGCGCTTCGGCGACGCCTTCATCCAACTCGATCGCCCGCCGAACGGCCGCCTTAGCCCTCGGCATCGCTTCCTTGGGCGCGACGAATCCGAGAACGGCCTCCTGGTACCACACGTACGCAAGGCCATCGTGCGCCAAAGCATATTCGGGATCGAGCTTGATGGCTTCCTCGAACATTTTCCGGCTGGTGCTGAGCCCTTCGCGCGTCATCTTGTAAAGCTCGAACCGGCCCTTGAGATAAAGGTTGTACGCGTCCAGATTTTCCGTATAGCGCTTGATCAGTGGCCCTATCGGCTGCCCCGAGTCGATGCCGGAACCGGACTGGCTCGCCAGTTTGACCTTCAGCCGCGAGACAATCGTCTGCGAGATTTCATCCTGAATCTCGAACACATCGGTCATCTCACGGTCGTAGCGTTCGGACCAGAGTGTCTGGCCCTCGGTAACCTCGATCAACTGCACGCTGATACGCACGCGGTTGCCGGACTTGCGCACGCTGCCCTCAAGTACGTTGCCTACGTGAAGTGTCTCGCCGATCTGCCGGATATCCTGCTGCGCGCCGCGAAACACGAACGCCGACGTGCGCGCCGTCACCCGCAGATGACTCAGTTTGGTGAGGGCGTTGATGATCTCCTCCGCCAGGCCGTCGCTGAAATATTCGTTCTCCTTGTCGGAACTGAGATTCAGGAACGGCAGCACCGCGATGGAGGGAACAGCGCGCGCCCCGGCCGCCGGACGTTTCCAGACCCCGGATGCCGAAATCTGCATGATTACCGAGCGGCTGGCGAAATAGATCTGCTCGAGGGCGTTTTTCACGTCCGCCATCGATTGGTAACGCTGATCCGGATCCTTGCGCAGGCAGCGCATCACGACATCCTGCACCTCGACAGGCGCCTCTACTCCAGCCTTCGAAAACTCCCGCGGATTATCCCGCAGCACTGCCGTCAGCGTGCCAAGACCCGAACTGCCATGGAAGGCGCGCTCGCCGGTGATCATTTCGTAAAGCACTGCGCCGAAGGAGAAGATATCCGAACGCGGGTCGACCTTGAGGCCCTGCGCCTGCTCCGGTGACATATACGCGACCGTGCCGATGATCGCCCCCTCCGCTGTCTTCGGCTGCTCATTCGAGTGGATCGACATGGTCTTGTCGGATTCGCCAAATGCGCCGCCGAGGGCGTCGGACGAAGGCTCTTCCCCGGAGACCTTGGCCAAGCCGAAATCGAGAACCTTCGCATGGCCTTCCGGCGTGATCATGACGTTCGCCGGTTTGAGATCGCGATGGATGATTCCGATCCCGTGTGCCGCCGCCAGCGCATCGGCCATCTGCATGGCGAACTTCAGGCAATCGACGAGGGGTAGCTTGCCCTCTTCGATCAACCGGCCGAGCGTTTTGCCCCGCACGAACTCCATCACGATGCACTCGCCCGCGCCGGTGTCGACGATGTCGTGGATCGTGATGATATTAGGGTGGTTCAGCGACGACGCGGCGCGCGCTTCCTGAATGAATCGGGCACGGTGGTGCGCCGATTCGTCGGAGCTGGAAATGAGAACCTTGATGGCGACAAATCGCCCCAGTTGCAGGTCGCGCGCCTTGAAGACAAGCCCCATCCCGCCCTCGCCCAGTTTCTCGAGAACTTCGTAATGCGAGATGGTGGTTCCAACCATGCCTGGGGTTCAATCCGGTGCGGCGCGCGCAAAAAATGCACCACTTCGTACATTAGCGCACCCGGTTGGCTCCCGTCGAACGTTTCACCCATGGCGGTACCATGCGCAGTCCCAGCAGCGTGCTGAAAAAGGTCTTTGGTAACCCATTCCGAATCAGCGCTCACCTTTCTGAGCCGCGACCGCGAGGGAGCGGTAAGTAGCGTGTCCGCATCCTGCTGGTGTAAGACGGACAGTTCATGCGTGGGCACCAGCTGACAAGAGGAAAAGTTGGTACGTTTATAAGCGAATGATTTCCGTAAGTCGTGTGCTCCCAGCCCTCGTCCTGGCAGCAGCGCTTCTGGCGCAACAGGCAGACACCTCGACCTTTCGGGCATCCGCAAAACTCGTTCTGGTTCCATTCAACGTTGCACGCGGCAAAAACCTCGCGGCAGACTTGCAGCCCTCTGACGTGATTCTGCGCGAGGATGGTGGTCCCCGGAACTTTACCATCTTCCAGGGTCCCAACACGCCCAACGCTGTTCCTCTGGACATGATTCTTCTGTTTGACAGCACGAAGTACCCGGCATCAAAAGCGCAAAGACTGCGCTCCTGGTGGGACGCGAAAGCCGCCTACAAATTTTTCAATAGCTGGGACGAACCCGCAATGAGGGCGATTCTGGAAAAGAACGCGATGGACATTCGCATCTCGGTTTACCACTACGCAGACAGGCAATTCGAACTTCTCTGCAACGCCACCCGCAACCCGAATGAGCTTCTCCAGGGCTTTCGCAGACTGCTCGATCCAATTCCCGCCGGGAAGGGCATTCTAACCCTGCTGCCCGGCAACGACGATCCGTCAGCTCGGCCCGTAGGCGCCGCACTGTCCTCTTCGGCCTGGCTGTGGGAGTCGATCGTTGCGTCCCTGAATGATGCGACCGCCGCGTCACCGGGCTCGGCGCGGGGTGTGCCCATTTATCCGGTCATCCTTGATCGCAACAAGTATGTGGAGCACCCAGTTGTCTGGATGAACACACGCACACCCGGCCCATATGATACCGAAGTGGAGCACCCCCGCAGCTCGGACGCCCCGCTCTGGTACGCGCCGGCTTCACCAGCAAGTCCCTTGGGAGATATGACCGACGGACGCGTGTATTTTCGCGCCAATCTGGACCGCAGGAGGATGAGCGATATTCTCGACGCCATACGGGACGCGGAACTCGCAAAGTATGTCGTGGGCTTTGTTCCGGGGCCATCGCAGGCGCCGCGGAAACGGAAGCTGGAAGTCGTGCTCAGGGTCAAAATCTGTGGGGAAAGTAGTTGGCTGCCGGAGAGATGTTTCTTACTGAGCTGCACACCACTGCGTGATTCCCGGCCGGCAGTCACAAATTTTTTCAAAATATCGCACGTCTGTTGTCAATAACTTGCAGCCAAACCGCGCCGCAGCCACTTTTTCATCTGCTCTATTGCGATCAGGAAGGGAACTATGGTCTCAGAAAAACAACTGGAAGCAAATCGGCGCAACGCACAAAAATCGACCGGTCCAAAAACCGCCGAAGGCAAATCCAGCTCGAGCCAGAACAATCTCCGTCACGGCCTGACGGGTCACATCAGCCTCCTGCCAACCGAGGACCGCGAAGCCCACGATGCCTTCTGCAACGAACTCATCGATAGCTTCAATCCCGAAACGCCGATGGAGCACCAACTCGCCAACTCCATAGCGGAAGACAGCTGGCGGCTCAACCGCGCCTGCGCAATCGAGAACAACATGTTCGCGCTCGGCCACCATCACGAACGCCGCGAAGTCCAGATCGCGCTTGCCGACGCCGAAACCTTCCAGACCCAGGCCGCTGCCTTCAATCTCCTGAGCATTTACGAACAGCGCATCAACCGCAACCTTCAGCGCAACATGAAGCTCCTCCACGAACTCCAAGCCGAGCGCAAAGCGCAGCACGACCAAGCCATGGAAGAAGCCAAGCTCCTGGCCCAGCTCAATCTAATGAACGGTTTACCCTACGAGCCGGAAGAAAATGGCTTCGTCTTTTCACCCGCCGAAATCAACCGCGCCATCGACCGCGACAACCGCCTGAAGGCCGCAAAACTGGCCGCAATGCCGCCCCCAAAACACCCTGGGACGCATCAATCTCCCATTCGCAAAGGCAGCGTGACTTCCGCTAATGATGGACCGGCAACGTCGTCGAGTTACTGGCGAACCCGCTCTGCGTCACCACCAGCGTGACCGGGCCATCCGGCTGGTCGGCCGGCATCTGGAAATTCAGCTGATAAAGTCCGACGAGCCCCGGAGTCATGCCAGCGAACTGAACCTGCACGGGAACTCCATTCAACGTGAGGCTGGGAGGCACACCCGCCCACGCCAGAGGGGTCTGCGGCGACGCAGCCCCGGTCGTAACCGGAACGGTGGTGTCTCCAAGCCCGGCGAGATAAGTGATGACGTTCTCGCCAGGTTGGGCGGGCGACGCGTCGGTGATCGAGAGACCCATCGGCCCAATGCTGCGCGATCAGGCCTCCATCCGTATAGGCCGCAAGGCCGGGCGTGACCGGCGCGAGCTGAATGGTGACGGGCGCGCGTGAACGAGCCGTTGGCGTTCGCGATCACCTGATACTGGCCGCCGGGTGCAAGCTCGAAAGGAATCTGCGCATTGATCTGGCCGGGGCCGACGTAATAGAGCGGCGCGGTAATTCCACCGATGATCAGGCTGGTCCCGCTCATACTCTTCGGCAGCGGGATGGTGCTCGCGACCGTACCGGTGGGCGCCAGACCCGACCCGTAAATCTGCACGATGGTGCCGGGCGCCAGCGGTGCGCCGACCTGCGGATTGAAGACATGGAGAGTCCCGTGCGGCGTCAGAATGGGCGCGGAATTAGGAACCACCTGGCCGGTGATCTGCAGATGGGCCGCGGAGAAGCCGGTCGCGCTGGCGAGCGCGTTAATCGAAACCTGTGGGCCCGTCGACCGCGGCGTCCACGTTCCCGAATAGAGACCCGTGGCGCTGTTAACCGGCGACAACGCAAGGGGCGGATCGCCATTGGAAAAAGTGGTGATGACCTGTCCGCCCGTAATCGTGTTTCCGCAATCGTCGAGCAGCAGAATCTGCAGCGGCGTGGGCCAGGCGGCGGGGGTGGAGAAGTTGTCCACCAGGCCGGTTTGCGTAGGCGCGAGAGCTTTCGGCGTGCATCTGCTGGCCAGGGTCGTTCGAGGGAGGGTGGTGCGGGGATACGCAACTGCGGAGCGGGCCCGGAAAGCGGATTCTCCACGATTAAGGTAACGTTCACCGTTGGAGCGGCCGCGCTGGTGAATGAGAAGCTCACGCCGCCGTGATAGACGCCGGGAGCAAGGTTCGAAGGATCGACTGTGACCTCAACCTTGAGCGGGTTGAGAGGATGACGTCGAGCCGGTGGAAGGGCTTACGGAAAGCCAATGCGCGCCATCTGAAGTGGCCGCCGCGGCCTGAAAACTGGTCTGAAAATCGGGGGCCTGCGCGGAACCGGCAACACGGACCCGAACCGTCTGGGGTGGCGGCGTCGCGCCGGATTCCGTCAGAAACACCAGTCCGGCCGGGGACGGGTCCGGTGTCAACGGAACCGAATCCTGCGAGATATTCAGGACCAGCTCGAAATACTGCGTGGGATCGGTCGCGCCGGGCGCAATGCACCTGAATGAGCCCGTATTGAGGCTGGGCGGGCAGCGCCGCCACCGCCGTCGGATCGATGGAATAACTCACCATACCCGGCGCAGAGCTGCTCGCGGTGCCGCTGGGCGTGTTCAGGATGAGCCAGTTGTTTCCGGAAGTCACCGAGGCCGTCCAGTTGAGCGTCGCGTCCCCGGAAACGCTCACCAGAAACGATCCGTTGCCATTGCCCGGCGTTCCGCCCACGTGCATTTTGAGTTGCGCGCCGGACGGAGCCAGCAAAATCTGTCCGGCTTGCGCGATCAGAAGCGTGACCGGGATCGATGCCTGGCCACCGGAAGAGGCGATATCGACAGTAGTGCGGTAAAAACCGGCAGGTAGTCCGGTGGGATCTGCCGTCACAGCGACGCTGGCGGACGCTCCTCCGGTGAGAGCGGATGGCGCGTTTCCAACCGAGCACCAGGGCGCCCCGCAAACGATGGAGGTGAACGTAAGAACGCCACCGCCGGCATTTTGCAGCGTAACGGCTGGGTGGATGGGCCGGAAACCAGCGATGTCGCGGAAAACGACAACAGATCCGTGACCGCGTTGAGAATCGGAGCGACATCGTTCACCACCAGCGTTACGATTACGCTCTGCGGCGCGTGCCCCCGGACAGGTACTCGAAGTACATTTGAGCGTGATCGAGGCCGTGTAGGAACCGGGAGTTGCGGCAAGCGCCAGCGCCTGGCTGGTCAGGCCGACCACAAGCGCGCCGGGAGTCGTCGTCCCGGAGGAAACCGTCAGCCAGTCCGATTGCGGAGTAACCTGAACGGAAAAGGCTGAGCGCCTGGTTCACGTCACTGGATACGATCGTGACGTTCTGCGAGGCTGGCAGCGACGACGCTCCTCTCGCAAGCGTGAAGGAAAGCGTTCCGGCCGAGAGCACAATATCTGTCGAGGCCGGGCGAACGTGCAGGGCGAGAGTGCTCGATGGCCTGAGTGCCGGCGCTGTCCTGCACCGTGATCGTTGCGCTGAAGTCGCCGGATTTCAGTGGGTTTGCCGCCGATCAGGCCCATGTTCAACGTGATACCCGTGGGAAAACTTCCGCCCGTGAGCGAGAACGTGTAGGGCGGGAAGCCGCCGGCGGCGGTGAGAACCTGCGTTGGGATAATCGGCGTTCACCACGCCCGAGGTCAAAGGGGACTGGGTTGTGATCGACAACGGCGCCGCGCTGATCTCGCATTGTTGCCTCGAACGGAACCGCTTGCACCCGAGCCATCGGTGGCCTGGAGCGCAAACGTGAAGGTTCCTGCGCGTCGTCGGTGTCCCGGAGAGAATCCCGGTCGGCTGAGCGCGATTCCCGGCGGCAAAGAGCCGTTCCTGACCGACCACTGGTAAGGCGGATTGCCGCCGGATGCCGAGGCGTTCACCGAGTAGCTATAGGGTATTTGCACCGTTCCGTTCGGCAGAGAAGGCGCGTGTCATGGTCAACGGCGGCGGAACGCTGATCGTCAGGCTGTAGTTTTCGGACACCACGAGCCCCGTCCCATCCGTCACCTGCACGCTGAAGGAGTAAACGCCGGGTTGTGTGATGGCTCCGCTCAGGTTGCCGAAGTGGTTAATCGTGAGCCCCGAAGGCAGCCCCGTGCCTGAAAAATTGTACGGCGGAGTTCCGCCGGCCGCAAAGAAGACGGCGAAATAGGGCGCGACCGTAGTGCCCGCGGGCAGCGTAGGCGGGGTTCGTCATTCCGAAGCTGCTGACACGAACCGTTGCATGGGCACTGAAGCCCTGAGCGTCGGTGACCTGGACCGGAATCGCCAGATTGCCCGCCTGCGATGTAGCGCCGCTTAACAAGCCCTGGGGCGAGAGACTGAGGCCGGCGGGCAACGGGCCCATGGGAGACCAGACGTAGGGAGGTAGGCCGCCCGTGAGCGGAAAGGTTCACAGATACCGCTCCTCCGCACCGGCACCTCGACGGCTGCGGGGATGCTCGCCGAGAGGTTGGAATCGATGTGCAGCGTGAAAGACTGAAACGCCAGCGCACCCGCGTGATCGGTTACTTCGACGCGGAACGAAATCGGGCCCGGCGCGGCGGGCACCCCGCTCACGATGCCGGTGGAGGCATCCAACCCCAATCCCGTGCCTGCGAGTGAACTGAGGTAGAGACTGAACGAATACGGAGGCGAGCCGCCGCTGACCTGAATCGGCTGGCTATAGGAACTTCCGAAGACTCCGTGCGGCAGGGCCGCGGTGCTGATGGTGAGGGGTTGCGCAAAAACCTGAATATAGAAGGCAAGCCCGGTTGCAGTTTGGGGCGGGCTACGCAGTGATCTGTTACCGTTACTGACCCGGTGAAATAGCCGGTAGTCGGCGTCGGTCGGGATACCGGTGATGAGACCGGTGGAATCCATGCAGAGACCCGGGGGTAACACCGCCGCCGAGTATGAATACGGCGGAGTTCCGCCCATTGTTGATCCGCTCAGCGACGTGGAATACGGCCACGTTCACCGTGGCTGACGGCAGAACCGCAGGGGGGGCGCAGCTGAATGCCCGAGCAGGTTTGCGCGCTCGCGCCGAGCGCTCCCCATACCAGTAAGCCGACTGCGGCGCCGAGCCGCATCACCCCTCGCATTGTCTTAGATTCTCCCGCGCGAACCGGACTCTTGGTCCGGCACACCATATAAGGAGTGTCACAGCGGAGAGCGTTATTTCAAGCAGCGTCGAAGGCTCGGGAGCGGGAGCGCCGACATAAGTGGAGGTAACCTTCCAATCGAGACCCACGGGAGCAAAAAACAGGTCGAGACCGGCCAACTGCGAATTGTCGGGCGCCGGTTGTTGATGATTGCCTGGTAGACGGTGGAATCTCGCCGACGAGTAAGAAAATCCCGGGGTTCTTGCCAGGACAGACAGGTCGACGGAACCGGGATCCGCCGCACCCTGACCACTGGTGATTCCGGCGATGGCCAGCTGCGAGCCGACGAGAGAATTTGGCACGCCCGTATCCGCCGGGTTCAACGAGTTGAAAGCATCATAGGCAAATGTGACGGAGCCGTCGGTTGCGATATTGTCATGCTCAGAGTCACCTGAAATGTAGCCAGATTCGAGGGTGCGATTGATTGCCCGGGATGCGGGATATAGGAAGCGATGTTCTCGAACGTGAACACGGCCTGACCGGGCAGCATCTCGAACAAAACCGTCCCGGTTCCATCGATTGCCTGCGTGTTGTACCATGCTGGCGCGATACGGGGCAGACCCTGCAGGAACTGGTTTATCGAAGCGGTAGGCTGAGGAGCTCGGGGGCGACCCCGTTCGGGACTGAAATAGATCGAGCCATTGCTCGACACGATTGCGGAGGTCATAGCTCTGCGCCGAAGAGGGTGAATGTAAAACCAGTCGGGAAATAGACCGTTTTCAATCCAGTGCCGGAAACCTCCGAATCCCATGAAGTGATCGGGGTGCCGGCGGCAGGAATCCAGACAGGCGGCAGGGAATCCGCCAGTGCGATGCCCGCGAAACCCCAACCGGCCGCACATAAGACGAAAAGTCTGGAATTCGTCTTTGTGAAACGCATAAGTTTCGTTGTTGGCACACTCGCGCGAAGTCACCGAAAGTGACCCCGGGTACAGCGCCAAGTTTAGCACCGTATTACCCTTGGGCAACACTTGCGCGCAGACTTGGGGTACTGCTTCGTGGCTTCCTAAAACTCAATTCGTACTAGTACCTGAACCTGGCGCGCGGTTTCGTTCACCGGTGAAACCGCCGGGAATCCGGAGGCGGTGCCCTGCCGGCCGTAGGTGGCCAGACCGAAAGTGGGGGAACCGAGCAAGTTGTCTGGATTGTTCAGGTTGGCATGATTCAGGAGATTAAAGGCATCGGCCCGCACGGTAAGCCGCGTGCCCTCTCGCAGATAAGGCACGCGGAATGAGCGTCCCAGCGAAAAATCCAGGTTGTACAGACCCGGTCCGCGAAAAGCATTGCGCCCGGTGTTGCCGACCACGCCCGCCGCCGGGACGGCAAACGCGGCCGGATTGAGCAGCAAAACTCCGCCCGCCGCGGCGGGCGGCGGATCGAACAGGGCCGTGGCGGGGTTAATCAGATCGGCACGCTGGTTCTCGATCGCCGCAATCCCGGGGACGATGCCTGTCTGCGGAGCGAAGACCGAGTAGGGAAAGCCTGTGCGGAAGGCGGCCATCCAGGATACCTGCCAGCCCCGAGTCAGAAGCCGGCGCCCTTCGGACTGCCAGATACCGAGCAGAAACAGGTTCTGGCGCTGATCGAAATCGGAATTGCCGCGTTCTCCGTTGTTGTCGAACTGCTGCGCGAAAGCCGGACGGACGGAGGCCGCGGCGCCGTTGGTCACGGTGGTGAATTCGAGGTTGAAGACCTCGGCCCCGATCGGGTCGCTCTGATCGTCGATCGAGTGGCTCCAGGTATAGGCTGCCTGGAATTGCAGCGTACGCCAGTCGGTATCGGGCGAGCGCGCTCAACGCGTAATAATCGGAGCTTCCCTGGCTGGAACGCCACTCGATGTCGGGAAGAGCCTCGTTCGGGCGGCCGTCGACGCCCGTGGTTGTCGTGAACTGCGCGATTCACGATGTCGGACGTGATCAGCCTGCGATCCGAGCGAGCCGGTGCCGTTCACCTCGACAGTCAGATTGTCGCCAACGGACCGCTGCACTCCGAGAAAGAAGGTCTGCGCGTAGCCGTTCCGGAGGTTCGGATCCATCAGCGTGAGCGGCGGGAAGCCCCCGGAAGATTGCGGCTGGTTTGCGTAAGAAGGAAGCACCGAGGCGATGGGCTGCAGGTAATTCGTGCTGACGACTGGTAATGCTGTAGAGAGGCAGCGAGACGGAGTTATTGCGAATATCCTGCCAGAGATTGTCGAACGGCCTGTCGTAGAAGATGCCGAAGCCGCCCCTGAGAACCGTGTGGCCCTTGCCGAGGGTCTTGCCGGTCAGGTCGTAAGAAAACCCGAACCGCGGCGCAAAATCGCCGTTATCCACGCCGAAGATCATTGCGTGCCGTACTGCAGCGTGGCCGCGGCGATGCGGGAGTTGAAATCGGTCCCCTGCCCCAGGTTCACCAGAAGATCCTTCGACGCTCCGGTGTTTTGCGGCGCGCCGAAGCGTTCGTACCGCAAGCCGTAGTTGAGGGTCAGCCGGGAACTCACGCGGAAGCTGTCCTGCGCGAAGAAGTAGGACTGCGCCCAGCCGTAGCTGCGATTGAAATCGGGCTGCACGGGAGTCGGCGACGCCCGGTTCACGGCCACATAGAGCTCGCTCGGCTGGTCGATCGCGAAATTGAAGGCGTTCTGGAAAAGATATTCGCCATCCCGGAGCGCCGTCAGATAGCCGCTGTTGAGGCGGTAGAGCAAGCCCACGCCGGCGGTGATGATGTGCCGGTTGCGTGTCCAGACGGTGCTGTAGATGGCTTCGGGCGAACGGTTGTGATTCTTGTAGGAATAGAAGCTCGGGGAGCCCGGCAGAAGCGTGCCGTCGGACGATGCCAGCGTGGGAATTTCGGGATGCGCGCGATTCCAGTAGAGGTCGTCGTCGTTGTAGCTGAGCTTGAATTCGCTCGTGAGACGCGGCGTCCAGGTGTGCATCCAGTTGGCCGCCGCGCCGATCGTGTTCTGGTGCAGTGCGGAGTTGAATTCCTGGTAGGGATACCAGATGAAGTCCGGTTCCGTGAGGCGGGCGATGTTGAGCCTCGCCATGATGCGGTCGCGTCCGCCGTGCAGCGTGTAATCGCCGCGTTCGAGCGCGATCAGGCGATCGACCACCACGGGCTGCGACACCGTGTAGGCGCGCGACGACCGCGCCTGTCGGAGAAATAACCTTCGGTCCCGGAAACTCAGTGAGCAACTGGCTCGCGAGGCGGCTCGAAGGGACGCTGAATGCGGAAAGGAAATTGGTGGTCGGCACCTGATAGGTGACCGGATCCAGCTGGCTGTGGCTGATGTTTTCCTGGAGTGCGCTCGAAAAGAAAAGGCGATTGCGCAGCACGGGCCCGCCAGCCTGATAGCCGAACAGATTTTCGTTATCCTTCTGGCGTGCCGAGTCCCTGGAGATTGCTCTGGAAATCGGCTGCGTTCAGGGCTGCGTTCTTGAAGTACTCGTAGCCGACGCCGTGATACTGGTTGCTGCCGGCGCGCGTCACCGCATTGGCGATGAATCCGATGGTGCGCCCGTATTCGGCAGAGTAGTTATTGGTCGAGATGCGATATTCCTGGATGGCTTCCGGCGCCACCGGGTTCAGAGGGCCGGTGACCAGATAGTTGTTGTTCTCAACGCCATCGAGAAGAAAGTTGGAAGCGGAGGCGCGCTGCCCCGCTACGCTCACACCCAAGCCGCGCGCGGTGCCATTATCGGCTGTGACGCCGGGCAGGCTGACCAGCATCGTGTAAACGTCGCGGCCCTGCAACGGCAGGTCTTCGATCTGAACCGGATCGATGACGTACGAGACCGAGGTGTCGAGCGTACTGACAATTCCCTGCTGGCCTTCGAATGTGCCGGAGCGGCTGGTGTCCACGTCGGGCCCGTAGAACGTCACGATCGTCTTGCTGCCGGGAAGAAAGACGCTGCGGAACTGGCCCGCTTCCCACACGTCGCTTAACGGCCTGAGTTTGAAATCGATCTGGATGCGGCCCGCGACCGGCAGATCGAGCTGTTGCAGTTCCTGGGACTGGAATCCGGGCGCGGTGGCGCGCACCGAATACGTGCCCGTGGAAAGAAGCGGCAGGAAGTAGTAGCCTTGCGCGTCGGTCTGATAAGTGCCGCTGGCCGACAACGCCGGGCTCTCATAGGTGATCGACGCCGCGCCGACCGGTCTGCCGGTGACGGAATTGACAATGCTTCCGGAAATCAGCCCCTGCGTGGTTTGCGCAACCAGACCCGGGACTGCACACACGCATACTATAGCCAGCCGGGCG
>CAWEKQ010000050.1:0-241404 GCA_963809655.1 Terriglobia bacterium | reverse complement strand
CCACCGCCGCCTACACCACCACGGGAAGCTGAGGGGGCGGCCCGCCGGGCCAGGCGGACCGCCCCCTCACTGCGGCGGCGTCAGTCTTCCAGGGGATGAATCGTAAAGGCGAAGACTCCCTGGAAAATCTCCTCGTTGACCTGACTTCGGCCACGATCTGGACTTGATCTTGCTCGCGGGTCGGTGACCTGCGGGTTCGGTGCTGGTGATGGCTGAAGTTGCGCACTAGGCGCGGCCGTATTGTGGGCTGGTGTCCCCGTATCTGCGGATGGTGAAGACTTCCTCGGGCGCGACGGCCGTGCAGATCGTGCATTCGTCGCGGCGCGGGTCGCGGGATATCGAGCACCTTGGCTCGGCGCACGATGACGTGGAGCTGGAGCTGCTGAAGGCGGCAGCGCGACAGCGGCTGGCGGCCGGGCAGGGCGTGCTGGACCTGGGCCTGGGTGCCGGCGAGCGCCTGGCGGGCCGCTGCCGATCACCGGGTCGCGGATGGGCTGCCTGCTGGACGCCCTGCAGCATGCTTACCAGGTGCTGGGCTTTGACCGGTCGACGGGCGGGGACGAGGTGTTCCGCCAGCTGGTGATCGCGCGGATCATCGAGCCGGTCAGCAAGCTTGACAGTGCGCGGGTGCTGGAGGAAGCAGGCGTGCCGCCGGTCCCGTACCGGACTGTCACGCGGCGGCTGCGCGTGTTCGCGAAGGACTCGTGGCGGCAGCAGATCTCCGCGGCCTGCGCCGCGCATGCGGGGCTGGGCCCGGCGAGCCTGGTCCTTTACGACTGCTCCACGCTGTATTTCGAGACCGACGCCGGTGACGGGTTCCGCGAGAGCGGCTTTTCGAAGGAGAGGCGGCTGGAACCGCAGATCACCATCGGCCTGCTCACCGGCGCCGGCGGGTTCCCGCTCATGGTGTCCGCGTTCGAGGGCAACAAGGCCGAGACCCGCACGATGCTGCCGGTCATCGAATCGTTCATGGCCGCGCATAATCTGCCGGACGTCACGGTCGTCGCGGACGCGGGGATGGTGTCGGAGGCCAACCAGAAGCAGATAGAGGCCGCGGGCCTGTCGTTCATCCTCGGCGCGAAAATCCCGTACGTCCCGTACCTGGTCGCGCGGTGGCGCCGTGAGCACCCCGGCGAGCAGATCCCCGACGGGCACGTGTTCACCCAGCCCTGGCCCGCCGGGCCGAACGGCGGCCGCCGCGACCAGGTCATTTACTACCAGTACAAGGCTGACCGGGCCAGAAGGACGCTGCGCGGGATCGGCGAGCAGGTCGCCAAGGCCGAGCAGGCCGTCGCTGGGAAGAGCCCGGTCAAGCGCAACCGGTTCATCCAGCTGTCCGGCGGCACCAGAAAAGTCAACCGGGAGCTGGAGGCCAAAGCCCGCGCCCTGGCCGGGCTCAAGGGCTACGTCACCAACCTGCGGGCCTGCCCCGACGGCACCCCCGTCACCGCGGAGTTCGTGATCGGCGCCTACCATCAGCTCTTCCAGATCGAGAAGTCCTTCCGGATGACCAAGAGCGACCTGCAGGCCCGCCCGGTCTACCACCGCAAGCGCGACTCCATCGAAGCCCACCTCACGATCGTGCTCGCCGCCCTGGCGGTCAGCCGCTGGATCGAGCACGCCACAGGCTGGTCCATCCGCAAATTCGTCAAGACAGCCCGCCGGTACCGAACCATCCAGATCCAGGCCGGCGACCACGTCATCACCGCAGCAGACCCACTGCCCGATGAGCTCCGCCAGGCCATCGAAGCAATCAACAGCGCCAGCTAACTTGCGCACTAGTTTGGCCGAAGTCAGGCTACACCGCCACGGGAAGCTGAGGGGGCGGCCCGCCGGGCCAGGCGGACCGCCCCCTCACTGCGGCGGCGTCAGTCTTCCAGGGGATGAATCGTAAAGGCGAAGACTCCCTGGAAAATCTCCTCGTTGATGATGAAGGCGAACCCGAGGATGTACAGCGCAGCAAGCGGCATGATGGCAGCCCACACCAGCCACGCCCGGCCTTCCGCCCGCTGCTCGGTAATCCAGCGTCGTACCGGCGGCAGCCGGAGCACGATCAGCGGGATGCTGATGGCGACGGCCTGGTAGAAGCGCTGGTGGAAGACGGGGTCGCCATCCCCTTTCGATGCGCCGAAGGGCTTGAAC
Source organism: Terriglobia bacterium (assembly GCA_963809655.1). Taxonomy (GTDB): domain Bacteria; phylum Acidobacteriota; class Terriglobia; order Bryobacterales; family Bryobacteraceae; genus BOG-234. The sequence continues at coordinate 239,262 of CAWEKQ010000050.1, read as the reverse complement.
CCGTCGAGCAGCAGCAGGTGAAGGAGGATGAATCCCCAGATGACGTAGGTCATCCGCTGCAGCCGCTTCCAGTACTTCCCGAGCTTGCGCTGCGCCGGGGTGTTGGCGGTAGCCAGGACGGGGAGAGCCAGAGTGATGATGAGCAACCCGGTCAGGAGGAAGGTATGCCCGGCGAGCCGGCCGAACACACCGCCAGCGAACTCCGTGGTAATAGCCGCGGTAGTGGTGTCTGCGATACCTATGACCGCGAACCAGATGCCGTACCACCGCCGGAGTGGAGCTATCCACTGCGCCCCGGTCAGTGTGATCAGCGGGGTGATTGACAGGGCTACGAAGAAACAGAACTCGCCTCCGGTCCCCAGTACGGCGGCTTCCTCAATGGTCAGGACGCCCTTAGCGTTCAGCGACAGCCAGGCGGGTATCATGAATATGAATGGGATGAACACCGGGAGGCGCATGAGGAACAGCGCGATAGACCGCTTCTTAATGGTGATGGCCGAGAATTCGAGATACTGGCTAGCCCTGGTATCAGTCCGGGCAGCTACATCACTTCTACCCATCTGCAGCTCTCTCCTTCGGTTGAACGAGGCGCCGCTCCCAGCGCGGGTTATTCGTACGCAAGTCTAATTCGTCTTACTCGGTGTCGGTGTGGCCTTCGGCGTGGCCGGCTTCGCATTGTTGTTTGCTCCCGCCTTGGCAGACGGGTGTAGGAACTGATCATCGGTAGTATCTGAGGGATTGCCCGCGCCTGCCCCTTGGTTCCGGAAGACAAAGAAGGGGAGCCCGTGGATCCCAACCTCAATGATCCCGGCAAAGAAAGGGATCAGGAGCAAGGCCACGTAAGCGAATATCATCCGGTTCTTGAAGCGGCGTTGCCGGCCCTTTGCGTCCGACACCTTCCCGTCGGCCGAACGCGACCTGGTGGCGGCCCGGCCCTCCGGCTTTGACCTGGCGACGGCCCGGCCCCCAGACCGTGGCGCGGCGGCGTTCCGGCCCTGAGGCTCGGTCGCGGTCCGGCCTCCGGCAGTCCTGGGCCCGGTAGCGGTCCGGCCCGGAGCGGTCCTGGGCCCGGTGGCGGTCCGGCCCTCCGGCCGCGTCCGCCCGCCCGGCCGTCCCTCCGGCCTTGACCTGGCGGGGGCGGGTCCATCCGCCGCCCTCAGGCTCGCAGTCGGCCGGGTTTCCGGCTCCCAGCCGTCTGGCTGCCAGCCCTCCTCCTGGCCCCAGGCCTCCTCGAGCTGCTGCCAGGCCTGTGCGTCGGGGCTGCCCGGCTGCCAGTCCTGTGCCTCGGGACCTTGCTCCCAGGGCTGGGCCTGGGGCGGACCCTGCTCCCAGGGCTGGGCCTGGGGGGGACCCTGCTCCCAGGGCTGCGCCTCCCAGGCCTGCGGCTCGGCGGCCGGCATGACCGGGCCAGCGAAGCCGGGGTCATCGAAGTCTTCGGCCGCCTGCTGCCGGGACCGTGCCTGTGGCCGGGGCTGCGCCTGGGGCCGTGGCCTGGCGGCCGGCTGGGCGTCTTGTTCCCAGGCCTGGGGCTCGACGGCTGGCATGACGCCGCTGTCGTCGCCGGCCTGCCGTCCGGGGCGCGCCTGTGGCCGGGGCCGTCCCGGTGCCCGGGTGCGCACGGTCGGCTGGGCGTCGTCCTGCTCCCAGGCCTGCGGCTCGACGGCTGGCATGACGCCGCTGTTGTCGCCGGCCTGGCGCCGGGGCCGTGCCTGGGGCCGTGGCCTGGCGGCCGGCTGGGCGTCTTGTTCCCAGGCCTGGGGCTCGGCGGCTGGCATGACGCCGCTGTTGTCGCCGGCCTGCCGCCCGGGGCGCGCCTGTGGCCGGGGCCGTCCCGGTGCCCGGGTGCGCACGGTCGGCTGGGCGTCGTCCTGCTCCCAGGTCTGCTGGGGGGTCGGCGTCGTGGGGCCGGTATCTTCTGCGCTGCCCGGCCTGGGCAGAGCGGCAGGAGGCTCCCCGGCGGGGATCGCGGGGATGGTGAGGGTCCTGGTGACGTACGCGGCCACCTGGCCAAGCTCGGCCGACAGCCTGATGGCGCCCGCCCGGAGCTCGTCGGCCTCCCGGGTGGCGGCTTCGCGGATCGCATCGGCCTGCGCGGCCGCCTGCCGCCTTATCTCCTCGGCCTCGTGCTCCGCCCCGCGCAGCGAGTCGGCCTGGAAAGCCGCCTGCCGCCTGACTTCTTCGGCTTCCTGCTCGGCGGCTTCGCGGATCGCGTTGGCGTGATCCAGCGCCTGCTGCTTTATACCGGTCGCCTGGCTGTCGGCGTCCGCGAGGATCCGCTCCGCCAGCCGGACGGAGTCCGCATCGCGGAAGCCGCCAGAATCCCGCCGGACGGGGTCGAGCAGCTCGGCCGGGCCCTTGCGCCGCGAGCTGGGGCATCTGCCCGGTGCCCGCCCTGACACCCGACGGGTAGTCCTCGTCGGAGGGGACGAGAACCTGGACCCGGCCTTCACCGAAGGCAACGTCGTAATACGGCGCCCCCGCCGGGCCCGCCGCGCCCCGCGGACCTGACCGCTGCCCGCCGTCCGGGCCGCCGTTGGCCGGTACCCGGACACGCGCCACCGGCGCCGGTGGTGGCGGTGCCGTCGGCACGCGGGGGTCGTGGTGCAGTGCGGCCGCCGGCTCCCGCCGTGATAGGTCGGGTCCGCCACCAGCACGCGGCCAGTCCTGGGTGTTGCCGCCGGCCGGCCAGCTGGGGTGGTCCTCACCGTACGGCCAGGCGGGGCCGTTGCCGCTGACGGGCCAGCTGTCGTCGCCGGCGGTCCAGCCCTGGCCGTTGGCGGGGTAGCTGGGGTGGTCCTCACCGTACGGCCAGTCCTGCCCGTTGCCGTTGCCGTTGACGGGCCAGCTGTCGTCGCCGGCCGTCCAGTCCTGCCCGTTGCCGTTGGCAGGCCAGCTGTCGTCGCCGGCGGTCCAGTCCTGGCCGTTGCCGTTGGCGGGCCAGCTGGGGTGGCCGTCGCCGGCCGCCCAGTCCGGCTCATCGCCGCCGGGATTGTTGTATGGCCAGCTTGTTTCGTCGGCACGCATAGTGAGTCCTGCTCCTTACGAGGGGATCAGTTCTGTCGCTTGCCTGCGGTTCCAGCCTGGTCGTGCCGGCCCGTGATCCGGGCCTGATGATGCTTGCCTGAGGCCCGGCCTAGCGGGCATGGGCCGCCGGCCCGGCCTGGCTGACGCCGGTCCCGGTCCGGGCTGACGATCTCCATGAGCCGGTGGCCGGTGCCGGGAGATGTTGCAACGACGCCAGCGGGCGTACCGTCGGGCCAGTTCGCGGCCGACGCGGCGGCGAAGTAGCTCACCAGCCCGGGTGATGGGAACGCGGAAGCGCGGGCACGGCTCGCTGACGGGGCCGAGCAGGCCCACCGGGCGACAGACATCGTGGGGACGATGAGCGTAGGCGGGAACACGCGCGCGGCCGTCTGCTTCGGGGCTCCCGCGTCGCCGCAGGAACCCTCGCTGATGGTCATCATCTCCGTCGTCTCGTGCCGGGTACAGGAAAACGGTGCGTCTGTTCCTGGCCATGCCCGGAACCGCATGCCCGGCAGCGCGGCGACCGCGCAGTACCGAACCTGCCGCCCCGGCTACGGCGGGAACGCGCACTGGACTCGGAGGATCGGCCCCGATTCATGCGCTTGGCCATGGACGAACCCCGGCCGTAATCCGGCTCTGCCTAAGGAAATCCGAGCGGGTGCCATCAGCAGCCAAACCTCAGACCAGCGGTAACGAGGGTCCACGGTGGCCTCCAACAGCGGGGATAACACACCGGGGCCAGACGTCAGTCCCGGTACGGGGAGAGTATCCAAGTCGGCACTCGCCCTGCGGCAGATTAGGTCGGCCGGTCGCTCCCGGGACAGGACGGATACCCCCTAAGGGGCCCAAGCGCACGCAGCATTACCGCAGGCAGTCGGTGGCGTACACGGGGAGAAAACTACTCTCCGGTTATGGCCGGTGTCAGGAGAGATACCACCCGAGACTGCCTGGCATCTACTGTCAGGACGTCTGAACCGGGCCAGAGGTTCACCTGCCAGCCGTTTTACCTTCTCCTCACGGCCGGGCCACCGGCGCGGGCGGCGGGGGCACGCGCCCCGGCCGCCGGAGCGAAGGCACCACGGGACCCGCCTCCCGCCGTGACGCTCGCCCGGGCCAGACCGCCGATCGGCAGCCTCGGGGTCCCGCGGCCGCCCGGGCCTCAGTAGGTTCGGCATAGCCCCAACCGTCCAAGGAGAACCCATGGTGGTCCCGCTCGCTGACCGCTGGGTGGCCGCAGCAGCCGGCGCCGCGCTCGTGCTCACGGCGTGGGCCAGCATCGTCGGGACGCTGATCGTGCCCCGCCCGGTGAGCAGCTGGCTGACACGGTGGGTGGACCGGAGCGTGAACTGGGTGTTCCGGCTCGTGACCGGCGCCATCACCGATTACCGGCGGCGTGACCAGGTACTCGCCTCCCAGGCTCCGGCGACGCTGCTCGCGCAGCTGATCGCCTGGCTGGCGATCTCCTTCCTCGGGTACATGCTGCTGATGTGGCCGTTCGAGCCCCGCGGCATAGCGCGGCCTTCACCGTCGCCGGCTCGGCGATGTTCACCCTCGGGTTCGCGGTGCCGCCCGGCGCGGTGCCCGCGGCGATCGTGTTCGTCGCCGCCGCGACCGGCCTGGTGATCGTCGCCCTGCAGATCGCCTACCTGCCGGTCCTGTACGCGGCGTTCAACCGGAGGGAAACCGAGGTGGCGCTGCTGAACGCGCGGGCCGGCGTCCCGTCCTGGGGGCCGGAACTGCTGGCGCGCACCCACTACGCCCTGGGGTCGGGCGTCTCGGCCATCGGTACCCTGCCCGAGCTGTACGCCCAGTGGGAACGCTGGGCCGCCGACGTGGCGGAGAGCCACACCACCTACCTGCCGCTGGTGCGCTTCCGCTCACCCCGGCCGCTGTCATCCTGGGTGACCGCGCTGCTGGCCGTGCTGGATTCCGCCGCGCTGATCCTGACGCTGTCCCCCGACTCCGCGCCCGTCGTGCCGGCCCGCCTGTGCCTGCGCAGCGGGTTCCTGTGCTTCCGGCAGGTCGCCCGGGCGATGGGCATCGACGTCCCCGACGAGCCCGACCCGAACGGCCAGATCACCTTGAGCTACCAGGAGTTCCTCGACGCGGTCGACCGGATGCGTGAGGTCGACTTCCCGATCGAGCGCAAGCCCGACGAGGCATGGCCCGAGTTCGTCGGCTGGCGGCTCAACTACGAGCAGGCCGCCTACGCGGTGGCCTTCGCCGTCGACGCCGTGCCGGCGCTGTGGTCGGGCCCGCGCCGACGCGACACCCCCTCCATCCCGCCCATCCGCCCGCCGATGGGGCGGACGCGCGGCTAGGCCCCGGCCGCCGTCATTTCCGGCCGAGGACGGCCCGGACCGCGGCGTTGGTCGCCGCCACGCTGAGGTCGTCGGAGAAGGGGCCGCCCGGGTAGGGGACGACCCACACGTGCAGCATCTGTGCCGTGTACCTGTCATGCCAGGTCCCCGGGTCGCAGAAACCGCGCAGCTGGACGCCGAAACCGGCGATGGTCGGCTTGCCGCCCTCGCACACCACCAGGTGCGCGTGCCAGCGGGTCAGCGATCCGCCGACCTGTGGTCCGTTGGTGTGCCCGTCCTCGATATACATGGCGCCGAGCAGGATCGGCGCATGATGCGGCACGTTGATCGCATAGACGAGGGAGGACGGGTGCTGCGGGTTGAGGCCGGCGTAGGCGGGGTTGGCGCCGTCGTAGAGGAGGTGCTCCTCGCCGTTGGTGCGCAGGACGTAGGTGTATCCCGCCGCGAACGCGGCCTGGACGCTGCGGTACCGGGCGAGGCTCGCGTCGGTCTGCTTGATCAGCTGGCCCGCGGCGATGACCTGCGCCGCGGTCGGGGGTGCGGTGGAGCCGTACATCTTCATGTCCGGCAGGCCCGCGGTCGTCCCCATGTCGCCCATGCCCGGCAGCCCCGGCGCCGCCGGCGTCCCCGGCTTCGACGCCATGCCCGCCATGCCCGCCGGCCCTTCGGCGCCGGCCAGGGCCGGTGTCATCACGGCCGCGGTCACCACCACCACGAAGGCCGGGACGGCCGCCAGGCTGACGGCGGTCCCGATGGTGCCAAAGCGGCGGACCGGCCGGTCGGCGAGCGAGGGCCGCCACAGGAGCGCCGCACACCCGGCGACCAGGGCGAGCTCCAGGACCGCGCTCACCACGTCCAGCCCGCCGGCCGGCTCCGGGTTGCCGACGTCCGGGCCGATCGGCAAGCCGGCGGTGCGTGACGCCACGTAGACCACGACGACGAGGGCGTTTCCGGCTGCGCCCAGCCACAGCCAGAGCCGCGACGGCCGCCACAGCACCACCGCGGCCCATATCATCTGGGCCCAGGAGATAACGAGGAAAAACGCGCCATACAGGGCGTATTCCGCGAAGTGCTCGAATATGACCGCGAAATGGATCGCCGCGGCGCCGACGGACAGCGAAGCCAGGCCGCCGAGAATATATGGCCTGGCCGTCGCGGGCGTGGCGCGGACTCCCTGGTCGGTTAAGACGGGTGCGCTCATACCAGGCATGCTAGGTTCACCGGCCCGCGCGGGGCATCGGCCTGCGGTCTGATTTGACCACCCCGGTGAGCCGTAGCGGATGCCGGTCTCTCACTCCCCGGCTGTAGCTGCCACCGCATTCCCCGGCTGTAGCTGCCACCGGTCTGGTGGATGATGGGAGCGTGGCGGCCAGGCTCCAGCGCGGCGCCGGGCGTGAGCCGGCGTGACCGCGCATCTTCCGCTCGGCGACATCCGCGTCATCGACCTGACGGTCGCGCGCGCGGGTCCCACCTGCGTCCGCCAGCTCGCCGACTGGGGAGCCGACGTCATCCGCGTGGAGCCGCCGGCCGGCCTGGCGGCGCCGGGCCTGGCCGCGGACAGCCGGCACGGCTGCGACTTCCAGCACCTGCACCGCAACAAGCGGTCGCTGTCCCTGAACCTGAAGGCGCCGGAGGCGCACGACGTGCTGATGCGCCTGGTCGACACCGCCGATGTCCTGATCGAGAACATGCGCCCCCCGGTCAAGAACCGCCTGGGCTTCGGCTTCGACACCGTCCACGCCCGGAACCCGCGCCTGGTCTATGGGTCGATCTCCGGCTTCGGCCAGGACGGCCCGTATGCCGGCCGGGGCGGCGTCGACCAGATCGCCCAGGGGATGGGCGGCCTGATGAGCGTCACCGGGCTACCAGGCACCGAGCCGACGCGCGCCGGGATACCCGTGTCCGATCTGGCCGCCGGTCTCTATCTCGCCGTCGGCGTGCTGGTCGCCCTGCATGACCGGGACCGGACGGGGACCGGCCGCTGGGTGCAGACCTCCCTGCTGGAATCGATGATCGCGATGATGGACTTCCAGGCCGCCCGGTGGACCGTCGACCACGAGGTTCCGGCGCAGGCGGGCAACCACCACCCGACGGGCGTGCCGATGGGATGCTTCGCCTCCGCCGACGGATACGTCAACATCGCGGGCTCGTCCGGGCGGCTGCTGCACAGCCTGTGCGAGGCGATCGGCCTGCCCGGCATCCCCGCCGACCCGCGCTTCGACTCGGCCGCCAAGCGGTCGGCGAACCGGGCGGAGCTCAACGCACTGATTGCCGAACGGCTGCGCACCCGGACCACCGCCGCATGGGTCGAGGAGCTGAACCGGGCCGGGGTGCCGTGCGGGCCGGTCTACCGGATGGATGAGGTGTTCGCCGACCCGCAGGTCGGGCACCTGGCGATGACCGAGCCGGTGGAGCACCCGGCCCTCGGCCGGCTGGACATCCTCCGCAACGCGGTGCGGATGACCGATGCGCCGGCCACCGTCCGGGCGCCGAGCCCGGACGCCGGCGCCCACACCGGCGAGGTGCTCGCCGAACTGGGCTACCCGCGCGCGGAGATCGACCGGCTCCGCGCTCGGGGAGTGATCTGAGAGGACCCGCATGACACCACCGAGCCCGCCCGCGCCGCACAGCACCGGCACCGGCAAGCTGCTCGTCGAGGTGGCCGGCGCCGTCGCCGTCGTGACCATCAACAACCCCGGCAGGCGCAACGCCCTGTCGAGCGAGATCCGCGCCGCGCTGCCGGGCCTGCTGGAGGCGCTGCAGGCCGACGGCGATGTCCGCGTCGTGGTCCTCACCGGCGCCGGGGACAAGGCATTCGCCTCGGGCGCCGACATCTCCGAGTTCGCCGAGCGGCGCACCTCGCCCGCCGCCCGCGCCGAATACGACCGCGGCCAGGTGGCGCTCAGCCGCTCCCTGAGCGATCTGGAGAAGCCCGTCATCGCCATGATCCGTGGCTTCTGCCTGGGCGGGGGCCTGCTCACCGCCCTGCAGGCCGACATCCGCATCGCCTCCGACGACAGCCAGTTCGGCATCCCGGCGGCCCGGCTCGGGCTCGGCCCCGCCTTCGCCAGCGTGACGGCCCTGGTGGACCTCGTCGGGCCGGCCTGGGCATCGGAGATCCTGTTCTCCGCCCGGCGGTTCCCGGCCGCGGAAGCCCTCCAGATGGGCCTGGTCAACCGCGTCGTCCCGGCCGCGGACCTGCGGGACGAGGTGATGAGCCTGGCCCGGGGCATCGCCCAGAACGCGCCCCTGACGGTCGCCGCGTGCAAGGCGGCGATCCGCGAGGCGGGCCGGTCCCCCGACCGGCGCGATCTGGCCCGGGTCGAGGCGATGATCGAGGCCTGCTTCGCCTCCGAGGACTACCACGAGGGCCAGCGCGCCTTCGCCGAAAAGCGCCAGCCCGCCTTCACCGGGCGCTGACGCCGCGCCGCCGGCCGCCGGCCCCTCTGCTCGATGGCTTCGGTGACCTGACACCCCGGCCCGCGAACCGTCTGCCGTCACACGGCGCACGCCGGCCGCGCTGCCGGGCGGGACCGCCAGCCGCTGGCATGGGGTGCCGGGAGATGATGGACGGGATGGATACTGAGCGGTTCCTTGCCACCGCCGGTGAGCTGCTCGCCGTGCCATCGACCACCGACCGGCCCGGTGAGCTGCACCGGGCGCTCGGTTTCGTGCTGGACTTCGTCGGGCCCGGCTTCACGGTCGAGCGGTTCGAGTCCGGCGGCAAGCCGAGCGCGCTCATCTACCGCGGCACGGAACGGCCACGTTTCCAGATCATTCTCAATGCCCACCTGGACGTGGTGCCGGCCCCGCCGGCCCAGTTCCGGCCGCGCCGCGAAGGTGATCGCCTGTACGCGCGGGGCGCCCAGGACATGAAGGTGTCGGCGCTGGTCGAGGCCCAGGTCTTCCGCGAGCTGGCCGGTGGTCTGCCGTACCCTCTCGCCCTGCAGCTGGTCACCGACGAGGAGGTCGGCGGCCGCGACGGCACCTTGCACCAGATCGGGCAGGGCGTGAGCGGTGAGTTCGTCATCATCGGCGAGCACAGCGGGCTGCGGATCGTGACCGACTCCAAGGGCATGATCATCGCGACCCTGCGCGCCGTTGGCCGCAGCGGCCACAGCGCGTACCCGTGGCATGGCGACAATGCGCTGGTCAAGCTGCACCGCAGCCTGGCGAACCTGCTGGCCGCCTACCCCGTCGCCACCGAGGAGGCCTGGCGCACCACCGTCAACATCGCCCGGATCGAGACCCCCAACCAGGCCCACAACCAGATCCCGGCCCAGGCGGAGGCCTGGATCGACATCCGCTTCCCGCCCGAGGACACCAACCTGAACGGCAAGACCGCTGCCGAGATCACCGCATACCTGGCGGCCTTCTGCGAGCCCGGCGTCACCCCGGTGGTCGATCAGGCTGACCCACCGCACCACGCCGACCGGCACCGCGCGGAGGTACGCAGCCTCCAGCAAGCCGCGCGCCACCAGGGTTACCGCGCCGATTTCCTGCGCAAGCACGGTGCCGCGGACGGGCGTTTCTACTACCAGCGGGGCACGGACGCCGTCATCTTCGGCGTCGGCGGCGACGGGCTGCACGGCCCCGACGAGTACGCCGACACGGCCACCATCGCCCCCTATTACCGTGCGCTGAAGGAGTTCCTCCGCAATCCCCGGCTGCAATAGGTTGCTACCGGGGGGCAGGAGAACCCGGTTCAGCGGTGCCCGGGTGCCGGTCGCTGCGTGCGGCAGGCGGAATCGCTGAAGCCAACGGCGATGAGCGGGAGAAGGTGAGTTCCCGGTGGAACCAGTACTGAAGGGCACCGTCGCACTGGTGACGGGGGCCTCGAGCGGGATCGGCGCGGCCACGGCCGCCGCGCTCGCGGATCACGGCGCGGCGGTCGCGCTGGCGGCGCGTCGCAGGGACAGGATGGAGACGCTCGCGGCAGGCATCCGCGACCAGGGCGGCACCGCGCTGGTGCTGGAGTGCGACGTCACCGACCAGCAGCAGGCGGCCGGCGCCGTTCAGCGCACGGTGGCCGAGCTCGGCCGGCTCGACACGCTCATCAACAACGCCGGCGTGATGCTGCTCGGCCAGGCGGTCGGCGCGCCGCTGCAGGAGTGGCAGCAGATGGTTGAGCTCAACGTGCTCGGCCTGCTGTACTGCGCGCACGAGGCCCTGCCCCACCTGCTGCGCGCCGCTGAGGACGGCCCGCGCCGCGTCGCCGACATGGTGAACATCAGCTCGGTGGCGGGCCGGGTGGCGCGCAACGGCAACAACGTCTACTCGCTGACCAAGCACGGCGTCGGCGCGTTCAGCGAGTCCCTGCGCCAGGAGGTGACCAAGCGCTACGTGCGCGTCTCCCTGGTCGAGCCGGGCGCGACCGCGACCGAGCTGGCCAGCCACAACCGGCCCGAGGTGCTCCAGAGCATCAGCAGCCAGTTCGGGCAGCGGATGGAGGCCGGGGACATCGCCGACGCGATCACCTACATCGTGACCCGGCCGCGGCACGTCGCGATCAACGAGCTGCTGATCCGCCCGACCGAGCAGGAGCGGTAGCCCGGCGCCGGCACCGGCCCGGCGCGTTCTCCCGCCAGGGGGTGATGGTCCATGGCCGACCGGGAGGTCGAGGATGGGCTGGCGCACAGCTTCCTGGCGCGCCTGCCCCCCGAGGTACGTGACGGGCTGCGCGCCGAGGGGGAGCGCGCCGACTACCCGGCGGGCACGACGGTCTACCGGGCCGGGTCGGCGCCGCAGGCGGCGCTGGTTGTCCGTGGCCTGCTGCGGGTGTTCCTGACATCGGCGGAGGGCCGGCAGGTCACGGTCCGGTACGCCCGGCCCGGTGATGTGCTGGGGATCGCGGTGCTGGTGGGCGGGCCGGCCAGCACCAGTGTGCAGGCGGTGGAGCCATCCAGCGTGTTCCGGATCAGCGCGCGGACGCTGATCGCGGCGGCGCGGCGCGATCCCCGGGTCTCCTGGGCGATCGCCGAGGAGCTGAACCGGCGCCTGTACGAGGTGCTGGAGCAGACCGCGGTCAACGCGTTCGGCTCGGTACGCCAGCGGGTAGCCGCCCATCTTCTTGATCTTGCCTCCGCCCAGCAGCATCCACGTGGCCGCCTGGCGGCCCGGGTGTCGCAGCAGGAGCTGGCGGACGCGGCCGGGTCGGTCCGCGAGGTGGTGGCCCGCGTGCTGCGTGATCTGCGCGTCGCCGGGATCGTGGCGACCACGGCGGACAGCGTCGTGATCCTCGACCCGGCCCGGCTGTACGCCGAATCCGGGGGCACCGCGGGCCTGTGACTTTAGTCGTCCGGTGCGCGACCGAGGTCACTGACGAAGCCCGTGAGGCGGCGGCAGCCTGGTTGTGTCAGCCCGGGAGGACCGGGCGGCCAGCGAGGAAGTGATTCCAGCCATGAGCGCCTCGATCGCGATGTCACGGACCGGCCCTGGGCCCGCGGGCGCGGTGAAGGCGGTGTCGGTGGTGAGCACCGGGACCGTGCAGATCCGCCCCGAGCACCCCTACGGGACCCGCAAGCCGCTGTACTGGTGGCTGCTGACGTCGCGGTTTTCGCTGGGACTTGAGGGCCCAAAGGCGATCGAAGTCGCCGCGCAGTGCGACCTCTCCGCGCCGCACCATCGCTTCTCGCACCTGAAAAGCGGCGACTTCTTCGTCGCAGCCGTATCGGCGACAGGCTCGCATGGAGTTCGCGTCTACGGCGCGGTCCAAGGTAGAGATGACGTCATCGCGACGATGGAAGGTGCGGGCGCCATCGCGGCCACGCCGGAAGACGCGGAGTCAGTCCGGATAGAGAACTTCGTCCCGCGGTATGGCTGCGAGATTACCGAGCACACGCTCCCGCAGGAAACTCAACAGATGCACGCTCTGCATTTCCAGAAAGGCTGCTACCTGGGGCAGGAAATTGTGGAGCGTATTCGTTCGCGCGGCCATGTGAACCGGCAGTTGATGGGGTTCCGGGTGGAGTCCCCCCTGGCAACCCAGGATGCCCCGCCGCCTCCGGGAACGAAGTTGATGCTGGAGGGGAAACCGGCGGGTGAAGTGACGTCCTCAACGCGTTCGAATGGCGCGGTTTTCGGTCTTGCTTACGTGCGGGTGCCGGGCGCCCGGTCGGGGGCCATGGCGGAAATCGATGGGCACGCGGCCGCGCTCTTTCCGCCTCACGACTGAGCGGGTTCGTCGAATTCGTTCAGCGGCCGAGCGGACCATTCCGCGCCCGCCAGCACAATAAACGCGCTGAGCACCCCGAACACGACGACGGAGACCGCATAGTAGAAAGGCCCGTACTCGTTCTGAAATTTCCTGCCCATCCAGGGCCACGCGAAAAGGAAAAGATATTTCAGCGCCTCAAGCGCGATGCCGACCAGAACCGCGACGGGCAATACACGCCTGACCGGTATACGCCGGTTCGGCAGCGCCCAGTAAACGACCGCCAGCGAAAGAATGGTCATCGGGATCGCGCCGAGTTTGAAGATCCCGAGTGAAAGCCATACCGGAAATACCTTGATGCCGTATTGAGTTGCAACAAAGTTCGTATTCATGGCCGAAAGCAGAACAGACGCCACCGCGAGACCGCCGCACAGCAGAATCAGAAAGAAGCTGAGCACCTGGTTCCTTATGTAGCTACGGTTATTCGGGACATGCCAGGCCCGGTTCAACGCTACTTCGAGCGGCTCGAAGATTCCGTTGGCGGTGAACATCAGCAATAGAAGCGATGTGAGCTGAAAGCGGCCATGATTGACCTTGGTCAAATTGCGGATGATGAACGCGCCCAGATCGCCGGGGAAATAATCGCCCAGCGCGAGGACCAGAGCGCTTTCCGCAGCCGGCAAATGAAGCTGCCGGATCAGTGTGAGCATCACGATCAGGAACGGAAAGAAGCTCAGCAGAACGCTCGCGCCGATGGATAAAGCATAAACATGCACCTCCGTCTGCGAAAGATAAGACACGGTAGATCCCCACCGGTCAATCGCCGGGCTGGTCTGGTCGCGCCTGGACTGTTCGGAAATAATGTGCAAGGGAAGGTTACTTACATATATGGTAGCCGGAGCGTCCGGGTTACCTTGAAGGTTTGTCGAATGCGTCAAAAAACCGTCTCGGCCTTTTTGCTGCGGCGATTTTGTTCTCAACCGGCGGCGCGGCGATCAAGGCCTGCTCGCTTTCGAGCTGGGCGGTGGCTGGGTTCCGGTCTGGAATCGCGGCGGCAGTGCTTTATCTGCTGCTGCCGGGCGCTCGCCGGGGCTGGACGCGGCGCACTCTGCTGATCGGCCTCGCCTACGCGGCAACCCTGATCCTCTTCGTACTGGCAAATAAATCGACCACCTCGGCGAACGCCATCTTCCTGCAATCTACAGCGCCGTTGTACCTGCTTTTGCTAGGGCCACTCGTGCTGCGCGAGCCGATCCGGAAGGTCGATCTCGCGGTGATCTCGGCAGTCGCAATAGGCGCGATCCTGCTCCTTTTCGGCTCGGAGGCCACGGCGGCGACCGCACCGAATCCTGCTCGGGGCAATCTACTGGCAGTCGTTTCGGGCGCGACGTGGGCTCTGACGCTCACCGGGTTCCGATGGCTCGGGAAGCGTGCGGAAAATAACGGTTCGGGCGCGGCGACTGTTATCGCGGGGAACTTCCTCGCCTTCCTCGTCTGCCTGCCGATGGCCATCCAGAGCGGCGTTCACGCCTCACCGATCGACATCGCGGTCTTGCTCTACCTCGGAATCTTTCAGATCGCGCTCGCCTACGCGTTGTTGACACGGTCGATGCGTGAGGTGCCGGGCCTCGAAGCAGCCACGCTGTTGTTGATCGAGCCGGTGTTCAATCCGATCTGGACGTGGATTGTCCACGGAGAACGGCCGGGCACGCTGGCGCTGTTCGGGGGTGGGCTGATCATTTTGGCTGCATTTACCGGAACCGCCTGGCAAGCCCGGCAGGGTGTGCGCTACGTTGGTTGAGTGGCCACCCCGGGTGAGGAATCCAGCAATCGTGACAATCAGATTCTGATCGTGCTGAGCCTGGTGATCGGCGTGATTGTCGGGCTCACGGTCGTCGCGTTCATTCTTCTGACCGGCCGGCTGGCGGCGCGCATGTATCCGCCGGAGAGCCCGGCGTGGCGGCGCGTGCTGGTTCCGACGGCGGGCGCGCTTTTCAGCGGCTTTCTTCTGTTCCGATACTTTCCCAACGCGCGCGGCAGCGGAATTCCGCAGACGAAGTTCGCGCTGTTCATCCGCAACGGCTACATCTCGCTGCGCACCGTGATCGGCAAATTCCTTTGCTGCTCGATCTCGCTCGCCAGCGGCATCGCGCTTGGACGTGAAGGCCCGTCCGTTCAGATCGGGGCCGGCATCGCGTCGGTAATCGGAAGGCGTTTCGGTCTCAGCCCGGCGAATGTGAAGGCGCTTGTGCCGGTGGGCTGCGCGGCGGCGCTGGCGGCGGCGTTCAACACGCCGATCGCGGCCGTGCTGTTTTCGCTCGAGGAAATTCTGGGCGACATGCACGCGCCGGTACTGGGCTCGCGTGGTGCTGAGTTCAGCAACGTCGTGGATGGTGCTGCACCTCATCCTTGGGGACCAGCCGCTGTTCCATGTTCCCGCCTACCAGCTGGTGAATCCGCTGGAATTCGGCAGTCTACGCCATTCTCGGAGTGGTCGGGGGACTCGGTTCGGTGTGCTTCGTGAAACTGCTGCTGAATCTCCGGCTCTGGTTCCGCCGTCTGCCCGGTTCCACGGTCTGGATTCAACCGGTCGTGGGCGGTCTCTTCGTCGGGCTGGTCGGGTGGTTCGTTCCGGAGGTCCTCGGTGTGGGATACGACTATGTGGATCGGGTCCTCGGCGGCGACATCCCGATCAAGACGGTGGCGCTGCTCGCGCTGCTGAAGATCGTCGCGCACGCCGATGTGCTACTCGTCGGGAAACGCGGGCGGCATCTTCGGTCCGAGTCTGTTCATCGGCGCGATGATCGGCGGCGCGATCGGCGGCGTGGCGCACTCATCTGCTTCCCGGCGTCACGGCCAGCCCGGGCGCGTACGCGCTGGTGGGCATGGGCACCGCCTTCGCGGGCATCGTGCGCACGCCGCTCACATCCGTGATCATGATCTTCGAGATGACGCGCGATTACTCGATCATCGTGCCGCTGATGATTTCGAATCTGATCAGCTTCTTCATTTCGCGGCAGCTGCAGCCGGAGCCGATTTACGAGGCGCTGGCGCTGCAGGAGGGCGTTTATCTTCCGACAGCGGAATCGCGCGAAACCCTGACGGGGCGGCCATTGAGCGAAATCATGAGCGCGGACGCGCCGCTGATCTCCGCGGATTCGAGCATCGAGACGGCAAAAAATTTCCTCGCCGGGCAGAAAACGCAATGCGTGGCCCGCGGGCGAAGACAAAACCGTTCGCGGCATCATCACAAAGCATGCGATCGAGGCCGCCGACTCCTCGACAGCCTGGTACGCGATCTCATCAAGCCCGACACGTATCCGTATGTTCATCCGGATCACCCGCTGGGCTTCGCGCTGGAGCGGATGCGGAACGCGAAGGTCGACGTGCTGCCGGTGGTCAGCCGGGCCAACATCCGTGAGCTCTGCGGAATAATCAGCCAAAAGCAGATCCTGCGGGAGTATGGCGTATGAGATCGAAGATGACCGGCGTGGCGATCACACTCGTTGCCATTGTTGTGGCGTTGAGCGCGCTCGACCGGTCTCTGGCGCAAGGTGGAATCGGCGGAGTTGCATGCCGCGGCCCAGCGTTCCTATCTTGAGGGATCGCGACTGCTCGCCGCAGGCAAGGCGGGCGAGGCTGCGGATTCTCTGCGCGTGGCACATTCGACGGAGCGCGAGAATCCCGATTATGAATTGACACTGATCTCGGCGCTCACCCAAGCCGGCCGGACTGCTGACGCCGGACCACTCATGAACGAGATGCTGCAGCGAGAGCCAAATGACGGCCGCGTCAACCTGATTGCCGCCCGGCTCATGGCCCGGCAGGGAGAGGCGGCGGATGCCGAGGCTTATTACCATCGCGCAATCTTCGGCGAATGGCCCGCGGATGCGCCGGAACGCCGTATCGAAGCGCGCGTGGAGTTGATCGATCAGCTGGTGAAGCAAAACCGGAAGCGGGAATTGCTGGCGGAACTAATCTCACTGGAGGCCGAGCCCTCGGCTGGGGCGGACGTCCGCAAACGCCTCGGCGAAGCTGGTTCCTGCTGGCGGGCTCCCCGGCGCGCGCGGCGGAGATCTATCGAGCGATGGCTGCGAACGATCCCAAAGATATCGCGGCCGCGGAGGGGCTCGGCGAAGCGGAACTGGAGCAGGGCCAGTACGGCGCTGCGCGGGCCGCGTTTCTCCAGGGATCTTTCCAGCATCCGAATGACGCATCGATCCGGTCGCATCTCGAGACGCTCAACACCGTGGTTGCGCTCGATCCCACGCTACGGCAGTTGACGTCGGAAGAGAAGTACCGGCGCAGCTTGCGTATACTCGAGATGGCGCGTGCGGGGCTTGCTCAGTGCGCGGCGCAGAATCCTGTGGTGGCGCTGGCGGCGACGGCGCTTTCGGCCAAGGCCCCGGCGCATGTTACCAATGAGGACGCGGAGAAGGTGTTGGCTCTGGCGCAACAGGCGTGGCGTGCCCGGAACGATACGTGCGGTGGAGTTGTACCCGAAAGCGCCGCAGGGAAGGCCGACGCGTTGAGTCTGCTGATGAAGAAGCTGACATGAATGAGTTCGCGCCGTGAGCGTTTTAGCAGGCCTGTTATACTGATGGAGTTGTGATTGAAGTCCTTTTAACAATCGTGCACGTGGTGGTGTGCCTCTTTCTGATCGTCGTGATCCTGCTGCAGAGCGGTAAGGCGGCGGATCTGGCGGGGGCGTTCGGCGGAATGGGTTCGCAGACCGCCTTTGGCCCGCGGGGTTCGGCGACGATGCTTTCCCGGGTGACGACGATCTCGACCGTGGTGTTCATGCTGACGTCCATTTCGCTTTCGATCATTGCCACGAGGAATGCGGGCATCGGCAGCGGATCGGCGCTGCAGCGCCATCCGACGAAGACCTCGGCTCCGGCCACACCCGCGCCGGCGAAGAAATAATCACGGTTTTTACGCGGGCTTGCGGAGGTGGCGGAATTGGCAGACGCACTAGCTTGAGGTGCTAGCGGGAGCAATCTCGTGGGGGTTCAAGTCCCCCTCTCCGCACCAAATAACTGGCTTTCGTATCAATGAGATACGGAAGCCATTTTCGTTTGTGCCCAGATTGTGCGCAAAAACGCCTCGCGCCGTTTGAAAATCCACTGGCAGCAAGACTGTCAGTTCGATGATACGCGTGGTTACTACCGAGACAGATCAGGCGGCCTACTGGATGCGCACGAGATTATCCGGGGCCGTCCAGTCGGTCTCCGGGTGAACTTTCTCCATGAGCTCATTGATGCGTGCCTGATGCGCAGGGGAGCACTTCGGGTAGTGCTTACGCACCTCGACAGTAGAATTGCCAAGAATGTCGGCCACGTCCTCAAAACTGGCAGCCCTCCCGAGCAGTTCCCTGGAAGGACCGGGGGCCAGTATCCTGACGAAAAAGCGCCGAAGCCGGTTTATCCGGCTTCGGCGCTTCGACTTCATCGTATCCGTAGGTCGTTAATGCTCAGATAGCGTTACCGGCCGAAGTTGAAGAGATCAAAGAGATCGCTGATCGCGGGGCTGTTGTCCGGAACGTACGGGTTGGTCGGGTTCGTAATCGGATTGGGGAAGTTGTCCCGGCTGCGATTTGTGACCGGATTCAGATTCCAGTTCCGCTCGATGAATTTGAGGATGGAGACGTGATCCGAGTAGTTGTGCGAGATGTGTCCGGCCTTGCGAATACGGCGAGACAACGATCATCGGAATGCGCGTGCCGTCGCCGAAGTAATCGAGCGGCTGAACGTAGCCGGAGTCGTAATAACCGCCGCCTTCGTCGAAGGTGATGAAGATCGCCGTGTCGTTCCAGAGAGTCGGATTGGCCTGCACCGCATCGACGATCTTCTTCGTGAAGCCTTCGAACAGGTTCAGTTTCGAAGACGCCGGATGGCCGTCCACAAGTCCGCTGGGCTTGACGAAGAAACCGCCGGCAGCGTTCCGTTCTTGATGTCGGTGTAGAGATTGGCGGTGTCCTGGATGTGCGCGGTGCGGACGCGCGTTGGCCATGATCGAGGTGTCGTACTGGAACGGGTTGCAGATGTTGCAATACTCGTCGGTGTTCGCGCCCATTGCTCCGTAGTTGAAGTTGATACGGATCGGGCACATAGTTATTCCACTGATCGCCGTAGTACTTCCAGGAAATGTTGGCCGCGATCAGCTCGTCGCCAATGCTCCGCACCGAGGAAGGCGGAATCGTGAACACGGTGTTGGTCGGAGTTCGGTGTCGGTAAAGCATTGTTGCCGTTGCCGAAGTAGCCGGGGTTGTAATTGTTCAGCAGGTAGTAGTGGCCCGCCTCGCAGTTCGGATTGATCGGACGTGGCGAGCGACTGAAGGTAGGTCACGATCGGAGCGACTCCAGGCTGAGTGGTGTCCGAGCAGTTGCGTGTAGGATCCGCCGCCATAAGAGGGTGAACCAAAGGAACCGCCGCCGTAACCATCCTCCGTATACCAGTTATTGGTGCCGGCGGCCGGATTCGGATTTTCGACTTCAGTCCACGATGCCTGCGTTTGGCCGTTCCGGCTGCCACTTCGACGTTGTGCGGCGGAGTCGGCGGCGTTGCCCTTTCCATCGCTGAACCAGATCGCATCGCCGTGGCCGAGCATGATGTGGTTCGCGCCGGTGCCGCCATTGACGGACTGGTGGAAGTTGTCGCTCATCGCGTAGTGTGTCGGCGAGGCTCTTGAAATACGGTGCGTCGCCATTCTGGACGTTGTAGAAGCCCATGGCCGTCGAACCTTCGCCGGTGGTCGTCGGCGCTGGGCGAATACTCGGTGCTGAAGTTCGCCGGCTGCGCCGATGCCGTTGGCGCCGGCGCCTACGGTGACTTCGACCCACGGGAACAAGGCGGCAGTCGCAACCGGAAGGATTCTCGTAGGTGGCGTGAGTCCACGCTGCAATCCAGCTGCTGCCACATCTGGTAGAAGCGATGGACCGGGCTTGCCGCGTAGGAGTTGTAGGTAAAGGTCGTGCCGTTGGTCAATTGGAACGGACCCGGCGGCAATGAATTGACGTTCGTAATTCGCGTGTCCGGAGTCTTGGACGTTCAGGCCGGTACCGCCGGAAATCAAATACTGATAGTAATTGGCGGGCAAGCCCGTTTTCGGATTGCTGGGCGAGAGTCAGGCTGTCGCCCGGTAACGTAGGAGTCCGTTGGGCCCGCCCGCGAGCGGCGCGGGCAGAACGTTGCCGGGAAACGAGGCTTTGGGCGGACTCAACAGGAACGTGTCGGGCGCCTGGTCGGTAGCGGCACTCTGCTCCGCCTTGGAGAAATTGGGCCCGGGAGTGCCGTCGGCGTTGACAATTCCTTCGGAGAGCAGATTCCAGACCGTTTGGCCCCGTCTTGGGCTGGTACGTCGCAAAGACGTGATCGAAGCTGCGGTTTTCACCGATGATCACGATCACGTGTTTGATCGGTGTCGTGGTCACGTCGGATATCCGCGGCTTTGGCTGCGCGCATGCAACGGACAGTGCCGACATGTCATCTGGAATAGCGCAATCGACGCCAGTCCGCTCTGCGAGGCGAACATTGCAAAGCGATGTCGATGCAGAGTCTCTTCAACGGCTTCACGTCTTCGTTTTGTGTCGCTGATGTACAGCGAGCGATTTATAGCCAATCGCAGATCGATTATTGGAGCTCGGAAATTTACAGATCGAATGTCCCTGGTGAGTAAATTTCGAGTTACTGTCGAGGCCTGGAGGTCAACCGGCGTATGCGGCTGGCTCCACGCGGATCAGCCCCATCATTCCGCCGTCTTCGTGCTCCAGAAGATGGCAATGGTACACAAAGTACCGACGGTATTGGGATCGCGAAAATCCATTCGCAATCTCACGCTTGGATACTCGAGCGCATCTGCCGTTGTAGTAAGGAACGTTGACGGTATCGCGGAGAAACGGCTCATTCACCGGCTTGCCAAGATAGTCGAGCAGCAGGAAATGCAGTTGATGGATGTGGAATGCGTGCAGTTCATTCGACCGGTTCTCGATGATCCAGTCTTCCACGTTCCCTGCTTCGCGACGATATTCGGGCATGCCCGATGTGGGATCGAATAGTGCGGGTGTCTGGCCGTCCACGGTGATGATAAAATTCCGTCGGGCTGTTGGGGTCGTCCGGATCGAGCGGCTTTCTCGGAGAAGTACAGCCTGCGCGTCGCGTACCGGAGCCACATCTCCCAGCCACGGCAGCTCCGGCGCGGGGCAGCGGCTCGGCGACGCGGCCAAGTTTCGAGCGAGGCTCCGGCGCATCGGCCGAGGCCGTGATTGTGGCAAGCGCGCGGTTGGGATCGTTTTCGCCGCCGGGTCCGGTATCCACGGTTCGCGTCACGAGAAGTCCCGTTACGCCCGACGGGCGGCCCCTTCACGATGAATTCCACCCGCGCGCCGGGCGGCACTCCGAGGTGAGTTTGCCAGTCGACAGAATCTCCCGAATGTGCCGTTCTCGTTCAGGGGCACGCCGTCCAGCGCGACCAGGCCAAGCTGCTTGCGGCGCGCGATTAAACAGCACCTCCAGATTGAGGTACGTGATGGCCGAGGCATTCAACACGCGCCACAGTTGCCGCTCCTCCGGTTTCATTTGCGTATCGCGGCAGGCGGATAGTCGGGATAGGGAACCGGCACAAAGTTGATCGAGAGATCCTTGGCCGGCTTGCCGAAGCCCGTGCCGTTGTTTGCGGCATCGCCGTCGCGATCGATGAGCATCTTCGGCACAACGGGTTCCGACTTGGATGGCGGCGCATTCGGGTTCAGTAGATCCTGATCGCGAATGACCAGCACGCGCTCCGGCAATCCCGCCACTTCCTTGTTGGCCCGCTCGATTCCCTCGACGATGAGCGCGCCGGACGCGCCGCCCAGAACCTGGGCTTTAGCTGAATCCGTGAATATGCGGGTGGTACCAATACAATCCAGGGGGCTCGTTCGCCGGAATGCGAAAGCGATATTCGAACGGCTGGATCGCCGGCGCGATCGATGTCTTCAGGACATCGTCCTGGTGGCAAACCGGCGGAATGGTCAAACCGTGGAAGTGGAGATTGCGTCGAGGTCGGCGTCATCGCGCCGCTCGTGCATGGATCGGGGTTCTTTTTCGCGGTCGTACGACCATGAACATGTTTGGCGGTGCTCGCTGCACTGTCGGCTTCCGTCAGTCTGTTCTTCAAATGAAGGACGAGAAGATCACCCGGATTGAGTCTCAGGGTGGGAGCCTGATTGCCTTGCCCGTCTACATAGCAATATCGAATCGGGCCGTCCGGCTCAACGGTGTTTTCGACGGTGAGATCGACGCTCAGAACGCCATTTCGGCTGCGTAAATCTTCCGGCTCCGGAACGGCGCTGCCGACGGGAGACCGGCTACAAACATTCCCCAGAGCGCTGGCGCGGAGACCGGGCGCATGCAATTCCCCGCAAGTTATGGTGGCAAGCGTGAGCAGAATAAGTTTTCTCAGCATCGTGCCAGCTCCCGGGCCGCTCAAGGGCCTGCGGGCAGTTTTTCACGGCAAGATCAACTCATGGTTAACTTGGGATGAAATGTCGATGACAAGAGTCCGCGAAGCACCTGAGTTCAGCCACACTAATCCTGCAACCGTAACGTAAGATACCTTAGCGCCCCAGGGGACCGCGCCATCGAGTCGGCTGAAACGTGAGCAGCCAGGCACGCTCCAAAAGCCCTCCAAAACCGGATGCACGATCAGCAAAGCGCGGATTGGCGTGCTCTCGATGCCGCTCCACGCCGCCTCTGTGCCCGAAGCCTTATCTGGAAACAAAGGACTTCCGACCCGCGATGGTTTGGGGCCGACTCATTTGGATAAAAACCAATGCTTCCGCCAGTTCCTGATCACGGCGAACCCATCTCGTTACTCCTCGAAGTTTGATTAGGCCCCGCGGCTGCCGAAAAATTACAAGGGCAACAAATGCGGGCGGACCAGGAGTCGTCGTCGCCGAAGACGATGCGGACAGCCCGGATAGGTCCCGAAACACTTCGCGATACCCGTTTGATTGAGGTTGACTCAATCGAAAAATTCTATGGCATCCAGCCGACGCGGGCATCCCCCGGCTGTGTTAGAGTCATGGTTTATTGTCACGATCAGAGGCCCTGTCGGCCTTTTGTCACATTGTTGTGACCGACGGCAAGTCCTGATCATGCGTAAGCGTCTTCTTTTCTTATTCTTACTCGCGGCATCGACCGCTATATCCGCGTCTGCTTCGGAGAAGCCCTCTTTTGTAGTGGGCTGGTCCGTATATGTGGGCTGGACGCCCTGGAGTTACCTTTCCAGGTCCGGACTGCTCAAGAAGTGGGCGGACAAATACAACGTCAACATCCGTGTACAGCGTTTCGATTACGCGCCCTCGCTCGATGCCTTTGTCGCGAAGAATATCGATGCCTGCGCGATGACGAATATGGAAGCGCTGGACATGCCCGCGGCGGCCGGAATCGACACCACCGCGATCATTACGGGCGATTACTCGAACGGCAACGACGCGCTGCTCACGCGCCGCGGCCTGAACCTGCAGCAGCTTTCCGGGAAGAAAATGCTGCTGGTGGAGAAGACGGTCTCCGAGTATCTGTTCGAGCGCGCGATGACGCTGAATGGTCTGGAAAGCCAGATCAAAAAGGTCAAGCTGGTCAATACTTCCGACTCCGATATCGCCACCGCATTCATCGCCGACAATTCCCAGGACGCCGTGGTGACGTGGAAACCGATGGTCTCGCAGATCGCGAAGACCAAGGGCGTGACGGAGATCTTCGACTCATCGAAAATTCCGGGAGAGATTCTGGATCTGATGGTGGTGCGGACCGACGTTCTGAACCGGCCCGACGGATCCGGCGCGCGTTTCGCGAAGGCGCTGGCCGGCGCCTGGTACGAGCTGATGAAGATGATGTCGGCGCGCGGTCCGGAGACCGACAAGGTGCTCGCGCGAAATCGCGGCCGGATCGGAGGACACGCTCGAGTCTTACAAAGAGCAGCTCAGCACGACCAATCTTTTTTACACGCCGCAATCCGCCGCCGCGTTCACGACCGCGCCCGATTTCAAGACAGAAGATGGACCTGGTTCGGCAGTTCTGTTTCGCTCACGGCCTGCTGGGAGAGAACACAAAGTCGCCGGACGAAGTTGCCATCAAGTATCCGGATGGAGCGGTGCAGGGCAACAAGGATCGCGTACGCCTGCGCTTCGACGTGAATTACATGCAACTGGCGCGAGCAGGGGAAACTGTGACGCTATTCAGCGGTTTGTTATGTGGATGCCCGGCTGAACCGGATCGGCGGATGGACGCTGTCCTGGTTCCTGTTCGCCGCGGGAATTTCGCTTTACTTCTACACCGCGCACACAGCGGCATCTGGAAAATCCGGAAGACCGCGTGGTGCCGAGCCTGCGCGCAGCTGGGCCAGGGCATTTCGGACGCGTTTCTGAAGCCGGACGCGGAACAGGAAGCGCCGCCGGAACTCGACCACGCGTCGCTCCCGCGGCGATTCTTCAACTCGCATGTTGTGGAGCGATACCGTGGCCAGCGCCAAACGCTTCGGGTGGGCATGCTGCTGCTGATTCCGGCGGTCGTGCTGGGTCTTCACATGGGCATGTTTCCGGTGGTTGGCGAGTTCTTTCTGCGGTTCATACTTTTCTTCGACAAGATCATCGCGCTCTCGGTGCTGCCGATCCTGTTCATTGCGTTCGGCATCGACGAACTGTCGAAGATCATGCTGATCGTGATCGGCGTGACGCCCGACCATCATTCTCGATACGGTCAACCTGACGAGGAGCGTTCCGCGCGAACAGGTCGTCAAAGGCTTCACGCTCGGCGCGCACGATTTCGGCGTGACCTATGGGATCGTGCTGCGCCAGATCATGCCGCGTGTGCTGAACAGCATCCGTCTCAATCTCAAGGCGGTCATGCTGTTCCTGTTCGCGGGCGAGATGATTGCCTCGCAGGACGGCCTGGCCTATCGCATCGCGCTGCTGCGCAGGCATATGGGGATGAACGTGATCATTCCGTATGTTCTGTGGGTGGCGCTCCTGCTGTTTCTGGTGGACCTGACGATGCGCGTGCTGAATCGAACAATGCATCCCTGGTTCAAGGAAGCGTGACGTGATCGAGCTGAGAGATGTTGCGGTTGAGTATCAGACGCCGGGTCAGCCGCCCCGAAGAAGGTTCTCGAAAACCTGAATCTTACGATCAAGCCGGGCGAGTTTCTGGCTGTGTGCGGTCAGACGGGCTGCGGCAAATCGACCATGCTGCGGCTGATCCTGGGCGCGGAACGTCCCAGGCGGGGCAGGTGCTGATCGAAGGCCGCGAACTGCTCCGGCCCGACCGGCATCGCGGTTACGTCCCGCAGAAGTATTCGCTTTTTCCGGATAAGACGGTGCTGGGAAACATCACTTTCGGCCCCGTGATGGAAGAGTTCGGTCTGTTCGGCAGGCTGACCCCGCGCTTCCACCGGCGCCGGAAGGAGTTGCGCGCCAGAGCTCTGAGTATGCTGCGCCAGATGGGGCTGGACGATTCCGATGCCGGAAAGTATCCCGACCAGCTCTCGGGCGGAATGCAGCAGCGTGTGGCGATCGCGCAGGCGCTCATCATGAATCCAACGGTTCTGCTGATGGATGAGGCCTTCAGCGCGCTCGACCCGGCCACGCGCACGGACATGCAGCGACTGGTGCGGACTCTCTGGGCTAAGACCGGCACGACGATACTGTTCGTGACGCACAACATCCCCGAGGCGATCTATCTCGGAAGCCGCGTCGTTGTTCTGGGAAAAGATACTCAGCAGGTGAGTTCGCGTGTGGTGGCCGATTTTGAAGTGCCGGATGCAGCGCGCAGCGAATCGGGGCAGGTGCACGGGCATGAGCTGGATCGGCTTACCGGACTGATCGAGGCTTCTACCCCCGGCAGCCGGGTTGAATTCGAGATGGCCGGATTTATCGATCGATAGACAGGCAGATAGCCCCATAGCCACAATAAAATGATTCTATCGATTGTTCCGCGCGGAACGATTGACACTGCTGTCTGAACCCACCAGAATCGATTTATCGGTTTCAGGTCAGAGGGTTCTCCGTGTCGCCGCCCTCTGTACGCGAGCCCGCATCTCGCACTCACCACGGTTTCAGTTTTGGGGGATCAGTGTATGCGTACGGCAATCATACTTATCGGAATTCTAAGTGTCACCACGATCGGCTATTGCCAGTCGACAACGCTCCTCAGGGGCAGCGTTACCGATCCGCAAGGCGCTTCGATACCAGAGGCGGTCGTCAAACTATCCAATGCGCAAACGGGCCTGAGCCGCGAGTCAGTGACCGGCGCGACCGGCGAATATCAGTTCCTGCAGCTGACTCCCGGGACTTACACTGTCACCGCGGAGAAGCCCGGCTTTACTGCGATTACGCGCACCGGCGTCAATCTGCTGGTCAACACGCCGGCCACCCTCGATCTGCAAATGTCGCTGGGCCAGAACGCCGAGAGTGTCAGTGTTACCGCGGAAGCCTCCACCATCAACACCGTCGACGCCTCGGTCGGAAATGCATTTTCCGAGCGGCAGGTAAGCGCCCTGCCTCTGCAGACGCGGAACGTTGTCGAGCTCCTGAGCCTGCAGCCCGGCGTCACAACCAACGGCGAAGTGCTGGGCGCGCGCCGCGATGAGAACAACATCACGCTCGACGGCGTGGATGTGAACGACAACCAGAATGCCGGCCTCGTGTCGCAGAACACGACCACGGGAAGCACGTATCAGGGCGTCAACGGCAACGCTGCCAACGTCAATGCCGGATTCAACGCCGTGCTCTCGATCCCGCTCGATTCCGTGGAGGAGTTTCGCGTCACCGTCGGTGGGCAAGGCGCGGATCAGGGCCGTTCCTCCGGCGGCCAGGTAGTGCTGGTGACCAAGAGCGGTACGAATGTGCTGCACGGTTCGCTTTACGAATACAACCGCAACACCGCGACCTCGGCGAACACATGGTTCAACAATGAGGCGGGCGTTCCTGTGCAGCAGCTGGTGCGCAATCAGTTCGGGGCTTCGATCGGCGGGCCGATCAAAAAGGATCGTCTGTTTTACTTTGCCAACTGGGAACAGCGCATCGATGCGAGCAGTGTCGCGCAGGTGCAGGCGGTGCCTTCGGAATCGCTCAAGCAGGGTATTCTGCAGGTGCAGCTTACCGATGGAAGCGTGCAGACGATCTCGCCTTCTCAGCTGCCGAGCATCGATCCTCTCGGCATCGGCCTGAACACGGCTTATCAGAAGCTCCTGAATCAATATCCCGTCGGCAACGACCCCGCGTACGGCCAGGACGGCGGTTTGAACTTCAGCGGATTCCGCTTCAACGCGCCGGATCATCTGAACGACAGTGCCTATGTGGCCAAGCTGGATTACCGGCTGGACGCGGCCGGCAAGCACACTCTGAGCATCCGCGGCACCTTGCAGCACAATACGTCCGATCAGATTCTGGCTCAGTTTCCCGGCCAGGCTCCGGCCTCGACTCTGCGCGACAACGGCAAAGGAATTTCCGCGCATTACACCGCCGTGCTCAGCCCCACTTTGATCAATTCGTTTACCTATGGATTGACGCGGCTGGGGCTGGAATTCTCCGGCGTGACCGGCACCGGTTTTCAGTTCGAGCCGACCGCGCTTGCTCCCTTCCAGAACTTCAGCGCGAGGCCCCGAGGCAGAACCAATCCGCTCAATAACTTTCTGGACGATATTACGTGGGTCAAGGGCAAGCACACCATCACGGCGGGCTTGAATTTCCGGCTGAACCGGAACAACATTTCGTCCGATGTCAGCTCGTTCCCGCTCTACGCATACGGGGCCACGGAACTCATCGGACTGGGCGAAGACATCGACAACTCCGTCTCGGCGTATCTGGGCAACGCGCAGCTTGCGAATCCGACCGCGGTGACCAATGCGTCAGCTGCACTGCTGGGAATTCTCAACGACGTTTTCGTTACTTATCAATACAACAAGAGCGGTCAGTTGCTGCCGCAGGGGACGCCGCAGCAGAGGTCGTTCATCGCCAACACATACAGCGGCTACGTGGGCGATGCCTGGCATGTGAGCCGTGAACTCACCATCAACGTCGGAGTGCGTTACGAAAACTTCCGGCCGCCCTACGAGGCGAACGGCCTGCAGGTGGACACCACGATTCCTCTGAACCAGTATTTCGCGCAGCGGAACGGCGCAGCAGCTGCAGGGCGTACCGGCGAATCAGATGTCCGATTTCACGCTCAGCTATGCCTTGAATGGGCCGGTGAACGGCAAACCGTCCTGGTGGTCTCCGAACAACAGAGACTTCGCGCCGCGCTTCGGCCTGGCGTACGCGCCCACCGGACATGGCAGTCTTCTCGATAAGCTGTTCGGTAAGAATGCGGCTTTTCGGGTGGGCGCGGGCCTCGCCTACGATCGACTTCGGCAACGATCTGATTACGCAATACGATCAGTTCGGATCGCTTGGGCTCACCGATCCGACGAACTTCCCCGATTCCTACAGCTTCACCACGTCGCCGCGCTTCACCGGAACGTATCCCGACGCTGCCGCCGGCCGCGGCGGGCGGTTTTCCTTACACGCCTCCCGCGATCGCCGCGATCACCGGCACCTTCCTCGGCATCTCGCCGGACCTGAAGACGCCGTACTCGATCGTCATGAACGCGAGTTACTCGCGTGAGCTGCCCGGAAAACTGACGCTCGAAGTCGGCTACATGGGCAGGCTGTCGCGGCGGCTGCTGATGGAGGGCGACGTGTACACGCCGGATCGAGAATTACAAAGATCCGGGATCGGGAATCACCTGGCAGCAAAACGCGATGACCGTCTACAACCTGGCGAATACTCTGGCGAAGTCGGCTGGCGTGCCCTATAACAACGCCGCGTCCCTCATCGCAAACGAAGTAGCTGCCAACCCGAGCCTGGTGCCGAATCTGCCCTTCGTCAACAATGTCTGGCCGGGTTATAAGAACGCCTACTTCCCCGGCAGCGCTTCCGCGAACTACTTCTACAGCGTCTACGGCGTATTTGGAAGCAGCTTCCTCGACAGCCTTCACGCGGCGGACCGGATCCAGGGCGCGTACATTCCAGGCAAATGCCTGAGCGTTCCCGGGTGCTACACGTTCTTCGCCCAGCAGGGCAGCACGCAGCCGATGTGGATGAACGCCGGCGAAGCGGACTTCCACGGTCTGACGGTGAGCCTGCGCCGCCGCTATGCGAACGGGCTGCAGTTCGATTTCAACTACACGCTTTCGCATTCGATCGACAACGGATCGGCGGCGGAATCGGGCGCCGGCGAGCAGGGCGCGTCGATTCAGGATATCTACAATCTGAGCGCCTTCCGGGGCTCTTCGGACTTCGACATTCGAAACAACTTCAACGCTAATTTCCTCTATGCGCTGCCGGTCGGTAAAGGCAAGGCGTTGCTGAAAAACGCTCCCGGCTGGGTCGATGAGGCGATCGGCGGATGGCAGGTCTCGACGCATCTGGCGCTACAGCACGCCGTTGCCCAGCGCCGTGCAGGGCGACCTCGCCTATAACACGAACTACTGGCTCAGTTCGCTGGCCGTCGTGAACACGCCCACGACTTCGGGCGGAGTGCACATCGATGACAACGGCATTCCGAGCGTCTTCTCGAACACGAGCGTCTCGAGCAACTTTCAGGATCAGCCGCCGGAAGGCGCCGGGACGCGCGCCGCGGTCCGCCTGGCCCCGATATTCAACGTGGATATCTCAGTGTCGAAATCGTTCCGCCTTCCGTGGGAGGGGCACCGGCTCGTGTTCCGGGCCGAGGCGTTCAACGCCTTGAACCATGCGAACTTCACCAATCCCAGTCTGAGCCTGAAGTCGCCGCAGACGTTCGGCGAGTTTCAGGGTACGCTGCCGCCGCGCTCAATGCAGTTCGCGTTGCGATATGAGTTTTAGCAGGCTGAAAAAGGCTTTTTACCGCTCCATTACTGTTGCGGCTCGGAAAGCGACGACCCTGCCAGGGCCGCTCGCTTGCGGGCGCGGCCGGAAACGAGATACCGCTGCGTGAGCTGCTCCTTAACCAGTGTCGCCGCATGATGCTCCGCCGGGCGTGACGTCCTCAACGTAGCCGAGCCGCACCGCGTGGATTCTCCACTCGGAAATAACCTGGCCGCAACGCTGCGGTGACACTCCAAAGCGTCGCGCCAGCTGACGGCGGGACCATCCGCGGACGAAGTACAGGGCGGCCAGCCGCCACTGGATATCTTTCTGCCGATATTTCCCGAAAGAGGGAACCTGCGAGGGAAACGACGCCAGATTTCCGCGCACCGCGGTTTGCAGTGAGCGGTTACCGGAAAGAAAAGGGTGCATCGCGGGGGTCAATCAACCCGCTTTCCGGACTCTCTGGAACGCCGCACGGACGGCCCTCGGAATTGAGTCTCGATGATCTCCCGAGCCAG
Organism: Terriglobia bacterium; assembly: GCA_963809655.1. Taxonomy (GTDB): domain Bacteria; phylum Acidobacteriota; class Terriglobia; order Bryobacterales; family Bryobacteraceae; genus BOG-234. Next base: position 209,377 of record CAWEKQ010000050.1, on the reverse strand, counting down.
TTCCACCATAGGCACGCGGCGCCGCCTGCTCTCGCTGCGGAGGAACAGATACGCCTGGTGTTCCGACAGTCTCCGGCGCGACTGGAGAATACCCTTGGCGCGCTCCATCAGCTTTCGTTCCTGGAGTTTCTGCTGGAGCGAGTCCCGTTCGAGGGCAGCGGAGAGAAGGCTCGCCGAACGCCGCGCCACTCCTACGGCGTCAGCGTCGAACTCAGAGCCTCCGGATCGCCGCCCGAGAAGGAGAATGCCCAGCAATCCTTCAACTCCGGCAAGGGGGAGCTACCAACACACATTCCAGCCCATGCTGAACGACGTCGGGGAGTTCCTGGAACAGCTGGTCGCGCGCAGACTTTCCCTGTACCGGCTCGGTGAGATCTTCCAGCCACTGGCTGGCCGCACCGCTGAGAGTGACGTCGAAATCCGTTACCGGCGAAGTAAGAGTGCTTTGGCGCGCCACCGCCTCAAGCCGGCCGGCCTCAGTGTCCAGGCGATAAACCACTCCGACTTCGGCGCTTGTCTTTACGACCGACGCAAACAGCGCGATCGTCAGGTCGGAATCGATATCGGCGGTGGCAGACACGGAATGAATGGAAAGTCTCCGAATCTGATGTTCCATTGGGAATCCCTGGGTTTGTAGATACATGAAAAGCCGTTTAAGACCGCGTTAAAGAAGTGCGGCTGACGCTGATAATCGGAAGTCAGCTGCAAACACCAAAGGCGCTTTGGTTCAGGGTGGCGTGATTCGCAAATGCCTGATAAGAGGCAGGTGCGTATTAGTGCGTTGTCCGAGATCGAAGTAAGTAAGGAGGGTAGACGCTACCGGCGGGGAGGCCCGCAGCACACGTCCATCGCGGTCAGGCGCAGCAGAACGCGAATCGCAATCTTACGATCCGAGCTTGCAGGCTGATACATCCGCATACGCGTATAATGGCAGATCGTTAGTCATTCGCCCAATCGAAAAATTCTATCCGCTTGATGGAATCCTGGTGAGTGAGTGGTATCAACGCGATAGAATCTTTGGATTGCGCAGGCGTTACGCGTTTGCCATCATATGCCTATGCCGATGTATAAGCGGAGCAGCGCGGAGCGTAAGATAGCCAGCCGCATCCTGCTGAGAATGTCGGCTATGGACGTCTGCTGCGGTCCTCCCCGCCTTTGAATTAATCCCCGCTCTACCTCGAATCGCCGTTTCCCTTTTTTCTGCCGTCAGGTGCCTGGATTGAAAGGAGAAAGTCATTTTGTCTGAATCCACCCGACCCATCCTGTGGGCGGATACCATTGCCGCCGGGGCCAGTTGGTCGCTGATCCTGCGGCGCGGTAATACTTGCGTCTGGAAGACCCCGAGGGAGGCGCCAACGCGGCGGCGGTATTCTATAACTTCGATTGTCCGGTGGAGCGTTACAACATGCCCGACACATTGAAGGCGCAGCACATCGCGCATCTCACTGAAGGCTTCGTGATCTATTCGGATATGGGCCGCATTCTGTGCTCCGTCACCCGGGACACCTGCGGCTGGCACGACCCTTTGGGCGGTTACAACGACGCTGCGGCCGTAGCCGCGAAGTATGGTGCGTCCAGTTATCAGGAACGAGCGCAATGCGTGGCACCGGAACAGCCGCGACAACTTGCTCGGGGAGCTCATCGAAATATGGTCTGGGTGCTCGCGATCTGGGTCCTTCGCTCAATTTCTTCAGCAAGGTCAGGGTGGAATCGGACGGCTCCATGGTATTCGTGCCGGGTAACTCAAAGCCGGGAGATTATGTGGAACTGCGCGCGGAGATGAACGTTCTGGTTGCGATCGATACGGGTCAGCATCCGCTCGATCCGAATCCCGCGTATGACGCCGAAGCCGGTGAAATTTTCCGTTATGCGTTCGGCCCCGGTGATGGATGACGACGCCTGCCGGCTGTCGCGGCCCGAGAATGCGCGCGGATTCATCAACACGGAACGCTACTTCCTCTGAGAATGTCATGATCGAACAAACACTGGTCAAGAGCTCGCTCGATCCCTCGGCGGCCGTCTACCGCAAGGTGGTTGGCGCGGGGGACTACTGGATCCATGAAATTGCAGCGGGCAGACATTCCGGATTGTCGACCTCGAAGGCAATCAGGCGGTCGACACGCTTTTCTACAACGCGCGGGAGACTTCCGAACGATATAGCGCAAAGGATACGATCGTGCGGGCAGCGCAACATCTACCTGACCACCGGCACGGTGCTGCGGTCGAATCTCGGCAACCCGCATGCTCACCATCACGGCCGACACCTGCGGCCGGCACGACACGCTGGGCGGCGCCTGCGCGCGTGGAGAGCAATCAGGTGCGCTACGCGATCGAGAAGCGCCACATGCACGCCTGCCGCAGCAGCTTTCTGCTGGCGCATCGCCGATCCGAAGTGGAACCTGACGAAGCGCGATCATCGCGCCCAATATCAATTTCTTCATGAACGTGCCGGTGACGCCGGAGGGCGAGCTCACGTTCGAGGACGGGATCTCGGAGGCCGGAAAGTACGTCGAAATGCGCGCCGAGATGGACGTGATCTGCGTCATCAGCAATTGTCCGCAGCTGAACAATCCGTGCAACGCGTACAACCCGACGCCGATTGCAGGTTCTGATCTGGGAGTGCGCGAAAGACTGACGTGTTCTCAAAAGTCCTGATCGCCAATCGCGGCGCCATCGCGTGCCGCATCATCCGCACTCTCGATCGCATGGGCGTTGCGTCGGTCGCGGTCTATTCCGAAGCGGACCGGCATTCGCTGCATGTGAGCAGGCGACGGAAGCCGTGCTGCTCGGTCCCGCCGCCGGCGGCGCAAAGCTATCTCGATGTCGAGCGAGGTTCTGGACGCGGCGCGGCGAACCGGGGCCGAAGCGATTCATCCCGGCTACGGATTCCTGAGCGAGAACGCGGCCTTCGCCGAGGCCTGCGAGCAGGCCGGAATCGCGTTCATCGGACCGACGCCGGAACAGATGCGCGTCATTCGGGCTGAAGCATACGGCGCGCGCGCATGGCGGCGGCGAACGGCGTGCCGCTGCTGCCCGGAACGCCGCTTGCTCGCCAGTCGCGGCGGAAGCCGATCTCGCGAAGCGCTCGAGCATCGGGTTTCCCGTGATGCTCAAGAGCACGGCGGGCGGCGGCGGCATCGGCATGCGGCTGTGCCGCGACATGCCGGAGAGTGGAAGAGGCCTTTGCATCGGTGGAGCGCACGAGCCGGGCGAGTTTCAAAGACGGCGGGCATCTATCTCGAGAAGTTCGTCGATCGCGCGCGGCACATCGAAGTGCAGATCTTCGGCGACGGACGCGGCGAACGTGATCGAACTGGGCGAGCGCGATTGTTCGGCGCAGCGGCGCAATCAGAAGGTGATCGAAGAAACGCCCGCGCCGCATCTGCCGCGAAGCGTCCGTGAGCGAGTTGCTGGAGTGCGCGGTTCGGCTCGGGAAGGCCGTGAACTATCGCTCCGCGGGCACGGTCGAATTCGTCTACGACGCCGATGCCGAGCAAGTTCTACTTTCTCGAAGTCAACACGCGGCTGCAGGTGGAGCACGGCGTCACCGAGGAAGTAACCGGCGTCGATCTGGTGGAGTGGATGGTCCGGATGCGCCGCGGGTGAGATGCACTGCCTCGCGCCGCTGACACCGCAATCCGGCGGGCCACTCGATTCAGGTCCGCGTTTATGCGGAGGATCCCGGCAAGAATTTTCAGCCCAGTGCCGGGCATGCTGACCGCAGGTGGATTTTCCGGCAGACGCCCGCGTCGAGACCTGGGTGGAGCGCGGCACGGAAGTCACTCCGTTCTACGATCCGCTGCTGGCGAAGTTGATCGTGTCGCGGCGAGGACGCGGCGCCGAGGCGTTGACAAAGCTTCGCGAAGCGCTGGCGATCGACGGCTCGATCGCGGGAATCGAAACCAACCTCGACTACCTGCGGCAAATCGCCGCCAGCGATTCATTTCGCGCGCGGTGGCGTGACCACGCGCTTTCTGGAATCGCTTCCGTACGAAGCGCGCACCATCGAAGTGCTCGACGGCGGCACCAGACCACGGTGCAGGATTACCCGGGGCGGCTCGGCTACTGGCAAGTCGGCGTGCCGCCTTCGGGCCCGATGGATTCGCTTGTCGTTCCGTCTCGGCAATCGCCTGCTGGGAAATGACGAAGGCGCGCCGGGTCTGGAATGCACGTTGAACGGGCCTTCGCTGCGCTTTCATTTGCGAAACGCGATTTCGCTTTGGCCGGCGCCGATTTGCCGCGCGCGCTCGATGGCGCGCCGGTTGCTCCGCGGGCGTTGTGACGCGAGCGCCGGCGGGCGCCGCTGCTCGAATTGGCGGAATGCACGACGTCCGGGCGTTCGCGCGTACATCCTTGTGGCCGGGGGCTTCGATGTTCCCGAATATCTGGGCAGCGCGAGCACCTTCACGCTGGGGAGGTTCGGCGGACACGCGGGCCGCGCGCTGCGCACCGGCGACGTGCTGCATGTCAGCCGACCGAAGCCGCCGGCCGCGGCGAGCGCCGCCGAGTTTCACTGCCGGAGTTCGCGAACACGTGGCAGATCGGCGTGCTCTATGGCCCGCACGGCGCGCCCGATTTCTTCACGCGAAGGCTACATCGAGACCTTCTTCGCAACGTCGTGGAAGGTGCACTACAATTCCGAGCCGCACCGGAGTCCGGCTGATCGGCCCGAAGCCGCAAGTGGGCGCGTAAGGATGGCGGCGAAGCGGGTCTGCATCCATCGAACATCCACGACAACGCCTACGCGATCGGCGCGATCGATTTCACGGGCGACATGCCGGTGATTCTCGGCCCCGATGGTCCGAGCCTCGGCGGCTTCGTTTGTCCCGCCGTCATTGTCGATGCCGAGCTCTGGAAGATTGGCCAGCTTCGCGCCGGGCGACAGCGTCCGCTTCGTTCCGCTCACGCTTGAGGAGGCCGAGCGGAGTTTGCAACCCGGCGCCGCGCTGCCGGAGCGCAGTTTGCCGGTGGAACCGGAGATTGTCGCTTCGCATTCCGCCGGGCTCTGCGTGTGCCGCGCTCGGGCGACCGCTATCTGCTCATCGAATACGGCGAGCCGGTGCTCGACCTCAACCTTCGCTTTCGCGTGCAGGCGCTGCTCGAGTGGCTGGAGCGTGAGAAGCCGGCGGGCATCATCGATCTCACCCCGGGCATTCGCTCGCTGCAGATCCACTACGATTCCGGCGTGCTGACGCGCGCGGAGCTGCTCGACGCTGATCGAGCGCGCCGAGGCATCGCTGCCCGATCTCGACGATCTCGCGATACCCTCGCGCATCGTCCATCTGCCGCTCTCCTGGGACGATCCGGCAACGCGGCTGGCCATCGAGAAGTACATGACAGTCGGTGCGCGCCGATGCGCCCTGGTGCCCGAGCAACATCGAATTCATTCGGCGCATCAATGGCCTCGATTCGATCGAGGACGTGAAGCAGATCGTGTTCGACGCCAGCTACCTGGTGCTCGGGCTGGGCGATGTCTACCTCGGCGCGCCCGTCGCCACGCCGGTCGATCCGCGCCATCGCCTGGTCACGACGAAGTACAACCCGGCGCGCACCTGGACCGCGGAAAATTCGGTCGGCATCGGCGGCGCCTATCTGTGTGTCTACGGCATGGAAGGGCCGGGCGGATATCAGTTCGTCGGGCGCACGGTGCAGATGTGGAACACCTGGCGCGCGACGCCGGAGTTTCGCCGCGGCTCTCCCTGGTTGCTGCGCTTCTTCGATCAGATCCGGTTCTATCCGGTCGACGCGGCTGAACTGCGCGAACTGCGCGATGCTTTTCCGCATGGCCGGTTTCATCCGGAGATCACCGAGACGCAGTTCCGGCTGCGCGATTATCACGCGTTTCTGAAAGAAACCGCGCCGGAGACGGAAGCCTTCCGGCGGAAGCAGCGGGCCGCGTTCGATGCGGAACGCGAACGCTGGCACGAGGCTGGGCTGGACCGTGAATTTGAAATCGCCGATGCACCGGTGGCGGCTCCCGAGCGAACCGTCCCCGAAGGTTGCCGCGCCCTCAAATCCCCCGCGCACGGAAGCGTATGGAACGTGGCCGTGAAAGCCGGAGAGCGGGTGGAAAGAGGGCAGCGCCTGGTAATCGTCGAGTCGATGAAGATGGAGATCGCGGTTGCGAGCCCCTGCGACGGCATCGTAGTTGAGTTGCTTTGCGGCCCGGGCGCGCAGGTCGGAGCCGGTGAGAGTCTGTTATTTCTGCGCCCGGAGAATGGTTCAAATTGACGTGAAGCTCGATCTCGACTCACTGCGGGAGGGTTATCGCACCGCGCGGTTTTCCCCGGCCGATGTCATCCGGGAAGTGCATCGCCGGATACGCGCACACGGCGAACGGCCTGTCTGGATTCATGTGATTCCGGAAGAGGAGGCGATTGCGCGAGCCGAGTCGTTGGGTTCGTTTCGCGATGACCTTCCTCTCTACGGGGTTCCTTTCGCGATCAAGGACAACATCGATCTGGCGGGTGTTCCGACAACGGCGGGCTGTCCGGAGTACGCTTATGATCCGGCGAAATCGGCTTCCGTAGTCGAGCGCCTGATGGCCGCCGGCGCGATCCCCGTCGGCAAGACAAACCTCGACCAGTTTGCGACGGGACTGGTGGGAACGCGGTCGCCTTACGGGGCTTGTTCGAGCGTATTCGACGCGCGGTACATCTCGGGAGGTTCGAGTTCGGGATCGGCTGTGGCCGTGGCGCTGGGGCTGGCGTCGTTTTCGCTCGGCACGGATACGGCGGGTTCGGGCCGTGTCCCGGCAGCCTTCAACGAAATCGTCGGATTGAAGGCAACCAAGGGCGCGCTGAGCACTTCGGGAGTGGTGCCTGCGTGCCGGACGCTCGACTGCGTTTCAATCTTCGCGCAGAGCAGCGCCGATGCCTCCACGGTGTTTGCCGCGGCCCGGGGATTCGATCCAACCGATCCCTGGTCTCGAAGGCCCGGGCAGCCAAAGGCGTGGCCGGCGGGACGATTTCGTTTTGGCGTGCCGGGCGCCGATTGGCTTCGTTTTTTCGGCGACGAATCGGCCCCGGCTTTGTTCGAGGTGGCGGCCGCCCGCCTTGAGGCCTTGGGCGGGGCCCGAACCGAATTCGACTACCGGATCTTCCACGATGCGGCACAGCTTCTCTACTCCGGGCCCTGGGTAGCGGAGCGCTTTGCGGCGATCCGGAAACTCGCGGAAGAGAAACCGGAAGCGCTCCATCCGGTGACGGCGCAGATTATTCTCAAAGCCGGATCGATTTCGGCGGTGTCGGCTTTTGAGGCGGTCTATCGCCTCGCCGAACTGACCCGCGCCTCGGAGCGTGAATGGGAGCGCATGGATTTCATGCTGCTTCCGACGGCGGGCAACTGTTATACACACGAGCAGATTGCAAGCCTCGCCGATCGCCCACAACACGGATCTCGGTTATTACACGAACTTCGTGAACCTGCTCGATCTCGCGGCCATCGCCATACCGGCCGGGCGGCGAGCCAGTGGGATGCCGTTCGGCGTGACGCTGATCGGGCCCGCATGGTCCGACGAAGCGCTTATCGCGATGGCGAATCGTTTCGGCGAAGCGAAGGCGGGGCTGCCGTATTGTCCCGCGGGATATGTGCCGCTGGCTGTTTGCGGCGCGCATCTGACCGGCCAGCCACTGAATCATCAGTTGACGAGCGCTGGCGCGTTTCTGATCGAAGGCTGCCGGACAACCGCGAACTACCGGCTCTATGCGCTGGCCGGCACGAAACCGCCGAAGCCGGGGCTGGTTTTTTCGCCCGGCGGCGGGGATTCGATCGAGGTCGAAGTGTGGGCGGTTCCGGAAAATGCGTTCGGGTCGTTCGTCAACGGTGTTCCGGCACCGCTCGCGATCGGGAGTTGCACGCTCGCAAGCGGGAGGACAGTGAAGTCGTTTGTGTGCGAGCCGTACGCACTGGCCGGTGCGCGCGACATCACCAGTTTCGGCGGCTGGAGAGCTTTCTTACTCGGCTAGCGTGAGCACGACGAGCTTCGGATCGATTCTCAACAGAGTCCCGGCGTCCTTGTTCGACAGCCAGATTGCGCCGGCGCCGGTTCGGACCGATCCTCCGCCCTCGCCGACGAACTGCTGAGCTACCGCCTCCGCTACAGGATCGATTCGAGTGAGAGGAAAGCCGTGCATGGAGACCCATATCGAGCCTTCACCGAAGGCGATGGCGCCCTCCGCACCGGGCACTTTCAGTTCGATCGACTTCGACACCTTATTTGCCTTCGGATCGATGCGGTCCACTTTGCTTTCCTTGCGGCAATAGACCCAAACGGAGTTCAGCCCTGTGACAATTGACACCGGTTCAGCCGAAACTTCGATCTGTTTTTCAACGAGGTTCGTCGCGGGATTAATCCGGATGACTTTGTTCTCCGATGGGCACGCCAGCCAGAGCGCCGTCTCTCCGAACGTCAGGTTTCGGCAGTCCGCCGGCAGCCTGATCTCCGCGACCACGGCGTTCTGATCGGGATCGATGCGCGCGAGCGTTGTTTTGTTGTCCACGAGCATCCACACGCTGTCGGAACTCTCCGCCACGATTCCCATTGCGCTCGACGCGCCGATGCCGAGCTTTGCCGTGACCTTCAGAGTTTTCGAGTCGATGCGCTCCAACGCGCCGGAAGCGCACGAAGGAACCCAAAGACTGCCGAAGCCCGTAGCCATCCCGCCGCAGGCTTTCTCCAGACCGGTTACGGGTTCCTCCAGTTTGTTGGTCTTCGGATCGATCCGGTCCAGCGCGTTCTTTCCCGGCAGGAACAGCGAGTCGGTGAAGGCAATCCAGTCCGGCATGGCGGGAACTGGAATTTCGGCGGCAGGCCTCAGATTCGCCATGGGAATTTGTATGCCGGGCGTGGTGATCCCAGGCGCTGGTTTTGGATGCGTCGTCTTAGACGACTTGTCGGCACCCTGCACCGCCGCAAAGGCGAATAAAAGTGAAAGGACGAAAGACATACAAGTGCGCATGTAAGCTGCCTCCAGGAATTGATGGGTTAAAACCCTGAGGACCGGACGGGGGGCGACGCAGCGCGACGTGACGTGATGCCGCGCTGCCGGAACGAAGTTCGATTCTAGCTGAATCCGGCAGGCCCTGTCACTCTTGACTTGAACATAAAGCCTGTGTTAAATCTCAGAGAGTTCCCCTGTAGCGAATTCCTTCGCCCCGTCCAAGCGAACCTGTCCCAGTCTGCGCCTTTGTTCTCTCCGTTTTTTCGGGAGTAGAGCGTCAATCCACACAGCCCCGAACGCTGATCCAAAGAAGGGCTATGCGTCTTAATAATCACTTTCTGGCGACTGTCATCGTTCCTGGTGCCTTGGTATTATTGCCGGCGATGGCGCTGGCTCAAACGCAGGCGGCTGCTTCTCCCGACTTCTTCGAAACCAACATTCGCCCGGTCCTCGCGGGTTATTGCTACGGGTGCCACACCGACTCGGCGCTCGGAGGCCTGCGCCTCGACAGCCGGGAGGACATGATCAAGGGCGGGCAGCGCGGAGTAGCTGTGGTCCCAGGCGATCCTGACAACAGCCTTCTGATCAAGGCGATCAGGCAAACCGATCCCGCTCTTAAGATGCCGCTGGGAGGGAAGCTCAAAGACTCGGAGGTCGCGAATTTCGCGGCTTGGGTCAAGGCTGGAGCGGTATGGCCGAAGACCGTGGTTTCGGCGACGGCAAAACCCGGCGACAAGTACGTGATCAGCCCGTCGCGCCGCTCATTCTGGTCCTTCCTGCCACTGCAGAATCCGCCGACGCCGGAGGTGAAGGATACGAAGTGGGCGAAGACGGAGATCGACCGATTCGTTCTGGCCAAACTCGATCATGAAGGGATCAAGCCCGTCGGTCCGGCTACCAAACTGGATCTGCTGCGGCGTGCCTCGCTGGACCTGACGGGCCTGCCGCCGACTCCCGATGAGATCGCGGCTTTCGAAAAGGACAACTCGCCGGACGCATTCGCGAAGGTGGTGGATCGCCTGCTCGCCTCGCCGCATTATGGCGAGCGGTGGGGTCGTTTCTGGCTCGATGTCGCGAGATACGGTGAGGACGATTATCGAAGCCTGAATCCCGAATCCGAAAGGCTACCGCCCCTATCCGAACGCGTATGCTTATCGCGACTGGGTGATCCAGGCGTTAAACGACGACATGCCTTACGATCAGTTCGTGAAGGCGCAGATCGCCGGCGACTTACTGGACCCGAAGGACCGGTATAAGACGCTGCCGGCCACCGGTTTCCTGGGGCTTGGTCCCTGGTATTACGACAACGGCTCGAACGAAGTCACGCGCGCCGACGAACGGCATGACCGCGTAGACGCGGTTTCGCGCGGATTCCTTGGTCTGACCGTGGCCTGTGCGCGCTGCCACGACCACAAGTACGATCCGATTCCGCAAACCGACTACTATGCGCTGGCTGGTGTCTTCTTCGATACGATTTACGAAGAGTATCCGCAGGCGCCGCAAAAGATAGTCGCCGACTACATGAAGCTCGAAGAGGCCGTCGACGAAAAGCAGAAGATTCTTCAGGAGACCAACACGAGTCTCACGAACGAGCTTTCGCATGCTCTCGTCTATCAGACTTCGAATTATCTTCAGGGAGTCTTTGAGGTTACGGGCCGCCAGAAGAAAGAAATCGCCCAGGTAGTGGACGCGCGCAAGCTCGATTACGAACTGCTGGAGCGCTGGATCAAATACATGGGCCGGACCAGCGATAAGTACAAGTACAAAGAAGCCTGGCAGGCCATGATGAAGAAGGGTGGGACGGCGGCGGAGGCGAAGAAGCTCGCCGATCGTTTCCAGGACGACGTGGTGGCGGCGATGCTGGCGAAGAACGATATCGACGCCCAGAACAAGATCATCGCGGACAAAGACGTCGACGGCAGCAAGCCCAAGAAGCGCACCGACAAGCCCAGCAACTTTGTCAGCAACAAAGACTTCAATCCGGGATCTGATCTTCTTCTGAAGAGCCTTCCGGACGATCAGAACAATCTCTGGATCGAGATCTTCCAGCGTGAGATTAACGACAACATCGATCCGAACGACATGATGAACGGGCGGCAGGGGAATCCCGGGTGTACTGCTTTTCCGCGGTTGGGGTCTGGAGAGCCGCCTGGGCGCGGAAGCCCAGGCGCGTGTCAAGACCATGCAGGATGATCTGGACGCGGCGAAGAAGAAGCTCGAACCGCACTATCCGTTCATTCACGGCGTGAAGGATTCAGAGCAGCCGGTCAATATTCAGCTGGCGATTCGGGGCAATCCGGAAAATCTCGGACCCGAGGTGCAGCGCCACTTTCTCAGCGTGTTTTCCGAAGGCGACCCGGCTCCGTTCAAAGAAGGCAGCGGACGGCTGGAAATGGCTCAGCTGATCGTCAAGCAGCCGATCGCCATGCGCGTGATCGTCAACCGCATCTGGAAGGAACATTTCGGAACCGGGATCGTCGATACGCCGAGTAACTTCGGTTTCGGCGGCGAGCGGCCGACCAATCCCGAACTGCTGGAATATCTTGCCAATGATTTCGTGAAGAACGGCATGTCGATCAAGAAGCTGCAGCGTGAAATCATGCTGAGTGCGGTGTATCAGCTGAGTTCGGACAACAATCAGGCGGCTTACGAAAAGGATTCCGGCAATCGCCTTTACTGGCGCGCCAACCGCAAACGCATGGACGCCGAGCAGGTGCGCGATTCCATTCTGGAGGTATCGGGCGATCTGGACGATTCGCTGGGCGGGCCATCCGAGGATCTGATTCCGCAGTTCAAGCGGCGCACGGTTTACGGCAAAGTGAGCCGCTACAAGCTGGACGCGTATCTCCAGCTGTTCGACTTTCCCGACGCCTAACATCAGCGCGGAAAAACGCTTTACGACGACGGTTCCGCTGCAGCGCCTGTTCCTGATGAACAGCGACTTCATGCAGGTCGAGTCGGAAGCACTGGCGAAGCGGGTCGCGGCGGAACAGGACAATCGTGCTCGCATCCGCAAGCTTTACCTCCTGGTCTATGGGCGCGAAGCGAAAGAAGCGGAGATTCAAGCTGGACTGGATTACCTTCGCTCGGAGCCGCTGAAGGAATACGAAGAGGGCAAGAACAAGCCGAAGGAAGAGGCTCAGGCGAAGGGCCGCGGAGGCCGAGCGAAGGAAGGCGGGGAGGCGGCCGATCCGGCAGCGGAAGAGAAGCCCGCGGCCGCAGGCGATCCGGTTGCTGTTGAGGCTGACGGTGCGTCGGGAGTGGCAGGCGCCGCGGCTGAGGCAAATCCCGGGATGGGGATGGGCATGATGGGCGGCATGGGCGGAGGGCGCCGAGGTCAGCAGGCTGCGGCGCCGCAGGTGAAGTACGAACCCACGGTGTGGGGCCGGTACGCGAAGGTGCTGCTCAGCTCTTCGGAATTCCTGTTCATCAACTAACTCAAGAGAAAGCATGTCTAACCACAACAAAAGTAATCCGGTGACCAGGCGAGAAGCGCTGCGCCGTGTCGGCGACGGCTTCGGAATGATGGCTTTCGCCGGCATGCTCAGCCAGTCCATGGCGCGTGCGGGACTCACCGGGGATGGAGGCGGGGTTGTCACTCAGCTCGACTATCCGCAAAGGTCAAGCGCGTCATCTTCCTGTTCATGAACGGCGGCTTATCCACCATCGACGCGTTCGATCCCAAGCCGGCGCTCGAGAAGTACGATGGCCAGCCTATGCCGGGCGGTTCGATCTCAACCGAGCGCCGCACGGGCGAACTGATGAAGTCGCCGTTCACGTTCAAGAAGTACGGGCAGTGCGGCATGGACATCAGCGATCTGTGGCCGCACCTCTGCGGAGTTGCGGACGACATCTGCTGGGTGCGTTCGGTCTACACCGAAATTCCCAATCATGAGCCTTCCTGCCTGATGATGAACACGGGCGCGAATCAGGCGGGCCGTCCGTCGATGGGCGCATGGGTCACTTACGGGCTCGGCACGGAGAATCAGAATCTGCCGGGTTACGTGGTTCTTTGCCCCGATATTCCGACCACAGTCGGGCCGCCGCTGTGGAGCAACGGATTTCTTCCGGCGATTCATCAGGGCACTTACATCTCGAACAAAGTCCAGACGCTCGGGCCGGATGGCGCAGCCTGGCAGATGCGCCGCCGGATATGCCGGCGCCCGCGGAAGCCATGGACAAGGAAGGACAAAGACAAGAAGGACGAGAAGCCCAAGAAGGTAGTCGTCGAAAAGAACTTCGATCCGAAGAAGATTCTGAATTTCGTCAACAATCCGAAGTTCTCTCTTGTCGAGCAGCGCCGGGAACTGGATCTGCTGCAGAAGATCGAAAAGATTCGCGCCGCAGACGCGGGCACGGATCCGCAGGTGGACGCTGTTATCAAGTCGATGGAAACCGCCTATCGGATGCAGACGGAAGCGCCCGAAGTGTTCGACATCCGCAAGGAATCGCAGGCCACGCTCGATATGTACGGCCCTGGCGACGTAGCGCGCGGCGCGCTGACCGCGGTCCGGCTCGCCGAAAAAGGCGTTCGCATGGTGCAGCTCTATTATTCCAAAGGCGACCCGTGGGACGCGCACGCCGACATCCTGGCCCACAAGATCAACGCCAAAAACTCAGACCAGGCGTTTGCCGCGGTGATCAAGGACCTGAAGCAGCGCGGTCTCTGGAAAGATACGCTGGTGGTTTGCGGATCGGAGTTCGGCCGCACGCCGGTTCGCGAAGTCGGCGGCGGATGAGCGGCGCCGTGAAGCGCGGACGCGATCACAATCCGTTCGGATTCACGATGTGGCTGGCCGGCGGCGCGGTAAAAGGCGGCACGATCTACGGCGCGACCGACGATTTCGGCTTCAAGGCGATCGAAAAGCCGGTACACGTTCACGACATTCACGCCACGATACTGTATCTGCTCGGGATCGATCACACGAAGTTGACGTATCGGTACAGCGGACGGGATTTCCGGCTGACGGATGTCGCCGGCAACGTCCTGCACGACTTGATCGCTTAAGCAGAATGCTGAACAATGGCCTTTCGTTACCGCTTGCGGCGCGCGCGGCTCAGTTCGGAATCATCACCCACCCTTCTGAGCCGCGACTGTGAAGGAGCGGTAAGTAGCTTTTTTCAGCGGCGCCAACGTAGTTTTGAGCGGCCTCGTCGCCGATGTAAGACCTTCCGCCCCGGCCGGGGCGTATACGGCAGAAGAGGCAATCATGAAATTATCGCTTAGATTATTCCGTCCGCTTGCCGGACCGTCTCTTGCTATTCTGGCGGTCTTGTCCGCATCGGGTCAGCAGAGGCCGAAGCCGGGCCCACCGCCCGGCGTTCCGGGTGTACAAGCGCCGATGTCGAATCTGATTCCGGACGGCCAGTATAACCTCGGAACCGGCGGCCCCGACTGGTTGGCCATCACCGAAGACTCGGTGTGGACGAACAGCAGCGGCACCGACTTGGTCTATCGCATGGATCCGAGGAATAACGCGGTCCTTGCAACCGTTCCGGTTAAGAAACCGTGCTCCGGTTTCGCGGTTGCGGCCGGGACGCTCTGGGCGCCCAGTTGTGAAGACCATACGATCTCCCGGATCGACTTAGCCACGAATCAGGTTGTCGCGAAAGTTCCCGTCGGCCCGGCGAACAGCGAAGGCGGGATAGCATTCGGCGCGGGCGCCGCATGGATGCCGAGCGACGATAAGACCGGCGCGATCGTCTCGCGCATCGATCCGGCAACCAACAAAGTCAGTGCCGAGATCAAAGTGGCTCCGGGTTCCTATACTGCCGTGTATGGCTACAACCTCGTGTGGGTCTCAAGCACTGAGAAAAGCCTGGTCAGTGTCATCCATCCCGTGACTAACCGCGTGATCGCGGAGATTCCCGTGGATAAGAACCCGCGGTTCATGGCGGCCGGCGAAGGATACGTCTGGACGCTCAACCAGGGGACGGGAACTGTCACGAAGATCGATCCACGCACCATGAAAGTGGTGGCGACGATCGAGGTTGGCGTTCCCGGAACCGGAGGCGATATTGCGACCGGTGAAGGCGCAGTCTGGCTAAGTATTCGTGCGATGCCGGTAATCCGCATCGATCCGGCGAGCAATCGATGTGACCGCGCAGCTGACCGGCCCGGGCGGAGACGCCATGCGGGTTGGCCATGGCTATGTCTGGTTGTCTAACGGGCGTCAGCACACCGTCTGGCGGTTTCTTCCGGAAAAGGTGATGGCGGCGGCGCCGCACGCGTGGACCGAAGAAGCGCGGCCGTTCGATCTGGATGGCGACGGTAAGCCCGACATTCTGGTGGAAGACTTAGCGACGTTCATTCCCGGTCAGCCGACGACCTTCCACGTGAAGGTGTTGAATCCGAAGCTCGGGAACGGCCTGATTCTCAAGACTAAGTTGAACGAGAAAGAAGCCGAAGCGCCATTTACGGCCGAAGGCGATCAGTTGACAGCTACACTCAGCGCCACCGAGCCGCGCTGGATCCATTACTCGGTGTGTGTGGCGAAGTCGGAAACCTGTGCTCCGGAACTCGTGGTTGCCTCGCCGACTACGAATACGCTTTACGCCACGAACAAGGTCCGGTTCGTTCCGGAAACGTTCATGGCTCCGCCGCCACCGGCAATGCCGGGTTACACGTGGAACATTCTGGAACCCGAAATTCTGAAGCAGGACTATGCGGCACTGGCTACGCTCGGCGGCAAGACCGGACCGATGAAAACTACCTTGGACGAAGACTACGGAGAGGTGAAGCGGCATCGGTGGGAGTTTCAGCATCAGACGTCGTTCGCCTACGGAGTACTGACTGAGGATGGTTCGGAAGAAGTCGCTTGTGTTTATGTGAACCCGAGCAAGAAGGCCGGTTACGAGGCCACCGTGCGTATCGTCGTGACGGCGCATGGGGAGCAACTGAAACTACTACCCACGCTTCAGTCCTCGGTAAAGGAGTGGGTTACGGCCAGCTTCCCGTTCAAGAAGGTCGCTTACCCCGGCGTGGATATGCCGATGTCCGAGTGGAATGCTTTGCCGAATGTGGACTAATATGCGAATCCTGACACTCATTGCCTGCGGCGCGGTAGCATTCTCGGCGTACGCTGCGACCAAAGCCGATGGAGCGGGTCTGCAGCCTGGAGTGCTTCCGGGAGCGTGGAAGACCGGCGGACCCAATTGCCTGGCCGTACCGGACTGGCAGGTCCACGAATACAACGAGGACTTTTACATCATCCGGGAGTCGGGCTGCGTCCATTTCGAAAAGCCTTTCCTCTATCTGATTTTCGGTGAAAATAAGGCGCTGCTCGAAGATACCGGAGTCGCCTCGGCGGCGGATAAGAGTGTGATTCCCACCGCGCCGGTGATCATGGATCTGATGGCCAGGTGGGCTGCGCGCAAGAAGCACGCGCCGGTATCGCTCGTGGTTATCCATTCTCATTCGCATGCGGATCACACGGCTGCGGACGCGCAGTTCAAACAAATGCCCGACGTGCAGTTTGTGGCCGCAACGCCCCCGGAGATCCAGAAAGCGGCCGGCATCGCCACCTGGCCCACCGACCTGGGCCAGATCGATCTGGGGAACCGCATCATCGACATCATCCCGATTCCGGGTCACGACGTCGCGAGCATTGCACTCTACGACCGCGTCACCGGAAATCTGATGACCGGTGACAGCCTGTATCCCGGCCGGCTGGGCGTACAACTGGCGCAAGTCCCAACCTTCGCGGCCAGCGCCCAGCGGCTCGCCGACTTTGTGACTGCACACGAAGTGGCCCACGTCCTGGGAACTCACATAGAACAGACGAAGACCGCGTTTCTCGACTATCCGCGCGGTACGGCTTATCAACCCGAGGAGCACTCACTCGACCTGACTCGTGCGCACGTCATTGAGTTGAATGACGCCTTCGTGAAAATGGGCAACAAGCCTGGCCACGATCGCATTGCCGGAATTCACCATTTCGGTGCGCGTCCCGGCTGCAAATCCACCATCGCCATCCAAGTAAGGGAAAGACAGGAGAAGAAACACCTATGAGCCGAACTGTTATCGCAATACCCGGAGTGCTGGCAGCAATCCTCTCCATGCCTGTGAACGCCCAGTGGCTGGACTACCCGACGCCTGGATTACCACGCACAGCCAACGGCAAACTGAACATGAGCGCGCCAGTCCCCCGAACGGCGGACGGAAAGCCCGATTTTTCCGGATTGTGGGAAGCGCCGCGGCGCGGTGGCCGGACAAGCGAGCAGGACGCGGAGCGGGCGTCGCAGGAGGTGATTGGCTCAGACATCGCGGTTGGCGGTTTCGGGGACCTGGGCACGTTCGTCAAAGGGGGCCTGCCGTATTCAACCTGGGGGACCGAGTTGCTCAAGTCGCGCCATGCGAACGAAGACAAAGACGATCCCGACGGATATTGCCAGCCGCTGGGGCTGGTCAGAATGCTGAAGATCGAGGGTCCGCGGAAGATAGTCCAGACTCCGGGTCTGGTCGTGATTCTGTTCGAGCGCGATAATACTTTCCGACAGATCTTCACGGACGGACGACCCATGCCCGTCGACCCGCAGCCCGCCTTCAACGGCTATTCAACCGGCGAAATGGGAAGGGGACACGTTGGTGGTGCAGACGGCCGGCTTCAAGGATGGCATGTGGCTCGACAACGTAGGCAGCCCGTTCACAGCTGTGGCCAAGGTCACTGAGCGGTTCCGCCGCCCGAGTTTCGGCAATCTGGAAATTGAAGTCACAGTCGATGACCCCAAGGCGTACACCAAGCCATGGACCTATAAAGTAAACCAGGTGATTGCGGCCGACACGGAAATGATGGAGTTCTTCTGTACGGAAAATAACAGGGACCCGGTACATCTGGTAGGAAAATGACGCAGGGCAAGGTGCTTCCTCGCCCTGCGTCTGCTTCTTACTTCGCCTTAGGCTTAGCCCGTAACTCAGGCGGATATTGAGTCTCATCCGTGCCGCGCGGCACCAGCGTGAAATCGGGCATGGCGACTATCTTGTTCTCTCCATGCAGCGAGATGAACGCGTCATTGAGTTCGAAGACGTGGGCACGGGTCAGTTCGAGCGGGGCTTCGTCGATTTGATAAATCGTTCCCCGGCCGAAGTCGAGATAGGGCAGCTTATTCTGTTCAATATGAGTGCCCAGAACATGGGCCACCGGATGTTCGCTCGCAAAGTCTGCCAGCCGCTGGGCACTCGCGGTGTAGACGTTGACATCTTCAACCGCAAGGAGCCCCGGATACAAACTGTCGCCGGTCATGAGGTTGCCGGTCAAGCGGTCATAAAGAGCAATGCTGGCTACCTGGTGGCCCGGGAAAGGGATCACGTCGACTATGCGGCCGCCCAGATCGATGTGGCCGATGTCGGTGGGCCAATTGGCAATTCCCGTTGCTTTCTGAATGTCCGCGGGCTGCGGCGCGATGTACTCAACGTTGGGTAACGCTTTCAACTGTTCATCGCCGGCGGTGTGGTCGTTGTGGCCATGCGAGTGGATGACAACCAGAGAAACCGGGGCGTGTTTCTTGCGCGCGGCCCACTTGGCCATGAGATCCATGATTACGGGCGCTGTCGGAATTACCGTGCCTCGAGTGAAGTCGGGCATCAGCGTTGCCACTCCGGTGTCTTCGAGAAGGGCTTTCTTATCGCCGAACATGAGGAATAAGAATGGCTTCTCGGGATTGATGCAGCCTGACTCACGCAGGATATGCTGTCCGGCTAAACTTTTGCGGAGCGGACATAAACATCTTTGAATCAGGTGGATGCGCCGGTTAGTCGTGGGAACGATTTGAAATTCCGGAAGGGACCAAAATTCCGGAATTGGCCCCGACTGGTCATCGGCGAGAACGAAACAATGGTGGATGAATGTTGGCCGCACCGTTTTCGCGCAACTGATCGAGTACCTGCCCAGCAAAGAATTCCAGAAGTGCGTCGCGCGCTATGACGGCGATTCTCGTCTTCAGAGGCTTCTCTTGTTGGGATCAGTTACTGGCGATGGCTTTCGCTCAACTGACCTACCGCGAGAGTCTGCGCGACATCGAAGCGTGCCTGCGATCCATGAGTGGCAAGCTTTACCACATGGGCTTGCGCGGCAAGGTGGCGCGCTCCACTCTGGCCGACGCCAACGAGACGCACGACTGGCGCATCTATGCCGACTTCGCCCAGGTTCTGATCGGCATCGCGCGACCGCTCTACGCCCGCGATCCGATCGGCGTCGATCTGGATCAGAGTCTGTACGCCCTGGACTCCACCACCATCGATCTGTGCCTGTCGCTGTTCCCGTGGGCCAAATTCCGCAAGCACAAGGCCGCCGTCAAGATGCACACGCTGCTGGACCTGCACGGCAATATCCCCACGTTTATCAGCATTACCGACGGCAAAGTGCACGACGTCAACATCCTCGACGAGATCCTGCCGAGGCCGGAGCGTTCTACGTCATGGACCGCGGCTACGTGGATTTCGAACGTCTCTACGTCTTCACGCTGAGCGCGGCCTTCTTCGTCGTGCGCACCAAATCCAATGTGATGCTCCAGCGCCGCTACTCACATCCGGTGGACAAGACCACCGGCGTTCGATCCGATCACACCGTCATCCTGACCGCCATCGGCTCCGCCAAGGTGTATCCGGACGCGCTGCGGCGCGTCAGCTATCTCGACGTGGAAACCAGGAAGCGGTTCAAGTTCCTCACCAACAACTTCACGCTTCCGGCGCTCACCATCGCCAGATCTACAAGTCCCGATGGCAGGTGGAACTGTTCTTCAAGTGGATCAAGCAGCACCTCCGAATCAAGGCCTTCTACGGCACCAGCGAGAACGCTGTGAAGACCCAAATCTGGATCGCCGTGTCGGTCTACGTGCTGGTCGCCATCGTCCGCAAGCGCCTCGTGCTGCCGATCAGCCTCTACCAGATTCTACAGATTTTGAGCGTCACGCTTTTTGAGAAAACGCCCATTCTACAGGCACTTCAGCCATCCGACTCCCAAGACGATTCTACTCCGATTCTTCCAACCAGTTGAATCTGTTCGCCTTATAGCCGGACAGCAGAGAAATCCTCGTTGTATTCCTTTACTTGCCAACTCGGAATGGTCACGCAATTCGGACCGCCTGTCTGCCAGCCGGTCGGCAGCACTCCCGGCCTGCAGGCCCATACCATCGCCCGCCTGCATAACGGCAGGCTGTGGGGTATTGGCCGCGCGCGGGACCACTGCGAAGTCCGGATAGACCATCTTGATCGGTTTCCCATCCATCTTGCGGAAAGCTTCGGCCAGCTCAAACACGTGAGCGCGGCTCAGTTCCAGAACGTGCTCTTTGGGCTGATAGGTGGTGCCGCGCGGGTAATCGAAATAGGGCTGGCTCCCCTCTTCGATGTGGGTGCCCAGCACGTGTGCGACGGGATGGAGTTTCACGAAATCCACCATGCGCTGCGCGCTGCCGGCGTAGGTGGGAATCTGCGCTTCGTTCACATACAGACGTCCTGGATAGAGGCTGTCACCCGTCATCAGATTGCCCGTGACGCGGTCGTAGAGCGCGATGCTTGCTACATCGTGGCCGGGGATCGGAATGATATCGACGATGCGGTTGCCCAGATCGATCTGGCCCAGACCGGTGGGCCAGGACCAGCCGCGATTCCTGCGGCCTTCTGGATCTCGGCGAGGTGCTGCCGCTATGAACTGCACGTCAGGCATCTGCTTGAACTGACCGTCCGCTGCGGTGTGGTCGCCATGTGCATGAGAGTGGATCACGATGAGCGAAACGGGAGCATGCTTCTTGCGCGCCGCCCACTTGGCCATGAGATCCATGATGACGGGCGCGGTGGGAATTATACTCTTATCCGCGGCGGAGGCCACACCGGTGTCTTCGAGCAGCGCCTTGTTGTCGCCGAACATCAGATATAAGAATGGCTTCTCGGCGTTGACACAACCGGACTCGCGGAGGATGTAAAAGTCTTCGTTGTACTCGTGCACCTGCCAGTCGGGGACGGTGAGACAGTCAGGCCCGCCCGTCAGCCAGTGCGGTATTCACGATTCCTGGCTTTCCCGATTGGGTTTTGATCCTGCCTGACTCCGTATGGATCGGCAATAAACCGAAGGGCACGATCACGCGGCTTGATCCTAAAACCGGCTCTGAGCGAGAATTCGTAAGAAATAGCATTCTACGCGGCTTTCCTGATTTTCTGAAAAGCGACGTATTCGGTGTTGGTCACGGCCATGCGCTTCGCCTTCAATAGCAGATAGCGCATGTTCTTATAGCCGCGGCCGCGGTTGATCAGCATGCGGATGTTGCCGTTGATGGCCTCGACGACTCCGAAGCGCACCTTGGTCCGGCAGTAGTTCAGAATCCCGTCGAGGTGCTTGAGCAGCATCTCGGCGAGCTTCTGGAACGAGGGCAAACGCTGCCATCGCAGTTGATCCATCCACTTCTGCAGATAGTTGAGCATCGCTCCCTCGTAGCGGTAGTCCCACAGCTGCTCCAGACTTTCTTTGAGCAGGTAGGCTTTGAACACTCGCCGATTCAACTGGAATAGCCGGTTCAGGACGCCGCGCTGGTTCGCTGCGAGGTTCTTCCAGCGGCTCAGCAGCAGCCACTTCTTCCCTTTGATCAGATCGCGCATCTTCCGCCCCTTGCGGAAGAACTCGGCGCGCCGCACCTCGTCCACCGCATCGTTGGCGTGCTGGATGATGTGGAACTTGTCATACACGATGCGGCATCGCGGGACCCACTCCTCAATACTGAGCCGGAACGGTTCCCACATGTCCACGCAGCACGCCTCGATGCGTTCTGCGCTGCCGCCGCTCAGCTGCGTCCTGAAGAACTCGTCCAGCGTCTCCTTCTTCCGGTCTCCTTGCCAAACCATAGCGGCTCGCCGGTCTCCAGATTGCTCACCACCGTCAGAAACTTGTCGCTCTTTCCCCGGTAAATCTCGTCCACACCCATCTGCCGTAGCGGTGGCTTGCGCCGTTGCGCGTCCCATCGTTCCAGGTAGCGCAGATCGATCGCCCGCACCGTGGTCTCGGCCAGCCCGAATCGTCGCGCCACCTGGCGTGCCGATGCGCTCTCACACGCCTGCGCCACTGCGTCTTCGAAGCGCTTGCTGAACGGCGCTTTGCCTCGGCAGGAGAGGCACTTTCTCCACCTTCACGCCGCAGTCCGGGCATTTCACCCGATACACCTCGACGTGCACGGTGCTGCGGAACTCGCTCCAGGGCAGATCCCGCACCACCCGTTCGCTGCAGTCATAGGCATCGGTGAACTTGCGCCCGCAGCCAGAACACTCCAGCTTGCGGTTTCCCGCGCTTGCGCCGCACCCATAAATCCAGGAGTCTTGTTCTTCTCGTCGATCTCGTGCCGGTACACGCGGTAGCCGGGCCATTGCAGGATTCGTGTGAACTCGTTGTCGGTCGGCAACTTCCGAATTTAACCGAAAGACCGATCCGCCAAAGTCCCGTCAATTCACCAATCTTACAGATTCTCGCTCAGAGCCCTAAAACCAACAAGATTGTAACCACCATACGTGTAGGGCAGCTACCGTGCTCAGGTTTGGTAGCAGGGTTTGGAAGCGTGTGGGTCCCCAGCTGCGGTGACAAAACGCTTTCGCGCGTCGATGTCGCAACGAACAAGGTGGTTGCCAAACTGCCGTTTGGGCCCGCGGACACAGAAGGCACCATTACCGCCAGCGATGACAGCATCTGGTACCTGACTGATCCCAAAGGCCTGTTGTTTGCGAATCGATCCCAAAACCAATCAACCCGTTGCTCGCATAGCCGTGCCCCCGGGTTCCTTCGCCGCGGAATACGGCGAAGGCGCGGTATGGGTCACCTGCACTGCGGGCAATACCCTGAGCACGGGTGGATCCCAGCATGAATCGCGTAACCGCCACGATCAAAGTGGGTCCCAAACCTCGCTTCCTCGCGGTTGGCGAAGGCGCCGTCTGGACCCTGAATCAGGGTGACGGAAGCGTCTCCCGCGTGGATCCGAAAACGAATCGTGTCGTGGCGACCATCGCGACCGGAGTCCCGGGCCCCGGCGGCGACATCGCCGTGGGTGAGGGCTCGGTTTGGGTAACAATGGACGAAGTACCCTTGATGCGGATCGACATCGCCTCCAACAAAGTTGTCCAGCAATGGGTGGGACCCGGCGGCGATTCCCTGCGTGTCGGGCTCGGCTCGGTCTGGTTGACGAACCACAAAGAGCAGAACGTCTGGCGATTCAGCCCGAAGCAGCCTTAAGAGGCCGCGTCCGCCGCTCCTTCAAGCCGCGCCTCAGTAGCCACGCGATTTCAGTTTTTCTTCGCCTTCTTGGCCGCAGCTCCGGCGGGTAAGCAGTCTCACCGCTTTCGCGCGGCACGATGGTGAAGTCGGGCATGGCCACCAGCTTTTCCTCTCCGTGCAGTGAGATGAAACCGTCATTGAGTTCGAAGACGTGCGCGCGTGTGAGCTCCAGCGGAGCTTCGTCGACTTGATAGATCGTTCCCCGGCCGAAGTCGAGATAGGGCAGTTTGTTCTGTTCAATGTGAGTGCCCAGAACGTGAGCCACCAGATGTTCGCTCGCAAAATCTGCCAGCCGCTGAGCGCTGGCGGTATATGCCGGGACGTCCTTTGCATTAATCGACAGCAGCCCCGGATACATACTATCCCCGGTCATAAGGTTACCGGTCAGGCGGTCATAAAGCGTAATGCTCGCCACATCGTGGCCTGGAATCGGGATCACGTCGACGATGCGGCCGCCCAGGTCGATATGGCCGATGTCGGTGGGCCAGTTGGCGATTCCGGTTGCTTTCTGAATCTCCTCGGGCTTGGGCGCGATGTACTCCACGTTGGGCAACGCCTTCAACTGTTCGTCGCCGGCGGTATGGTCGCTGTGCGAATGCGAGTGAATGACGACCAGCGAAACCGGCGCGTGCTTCTTGCGCGCGGCCCACTTGGCCATAAGATCCATGATGACCGGCGCCGTCGGAATCACCGTGCCGGTGCCTCCGTCCGGCAGCAAGCGTCGCCACTCCGGTGTCTTCGAGAAGGGCCTTCTTATCGCCAAACATCAGGAACAAGAACGGCTTCTCGGGATTGATGCAGCCCGATTCGCGCAGGATATAGAAATCCTCGTTGTATTCCTTGATCTGCCAGCTCGGAATGGTTACGCAATTCGGACCGCCCGTCTTCCAGCCCGTGGGCAGCTCTCCCGGCTGCAGACCCATGCCAGTCGCCCGCCTGAATCGACTCAGGCAGCGGCGTATTGGCGGGTCGCGGAACCACCGCGAAATCCGGATACACCATCTTGATCGGTTTCCCGTCCATCTTGCGGAACGCTTCGGCCAGTTCGAACACATGAGCGCGGCTCAGTTCCAGCACATGCTCTTTGGGCTGATACGTCGTGCCGCGCGGGTAGTCGAAATAGGGCTGGCTCCCCTCTTCGATATGCGTGCCCAGAACATGCGCGATGGGGTGGAGTTTCACGAAATCCACCATCCGCTGCGCGCTCGCGGCATAGGTGGGAATCTGCGCTTCCGGTGCATACAGGCGGCCCGGATAGAGGCTGTCGCCCGTCATCAAATTGCCGGTGACGCGATCGTAGAGCGCGATGCTCGCCACATCGTGACCCGGAATCGGAATGACATCGACAATGCGGTTGCCCAGATCGATCTGGCCCAGGTCGGTAGGCCACGCGGCGATTCCGGCCGCCTTCTGGATCTCGGCGGGCGTTGCCGCTATGAACTGCACGCCGGGCATCTGCTTGAACTGACCGTCCGCCGCCGTGTGATCGCCATGTGAGTGAGAGTGGATCACCACGAGCGATACCGGCGCGTGCTTCTTGCGTTTGGCCCACTTGTCCATCAGATCCATGATGACGGGCGCGGTGGGAATCACGCTCTTATCCGCGGCGGACGCCACTCCGGTGTCTTCGAGCAGCGCCTTGTTATCGCCGAACATCAGATACAGGAACGGCTTCTCGGCGTTGATACAACCGGATTCGCGCAGAATGTAGAAGTCTTCGTTGTACTCATGCACCTGCCAGTCGGGGATGGTCAGGCAGTTGGGTCCGCCGGTCAGCCAGGGTTCCGCCAGAGTGCCCGGTTGCAAGCACCGCTCTGGTGTGGCTTCGCGGTGTATCCGCTTGCCGCCATGAGTAATCCCACGTAAGAATGCGCGTTTTCATCGAAAGTCTCCTTGTACTCAGGCCGCCTGACGGTGTACAGGCTCAAGGAGCGGGCTGACGAAGAGACAGACCGATGCACGCTCAGTACAGCGGCAAACAATTCGATCAGGATTGACGCGCTCTGACCTGGCGCTGGAGACGAACGGCAGGACGCTTTCGGGCGCGGAAAGGTGATAGTCAAGCTTATCACGACGATAAGAATTTTTGCAAGCAAAATGGGGCGAGTTTGCTTGCCGGAGTCCCGTATTCATGCTACCTTCGATACAAAGCTCGACGGGGTTTTGATCCTTCTTCGTTGAGACATTTGAGCGGCCTTGTGGTCGCACCCAGCGCTTAGTCCGCGCTGCCCGCTGCCTTGCCTTGTATGTACATATGCGTTGCCAGGTTTCTGCTGACATCGCATCCACGGTGGGGTTCTTGCATACTCATGGCCGCAACGGGTTGAATCTCAGCAGTAAGCTTGACGCAAAGGGCTTCGATCTCACCCAGTAGGTGACAGCGGGTAATCTCGTCATTCTTTGCCGTTGAACGCGGACGTATCGGTGCCCAGTCGCCCGATTCAAGCAATGTATCAGCCTCCGACAGCAAAATTTCAAGGAGACTTGCTGAATGAACCGGAATTCTATCGCTCTACTCGCCATCGCTTTACTGTGCTCGGCGCCTTGCCGCTTGCGGCCCAAACGAGCTCGCTTCAAGGCGTGGTCAGCGACCCTCAAGGCGCCATCATTCCCGGCGCCGTTGTGACGCTCACTAATACCGAGACGTCCGCCACGCGCAAGGAGGTGTCGGATGATACCGGTATTTACAAAATCCTCCAGGTTCTCCCCGGCCCTTACAAGATCGAAGTTCAGAAGCCCGGATTCAAGACCAACACGTCCAGTTTGTCGCTGCAGGTGAATGTACCCGCGACGTTGAATCTTACGCTTGAGGTCGGCCAGGTCAGCGAAACGGTCAACGTCACCGCGGAGGCGACACAGATCAACACGGAGAACGCCACGGTAGGCAATCCGTTCACCGAGGTACAAGTCCAGGAACTGCCGCTTGCAGACCCGTAACGTCGTCGCGCTGCTCAGCATTCAGCCCGGCGTCAGTTCAACCGGACAGGTGCTTGGCGCCCGGCCGGACCAGAACAATGTGACTCTCGATGGAGTCGACGTCAACGACAATCGCGGCACCACGGCCAATAACGGATTCAACGCCGTCCTGCCGATTCCGCTCGATTCGGTGCAGGAGTTCCGCACCACCATCGCCGGACAGGGTTCCGATATGGGCCACAGCGCCGGTGGACAGGTCTCCATCGTCACCAAGAGCGGCTCCAACCAGTTTCACGGGTCGGCCTACGAGTACAACCGCAACACGGATTTTGAAGCCAACGACTGGTTCAGCAATCGCGCCGGCGTAGCGCGTCCGGCTCTGATCCGCAACCAGTACGGCGCTTCGCTCGGCGGTCCCATCAAAAAGAACAAGCTGTTTTTCTTCTTCAACTGGGAAGCCCGCAAGGACCGCAGCCAGGCGTCCAAGCTCGATACAGTTCCTAGCGACACGCTAAAGCAGGGCATTGTCGAAGTTCTTCTGAAGAGCGGGCAGACCGTTCAACTCAGCCCCGCGGCGGTGAAGGCGATCGACCCTCTCGGTATCGGCGCAAATCCTTACATCCTGGGCCTGATGAAACAATACCCGTCCGGCAACGATCCGCTGGCCGCTTCCGACCACGGCTTGAACTTTAACGACCTTCTGTTCAACGCCTCCGTCGCCCCTCAACAACCACGCGGAAGTAGCTCGAATGGATTACAACATCGACAACGCCGGTAAGCACACCATCTCGCTGCGCGGCACGCTGAACGGCGCGTCCCAGGTTCCACACTGCCGGGCTGGAGCAGTTTCCCGGCCAGTCGCCCACGCAGGTAGCGCTTGATAACTCACGCGGTGTCGCGGGGCGGTATACATACGTGATTAACGCCAATATGGTCAATACCATCAGCGTTGGTTATACGCGCCTCGGCCAATCGAACACCGGCGTCCAGAGTGTGATTCCCAACTTCGGATTCACTACGCTCGGAACCACGAACCGCCCGAGCTCGCGTATCGCGCCGACCCCCAACATCACTGACGACTTCACCTGGAACAAGGGCCGCCACACGATTCAGGCCGGCTTCAACTTCCACCAGTCGCAGGACATCACTATTTCCGGAACGAACGAGCCCAGCTACAGCTTCCGTTTTACGCAGCTGCTGGGGTTGGGTAACGATATCACCAACTCCACTCTCGCTTATATCCAGCAGTCGATTCCCGGCGCGGCGCTCGCATCCACCACCAACACATCCAATGGGTTCGGAGCGATCTTCGGTCTGCTTAACGTCGGCAGCGCGACCTATAACTACGGCATTAACGGCCAAAACATACCCGTTTGGCACATCCATCACGCGCAACTTCCTTTCGAACTCGCCTGAGGAGTATGTTCAGGACACCTGGAAGGTCAAGCCGAACCTTACCGTCACGGCCGGTCTGCGCTACTCGGTTTACGGAGTCCCCTACGAAGCAAACGGCGTTGAGGTAGTTCCACAGACTTCCATCAATCAATTTTTCGCGCAGCGAATGGGCGCCGCGGCGGCCGGTATCCCCAATTCCGCCATTCCGGATGCGTATCTCACTTATCGACTGGGCGGACCGCTCAATAAAGGCCCGGGCTACTATAAGACGGACTGGAACGACTGGGCGCCTCGCCTGGCCCTGGCCTATCAGCCCAAAGACGGAATCGCTTCTCGAGAAGTTCATGGGCAAGGGCAGCGTGATCCGCACCGGCGCCGGCATCGTCTATGACAACTACGGCAACGGGATGGCGGCGCAATTCGCCAGCGGCGGCTCGCCCGGTCTGGCTACCTCGGCCGCGCAGGTTGCCAACACCAACTTCACTAACGGCTTGCGCTACGACGGCGGCAGCACCTTCACGCCTCTCACTCCGCCCAGCGGTGGCGCGTTCCCCTTCACGCCTCCCACGATCATCGGCGGCTTCACCAGCTTCACAGGCGTCTCCAACGATTTGAAGGCGCCCTACGAATATCTCCTCAACGCCAGCTATGCGCGCCCGCTGCCTCAACACATGAGCCTCGAAATCGGCTATGCCGGCCGGTTGGCGCATCGCGCTCTTGTCCAGCAGGACTTCGGCCAGCCACTGGAGAATTTCGTGGATCCGACGTCGAAGCAGTCCTTCACGCAGGCGGCCCAGGTGCTGGCGAGCCTTTACTATACCGGCGTTACACCCGCTCAGGTGAAAGCCAACCCGAGCTTGATTCCAAACCTGCCCTTCGTGCAGAACATCATGCCCGGCCTGGCCAACCACTACATCACCGGCAGCGCATCCGCCAACCTTTTCTACGATGCTTATGCCGAATACGCGGGCAGCTGGACGGACACCATTAACGATACGGATCGTATCCGCCAGACCAACGGCACGTGTATTGTAAGCACCGGCTGCAACACGTTCTTTCCCTTACAGGCGTCCGGCATGACCTCGTACACGAACGCCGGCCAGGGCGCATATCACGGGTTGATCGTCTCGCTGCGGCGAACATTCACCAGTGGTTGGGGGTTCGACCTTAACTACACCTGGTCGCATGCCATAGACAATGGCTCCGGATCCGAAGGCGGCTCCACCGCCGGGACCTCCGGCATCACGAACGTGCAAAATGCGTTCGCTCCCAATGAAGGCCTGGGGCCGGCGGATTTCGATGCGCGCCATCAGATCACTGCGGATGCCGTGGTCAACCTCCCGGTGGGAAAGGGCAAGTATCTCCTGGGCAATGCACCGGCTTGGCTGGATGAGGCCATCGGTGGTTGGCAGGTCTCCGGCCTCTACACCTTCCACACCGGGAATCCCCTGAGTTGCTCAGCCTCCGGCCAGTTCAACACGCAACTACGGCCTCACGTCGCTGTGCATGCTTGGTCCCGGCCTTACGTCATTGCCCGCGACCGGCCTGAATTTCGATCAGGCCGGCCTGCCGAACCTCTTTGCCAACACCAACGTGGGCAACGACCTCGTGCCCGGCTACGCGGGGCAGGTCGGAACCCGCGGCCTGATCCGCGGTCTCGGATTCTGGAACATGGATATGTCGGTGAGCAAGTCCTTCAAGACTTCCGAAGGAGAACATCCACCTGACATTCCGCGCGGAGGCGTACAACCTCTTTAACCATGAGAACTTCGCGAATCCGACTTCGGCCGGGACCCTGTTCATCGCTCAGCAGCCGGGCCTCACCACCGCGGGCACCTACGCTGCGTTTGGAAATCCTCAGTTCGGCGAGATCACGGCGACGAACTCGGGCAGCGCGCCTCGCGTCCTGCAAATGGCGTTGCGGTTGACGTTCTAGCCGTGCGAGGAACGCAGATGCGGTAGTTCCTCGAATCCGGAGAGGTTTGAAGCCCCCCGCTTTCCGGCGCGGGGGCTTCGTTTTTGGGGCAAGGAAATTGGTATACTGCCAGTGGCTTGCGCCATGTCCGCGCGAATTCTGGTAGTCCTTGTCTGCTTTCTCGGCGCTGTGCTGCGTCCTGGCCTGGCGGAACCTGTTAACCCTCCGCATCGCAAACTCGTGGTGTATCTGAAGACCGCTGCCGGTCAGCCCCAGCCGCCAGCCGAGGAAATGAAGCGCGAGGTCGATGCTCTCATGGAGGGCGCGGGCTACAGCGTTTCCTGGCGTTCTGCGGGCGATTTCGGTCAGGATGAGGGCCATGCGGCGGTAATCGTTTCCGAATTTCAGGGTATTTGTGAAGCGCCGCGGTCTGGAACGATCCTGGCGCCGCCCGAAGCGGGGGCCATTTTAGCTTCGACCGCTGTTTCCGACGGGGAGGTGCTCCCCTTCATAGAGGTTGACTGCGCGACTGTGGCCAGGCTCCTGGCGTCCGCGCTTCCCAATGAGGCCGCGCGCCGCAATTTCCTCTATGGACGGGCTCTCGGACGAGTAGTGGCACATGAGTTATTTCATGCGCTCACCGGGATTCGCGAGCATGATGATAGTGGCGTTGCAAAACACTCCTTCCGCGCGAGGGACATCCTCGGGGAGCACTTTGAATTCGAAGTCGCGACACTGAGGCGATTCAGGGAATCGGCTCCAGTGGCATCGGCAACGGACGATGGCAACCTCGAAGCTCCGGCTGCCGGGCGGTGAATCGGACAGGCCAAAGCGTTGACAGGAAGCGAAGGCGCGATGGACCCCGCGCCTTCCGAGCGAAACCTTCTTACTCGGCCGATCTGAAAAGATAAGCGATCCTGGTGGGGACTGAGTGGAGAGACCTGCAAGGCTCGTGGCCCACGGTCCATTGAAAATGCTTGTCCCTCGCTTGCGGCGAATGAACAGTCCATGCCGCTTCGACAATGTAAGGCTCAGTTCCCGCCAAGGTCGGGATTCCCTGTCGGGAGATCGCAGAGACGGTATCGAATCCTCGGACCTTCCCGGCCCTCGTTAGAACTGACGAGCGCCACGTCAACGCTCTCCCGACCGGCGATTGTAACGGTCTTTATTGCGACTTGATTAGAGATGGTAGAGTGTTTTTCAGGGCTACTAGCTAGGGGTTTCCCAACTTTATACACGGGTGTCAGGCTTGAAATCAGCGGTGGGGCATCAGCGGGTCTGTATTAAACCTTACCCTGTAACACGATTGTGTAAGTTAGGAGACAAACCCGGCTGCACAGAACTGTGTTCCCGAGCTATAGTCCGGGTAGTATCGATTCTCGACAAGTCAAGTCTTCTGGGGTGAATAGACATGCGAACAACAATACCTTACAGGGTAGCGGCGGTGCTGTGTATGGGAGTAACAGCCGCCGTCACCATATATGCACAGACTGCAACCGTCACGGGGACCGTGTCGGATGCAACCGGCGCCGGTGTGCCCGCTGTAAAGGTAACGGCTAAGAACCTGGCAACGGCCAGCGCCCGCACGGTTCTCACTGATAGCGGTGGAACCTACCAGATCCCCAACGTCGCCGTCGGAAAGTACGACATAACGATGGAAAAGGAGGGATTCACGACATTACGCTTCCAGGGGGTTGAATTGACCGTCGCCCAAGGCCTCACCTTGAATGGAAAGCTCGAAGTCGGCATCGTCTCGCAAACCGTCGACGTAACCGGCGCCTCGGTGGCCCCGATTAATTTCGAAGATGCGCAGCTCAGCAATGTGGTTGACAGCCGACGGATTCTGGACTTTCCCCTCATTACGCGCGATCCCTACCAACTCGTGCTGTTGTCGCCTGGCGCCCAGGGAGTAGAAAGCTCACTTGGTGGATTCTCCATTAACGGGCAGAGAGAGCGAAACAACAACTTCCTGTTGGACGGCACGGATAATAATGACGCTTCGGTTCCCGGAATACCCGGCGGCATCAGCACCATAAATCCCGATTCCACCCAGGAGTTTCGCGTGATTACGAATAACTACCTGCCGGAATTCGGGCGTAATTCCGGCGCGATCATCGATGTCGTCACGCGCAGCGGGACCAACCAGTTCCATGGCAATCTGTATGAATTCAATCGCGTCAACGCGCTGGCCGCGCGCGACTACTTCAACCCTGCATCGGACCCGCAGAATCCATTCGTACGAAATCAGTTCGGCGGCTCATTCGGCGGCCCGATCAGAAAAGACAAAACATTCTTTTTCGTCAATTCCGAGTGGGACCGTTTTCGGACCACGTTGACCAACGAAAGCGTGGTGCCAACCGCGCAGTTCAAAACCGGTATCTTCAACTACAATGGCCAGCAGATCAACCTGGCGAACCCAGGTTCAGCGAACAATGTACTCGGCCTGCCCCTCGATCCCACCATGCAGAAGGTCCTTGCACTCTATCCCAATCCGAACGGCCCGGCGGTCGATTCCATACGCGCCATCTACTTCTTCCCGACCGGCACTCCGCTGGACAGCGCCAATGTAACCTTCCGGCTGGACCACCATTTCAACGACAAGTACACGGCCTCCGCGCGCTACATCTACAATGGCCTTACCAATGGGAATTCGCTGGATGAAATCGTTCCGGGTATCGGAGGCGTCGCCACCAGCCAGCAGAGCCATAACGGTGCGTTCAATTTTATTGCCGCATTTCGCCCCAATCTGGTGAATGAATTCAATTTCGGCCTCAACCGGACGGACGATCTGTTCAGTTGCAACGGCAGCAGCACGCTCAACTCCGTTGGGGCGGTTGATCCTTTCGGGTTCGGCACCGACTATTCGTTCGCGTTGTCCAACGGCGTGTCCACAATCTCCAACATGGGCTGCACCGCCTTGGGGGATAGCAACAGCCAGTACCGGCGTGCCGGAACTTGGTTTTACTCCGACAAGTTGTCCTGGGTCCACGGGCGGCACTCCGTCAAGGTGGGCGGCGAATTCCGTGACGTCTACGACGACGGCTACGATGCGTTTGGATCCAGACCCTTGGTCGACTTTACGGCCTTCGGCAATTTCGGAATCCCGATCGTGAATTGCTCCGGCTCCTGCGCCACTAACGAGACTCTGCAGACCATGGCCGCGGCCTTGCTGGGAGTGGTCGGCATCCAATCCCAAAGCCAGTTCTTCAACTCGGGTGGAACGCGCACTGCTACCGACTACAGACTGTTCGTCCAGCACGAATATGGTGTTTTCATTCAGGATGCCTGGAAAGTCCGCAGCAATCTGACAATCAATATTGGCGTGCGCTATGAGTTCAACGGAGTTCCCTTTGAACGCAACGGCAATCTGTCCACTCTTTTGACCCAGCAGCTTTCGGCCACGCCACCGATAACCTTTCAAACGGTGGGACCGGGTACGGGCCGCCAGCTTTACGCCAACGACCCTAACGATATCGAGCCGCGCGTAGGAATGGCCTGGGACCCCTGGCGCCACGGCAAAACCTCGGTCCGCGCCGCCTGGGGCATCTACCATGACCGGGTTTTCGGAAATCTGTTCACTAACCTGAAGAGCAATCCTCCGTTCGTCGCGGGCGTACAGAATTTTCCCAATAATGATTTCGCGAATGGCATCGGGAACCCCGTTACACTGAGCGCACTTCCAGCGCCCGCTACACAGCCGGCTCCGTCGGCATCCGTTCCGGACGGATCTCTGCAATCGGGTATTTCCACCCTCGACAAGGATCTGAAGACTCCCTATACAATGACGTGGAACGGGGGAATCCAGCACGAACTGGGGCACAGCATGACCATCGAGGTGAATTACGTGGGTTCAGTAAGTCACCGGCTATTCCGCTCTGTTGACGGAAATCCGCCTATCCCCTCGCTTGTAGCCGCTGCTCAGGCAAATGGCACTCTCCCGCCGACAGTCTCGGGTGGAACCTTGCGCATTGCGCCGTTGCTCGGATTGCCCCAAGTCACGGGAAATCTCGCCTTTGAAGAACCGATCATCGTCAAATCGATCGGGAATGGCACCTACAACGGGCTGCAAACCACGTTCCGCAAGAGATTCAGCGGC
Source organism: Terriglobia bacterium (assembly GCA_963809655.1). Lineage (GTDB taxonomy): Bacteria > Acidobacteriota > Terriglobia > Bryobacterales > Bryobacteraceae > BOG-234. The sequence goes on along the minus strand of CAWEKQ010000050.1, from coordinate 175,867 downwards.
GGAATTGATTTTCAGGCTGCTTATACCTGGTCGCACGCCATTGACGATGCTGCCGACCCGCTGGTTGCCCCCGGCGGAAACCGCAACATCGCGCGAAATTCCTTCAACCTCCACGAAGAGCGCGGAAGCTCCGACTATGATCTGCGGAACCGGCTTGTCACTGCCTATGTCTTCGAACTTCCCTTCGGGCCCGGCCATCGGTATTTGAAACAGGGCTTTGCGTCGCACGTGCTCGGAGGCTGGCAATTGGCGGGCATATGGACGTTTCAAAGCGGTCACCCGCTCGACATCTACAGCTCCAGGGATTCAGAGTACACAGGCCTGAGCAACCGCCCCGATCTGGTTGGCGATCCCTCAATTCCCAGTAACGCTGCGAGGAATCAGACCGGACCTCCGATCACTGCTTTTGCCGTTCAGCCTTTTGGCAGACCGGGCAACTTGGGAAGAAATACTTTCACAGGTCCGACTTACTATGATACCGACCTGACGCTGCAAAAGAACTTCCGGGTTACGGACCGCGTGAACGTGCTGTTCCGCTCCGAGGCTTACAACGTGTTTAACCGGGTCCAGTTCGACCAACCCGGTACCGCCGGCGATACCTTGGCGTCACCCGGTACGTTTGGGCAGTCCCTGAGCACGCTGACTCAGCCGGATGGAACCACGTCCGCGCGGCAACTTCAGTTTGCCCTGAAGTTGCTGTTCTGACGGAAGCCACATGGGCCCCGGCGGCGGGCGCTGGCTAGCCTGGTCCCAACGACCGATCATCGAATGGGCCGGAACTTGCACTGGCAACCCTGGACGCTCTCCGAGGAAGGGATTTTGTTGTTTGCCCGCCAAATCGCGAACCGAAGGAGGACGGCGGCAGGAACGCGACGGACAGCAAGGGCGTCGGGTGTAGGAACGAAGACCGTTGTGGCAGTGGTGCGGGGTTCTTGCCGTCTCCCTCGCTTTGTGGCGGCTCCGGGGCCGGTAAAATCGGTCGCCAGAACAGCCCGGGGAACCAACACTGCATCTGGCGGAATCGCAGATCGCAATGACGGGCTTCAATGGCCGACGATCACCTTGAACTGATAACGGCTATTCCCTGGGACGTGCGCAGAGGCAGCGGCTGCTATATCGGCACGAGAACGCTCGCCGAGTCCCTGGGGCGTATGGGAATCAATGTCCAACTAATCCAGCCGGCCGTCGTCACCCCGTTTTTCACTGCTACGCGACTGCTGTTCAATGAAAGCCTGCGCCTTCGCCACTTCGATAGCGCGGCCACAATCGGAGTGGATGTAGACGGCTACACGATCCCTCGAAACAACAAAACGCCTCCACACATCGCCTGTATCAAGGGCGTTCTTGCCGACGCCGTGCGTTTCGAAACCGGCGCCACCCGCGCGAGTCTTGCATTCCACGCTCTTCTCGAAAAAAGGAATGCGCGGCGGGCCGATCTCGTGGTCACGGTCAGCCATTATTGCGCCGAAAAGCTGCAGGAGTTCTATGGTGTCAGCGGCGCAGTCATTGTCCCCGAATTGATCGACCTGAGGAACTGGAGGCTTTCCCTCGCCGCGAATCCCGCTGTGCCCGATCCCCGAAGATTCACTGTGCTATCAGTGTGCCGGTTTTATCCCCGCAAGCGCCTCGAAGTTCTGCTCCGGGCGGCGGCACTCTTACGAAATACGATTCCCGAACTCAGCATTCGAATTGTGGGAGATGGGCCGCAACGCGCCCGTCTGCTGGACATTTGTAAAGAACTGGATCTTGGACCGGTCGTTCGATGGCTTGGCGATGTGTCGAAATCGGCTCTCGCTGCAGAATACAACCGTTGCCATCTATTTTGTCTGCCCAGCGCGCAGGAGGGATTCGGAATCGTGTTCCTGGAGGCGATGGCTGCCGGTAAGGCCATAGTTGGCGCTCGAGCCTCCGCTGTTCCGGAAGTGGTTCAGCGCGGTCTTCTTGTTGATCCCGACAATCCGGAAGCACTCGCCGAGGCGATTCGTCATCTCTACCTTAATCCCGATCTTCGGGAGGCTATCGCGCTGGCCGGGTCTAGCGATGTAGAGCAGTTTGACGCGGCCTGCGTCGCCGCACAGTTCGTTTCCACGATCTCCAAAGTTGTCCCGGCTCTCCGCAAAAGGGAAAATGAGGCCGGATGAATTCCCTGCCAGGGTTGAAATACGATCATGAAGTGTTTGCGCAACGAATGGAGAAATGAATGGCGGAAAACAAGAAACTCTCAGGACCTGATCTGAAATCGGGCGTTGAATTCGGCAAGCTCAGCGAGAACGAACCGTTCCTCGGCCATTATGAAGGTGAGGCGGTAATCCTGGTGCGTCAGGGCGACAACGTCTTCGCAGTGGCAGGCACCTGTACACATTACGGCGGTCCGCTGGCTGAGGGGCTTCTGGTCGGCAACACGATCCGATGTCCATGGCATCACGCACGATTCGATATTCGCACCGGCGAAGCAGAAGGGGCGCCGGCTCTGAATCCTCTGTCATGTTTCCAGGTACGGCGTGATGGGAACATCGGTCGCAATCATCGGAAAGAAGGAAGCCGATTTCCGCGTCGCGTGTCCGCAGAGTCCTTCCTCTGTCGTGATCATTGGCGGCGGGGCAGCGGGAGCCGCCTGCGCGGACATGCTCCGGACGAAGGGATATTCGGGACCAGTTACGCTCGTTGCCGACGAGCAACCGAGCCCGGTGGACCGGCCAAATCTCTCCAAGGACTACCTGGCTGGCTCGGCGCCGGAAGAATGGATTCCGTTACGAACCCCCGATTACTATCAGTCAATCCAGGTCGACCTGGTCGCTGACAATCCGGCAATTCGGATTCGCCCCGACCGAACACAAGGTTTCCCTGCGCGACGGCAGGACACTGGACTACGGCGCGCTCCTGCTCGCCACCGGCGCGGAGCCCCGTTCGCTCTCGATCAAGGGTTCGAATCTACCCCACGTTCTTCGTCTCCGGACTCTCGCGGACAGCAACGCCATCATCGCCAGGGCGCAGCAGGCGCGAAACTGCGTGGTGATCGGATCGAGCTTCATCGGGCTCGAAGTCGCCGCCTCACTTCGCAGCCGTGGGCGCGAGGTTACCGTCATCAGTCAGGACTCCGTTCCGCTCGGAAATATTCTGGGCAAAGAACTGGGCCTGCTTTGTCCAGAAGCTTCACGAGAAGCACGGGGTCCGATTCCTGCTCGATACCAAACCGCAGGAGATTCTCGACGACAAGGTTGAAATCGGCGAGGGACGTTCCGTCGATGCCGATCTGATCGTGCTCGGGAGTTGGTGTTTCGCCGCGAACTTCCCTGGCCGATGAGGCGGGCATCCAGGTCGACAACGGCGTCGTGGTCGATGAGATGCTTCGTACGAGTGCATCGGACGTTTTTGCTGCGGGCGATATCGCTCGCTATCCCGAACCGGTTTCAGGAGAGCAAGCGCGGATCGAACATTGGGTTGTGGCCGAGCGGCAGGGACAGTCGGTCGCACGCTCGATGCTGGGCATCGGCGGTCCATTCCGCAAAGCGCCGTTCTTCTGGAGCCAGCACTACGATGTCCAGATCTCATACGTTGGACACGCATCCCAGTGGGATAGTTGTCAGATAGAAGGCGATCTGGAGAAGAACGACGCCTGCGCGGTATATCGCCGGAGTGACCGGATTATCGCCGTCGCGACCATCGGCCGGGATCGCCTGAGCCTGCAGGTGGAAGCCGCCATGGAAGCGGGCAGGACGGCTGATCTTGACTCACTTTTTGGCGCGGCCGGCTGACGCGCGAAGCTTGAAGCACGAAAGCGTCCTCGCGGCAGCCCGGTCTTCTGCGGAATCGTGGCATGCTCAACGAGGCAGACAGATTTGTCGTTGCGCAGGACTTGTAACATGTTGACCGGCCGCGTAACCGCGCCGCCGCACGAAAGCGCTCACCCCTTTCCCCGCGTTTGCCTCAAACGGGGTGAGAGAAGGGGTTTCTGGCCGACAACGGATGCCGCGCGATGGAAAGCCCCGATGTGCCTTGTTCGAAGTGAATTGCAGTAGAATCAAGAACGCGTTTATCGACCGACAGCAGGTTTTGGCACGCGCTCCGAGCCGGTTAGAATCAGGCTATTTCGGTCAAGCGGGTTGTTTGAAGGAGATCTCATGCAAACGTTTCGACAGAATCGCGCAACCCTGCTACTTGCGGCGGCCCTGACGCTGGTGGGTAGCGCCACGATTTCCGCCCAGCAGCCCGCGGTTGTTGACTCGGCGGTCCTGAAGAAGGCCGGGACGCCCGCGGATCAGTTCCCCGGTTCCTGGCTCACCTACGGGAAATCCCAGAGCGAGACGCGCTACAGCCCGCTGAAACAGATCGACGCTTCGAACGTGAAGCGTCTCGGCCTCGAGTGGTCATATGTGGTGGGCGCGGGCGGCTACAACCAGGAAGGCACCCCGCTGGTCTGGAACAACACGATCTACGGCACTACCACCTGGAGCGTGGTCTACGCCGTTGACGCTCGCACGGGCAAGCAGATCTGGCGGTGGGATCCGGAGGTCAATCAGCGTGCCAGCAGGGGCATTAACGCGAGCTCGCGGACTTGCGCTCTACAACGGGAAGATCTTCGCTCCGGGCCTCGATGGACGCTTGTTTGCGCTCGACGCGATGACGGGCAAACCCGTCTGGGAGACCCGCGTTGCCTAGACTCAGGACGGATACTACATCACCATGGCGCCCCGGATTGCCGGCGGCAAAGTGATCATCGGGGTCTCGGGCGGCGATACTACGACTCGCGGTTTCTTCGATGCGTATGACGCCACAACCGGGCAGCGATCGTGGAGATTCTATACGGTTCCAGGCGATCCGAGCAAGCCCTTCGAGAACGAAGCCATGCGAGTGGCCGCCAAAACGTGGGGCGGCGATTTCTACACCAAAGGCGGCGGCGGCGCGGTTTGGGATGGATTCGCCTACGATCCCGACGCCAACCTGGTTTATGTCGGCACCGGCAATGCGGAGCCGTGGACGCAGAAATTCCGCGGCGCAAAGAACATGGACAATCTGTATACCTGCTCGATCCTTGCCGTGGATCTCACAACCGGGAAGCTCAAGTGGCATTTTCAGACGGTGCCGAACGACAACTGGGATTTCGACAGCGTCCAGCAGCTCATGCTGCTCGACTTGAAGATCGATGGGCGCGTGCGCAAGGTCCTGACGCAAGCCGCGAAGAATGGATTCTTCTACGCCATCGACCGGGTGACAGGACAGTTCATTTCGGCTTTCCCGTTCGTGAAAGTGAATTGGGCGAAGGGCGTCGACGACAGCGGGCGTCCGATGGTGAATCCCGAAGCTTACTATGATATGGAGCCGGTAGCGGTGTATCCGACCGGTGGCGGCGCGCATAACTGGGCGCCGATGTCATTCAATCCGGCTACCGGACTGGTCTACATTCCCGCTTCCTACACGTCGTACACCTACCAGGCGGACGAAGAATACAAGAAAGGCAGCAACGGCGATGTACGCACGAGCGCTGAACCGCGCCAGATCAAGGCGCCAGCCATCGGTCCATCGGCGCCGGATGGGGTCCGCGGCGGCCTGCAGGCCTGGGATCCGGTGAAACATACGCTGGTCTGGCGCGGCGATGGCGGCGGAGGCATCGGCGGCGGCACCGTGACCACCGGCGGGAACCTCGTCTTCCAGACGTCCAATGACGGGCGTTTCGCGGCCTGGAGCGCCGACAAAGGCGAGAAGCTGTTCGAGATTCAGACCGGCAAGCGAGGTGTGGCGCCGCCGATCACCTACGAGATCGATGGCAAACAGTACGTAGCCTTCATGGCCGGTGCGGGCCGCCCCGCAGGAGTCGCCGGTCCCAACGATGCCAAGATCGATAACCCTCCGATGCTGTTCGTCTTTGCGCTCGACGGGAAGGCCGAGCTTCCCGGCTGGTTCCTCCGCCCGCGCCGGCAAGCGCCGCTCCACCAGCAGCTCGTTAGATACACGACACGTCAGGAATCCGCGAGGGCGGCCCAGGCGGCGAGCGACGCTCGTTTTTCGTCCTGACGCCATGGTGGTCCCACTGATCGTCCGAGTTCCATCAGCAGCGGGTGGTCGGGCAGTTCGCGCTCTTTATTCGCACTACCGGTAACCCGCATTCCCGGCACGCGCTGGCGAGTACTCGCGGAAATTCGCCCTCCGCCGTGTGGATCAGTGCGTGGGAGTGAAGTGTCGCAGCCAGATCCGGTAGCGGGCGGCCCGACGCGAAGAGAATGGCGGCCCGGTCAACCTTGTAATTGAGGCAGGCTGATTAAACCGCGGATGGCGGCGGTGGCGAGCAACTGAGAACTCTCGCGGCACTTGCGGATCAGTGTTTCCGCCCGGTCGAACTGCAATCCTTCAGCAGCGTGAAAAGGCTGGCGGGAGCCCGGAATTCCGGGATCGGCGATTTCGATCCTGCGCCGGTCAAGTATGCTAGGAGACGACGGACGGGATAAGCGAAGCGGTTGCCACGACAACTACTGCCCAGCCCGAATGCGACCGGATGCCGAGAGCCGCGCGATCCACTTCAGTCGTAATACGCTGGCGACTTCTTCAGTTTGGCGTTGGCCGGAAGATCGTGTTGAATCCAGAGTTGCGCGCCGGTCTGCTTGATGAAGGCTTCAATCGCGGCGCGGGATGCCACGGTCTGGTCGGGATTGAATTCGGTTGTCGGGATCAGTTTTCGCGTCCGCTCCTGCGGATAGTGATAAAGGTCCCCGCTGATCAGCACCGGGCCGGTTTTCTTGAGCTTCAGGAACAATACCTGATGATCGGGCGAGTGTCCGGGGGCGGATTTGAGAATCACCGTTCCGTCGCCGAAGACATCGTAATCGTCTTTGATGATTACGGTTTTGCTGTTTTTAAGCGCGCTGAAGTTGGCAGGTTCGGTGCGGGGCGACGGCGGATCGGAGAACATGATGTCACGCTCTTTCTGTCTGACAAGCCATGTAGAGCCGGCAAAGAGATTGCCGTTGCCGACGTGATCCCAGTGGAAGTGCGAGATGGTGAGATACGTGATATCCGCTGGCGTGTAACCGATTTCGGCGAGCCGGGTGGTGAGAGATTTGGTCGTGGTTGCGTAGCGCATCGTCGCGGTCGCGCTGCCGGGTTTGAAGTTCGTATCCGGAACCGGCCCCGTGTCCCACATCAGGGTTCCTTTGGGATGAGCGACCAGGAAACACGGCGCCGACATCTTCGTGGTGACCAGATCTTCCTTCGTTAGCCGGTAGGGCGACGTGTCGGGGATGTCGAGAACGCCGCAGTCAATCACATACACACGCACCGAGGCCGGAGGTTTGGGACCAGCCAACGCGGTCAACGACGCAATGGCCAGGATTAGAGCAACACGAATCTTCTGCACAACGATATAATCTACTGCTTACGGCCATACGAATCAACGACACCGCACCGGACTTTACTGCCGAGACCACTCAGGGGCCAATTCGTTTTCACGAATGGATCGGAGACGGCTGGGCGGTTCTCTTTTCTCATCCGAAGGACTTCACGCCCATCTGCACGACGGAACTGGGCTACATGGCCGGACTCGCCAACGAGTTCGCGAAACGGAATACAAAGATTATCGGGCTTAGCGTAGACCCCGTCACCAGCCACTCGAAGTGGGCGGCCGACATCGAGGAGACGCAGGGGCATGCGGTCACCTATCCGATGATCGGCGATCCGGAATTGAAGATCGCGAAGCTCTATGACATGCTGCCAGCGGACGCGGGCGAGACGTCGGAAGGCCGCACTGCGGCAAACAACGCTACGGTCCGCACGGTGTTCGTGGTAGGCCCGGACAAGAAGGTCAAGCTGATGCTGGTGTATCCGATGAACACCGGCCGAAACTTCGACGAAGTTCTGCGCGTGCTCGATTCGATGCAACTGACCGCTACTCACAAAGTAGCCACGCCGGCTAACTGGAAGCAGGGCGACGATGTAATCATCATGGGCGCCGTTTCCGACGACGACGCCAAAAAGACGTATCCGAACGGCTGGCGTTCGCCGAAGCCCTACATTCGGATCGTGCCGCAACCGAAATAACTTCCGAGGCACTCAGGATGGAGGTCGAGCGGTTTTATCTTGGCTGTCTCGCGCACGCGTCATACTTCGTTCACGACGCGGGCGAAGCGGCCGTGATCGATCCTCAACGCGATGTCGATCTGTACGTCGACGAGGCGAAGAAGCTCGGCGTGCGCATCCGTTGGGTGATCGAAACGCATCTGCACGCCGATTTTGTGTCGGGGCATCTGGAACTGGCGAACCGGACCGGCGCGACCATCTGCCTCGGAGCCGCCGCCGGTGCGGAGTTCGCGCATCGCGACCTCCATGACGGCGACGAGTTGCCGCTGGGCGCAGGAACGCTGCGGATTCTTTCCACGCCGGGCCATACGGAGGAAAGCATTTGCATCGAGGCGTTCCCGGAAGCGTCGGGCGACCCGCAATGCGTGTTCACGGGCGACACACTCTTCATTGGGGACGTGGGGCGCCCCGACCTTTCCCCCACGCGCACGCCGCAGGAACTGGCGGCGCTGCTTTACGACAGTCTCCATGACAAATTGCTGAAGCTTCCCGATGCGACCGTGGTGTATCCGGCGCACGGAGCCGGGTCGCTATGCGGCAAGCAAATGAGCAGTGACGCCTCGTCGACGATCGGGCGGGAGCGTGCTAACAATTATGCGCTGCAAGCCGCGACGCGCGAACAATTCGTCGAGTTGCTCACGGCCGACATGGCGCCGAAGCCCGCATACTTTCTCGACGAAGTGGAGCGAAACCGGTCCGGAGCTGCGCCGCTGGAAGAGCTCGGGCCGATTCGCGAATTGTCGCCGGACGAAGTGGAAGCGATGCACGCGGCCGGCATGGTCGTGCTCGATACGCGGCCGGCGAATCAGTTCGCGGGTGCGCACGTGCCGGGCTCAATCCACGTCGCGCTGGGTGGGCAATTCGCCTCCTGGGCCGCGCGCATACTTGGTGGCGTCGAGACACGCGTGGTGCTCGTTGCCGAGGACGAAGCCGCGGTGCGGGAATCGCGGATGCGCCTGGCGCGAGTCGGGATCGAACATGTGGCGGGCTACCTAGCCGGCGGGATGTATGGATGGATCCAGGCGGGTAAGCCGGTGCGTCCGCTGGATCAGATTTCGGCGCTCGAGCTGGGACCGTGGATGGAATCGCAGGCGCAGACCACGACGCTCGTCGACGTACGCGAGCGTTCCGAGCTGGCGGGCGGAGTCATCCCCGGATCGATCTCGATTCCCTTGCCCCAACTGCAGAAGCGGCTCGGTGAAATCGACCCCGACACCACTGTTCTGGTGCATTGCAAGGGCGGTTACCGGAGCTCGATCGCGGCGAGTATTCTGGAAGCCGCGGGGTTTCCGAAAGTGGGGAATCTCAGCGGCGGTTACGATGCCTGGAAGTTGGCCGGTGGATGAAGTGAAGATCGGCCCCACTGAGGCGCGACTTCACCTCAAGCCGGCTGAGCTCTTTAACGAAAAACATTCTCGCGGTAGAATGTCTTGTGGATTTGTTCTGCAAAACTGAGAATTTTTCCGCACCGGGGTTTCCTGACTGCTCGCCAGTCGCCCTGGAAACTCTCCACAGAAATATTTACCGCTCGACCTTGTTTCGGTCAGACCGGCAAGCTACCTTGAATCCCGGCCCATGTCTCCCGCCGCATCCTCCACAGCCGCTCTGCAAAAAGGTCTTCCCGCCAACATAGACGCCGAGCGCTTCATCCTGGGATCGATTCTTCTCGACGACTCGCGCTTCATCGACACCGCCGGCATCCTCGCCAACGACGACTTCGCGCTGGAGAAGCATCGCCGCATTTTCGTGCGCATGTCGGAGATCCACGAGCGCAACGAAAAGATCGACCGCGTCACCGTTGCGAACGAACTGCTGCGTTACAACGAACTGGAATCCGTCGACGGCCTGAGTTATCTGGTTTCGCTCGACGACGGCCTGCCGCAGATTTCGAACCTCGACAGTTACATCAAGATCGTCAGGGACAAAGCGATGCTGCGGCGCATAGCCGTCGCCTCGCAGCAGCTGATGAACCGCGCCCTGATGGCGGAAGACGACCCCGCGGACATTCTGGCCGGCGCGGAACAAACCCTTCTGCAGCTCGGCGAATCGCGCGCGGAAAAGGGACTTTTGACCCCGCTCGAAGTAATTCAGAACTACGAGGGCGGCTTGAATGCGTTTCTCGATCCGAGCAAGCGGATCAAAGGGATCAGCACCGGCTTCACCAAGCTCGATGAGATGACGGGCGGCCTGCATGCGGGCGAACTGGTAATTCTCGCCGCGCGGCCGTCCATGGGCAAGACGGCGCTCGCCTTGAACATCTGCTGGCACGTAGCAGCGCGCTTGTTTCAGCCGGTGGCGATCTTCTCGCTCGAAATGTCGCAGGAATCGCTGCTGACACGTATGTTGTGCGCGGCGGCGCGCGTGGACAGCCAGCGATTCCGCGCCGGATACCTCAACGAAGGCGAGCGGCAGAAGCTGCGGGCGGCGGCGAACCAGATGGTGGAATCGCCCATCTATATCGATGACACGGCGGGCATCAACCTGATGGACATGCACGCAAAGCTGCGGCGCCTCCAGCAGGGCGGGCAGAAACTGGGGCTGGTGGTGGTGGATTATCTCCAGCTCATGAGCATTCGCGGGCGAACCGAAAACCGGAACCAGGAAGTCAGCCAGTTGTCCCGGGGTATGAAGCTTTTATCCAAGGAGCTGGGCGTGCCGTTCCTGGTGCTCTCGCAGTTGAGTCGTGCCACCGAGACGCGGGTAGGGGATCATCGGCCGCAACTGAGCGATCTGCGCGAATCGGGATCGATCGAGCAGGACGCGGATCTCGTGGCATTTATTTTTCGTGAGGAAGTCTACAAGCGTGACCGCGAAGATCTGCGCGGCGTGGCGGAGTTGATTCTTGCGAAGCAGCGCAACGGCCCGGTGGGCAAGATCGATCTGGTTTTCATTCACTCGATGACGAAGTTCGAGAACCGGGCGGAAGATCTTGGCGACCTGCCTCCGGATTAAACTCGAAGCACTCGGTCATGTCGCCGATGTCCGTGCGGCCGTCGCGCGGCGGCGCGGGAGGTCCGAACGGTCCGCCATTCGCGGCATCATTGGTCGGCCCGCCCGGCGTATGCACATCGAACTGATGATTCACTGAAGCCAGCGTCGGCAGATCGAAAACGCGCTCCACGAATTTCAGCAGCGAGGAATGCTCGTAGACCGTGGGCTCGAGGTGGGATTTCTTCGCGAAGGGCGAGATGACCCAGGTCGGCACCCGAAAACCGGCGCCATAGGCATCCAGAACCGGCGGGACGACAGTATCGAAAAAACCGCCGCCTTCGTCATAGGTCAGGAAGTAAGCTGCTCGCGGCCAGTAGCGCGACTGCTGCAGGGCTCCGATCAACTGCTGTTGCAGGGCTTCGCCGGCATTGAGCGGATAAGGCGGGTGCTCGCCGGTGATGTCGTTCGTCATGACGAAGCTGACTTGCGGCAAGTTGCCCGACGCGAGGTCGGCATAATAGTCGGAATCGACGAATGAGTTGACGCGCGGATCGGCTACCCAGCGTTTGAAGAACTGGAATTGATTGTCGCAGTAGTAGGCCGTGGGGCCGGTCGAAACGTTGCAACTGCCGCCGATGTTGTAAGCCTTCCAGGTGATCCCGTGCGCGTCAAGCAGGTCGAGGATGATTGGCCAGTCGAGAGAGCCCGCGGTTATGTTGTCCGTGGTCTGCCCGCCCGAAGTCGCCCCGGCCAGGTAGAGGCGATTGGGAAACGTGGGTCCCAGCTGCGAGCAGAAATAATTCACGCAGAGAGTGAATTCGTTGAAGAGCCCGTAATAGTAGCCGAGCTGCGAACCGTCCGTGTAGGTCATCGCCTGAACGGTGCCGGCTGTGGCAAAGCCGTCGAGCTTTCCGTTATCCCATTCGCCGTGGATCGTCGCCCAGTCGTGATTGGGGTTGGGTGAAATCGGCGAGTTGTCGTCTATCGGGGCGATCGTGAGTCCGGGCAATCCACCCGGCTGCGAATACCCTGCCGGGATGCCATACGGCCCGACGAACGGCGCTTTCCCGAAGTAATGATCGAACGTTCGATTCTCGTTGCAGCAGATCAGAACGTGTTCGATCGGAAGCCGCCGCAGCCGGGGATTCTTCCGCAAAACCTGCGCGCCCGCCGTCCGCCAACCGGAACGACCAGCGCCAAGAAGACCGAGCCCCTGCAGAAACCCGCGCCGCGATTTATAGTGGGCCTTCACCTGGTCGTTACCTCTCTCGACGGTTTCGACACCACCGCGGTTTCGAGCCGCGACTAGACTGATCATATGCGGGGATTCATCCGAAATCGTCTTGTGAGCTGACGTGGATTCCCAGAAGAGCGAGACTGATGTCCCGGTTCTCCAGGAGAAGATGAACTTGGTCCTTCAATTGAGAATCGGTTAATTCTTGGGAGAGTGGAGACCGGCTGAGCTGACTGGCGGAGCCATATTCCGGAAGTTCCAGCAGATGGCGAGTCCACGTGAAATATGTGTTCCAGATCGCGGCGAGGATTATGGCGGAGACGACGGCGGTCACAAAGAGCGAGGAACGCGACCGGGAACAGGAAGTTCTGATGGCAGCGATCCGGGCTTCCAGTAGTTTTTCTTCCGACATCCCCGCTCTTAATCCTCCGGCTGCGTATATTCTAGCCAGGATTAGAGCCCGATTCATCGGGAGTACCGCCGCCAGGACCTTTGGACGTTCACGTGAACGGGATACTAACGACTGGCGTTTCTGCTTCTTGCTTTTCCCCGCCGGAGTCACAATTCAAATCCCATGATTTCGGCTACGTACAATGAAGACGCGATGCACGGATTCATCCGGCAACTGGTGTTGTTCGACGTTGCCGATGAAATCCGGCTCGACGCGCTACGCGCTGCACTGGGGATTCCACAACCCACCCGCACACCCGCATTTTCGAAACCCGCGCCGGATTATGTCCGCTTCGAACGGCCTCCGGTGGTCGAGCCGCTTGAGGTCGAGCAATTTCGATGCACGTGCGAAATACTACGACTACGGCGTCGTGAGCATCGAGCTCGATCAGCCGTTTTCGCTCGATTGGCGGCGAGCTGGTCGAACGTTCGGCGAACGTGCTGGCTGATCCTTCAGTCGAACAACGCGCGCTGGACCTGCTCAAGCCCCGCCTTGCGAAGGCGGGCCCGGCGCTGGTCCACCCTTATCCGAACTGGCTCGACGAGGATTACGTGATCATCACCGTCTTCCCCGAGAGCGTGGATGCGAACGCCGCTGAACTCCTCGCGCAACACAGCGCAGAGATTGCGCAAATCGTGCGCGGCGAAAGCCGGACGCTTTCAACCGGCGAACTGCAGGAGATCCTGGCCGCCAGCGTCTCCTACTATCCGAACGACCTTCTCGTCGTCGGCTGGTCGGCAGCCTTCGTATTCGATAATGCCGCCGCGGCCGGGCCCACCATGCAATTGCTGGAATACGCGAACACGCAGCTGCTCGAATTCCGGCACTACGACGAACTGCTGACCGCGGTGCTCGGCGGAGTCTATCGGTCGATCGATAAGGGCACAGGCGTATGGCGCCGCTGGGGGCTCGCCGGTGAAGCCGAGCGGTTGAACACCATTCGCCTCGATGTGATCGAGCTCGCCGAGCGCACGGAAACATCGATCAAGTTTCTCAGCGATATGTTCTACGCGCGCATGTATCGGCTGGCGGCGGCGCGCGTGGGTGTGCCGGACTACCGCAGGCTGGTCGACCAGAAGCTTCAGACCGCGGGCGAACTCTACCAATTCATGGTGGACCGGTTCGACACCGGCCGCGGATTCTTTCTCGAAGTGGTGGTAGTGATCATCCTGCTGATCGAGATCGTGTTCCTGTTTCGCGGGAAAGGATAAAGAGGACAAAGCCCATAAGGATGGCCAGGATGGGGTCGGTGGACTCAGCCACCCTGCCCGGCAGGCGCACCTGCGCAATCTCGATGGCGGCGAGCACCACGGCGACCGCGGCGATCGCATACCCCAATCTCATCACCGAGGCGAGCAGCCAGACAGCCGTCGTGTACCAGAAGATTTTCTCGAGCATCACCAGAACGGCGAATTGCCAGTCTGCCGCGAGCATTCCGCCGAAGGGGATCCAGGTGAAGGGAGCCGACGCGGGCGCGAACTGAAAAGGGGCGAGGCCCGCGAATTACGATGACGGCGGCAAACGACCAGGCTTCGGCCTTCGTCACCGGCCTGGTGTGCGAACGCCACGCGAACAGCGCGAATCCCACGATTGCGCCCAGCAGGTCGGAGATCTCGGGTTGCCGATCCACAATCAGAAACTGAGCCGGGATGGCCAGAATGGATAACGCGACCAACTGCGAAGCGTGCCGAATCCCGGCCGCCACAAGCAGCAGGCCGGTGACATACCAAAGGGCGGCTGCCGAGAGGATCGCGACCGGCGCAACAACGGGCGAGTCGGCGAAGACCGACAGTTTGCGCAGCAGCTCATGATGCCCGTATATGGGGAACATCGGGAAAGACGAGCCACGGCGGCCCGGCAGAAAACGAGCATCAGCGCGCCACGATCGGCGGGGACCAGCCAGGCATGCTTTGGCCGGGCGACCGCCACGCCCTGAAAGAGCGTCGCCACAACCGTGCCGAGTGCCGCGCCGGCGATGTTCGTGATCAGATCGAGCAAGCTCGTGTCGCGGTTCGGCGTGTAGAGTTGCGCCAGTTCGATGGAGGTCGAGAGCAGTGTGCCCAGCATCACCGGTCCGTAGAAACGGAAGAGCGGCAGCCGGGCGTTTCGAAATGCCAGGTGCGCGGCAAACCCGAGCGGCATATAGATCGCGATGTTCACGATCACGTCGCGAAACAGAAACCGCCCCGGTTCGGGGTGCCAGGCGTGCAGCAGGATGTCGAGCGGATTGCCGGGAATTCGCTGCGGAACGAAGTGCCACGGATACAGCGATCCGTAGACGAGCAGAAAAGCGATCAGGATAAGAACGCGTCGCAGAACTCGATAGTAACGTGTGAGCGCGTTAGGCTGGTAGATTCATGTCGAAACTACTGGAAGGAAAGACAGCGGTCATAGCCGGAATCGCGAACCGGTGGAGTCTGGCATTCGGGATCGCGGAATCGTTTGCCCGCGAGGGCGCCACAAACGTGCTGACGTATGTGAACGAGAAGCAGAAAGACACGGTCGAGTCGATCGCCGGAGGGCTTTCGGTCGCGAAGATGTTGCCCTGCGACGTCACGAAAGACGACGAACTGGCGGCGCTGACGGAGAGCCTGCGCGACTTGGGCAGGCCCATCGATGTGCTGGTGCACAGCCTGGCGTTTGCGAATCGCGACGATCTGAGCGGATCCTTCGCGGACACGCCGCGGGATGGATTTCTGCTCGCACAGAATGTGAGCGCGTATTCGCTGGTGGCCATGTCGCGGGCGGTTGCGCCGCTGATGACGAACGGCGGGTCGATCATGACGCTGACCTACATCGGGGCAACGCGCGCAGTGCCGAACTATAACGTGATGGGCGTGGCGAAGGCGTCGCTCGAAGCCTCGATGCGATACCTCGCGCGCGATCTCGGCCCGCAGAAAATCCGCGTGAACGCAATCTCGGCCGGTGCCGTGAAAACCGCTTCCGCGCGAGCCGTGAAAGACCTCTCGACGATGCTCGATGCGATGAAGGAACGTTCTCCTCTGCGTCACGTCACGGAGGCCGGCGAAGTGGGCGACACGGCGGCATTTCTCGCCAGCGATCTGAGCCGTGGAGTGACCGGAAACATACTGTTCGTCGACTCCGGAATGCAGCTGCTCTGATTCCGGATCTATCATAAAGACGGGATTTATTTGTGCCTCGGCAGAGTACGGTAGTCGAGTCGCCGTTCATCGAGCAGGCCTACGGACATTACACGGAAGAGAACCATGAAGCCTGGCGGCGGCTCTACGCACGCATGGTTCCCGCGCTGGGACCGTTATGCAAATACCCATTACCTCGAAGGGATTCATGCGCTTTGCCTCGATTCCGATCGCATTCCCCGCCTCGAAGAAGTAAACAAATTTCTGAAGCCACTGACAGGATTTCAGGCGAAAGCGGTGAGCGGATACATTCCGGCGTTTCTGTTCTTCGATTGTCTGCGCAACCGGGCATTTCCGACGACCATCACCATTCGCCCCGCCGACAAGCTGGATTATCTTCCCGAGCCCGACATCTTTCACGACGTAGCCGGGCATGTTCCGATGCACACTGATCCGGCGTTTGCCGAGGCCCTGGTGCGTTTCGGCGAGTGCGCGCATACGGCGGTCGAGGTTGCCGGGCACCAGGCATGACGCCCACCGCCTCACCAGCATCATCCGCGCGATGGCGCGTTTCTTCTGGTTCACCATCGAATTCGGTCTGATGCGATCGAAGAACGGGCTGCGGTGTACGGCAGCGGGCTGCTGAGTTCGTTCGGCGAGATCGAGCACGCGATCGATTCACCCGAGGTTCAGCGCTACCCGATTCAGCTGGAATGGGCGATTAACCAGGGTTTCGAGATCAACCACTACCAGCCGCTGCTGTTTATTGTGGATTCCTTCGATCACTTGTTCAGCCTGGTGGACCAGTTGGAACTGTGGATGCGCGCGGGTAAACTCGACAACGTCGCGCCCGGCGAACCCGCAGTGAACGAACGCGATTTGCAGAGCTTCCTGGACGCTCAGGTGACGTGCAGGTAGGTGGCGCGCCTGTTCCACTTCAACCCAACATCCTTGATTCAGTCATTGCCCTTGAGATACGATGCATGGAGCATGTCCTTCGGCTTGTGGATCCCTCGGAGTCCGTCGCTGTGAACGATCCGCAGACCTCGATCGCGCCGCGGACGGCGACGCTCCCCCTGACGATGGAACCCGGTCACCATCTTCGAACACCCTGCCACGATGGCAACGATGCAATGCGCAACTGCCTCAGCGCGTCCCGCGCCGAAGAAGCAAGAAAAAATAGCGGAGAAAAAACAATGAAACGCTTTGTCGTCGACACTTGCCTTATTCCTGCCCGCCGTGGCAGGCGCGCAAACTCCGGCCATCACGAAAGCGCTCTCACACGCGATCCACGCCGTAGACGACCTCGACACCACACTCGCCTTCTATAACAACGTCTTCGGCATCAAAGGCAACCCTTCCGATTTCGCCAACCCGGCTGTCCCGCTCCTCACCAACGCGCCTGGCGTAACGCTGCGGCTCTCGATGCTTTCATTGCCCGGCGGCCTGCGTTTCGAGCTCACCCATTTCAAAGGACTCGAGCGCAAGGGCGCCCAGGCGAAGTACACCGACCCCGGCGCAGCCAGCCTCGTCTTCTATGTGCGCGATATCGACACCCTGGTCGCCAATGCGAAGAAGGCTAACGCGCCGATCGTCACCACCGGCGGGATGCCCGTAGAAATCACCACTGCGAAGGGTAAAGAGCGCTCCATCATCCTGCGCGATCCCGACGGCTACTTCCTGCAACTGCTTCAGGAACCGCCGGCTGCCGGCGCGCCGGAAACGCAATGTGTATCGCGTTTCCATGGCCTATACGATGGAAAACGCCGACGCCACGGCCGCGTTCTACACGGGCCAGTTGGGCATTCCGCTCTCGGCGCCGACCGCTTTCTCAAAGGATGCCGCTATGCTCCAGCTCTACGGCGCGCCTGCCGGAACCGAATTCCGCAAGCTTTCCGGCGTCATGCCGGGCCCGCAGATGGCGCAGATCGAATTCACCGAATTCCGCGGTGTGCCGCGGACTAAGTTTCAGCTGCGCGTCCGCGATCCCGGCGCGCCCGCCATGTGTATCCAGGTGAACGAAGAGAGACCCACCATCGCGCACATGAAGGCCGCGGGAACGCCCATCATCTCCGCCAACGGTGAGATTGTGGATTTCGGCGGCGGCACCTTCACGATCTTCGTCCAGGATCCCAACGGCATGAACCTCGAAGTATTCGAGCGCAATCCATCGCCCGGACGAAACGGCGGCAACGCTAAAACGCCCAGCGGGACTGGTCTGGTCAAGTGACCCCGTCCTCAGCGATTTTCGCCGCTATTGACTAAGCGTCAATATATTACCTCCGGGGCCAAATCGCCTGCATCAAGGTGTAGGAGAGTCGCAGTTGCGCGGCCGTGGCCGTATCTGCGTTACCACCTGTTGATCTCGAGAAAACAGCACACTGAGCCGCGACCGCGAGGGAGTGGTTCGCGTGTGGAACGAAATGACTGAGACGACCCACTAGTATATCGTTTCAATAAAACATTTCCATAAACATCTGTTTCCCGCTATGCTGAATCATGGCGGGAAAATCCGGGCGTCCCAGACTGATCCTGAGTCCTGAACAGAAAGAGGAGTTGGTGCGATTGAGTCATGCCCGCGGGAGTCCCGCACGGGAAGTGCAGCGCACCCAGATCCTATGCCGCTTTGAGGCCGGCGAGACGATCACTCAGATCGCACGCGCGCTGAAGACAACGCGTCCGAGCGTGCGGAAATGGGTGGACAAGGCGATTGCCATGGGAGCGGAAGCCGCCCTGAAGGATACCTGCATCGGCCGCATGCTCCGGTGATCACTGAGGAGGCGAAGGCCTGGGTTGTGCATCTGGCTTGCTCCAAACCGAAGGAGCACGGTTTGGCGGCGGAACTCTGGACGCGAAGTGCACTGGCTCAGTATGTTCGCCAGCACGCCGAACAGGCCGGACATCCGTCACTGGCGAAAGCGGTGAAAGCCACGGTGCATCGCATTCTCGCCGCGCAGGAACTGCACCCGGAGCGAGTCCGGTATTATCTGGAAAAGCGGGATCCCGAGTTTGAGGCGAAGATGAAAGATATCCTGATGGTTTATCAGGAAGTTGCGCTGCAAAATGAAAGGCGAGCCGATAGCGGAACCGCCCGCATCATCACCGTTTCAGTGGATGAGAAACCGGGTTTGCAAGCCCTCGCCAATACCGCTCCGGATCTGCCTCCCGTGGCGGGTAAACATCCCACTGTCGGACGTGATCACGAATACAAGCGACTGGGCACTTGCTCGATTCTGGCAGCGCTCGACCTGCACGATGGCCATGTAACCGCCCGCGTCGAACGGCGCCACCGCAGCCGGGAGTTCATCGATCTGCTGAAAGACCTGGATGCCCGCTATCCCGCTGACTGCACGATCCGACTGGTCCTCGACAACCACTCAGCACACATCTCGAAAGAAACGCGGTCCTTCCTGGCGACGCGTCCGAATCGCTTCCGGTACGTGCTGACACCGAAGCATGGATCGTGGCTGAACATCGTGGAAACCCTGTTCGGCAAAATGGCAAGGACCTTTCTGCGCCACATCCGTGTTCAGTCCTGGACAGAACTCCGCCAGCGAATACTTCAGGGGATTGCTGAAATCAATGCCGCACCGGTTGTACATCGCTGGAGGAAATTCGATGCCTTAACCGCCGTCGATCAGGAAACTGTTTGATGAAACGATATACTAGCTGCCATGTCGACTCTCTTCGATTGCCTCTCTGATGGGAGCCCACTCCATGAACCAGAAGAACCTGAAGATATTCGCATCCGCATTTGTACTAAGCCTCACGGCGGCGGCCGCAATCATATTTGGTGTGCCACCCAGACCCGTCGCGGCACAGGCTGGCACAGTTTTTACGATGGCCCCCGCCTTTAACGGCGTCAGCGTCCCGAACGGCGTCGTCGTAGTTAATCAAACCACGGGGGCGGTGAGTGTTTGTACGGCGCAAGCCTTCAACGCGCCCAACGCCGCGACGTCAAACGAGACATGCGAGTTCCGCGGCAGAGCAGTACCTGGATCCGGAACGTCAAGTCTGACGGTGACCGGGACGTATGGCAGTGCGTTTATCCTCAATAACCAATCAGGGTTACTCGTCGAGTGCACGACTTTTGGCAAAGTCAACTGCATCTCGCATGGCATCGTTCTTAGGTGACGACGTCAGCACGTTTCCCAAAACGAGGTCGGCCGCCCTATCTGAGCGTGAATGTGTACAAGGCATTCCCGCACTGAATGCTCACGTACTGCTTTCCGTTCACCATGTAAGTCATCGGGCCGGCCGAAACCGATGGCCCGAGGTTCGTCTCCCACAGTAACTTGCCATCGCCCGCATTCAAGGCCACAAACTGTCCGTCACGTCCGCCCGGCGAACAACACGTTTGATGCTGTTGTCAGCACTCCACCTTCGGTGGACGGCAGCCGACAGCCTGAATGCCCACTTGCGATCGCCCGTGTTCGGATCCATCGCGACGATCGAGCTGAAGACGTCATCGCCAGCCCCGCCTCCGCGGCCCGGGCCGCCTCCCGAGAAAGCTCTTGCCCAGCTCGAATTCGGGCGGCGCCTCGTTTTTCCGGTAGAGGCTGGAACTGTTCTCCCACGCCGGAATATAGAACAAGCCGGTAACCGGACTAAACGACGGGTTGTACCAGTTGGTTCCGCCCTGGTTGCCGGGATAAACCAGCGTTCCGTCCTTCGTCGGCACGATTCCGGGGGCGCGCATCGGTCGGCCGTTCTCGTCGAAACCGGTATACCAGTTTGTCTTGATAAAAGACTTGCCGGACAGGAATTGACCGTTGGTCCGATCGAGCACATAAAACACGCCGTTGCGATTCGCCCACATCATCGTCTTGCGCGGACGGCCCTGGAAAGTGATATCGGCCAGCACCGGAACCTGAGTCGCATCCCAATCGAATTCGTCGTGCGGAGAGAACTGGTAGTGCCACTTCAGCTTCCCCGTATCGGCATCCAGCGCGATCACCGACGAGCTGTACAGATTGTCGCCAAGCCGGTTATCGCCGTCATAATCCGGACCGGCATTTCCGGTACCCCACATGGTGAGGTTCGTCTCCGGATCATAGGACCCGGTCACCCAAATCGGCGCACCGCCGTGCAAATAGGAATCGCTCGGCTTGCCGTCTTTGTCGAGCCACGTCTCGTAGCCCGCCTCTCCGGGGCCTGGCACCGTGTTGAAGCGCCAGACTTCTTTGCCGGTGTTCACGTCATAAGCGGCCAGAAAACCACGGACGCCATGCTCTCCGCCCGCAACGCCGGCGATCACTTTATCCTTGACGACGATCGGCGCGACCGTCATCGCGTATTGCTGCTTATAGTCTGCGACCTGCGTATTCCATATTTCCTTGCCGGTCTTCGCGTCGAGCGCGATCATCCTGGCATCCAGCGCCGCCAGAAACAGCTTGTCGCCGAGAATCGCCACGCCGCGCGTCAGATTCCCGCAGCACGGATTCCGTGTGCCTTCCGCCGGCTTGTGCGAATATTGCCAGATCGTCTTGCCGGTGGCGGCGTCAAGCGCGATCACGTCGTTCGGACTCTGAATGGTGTACATCACTCCGTCCACCACCAGAGGCGTGACCTCGTGTTTGTCGAGCGAGCGCGACTGAAAGACCCACTTCAGAGTGAGATCCCGGGCATTCGCCGGGCTGATTTGCGTGAGCTGGCTGTGACGCTGACTGTTGAGATTGCCCGAATAAGTCAGCCAGTTCTGCGGCTCCTGATTCGCGCGAAGAATCCGATCGAACGGGACGGGCGTCACGGGTGCTTCGCGGCTCGGGGCGCCGCCGCGTCCTTCTTGAGCCCGGAGTGATGAGGCGCTGATTGCGCCGACAGCAACGAATAGAAGCAGGCGGGTCGTCATGGGCCAAAGCATATCAGGCCGCGGAGGGTTACGGGAACCGTTGTATGCTGAGGAACACTATGACATTACGGCGACTGACGGGGCTTCTCGTGGGAGTTCCCGCGATCGTTCTCATTACCTGGACGACCCTGGCAATCGGCCAACAGGTCAAAAAGATCGACGACAAGGCGCTGAAGACCGCGGGCAAAGGCACCGAATGGACGATCAACGGGATGGATTGGGGCGAGCAGCGCTACAGCACCATGACCCAGATCAATCGCCGGGAATGTGGGCAAACTGGCGCCCGTATGGTCGTATGAACTCGGTCCGGGTGGGGGCAGTCAGCAGGCGACTCCTCTCTATTCGAACGGCGTCCTCTATACCGTGACGAACTGGAGCATCGTCGCCGCCGTCGACGCGAAAACCGGCAAAGAAATCTGGCGCTATGACCCGCAGGCGGATCGCACCATGACGCAGTCTGGGAAATCCCGCCTGTGTTGTGGTGTGAATAGCCGCGGCGTCGCACTGTACGAGGGCAAGGTGCTGGTCCCCGTCATCGATGGACGCATGCAGGCTCTGGACGCAGCGACCGGAAAGCTTCTGTGGTCTTCATGGGCGATCCCCGAGCCGAAAGATGGCGAGACCTCCTCATACTCCCTCACCATGGCGGCCCGCGTCGCGAAGGGCAAGGTGTTCATCGGCAATGCCGGCGCTGAGTTTCCTCCGTTTCGCGGATACGTTTCCGCCTTCGATGTAAACACCGGCAAAGAACTCTGGAAGTTCTACACCACGCCGGGCGATCCGTCGAAAGGATTCGAGAACAAAGCCATGGAAGCCGCGGCAAAAACATGGGTGGGCGAATGGTGGAAGATGGGCGGCGGCGGATCCATGTGGGACGGCATGGCCTACGATCCCGATGAAAACCTCTTGTATGTCGGAACCGGCAACGGGACGGTCTGGTCAGCGGACGTTCGTAACGGCGGCAGGCAAACGACGAATCCCGACAATCTCTACATCGCCTCCATCCTCGCCATCAACGCGGACACCGGTCAGTTGAAGTGGCACTACCAGTGCACGCCCGGCGATGAATGGGACTACGATGCGATTCAGCACCTTCTGCTTGCGGATATTCGGATCAGCAATCGCAATCGCAAGGTCGTCATGCAGGCGAATAAGAACGGTTACTTCTACGTAATCGATCGCACGAACGGCGAATTCATCTCCGCATCCGAGATGTCGCAAGTGAGCTGGGCCACGGGAGTCGATCCGAAAACCGGCCGTCCCGATGTTCATCCCGACGCGCTCTATTCTTCGACGAAGGGCGTGACGGTATATCCGGTGCAGATGCACAACACATCGCAGATGTCGTTCAATCCGAACACCGGTCTGGTCTATGTTCCGATCGCCGTCGAAAACACATTCAGCTTCGTGGCGTCGGAGAGCTACACGCCGACTCCCGGGAACCAGAACTTCGGACTGAATCTGGGCGCGGCACGCGGCGGCACACCGATGGCGTCCCCGCCTCCTCACGGACCCGACCGCAAGAATCCCGATGGAAGCAAAGTGCGTGGAGGCATTCTCAGCGCGTGGGATCCCGCCACTCAGAAGGAACGATGGTTCGCACTCGGCGGCGGACAATCGGGCGGCGGCACGGTGTCTCTGGCTTCGAACCTCGTGATTCAAACGTTGGGCAACGGACACCTGAAAGCGTTTACCGCGGACAAGGGTGAACAGCTTCTGGACATCGCGTTGCCGCTGACTTCCGGCGTCGGTCCGCCGATGACCTATATGCTCGACGGCAAGCAATACATCGCCGTCTTCGCAGGAACCGGGTCGCTTGGACGTGGAGGCTTCGGAGGTGGCGGCTGGGCGCGGCGCAGGCCGTGGAGCGCCACCTGTCGAACCGACAGCTGCCGCAGCCCAAGCCGGAAACAACGCTCCTCCGGCGCCGGCTCCCGTTGTGGCCAACAATAATCCGAAACTGCTTGTTTACGCTGTTCCGAATTGAGGACTTCGGGATGCCCTTATGTTCAGCAGTCCCGCGCGGCTGTATAAGAAGTCCTACGGTCAGGAAGCGAAGCTGAGCTATCTGGGACATACGGTAGTGGAGAACCGCAACGGATTGATCGCGGCTGCCACAGCAACCCAGGCCAATGGCAAGGCGGAACGCAAGGCTGGCGGCCTGATGGTGGCAGGCATCGTGAAGAAGAAACATCAGAGCGGCCGCATCACCCTGGGCGCAGATAAGGCTTACGACACACGGGATTTTGTGGAAACGATGCGCGGCATGAGAGTAACACCGCACTTCACGCAGAACAACAAGAACCGGCGCAGCGCCATTGATGGACGAACCACGCGGCACGAGGGATACCGGATCAGTCTCAGCAAACGTTGGCTGGTGGAGAAGCCCTTTGGCTGGCTGAAACAGACGGCGGGATTGAAAAAGGTCAAACTGAGGGGCCTGGCAAAGGTTCGGTGGCTGTTCGTCTTCGGATGCGCCGCCTACAATCTGCTGAGAATTCCGAAACTCAGGGCGCAGTGTGCCTGAGCGGGGAATTCACTCCCCAGGCAGGCCGCAAAACGGCCGCCAACAACCAGTAACATCCCTTATCCCCACGCCCAAATCTGACAGCGACCCCTCTGGAACGGAAGAAATCCGCAGCCAAACTGGATTTTTCAACAAGTTCCTAGTGTAGTGTCCGCGAAATAACTATACAGCGGCTTTCTTCCGTTTGCGAGGTTTTGGGCTGGTGCAGCCGGGCTGAATCTGCTCGAGAGTTCGGCGGCAGCGGGAGAGTTTCTCCAGAATCGATTCGACAGTCGCCGTCCAGACGAAGGGTTTCGGACTTTCATTCCACGCTCTGAGAAAGGCTGCAATCGATGCCTGCAGGTCGGCGACGCTGCGAAAGACGCCGCGCTTGATGGCTTTGTTGTCCAGGTGGCCGAACCAGCGCTCGACGAGATTCATCCAACTGGAACTGGTGGGAACGAAGTGAGAGACGAAACGAGGATGGCGCTTCAACCAGGCCATAACCTTCTCGTGCTTATGGGTGCCGTAGTTGTCCATCACCAGATGCAGCGGCACATCGCCGGGGAACTCTGTATCCAGCCGGCGCAGGAATTTCAGGAACTCCTGATGCCGATGTCTTTGATGACATTCGCCAACGACCTTGCCCTGTAAGGTCTCCAGAGCCGCGAACAATGTAGTCGTCCCGTTGCGCTTGTAATCATGAGTCATGGTGCCGCAGCGTCCCTTTTTAACGGGTAGGCCGGGCTGCGTCCGATCCAGCGCCTGAATCTGGCTCTTTTCGTCCACGCAAAGGACAATCGCCTGCTGCGGAGGATTCAGATACAGGCCCACGACATCGGTCATCTTCTCCAGAAACTTCGGATCGCGCGACAGTTTAAAGGTCTCGGTTCGATGCGGTTGCAGGTTGTGAGCACGCCAGATATTGTGCACTGTGGACTTACTGACGCCCTGTTGCTCCGCAAGTGTTCGGCAGCTCCAATGAGTCATCCCCGCCGGTTTGGTTTGCAGAGTCGCTTCCACGATCGCCGTGATTTTATCCATTTCATATAGCGGTTTTCGTCCGCGGCCCGGGGCGACTTCCCACAAACCATCCAGCCCGCATTCGACGAAACGCTTCCGCCAGAGAATAACCGTGTTCCTGTTTACCGCAAGCCGCCTGGAGATGGCGGAATCGGCCTCACCTTCGGAGGCGCCGAGGACAATCCGACAACGCAGAGCCACCTGTTGCGGAGTGCCATGGGCTGCGGTCCATTCCTGAATCTTTTGCCGGTCCGCCGTCGACAGCTCAAGGGAAACAGCCAAGACCCAGGTTAATACAACCCCTAGTATTATGTCTAGTTATTTGTTGGACACAACACTAGCCTATGCCGACGTCTATCGTTATTGCGCCGATCCCCGAACCTCCAACGTGCCCGTCGGGACGCTGCTTTCGAAGGATTACGCGCGCCGCCGCGCATCGCTCATCGATCCGGCGAAGGCGAATGGCGAGGTCCGCTGCGGCGATTTGACGGCGAGCGATACGGTCTATCTCGCAGTCGTGGATCGCGAGGGAAACATCGCCAGCTGGATTCAAAGCATCTTCAACAACTTCGGCTCGGGCATAACCGTCGATGGAATGGGGTTCTTGCTCCAGAATCGCGGTGCCTGCTTTACGCTCGATCCCGGCCATCCCAACGTGTTAGCGGGCGGCAAGCGGCCTTTTCATACCATTATCCCCGGCTTCATGGAACGGGGAGATCGGCATATCGGGTTTGGCATTATGGGCGGACCCAATCAGCCGCTCGCCCACGCGCAGTTTGTGTCGAACTTCGTCGATTACGGAATGAATCTGCAACAGGCGTTGGAATGTCCTCGATTTACCCGTAGCGCCGCGACCGGTTGTGACGTTTTAGCCGAGTCTCGCGTCACCGCGGCCACGCTCGCACGATTATCTGCCATGGGGCATGAACTCTCCGTTCGCCCCGAGTATACGCAGGAGATGGGACGTGGCCAGGCGGTCATGCGCGATTCGAAGACCCGAATCAATTACGCGGCGTCGGATCCAAGAGCCGATGGGGCCGCGACACCCGAGCCGATCCGGTAAAGCCAGGTGGCACAAAAAGCCTGTGGTCAACTTACGAACCATCGGTTACCAGCTCGTCGGAGATTTCAAAATGAACCCTGTTAACGAATGCCAATCTGTACTCGTTCAGAGCGGTTCGGTGTGGTGTCCAGCCGAACTGCGTCCGGAGATTCGCGCCATGACCACACTTGAGGCGCGTCCTGTTCGCTAACGATATAACGTGACATCTTTCTACCGCTTGATGGCGCCGTGCGCGTAAACACTACGCCGTTTATCCGGCCAATCGTCATGCCCGCGCGGCGTTAACCTCTTTGGAATGTGGCGCGTGCAGAGATTGGACCAGATAAACGCTTTAAACCGGCCAATCTGTTTGATTTTAGATCGCTTACGCTGAAATGTCGGAGCGAACAGATTGGCCGGTTTAAAACAGTTGATCGTGATTTAGGACTTCGCGATCCTTTCGGCGTATACTCTACTGTCAGAAATAACCTCCACGCCATTGTTTATCGTCAGAAGCGTCTTGCACCGTCCATCGCGCAGCATTTTGGTAAGCCCCGCATTATCAGCGAAAAAACGAATGGTGCCCGCAATGCATTCACGCGGGCCATGGTCAAACATACCTATGAGAAGAAAATGACAAAAAGGAATAAGCACACAATGTTGTTGGGGGCAGTTGCCTTGCTGTGCGCGATCGCGATCCCCGCCACGGCTCCGTCTCGAATTAGCACGAAATGAAGACGCTTCCCGTTGCGTTCGGATTTCTTCTGGTTGCCACTGCATTATCAGGGCAGCAATACGTCATTTCGACGATTGCGGGCGGGGGGCCGCTTCCCAGTCCGGTGAATGCTTTGAGTCTGCCGGTGGGGACTCCACAAGGCGTCGCGACCGACAAGGCCGGCAATTTCTACTTCACCAGTCTCAATTGCGTTTTCAAAGTCGATCAGAACGGCGTGATGACGCGAGTGGCTGGAAATGCCCGCGCGGGTTATTCCGGCGATGGAGGGCCAGCGCCGAGTGCACAGCTCGCGGGCGCGCTCGCTGTGGCGGTCGATGGCGCCGGCACTCTCTTTATCGCCGATACCTATAACTCCCGGATCCGGCGAGTTTCGACCACCGGGATCATTACGACAATCGCGGGCAACGGCGTCAACGGATATTCCGGCGACGGCGGCCCGGCCGTGAGTGCGCAGCTCGCCAATCCAACTGGCATCGCAGTCGACGGATCCGGCAGCATATTTTTCTCGGATACCACTTTCGGCGTGCTTCCGGCGTTGAACAACCGGGTCCGAATGGTTTCGCCAAACGGCATCATCAGCACAGTCGCCGGCAACGGAACCTATGGCGCTTCCGGAGATGGAGGCCCTGCGATCGCTGCGCAACTCGCCAGCCCGCAGGGCGTGGCAGTGGACGCCTCCGGGAACCTCTTCATCGCCGATATCCAGAATAACCGCATCCGCAAGGTTGCGAATGGCACCATCACGACGGTGGCAGGCAACGGCACGGGTGGGTTCTCCGGCGACAACGGACCTGCCGCCAGCGCTCAACTTGCATTACCGAATGCTGTAGCGGCGGACGCGTCGGGCAATCTCTTTATCGCGGATGAGGTAAATAACCGGATCCGCAAAGTCGCGAACGGAATCATCTCGACTGTCGCCGGCAGCTCCCGTTGTTGCTCTTCCGCGGGGGACGGCGGCCCAGCCGTCGCCGCAGAGCTCGTTTTTCCCACCGGCGTTGCGGTGGACGGCTCGGGCAGTTTCTTCATCGTGGAGAGCGGCGTCATTCGAAAGGTCTTGTCCGACGCGACCATCGGCACGGTCGCCGGGAGTATGTCCGCCGCTTCGGGCGACGGCCCGGCGCTGAACGCCCAATTATCCGCTCCCAACGCGGTTGCGGTAGACGGCGACGGGAATGTCTTTGTAGCGGATTACAACAACAATCGCGTTCGCAAGATCACGAAGGACGGCGTCATTTCCGTGGTGGCGGGCAACGGAACATCCGGAAGCTTCTCGGGGGAGGGCGGCCCTGCCACGAGCGCGGCGATATGGGGACCCGACGCCGTGGCGGTTGACGGTTCGGGAAATCTCTTTATCTCGGACAACATCAACCGGCGTGTTCGGAAGGTTTCGACCAGCGGCATCATCACGACGGTGGCGGGCAACGGGACTTCCGGCTTTTCAGGCGACGGCGGCCAGGCCACCAATGCGGCGCTGTGGAATCCCTACGGCGTAGCAGTGGACTCGTCGGGCAATCTCTTCATCGCGGACCCTTACAATAGCCGCGTCCGGAAAGTATCTGCGAATGGGATCATCACCACTGTCGCCGGCGGCGGCAACTCCCCTTGTTGCGACGGCAGCCTGGCAACGAGCGTTGCTTTCGCATTTGCGGAGGCGATTGCGGTCGACGGACAAGGCAATCTTTTCATTGCGGACTCGCTCGAAAACACCGTGTACAAGGTGGATGCGGCCGGGATCATTACAACCGTGGGGGGATCGATACCAGGTCCGAACGCGGTTGCAGTCGATTCGTCGGGGAATGTTTTCGTAGCGGAGGACCGCGGCGACAAGGTCTGGAAGATTTCGGCTGACGGGAGCATGATCCCTGTAGCAGGCAACGGCCTCTCCCGGATTCTCCGGCGACGGAGGGTTCGCGACCAGCGCACAACTGAACCTGCCTTTCATCGTTGGGCTGCACAAGTTTGGTCTGGCGGTTGACCCTGTGGGAAAGATATTCATCGCCGACTCCGGCAATAATGCCGTTCGCCTGTTGACCCCAACCCCGCGATCAGTGTTGATCAGCGCAGTTGTCGATGCCGCGAGCGAAGCTGCAGGTCCGGTTTCGCCAGGCAAGATCGTTGTTATTTACGGAGGCGGTCTCGGACCATCCCAACTCGTTCAGAATCAACCGAGCAATGGCATGTTCGGCACCCAACTGGCGGGGACCACGGTCTCGTTCAACGGAACTCCCGCGCCGTTGATCTACACCTCTGCGACGCAGGTAGCCGCGATAGTGCCTTATGGAATCGACCCCGCACTGTCGGCGATGACGCAGGTCACCGTGAGCTACCAGGGATCGGTCTCGTCGGCATTTTCTGTACCTGTCGCCGCGTCGTCTTCCAGCCTTTTCACAGCGAACCAAACTGGCGCGGGGCAGATCGCAACCATTAACGCAACGACGGGCGCGTACAACGAGGCTGCGCATCCAGCCAAAGTAGGCGACTTTCTCGAATTGTTCGCCACAGGAGAAGGGCAGACAACACCGGCTGGAGTAGACGGCAAACTCGCTACCGTCCCATATCCCACTCCCAACCTTCCGGTCAGCGTTACTGTGGGCGGCATTCCCGCAGTCGTGAGCTATAAGGGTGGAGCACCGACTGAGGTTGCAGGCCTGATGCAAATCGATATCCAGATCCCGCCCGGCGTCTCGCCCGGAGGCTACATCCCGATCGTTTTGAAGGTTGGCGATGCGTCCACAGTTGCGGGTGCGGTATGGATCGCGGTGGCAGGCAACTGAACCCGTGCAACGCTTTCATGGCCGGATCGACTCCTCCGGAGGGCAATTCCCAAGGGATGATCGGCGTCAATATTCGAAAATTGGCAAGATGCGGATTTGTAAACAGTGCTCCGTTATCGGGTTTCCGCGGCTCCGAAGGCAGGCGCAGCGCGCATCCAGAGCATCTTATAGCCATTTTCCGGTCGGTCACTGGCGCTTGATGGGCACTGGCATCAGCTGCGTGCGGCAGGTCTGTTGCTTTCCCATTGAGAGCTGCCAGCGATCATACGCCAAAGTGGGAGAGGGGTGGGGAAGATTCAGTTAAACTCTCCCTACGTCAAAGCGTTGGCCGCCGCCAGTGACAAGGCGCTGCCTGTAAACGCGAAAGGTCGCCCCCAGGCGCGTGATCATGAGGCGGCCGGAGGGAAGTCGCCAGAAAAGAGAACAACAAACTCGCCCGTCAGTCAAGGAATTAATCGGGTGTGGCGGCGCGGATCTGATGACCCTTCTCGTCTCATGTCGCTTTCTTACTGTAGGTAGCTTCTGACGCGCCTGTCGGTAGTGGGTCCAAACAGACCCACTACCCACCTGTTGGAAAGAACCCGTCGCAGATAACGTCAAAAACACTTTTGCTCAGCACGGGCACGTCGACGCTTTGATGCGAACCTATGCCTTGGAAACAGGTAAGTTCTCGGACTGAGGTTGGAGCGGCGCCAGCAATCACGAAGTTCATCGAGCCGCTTCGGGCTGAGCAGGACTTCACGATCCTTTCGGCTTTACTCTACTGTCAGAAATAACCTCCACGCCATTGTTTATCCGTCAGAAGCGTCTTGCACCGTCCATCGCGCAGCACTTGGTAAGCCCCGCATTATCAGAGAAAAAACGAATGGTGCCCGCAATGCATTTCAGGAGATCCGTGGTCAATCATAACTACAAGGAAAAAATGACAAGAATAGGTAAGCAGACAATGCTGTTGGGGCCGTTGGCCATGCTGTGCGCAATGGCGATCCCCGCCGCGGCAAAGACTTCAATCGTCGAAGTCGGGTGGGATCACCTGTCAAGCCTGATCCCGGGAAAAACGATTAGCATCGCATTACCTGAAGGCGCGGTGGTCCAGGGCGAAACAATCTCCGTCACCAGCAGCTCGTTGACGCTGGACGTGAAGAAGACTTCCGACCCTGCGCGGTATCCGGCAGGCCGCGCGTCGCTTCCGAGGCCGTCGATATCTGAAGTCCGGATGGTCTCCGCGCATGGGAGTGGCGGTCGGGTGCTCGGAACTGTAGTCGGCGCGCTGGTGGGCATGGTTGCGGGCAGCGAAATTGCAGGCCACGCGCTTCATGGAGAAGGCCCGATCGTTTCCACCATTACCGGAGTAGCGGTCGCCACAACCGTCGGCGGTTATGAATTGGGAAAATCGATGGACCAGCGCGTCACATTGATTCGGATCGAGTCCCAATAAAGGCATTCAGTTGCCGACTGGCGGCGAGTTGCTCGGCGGTCCACGATCTGGCCGGCCGAACTGCCATGCGTCAGGACAACGCCGCTGGTGGGCGTCGCACCTTGGGTCTGACCCCTGCGGTAGAGTAACTGTCACCTGAAACTGGCCACACTGGTTTTGCTGTCAGAGAAGTCTTGCATCTGCTACAGCCGCACTCGTGCAGATCTTTGCGGCCGCAGCGATTGAGACTAAGAACACGGGGCGTAAGAAGGAGGTCACGCGACGCGACGTTTAGAGCCAACATGCGACTTGGAACTGCGGCAGTTGCGCGCACTCGTGGCGCTCATCGACCAGGGCAGCATCACGGAGGCTGCGCGCTCGCTGAGACTTGCCCAATCGACGGTTTCAGAGGCGCTTGCCGCCCTTGAACGAGCACTGGGAGCCACCGTCGTCCGCCGGCGCCGGGGGAGCCGCGAGTCGATCCTGACAGCCGCGGGCAAAGCTCTGCTCCCCAGAGCTCGCGGCGTGCTCACGGCAATCGACGAGACCTGTGCCGCGGTTGCCGAGGCGGCGATGGAAACGCGCGGAACTGTGAATATAATTGCGGATGAGTCGGTAAGCACATACGTGCTTTCCGCAGCCCTCCCGCACCTCCGGGGACGTTGGCCGAACACCCGTTTTCCCGTCTCAGTCGCGACGTGCTCCGAAATTCGGCAAAGTGTCCGGGACGGCGCGTTCGACGTCGGCCTGTTGCTGGAAGGGGGCGAAGCGACACCGACCCGAACGGGTAACAAACCCGCTAACCCGTTCGAGGATTTCGAGGTCATGGCCCCGACTATTCCGCTTGTCATATTTGCATCGCCAACTCACCCGCTTGCACAACGCAGACATCGGGGAGCCGGGGCCAGACGCGATCTGGCAGCCTTTGACCTGTTCGCGAGCGATGCGAAAAGTGATCTTCACGCACTGATAATCCGCTTTCTTCTTGAAGATCACGTAAGGGTGCGGCTCCACT
This sequence comes from Terriglobia bacterium, assembly GCA_963809655.1. Lineage (GTDB taxonomy): Bacteria > Acidobacteriota > Terriglobia > Bryobacterales > Bryobacteraceae > BOG-234. The sequence continues at coordinate 143,719 of CAWEKQ010000050.1, read as the reverse complement.
CCACGGGAAGTATCGAAGCGGTGAAGAGAGAAGTAATGGCGAGTGCGTGTGCAGTTGGAATCCTTCCCCATTACGCCGTTGCCGAGGATCTTCGCAGAGGAAGCATCACTCATCTGGATATTCGCCCCGCACCTCCGACGATGCGGTTGCTGGCTCTTGTGTCCCGATTCCGGGCGCGTCATCCCGGCATCACTGAATTGACCGGCAACATAAGGCGCGCCTTTGCCCGTAATCAACCGGCCCAAGCCGCAGGCACACGGCTGGCCCTGCACGCCGCATCAATATCGGTTCTTCCGATAACTCCTATCGGCGTTTTGGAGTAGCCGGGTTTGCCTGTAAGACTGTCTTCGTCATTGAGATGTCGAGCCGTGTCCACGCCCTGTCTTCTGCGCTGTCGCCCGCGGATGCAGTGAGGGCAGTTTCGGACACTGTCTTGCGAGAGAAGAGGATTCCGAATGCAGAAACCGTTGAGCGCGTTGTTCCCAGTCGTTTTTCTCTTGTCGACGTCGTTCCTCCAGGCGCAGGCGCAACCGTTCGTCCAGTCCGCGAACAACACTGCCAGCTACGACCCCACAGCCATCGCGCAGGGCTCCATGTTCGTGATCTTCGGAGATTCATTGGGCCCCGGCACGCTGGTCTCGGCAACGCAACTTCCGGTGCCCAACGCCCTCGCAACCACGTCCGTTACCGTCAAGTCAGGCAACACCACGCTGAATTGCCCAATGTTTTACACGTCGTTCGGACAGGTGGTGGCGGTGATGCCGAGTAACACACCTCTAGGTACGGCTACGGTTAGCGTTACGTTCAACAACGTTTCGAGCGGCCAATTCAGCGCCACGGTCAATGTCGTCGCGAGCTCCGTGGGAGTGTTTACCCCGGATGCCACTGGCCTCGGACCCGGAATCTTCACGGACGCCTTGACCGGGGCGCGCATCACCCTGGCCAATCCGGCGACGCCCGGTGAGATCCTCACTGGATGGGCAACCGGCGTCGGCGCCCTCGCCGGATATGACAACGCGGTCCCGCCCGCGGCCGCCCTCGTCAATTCCTCAGCCGTCCAGGTGTGGGTCGGAGGGCAGCAGGCTCAGATGAGCTACGCTGGGCGCTCAGGATGCTGCGTGGCCGTTGACCAGCTCAACTTCTATGTCCCCAAACAAGGCATCTCCGGCTGCAGCGTGCCGGTCTTTGTAACAACCAACGGCCGGACCAGCCCCACCACTACAATTCCGATCGGCCCCGCGGGTGGCCCGTGTTCCGACAGCGGTCCCGAACTTCCCTCGAATCTGCTCACGAGCGCTGCCGCGGGAGCTCCCCTCAAAGTTGGAGTTATTGCGATCGCTCCCACGTCCACCCTGCAGCCCGCATCTCGCCAGCCCCGGTACGTCGCCGATCAACTCTCGGCCGCGTTTCATGTGCCCGTGTCTGTCGAGGACGCCAAAATGATCATGCGCGCGGCTGAAACGCAGAATTCGAAAGCACTCAAGAACGCCCTCTCGAAATACTCAGCCGAGTGGAAGGCCCTTTCTTCGAGGGCAAAAGCGCGGCTCGCGCAGACAGTGGGCGCCGGCCAGGCGATCGAGGCGATCGCGTTGTTCGGTATAGTGACCAAAGAGAGTTTTGGGGCCTCGACGATAAGCGCTCAAATACCGGCGGCCGGTACCTGCGTGCTCCTGCCATCGCCGATTCCCACGTATTTCGATGCCCTGAGCATCGGACTCGATGCCGGAGCCTCGCTGTCTCTCGTAGGGGCAGCCGGGTCGATCACGGTGCAAAGGAAGGCCGCGGGTGACTACGAAGCTCCCTTCCGCGCGTCCCCGGAAGGCGGCGATATTCCTCCAGGCAGCTACACGCTCTCGGGTAACGGCCACGATCTCACATTCAGCGTTACGGTGACAGTGGCCGGCCATCCCACAATCAACAACAGAGCTGCTCTCGCGCAGATCGATCGATCCCAACCCCTGACTGTCAACTGGACGGGCGGGACCCCGGGTCAATTCGTAATGATCGGTGGATTCTCCAGCAACCATAACACCGGGTTGCCGCCACAGATCGCCGCGGGAAACAGGGACTTCGTCTGCTCCGAGGCTGCCGACAAGGGCACATTCACTGTTCCCACCTACATTACGCAGTCACTATGGCCCACGCCGGACGCCTCTGGGGCGCTGCTCATTAGTTATAGCCCGACATCTCAGCCCCTCAACATACCAGGACTCGACGGAGCCTGGTTCATTGATGGCAGCAGCGATGAAGTGAAGCATATCGTATTCAAGTAGTGGCCTGCCTCGACGCAATGGTACATGCGGCTTCAGCTTCAGCCGCATGTAGTGCCCGGCCCGAATAGCGAACTGCCATGCGTCAGGACAATGCTGGTGGTGTCACCTGGACCTGACCACACTGGGTTTTGCTGTCAGCGAAATCTTGCATCTGCTATACAGCTGCGTCCAGCAACTCCCGCGTAATCAATAAAGGGCAATCTGGTGGCCTCCGTGCTCAAGGAGAGCGGGAATCCCATGCTGCTCGCGACGGAGATGACGCCGAAAGGTGAATATGTCGACTGCTGTTGCTGACGGAGAGCTACCGGATTTCGCCCTGGGCCGGACCTGGGGCGAAGCGATCGAGGCTGGGGTTCGGGCGGTTGGCGACGGCATTCTGATCACGACCGGCATCCTCGCCGGCGGTTTCCTGTGTATGACCGTGTCGAGCTCTAAGCCGACCGCGGACTTCGGAATGTTAACGTGTTTCACGATCGTGACAGGGGCTTTCCTCGACATCATCATCGACCCGATCCTGCTCGGGTTCATGGCGCCATACACGTCGTTAGCCGGTTGCTCCAGAGCGCCCTTGCTATCGATGCATGGCGACACCGCGCGGAACGCGGGCCGGGATCACTGGCCACAAGTCGGCTTATCCGGCCAATCTCTGCCCGTTATCCTGCGGGGTTGAGTTTGCGGACCTCTGAGAGGATCTTGGTCAATCGGTTGGAGAGCCGATCGAGGCAGCGTCGCGGAAAGCCTTCTGGGAGGGATCGCCGGAACATCTCGATTGCGTGTTGGGCGGACAGTAAAGCATCGGCAACACCGTCCAGGCCGGCGCGCGGCGAAATCGTTGGAGCCTTGGGTTGCGGTGCCAGATGCCGGGGCTGGGAGCGGGCCAGGTGAAACTCACGCTGAAGGTCATTCCCGGTAACATCGACGTACCGCATCGTCATCTCCGGATCGGTGTGGCCGAGTAGTTTCATGAGCGCGGGCAAGCTTACGCCTGCGCGAACCATCTCGCTTGCATACGTGTGTCTGAGTTGGTGCGGAACGATGCGGGTGGAGATACCGACCGCGGCGGAAACATCGTGCAGGTAGGGGCGCAGTTGTTTGATCAGGGTCTGCTTGCCGCTGGGGCGCGCCAGCAGACGACCGTCGGCAGGGAGGGGATCGAAAGAGCGGAAGAAGCGCAGGCGTTGGACGAGTTCACATACAAACGAGTCCACAGGAACCATTCGTTCCTTCTTCAGCTTGCCAAGAGGCACGTGAATGCCCCAACGATCCGGACCGATATGGTGAAGGCAATCGTACGAGAGGTCGGTACATTCGCTGATGCGCATACCCGTATGGCGCAGCAGCAGGAAGACGTTGGAGGGCAGATCATTGCGCCGAAGCAGTTCCTTCTGGATTGATTGATCCTGCTGTGCTGTTAAGGCTCGGGGTAGGCGTTGAGGAGCCCGCGGGACGTCCTCGCGACGGATCAGATGTGCCAACTCCGGAAGCTGCGCGGTCCAGGCGAGTTCCTGCAGAATGCACCGCAGAAGAAGGAGACGACAGATGTATACGGCTGGCGACAAAGGCGGGTTCTGCGAGCGCATATGGGCATACCAGCCGAGGAGGTGCGGATCACGGCGCAACTGATCTAATGAACAAACGGCCGGGTGGTCTTCGCCGAGATAGATCAGGAAGTAGCGCGCCGCACCACGGTACTGACGGTGTGATGCCGGGGCGAGGGCGGCCGTAAGGGATTCGACAGCTCGCTGGAACTGATGAGCCAATGGATGTTCCAGCGGAGCGTAGGGAGAGATCTTCACGACAGAGTGCCTGGTATGGGCCTGATGTGCTTCGAAACAGCCTGCGCATACTGCTGATAAACCTCAAGGGGCGTGACCTGCACATAGATCAGCGTGGTTTGGATTTGCGCATGCCCCATCAACTGCATGAGGGCCGGCAGACTGACACCGGCACTCACCATATCTGAGGCAAAGGTGTGGCGGAACCGGTGCGGGTTGGCAATCTTAACTCCGGTGGTCCGGCGGTGATAGCGAAACAACGAGCGCAATCCCGCGGGCGTCATCCGAGCGCCGCGAGCAGGGCCCTTGAGAGAAACAAACAGAGGTACGCCACAGTTCAGCGGCCGCTCCAGCCGCAGATAATGGTCAAGCAGTTGAGCTGCTTCAGGAGCTAACGGAAGGAAGCGGGTCTTATTACCCTTGCCGCACACGCGGATCTGCGCCTCCGGCAACAGCAGATCGTCTTGATTCAGATCGAGGACTTCCTGGGATCGGAGTCCCTGCAAGAGCATCAATCCTACGATGGCCAGATCACGAGAGTTGCGAAAGCTGGCCCAAAACCGCGCCACTTCATCCACCGACAGAGGCACTATAGTTCGTTTGGGCGTCCTCACCCGCAACCGGCTTGTTGCAAGCCGTGGCTTGCCAATGCCCATCGGGGCGCGCTGCCAGTAAGTGGTCTGGAACCCCGGAGCGATCTGACCGGGAGCGCCGGGGAATGCGGTGCGCAAGGCACGATCGGCTATGGCAACACGCTGATTGATGGTGGCGCCACACAAGGGGCGTTCCTGGCCGGACTGGAATCGCACGTAGTCGAGCAGGGTCGATTCGGTGAGTGCACCTTCGGCGACCGCATCGGTATGATGAACACTCTCCCACCAGCGGAGAAAGTGCAGCAACTCATGCGCATAACTTCGCAGCGTGTTACCTGACACGCGGCGAAGTGACTCGTAGTCGAGGTACCGATTGATCCAGTCAATCTCCCGGCCCGTCGTCTGCTCGATGACGCGATACGGGCTTCGAGCCGGGCTGGGTGCGGGCTTGTGAGCGACACGAAACGTCATGGGAGAGCGGCCTCCAGCAAAAGCTGAAACTGTTGCGCATTGCCGCCCCGGACGAAGAAGCTGTTTGGGTCCTGCCCTTCCGGCAACGGTACACGTCGCGCGGATACACCTTGAGACCAGAGACGCCGCGATATCTGTTGCGCCGCCGACTGGCCGCTTCCGTTGGCGTCGGCGTCGAAGGCCAGATACACCGTCCGCGAGCCATCACAAAGCTGGAGAAACTGGCGTGCATTCAGATGATTTCCCAACGAGCAAGTGACGTTATGGAAGCCCGCCTGCCATAGCACCGCGTAGTCGAACAGCCCTTCCACGAGAATGATCTCCGGGGAGCGCCGGACTTGCTCCCACGCGTACAGTCCGCCTTTTCCGGCCGGCAAAAAACGGTGCGGAGCCGCGGAATCCAGGATGCTGCGGCCATAGAGATTGCCTTCCAGCGGAAAGACGATGCGGCGGGAATAGGCATCGCAACCGCTGGCAGCCACAAGACCCGCCTGTCGAAGCGTCGAGGGCGGATACCCCAACTGGTTCAGCCATGCTCGCAGGCAGCGACCGGGGGCATAGCCGATGCGCATGTGTTCGATCACTTCGGGCTCGTGGAGTCCGCGTTGCTCCAGGTAAGCAACCGCTTCGCGATGCCGCGATAACTGCATGCGATAAAAGTTAGTGACTTCTTCCAGCAGTGGCGTAATGCCACACCACTCGCGCAGCAACACCACGGCCTGAGGAAACTTCACCTGGTGATACAGTTCGGCGAAGCGAATCACATCGCCGCCGCGAGCGCATCCGTAACAGTAGAAGAGGTTCTGGCCCGGGTCCACCAGAAAGCTCGGCTTGTGATCGGTATGCAGCGGACACAACCCCATAAGGCGTCCGCCACGGATGCTCCGGGCTGCTTGCCAATCGTGGGCGTGCAGGTAATCCAACAGCGGAATCTGCTGTTTCAGCTCATCGAGCGCCTTTCGATTCACGAACTGTCTGCCTCCACCGGCAGAATACGGCTGATCGCCTTCCAATCCCAGGCAAGGATGGTGGGCGGGCGCGAAGTGTTCCAACTCGCTCCCTGCCACAACTTGTTTGACAGAAGAATCGCAACGAGCACCAACCGCCAGCACCAGCGCCCCACTGTGGACGGGTCCGGTAATCGGTTTGGATCTCTGACTTCGGGAACCGATTGTTCCCAACTACCCGATTCGCGCGCCGACTCCCATGCTTGCTGCCGGCAACGAAAGCTGTAATGGCCATAGGGTGGCGACCATGCGGGCAGCACCGTGAATGTTTTCCGGCAGGGCGCGCATCGACCGCGGCGAATCCAGATCCAGTCGTGTTGTTGGTCGTGCGCCTGTTTGCGTCGCCGCCCGTGACCGACAATGGTGTGGTTACCGCAGAACGGACATCGGCGCGGCAGCAATCGCAGCGGGACTGCAGTCACCCCGGGTCGGCGTTGTCTTTCGCCTCAGGCAGTGCGATAAAGAGAATCAGGGCTGGCGTGAAGGCCCGCCGCTGACCGTCGCCTGCCAAAGTCTCGATCTGCCGGCCGGGCCTTCACCCTCCGTCATTCAAATTCGGACGAAAGAAGAATACAGCTTTCTCTGGCTCGCCGCGAACCTCTTACTCAGAACATTGGCCGGTTTAAAACGGCCAACCGCTGCTTATTGAATCTGCGAAGATTGGATCGCACCGAGGAGTCCGGGCTGTCGGATTTTTCAGACGGCCGGGGGGCAAACTACTTCGTCACATCGTCGAGGGTGATCAGGCCACCGCCGCGATCGTCCTGCTTCATGGCGGCCCGGTCGTATGGCCGGGCCAGCCATTGTTTCGCATCTTCCCGCGTCCCGAGAACGTCATCGCCTGCCAACACGCGGCGGTATTGTTCCGCAGCGCGAGCGCGCTGTCCTAGAACATCCAGCGTCTTACCCAACTCGAGGCTCGCGATGGACAGCGAAGCTGCCGAGATTGCTGGAGTTCCTACCGCTTCGCGAAGCCATTGCTCGGATTGCGAAAAATTGCCGATCGTTCGCGAAGTTACCCCCAGCAGGCAAAGCGTTACGGACTGGTCGAGCCTCGCGTGATCCCTGTTGAGAATATCGCGATAAGTATCCAGCGCCTGCGTCGGCTTGCCCGAAATCACATCCAGAGCCGCCATTTCCAGATGCACCAGATAATTCTCCGGATACTTCTCGTGAAGCTGAATCAGCCTGGTCATCGCCTGATCGAACTTTCTTTCGCGTGTATCCAGAATGGACAACAGGAGCTGGGCGTCATCATCCTCCACAAATCCATGTTCGGCGGCGTCCTCCATGTCCCGCCGTCCGGCGTCCAGATTGCCGTGGATGCCGAAAAACACCAGCGCGAGTGCCTTCGTTTTGAAGTCCAGACTATCCGCAACGATACTGAATGCGCCGGTGAGCGCGCGCGCGTCGACAATATCCGCGTGCTGGCGCACCAGATCCTTGAGCGCCTTGAAGGTCTTGCTGGCATCTCCGGATGCGCTCAACCTGGATTGCCGGATGGAAACCTCATAGGAAGACTTGAACGCGTATGCCGAACCCAGAAGATACGGCCCGCTCAGATCGTCGGGGTGCTTCGAGATCCAAAGGCGCGCCGTCTGGGTAGCTTTCTCGGCGGTCGCTTCGAAATGCTCGTCGGTCTCTCGCGCTATGTGCAAACTGAATTTCGGCGAGCTGGAAAACAGATCCATGCCCATCGCCCGCTCGGCGCTCAACAACCGCGCCTTGCTCAGTTCCTTTGAGAAGTAAACGCGTTCGCAGTAAACATAGCCGGCGGGATGATCCGGGTAATCGTGAATAATCCGCTGGCACAGATTCTCCGCCATCGGATAATCGAGCCGGTAAATCGCATCGATGATCGGGCGAACGCGGCTCAGCATGATGTCGGACAGGGGCTTCCGTGCTGCCAAACCGGAATTCTGCGCAAACGCGCCGGCGGGATTCGCTGCACAGATCAGGGCCGTGATCGCGACGGCTTTCAGGATCCGGCCGGTCATGCTACCTCCATGGGGAGAGTCACTGTCGCCCTCGTACCCCGAATGCCGTTAACCGGGCTTTCAAGGGCGATCTCTCCGCCCATTTGCGCCAGGTTTCTCTTCACTATTGCCAGGCCAAGACCGTTTCCATTTTCTTTGGTGGTAACGCGCTCCTGAAAAACCCGGGGGAGAATCTCGGGCGGGATTCCCGTGCCATGGTCGGTCACGGTGATGGCGACTTTGCCTTCACCGTCCTGATCGGCAGACAACTCCACGGTGCCTCCCGGATAGCATGCCTGCGCCGCATTCTTCACCAGATTCAGGACAACCTGAGTGAGACTTTGCGGGTCCGCATTCCTGAGCGCCAGCCCCGCGGGCGCCTGCCATTCGATGCGCACGTTCCGTTCCACGTGCTCGTGATTCTGTGCGTGGCAGATACGCTCGAATAATTCCGGCACCGCAACATCTCTCCTTGGCGCCGCCGGAGAAGGCGTAAGCAACTCCTCCACGCAGGAATTGAGACGATTAACCTCGCTGACAATCCACGACAGATCGCGCCGGTAGTTATTCTTCAGGTCGGGGTCCTCCTGCATCAACTGCGCCAGGGCCTTGATGGAAGCGAGTGGATTCCTCACTTCGTGCGCAATCCTGGCCGCCATCTGGCCGCGCGAGGCCATGTGCTCGCTTCGCTCAAGCGACTTTTCCAGATCGATCTTTCTCTCGATGAGAACGCAACTCTCGATCGCCTGGGAGATCTGTCCGCCCAGCCCGGCCAGGATCGATTCATCCTCGTTGAGAAGCAGGCGTGGGGAAGTATCCAGAAACAGCAGCCCGACCAGCCGGTCCTCATACCAAAGCGGCAAGAGGTAGTTAAAGTCGACACCCTCCAGTACACCAGGCGCCGATCGCGGGCCGATGAAAGTATCCACGTGTCGGATCCGCATCTGTTCGGCGATCTCCGCTATCGGGAGAATCGGCCCGGGGAAAGTCCCCGGTCCGGCCACCCCGATTCGAGGCTCGGGTGTGCTGGTCGCCACCAGCAGAACCTTGCGCAGTTTTAACAGGCGGGCTAATTCCCCTGCCATGTATTCCATCCGTTGTTCCAGACCGAAGATCTCCGCGGCCCCATGAACCAGCCGCCGGCCGAAATCCGCAAACACCTGGGAGCGTTTGTTGAGAACCCGATTCATCCACGCGTATAAAGGGATGGAGATCGCGGCGACCCCCAGAATCAACATCACCTCGATGGCCCGCCCCCAGGCGTCGACCCACAATTGCTCCGCCAGGTCGGCAAGGCTCTGCACCATAAGGAGACAAAGGGATGCGGAAACTCCCAGAACTGCCGCTACCTTTATGTTTCGGTTGATGTACAGGCCGAGGGCATTGTAGCGGGCGATGAAGTAGAGGAGACCCAGGCCGGGCACGAAGGCGCCCAGGACCAGCCATGGCGAATCGCTGCCTGCCACTGCTCCCGCAAGCGGGAAGACAAGAGCCACCGCCATGGCGCGCCGAAGCTGGTGTTCCGTCTTCCCTGCCATATCCGTCGGCGGTCGCAGAAGCTCGCATACGGCACCCGCGAGGCTGCCGGCCATAAGCAACCTGTAAGGCAACTCCATCTGTGCATCCAGCAGGAGCCAGCCGATGGGCAATAACCCGTACGAGAGGAGCGCCAATCGCCTGGTCCGCACGGCAGCGACATGGAACGATGCGGAAGTAATCAGGCAGAGTCCGAACCATCGCCCGAACTCGAAAATCCGGGCCACCGAATCTCCCGCTGGAGGGTTCGCCGCAACTGTGTACAGGTCCCTGGCGGTCCCGAAGAAATACCACGCGAATGCTCCCGCGGTGGACCAGAGCAGAGCCCACTCGATGGACCGCGCCGGCCGTTTCCGGATCAGCAATACCAGCAGGAACGCATAGAGGGCAGTCCCAAAAGCGAAACCCAACATCTGGATGAATGGTGTTAGCACTGAGGATTGTCATTAAGAATAACCGAAGTCGGGCGCCATAAAGCACTGACACCTGTCCGATTTTTCTGGCAGCGTCGTGAAGCGTCTCAAGGGGAATTCTCAGCGCCGTCAATAACATCGCCTCGGAGAACGGTTCCATGTGCAACGGATTTTGAAATGCATTGATTATGGCTGTTTATGCGAAACACGTTTGCCTCGCCTCACATGACGTCCGTCTGCGATAATCGGCCCTTGGAAAAGCAACGGGCGATCCTCATTGTTGACGACGAAGAGGGTGCGCGTTATACCCTGGCTCGCGTCTTTGAAGGTAAACATCGCACCGTCGCGGCGGAGAACGTTGCCCGCGCGCGCGCTCGGCTTTGCGTCGAGCGCTTCGATATCGTGCTTCTGGATCAGAACATGCCGGGTGAGGATGGCTTGTCTCTGCTCAACGAATTGGGTCACACCTCCGATTCGCCGGCCGTCATCATGATCACCGCCTACGGCAACGAGCGCCTCGCAGTCAGCGCCATGAAGGCTGGCGCTTACGACTATCTGACCACGAGGAAAGGCCAAATTAATGACCCTTCGTAAGTCTTTGATTCTAAAATGGTGCGGGAGAGGGGGACTTGAACCCCCACGAGATTGCTCCCGCTAGCACCTCAAGCGCATTTTGGACGGTCCGTGGCGTTCTCAGACTGCGTAAGCCACTGATTCTTCGTTGCTGACCGTTCCCGAGCGGTCCCTGACGAACGGGGGCATAAGGTCCAAAATAAGGTCCAGCGGTCTCACGAGAAATTGCGTTTGCCAGTTTTGACTTGGACTCGGCTACGGGACTACCCGCATAAGGATCGCCGGCCTGCCGGGGTGGGCCGCTAGATGGCACCGATGTACTCGCGCAGAACCGATACCGTCTGCGTGAGACCCTGACGCTCCAACGTATCCAGATATTCTGATTCGGTCTTCGGCGGGTTTTTTAGGCTTTCCCGATGCGCTCTCGCAGCCGACAGCACGGTGCCCGGCGAGAGGCCAAGCAGGTGCAGGATGAATTCATCTGGGTGCTGTGCCTCGATTCCGAAAGAGCCGAGGACGGCGTCGGGAAAGTCTTTGAGGTTAATGGTCACAATGACATCCGCCCTGCCGCGGATGGCGGCCGCAAGGACATGGCGATCACTGGGATCGGGGAGATGCAAGCCTGGAATCAGGTCTTCATATCCCGTTACAAGGGCACCCAGGGCGTGCTTGTCCATCAGGTCTCGCGTGCGCTCCAGCTGCATGCGGGTCAGATCAGGCCGATTGATGAGAAGATTCCTTATCCACTCCTCGTGAACTTCAGCGGACCACTTTGCCCGAAACAATCCGGTCATTGCCAGATGCATCAAAAAATTGCGTAGCTCGGCCGGATACAGGACATTTGCGTCGTAGAACGCGGCGAACGTGGCCATGCTGAAGGTCAGATCCCGAGTTCTTGATCATAAGCCGCGAGCTCAGCCAGCACGGCTTTCCGATCGGCGTCAGCCTGTCTTTTGAATTTCATGAGCGCCTCGAAGCGGACGCGCCGATGGGTGCCCACCCTGCGGTAGTCGATCTTCCCTTCATCGAGCAGCAGGATCAGCGATGGGCGAGAGATATTGAGCATATCGGCCGCTTCCTGAGTCGTGAGTTCCACATGGACCGGGATCAAGGTGATGGCGTTTCCCTTGGCCATCTCCTCCAAAATACGCACAAGCATCCGCACCGCCGAAGCCGGGACACGCACTGTTTCCTCCGGCGCCGGACCAATCCGAAACTGCAGCGGCTCTGCTGCGCTCATATGGGAAGCCAGCACCCGGCTCGTTTCCTTTGCCAGAATTGCCTCTGCCTCCGAGGGCAGTGCCAGTGCAAGTGTTGCTTGTGCCATAGCTATGTCCAGTGTTCCTCTCTCTCAATGATATTAGCACGCATTCGAAGTAAACGAAACCATTCGTCTTATTCGAAAGATAAAAGGGCCCTTCCAGCATGATCGTGCATTCCGGGCACCTGCTGCGCAAGTACGCCCGCGAAAACTACGCATCCTGCCGGAGGGCGCGGCTGTGGGCTGCGGTACGATGCGAATCGGCCTCTATGTTCAAGTACCGGATATCGCACAAGATCAGAACCGTGGCGGAACTCGCTGAGCCAACGAGCATTGCGGGGTTCAGAGTCGAGTTGTTCGCGGAAGGTCCGGACAGTGACGAAGCTTGGCTGGCTACTGAGGAAGTCTCAGCGTCAGATGTCCGAAGTGCGGTAAACAGTTCGCGGATGCGGCTGCTGGAAATTATCGATGCGCTCGCGGCCGTGTTGCAGTGCAGCTTCACGCTGATCGGGGCGAGTTTCATGGCCTACCGAATGGACGACAATCCCGACTGCATCATCTTCTTTCGGCACTTGCGACCAAGCAAAACGGTCGGGATGATGCTGTGGAAGTCCGAGCAAGTCACAGACGTAGAGCGCCTGCGTCAAATCGGGACGCCCGGTGCGCTGCGCTACTTCCGGGAAGCCATGAACGCTGCCACATCGAGCGCGTGTCTGGCGATGCTCGTGACGACCGCCGAGGCGCTTGCGGGCCAGGGCAAGGTCACCGGGAAATGCGAAAAGTGCGGCCATGAGTACTCATACAGCGGGACGAACCGCGCTGCGCTGCTCGCCCTGCTCGGGCAGGATGCTAACGATCAACTGTATGTGAAGAAGCACGGCTCCCTGCGAAACAAGCTGATGCACGGCGCTCCGATTGACGAAGCGGCAGCGGCAGCACTGTGCCAGGTCATCTACCTAAAGATTTTGAATCACCTGAAACAGGCGTTCACCCTCACAACCGTGGAGGAAATCGTCGGCGCCCCACGCCGATTTGACAGTTTACGGGAGTTTTCGTCGTTTCTCAGGTGCACCAGTGGTCGGCCTCCGAGCTTGTGGGAGATCGAGACGAAGTGGGGCAGTCTGGGCGAATGGGTCGATGAGCCCGGGGGTATTAGCTCGGCTGCTTAACATGGGTAGTGATGCCAGATGGGCCGCAACCACAATTCAACACGCTATCTAGCGTTTTGTCCTCACATCCCGTAGAAATCCAAAAGTGGGACTACTCTCAGGAGCATCTACGAACGTATCGCGGCGATAATCGATACAAGTGGTGCTTCCGAGGGCAGGCGAGTTCAGCGTGGCCTCTAGCAGCCCGTGGTAATAGTCACTCGCCTCACGGCGGACCCGGACTTCGAAAAGAACAACGCATTTAGAGGCGCTACAACGCAGTCCTGGGGCCTCCCTGAAGGCTTAGGTATCCCCGATTTCCGGGACGGCAACGGGATTTCGATCTCGACTGACTATTACCACGGGCTGCTAACACTCAAATATGCGGTGGCTGACAGCCAGCTGCTCACGAGCGCAGTCCGTAAGCAGCAGCGCGAGAGTTGGCAATATCGGTCGGTCAACGTCGTGGAACTCTCGGACGCAAACGCGACTAAGGAGCACATTCTCGCGGCGCTGTCGCGGCTCACAGCGACTGCGACAGTGGAAGACGACGTCATCATCTTTTTCTCGGGGCATGGGTATGCAAAGGGGGAGCGCTTTTACGCCGTCAAGCATGAGTACAACGAACAACAGCGCGGACTTCTTTCGGACCAGGATTTTGAGCGGGCGCTGCTGCCGCTTCAGATGAAGAGTGCCGTGCTTATTCTGGACACCTGCGACTCCGGCCAGGTCGTCGAATCGCGACCAGCTATACCAGTCATCGGTCCTGTGAACAGGAGTGGCTTCGCTCAATTGGCGTACGAGAAGCACATTCAGATACTCGCGGCCTCGCAAGCCTTCGGATCTGCGCTGGAAATTGACGCTTTCGGCCACGGTCTGTTAACGGAGGCGCTAATTAAGGAAGGGCTTGCCGAGTTCAAAGCCGACCGGAAGCCAAAAGACGGATTCGTGACTTGGTTTGAGTGGCTCGACTATGCCCGAGAAAGAGTTCCTCAACTCTACGCTAGTTGGAGGGAGTCACAAGGTGCTGGTATTGCGCGGTTCGGGCCGAGCCCGACAACACAAACGCCGATGCTCTTGTTTCGGGAGGACAACGAAGGAACGCCCAGCAGCTGGCTGCGCGGCGACCTTGTAACTCAGTCGGACCGCGACCTGGTCATGCCTGCGCTTATCGCCGGACAACTTGGGCCACACCCCACGATTCTGGTCTTCTGGATTCCCAGTCTTGGTGGCACAGTCCAGATGCTGGAAAACGCGCAAGCTGTCAGAGACCTCGAACCGTCTTTCGATGTTATAGGTGTGACTGCTGGTCCGCAAGGATCGATTGACGAGATCCACATCGAACATAACTTGCATGTTCCAATTGTTCGCGACCCCGATGGAAAAAGCTTCGAAGAGCTGGGGGTTTGCGCTCCCAATTGTTTCCTGCCTTATCTAATTGCTATTAACCAAGCAGGGCAAATTGTCGCTCGGGTCAAGGGCTATCGATCGCGCGACACCTTAACTGAGATAGTCAAATCGACCATAGCGAATACCGGAGAGAAAAAACCGTGACCTTGTTGAGATCTATTTACCTTGTTCCCGTTTGTTTGCTTTGTCTCGCGACGAGTCAAGTATCTTCCCAGATCGCTCCCATTCTTAGCGCTCTTGCAGGTTGCTGGTCGGCGAAAATCTCGAAAGAGACGGCTCTGGCATGGACCACCGAGCTTCTCGGCGAAAAACAAAAAGGCGAGTGCCCGGTGACCGCAACCGAAGATTGGTTTGTTTGTTTGATCCAGGACTCTGACGGCAATCTCAACGGAGAAATGACCAAAAACAGAAACGAGAGAAGCAATGGAACCGGTGGTCTTCTCTGCTCGAGTTTCTTAACGACCTCGATGCATTCACCTGTTTATCGCTGCCGAATAGCCCAGAAAGCGGGTGCGGCAGAGCTTGTTTTTGATAGGTGCCAGTTCGGCCAATGCTCGGAAAGCGAACGGCAGGCAATGAATGCTTCGATTACCCAAGAGGGTGCTGGATGGAGCATGAAGCTGCCCGACGGGAAAATAGTGACATTTGAAAAATATAGGAATCCCGACGGCGCGAAATAGGAATCCCCGGACTGCTTCGACCGGTGGTGGCGAAGCGGACGGATTGAACTTGGTGCGGAAGGGGGGACTTGAACCCCCATGCCCTTTCGGGCGCAGCCACCTCAAGGCTGTGCGTCTGCCAATTTCGCCACTTCCGCTCTTCGTCTACCACCGTCTTGAGCAAACTAGCTCAAACTCCTACCTCAAGCTAGTGCGTCTGCCAATTCCGCCACCTCCGCAAGCCCGCGTAAAAACCGTGATTATTTCTTCGCCGGCGCGGGTGTGGCCGGAGCCGAGGTCTTCGTCGGATGCCGCTGCAGCGTCGATCCGCTGCCGATACCCGCACTCCTCGTGGCAATGATCGAAAGCGAAATGGACGTCAGCATGAACACGATGGTCGAGGCCGTCGTCACCCGGGAAAGCATCGTTGCCGAGCCCCGCGGACCAAAGGCGGTCTGCGAACCCATTCCGCCGAACGCCCCCGCCAGATCCGCCGCCTTTCCGCTCTGCAGCAGGATCACGACGATCAAAAAGAGGCACACCAGCACGTGCACGATTGTTAAAAGGACTTCAATCACAGCTTCATCAGTATAACAGGCCTGCCAAAACGCTTACAATGCGAGCTTCTTCATTAGCAGACTCAACGCTTCAGCTTCCCCGTCGGTGCTCCCCGGCGCGGCTCCGCCGCACGTGTCGTTCCGGGCACGCCACGCCTCTTGCGCCACAGCCAGCACCTTTTCCGCATCCTCGTTGGTAACGTGCGCTGGGGCTTTGGCCGAAAGCGCCGTCGTCGCCACCGTCACCAAAGGATTCCCCGCCGCGCATTGAGCAAGCCCCGCACGCGCCATGTCGAGAATACGCAAGCTCCGGCGGTACTTCTCCTCCGACGTCAACTGCCGCAGCGTAGGATCGAGCGCAACCACAGTGTTGAGGGTCTCGAGATGCGACCGGATCGACGCGTCATTCGGATGCTGGAAAGACCCCTGCAGATACGCGGCGCGCGCGGCCCCGTACTGGCCCTGCTCGAGTTCCGCTTCGCCAAGCCCCTCCGCTGCCGCAATATCTTTGGGATCGTTCGCCGCCATCGTCCGATAAATCTCCGCCGCGCGCGCCGGGGAGCCTGCCAGCAGGAACCAGTTCGCCAGACGTTTGCGGACGTCCGCGCCAGCCGCAGGCTCAGCTTCCAGTGAGATCAGCTCCGCCAGCAATTCCTGCTTCCGGTTTTGCTTCGTCAACTGTTCGATCAACTCCACGCGCGCTTCAATCCGGCGTTCCGGCGCGTCCGCCGGCCATTCGCCGAAGATCGCCCGATGGTAATAAGCCTCGGCATCCGCCGCCTTGCCCTCGCGGGTCATCAACCGGGCGGCAATGAGGTTGACGCGGCCGTCATTCGGCGATCGCTGCAGCATCTCGTTCATGAGAGGTTCGGCGTCGGCAGTCCTGCCGGTTTGCGTCAGCGCCGAAATCAGCGTCAATTCATAATCGGGATTCTGGCGCTCCGTCGAATGGGCTGCACGCAGCGAATCGACGGCCTCGGCCGCCTTGCCCGCGGCGAGCAGCCGCGATCCGTCAAGGTAAGAACGTTGCGCCGCCGCATGCAACTCCGCCGATTCCACTCTGGCCAGAGACCGGTCGAGCGCGCTCAGCACCGCAACGATGGCAACGAGCGTGATCGCCACGCCGGTCATCTTTGATCTCATAGGGATCTCATACGCCATACTCCCGCAGGATCTGTTTCTGGCTGATTACCCCGCAAAGCTCGCGGATGTTCGCCCGGCTGACCACAGGCAGCACATCGACTTTCGCGTTCCGCATTCGCTCCAGCGCAAAGCCGAGCGGGTGATCGGGATGAACGTAGGGGTATGTGTCGGGCTTGACCAAATCGCCCGCCAGGCTGGAGGAGTCGGCGCTCTCGATCGCATGCTTTGTGATCAGGCCACGAACCGCGTTATCGTCGCCCACGGGCCACGCATTGCATTTCCGGCCGGCGAGAAAATCCTTCGCAGTCTCGATGCTCGAAGCCACCGGGATCATCGGTGCGTCCGCGCTCATGATTTCGCTCAACGGCCGGCCAGTCAGGGTTTCGCGCGATTCCGCTGTCGGGAGGTAAACGCCCTCCTGCAGCGCGAGCGCCTCGTAAATCGGCTCCGGCTGCAGCTGCCGCGAAATGAAGAAGCTGATCATATTCGAAATCATCAGCGGCACGATGATCGAGTAATCGCGCGTCATTTCGAAAATCATGATCACGGAAGTGAACGGTGTGCGCACGATCCCCGCGAAGGCGGTGCCCATACCCACCAGTGCGTACGCCCCCGGGCTGGCCGTAACGTGAGGGAACAGCGAGTGCGCCAAACCGCCAGTGGCGCCGCCCAGCATCGCGCCGATGAAAAGACTCGGGCCGAAAATCCCGCCCGCGTTTCCTGATGAGTAACACATAGGGGTGGCGACGATCTTCAGCAGCGCGAGCACGGCCACGGTTTTGATCGGGATGTCGCCACCGAGGACGCGATCCACATAGTCATATCCCACACCCAGAACCTCCGGCACGAACCACCCGATCAGCCCGACGAATAGCCCTCCCGCGACGGGTTGAATCCACAGCGTGGAAGCGGGAAGCCGCCGGAACCACAGCCGCAGCTTAAGAAGCAGTTTCACAAAGCCCACGGAGCCGAGTCCGCCCACCACTCCGAGAATGGCGTAAATGCCGAATTCCAGCGGACTCACCAGCTGGTACGGCGGGACATGGAACAACGGCTGATCCCCGAGGATGAGGTGCAGCACCATCCACGACGTTGCCGAACTCAGCACCACCGATCCCAGCACCGGCGCGTGCATGTCTCCCAGAATCTCTTCGAGCGAAAACAGTACAGCCGCGATCGGCGTATTGAACGCCGCCGCCAGCGCTGCCGCGCAGCCCACCGGCACAAGTGCCTTCACATTGGCGGGGCTGAGACCGAAACGCCTTCCGATCACGGAGGCAATCCCTGCCCCGATCTGAACGGACGGTCCTTCACGTCCGAGCGCAATTCCGCTGGCGAGCGAGATCGAGCAGCAAACGAATTTCCCGATCACCGTGCGCAACGAGATGTAGCCGTCACGAATGAACAGCGCGAACTTCGTCTGCGGGATCCCGCTGCCGCGCGCGTTGGGAAAGTAGCGGAAGAGAAGAACGCCGCTGAAAAGCGCCCCCGCGGTGGGAACCAGCACGCGCCGCCACGCGGCGCTCTCCGGCGGATACATGCGTGCCGCCAGGCGACCCGTCAACAGGATGAAGGCGACGACGGTGAGCCCGACAACCACGCCGATCACCAGGCTCAGGATGATCAGAATCTGGTTATCGCGACTGCGAAATCCCTGCGCCGGGTCGGCCACTTAACCCCCCACTCAACCAACGTAGCTTACGCTCGGCCGCCGGGCCTGCCAGGCGGTTCCGGCAAAAGCGGCCGTAATGATCAGCGCGCCTCCGATCAGCGCCAGTGTGCCCGGCCGTTCTCCATGGACGATCCATGTCCATATCGGATTGAACACCGGTTCGATCAGCAGCAGCGTGGCCGCTTCGAGGCCCGGCACCTCGCGCATCGACCGCGTCAGCAGCACGTAGGCGAGCGCGATCTGAAAGATTCCGAGATACAGCAGAACGGCGATGTCGACCGGTGAAGCGTGAACGCCCTGAATTGCCATCGGCAGACACACGACGAAGGCAATGAAGTTCCCCGCAATAACGGTCGCTGCGCCTGAATCGTTGTTCCCGGCACGCTTCCCGAGCCATCGAAACCCGGTGAGCGTTAAAGCCCATGTCGCGCCCGAAACGACCGCGAGCAGATTGCCTCGGCCGGGATTAGGCGCCGTCGTCGCGGTTGCCTCCGAGCCGAACAGCAGCAGGACCGCCCCTGTTGCCACCGCTGAGATCACCGCGAGATCGACCTTCCGGATCGGCTCATGCAGCACGAGGGGACCCAGCAAAAGCAGGTACAAAGGCGCGGTCGATTGCAGGAAGATGGCATTCGCCGAGGTGGTCGATTTATTCGCCAGCACGAAGAGGATCAGGGTTGCTGCGTAGGCCAGGCCGATCAGCAGGGTACGCCGCGTCCAGCCCCGGCGCGCGCCCGGCAGCAGCAGGTAGAGCACCGCCGCCGCGATTCCCGAGCGGAATCCGGCCACGGCCCAGCTCGAAAGCGAGCAGGCCTTGATCGCCGCGCCGCCGGTTGAGAACAAAATCGCCGCGGCAAAGAGACCGAGGCGGTTTTTTGACGCATTTGACAAATCTTCAAGGTAACCCGGACGCTCCGGCTACCATATATGTAAGTAACTTTCCTTGCACATTATTTCCGAACAGTCGAGGCGCGATCAGACCCAGTCCGGCGATTGACCGATGGGGGCCCACCGTCTCTTATCTGTCGCAGACGGAGGTGCATGTTTACGCCCTTTCGATCGGCGCGAGCGTCCTGCTGAGCTTCTTCCCGTTCCTGATCGTGATGCTCACGCTGATTCGGGATGTTCTTCATTTCCCGGCTGCGGAACGCGCGCTGATCCTCGCGCTGGGCGATTATTTTCCCGGCGAATTGGGCGCCTTCATCATCCGCAATCTGACCAAGGTCAATCATGGCCGCTTTCAGATCACTTCATTGCTGCTGCTGATGTTCACCGCCAATGGAATCTTCGAGCCGCTCGAAGTGGCATTGAACCGGGCCTGGCATGTGCCGAATAATCGCAGCTATATCCGGAATCAGGTGCTCAGTTTCTTTCTGATTCTTCTGTGCGGCGGACTGGCGCTGGCGTCCGTTCTGCTTTCCGCCATGAGTACGAAGTTCGTTGAGACTCAATACGGGATCAAGGTGTTTCCCGTCTGGCTTTCGCTCGGAATCTTCAAAGTCGGCGCGATCCCGATGACTATTCTTTCGTTGGCGGTCGTTTACTGGGCGCTCCCGAACCGGCGCATACCGGTCAGACGGGTATTACCAGTCGCGGTTCTCGTCGGCATCGCGCTCGAGGGGCTGAAATATCTTTTCCTCTTCGCATGGCCCTGGATGGGCAGAAAGTTTCAGAACGAGTACGGGCCCTTCTACTATGCGGTTTCCGTGGTTGTTTTCGGCGTGCTCAGCGCGTTCATCGTGCTGGCAGGCGCGGAATGGTCCGCGCGGCCGCTGAACGAATTCGACGAACCCGCTCAGTCGTGAGGTGGAAACAACGCGGCCGCGTGCCCGTCGATTTCCGCCATCGCGCCCGATCGGGCCCCCGGCACCCGCACGTAAGCGAGGCCGAAAACCGCGCCATTCGAGCGGGTTGAAGACGTCACTTCCCCAGCCGGTTTGCCTTCCAGCATCAACTTTGTTCCCGGTGGCGGTGCGGCGTCCTGAAACTCCACCCGGAACCCCATCAACTGCCGGTTCACATGGCCGCGCGAACGAATGCGCTCCACAATCTCCTGCCCGAGATAGCAGCCTTTCTGGAAATGCAGAGCGTGCATCTGTTGCGTTTCCTGCGGGAGAGTGTGTTCGGTAATCTCGCAGCCGTACCTCGGCACGAAGTTTTCTATTCGCACCGCCTCGGCGTCTTCGAGCGTCGCGGCAATGGCCCCCGCGCCTTCCATCGTCGCAATGGCCTCGTCTTTACTCTGGGCTGCGCCGTAGACGCGAACGCCATGCGAGCCTGTCGCCGAAACGGCTGCTACGGAGAAGTCGCCGCTCTTCACGTGCGAGAAGCGATGATGCGGCGCGGAGAAGTCCGCAGTGTGCCGCGATTTCGGTTGCCTTCGGACCTTCAAGTCCCAGCGAAAACGTTTCGTCCGTGATGTCGGCGAGCGTCACATCGTCGGCGATGATGTAGCGATCCAGATGCTCGAAGATGGGCCGC
Source organism: Terriglobia bacterium (assembly GCA_963809655.1). GTDB lineage: Bacteria > Acidobacteriota > Terriglobia > Bryobacterales > Bryobacteraceae > BOG-234. Next base: position 122,771 of record CAWEKQ010000050.1, on the reverse strand, counting down.
CGCGTTTCCGGATCGGTGTCGAGAAGGAAGTGGTCTTCGAAACAAAGCAGGACTGCATCGGCCAGAATACGTCCCTGGGCGTTCAGGAAAAATACATAGATCCCGTCGCCGGGTTTCATCTGTTCCACGTGGTTCGTGGTCATGGCGTGCAGCAGGCGGCCTCTGTCTTCACCGGTTACGCGGATCCGGCCGCGTCCGGAGAGGTCGAGCAGGCCGGCGCCCTTCAGAAGTGCTTCATGCCCAACTGTCATCTGTCACCATTATCTAAATGATCCACGAGATTCTGCCGGTCGGCCCATTGGAGTGCAATTGTTCGGTGATCGGGGATGAGATCAGCCGCGAGGCGATCGTCATCGATCCGGGCGACGACGTTTCCGATATCGTCGCGATCATCGAGCGGAATCAGCTGACCGTGAAGATGATCGTAATCACCCATGCGCACATCGATCACATCGGCGGCGCGCAAAAGCTTCGTGCGCGGACGGGAGCGCCGGTCTATATGCACGCGGCCGACAGCTTCCTGGGCGATCAGCTCGCCATGCAGGCTGCCTGGGTGGGCATGGAGACGCCGGAGAACCCGGGGATCGACACGCCCGCGCACGAAGGCGACATTCTCCGCGCCGGATCGATCGAGGCGCAGGTGCTGCACACGCCCGGCCACACGCCGGGCAGCATTTCGCTCTACCTCCCGCTCGAAAGCAAACTGATCGCGGGGGACACGTTGTTCCGCGGCAGCATCGGACGCACCGACCTCCCCGGCGGCGATACGGCCGGGATAGGCCGCTCCATTCGCGGCAAGCTCTACACGCTGCCGGACGATACCATCGTATTCCCCGGGCATGGCGAGTACTACGTCGATCGGCAGAGAGAAGCGTTCAAACCCCTTCGTCCGACCTTAGCGCCTGTTGACACGCTCGGCTCTGAAATGCGTTACTGAGCCGCGACTGCGAAGGAGCGGTTTTTTGACACACCGGTTTCGTCCGTCGCGAGAGCGAAGCGGTCAAACCCCTTTGTGAGGTTTTAGCTCCTTCATCACGCCGCTGATCAGGTCCTTGGCGTCCGTGATCGATTTCGTGATGAGCTGAATATCCATCGCCGGCTTGCCGGGCTGGCGCGTGCTCTGGCAGTAAACGCCGTGCTGGCCCACCAGCACCAGCGCGTCGGTGAGGACATCGAGAGTCACCGCGAGCCGCCCGCGCGGCACACCCATCATGAACTCATGCTTTTCGAGTTCGTCGCGGCGGTCCTCATATACACTCACGTAAATTATTCTATCGGTATGGGGATTCCGACCTGGCCGATTTCCGGAGCACGCGAACGCGAGTTGCTGGATGAAGTTCTCGCGAGCGATCGCTGGGGCGGATATCATCCGATGGTCGCGCGGTTCGAAAAGGAGTTCGCCGCCTTTCAGCATGCCCGCTTCGGGCTGGGCGCGATGAACGGCACCGTGACGCTCGAGATGGCGCTCGAAGCGCTCGGCATCGGCGAAGGCGATGAAGTGATCGTTCCCGCCATCTCATTCATCTCGACCGCGACCGCCGTTTCCCGCGTGCGTGCCAAGCCGGTGTTCGTGGACATCGAAACGGACACGTTCAACATCGACCCGGATCGCGTGCGTGAGGCCATCGGCCCGAAAACGCGCGCCATCATTCCTGTTCACTTTGGTGGCCCGATGGCCGACATGGATTCCATCATGCAGCTTGCCGCGGAACACGGCATTCCGGTCGTCGAAGATGCGGCGCACGCAGCCGGTTCGGAATGGAACGGAAGGCGCGCGGGCAGCTTCGGCGCATTCGGGTCATTCAGCTTTCAGAACGGCAAAGTGATGACCGCGGGCGAAGGCGGAATTCTGCTTTCGAACGATGAAGCGCTAATCGACCGCGCACGCGAGATTCTCGATATCGGGCGCCGCAAAGGCGAGGGATGGTTCTTCCACTACACGCTGGGCACGAACTACCGCATCACGGCACTCCAGTGCGCGGTTTTGATCGCGCAGCTGGAGCGGCTGCCGGAACAGAACTGCCGTCGCATGCGCAACGTGCAGGTGATTCGCGAGGAGCTTGCGGACGTCTCCGGTCTCCATTTCCAGCGCGTGCCGCAGGCTGCGCAGGCGCACACGAACTATCTGCTGCTTGGCTATGTGGACGGCGATCGCGGAGTGTTCCATCGCAATCTGACAGCCGCCGGATTTCCGTGCACGCCGTTTTACCCGCACACGCTCTATGAAAATCCGCTGTACAAGGAACGCCACAACTGCCACGTAATGCCGTGCCCGAACTCCGAGGCGCGGATTACCGATGCGTTCTGGATTCCGCATCGCGCGCTGCTCGGCGATGAGCTCGAGACGCAGGCGCTGGCATCGGCGATCCGGACCGCTGCCTCGGCTTAGACTTTTCGTTACCGCTTGTTGACACGCGCGGCTCTGCAGAATCAACGCGTTACTAAGCCGCGACTGTAAAGGAGCGGTAAGAAGCCCTTCTCAGAAGTCTCCTACCCACGATCGGCGCCCGCGAGCACTATTTTCATCGGCGGTATGGCGCGCGGTTCTTCACCGAACTCCTCGCGGTAGCGTGCCGCGAAGGCATCGGGAGGCATCGCCAGGCCTTCCGCCAGAAACATCGGCAATTCCCGGCCTTCCTTGATCCTGACCATGCCGCGCGATTCACAGTCGATCAATCCGCGAGTCAGGCGGCACGTCCGCTCGGACATATTCACGCGGCCCGGCACGCCGCTCGATTCCATCCGGGCGGCGAAGTTTACCGTGTTACCCCAGATGTCGAACGCGAACTTCCGGGTTCCGACCACGCCCGCGACCACGGGTCCGCTGTGCAGGCCAACCCGGATGTTCCACCCGATTCCGTCACTATGCGCTTTGCAGCCCTTGACCACCTCAACCATCTCGAGCGCGGCCAGCACGGCGTCCACCGCATGTGATGCGCGGCTCGCCGGCAAGCCGCTTGCGAACATATACGAATCGCCGATCGTCTTCAGCTTTTCCAGCTGATAGCGGGCGACAATCTCGTCGAAGCAGCGTGAAGTATCAGTTCAACGTGTTAACGAGGTCCGCCGGGGCCATGGTCTCGCTCGACACCGTGAAGCCCACAAAGTCGGTGAAAGCACACGGTGACATTTTCGAAGCCGACCGGCTTCACAGAACCCGTCGCCTTCAATTCATCCGCCACGCGTTGACGGCAGGATGTTCAGCAGCAATGAATTGCTCTTGCGTTCCTGCGCTTGAATCTCGTCCCGCTGCTGCCGGACCTCAACCGTCCGCTCCTCGACAATCGTCTCCAGCCTGCGCTTGTCCTGCTCGAGTTGTCTGGTGCGCAGTTGCACGATGCCCCACACACCGAAGCCGCCAAACACCGCGTAAAGAGCGTACGCCCACAAGCGTCCTGTACCAGGGCGGCAGGACGCCGAATGATAACGCCGCGTTTTCGCTGACAACGCCGTGCGGCGTGCGCGCCCGTACTCGAAAGCGATACGAGCCCTCGGGGAGGTGCGTGTAATCCCGCTTCGTTTCGTGACTCCACCGGGACCAGTCCGAGTCACTGCCGTCGAGTAGCACCTGATACTCCATCGCGGAAGGCTCTTCATAGAATGGCGCCGCGAATTCAAAGCGCAGCGCGTTCTCGCGCCACGGGAGCTTCGTCTCGCTGAATGGCCCGCGCGCCGCCATACCAGTTCTCCGGTTTTCCAATGATCTGAATCCGGCGCGTCAGAACGCTCCAGGCCGGCGTCGGGATCTCCCGCAAGGGCACGTTCCCAGCGATGCAGAATGTAGTCTGCTCCCGTCGCCCAGGCTGTTCCATCCGGATCGAGAAACATCGAGTAGATCTCGTCGATGCCGGAGTGCAGCAGCGGCATGGCGAACCACTGGTAGCCGTTCTTCGAGGTCCGCAGCACGCCATGGTAGCCGACGCCCGTCACCCAGACGTCGCCCGCCGCATCGTCGAATATGTTGTAGACATCGCGGCTGCCGTCAGCAAATTGCGCGCCGAGTTCGGGGTCGGCAATGAACCGGTTCCGGCTCGCATCGTATCGCTTCAGGCCCTTTTCCGTCGCAAAGACCACGTGGCCATTCAGACGCCGGGCGCTGACCCAGCCCTGCGGCACGCCCTGGGCGACGCCGAATTTCTCAGAGTGAACCGGCTTCTGGCGGAAGTCGAAACGCCAGATCGTTTCGGGAGTAGTGGCCCAAACCAGGCCGTCGGAATCTTCAAGCACCGTATGGAATTCTTCCGCGGGCATTTCGAACTCAGCGGTCTTTTCCCAGCTACTTCCATTTCGCGTGAGAGCAGTTACGGCAGTGCGGCGCCCGGCGTAAACAGTGTTGGGATCGTGGAGTGAAGTACTCAGGTCGAACACCGGCCGCGCAACGTCGAAAATTCTGGCGGGTTTATCGCCCGACACCAGAAACACGCCCACGTCCGTCCCTGCGAGCAGATCGTTCCCGTACGGCGCCACTACCCAAACCGTGTTGTTGATGCCTTCGAGGCGCTCGAACTGCGGCTGCACGCCCGCTTCGCTCTTCAGACGAAAGAGACCGGCTGTTGTGCCTGCGAAGAGGATTCCACCCTGACGGGTCATGCTCTCGACATCGCCCTCGAGGCCGTTGGCCTTGCCAAACAACGAGAGACCGCGATCGAATCTCGTGATGCCGTTGTTCTGCGTGATCCAGATCCCGCCCTGCGAGTCGGGGAAAATCCGGGTCACGAAATCATCCGTGAAGCCGCTGGCTGTGGATGTCGAGAGGATGCGATCCAGCGCTCCCTGTTTATCGAGGAGGACCAGTCCGCCCTTCCGCGTCCCCACGGCTATCTCGCCGTCCGTTGAGCACGTGCACGTCGTAGGCGATGCTGCTCGTGAGGTAGGAATCCGCGGCAGTGGGAAAAGGCTCCACGCCGGCCTGAGTGAGGCGATAGAGATGCGAGGCCGTCGTGATAATGGCAGTGTCGCCGGTCTGCGAGGCCGCGTTCACAACGTCGCTTGCGAAACGTTCTCCGCCCGCGACCGGGAACAGCTGGTCATCGGAGCCCATCCTCATCAATCCCGTTCCGGCCGTCTGAACGTAGAGCGAATTGAGCACATAAAAGGCCCGGGCAAACTTCTTTTCGGGGCGCCAGACTTTGATTGTTCCGTCGTTGTTCACGCGGAAGAGTCGACTGAATGTGCTGAAATATACTCCCTGCGGCGTAGGCAGAATTCTCCACACGTCGCGCGAAGGCGCGATCCTGTTTCGGAATCCGGCCGGTTAGTGAGACGAAGGCCATCGTTCCGGTTGCGTCTGGTTTCAGCAACCCGAACTCCCCGCCTCCGCCGACGTATACGGTTCCCTGGCTGTCGACGCTTACCGATCTGACAAACGACTTTCCCGGCAGGCGCAGCAAGCGCCAGGAATTGCCGTCAAACTCCAGCAACCCGTCCAGATTGGCGAAGTACATGACGCCGCGGTGGTCCTGGGCGATATCCCAGTTCTGAGGCGAAGCTCCGTATTGCTTCGCGGAGTAATGCTGGAAGACGTAGGTGCCGGTCTCCGGATTCAGCCCGGATTGAAGAGGAGGCCCTGCTGCCGCCGCCGCGACGGCCAGCGGCAGCCACGTCATCAGGCACCGCATCAGCCGCATTCAAATCGTCGCAGCAATCCAATCGCCAGCAGCCCGACGAGGGCTGTGAGCAGGGTCAGCGGTTCGGGTGTGCTGATTCACCACGGTGGAAGTCGCCGTCAAGCTGTCAAACCCGGAGGCTGCTCGAGGTGCCGTCCAGGAAGATCGTGTTGTCGAATGTCGGCAAAACTCGTCACGATCGGGTTGAGATCCAGGTGGTTTGTCCAGCTGAACGGGGGAAGCGTGTCGTCATAGAAAAAGTCTGGGGCGCAAAAGGATCGTCGGGAATCGTCGCATTGCGGGCCCGAATCGGTCGAAACAAAAGTCGAATCGGCGCAAATCGCTTCGGTGATCGACACGTTTCCAAAGGGAGGATCCATCCCGATGTCGGCGCCGGAGCTGACCGGACCGGCATCGATGAAATACGAGTAGTCAATCTCGTACGTGGCCGTCTGCCCCACACCAACGGGTGCCGCGGTAAACCCGCCGAAGTAAACCCGCCGCCCAAACCCTGAGCATCCGGGGTCACGCTGATCTGAGATGCATCGAGGATGACCGGGCTGCCGGACATGGATGTGGAAAACGTGAATTGGCTGAAAACAAGGATGCCGCCGTTGGCGCCTCCCAGTTCGCAGCCGTTGGCGTTGTTTTCGTAACTCTGCACGGTGCCGACTCCACAGGGAGATACGTCAGTGTCGGCTTCGACGCAAGGGACCAGAGCAGTGAGCAAGAGCACGGAGAGGAGCAGGTTTGTTCGCATAAGACTGGCATCATTTTAGGCTGAATTCAGCGGCTTTCAATCTCTAAATGAGAAGCTGGTATTTCTAGAAGTGTAATTCTCCATACCTTTTGTCTCCGGTAGGGGACTTGACTGTGATTTATCGTACGATTACGTGATCAGTAAGCGCTATTGCCGCCGCACGTCATAACGGCCGCGCATATCCATCCCAGCGTACTCGCTGCACGCGAGTTGATGCGGTCGCCCATGACTTTGCGGTCGCTCGACAGCAGCACCACCAGGACAACCAGAGGCGGGGCCAGAACGCCGTTCAGAACCGCGGACCAGAACAGCATCTTCACGGCGTTCAAGTGCGCGAAATTCATGGCGAGCCCAATCAGCATCGCCGCCGCGATCACGCCGTAGAAGCGCGGCGCCCGCCGGGGCCGGTCGTTCAGCGACGCTTCCTGCCACGTCGCCGCTTCGGCGATCGCATAGGCGCACGACCCGGCCAGTACCGGCACTGCGAGCATTCCGACGCCCACCAGCCCAGCGTGAAGAGCCAGTAAGCGCCGCCGCCCGCCAGAGGGCGCAGCGCATCGGCCGCCTGCTGCGCGGTTTCGATGTCGTGCTTTCCATGCGCATGCAGGGTTGCGGCCGTGGTCAGGATGATGAAGTACATCACGAGGTTCGAATAGAACATCCCCGTGTTCGAATCCGCCGTGGCAACGTGGAGCTCTTCGTCCGTCGCGCCGCTGCGCTGTTCGACTGTCGTGCGGCCCTGTTCCCGTTCCTGCTCGACCTCCTGCGCGGCCTCCCAGAAGAACAGGTACGGCGAAATGGTGGTGCCCAGGATTCCGACGAGAATCGCCATGTATGCGCGAGTCCATTGCACGTGCGGGATGAGCGTGGAGCGAAGCACCTGTGACCAGTCGGGATGCGCGAGGAACGCGGTGATGATGTAGGCGAAGAGAACCAGCGTCAGCCATTTGAAGATCCGCGCCATGAATTTGTAGGAAGTCCAGAACAGCAGCGCACCGATCAGGAAGCGCAAAGAAGGGCGTCCAGTAGAGCGAGGGAATGCCGGTCACCATGTGCATCGCGTCGCCCATGCCGCCCAGATCGGCCGCGATATTGAAGACGTTGGCGACGAGAAGCAGCAGGCACGCGACCCACAACACCCAGCGTGGATAGCGTGTCCGGATCACACCGCCAGTCCGATCGCCCGTAACCATACCGAGCCGCGCGCACATCAGCTGCACGGAGGCCATCAGGGGGAACGAAAAGAGGGCCGTCCAGAGGATGGAATATCCGAGTGCCGCGCCGGCGACCGAATAGGTGGAGATGCCGGAAGGGTCGTCATCGGCGGCTCCTGTGATGAGGCCCGGCCCGAGGTTCGAGAGGTAACGAAGAAGGGAAGACTTAGTGGGCGACGGCTTCGTCACGCTCAATCTTACCGTCGCGAATGTGGATGACGCGATGAGCGTGGAGCGCGATGTCGTGCTCGTGAGTAACCAGAATGATGGTGTTGCCTTCGTCGTGCAGCCGCTGGAACAGCGCCATGATTTCGTTTCCGGTCGCGGTATCGAGGTTGCCGGTGGGCTCGTCGGCCAGCAGGATCGAAGGATTGTTCACCAGCGCCCGAGCCACGGCCACGCGCTGGCGCTGGCCGCCCGAGAGCTCGTTGGGCTTGTGATTCATGCGCTCTTTCAGATCGACCTGCGCGAGAGCCGCTTTCGCCTTCTCGAGGCGCTGCGCGGGCGGCGTGCCGTTGTAGATCAGCGGCAGTTCGACGTTGTGCAGCGAAGTCGCGCGCGGCAGCAGATTGAAGGTCTGAAAAACGAAGCCAATTTCCTTGTTGCGGATGCGCGCCAGTTCGTCGTCCATCATCGTGCTGACCAGACGCCCGTTGATGTAGTACTCGCCCTTCGTCGGCGAATCGAGACAGCCGATCAGATTCATCAGCGTCGACTTGCCCGAGCCCGAAGGACCCATGATGGCGACATACTCGCCGCGGTGGATCTCGATGTCGACGCCGGACACGGCGTTGATCACCTGATCGCCCATGACGTAGGTCTTCCACAGGTCGAACGTGCGGATGACGATTCCTTCGCGCTTGAGCCGTTCGCCTTTTTCGGTTGCGTCTTCCGCAAGAACTTCCGTCATGGGTGGAGTCCTTTTAGGTGGTGGTCTTGACTACCGCGCGGTTTGTTATCGATCTTGACGACCGCGTCGTTCTTGATGGTGCGGATCACCTGATAGGGACCCGTGACGATCTCGTCGCCTTCGGCGAGGCCGGAGAGAACCTCGATGTCGGTGGTCCCGCTGATGCCCGTCTCCACTTTGCGGAACGGCGCTTTGAGGGAATTCGCCGTTTTGGTGACCACGAAGACGCCGGTCAGTTCTTCCTTGTTGGCCTTCACGGTCGCGGGGTCAGGATTCAGCGGCTTGTTCTTGCTGGTATCGAGATCGCCTTTGGTGCGAACGGTGAGCGCCTGGATCGGGATGGCCAGAACGTTCTTACGTGTCGCGGTGGTGATCTTTGCGGTGCAGGAAAGGCCGGGCCGGATCTCATCGGGCGGATTGTCCATCGCGATGACGACCTTGAAATCCTTGGCTTCCTGGCTGGAAGTGTTGCTCTGCGAGGCCGCCAGGCCCGTGGAGCGCAGGATCGCGGTGTTCCCGATCTCGATCACGTGCCCGGTGAAGGTCTTGTTCGGAATCGCATCGATCGTGATCTCGGCCGGCTGGCCGAGCTTCACGTTGACGATGTCGCTCTCATCCACCTTGACTTCGGCGGTGACGATCGACATGTCGGCGATCGTCATGATGACGCTGCCGGCGGAGTTCTGTATGCCGGGCACCACGGTCTCGCCCGTGCGCACCGGAAGGTAGGTAACGAGGCCGGCGATGGGAGCCACCACGTTGTGCTTCTTCAGAATGTCGTTCACGCGGTTGAGGCTGGCCTGATTCTGCGCGATTTTCTTTTGCGATGCGGAGAGCTGCGCTTTCAACTGGGCAAGCTGAGCACGCGCCTGGACGATACGCGAATTGGCTTCCTGAACCGCCGCCTGCTGCCCGTCGTACGCCGCTTTGCGCTGTTCGAAATCCGATTTGGCGATGAGGCCCTGCTGAAGCAGCTGCTGGCCGCGCTTGAAGTCTTCGTTGTAGCGATCGAGATCGGCTTTGGTGCGATCAAGCGTTGCCTGCAGCGCATTGATGTTGTCGTCGCCGGCCTTGTATCCGGCCTCGCTCGCCGCGGCATCTTCCTCGGCGGAACTCAACGCGGCGACCTGCGCCTGCACATCGGCCGCGGACTGCGCTTCGTCGATGCGAGCCAGCAACTGGCCCTTCTCAACGTGATCGCCCTCTTTGACCAGGATTTCCGTCAACTGGCCGGAGAATTCGGCACCGATATTGATGTAATTTCGCGGCTTGATCTCACCGGACGAAGTCACAATGCTGGTGAGGTCTTCGCGAATGACCTTGCTCGTCTGCACGGTTACCACGCCGCGCCGGTTGTAACGGACGCTCGCCACAACACCGCCCGCAATCAGCAGCAATACAATGACGCCGATCAGAACCTTCCATTTAGCTTTCATGGTTTACAATCGTTGACCCAAGTCGATTAGACGTAAAAACAAACAGCTTTGTTCAGGGAAACTCCAGCTCTACCATATTCCGGGCGCGCCGGTTTGTAAGCGATTGAAAACACCCCTGTTACTAACTAAAAGCGCTACTTGCAGGTGAGCGTCTGATCGCGGCTGTCCCGGCACTGGCCAAGCTCCGTCATGCCGTTGCCGAGACGGTCGCACGCAAGATCGAGCGCGGTTCGCTCGGCCTGCTCGCGCGTCGCCGCGGCGCTGGTTCCGCAATTTGTCTTTCCGTGATAAGTGACGCAGACCTCACACTTGATCGACGCATTGCCGAACGTCGAATACGCCATGGCGGCGATGAATATCGCGATGAACGCGATGCCGGCGATCACCGGCCACTTGGTCTTTGACTTTGGCATTGATCAGGATCCCGGTAAAGAAATTGCCCATCTTGCGGAATTTCTCGTAGCGCTTCTGTACCACTTCATGGGACGTGAGTGCGGCTCAGCTGGTCGAGCGAGCGCACGAGCTGTTCTTTGACGAGACGCGCCGCCTCATCGTGATCTTCATGGGCTCCGTCCGGGGGCTCCGGAATGATGCCGTCGATCAACCCCAGCGCCGAGCATGTCGGGCGCGGCAAGTTTCAGAGCCGCGGCGGCCTGCTCGGCTTTGCCCGCGTCGCGATAGATGATGGAGGCGCAGCTTTCCGGCGTGATCACGCTGTAGACGGCGTTTTCCAGCATGAAAACCTGGTTCGCAACGCCGAGCGCGAGCGCGCCGCCGCTGCCGCCTTCGCCGATGCACACCGCGATCAGCGGCACGGACAAACGGGACATTTCCCGCAGGTTTCGCGCAATGGCTTCAGCCTGGCCGCGCTCCTCGGCGTCGATTCCGGGGTAGGCGCCTGGGGTGTCGAGAAAAGTAATGATGGGCCGCCCGAATTTCGCCGCCATTTGCATGGCGCGCAGCGCCTTGCGGTAGCCTTCCGGCTTGGGCATGCCGAAATTCCGGTAAAGCTTCTGTTTGGTATCGCGGCCCTTCTGCTCGCCGATCAACATGACCGGCTTCCCGTCGAGACGCCCCATGCCGCAGACAATGGCCGGATCGTCGCCGAAAAGCCGATCGCCGTGGAGCTCCTGAAAGTCGGTCAGGATGCGCTGCACGTAGTCCAGCGTGTGCGGGCGCTTCGGATGGCGGGCGTTCTGAACCCGCTGCCAAGGGGTCCTGGCTCCCGGGACAACATCGCTCAGAGACGCCCTTGCGTCCGGCGCTGCGTCCGTTTCCACGTCTTGCGGCATCATCATTAGGATATCCCCCGTGGTGGGGATGCTCATGTTTTCGCCACCGATCGCCGCTCCAGATGCCGCTCGGGTACAGTGAGGTTGTAAAGGCAGACGTGGTCGAGCGCCCAGAGGTTGGCGGTGGCGATTCCCGCCGACGAACCAGGGAGAGTTCGCGTATCCAGGGTGTGGCCGAGCCGAACACCGGAACCAGGTACGTCAGAGAGCTCAGCGGCCAGCCGAAAGAAGGGAAGAGCCCGATGGCCTCCCGCGCCAGATTGAGATTCCGCAGGCTGGTGGCGAAGGCGAGCGCTTCCACCTTCATCCGATCGAGACCGCTGGACGATTTCGTTTGCCACTCGACCGGCAGATTCACGAACCGATTCAATTGTCCGCCCCCGGTGGGCAGCGGAGTCGGGTAGTTTACGTCGTACGGCCAGAGCACTTCGCACGTCACGGTGGGGTAGGCGGAGCGGATGTCGGCCACGAGCGCGGCCACGTAATCCCGCAGACGATTGCGCAGGAAGATCGCGTCGGCGCCACCGTTCACGGCATTGGGATCGTCGTTCGGCGTGAGGAAAGTGTGCAAGGGCACGGCCGAGTCCGGTGCCGGGTGCGGCCGCCGCGGCAACGGTTTCGGCATCGTAATAGCCCATGCCCGAAGCGCCGGCGAAATACCACCAGAGGAACTCGCCGTACTGAACCCAGGGCGTGAGGCCGGCTGCGGATTGCATTCCGGCGATCTGCCGGTACACGGCCTTCTGGTAGGCGAGCATTTTCGAACTTCCGATAGCGCATTGGGTGGAGAACAGACCGCCGAAATCGGTCGCGGTAGTGACGGGCGTGGAGTCCGGATAGAGGGCGGCGTAGCCATCCGGCGGATTCACCAACTCCATCGAGCAGGCGGTCACGACCTGAAGGCCGAGCGTGTGGCATTGCGAATAGAAATCGGCGTGCCAGTCCGCGACGGCTCGATTGATGGGAGGGCTCGCGGTGTCATCGACCTCCCACGTGGGGTACGAGCCGGTTGGAGGACCGACATACGCGACCGGTATGGTCAGCGTGCGGAGGAGTAACGCTGGCGGTTACGATCCAGATTGTAGGGCAGCGCGGGCGAGCGCCCGGTGATGGTGAGCACGCCGCCGGTGCTTGTCGACGCCCACGAGCCGGTGAGCGAAGAGTTGATGTAATCCGCGAAGTGCGCCGCGATGGTGTCTGGCGTATCGGCGGGAAATACGGTTTTGCTCAGTTCCGCCTCCGGCCGATTGAAATCGAGGGCAACCACATCGCCAGCGGCGAACGGGCCGGCGAAGTCGACCGCCACGGTGGACACCGAGCCGGTGCCGGCTTTGGGCGTGCGCTGGTTCCACCAGAACACCCCGAGATACTCGTTGATCGGACCTGCATAGCCCAGCTTCTGGAACATCCACAGCAGGCGCGACGGCGAAACCTTATAGGTCTGATCCGTATCGAAATCGAGCGCGGGAGAGATGTCGGTGCGAGGCGCGAGCGCGTCGGGCATGTCGGAAAGTACGGCGGCTTCGAGGAAATCGAAGTAGACCAAGCCCGCCTCCGCGACGCGAATCACGACCGTGTGTTTGCCGGGCGCGACTGCGGTTCGCAACAGCCGCCGGGTAACGAGTTCCGAACCCACCGTGTTGTACCGGCAATCGAGCATCGTCTCGACGAGGTCGTCATCGAGCCGCACTCCCGCTACGCCACGGTCGCTGTAGAGATGGTTGTTGAACGTCTGAGCGCTGTACAGCGTGTCAGTTACCACCGTTAACCCCGGGGTTGACGCTGTTGTGCCATCGAGCGAGGTCCCGAGTGTAGAGGTTGTGGGTGAACTGGCAGGTGTAGGTGACGGTGACGGTGTCGCCGGGAACATTCGAAGCCGCCGCGAAGTAGCCGGAGTATGCTCCGGCCTGGACGGGCCATTTGCGATTGAACGTGCAGGCGGCGTAGTTCTCTTCGATGCGAACGCTGCCGGGCCCGGCGATCTGCAGTTGTGGCGACAGAATCCGGCCCGGCGGTCACGCTCCAGTTCGAGAAGGTGGCGTGCCATTCCGACGCGGTGTAAGCGGCTCCGTTGGCGAGCGAGGGCGCAAATGTCAGCCAGCACTGGCGGAGCCGATCGATTCCGAGCGCCGTGAAATCGAGCGAGCAATTCCAGGTGACAAATGAACTGCCGCCGCTGAGCTGAACGTGAGACTGGTCGAAAGCGAGAGTGGACGGAGAACTGGCAAGCGCGTAGAGAGTGATCATGTTGCCGTCGCGTCCGCCGCGGGGAGCGACGATAAGGCGCGCTTCCCGGAACGCCAACGGGCAGCGTGAGGGTTAGTTGAAGGGGTGACTGTACGCTCGCGACCTCATAAGGAGTCCCGCCGATCAGGAAGGTGGTACCAGGGGCGACGCCAGAGAATTTCGTGCCCGAAGTCCACTCCACCGTGTTGGCGGTGGCGTTCACCGTGCCGTATTGCGCGGCGGTAATGACGATCTGATTGGGGTGCGCGGGATCGATGGTAGCCAGCAAACCGTGAGTCGTATTGGCCACCGGCCAGTTGCAGTTATTGATCTGGTCGGCGAAGGTTCTGGCGATAAACGCGTCGACCGGATCGGTCATCAGCCAGAGCGTATATCCGCTGACGTCGACCACGGTCCTGAGTATTTACTTTGGGAGTGAAGGTGATTACGTTCGAGCCTGCGGTCCAGGTGAAATGAACCTGCGGATCGGCGTCCGCGATGATCGCCAGGTTTGTGGCGATGGTGGGGCCGTCCTGCGGATCCGATCGGGAGACGTTGTAGGTGTAGGTGGTGGACCCGACGGAGATCGACGCCGAGGTGCCCGCGGTCCTGCACGAAATATGTCGCGGTGCCGAGGATTCCGCCGGGTGCGATGTAGTCGAAGGCCAGGTTCTGATACCAGAGGGTGAGGCGGTCGTCGAGCTGAATGCCGTTCACGATTACGGTCACGGTGGCGGAGGCCGCGGGGAACGCCGCGTCGGCCAGCATCGAATTATCGATGAGCGAGATTGGCGGTGGATGCTGCCGTCTTCGCGGACGCAATCGAGCGTGGCCCAGTCGATCCAGTTGTATTTGGGGGAATCGATCGGCTGAACTTCGTCGGAATAGAGCAGGCTGAAGTTGAGCGTGAGGCCGGCGAAGTTGAAATCGGGCAGGTAGCGGATCGAGGGGTGCTCGAAGGAGTTGTCGGCGTCGTAGAGGACGGCTACGGCGAAGTCGGCCGGATCGCGGAAGACGCCGCTGATCTGGAAACCGGTGGGAGACGCGTTGTGAATGGAAGCGGCGGCGGCGAAGGTGTCAAAACCGCGCAGGTAGAGCGTGCGATCGGGTTGTAATTTGTAGATGCGTTCAGGCATGCGTTTCCATCCGGCCTGAGTGTGGCAGATGGAAATGGGGAATTGAGGTGGGTGGCGGTGGGTTCTGGCGGGGATTATCAGTTAAATCAGGGGATTAGGGGCAAAAATAAATTGGCTGCGTTTGTGAACGGCCCTGGGTGGCTCTGCAGTGGACACAGGCAGTTGACGAAAAGGCAATTTGAGCCACAGATAAACACGGATGACACGGATAAGACAAATGCAGCTCCCTGTGCTTGGGTTCGCCGTGCTTTTCGATTCGGAGTTTTCCTGGGCTTGGGTTCGGTTCGTTTCGCAATTTTTGTTTTTCCTGTTTTGACCCGGCGAGCCGGGCTTGGATCACCGCGAAGTGTATGAGCGCGCTGGTGATGAGAGATGCCGGGATGGAGCGCGGGAACCCGCGAGTGCGATTTCAAAAACCTGAGAAACCCGGGAAATGAGTCGGTATTTGTCCGAGCCTGCGGGGCTTGGGTTCGTTTTGCAAAAAATACTTTTTTGGAAAATTCCGGCTGCGGGCGGATTATTTGGCGTGTGGAATGGCGGACGGGATTGAGCGCAGATTTTCATCTGGCCGCATTGTGGCATGCGTCAGGAGTCGTTTTTGCATGTAAATTCCGTTAAGTAACTGATTCTGTGGAGAATTCTCAGAGAAAACTTTGGTGATGGTGCCCATCCAGTTCCCTCTGCCGCGCAGCATCTCCCTTACGGTGTAACCGCTCCTTCGCAGTCGCGGCTCGGAAACGAGTGTGGGTACACGATCCGTCAGCCGGCGAGCAATCGCCGGAAGCGAAGGGCATCTTCTTTCATCGTGACGTTATTGAAGAGGATGCAGGCCTGCTGTTCGTCTGGGGCGAGAAACAGCAACTTCCTGAGTTTCATCAGATCTTCGTCCGTGTAGCGGTACGAATATGAGCCCTTGCCGTGCAGCCGCCAGTAGACAGCGCTTTCATAGTCGGGCGCGGAGGCCAGAGGATCAACGCAATGAATCAGGCGGTGTTGCGCGCAAAGATCGCGGACGACTTCCGCGGGCCACGGCCCACGCGGCTCCCATGCGAGACGAAATGCCTGTGGCCCCAGATTCTGAAAGAATCGGGAAAGATTCTCTATGTTGGAAGGACTCGGCCGAAAGGACGCCGGGCACTGGAAGAGTACGACGCTGGCCCGAACCGCCCCGGCGATCTCAAGTGTCTTCATCCAGGCCTGCCAGACTTCGTCCGTATCCTGAAATGACCCAAAGAACCCGCTTCGTTCGGCATCGATCGGCCGTCGCAGGCGGCGGTAGGTCGGATTCGACGGTGAATGCGTGATCAACTGCCAGGCCTTGATACAAAACTCGAACTCCGGCGGAGCTATTGCACGCCATCGGGCCGCAACCTGCGAGGCGGGTAGGTCATAGAAGGTTGACTGGATTTCGATGACAGGAAATCGCGAGAAATATTGCGCTTGTGAGCCGGCCCATCCGCAACAGCCGACTAAAGGCATGGGGCGAGCACTCATGGGGCAGGCGTTCATTTTCATCCCTTAAGTGAGGCCGCCCGGGCGGTGCGCGATTTCGGCATTGCTCAGGATCCGGCTTCCTCGATTCATTGCAAGAGTCATGGCGGGTTTGAAGGTACTTCCATACTTGGTTCCGTGCTTTATTCCATGCCTGATTCCATCCCTCACTCCGTTTCTCAATCCATGGGGCGGTGTGTCCCCGGTACCTGTTAACGCGTTGCGCCCGCGCGTCAATGCAGAGCACGCAGGGTACAAATCAGCGTGGGCAGGCACGCACCAATTGCGTAGTATGCAGTCTTCTCAGGCAAAAGCCACAGCGAGTGCTCTGCTAGAGGGCGATTAGAGGCCGGCGTAGAAGATCGGCGGAAAGGTCTGCGACGTGCACAGCTTGCTGCGGACTAAAACACGAAGGGGATCAGATGGCAGACAAACAGACACTGAAGGATTTGCTTGAGGACGAAATCAAGGACCTGTACTCGGCCGAGAAGCAATTGACCAAAGCGATTCCAAAGATGGCGAAGGGATCGCACGATAGCGCCCTCTCGACCGCCTTTACGAATCACCTGAAAGAAACGGAACAACAGGTAGCGCGGCTGGAAGAAGTGGGGAAACTTCTCGATATCAAGCCGGCGGGAAAGAAATGCGCAGGCATGGAAGGCGTGATTAAAGAGGGCGCAGAAGCCCTGGAGGAAGAAGGAAACGAAACGGTGCTCGATCTGGGGATCATAGGCGCGGGCAGCCGGGTGGAACATTACGAAATGGCCGGTTATCTTACCGCCATCAGTCTTGCTGAGCGCATCGGAGCGAAGGAAGTAGTGTCGTTGCTTCAGCAGTCACTGGCCGAAGAACAGGCAGCCGAACAAACCCTGCGCAAGATCGCGAGCGGCTTGATCAGGCGCACCATGGCTATCGCCGCCGCGTAACCCCGCGACGACCAGGGAATCGCTCGGTCATTTCGCTCCACACGCCACCCGCTCCTGCCAGTCGCAACTCATTCCCATAGTGTGAAGAGCTGCGCGCGGGGGTGCGGTCAGGGTCATAGAGATAGTCACGGTCATCTCCGTCTCCGCAAGCGGCTCTGTCAATCGCGGGCCCGCGCCACCGACTCCTAGTTCTATGGCCTCGAAGCCGGAAATCCTGCCGCTTCGATCCGGAAGCGCAGAATCGCCCGGCCATAATGCCAGCCCTTGTGGCCGCAAGGGCCGGGATTCAGGTGAATACCCTGCCAATCCCAGACGAGATTCTGAGCGAGTCCCGCGCCTTCAACGTTCCCATAAACACCCCCTACGGGTTTGAAGGCCTTGGGCCGGTCAGAACCTCGACCGACCCGAAGTCCCCCGCATGCCAGATCTCGTCACGTTCGGCAAAATGTCGGAAAACAGTGTCGTCCGGGAAGCCGTATGTGTCGGAGAGGAGACCGGATCGTGTGGCGATTCGAATCGTTTGCTGGGGAGGTGGAGCGATAATTCAAATTGGAGCGATCAAGCTATAATGTTCGCAACGCAACAGCCCGCGCTGGAAATCGGCATCGAGGCGCTGTGAACGAACGATCCTTAGTCCGCCGCGGTGCGCGAACGGTGATGCATGCTCTCCGTTTGCGCGGACCTCTGGCCGCCGATCCCACGGCCCGGATCCTACACGCACTGGTTTTAGCTCTGGCCCTCTGGTCTGCCATGTGGACTATCGCCACGCTGCCTTCTTATCCGAATTTAATGGCCAGGTTGCTCAGGCTGCGATTCGTCATCATCGCCGACCTGGTTCCCGTAACGACTTTGATTCTTCTTCGTTTTGGTCATTTCCGCCAAGCCGCCTACGTCTACCTCACGGGCCAATGGGTGCAGGCCACCTATAACATCGCCATCAATGGTTCTATCCAGATCACCAGCACGGCTTTCTACATCACGCTGCCCATTCTGGCAACGTGGCTGTTGGGGTTCAGAGAAGCGTTCTGGACTGCCGGCATATGCCTGGGCAGTGCGCTGGTCCTGGTATTGAGGCAAGGGTCCACTGGCGTTCTTCCAACCGCGCCGCTGAGGCCTCCCCTGCTCATATGGCCAATCTCGTGCAGCTCACACTTACCGCCGCGGCCCCGGTCGCTCACATTCTGCAGACCCTCCAGCAATACAAGAAACATTTGGAGCAAGTGGTGGAGCAGCGTACAGCGGAGTTAGTGGTAGCCCGCGACCAGGCCCTGGCGGCCAGCCGCGTCAAGAGCGCATTCCTCGCGAACATGAGCCACGAATTGCGTACTCCTCTGAACGCGATCCTGGGCTTCTCCAATCTCCTGCGGGCCACGGCGCTTCGGAACAGCAGCGCCACGATCTCGAGATTATCAACCGGAGCGGAGAACATCTTCTCGGTCTCATCAACGACGTGCTGGATGTGGCGAAGATCGAAGCGGGACGCAGCAAACTCGAGGCCACGCCTTGCGATCTCGGAAGACTCATGGAGGACGTCAGGGATATGGTGGAACCTCGCGCCGTGCAGAAAGGCCTGGCGCTTCGAGTGGAACGTCCGGAGGCGCCCCTGTTTGTCCGGACAGATCCGTCGCGCCTGCGGCAGGTGCTGATTAACCTTCTCAATAACGCGGTCAAGTTCACCGATCGGGGGTCTGTAACCCTCCGGATGAAAGCCACTCCCGCGATCGGCACGGATGAGGTGCTGCTGACGTTTGAGGTAGAAGACACCGGCGAAGGTATCGCGACCGGCGATCGGGCTGCGATTTTCGACGCGTTTGTCCAGGCGAGCGCGGCAAAGCGCCACGAACGCGCCGGGTTGGGCCTGACGATTTCGCGCCAGATTATCGAACTGATGGGAGGAACCATCCAGGTAGAAAGCGTGCACGGCCAGGGATCGTGCTTCCGCACGGAAATCAGGGCGGAACGGGCGCAGGAGTCTGAGGTAAAACGGGGTCCGAACCTGGATCGCGTCCTTGCCTTGGCCGAGGGACAGCCGGAATACCGCATTCTGATCGTCGAAGATCAGCCGGAAAACTCCATGGTATTGGAGCGACTGCTCACGAACGCCGGGTTTCGGGTACGCGTTGCGGCTAACGGCTTGCAGGGCGTCGCAGAATTCCGGGAATGTCGCCCGCAGTTTATCTGGATGGACCTGCGCATGCCGGTGATGGACGGTATCGAAGCAACCCGTGGCATTCGCCTTTGCGAAGGGGGACGCGAAGTGAAGATCGCGGCGGCTACGGCTTCGGGATATGCCAGCGAGCGGAGCGAGATTCTGGCGGAAGGCGTGGACGATTATGTCCGCAAACCGTACCGGCCCGCGGAGATTTTCGAGTGCATGGCCCGTCACCTCGGGGTTCGCTACCACGTCAGCGACAGGCCTGAGGAGTCCGATAGCGAGCCAGCCGGGGAACTGATGGCCAAAGATCTGATTGCTCTGCCGGACGAATTGCGAAGGGATCTGCGCGATGCCGTGATAACGCTCGACCATGAATCGATATCGACGGCGATCGAGCGCATTTCTCAGGAAAACACGGCGCTGGGTTTGATCCTTGCACGCTACGCTGACCGCGCCGCCTACACGAAGATCTTCGATGCAACCACGACATCAGACGAAACGAACGCCGTAGCCCTGCCGATTGTGGTCTACGAGTAAGTTCATCCGACGGAGTCTGTGTTGGCCCGTCAGGGACCGTCGCGAAATAACAGATCCAATTCGGAACCGCTTACTAACGTGCGCGGCTCGGAAACGCCTCACGCTGGGTTGGTAGTGTTATTTCGCGGTAGATACTTAGATTAAATTTGTTGCACCGGGCGGCTTCCGTGCTAATCAATAGAGTTTCCGGGAGCGAAGCGCAAGAGCCATCCACTGTCATCGTCAAGCCCGGGCGGCCGTTTTGCGCGGTAGATCGATATGCCTCGGTGTGTGTTTCTGCTCTTCGTGTCTTGCCTGCCGGTGGCGGCCCAGAATGGCTCCATCGCGGGAACCGTCAGCGATCCGCAACAGGCGCCGATTCCGAACGTTTCGGTCACCCTGACCAACGTGGATATGGGCATCGCGGCCCGTGCCAGCACCGACGCGCAGGGCAATTACGAATTCGGGTTCGTGCGCCCCGGTAATTACATCATCAAAGCGGAACACCCCGGCTTCCGGGCTTTTCAGGAGGGCCCGATCAAGCTCGATGTAGATCAGCGGGCGCGCGTCAACGTGGCGCTGGAACTGGGCGAAGCGACGTCCGCGGTGAATGTCAGCGCGGGGACGGGCGGGGTGCAGACCGAATCGTCCACTCTCGGAACAGTGACTGGCACGCGCGGGATTCTGGGGGTTCCGCTGAACGGCCGCTTCATTCTCGATGTGGCGCTGCTCGCGCCCGGGACGGTGGTGCCGAGCACCAACAATCGGACTTTCCTCGCCGTGCCCAGCGGGGTCGGCATCTCCGGCATCAACGCCTCGGGGACGCGCGAAGATTCAACCAACTACATATTGGATGGAATCAACCTGAGCGACATGGCGCAGAACCAGATCACGTTCCAGCCAAATATCGACATGGTGCAGGAGTTCAAAGTCCAGCAGAACTCCTTCAGCGCCGAGTACGGCCGCAACGCGGGAATTATCGTCAACATCGTGACCATGCCGGGCGCCAACGCCATCCATGGCTCGGCCTACGAGTTTCTGCGCAACCAGCGGTTCGACGCGAAGAACTTCTTCGACCCCCGAGGGCCCATCATCCCGTTCAACCGCGACATCTTCGGCGGTAGCGTGGGGGGGCCGATCATCAAGGACCGCACATTCTTCTTCACCAGCTATGAGGGCCGCGAAGGCCACGACGTGGCTTCGATCAAAACCCTGGTGCCGAGTGAAGGGCAGCGCGCCACCGTTACCAACCCGATCATCCGGCGGTTGCTCGGACTGGTTCCGCTGGCGAACGATTCCACAGGCACGTTCTTTATCGGGTCCGCCGCGCGCAATCGCCGCCAGGACCAATGGACCGGCCGCTCGGACCACAACAGGTCGCCCAGGGACTTTATATACGGGTCGTTCGTTATCAACGACGACGACCGCATCGAGCCGACGCTGCAAGGCAACAACCTGCCGGGATTCGGCGATGAGCGGCCTGCGCAGCGGTATTTCCTCTCGCTCGGCTACACCCGGATTCTCTCTTCAAGCGTGACCAATGAACTGCGCGCGGGTTTCAACCGGCTCAGGATTTCGTTCAACCCGGCCTTCACGGAAGATCTTTCCACGTTCGGTATCTCATCCCCATCGGCGGTGTTCCCGAATATCACGGTTCCCGGAGCGATGAGCTTCGGCGGCATCTCCGGCGAGCCGCAGGGGCGCGGCGACATCACCTGGCAATACAGCGACACCGTCGGCTGGATCCGCCGAAAGCACTCCATCCGCATGGGCGGTGAGTTCCGGCGTTTCGCCAGCAACAATCTCAACAGCGGCACCGGCGGCGTGCTGACTTTCGGGACATTGGCCGCGTTCCTGGCCGGCACCCCTACTCAGGCTACGCAGACGTCCCTGCCGGCAACGCCGGCGCTCCGCGTGAACGCGTTCGGGATGTTCGTCCAGGACGATTACAAGGTCTCGGCCCGGCTAACGTTGAATCTGGGTCTGCGCTGGGAGTACAACGGCGTCCCCTACGAGAAGCACGATCGGCTCTCGGTCTACGATTTTGCCAGCAATTCCCTGGTCCAGGAGGGCGTGGGCGGGGCCGAGCCTTACGGGCAGCAGTTCACGAATTTCGGGCCGCGCGCCGGGTTTGCGTACGATCCGTTCGGCAGCGGCAAGACGGTGGTTCGCGCCGGATTCGGCATCTATTACGATCAGCCGGTCACCAATATCGTGACGGGCCTGGGCTCCAACCCGCCATTTTCGGCATCCGTGAACAACACCTCCAACATCAGTTTGTCCAACCCGTTCGCCGCGCCTCCAGCGGCCGGATCGGCAATCAACGCCATCGATCCGAACTTCCAAGACGGCATGGTTCTCTCGTACAACTTCAATGTGCAGCACGAAGCGGCCGGAGTCGTGTTCCAGGCGGCATATGTGGGAAGCGAGGGCCATTATCTGCGGATTATTGGCGATTGGAACCAGGGCATCAACGGCATCCGCCCGATTTCCGGCTTCAGCAGCATCACGATCCAGCAGTCTGTTTCTAATTCCAACTACAACGGCCTCTGGCTGAGCGCTAGCCGGCAACTTGCCCACAACCTGACATTCAACACGTCTTACACCTTCTCGAAATCGATCGACAACAACTCTGTGGGCAGTTCGAATCCGCAGGCGCAGGATTTCCGCAATCTCGGCGCCGAGCGAGCGCTGTCCGATTTCGACGCCCGGAATCGCTTCGTGCTCAGCGCGATCTATCTCATGCCGTTCCAGGGCCGGGGCATGTTCCTATCGCACCTGGCACAGGGGTGGAGCGTCTCTTCGATCGTGAACCTGCAGTCGGGAAATCCGTTCAGTCCCATCATTCAAGTGACTGATACGCATGGAAGCCTGGAGGCCTTCGACCGGCCATTCCTCGTGCCGGGCGTCCCTTTCACCCTGCCGAATCCCTCACCTGACCAATGGATCAATCCCGCGGCGTTCGTCCGGCAGGCCACCGGGTTCGGCGACGCCGGCCGAAACATTCTTACAGGTCCCGGATTTGCGGATGTCGACCTGTCGATCGCCAAGGACACGAAGATCAAGGAGCGGGTATCGCTGCAGTTCCGGACTGAGGCGTTCAATCTGTTCAACCATCCGAACTTCGGGCAGCCGCAGAACAATCTGGCGGTCGCGACCTTCGGTCAAATTACGGCTACGAGGACGAGCCGGGGAGACCTGGGAAGTTCGCGCCAGATTCAGTTTGCGTTGAAGCTGCTGTTTTAATTGCTGTTCAATATAGCCGGGCTTGTCAAGTCCCGTGTCGCATGTGGCGACGTGAATGGTCTGACGAACGCCGCCAAAGGTCGGATTGCCGAAAGCCTCGAGGAAGGGATAAGGGAGGTAGTGAGACCCAAACGGTTGATCAGTCAATTGCGAGATAAAAGGTGCGGCGGGCAGACCAGATTCGAAGCCTTCGTTTGATTTGGATCATCGAGCGCTCCTGCCAACGTTCCTGCCAGCGGCTAGTTGCCGTCCGCGGGGTCCCAGTTCGATTGCCTCGACGCCGGAGATCGTGCCGCTTTCGACCCGGAAACGTAGAATCGTCCGCACATGATGCCAGCCGTTATGGCCGCAAGCGCCGGGATTCATGTGAATGAGGCCGATGGCTTTGTCGCGCATGACTTTCAGGATGTGGGAGTGACCGCAGATGAACAAACCCGGCCGGAGCCGCCGGACTTCCTTGCCCGCACGGCGGTCGTAATTGCCGGGATACCCTCCGATATGCGTCATGTAAACGGTGGTGCCCTCGCAATCCCAGATGAGATCCTGAGGAAGTTCAGCGCGCAATTCCGCGCCGTCAACGTTCCCGTAAACGCCCCGGACGGGTTTGAAATCCTTGAGCCGGTCGAGAACCTCCAGCGTGCCGAAATCGCCCGCGTGCCAGATCTCATCGCATTCGGCGAAATTTCGGAAGACAGCGTCGTCGAGAAAACCGTGTGTGTCGGAGAGGAGACCGATTCGCATTCTCCAGCGTACGCGCCCTAAAGGATTCCGGAGATGTGGCGGGCGATTCAGCCCAGGCTTCAGCGTGCCCAAAGCCCCTTCAGGCTTCGCAGCTCAACACAAGGTTCATAGTGTGGCGTGAAACAATAGGGGTACATGGTTGTGTGCGCCCTCAGGCCGGCCAGGGCCAGGCGGGCTGAAGACCCGCCGCAGGCTAAAAAGCCTGCCCCACAATTTTTAAACACTTCCGACGAAACGGCAACGCGCCCGCCACAGCATTTCTCGTGCCTGACAGGGAAGGAAATCGGTGCTCCTGGGCGTTGCTATAGCGGCTACACAGCTACTTATTCATCGGAGGGAAATTTTTCATTAACTTCGTGATGCCCTTCTCAAGGTTCCTCAGGTTTTTTTGTTCGTTGCCGCCTGGATCTATAGTCTTCGTCGCGGTGCCTTGCCAGATCTGCTGTTTTGCCGCCGCGTCATAAAAATCCAAAATCATTGTGCCGTTCGTGATGGTGGAGCTGGTCGCTGTTCCCATGCCGCCGAAACGGAATCCGCCCATGCCATAGGCGTTCCATTGCCTTTCCTGATCGAGGGCGATCTGGTAGCAGACGTACATGTCGACGGGATCGGTGGCGCTCTTGGTGAATCCCTTCTGCGACAATTGGCCGTCGATGTCCATAATGATTTCCTGGTCGGTGATCTGACTGGGGTGCTTGCCGCCGCAATCGACCCATTTATAGGTGTGGTATTTGGCGAAATTGGTGCCAGGCATCGAGTTGTACCGGACGTCCTGTGCCAATCCCATCCCGCAGCAACACAGGAGGGCCAAAAACGGCCAGACCATGGTGCAAACTGCTCTTTGGATTGTTTCGGTTTTCATTTGTTTTCTTTCGGGAGGTTCTTCTCTACGGTCGCCAGGCCTTGCAAAATCAATAAAACTGCAGAGTTTGCAATCTCACGATAATCAAGCCGCAAGCCTCCAGTTAAAAGATGGCGTCAGTCTTCCCGGGGATTTTTTTTGTCGACCTGACATGTCCGCATTTGCACGTAGAATGTTCGGGCTAAAATGTCAGGCGTCTCCACCTGACGAAAACAGAAATCCGCTTCAACCCGCGTCGGCAGCGAAAACTGTTTCATTCGCCGTGCAACCCAATTTCGATAGCGTCAGGGACGCCGCGGCTGTCAATGCGAATTTGACCACCCAACCCCCGCGATACGAACGCCGTCGAGCAGTCCGTGTTGGTTGCGAAAGCCAGGCAAGCGCCGGGCAGGGCGACGAACTTCGGATACCGCAAGGTAACTGGAAAGTCGGGGCCGCCCCCCAGATGAGTTTTCCCGGCTTTTTGGGCGACAGGAAGAATGTTGGCTGCATATCTCCGAAGCCATCTTTGGATGGCAGTGCATGACTTCTTCTTCGCAGACTCCTGTGTACGTTGCAGGCCAAGCAATCCATTGTGCCCGGTGTTTCTTCAGCGAGATCTGGACACGTCAATCAGGAGCTTTAAACCCAACTGGTTCAACTCCTGGTTTGGCTGCTTGCCGGTATTGTTCTGGTGTTCATAATACGTATCGAACTCAAGACGCTTACGCATTGGAAAGAGGCAGCCCGCATAGAGCGCGGTGTCGCTCCACTTCGCGTACTTACTTTCATAAAAGAACCCCACGCTTGCGTAAGGCGCGGGGTGATAGCGGCGAATCGTAAGCCTTCTTTCGATTTGCACGCGATTGCGATAACGCCACGACAACGCGCCCTTCGTCCAATCGAGGTCGGCACGGTTATTGTCGGAGAGCAGGAATCTCACCGCGGGAAAGTGAAACGTGAGGGTGGGTTCCATGCGGTTTACGGGCGGCGCGCCCGGCGATGGAAGGTAGCGATACCCGATGGCAAACACCAGCGGCCGGGATTTGGAATCGTCCAGATCGAAGAGGGTTACGTCCTTTAGCCTGAGCAGCGGTTTCAGGTAGAACTCGACGCTGGGGCCGATTTCGGCCATCGTTCGTTCTCGCCCCTCCCGGGTCGATTTGGCCTGGAAACTCGCGCGCACCTCGGAAGTCAGCTTGTAGTTGAAATCGACCTCGGGCAGAAACTGGTCGACCTGGGCAACCACGCGCGGGCTCAACACTGTCAGAGACAGCGCCAGTGCAACAGATAAGTTCCCAGCGTGAATCAAGATGCGACTCCGCTGGACACGTTTGCCGGTTATGGGGTATGCCTACTTTCTCTTCGGCGGGAAATCTTTGAGGAGCTTGTTCACTCCCTTTTCGATGTTCTTCCGCCGTTTCTCGGCACTCGCTTTCGCGTCAATGGTCTTCGTAGCCATGCCCGCCAGACCATCTGTTTAGCCTGGGAATCGTATACGTCCAGAGAGATGCTGCCAGCGTTTGACGTTGTGGCAGCGGCGAATCCGCCACCCCAGCGCAGCCCCCGTGCCATAAGCATCAAGCTGTCTCTCCTGGGTGGTGGCCACCTGGAAACCCATATACAAATCCGCGCTGTCGTCACTTACCCTGGTGAGCCCCTTCATCGCCAGGTTGGCGTCCACGGCTTGAGTCAGTTGCCGATACAGAATAGTGTCTCTGTTCAGTCCCCGGGATATCGACCCACTTCTAGGTCTTGTACCGGGCGAAGTCGGTGTTCCGGTCATAGTTGCTGGTGACGTCCTGCGCCGGGGCAACAGCACTAAAGGCAAGCACCATCAAGATGGTTCGAGTCGTCCTCATTTTGCGTGCTCCTTGTGTGCTTTCAAAAGTGGATCTCTGCGGTGTTCACGAGAGCGAGCGTATGTGCGCCGCCACCATTCAAGATCTACGCTCCCGGCGTGCCTCGCAGGGCGCACACCCGCAATCGAGAGTGCCGCCGGTGGCACTCCAGCAACACTTCACAATGATTACTTCGTTAAGTCCTCCAGCCTCATCGTAAAGTTCAAACCGTACGCAGTTACCCTGGAATTGGTCCGCAACGGAATACTCATGAAAGTAATGAAAATTAAGCAGCATCATCTGCTTCGGCCACGTCACTCCCACTTGTACTCCCGCTGCATTCGCATGGTCACGGGCAGCTGGATTAGAGACGGCCGTGCCTCTGTCGTCCCGAACCTGGTAGCTCAGGTACCCGGCCGGGCCGACTTCGAGCAGCATCGATTCATCCTTCTTCAGAGGAAGATATTGACTCACGGCCCAGTTCCACGAAAGATGTTGACCGGGAGTAACATCGATCGCCCTCTTCTTCTGGTTAATCTCCCAGGTCACAAGGTTCTCGATTGCTAACCGTTTATCGGCCCAGGGGTAGTAGTAAAAGGACCCCTGGTTTTCGTTCTCCCAAAAGCCCAGGCCCGTATTCTTCGGGGACGCGGCTCTCAGTTCACCGATGCCGGGCACCTCCACAGTCGTAATGTGGTAGCTTCCGGCGGGGATGTAGAAAGTATAGATGTAGGAGACATCGTAATGCTTCCCTGCCCAGTCAAGCCAAACCGGCTCCACGGTCACATCCCCGGCGTTGAACTGGCCCGTACTGGCACTCAGACCGGCGCCCGTCGCGGCGGAAACCAGTCCGTTAAGGCTCGCGTTGGTAAAATTAGGGACGACAAACGCACCGTATCTGGCCCCGAGTATCTTCTTGAGCGGCACCCAGAGGAGCATGGGAGCCAGCGCATAAGCATTGAGGTTCACATCAACGTTCAGCGTGACGCTGCGTCCATTGGGACCGGTCAACGTGGTCGAATTGATCGGGTTGCCGTCGGCGTTGTTGAGGGTGTTTGACAACAAGCCGTAGTTATAGAGCACTCCGTACCAACCGGGGTCAGGAAGCGCCCAATCCCGAATATTGGCAAGTGCGGGACTATAGTGATCCTGTGCGCATGCAGCACCGGCCGTTATTGCGCCAATCACCAGCACGGATACAAATGTTTGTTTCGTCTCAAATGGCCTCCTTCACGTTTCGGCATTCGCTAAGGCTTTTTCGGGGTTGATGTGGGTCTGGCCTGCCGATCCCGATCGGCGGATATCTTTCCAAACTGGCTGCCACAGTCTCTTGGGTGGGAAATGCACGTTCTATATTGGAGACGATGCAGCCACACCGACGCGCGGCTTAAACAAAAGAAACAGCTGTCGTCGCCGTGCTTTTTAACGCCTATCAAAGACGGTCGCTTCCGTTGAGGGCAGATCCGCAATCGTCTTAAATGTCCCGAACGACAAAAAGACGGAGCGGCTTTCGGCTAAGCTCTCGTCGAATGATAGCTAGTTTCTGACAGATTTGTGACATCGCGAGACCACACGTATGCATCATTTATCAGAGGCGTCGCCTGTCCGACATGCTGATGAACGTTAGCGCCGCTTCCAAAACCCAGGGATAAGGTGGCGCGCGCCAACGTCGAAGTTGAGATGTTCGAGACAGATCCCGCTCATCCCAGACATATGCCCGCATGAAGGCTCTGACCGATCCGCAAGGAAACTAATACCTGGATCCAGGGAGTGGCTGCAACAAGGGGACGCCGGCGCCAGACTATGATGAATTACCCGGTAATTATTTTCGCGGTTTCCCTGCTCGTGTTATGGTCCGCGGAGCAGGCAGGTGGTCGCCTTCACAGAAGACGGAAAAATCTGGAAGAGGCGGAGCACAAAGACCTCGACGTTATCCTGGCCGCCACACTGACGCTGCTCGCGCTCATCATCGGCTTCACTTTCTCGATGGCAGTCAACAGATACGATCAGCGCAAGAATTATGAGGAAGCGGAGGCCAACGCAATCGGTACGGAATATTTTCGCGCGGGTCTGCTCCCCGCGTCCGAGGCGTCGAAAGTGCGTGAGCTGCTGATGAACTATGTGCGTCAACGTGTCCTGTTTTACACCACGCGTAATGCACGCGAGCTCGATCAGGTCAACGCTTCCACAGCCCGGCTGCAGTCCGATCTCTGGTCCGTCGTTCAGGCCCGCGCCGAGGCTCAACCGACACCGGTGATGGCCCTGGTCGTTGCGGGCATGAACGATGTCCTGAACTCGCAGGGATACACGCAGGCGAGCCTGGTGGAACCGCATACCGGAAGCGGCATGGGCTCTGATGGGAGCGATCGCCATTTGCTGCACCCTGCTACTGGGCTTTACTTCGCGACGCTGTGACGGCAAAACCATGCGGTCTTTGATTCTGCCGCTGATCGTATCGATCTCGTTCTTTCTCATAGCCGATCTGGATGCTCCGCGGTCAGGTGTCATTCGGGTGAGACCACAGAATCTGATGACCCTGTACTCCCTTGGGACGCCGTGATCTGTGAACAGGCGGCGGAATGACAATACGTCCTGCCAGGAGCCGCGCGAGATCCTGGCCATCCAGGCGCGCTTTCAATACGGTGCTTTCGATGCGGTCCTTTCAATACGGGGGATTCTTACAAAGAGGTATGTGAATGCCGAAAGCCGGAGTGGTCTGAGACAAGAGCCTTTAGTCAAACTCGTCCGCCCCTTTCAGAGATTTGCGGGACGGGAGGCCGCCGGCGGCATTCTCCTGCTGGCCTGTTCGATCGCAGCACTGGTTTGGGCAAATTCCCCGTGGGCAGGAACCTACAGCGGGCTATGGCACACCCCCTTAACTGTTGGCTTCGGCGTCTTCACCCTGAGCCACGACCTTCACTTCTGGGTCAACGATGGGCTCATGACGGTTTTCTTCTTCGTGGTCGGCCTGGAGATCAAGCGCGAGTTGCTGGCGGGAGAACTGGCATCGCCTCGTCAGGCCGTCCTTCCATTTGTGGCCGCTATGGGCGGTGTGGCCGTCCCGGCGCTTCTCTATTTCGCGATCAATTCGGGCGGGCCTGGTGCCGCGGGTTGGGGAATTGCCATGGCGACCGACATTGCCTTTGCCATAGGCGTGATGGCGCTTCTGGGCGCGCGCGTGCCCTCGGTCTCAAGGTGTTCCTGACGGCCCTGGCCATCGTGGATGACATTGCGGCTGTTCTGGTCATCGCCCTGTTCTACACGGCAAATCTGGCCTGGGTTCCGCTCGCGGGGGCTGTTTGCTGCCTGCTGCTGGCGCTGGCCGCAAACCGCCTCGGCGTGCGCCATCCGCTTCCTTATGCGACTGATCGGCGCGGTGCTGTGGATCACCGTAATGCAGTCCGGCGTGCACGCAACAATTGCCGGCGTCCTGCTTGCCTTCATGATTCCCAGTCGTCAGGCATTCGACCAGAAACGCTTTCCTGGAAGAGGGGCGCGCGGTGCTGGACCATTTCGAAAACGCTTCCCAGACCGAGCCTCTTCACATCCTGGCGGACATAGAACAGCAAAGCGCGATCGAAGCGCTCGAGGACGCCTGCAAGAAGATGCAGCCGCCCTGCAGCGGCTGGAGCACGCGCTGCACCCCTGGGTGACGTTCGCCATCATGCCGCTCTTCGCTCTGGCCAATGCCGGAGTGCCCTTGTCGGGCGAGTTGGGAAAGCTTGTGATCCAGCCGATTACGCTCGGTGTCATCATCGGCCTTATGCTGGGAAAACCCCTTGGCGTGACAATTGCAGCATGGCTGGCGGTACGTCTTGGCCGGGCATCGCTTCCCGCAAACGTTTCCTGGCAACACATTCACGGCGCCAGCTGGCTTGCCGGGATCGGTTTCACGATGTCACTCTTTATGGCGGGGCTGTCCTTCAGCGATGATACGGAGCTCACAGAGGCAAAACTGGGCATCCTGATCGCGTCGTTATGCGCCGGGCTGATCGGGTCGATAATCCTCTTGCGTATCAAGCCCACTGACGGGGCATAATACCCCGATGATGATCCTCGGCAGCGGTTGTCGCCCCTGCTGTTCGCGATTCGCTCTACTAAAGAGGGAAGAGGTACTTGCGGCTTCCGCCGCGCTCTTTCAACCCTGAAGAGGCAGCATGAGGGCCTCCGTGTCATCCACAGTAGGTGATTCCCCGGTACCAGTTCTTCCGGGGAAAAGTAACTGAACATCAGACTCTGATCCTGATCCAGTCCGCGCAGATATAACAAGGACGATCAGATTTGTTCTGACACTCTGCCATCTTTTCCGGCATCGTCCGGGGGCTATTGGCTCGCGTGCGAAGCCATCTTTTTTTCGAGCTCTTCTTTCAGCGCTTGCAGATTGAAGCTCGCCCCCTTTTGCATCGGCGGGAAATCGAGAAAGGTTTGGGCTGCTTTCGCCACTTCCCGTTGAACGAAGACGAAGCGCCAGAACTCAAACATGAACCAGTTCATATTCCAGAACGACCCATCAGGGCCCAAACCGGTGCGCTCAAGCGGGTCTAAACGGAGATTGGTCAGAATGGGGATGTCGGGCTTCACCGTACCTCCGAGCCAACCGCCCGGCTGATCGATAAACCGGTATTTGAAGTCGCCAATTCGGACCGCCCCCAGCGTGGTCTCGGCGAAGTAGAATACTTCATTTCGTTTTGACGGTCCCTTGCCACACAACAGGTCCATCTGGTTGTAACCGTCCAAATGCACTTTATACGTGTTGTCTCCCAGCTTCTTGCCTTGCTTCAACTCCTGCACGATGCTGGGATTGCCGGCCGCGGCCACGAGCGTCGGGAACCAGTCCAGCCCTGAGACGATGGCATTCTCCACCTTTCCCGCCGGAATGTTGCCTGGCCAACGAATGATCATGGGTACGCGGAATCCGCCTTCCATCACAGTTCCCTTGCCCGCCGCGAAAGGCGTCTGGCCGCCATCGGGCCATGTGAAGTTTTCCGCCCCATTGTCCGTGGTAAAGGCGATGATGGTATTGTTTTCCAGACCATTATCACTGAGGTATTTCATGACGGAGCCGACGATGTCATCCAGCTGCGCCATCCCGGCTTCCTCAACCGTCCACCCATTCTCCGAAGTGCGCATTTTCTGGTACTTCGGCGAGAGGTGCGTGACCACATGCATACGTGTGGGATTCAGCCACACAAAGAAGGGCTGTTTGGCATTTCTGGCCTTATCCATGAACCCGAGGGTGCTGGCCAGGATCTCGTCATCCACGGTCTCCATCCGCTCGGGACAAAGTTCTCCGGCGTCTTCGATCCTTTGCTTACCAATTCTTCCCCAGCGCGGCTCCGTGGCGGGGTTGTCCACGTCCGTGGCATAGCTATGGACCATATGCCGCGGTCCGACTGTACTTTTCAGGTCCGCGGGGTAGTTGGGATGGCATGGGTCTTCCATCGCGTCAAGGTGATAGAGGTATCCAAAGAACTCGTCGAAACCGTGGACGGTTGGAAGGAACTTATTCAGATCACCGAGGTGGTTCTTACCGAACTGGCCCGTGGCGTAGCCCATGGACTTGAGAGCCGTCGCGATGGTTGGCGCCTCGTCCGGTATGCCGAGCGGCGATCCCGCCTGGCCCACTGTGGTGAGGCCCGTGCGAATCGGAATTTCACCGGTGATGAAATTGGCACGTCCTGCAGTGCAGCTCGCCTCAGCGTAGTAGTCGGTGAAGCGCATCCCCTGGGAGGCCAGCTTGTCGAGATTCGGTGTGCGGCCAGACATTATTCCCTGGTTATAGACGCCGATGTTGAACCATCCGATATCGTCGCCCATGATGAAGACGATGTTGGGTCTGGTTTGGCCCTGAGCGCTCCCATTACCGGCCATGAAGACACTCGCGATGGCAGACGCCACGAGAGTCAGCGATCGAAAACTCTTTGACAACTTCATTTTTACTCCCCAGCAGGCACAACGGATGCGGAATGAGCCGTTTAAGCTTAGTCCTCACTTAAGTGATTGGACTGGCTGGGTGGCCGACGCAATCTATTTCTTTCGCATGGTCGCGGCGCCCAAAAGATAAAAAGTCCCGGGGCGACCTGAAACCATCATTCAGCTAACATTCCAGGCGTGGCAGAGCTCTGCCCTCTCTAAAAAGGTACGGGACAAAACGCAAGAACATAGCCCATGCAAGCAACGCCTGTTCTCCTCATCGTCCTGATAGTGGCTTTCGCTCCGCCGGCGCGATCGTAAACCCAGCCGAAGGACGAGCCTGAAGCCGGAACCAGTTCCAGCACGGACGCTCTTCAGAAAGCAACGCAAAACCCGGTGGTGAGCCTTATCAGCGTGCCAATACAGAACAATAACAATTCGGGTAAGCCCCGGAAACCGAACACAGGACATCTTGAATATTCAGCCTGTGATACCTTTCGGCATTTCGAAAGACTGGAACCTGATCATCCGGTGGATTACACCTATTATCTGGCAACCCGTACCCAATCAACCGTCGGCCCCTGAAACGGGCGAGTATGGCTTCGGAGATATGCAGCCGGCATTCTTCCTGTCGCCCAGGAAGGCGGGGAAGGTGATATGTGGCTGGTCCGATTTTTCGGTTGCCCACAGCGACGAATACGTTTCTGGGGCAGGGGAAGCTGGGATTGGGGCCGTCCCTTGTCCTGCTGACACAACTCGGCCACTGGACTATCGGCGTGCTGGCTAACAATGTTTGGTCGGTGGCTGGTTCGGGCGGCCGCCCGGCAGTCAATCAGTTCCTGATGCAATACTTCGTTAATTACAACCTGAAGAAGGGGTGGTACCTCAGTTCCGCGCCCACTGTAACGGCCAATTGGCAGGCCAAAGATGGCGGTCGCTGGGTTGTACCGTTCGGCGGAGGTGTGGGAGGAATCATGAAGCTCGGATTCCAGCCGGTCAACATCAGCGCCAGATTCTACGGCAACGCGCTCCATCCCGAGACCGGATTCGGATCTTCGTCGTGGAACATGCAGTTAGAGATTGCTTTCCTGTTTCCCAGCTGACGAAGGAAGGGGAAAAACCGATCCTGGAACGAAAACTGAAACAGCTGGAACAGCAGCAGCACAAATAGTGGAGTGCTCATGCACACTCGTGGCTCGGCGAAACCACAGTGGTTCCAGGCTGGCACTCGAATAGAAGGGACGCGTCAAAATTATTTGAGTCACCTTATGCGAGTCGTCATCCCCTTCTAGTGCGGCTTCCTTCACAGCCCCGGGGCGGCAACGATCGGAAGAGATCGTCAAGGGGCTCGTCCGTAAACCCGGCTACCTCGGTGCGCGGCTCAACGGGCCGGAGAGTTATCGTCTTCGTTGCCGTCATCGCGGTCTTAGCCGGCACCACGGTGCTCGCTTCTCGAAGGACGGCATAACCTCGGTGTTCTCCGCGAACGGCGGTAAGTATCGGGTTCGCACTGAAGGCGCGGACGGTAAGCTGCGGGATTTTGACGTTGCCTACACATTCGGTTTTTCACCCCTCCAGCAGTACCTGGTTCCCTTTCCGAACGGCCGTTGGCAGAGCCTGGTGCTGGCATGGGATTCGCGCGCCAGGGAGCAGGGCGGCCAGCGATGGTTTCACCTGTATCCGAATCAAAAGGTGCCGCATGATGACCCCCTCCACTGGACGGGGAGAAACCAGACGTGGAACTACATGTGCGCCGAATGCCACTCCACAAATCTGCGCAAGAACTACGATCTGGCCACGGACAGCTATAACACTACCTGGTCGGAGATCAACGTTTCCTGCGAATCCTGTCACGGTCCCGCCTCAAACCATGTGACATGGGCAGGGTCGAAAAGGGGACCTGGCGCAGAGGCGATGCGAATGGGTTAGTGGTTCACCTGAAACCCCTCAATGGTTCCTGGACGCAGGAGGAGTCCGGTTCGAAAACACTCCACTGGAAAGGAGAAGCTCGAACCGCGGTGGAACTGGAAACATGTGCGCCCTGCCATTCGCGCCGCCATCCGATCACGAGCAAATATCAGCCCGGGCAGCCTCTCGCCGATTCGTATGTTCCGAGTCTGCTGGATCCCGGAGTCTATTACGCGGACGGGCAGATTCTGGAAGAAGACTACGAATACGGCTCATTCCTGCAAAGCAGGATGCATCGCCTGGGCGTGACTTGTTCTGATTGCCATAATCCTCATAGCCTGAAACGTTCCTCTACCAATCTCATTCTGTTTGCGAAGGATGCCACCTGCAGGACAAATTCAACACGCCGGAACACCATCATCACAAGGCCGAGTCGGCGGGCGCGGTGTGTGCTAACTGCCATATGCCTTCGAAAACATACATGGTTGTGGATGCGCGGCGCGATCATAGCTTCCGCGTGCCGCGTCCGGACTTCTCGGTGGCTTATGGAACGCCCAATGCCTGCACGCAGTGCCATAAAGACCGCCCGCCACAATGGGCAGCCGATGTGGTTGCGAAATGGTATGGTCCGAACCGGCGGCAGGAGCCCCAGTTTGTGGGGGCGATTGACGCGGGCCGGCGTGGGTTGAAGGGCGCGGAAAGTGCGCTCGCCACGCTAGTATATCGTTTCATCAAACAGTTTCCTGATCGACGGCGGTTAAGGCATCGAATTTCCTCCAGCGATGTACAACCGGTGCGGCATTGATTTCAGCAATCCCCTGAAGTATTCGCTGGCGGAGTTCTGTCCAGGACTGAACACGGATGTGGCGCAGAAAGGTCCTTGCCATTTTGCCGAACAGGGTTTCCACGATGTTCAGCCACGATCCATGCTTCGGTGTCAGCACGTACCGGAAGCGATTCGGACGCGTCGCCAGGAAGGACCGCGTTTCTTTCGAGATGTGTGCTGAGTGGTTGTCGAGGACCAGTCGGATCGTGCAGTCAGCGGGATAGCGGGCATCCAGGTCTTTCAGCAGATCGATGAACTCCCGGCTGCGGTGGCGCCGTTCGACGCGGGCGGTTACATGGCCATCGTGCAGGTCGAGCGCTGCCAGAATCGAGCAAGTGCCCAGTCGCTTGTATTCGTGATCACGTCCGACAGTGGGATGTTTACCCGCCACGGGAGGCAGATCCGGAGCGGTATTGGCGAGGGCTTGCAAACCCGGTTTCTCATCCACTGAAACGGTGATGATGCGGGCGGTTCCGCTATCGGCTCGCCTTTCATTTTGCAGCGCAACTTCCTGATAAACCATCAGGATATCTTTCATCTTCGCCTCAAACTCGGGATCCCGCTTTTCCAGATAATACCGGACTCGCTCCGGGTGCAGTTCCTGCGCGGCGAGAATGCGATGCACCGTGGCTTTCACCGCTTTCGCCAGTGACGGATGTCCGGCCTGTTCGGCATGCTGGCGAACATACTGAGCCAGTGCACTTCGCGTCCAGAGTTCCGCCGCCAAACCGTGCTCCTTCGGTTTGGAGCAAGCCAGATGCACAACCCAGGCCTTCGCCTCCTCAGTGATCACCGGAGCATGCGGCCGATGCCAGGTATCCTTCAGGGCGGCTTCCGCTCCCATGGCAATCGCCTTGTCCACCCATTTCCGCACGCTCGGACGCGTTGTCTTCAGCGCGCGTGCGATCTGAGTGATCGTCTCGCCGGCCTCAAAGCGGCATAGGATCTGGGCGCGCTGCACTTCCCGTGCGGGACTCCCGCGGGCATGACTCAATCGCACCAACTCCTCTTTCTGTTCAGGACTCAGGATCAGTCTGGGACGCCCGGATTTTCCCGCCATGATTCAGCATAGCGGGAAACAGATGTTTATGGAAATGTTTTATTGAAACGATATACTAGTAACCGACGTTTCTCAACCGGGCATTGCGCGCGCTACCGGACTGTCTCTGCTTTCGGAATACCTGACACCGGCTTCGGTCCCGGCTGTGCAGCGCGGAGCTGCGGATAACGATCCTCTGGTGCGCATCGCGGCTGTACGGGCGACGGCCTCCATGCCGCTCGAGCAGCGTCTCGCTCTCGCCACACCCTTGCTTACGGATGCGGCTCGCTCAGTGCGCGTTGAAGCAGCGCGTCTTCTTGCGGGAACCTCGCCCCGACTCACGGCGGAGTGCCCGGCGAAAAATGCCCTGGCGAGGGCAATCGCCGAACTGGTTGATTCCGAGCTGGCATCGGCCGAACGTCCTGAGAACCATATGAACCTGGCATCGCTGTACGCTCAGATGAATCGCAGCGGCGACGCAGAGAGCGAACTGCGGACCGCGCTGCGGCTGGATCCGAACTTCGTTCCAGCCATGGTAAATCTCGCCGATCTCTATCGTGCCGAAAAACGCGAAGAGGAAGGGCAACGCCTGCTGTTGCAGGCCATTGCCGCAGCGCCGAATGCGGCAGAGCCCGTACATGCTCTGGGTCTTTTGAAGGTTCGCCAGAAAGATTACCCTGAGGCCCTGGCGCTACTTTCGAAGGCGGCGGCACTTCAACCGGATAACACGCGTTACAGCTACGTCTACGCGGTTGCGTTACAAGCCAGCGGCAAAGCCGGCCAGGCGATTCGTGTTCTTGAGGAAGTTCATAAGAGGCGCCCAGCCGATCGCGAGATCCTCCTAGGATTGATTTCCTTTGAGCGGGGAAATGGAGACCTGACAGCTGCGATCAAGTACGCGCAGGAATTAGCCAGCCTCGTTCCAAGCGACCCTATGGTGCACAAACTCCTGCTGGACATGGCCACGCAGAAGCGGTGAGGAAACTCCGGCAGCCGGGGTTCTAATCCGGCAATGGTGAGGTCACGCGAGCTTTCCTGTTGTTTTCGCCCGCACTTATTGCGCAGCTTTTCTCTGAGGGCGGAATTCCTCGAACCAGTTTTCGACAACATGGATAGTGAGCGGCGGGCCGGCGGGCGGCTTTACCATCACAATAAAACGTTGTCCGTCCGACGAGACGTCGTAGTTCGGTAGCGCCGCGTTCTGAAACAACTCGATCGGCGCGGCGGACGAAAACAGCGGGTGCGGGCCGACCGCCACAGCCATCAGCTTGTGTTGTTCCGCATAGAAGATCTCTTTGCCATCCCGCCGCCAGCGTGGCGCCATTCCCCCGTGAGTTGAGATCCGGACTTTGTTGGCGCCGCCCGGGAACTCGCGCACGTAGACTTCCGGTCCACCGGACTCGTTGGACACGTATGCCACAAATTTGCCGTCTGGCGAAAACCGCGGCTGCCTCTCGCGGAACGGAGTTTTCAGATAGGCCACCGCATCGCCCAGTTTCCCGTCGTTTCCTCGCGTCCGATAGAACAAGTCGCTCCTTTCCGTAGAATCGACCTCGTAAATAAGGAATCGGTGATCGGAGGACCAATCTGCCATATCTTCATTTGCGGCCGTGCTCGCCAGGGGGCTGAGCTGGCTGCCGCCGTCGGCGGGCATCGAGAAAACATCCGAGCTGCCGTTGCGATCGGACGAAAAGGTGACCTCGGCACGGTCGGTCCAACTCGTGGGGCGCTGCATGGCGGGCTTGAAGGTCAGCTGAGTCCGGCCGCCACGATCGAGGTCATAGACCCAGATCTCGAAGTCATACTCCGTCGTTACCGCGAGCTTCCGATTGTCGGGCGATAACACAGGAAAAGCCTGACGCGTGGGCTCGCCAATGGCAGAGAGAAACCCGCCGGAGCGATCGACCCATTCCAACTGGTGCCGATCGTCCGGGGCATCGCTATAGACGATCGTTCCGGTACGGGATACCTGCTGCGACGAGCCATGCTGAGCGATCGGGAAAGCTTTGCCGGTCGTCTGAAGGGTCGCCAGGGAGAATGGGATTGCCCAGATCGCGAGCGATTCGCCCGTTCCGTCGGTATAGATGATGTGGCCGGATGGACTGTAGGCGGGATAGGGATTCGACGACGAGGAATACAACAGGAGCCGCGTTTGCTTTCGCCTGGCGCGAGGACGTATATTCCGTGGCGCGGATCATGTTCCCGTGCCTGAAAGAGGATGGCCCGCCGGCCATGAGCCAGATCCAGAAAGGAAGGATGCTCGATGTGGTTATGCGCGAGCAGAGCGCTGGGCTCTCCACCTCTCGCCGGGACCGTGAACAGACCGGTGGTGTCGGCGAAAACGATGGTCTCGCCGTCTGAACTCCAGTTGGCCCGCCTGAACCCATTCGGGAGGTTACAGATTCGCACGGGAGCTCCACCCTCCATCGGGATCTTCACCAGTTCGCCATGGGCAGAATATCCCACGAAACGCCTGTCGGGCGACCAGAAGGCCTGATAGACAGCCTTCGCGCCGGGCACGGGTCGCGCTTCGTCCTTGTCGACGTCGCGGAGCCAGAACTGCGCGTCTTCGGCCTCGACATAGGCGATATGTTTCCCGTCGGGCGAGACGGAAACCTCTGCGTCGATCTCGCCTGGGCCGCCTCGAGCCAGTTTTGTGGGCGCGACGATGAACTTGGTGACGTGAGGCGCGATGGGTTCGGGCGGCCGGCGAAGAGTGAGTATGCCGGCGAAGACGAGAGCGGCGGCGGCCACTCCGAAAGCGACGGCCAGGATAGTGGTGCGCACCGGCGCGGCGCGTTTCGGATGTTCGCAATGGGGATGGATGCCGGAGACGCCGGCGCGGACAGCAGATCTTCCAGTTCGATCCGTGCGTCACCGATATCGCGCAGACGCCGGGACGGATCCTTGCGCAGACAGCGTTCCAGAAGCGATCGCAGAGACGCCGGCGTGGTAGCGGGCAGCGCCGACCAGTCCGGCTCGCGCTCCAGGATGGAGGCGATGATTTCGGTGAAGTCGATCCGCTGAACGACCCGCCTGGCGGTCAGCATTTCGTAGAGCACGCACCCGAAGGACCAGATATCGGTTCGCGTGTCCAGATCCTTACCGCAGGCCTGCTCGGGCGACATGTACGCGGCGGTTCCGAAAATGGCGCCGACGGAGGTGAGGCTGTTTCCGCTGGGGGCGGAGTCCGGTAGCGCCGTAAACTGTCTGGGCCAGGCCGAAATCCAGTACCTTGGCCGCACCCGCGGTGAGCATAATGTTTTCGGGTTTGAGATCGCGGTGGACGATGCCCTTGGCGTGTGCGGCGGCCAGGCCATCCGCCACGTGACACGCGACCCTTAATGCAGCCGCGAGTTCCAGCGGGCCCTTCTTCAGACGCGCGGCGAGCGTTTCGCCTTCCAGGTACTCCATCACGATGTAGTCGGCGTCGCCCTCGGAGCCTACGTCGTAAACTGCGCAGATGTTGGAGTGATTGAGGGCCGCGACGGCGCGCGCCTCGCGTTCGAAGCGCTGACGGGCTGTTGGGGAGTTCGCCGCGCTGCCGCGGATTACCTTAATCGCGACAGAGCGACCGAGCCGGGTATCCTCTGCGCGATATACAGCGCCCATTCCGCCTGCGCCCAGCGGCGCGGCGATCCGGTACGAGCCGAGACGCGCTCCCGAGGAAAGCACGTCCTTAAAGGAGTACGACTCTATCTTCGGCGGGCGGGGTATCCATCGAGGCAGGGGTTTTGGGTCTTGTTCGAGCAATTGCCAAACTTCGCGAAGCAGGCCGGCGTCCCCGCCGCACGCCGCAGACAGGAAGGCCTGGCGCCGATCAAGCGGCAGTTCCACGGCGGCATGGTAGATCTCCTCGGCCCTCGCCCCGCGATGCCCTTCCATTGGGTCGCTTATTTTATCATCTGCGTTTTCTGGCTGAGGTCTTTGGGGACGACTTCGGGTCGCGGCCATAGCTGATGGTGTTTGTGCTGCGGCAGATGTAAGCTCCAGCAGCACTGAAAGGCAAGATTGCCTGCCCGACAATTTGTACGCGTATTTCGTGGGCACTACAGTAGCCAGGCGATCATCGGATGAACGGGATGAGATCGCGCGAGGTGACCTCACAAATATGACTTGTAAGAAATGTAAGGTCACGATTAAGGAGCTGAAAGGGCATATTTTCCATGGGCAGCGTAAGTGGCAGTGCCCGCAATGCCAGAAGATCAAGATGCAGAAGCGGAAATCAAAGAGCGAGGCGCACCGGGAGCCAAGGCTTTCTACTTAGTACCTCTATATTTATATTGGAATCATCGCGCTTCCCGGCAGGAAATTTTCGGCGATGTGCGCGAGGAGCAATATCCACCGGCCTTCGGAGGAACTTTCGGAGAGGCTCCAACTTTCGAAAAACGGGAGCCTGTTTGGTTCCGGCTGCGCCGGGTTAGGAATCTGAATGAATGGGTCCGGTTGCGGCTCAGGGCTGCCATGTGGCAGCAATGGAAAGCGCCCCGGCACCGTCCGAGGAACTGATTGGACTGGGGGTGAGTACGCGGCTAGAGAGTAATACGGCTGGCGGCGGACTCGGTCTCTGGTATCTCGCAAGGGCCAAAGGCCTCTTGTCGGGCTTTCCAACGCCTATTTCAGATCCCTCGGCCTTCCTTCACTGGTCGACGAGTAACGGCGTAACTTCTCGAACCACCACACACGGCAGGCAATCCCGGTGCAGCAAATCTTTATCACCTCCAGAAAAAACGCCGAATTTTCGGCGCGCTTTACGAGCACCTGTTTTGCGGTTCGCCGGGGCCTCCCTCAAGACAAGGAATCGCGCTGAGATACACGTAAATTGCGGTGAGCTGGCGATCGGTCATGTTCTGAAAGAACGGCCAAGGCATGACCTGAAGGACATCTCCGTTGAAGGGCGACGGCAGGCAGTTGGTGGTCACGGTGGCGGTGGCGGAGCAGTCGGGATGCATGTGGTCCATATCGATGCCGGTTCGCATGATCTGGATGAAGTCGGGAAGAGTGTGTCCTTCAGGCATGCCGGTTTTATCGGGCGTGAGGTTACGTGAAATGATGTTGGCGAAGCCGGGCGCGGGAGGGCCGAAATTCTGGTTGCCGCCTAGATAGTACTGCGGGTCGATCTTCTTTGCGCCGGTGAAGAATGGCGCGCGCAGGTAGGGATTTCCGGTGGGTTCAGTGAAGGCGGTCGTGACAAAAACTGGCGAGTGGCAAAGGTTGCAGTCCGAGGTGACGTTGACGATGTAGCTGCCCAAGCCGACAAGATCCGGATCCTTGCCGGTCATATTCAGCGTAATGCCGGTGCTTTCGGCGACGGACAACCCGGTGCTGATCATCGCTTTCTCATCCTGCGCACCGTTATTGTCATTTGCTGCACGGCCGGGCTGCCAAGCGGTGATCAATCCCAGCGCTATAACGGCGCCGATCGAGATTAAGGTCTTTGCTATGCGAGCGAGGTAGGCTTTGGGCATGTTTAAACCGTCGGAATCAGTATTGCACCCGAATTCACGAAATCCTACGTATTAAGGTACGAAAGGAACTTATAAGGTACGAAAAGTAACTTATCTGGATCTCTTTTCCGTGTCAATTTGTACCGAACATTTCCACCGATTGTTCAGAGTACGGGCAAGCTGTGTC
This sequence comes from Terriglobia bacterium, assembly GCA_963809655.1. Classification (GTDB taxonomy): domain Bacteria; phylum Acidobacteriota; class Terriglobia; order Bryobacterales; family Bryobacteraceae; genus BOG-234. The sequence goes on along the minus strand of CAWEKQ010000050.1, from coordinate 81,114 downwards.
AAGAGCGTGCGGGATTGACCGCGAAAAAAGCCCGATAGCCTTTGGTTCCAGCCCGTGCCGGTTCGTTGCGCTGCCGGATGACCGGAGGACAAAAGCTGAGAAGCACCCGGACATTCAGTAATTTAAACACCTTTGGCCCTCCATCTGTTAAACCGTTTGGCAATGGCTCCCCGGGTGATCCGCTTGCTGGTCGTCGAAGATAGCCCCGCTTATCTCCATCTGGTGCAAATGGCCTTCGGGCAACATAGCGGTCAGACGAGATGGGAAATCGTTATCGCGAAAGACGGAGAAGAAGCGCTCCAATTGCTTTTTGAGGAGCAATCGGATCGGACACCGCTGCCGGATCTGATACTCCTCGACTGGAACCTGCCCAAAGTCAGCGGCAATGAGGTTCTGGCGCGACTAAAAGAACATCGATGGCTCAGGAAAATCCCTGTTCTCATATTTTCCTCATCCGAGGCGGACGCGGATATCCATGCGGCCTATGGGAGTCATGCAAACGGATATATCAAGAAGCCCGAAAACCTCGATGCGCTCGCAGCCGTCGTTGAAACGATCGAGCGATTCTGGATTGCAGTGGCGAAACTTCCGAAAGCTGTACGCTCTACCTTTTGAAATACGAACAATCAGAGAAATTACTTGAAAGGAGGCAATAAGTGAATCTGATCTTAATCATTTTGGTGCTAATTCTCCTATTTGGAGGCGGAGGCTATTACTATGGCGGCCCGATGGTCGGCGGCGGGATTGGCGGGGTACTGCTGATCGTCCTCATAGTATGGCTGCTAGTAGGAAGGCGATAGTCACACACCCGGCTTCTCCCGAGCCCCCTGGATCAACGGTTCTCTCCGGCCAGGCTTTACGGTGGTCGCGAAAGCCCGAACCGCGGGAATCCTGCGGCTGACGCATGCATTTCCTACCGTACAATGGGCAAGTGACGGAGAAGGACGTCGAGGCCAAGCCAAAAGTACGACTCCTGACATTCCATATCGCAGACTTTCAGTGCGCGATGTACGCTGAGCATGTACGCGAAATCATCCCCATAGCGGCATCGGTGAAGATCCCCAGCCAGCCCTCAGTTATCGAGGGCTTTCTCGACTTCAGAGGCGCCATTCTCCCGATTGTCCGCCTCGCGGAATTGTTCGGCCTTGCCTACGTTTCCGCCGCCTCATCGCCCGTCATCGTAGCGAGGATTTCAGGATCCGAAATCGGCCTGCTGGTGGATGGGGTTAACGACTTGCTGACCATCGATGCGGATGAACTGCATCCGCTCGCGGCGAACCACAGCACAAACGAATACGCCAAAGCCGGATTCTCAGCCGGGGATCGCGAATATGTGCTGATCGACGCCAACCGGCTGCTGCTCGCCGAAGAGCGGGCGCGTATTCGCGAACTCGAGGGCCAGGTAAGGCAGCGGCAGAATTCCGTCGGGACGGTGCAGGCGTGAATCCCGGTGTGATTCTCGCCGATTCCGGCTACCCGGCGCTGAAGCGTTACATCATCGACCACACTGGTCTGGATTACTACGCCGACAAGGACGAGGATCTGGCGACGCGGATCTCCCGGCGGCTCGACGCCCGCGACCAGAATCTTGCCAGCTACCGCGCCATCCTCAACCGTGATTCGGCGGAGATGGATTGCCTCGTGGGCGAACTCACCATCGGTGAAACCTATTTCTTCCGGCAGAAAGAACATTTCGATCTTCTGCGAGAGACGATTATCCCCGCATTAATCGATCACAATGGCACCGCGCGCCGCATTCGAATCTGGAGCGCCGGATGCGCCACGGGCGCCGAGCCGTACTCGATTGCAGTGCTCCTGGCGCTTCAATTTGAAGCGGCGCTGAAGGATTGGGATGTGTCGATACTTGCTACCGATATCAATACCGACTTTCTCACTCAGGCGCGCGCCGGCATCTTCGGCGATTGGGCGCTGCGCGATATGCCGCCGGCAATCAAAGCGACCTGTTTTCGTCCGGAAGGGCGACGATGGCGGCTGCTGCCTGAGTTCCGCGGCCGCGTCAGTTTTCGCTACCACAATCTGGCGACAGCTGCCGATCCTGCGCACGATCATCTTCCGTTCGATCTCATTCTTTGCCGGAACGTGCTGATCTATTTCGGTCGCGATGCCATGCGAGATGTCGCCGGGCGGCTCTATCAGAACCTCTACAACGATGGATGGCTGCTGGTTGGCCACGCCGAACCGAATAGCGAGACATTCGAGATGTTCGAAACCATCGCCGGCCCCGAAGGCACGATTTACCGGAAGGGCAGTTCGCGGTCGATAGCCGCGGCCGATAGCAGGCAACCCGCGGTTCCGCTGAGCCACTCAGCGGTTCAGTTCCGGCCGTTCATTCCCGTCGATCCCCCGCCTGTGCCGCGCGTCACCATGCGCCTCCCGGCGGATCAGCGCGCGCCGGAGCTATTCGAAGTGGACGATATTCGACTACTCGCCGATAGCGGCCGCTGGGACACTGCGCTTAGCGCAGCCGATAAACTCGTCGGGGCCGAGCCCCTGAACGCCGCCGCCCAGTTTACACTCGGCCTGATTCTCGAACATAACGGTCATCACGAGCAGGCGCGCGCCGCGTTGCGCCGCGCCATTTACCTCGATCGGGAATTCGCTCTGGCGCATTATCATCTGGGTGCGTCTCTCCAGACAACCGGCGATAGTGCGGGCTCCAGGAAATCGTTCCGCAACGTGCTCGGGCTGGTGGGCCTCATCCCGCCGTTCCAGCCTGTACCTCACGGGGATGGCATCACAGCGCAGGAACTAAGCGACCTCGCGAAAATGCACCTGGAATTGATGGCGAAATGACGGCGAGGGAAGGCTTCGACTGGGAGGCGGCGAAAGCCCGCCTCGAACGCGCGCGGCTCGCCATCGATTCGGCCGGGCACGACCGCGAGCAGATGGAGGCACTCTACCGCAGAAGGGCGCGAGTGCTGGCGCAGCCCGAAGCCGGGACGGTCGAAGAGGGCGAAAAAATTATCATCTTTCGACTTGGGTCATCGCGTTACGCATTCCCATTGGCAATCGTTTCGGAAGTAATCGTAAAGCCGCGAATCGCGCCGGCGCCGGGTTCTCCAGCGGAAGTTGCGGGGTTGATTCAGGTCCGCGGCGAGATTCGCGCAGTGTGGAATCTCGGCAGGACGCTGGGGTTGGCGGGAGCAAATGCGGGTGAAGCGGAAAATGTGCTGTTGGTGCGAGCGACCGGCGGTGAAGCCGGATGTCTTGTCGGAGAGGTGGAGGATATTCTTGCGATCAAGGACGACGATCGCCGGCCCCCTCCGGACAAAGCGGCGCACGCCGCGTGGATGACTGAAGGCCTGGTGGTCGTGTTGGACGCGGAGGCCATGTTCCCCGGCAGAACGGAGCGAAACGGACAGGCATGAACATGAAGATCGGTAACCGAGTTCTCGTTGGATATCTGGCGGCACTGGTCATCTTTGGCGCCGTCGCCTCGATTAGTTATACGGCGACGCAGGATCTCGTCGGGGCGAACCAATGGGTTACCCACACCTATCAGGTCAAAGACGGGCTTACGCAGATTCTGCTCGCCATGGTCAATGCCGAAACCGGCCAGCGCGGATTTCTGCTCACCGGCGAAGACCGGTTTCTCGAACCCTGGCGGGCCGGCCAGCGTGATGTCGATCGCTCCGTGCAGCAGGTGCGAACGCTCGTTTCCGACAACCCCCGCCAGATCGCTCGTATCGGTGAATTGCAGCCGATGGTCGCCCGCCGCCTCGCCGACATGGCCAACGCCATCGATTTGCGCCGGACACAAGGGATGAAGGCGATCGACACCGCGACCGTGGACCGCGGAAAACGCGACATGGACGATCTGCGACGCCTGGTCAGTGAGATGGATAACGAAGAGAACGCGCTGCTCGAACAACGAGAGAAGAGCGCGCACCAGAGCGCAACGTTTGCGGTGTATGCGATCGTAATCGGAGGCATCGCCGCCGTCGTGCTGATCGTGGTCCTCAGCATCGTGATTCAGCGCTCGATCACCGGTCCGCTCACGTCTTTTATGCAGTTCGCCCAGAAGGTTGGCGAGGGCGATTTAACACAGCGGGCGGCCATCGGCGGGAACGACGAACTGGCGACACTCGCCGGTTATCTTGACCGGATGGCGCTGGCGCTCCGTGATGTGGCAAGGCAATCCACGGCCGTGTCTGAAAATCTGAACGCCGCGACCAGCGAGATTCTCGCGTCTGCACAACAGCAGGCCGCCTCTACCTCGGAACAGGCGGCAGCAGTCCAGCAGGCGAACGTCACTATGACTGAGATCAGTCAATCCGGGGCCCAGATTTCCGATCGGGCCAAACAAGTGGCAACCGCGGCCGAGGCAGTTTCGTCCGCCTCGGCCTCAGGCCTGCAGTCTGTGCAGAGCACGAACGCCACGATGGAAGGAATTCGGGAACAAGCCGAAGCGGTTGCCGAAAACGTCATTGCACTCAGCGAAAAGACGCAGGCTGTGGGCGACATCATCACCAGCGTGAATGAGATCGCCGAACAGTCGCACCTGCTGGCACTGAATGCGGCGATTCAAGCGGCGGCGGCCGGCGACCGGGGGCGCACTTTTTCGGTGGTCGCCAGCGAGATGAAGAATCTCGCGGTGCAATCCAAACAGGCCACCGTGCAGGTGCGAGCAATCCTTGGCGATATCCAGAAAGGCATCAACACTTCGGTCATGTTGACCGAAGAGGCGGTGAAACGGGCCGAAGCCGGTAAACAGCAGGCGGGGAACGCAGACACCACGATGCGCAAGCTTTCTGAAAATCTGGATGAGAGTATCCGCGCCTTCCAGCAGATTGTCGCCGGCAGCGCACAGCAGCAGATCGGCTTCGAGCAGGTTACGCAGGCGTTTCGCAACATCGGCATCGCCAGCCAGGAAACCGCCACCAGCACCAGGCAATCCGAAAAAGCGGCCGCCAATCTCAGTGCGCTCTCGCAGCAACTTCGTGATACGGTGCGGAGATACCGGGTGTGAATCCGGTCGATCGTTCGCTGCTTGCCATCTTCGCGGGAGAGCAGGCTGAACATGTCGCCAGCCTCAGGAACCTGCTGGGCTCCGGCGATGCGGAACTCGTCGCTGTCGAACTGATGCGACGAATGCATACGCTGAAGGGTGCGGCGAGGGCCGTGGGGCTCGAAAAAACCGAAAAACTCACGCATCAGGCCGAGGAAGTGCTTTCGCGTGTGCGGCAGGGCACGCTCGAATGGGGCGAGCCTGTGCAGCGCGCGCTCAGCGATACCCTGGACGCGATCGAAGACGTTCTGGCGGCCACCATCGCGGACCGGGAACCGCCGGAAACCGCTGGTATTGAGGAGCGTCTCGCCAGAATGGCCGGGTTGCCGGATTCCGTTGAGGGCCGCCCGCGGGAAGCGCCACCTCTGGAAGCCTCTCCACCTGCGGCAGCGCTCACAGACCTGGTTCGGGTGAACCTGAACAGCCTTGACGATTTGATTCGCGATTCTTCCCAGTTGATGGTGGACGCGACAGTCGAAGCCGACCACGCACGCGGCGAGGCGCACTCGGAACGCGTCGATGAAGTTGCGAAAGAGTGGCAGCGCCTGCGGCGTGCCGCTGGGTCCGCGGGGCGCGAACTAAGCAGCCATCCGCAGTTCCACGCCATCGCCGAATGCCTGGCATTTGCCGACAGCCGCCTCGCCGCGATCGGCCGCGAAGCCCATGCGATCGCGATGAGTTCGCGAAACATTGCGCGCGGCCTGCGCGAACGTGCCGAGCGGGTTTATCAAAGTGCCTGCCGCCTGCGCACAACGCCGGCGGAAGCGGTGCTCGGGGGCTTCGGGCCCATGGTCCGCGACCTGGCGCAACAGGAAGGCAAACAAATTGCTTTCCATGCCGAAGGTCTGGAAACGCACGCCGATCGGCTGGTACTGCAAGGGCTAAGGGACCCTGTGATCCATGTGCTCCGCAACGCGGTTTCGCACGGGATCGAAACGCCCGAAGAGCGTACCCGTGCGGGAAAAAACATCCAGGGAACGATTCGATTGCGCCTGCTTTCGCGCGGAGATCGTCTCGCGCTCTGGATCGAGGACGACGGTCGCGGCCTTGACTACGAAGCAATTGCGCGCGAGGCGCGCATTCGTGGTCTGGCGGATGAAGAAATTACAGGGGTCATATTCCAGCCCGGCTTCTCGACGTCGAAGACGGTCACTGACGTTTCGGGACGCGGAATGGGATTATCCATCGTGCAGCGTTCAGTCGATCGCCTGCGTGGCGAAGTGGCTGTTCGTCCCGGACGTGAAGGGGGAACACTCGTCGCGTTATCGGTTCCGCTTTCCATTTCCACGCAGCACGTGCTGCTCGTCGAGACCGCAGGCCAGATTTTCGGCATCTCGGCGGCATTTGTAGAAAGCATTATCAGCACCCAACCCTCAGCGATCAGGATAGTGAACGGCCGGGAGTCGGTCGTCAGCGAAGCCGGTCCCGTTGGGCTGGCGCGATTATCGGCTTTGCTGGGCCTCAATCCGACGCCGCGGGAAGACTCCACCGCAATTCCCTGCGTGATCCTGAGGCTCGGGGAAAGGCGTGCTGCCATTGCCGTGGATCATCTGGTAGACGAACGCGAGGCCATTATTAAAGACACCAATTTGCCGGATTCCGCATCAGGACTTACCGCCGGGGGAATTCCGATGGAAGACGGATCCGTCGCGGTGATGCTGAACGTGAACGGCCTCTTCGAGCGCTTCGGTCGAAATCGCGAAGCGCCAGCCATCGCGCCACCACCCGCAAAGCGGCAGCCGCCAAAGAACCGCATTCTGGTAGTCGACGATTCACTGACCACGCGATCGCTCGAGAAGAGCATTCTGGAAGCGCACGGCTATGAGGTGCAACTGGCGGTGGACGGGCTCGAAGCACTCGAACGCCTCCGGGTTGATGTACCGGATCTCGTGATATCCGACGTGATGATGCCGCGCATGAACGGCTTCCAGCTCCTTGAGAAAATCAAAGGAGACGAAGCCACGAAGGATCTTCCGGTGATACTGGTGACTTCGCTCGAAAGCCGTGAAGAACAGCAAACGGGCTTGACCCTTGGCGCCGACGCATACATCGTGAAACGAAAATTCGATCAGCGCGAACTCCTGAACGTGATCCGGCAGATTCTATGAAGCCGATCCGCGTCCTGATCGTCGAAGATTCGCCGGTTGTGGCCGAACATCTGCGCCGGATTATCTCAGCGGACGCGAGGCTGGAGGTAGCGGGCGTCGCGCCGAGCGGCGAGGACGCGCTCACGATGGTGGACCATCTGGTTCCCGACGTGATCTCGATGGACATTCATCTCCCGGGCATGCAGGGTTTCGAGGTCACGCGGCGGATTATGGCGAGACACCCTACGCCGATCGTCATCGTCTCCGGCGTTCGCAGCGACGAAGTGCCGCTAACCATGGAGGCGCTGCGTGCGGGCGCTCTTGCCGTCGTCGAAAAACCGGTGGCCGCCACGCACGATAGTTACGCCGCGCTCGCCGGAAAACTCTGCACGCAGCTCGCGATCATGAGTGAGGTGAAGGTTGTTCGCCAGCGAGAAGATTTTTCGGACCGGCGCACGATCATTCCGCAGCGGAAGTCATCACCAGTCGTTCGCGACACTTGCCGGTTGATCGGTGTCGCCGCGTCCACCGGCGGCCCCAGTGCGTTGATGCAACTGTTTTGCGGCCTGGGGCGGGGTTTTCCGCTTCCGATCGTGGTCGTTCAGCACATGACACCCGCCTTTCTGAGCGGCTTCGCCGGCTGGCTCGCAAGCGTGACTCCGTTTCCCGTTTCCATCGTGAATTCGCCCACAGCCCTCGAACCCGCGCACGTGTATCTCGCTCCTTCGCACGATCGTCATCTCGCGGTACGCGGTTCCGTGGCGGTACCCGACAGCAGCCCGGCCGGCGGCCTGCACCGCCCCTCTGCCAACATTCTTTTCTCGTCGATGGCGCGCGCATTCGGGTCTGGAGCGGTCGGCATCGTACTCACGGGAATGGGCGACGACGGCGCCGTGGGACTCGTGGAACTCAATCGAGCCGGTTCCTGGGTAATTGCAGAAGACGAGACGACCGCCGCGGTCTACGGGATGCCCGCGGCAGCCGTGCACATGGGCGCCGCGAATGAATCTTTGCCGTTGCCGCGGATCGCCCCGCGAGTTCTCGAAATTGTCGGTTTCCGGGGGAAGGCCGCATGAGAGAACCGGTAAAGCGCATTCTTCTCGTGGAGGATTCGCCTACTCAGTCCGCACGCCTGAGCCGGTTTCTCGGCGGGGAAGATCTCGAGATCATTCAGGTCGGCAGTGCCGAGCTCGCACTGAAAGAACTGGAAATCGAAAGGCCGGATGTCATCGTCCTCGATAACCATCTGCCCGGAATGAGCGGCAACGAATTCTGCCGGGAAATTCGTCTCAACGTCAATACTCGCGCCATACCGGTGTTGATGCTGACCGCCGAGAAAAGCGATGCCGCGCAGATGCAGGGACTGGCCAGCGGCGCGGATGACTATGTGGTGAAAACGATCGATCCGGACATCCTGCGCGCGCGAGTCCGTGCGCTTCTGCGGAAGTCCGAGAACGACACCGCAATACCCGATGTGGAGAGTCGATTCAGCCGCGCACGCCTGCTAGCAATCGACGACAGCCCGACGTTCCTCGAATACATCAGACGCGAGTTGAAGTCGGAACACTACCACGTCGAGACGGCCGCGAGCCCTGCGGAAGGACTCGAACGACTCGGCGACGCCCAGTTCGATTGCGTACTGGTGGACTTCGAGATGCCGGGCATGGACGGAGCCGAGGTGTGCCGCCGCATTCGCGATACGCAGACCGGTCTGGAGCCGGGAATCGTGCTGATCGTTATCAGCGGTTACGACGATAAGCAGCGGGTGGCAAAGGGGTTCGAAGCGGGCGCAGACGATTACATCTCGAAGTCTTCCGATTTCTCGGTGACGCGCGCGCGCATTCGCGCTCTGCTGCGGCGCAAGTTCCTGGTAGAGGAGAATCGGCGAATTTCCGACGAAATCCGGCAGAAAGAACTGGAGACGCTCCGAGCCCGCGCAGCCAGGGAAGCCGCCGAGATCCGCGCCCAAATGGCGGACCAGCTGGCCGCGACCAATCGCGAGCTCGACCGCGCGAATCAGGAACTGGAACAGTTCGCTTACTCGGCGGCGCACGATCTTCAGGAACCTCTGCGCAAGGTCCGCGTCTTCAGCGAATTGCTGCAGAAGCAATACAGCGGGAAACTCGACGCGCAGGCGAATCAATTCGTTCAGCATTGTGTGGAAGGCGCGGGCCGGATGCAGCAGTTGATCGAAGATCTGCTCGCCTATGCTCGCGCTTCGCGATCGGGAAGTGAGATTGTCAAACCGGTCGATCTTGGCAAAGTCGTGGACGAGGTACTCGAGAATCTGCTGGCGCTGATTGAAGAGAGCCACGGTGTGGTCGTTCGTGCTCCACTTCCCTGTCTGCGCATCGAAGAGATCCGGATACAACAACTCTTTCAGAACCTGATTGGAAACGCACTCAAATATCGGTGTCCAGACGAAACTCCGCGAGTTGAAATCGCCGCCGTGCACCGCGGTAGTGAATGGCATTTCGCGGTCGCGGATAACGGTATGGGCATTGAGCCCGAATACCGCACGCACGTCTTCGACCCCTTCAGGCGATTGCATTCCGGACCGAACCCGGGCACGGGCCTTGGACTCGCGATCTGTAAGCGCATCGTGGAGAATCTCGGCGGCCGAATCTGGGTGGAATCGGAGGTCGGGCGCGGATCGACGTTTCGCTTCACCCTCCCGGCCACAACAACGGAATCGATGTCGGCGGCGCCGGGGGATTGAATGCGGTCTTCCCGGTAGTGCTATATGGCTCGGTTGATCGACTCCGCAATCATCCTTAATTACATGTAGGTTTGTCCGCGATCCGCCGGGCGCTGGATACCCAACTTGGCCCCAGGTGGCAAACCTCCTTCTCCTACATTTGTTCGTCAGGGGCAGATCCACACGAGCGCCCAGGCCCGCGCTCTAACTACTTTCCCACTTAAAATTCTGAAAGCTGCCTCAGCCTGAGTCGGCGTCCCGGAAATATTGTCCTGACGGGAGGTCTTCGAGGTCGAGGGGAGCGTTGGGAGTGGGATGAAAGGCGAGTTAAAGAATCTGTTTCCGGTGCGGACAGGAACGGAGAAACGTAGCGGTTAATTAAGAGGGTACTTCGCGCGGGCGTGTTTGCTCGGCCAGGTGCGTGCCGATATGAATGACGTTGTCGGCGATCACCCCGAGTCCGACCCAGCGCTGGATGCCGTCCGGTCCTTTGTAGAGCGATCGCCGCAGCCCATGGCGGCGTTTGAGAACACTGATACGGCCTTCACAGCCTGTGCGCCACTTCTGAAGCTCCTTAAACCAACGCTGCTTCTGCCGCTGTTTGCGTGCGGGACTCTTCGTGTCGTGGCTTGGAATCGAGACCCGGCTGACTCCCATTTCCCCGGCTTTGGATTCGTTAGCGGCTGAGAAGAAGCCGGGATCCGCCGCCACACGCTCCGGGGCGCGTCCGAACTGTTTGACATGTTGCTCCAGACATCCTCCCAGCAATGTGGAGTCAGCCGCCCGCTGTTCGCATACCTGGTAATGCGTAACGATCTGGTTCTCCGCCTCCTGAATCAGGACCAGTTTGCCAAACTCATTGGGCTTATGCGCCTTACCCTTGCGGATCACCTCGGTGTGCGTCTCGAATATGCTGAGCAGCTTTCCTTCGGCTTTGGTGTTGCCGCGCAGCACCCGCTCCCGTGTCTGGCGCAGCACCTGCCGGACCCGGGGAATCATTTCGTCCAGTTGCTTGCCGGCTTTGCGCAGGACTGACAGGTTGCCTCGCTTGACACCCCCGACGATCTCGCGCGAGAACTTCCAGGCTTGCCCCGTAACCCGGCTGGCGATTTCCAACAATTTGACGTACGCGTTCTTCATCTTCTGCCGCCCTTGCTCCGTCTTGTTGCGGCTGGCGCGAGCGATCGCCAAAACCTTCAGCTTTGCGGATCGGCTGCGATCGCGCATCTGCGTGCCGGCCTTCCCCGCCACAGCGGTAACCCTCTTCATGATGCGCGTCAGGACACGCACGCCGTCACCCAGTAACGTGCTGTCGGTCGGATAGTGGATGTCAGTCTCCACCACGGTCGTATCGACCCGCATCTTACGACCCGTTGCGATCTTGTTTTCCTGCGCGATCTCCACCACCCGCCGGTGCAGTTTTTCGATAACCTCCGGCCCCAGCTGACGCGCCAGGTTTCCCATCGTCCGGTCATCCGGAACCTTTTCACCGCCGACCCGGGTGAACTCGCGATAGACCAGATTGGCGCGCACTTCCCGCGACAGTACTTCGTAACTCCAGTCGCGTACATGCTTCAGCAGCAGCATTCTGAGCACGACCTCAGCGGGCGTCGCCTTGCGCCCACGAGTCTTGCTCTTCCTGCAGCGTTTGGCCAGCTCTTCCTGAATGACGAGAAGCAGGGTGTCATCTTCCAGTGCTTTATCGGCGTGCCGCATCCAAGGTTCCCAGAGATCCTCCACCGTCTCTGCGATGAAGCCATCGGCGAAATTTCGCTGCAGGCGGCGAGCGGCGATCACGACTGGCGTTCCTGTTCTTTGGCTTCCTCGCGATCCAGCCGGAGCAGGAATTGATTCAGTTCGCTGATTGCCTCCAGTGCCTGCTTGACATCGCGATACTCTTCGATTGCCTTTCGAACCAGCGGAACCTGCTCGGGACGCACGCTCACCTGGCGAGTTTTTCCGCCGGGATAACCCACCGTGAGCACCCAGAGCGGATGGCCTTCGCCACGAGCACATTTCAGACATCCCGTGGAGTGATGAATCGTGCGCTGGAGCAGCGAGCCGCGAAGGACACCCGAGGGGGAGGAGAGTTTGGCTGCCAACTTTTCCCTCTTGCGGATGGCTTGCTCACGTGTCATCAGTAACGATGATACATTTATCACACGGCGGAGTCAATACATTTTCTGAACAGAATGTTCTGATATTCAACAGCCGCCAGACGTCACCGATGGCGTCCCGCCCGAGGCAACGTTCGATCCAACAAACAGCCACCCGCCGCACCTATGAAAGTACGGAACTTACATCCGGAATTTTAAGTGGGAAAGTAACTACGCGGAGTTGCGCGGCCAACTACTCCCGGCTTGGATTTATGTTTCAGTCCGGCTAGGTCATCGACCGCTTGGTTCGGCAGCCAATAAGCAGCAATCGTGAGGGAGCGGCGGTTTCCTCAAGAAGCACTGTGTCACCAAGTCTGAGTACTCGTCTCACTCTCACGGCAAAACAGTGGAAGCGCGAAAGCACAATCAAACGGCCTTAACCGATGATAGCCTATCGTTGCTTGCCGGCCCGAGTGCACCATTATCTTCAATCCAATTGTAGATCCCAGGCCCAAGGGTCTTCCCGCCGCCTGGACCCATTTGACCAACAAAGTTCGCATCGACAAAGAACTCCCAATTCCCCACGAGAATGATAAATGACGACGTGACGTCGTTGAAATCATTCAGGAAAGCCTTGGTTTCGCAAACGTGTTTGTGGCCGCCGCTGCAGTTAATGTCGGCGAACAGAATAATGTGGTGTGAAGGTGCAGGCATAATCTTCTCCTTTAATGTGATCGTTGCACAACGAATAAACCGGGTCCAAGCATACACCTGCAGTGTTGCATTTGTGTCAATAGCTGCCAATTCTAGTTCGTTAAGTTGCATTAGTCGTACATAACGCCCTTTATGTCCGGTGATCCGGCGCAGCGCTGCCTGGTTTCCCGCGTACGCAGCGGTGTTCAGCGGACGCTGAAGCGTGTTGCCGCGATAAACTCGCCAATGTTCGACGCGGTTCGTGCGGCAGGTGAACGTTATGGAATTCATGCGTTGCTCGGGCCCGCGGGCGTTGCGGAGCCGCTCCCGCTGCGCGCCTGCCTGTTCTTCGAGATATCGGGCCCCGTGATGCAGGCTCCTGTAATCGCCCCAGCGGCACAAGCAATATCGGACCGCGGCATCGTTTTCCGACTCCCAATTCTCCCGTACAAACCCTGAATTCGGCTGACCGGGTAAGGAGCAGAGTTCGCAATTATCGGCTGGCAATGCGGCCTCTAGCCGAGCTGCGATTGTGATCGGATCCTCGGCGGAGGGGTCATCAGACTCGAGCGGCGGAAAACAAAACGCGCATTTCGTCTCCCGCTCCTCCTGTTGCTCAATCTTCGATTGGGTTCGCAACGTTCCGAGGCAACGACTGCACGACCCGCCGACAGAGTAGACGATCTCGCGCGATTCCCGAAGCAATGTTCCCGCCAGACAGTCGCACGGTGTTGGAAGTCCAAGCCCGGGATCTGTGATGCCGGTATCACCGCAAACCGGACACGCCTTGGCCTCGTGCGGCATTTCGCGCGTCGCAGCACTTCTGGCTCGTTGCTGTCCCGGCGGGTCTGGATGTCACCAACGATATGTTGGTTGCTCCTGCACCAGCCAATGATCTCATCTTCAAAGGCCCTCGCTAGGAGTCCGGGTCTGAGGGGGTATCTCCGGGCTCGGACCTCCCTGCATTTTTCGTGAATCCATCGGATGATGATTTCCTCCGGGAGATCGAGTTTCTTCGCTGTCTCCAGAATTGGGTTTATCAGTCGGTCCGTAGGTTGCTCGCTGGTTGCCTGCTCGATCGCGACAGCAATTGCTTGAGCGGTCGGCTCGTCTTCGGGGGCTCGCATACTGTGACCGACCAAAATGTGAGTGTCCAAAGTCAGTCTGACTGTCTCCCCCAATTTGAGAGAGTGGCATGCGGGTACTTTGGCAATCACCCTGCGTCTCTCCCAATTGTGGGACTGTGACTCTCCCGGGCTGGAACGGTGACTGTCCCAGTTTGGGAGTCCTGAGCCTCTTTCGACCAGGCATCCCACCATTCCTTCCTCCAGGGTCGCGGCGTTGGCCTTCCAGTGGTGCGATTGCTGACTTTATCGCTGGCCATTGAACGGTGTACTCAGTCGCATCGGCCTTGCCGAACCTGTTCCACCGGCGGATCCTTCGAAGGACTCCAAGGGGCCGCGACGACGGATCGTGTGCACTCCGCTGTTCAAGTTCCGCATTGGCACGATGCCAAGTCATCTTGCTTAGACCCGAGGGGCCGCGGATCCAACGTAGCTGCTGGGTGGAATAGATCCCAGCGGTTGCCTGGCTCTCACTGTGCTGATCCACTTCTCTGCCGATGGCAGTGCTCCGTTCAACATGGAAGAGCAGGGCAGTCATCTGGGACGTCGACCAGATCCCGAACCCGAATCGGACCAGATCCAGGATTGCCGCAAAGTTGCTTTGGTACCCTTCGGGCGCCGTCGTGTGCGCCACACCCTTTTGCTCTGGTTTTCCAGCACCGCCTTCATTTCCGGGCCGTCGTTGAGGCTCGACCGCCGTTGCGAGGCTTCGGTGTTTCCGCCGATTGTGCCATGTTGCAGTGCGCCTACATGGCCCCCGTGTACCCGCCGTGTACCTCCGTTTGGCTTAAATATTGATTCTGGCGTCTTTGTCGACTTGCAGAATCAATAACTTGTGATGGCTCAAAGAGGTGGGATAGTTCGAATCCCACCCTCACCGCCAGAGAATCAACAATTCAGATCAGGTGAGCACCGGGAAGACCTCGCGGGAGGAAGCGAAGCTTCACGCGGCCTCGCGGAAATCCGCTGCCGGCACGGTGCCCACTCACTCCGAACCCTGGGCGGTTACGGAGAGGGCTAAAAAAACATTCCTCTCTACGCGCCGGCTCCCATTCGACGGTGCCCGGCATTTACGCTTGCGCTCCAGACGCGCGGGATGACAGACTCCATAAGCCAGTGGATCTGCCGCGATTCGAACGGCGCTGAGCAATAGTCGCTTGCGCCCGCCTCCAACGCGTCCAGCCACTTGGATGTATCGGGGGTTTTCGTGACCACGATGAAAGGCAACGCCGGCCGTTTTTGCCTCACACCCCGAAGCAAAGGCACGTATTGTCTGGCATCATCGCCAGCGAAAACGATGTCTGCATCCAGCAAATCATCGATGCGCGTATCGGGCGGCCTCCGCTCGATCCGATGTTTTTCGATCGCGAGGACGCACGTGAGGTCCCTGGCCACCGATTCCTCCATGCATGTCAAGAATACCTTCGCCATACGGATTCCTCCCTGCTTCCCTTTCGAAATCGCCGCTGGATGGGCTGGTAAATCAGCACGCGCCATCCGGCCGGCAGGAACACTGAATGCTCGTGGGACCTCGCGTTGGTCCTGAGGTCTTGATGCCGCAGGATCTGACGGGGTTTCTTTTTTTCGAACGCAGACGTGATCGTTTTCGCGGTTACATTCTCGGTTACCGCGGCCACCCGCTTGACGACCAGGCCGGTAAGATCGTCACGCTGCGGCGTAGGTCCGGCGAATCTTATGACTGCCGAATACAGTTCGGAAATGATCCCGGCCGAGGGCATGTCGCGGCAGGCGCGGATCACCTCCATTAACCGGTCGGCGCCAAATTCCTCGCCGTCTGCATTCGCCCACTCAGTAAAGCCGTCGGTGATCAATACGAGAATATCCCCGGGCAGCGACTTTCAGGATTTCCGGAGCACCGTAGTTACACTGCGGCAATAGCCCCAGCGGCGGGCCCTTGAGCGTCGAGAATGCAGACCTTGTCTTCCTTCGACGAATAGAAGAAGAGCGGCCCATGCCCCGCCGAGATCAAGTGCAGAGTCTCCTCCTCGGGATCGAGCAATCCAACCACCATCGTGACGAACTTCGACAATGGCAAATCGCCATCCAGAAGCTGGTTCATGCGAAGCAGAAAACTCCGAAGATCCATGCCGGCGGCGAGACAAGCGCGCGCGTATGCGCGACACGAGGCCATGCAAAGCGCGGGGCCGATCCCGTGGCCGGAGACGTCGGCGACCGTGATCGCGGCACGTCCGTCCGCCAGTTGCTGCCAGTCGAAATAGTCTCCGCCCGGTTTCATCGGCGGGTTGATTCCACCCGGCAATATCGAAGCCACGCACTTCGCGGAGGCGTCTTCGGGAGTAACCCCTGCTGAATCGACCGTGCAATGTCGAGATCGTGCTCCAATTGGGCAATCCGGGCGCGGCTCTCCGCCTCGTGGAGAGCCGCTAGTACGTGTGTACGGATCTGGTGGGCAACCGCACCGGTAGCAAATCCTCCCAGGAGCAGAAGGACGGAAGAGGAAAAGGCCGTGCCGTAGAGCAACAGGCTCGTCACTTGCGGACTCTTCCGGAAAAGTGACGAATACGTAAATCGAAACCGCCAGGTATCCTGCCATCGAAAAAACACCGGTCAAGCGAGACAGACCTGGGTTCAGGTGCAGGGCAGACAAAATAATGAAGAGCAAATATGTCAAAACGACTGGCGACGACAAAGCGCTATCCGGACTCACAAATGACGTGTGGATTTCCAGAAAAAGCGCGACTGTCGGCACAAGCGACTCTATAAGACTGTTCAACGTCCATGCGTTTCCCGAAACAGTGCGGTTGGACTGAATGGATCGGTTGACAAATCTGAGCCACACCACCTCATAGACGGCGGTCATGGCCAGGAGAACGCCGAACGGCCACACCACGGAGCGGCGCCCTTCAGCCAGTGACACGGCCCCGCGAATCAAGACCAGCCCCAGCAGGCCCGCGAACACGCGCAGAAGCGCATTCACCCGGGTGCGTTCACTGCGGAGCTCCGCCTCGTGAAAGGCCTGCGAATCGATTTCGCCATTCGTCATTGGCGGCCAGTCACTAGCGACACCTGCGCAACTTCGGCTGGAAAGGGGATCAGCATATCTTCTTCTCAGGCGTGGAGTGTAAATCCGAGAACAACATCTGCATACTGACAACCAGCATCCACAGCGGGAATATCAACGCGATCCATGCCCAGTTTGCGATCACCATCAACATCGTCAGTCCACAGGTAAATCCCAGGAACGCGATCCAGCGCGGAAAAATAGCTGTTCGCAGAGCAATGGTGCACGTAGAGAACATGAACACCGCCGCCATTCTTAACGAGCGAAGGTATTTACGAACGCATGTGATAACCGTCGAACAAACTCGTAGATTTCCATGTTCGGCGGAGTCCCGTTCCGCGACATCATCTGTTCCAGCAACGCTCCGCCAATGGACCCCGCAGCAAACAAGCAGGCCACAAACATCAAGCCGCTGCCCAGGAACACACTCGCAAAGAACTGGTCTTCCAGCTTGCCGAGGCGATTTCGCACCACGCCGATGAAACCACAGGAACGCAATTCCGGAAAAAGGAATGAGCTGAATCGCAAAGCTGACTACTCTCCGGCGGCCCGGGTCAATCAACCAGGCGCCGAGACTGGCCGGATTGGAAGGAATCGCAACACGGAAAATTCCCAGGGTAACGGCCATCAAGACGGAGAAAACGATGCCGGCTATGGCCGCGGCACGCGGGGGCCTCAGGGATTCGCCTGACGACAGCCCGGAATCGATTGGTGCGGGAAGTCCCACGAATCCGAATGCCGCCCTCATCGTAGAGACGCTGTCAGCGGCACGGATTGATTTAAAAACCTGGCTCATCGCACACCGGCAGCAGGGCATGGGCTTCTCCAGCGCTCAGCGACGCGCGCGCGGGACAAGAAAATGAACTCCTGATACACGCTTCGGAATCATTCAGATCAAGGCTGCATCAGGAAACGGTCCATTGGTCGCCAACGAATCGAAATGGCACGGATATGCTCGCCGGTTAACATTCTCCCGGAAGACGGAAGAATACGACTATTCTTTCCCCTCGCCTAAAGTGCAGATGCCAGCAAGTACCCAGTTGGTGCATCCCTTTTGCGTACGCGTTTTCCGCGGTTCTGCTGGGCCTGACTCTTCCCAGGATAGAAACCCGATTTCTCCCGCATTGGAACGCCGGACTGAGCCCTCAGGTAGCAATGGTGCTCTATTCCGCTGTGGCCCAGGGCATGATCACGCTGACTGGAATCGTGTTTTCCCTGGCGTTCGTCATGGTGCAATTCAGCGCTACGGCTTATTCGCCGCGTCTGGTGTTATGGATGTCCCGCGATCCGTTTGTATCCCACGCGCTCGGTGTCTTCACCGCAACATTCTTGTACGCCCTTGCCGCGCTATCCTGGGTTGACCGCCAGAGTACGGGCAGGGTTCCGTTTCTGAGCGGATGGTTAGTAATTGGCTTTCTGCTCGCGAGCGTGGGAGTCTTTGTAGGCCTCGTGCAGAGCCTGAGCCGCCTCCAGATCAACCGGGTCCTGGCCTTTACCGGCGACTTTGCGAGGCAGATCATCGACGTCATGTATGCGCCGCTCCCGAAAGCTAAAGCCATAACCGGAGGCGCCGATCTCCTGTCGAAACCCGTGACGCAAAGCGTGACATACGACGGACCGCCACGAACGATTCAATCCCTGGACCTGAGACCCCTCCTGGCCCTGGCGGAACGCGCCGACGCCACCATCGAAATGGCTTCTGGGGTTGGCGACACGCTGGTAAAGGGGACCCCGATGGTGCGCGTCTATCGCGCCAGCGTTCCAGGCGCCACCGAAACAATCGACGTCCGCCTTCTTAAGCGAGCTGTCAGAACCGGCGGGCAACGGACATTCGAACAGGACCCAAAGTACTCCATCCACCTGCTCGCCGACATCGCCATTCGCGCCTTGTCACCAGCCATCAACGACCCGACCACCGCTGTCCAGGCCCTCGATCAGATCGAAGACTTGCTATTGCGCCTGGGCTGCCGGAATCTGGAGATCGGTGAAATCCACAACGCAGCCGGAATCCTGCGACTGGTAATACCGGTTCCTACCTGGGACGACTTCCTTGATCTGGCCTTCAGCCAGATTCGCACTTACGGAGCCACAAGCATGCAGGTAATGCGGCGGATGGCGGCGTTGTTGAGCGATCTGATCAAGGCTCTGCCGGAAGAAAGGCAGCCCGGGCTGAGGCATCAAAAGCAGCGACTGGACGCCCAGATTGCCCGGTCGTTTCCGGATATCGAAGACAAAAACGAGGCATCGGAAGAAGACCGGGAAGGATTCGGCGCCACCCGAAGGCATCGCCCGGAATCCCTGCTGCCAGAGGTTTCCGGGGGCCGGGCGTGACTCACAAACCGGGAGCGATCGGGAGAATGCAATGCGCAAAGACGATGACAAAGAAGGCAACGAAAAGCTTCGGCTGATGGATAGGCAGGCTCCATGGAAAAAATGGGGGCCCTATCTGAGCGAACGGCAATGGGGCACCGTCCGCGAAGACTACAGCGACGACGGCAATGCCTGGGACTACTTCACACACGACCAGGCACGGTCGCGCGCGTACCGCTGGGGTGAAGACGGACTGGCGGGAATTTCCGACGACCACCAGCAGCTGTGTTTTGCGCTCGCGCTGTGGAACGGCCGGGACCCGATCCTGAAAGAACGCCTCTTCGGGTTGACCAACAGTGAGGGAAATCACGGAGAGGATGTCAAGGAATACTACTTCTACCTCGACAGCACGCCTACGCACTCCTACATGAAGTATCTGTATAAGTATCCGCAGGCGGCTTATCCGTACGACGATCTGGTTCAGACCAATAAACACCGCAGCCGGACCGAACCGGAGTATGAACTGATCGATACGGGCGTGTTCGACCAAAATCGCTATTTCGACGTATTTGTCGAGTATGCGAAGGATTCACCTGAAGATATTCTGATCCAGATCACAGTCGCAAACCGGGGACCGGACGCGGCCGTGCTGCATGTTTTGCCAACGTTATGGTTTCGAAATACCTGGTCGTGGCAGAACGATTCTCTGAAGCCCCTGCTGGAGCAGAGGAGATGGGCCCGACGGGTGCCTTCTGATCGCGGCATCTCACCCCGATCTCGGTGTTCGCTACCTCTATGCCGAAGGGTGTACAAGGGCTTATTTCACCGAAAACGAGACGAATCAGGAGCGCGTGTTCGGCACGCCCAACTCGGCGCCTTACACCAAAGACGGGATCAACGATTGCGTCGTTTCCGGCCGCGCCGACAAGGTGAACCCCGGAAAATACGGCACGAAGGCCTGCCCCCATTATTTACTCGAAGTGCCAGGCGGGGAAAGCCGTGTGGTCCGGTTATTATTGACGACGATCGGGCCGAAGGCATGGCGAGATCTGGACAAAACCTTCGAAAAGGTAATGGTGGCCAGGCAGGAGAGACGCGGACGAATTCTATGCCTCGATCACGCCGCCATCCGTCAGCGAAGACGCTGCCCGCGTGATGCGGCAGGCGCTGGCCGGCATGCTGTGGAGCAAACAGTACTACAGCTATGACGTAGATCGCTGGATTGGAGGAACACGGCGAGGCATATCGCGGCCGGAACAGAGAGTGGGTCCATCTGGTGAATGATGAAATCATCTCGATGCCGGACAAGTGGGAGTATCCGTGGTACGCGGCATGGGATCTGTCTTTCCACTGTATTGCGCTGTCGATGGTTGACATCGATTTCGCCAAGGAACAGCTGGACCTGATGGTCCGTGACGACTATCTGCATCCGAGCGGCCAGCTCCCGGCATACGAGTGGAACTTCGGAGACGTCAACCCGCCCGTACATGCGTGGGCCACACGTTTGGTGTACGAGAGTGAGAAAGCGCGTACAGGCCGCGGCGACATTGAATACCTCGCGGAAGCATTTCACAAACTGGCATTGAATTTCACATGGTGGGTCAATCGGAAAGACCCGGGTGGCAACAACATCTTTGGCGGGGGCTTTCTTGGCCTCGATAACATCGGCGTTTTCGACCGCAGCGCGCCCCTCCCAACCGGCGGTCATCTGGAACAAGCTGACGGTACCGCATGGATGGCTTTCTATTGCCAGTGCATGCTGCAGATCTCGATCGAGCTGGCGCTCAAATTTCCGGTCTTCGAGCGTATGGTGGTTAAATTCGCCAAGCATTTCGCGTGGATCACGCTCGCCATGAAAAGCCTGGGAAACGAACACGACGGCATGTGGGACGAAGAAGACGGGTTTTTCTATGACGTCCTCAGGCGGGAAGATGGCAGCGCAACGCGGTTAAAGGTGCGATCTCTGGTAGGCCTGTTGCCGCTTTGCGCCGCGACGGTGTTTCACGGCGAAGTAAGAGCACACATGCCGAACGTCGTACGTAAGTTTGCCAAATTCCTCGAGGATCACCCTGCAGTGAAAGAGTCGCTATGTGTCGAGTCGATGTTGACAGACGGCGCCGGCGGAACTCGCCTGCTAAGCCTGATGAACGAGACCCGATTGCGCCGCGTGCTATCGAAGATGCTGGATGAGTCCGAATTTCTGGGTCCGCACGGCATTCGCTCCATCTCGCGCTACCATCTCGATCACCCCTATGTCTTCGTAGCGGATGGTAAGGAATTTCGCGTCCAGTATGTGCCGGCCGAATCAGATACCGGCATGTTCGGCGGCAACTCCAACTGGCGCGGCCCGGTGTGGATGCCGATCAACGTCCTGATCATACGCTCGCTGCTGAACTTTTACCAATACTACGGCAATGACTTCCAGGTGGAATGTCCGACAGGTTCAGGCAAGCTGATGAACCTTTTCGAAGTCGCACGGGAGATTGCGAACCGGCTGATCAGCACGTTTTTGCGCGATGGGAACGGTCGCCGTCCGGTCTACGGAGGCACCGAAAAGTTCCAGAGCGATCCTCACTGGCGGGACTACATCTCGTTTCTACGAGTACTTCCACGGCGACAACGGCGCCGGAGTCGGCGCCAGCCATCAGACGGGCTGGACGGGCACAGTCGCAAACCTGATCCAGTTGTTCGGACACCTGACGGCGGCCGACGTTCTGGCGGGAAAAGCGACGACAGCCTTCTCGCGAGATCCCCTCCACGCTACTTAGATCCGTCTACCCGGACCAGGCAGGCGAAGTTTCATTTGTTACGCGGGCGCCTGGTGATCGGCGCCCGTTCGTCATGTAGAGGGGGCCATGCCGAGCCGTGGTACCGCCTCACATGGCCGGGCTTTCGCTATTACGTTTTTCTCTATTGGCGAAATAGCGGTGGGCGCCTACACTTACGAAATTGATAAACACCGCAATCACGTTCCACGCAATTACCGGACGCGAAGCGATCAGCAGACCATAGTAAATCCAGAGGATCTGAAATACGCCCAGGATTGCCGCCATTCGCACGCTCATGCCCGCGCTCGAGCGACGCCGCAACATAGCAAATAAGTCCGGAATGGCGGCAAACGTGGTTCCGAAGCCTGCCAGGAAGCCAAAGATGTCCGATCGCTGCAGACGGGAAAAAAGCAGGCTGGAAGTGTCCCGCGGGACAAAGTCCTGGCAACCATAGAGAACTATCGAGATCACCAGAACGGCAACCAATATCAGCTTGTTGCATCGACGCATATGTTTTCGGATTGCGCTTGGCGCTTATCTCCCCCCACGTGTGGATCCACGCGCGTGCGCGCATCGACCAGAAGGCTCGATCGCATGAACCCAATGCGGCGCCTCGCTTCCAGCAGGTACAGCATGCCGGGAAACAGGAAAATAACGAAGACCAAAGGGGAAATCGGCGGTGCCACTGATGTTTCTTCCCGGTCATCGGCGTGAGTGAATGCTCTTTACCATGTCTTCAGCCGAAGACCTTCGGCATCGGAGGCCGATAAACCGAATCCGCTAGCCGTTTCAGACGAAGATCCACTCCAGCGCTTAATGCCATGGCCGGAATAAGCCCCGCCGGCGCAGGCCGCAGAATCATCGGTGGTGGCGGATCGACCTCGCGCTACTCCCATTGAGATGATGCCTGACGGGTGTGCAGCAGGTTATTTTTTCGGCAATCGACGTCCAGGAAGCGTAAGCCGCACTCATTGCAGTCCCCCGCGCGTGGCAACTATAATGCCAAAGAACCCGCAGATCTTTCGTTCGATGAAACTGGAACCCAATATGGAACGAGCCGCGTTGTACCTCCAGGGCGTCGCCACGCAACTGATAACCGCGCTCGGAACAGAAGCGTTGTACGAGCGAATTCTCGATGCGGCGAAGTCTATCATGAACTCCGATTTCGCGAGCATTCAGATGTTCCATCCGGATCGTGGCGCGCTTCGACTGCTGAGCTACAGGGGATTCAGCGACGACTCGGCCAGACGGTGGAAATGGGTCTACCCGGAGACCCATAGCAGCTGTGGCGAGGCTTTGCGCACCGGTCAGAGGGTCGCCTTCGAAAACGTCCTGATTTGCGATTTCATATCCGGGACCGACGATCGTGAAGAATACCTTGGCGAGGGCATTCACGCCAGCCAGACCACGCCGCTGGTTTCGAGGTCGGGCGTCTTGTTAGGCATGGTATCCACGCACTGGCGTGAGCCTCACAAGCTCTCCGCGACCGAACTCAGTGCATTGGACATTCTGGCACGAATGGCTGCAGATTTGATTGAGCGTTCGCAAGCCGAGGAGAGGCTCCGGGAGCGCGAAGAGCGTCTCCGGTCCAGGGAAATCCAACTCAGGGACGCGCAGCGTCTCGCCCGGATCGGCAGTTGGGAGCGAAACATCGTCGCGGGAACAAGCCACTGGTCCGATGAGATGCTTACAGATTCTTGGCCCGCCGAAAGACGCAGACTTTTCTTCATTCATCAACTGTGTTGATCCGAGAGACCGGGAGAAGGTCCTGCAAAGCGAAGGTACCATTTATTCGACTTGCGGACCTGTCGAACTGGAGTTCCGAATTATCCGGCAGGACGGCGAAATGCGCTTTCTTCGATCCATTGCCGAAAGGATCACGGACGACCAGGGCGCGCTGATCCGCATCGTGGTTGCGGCGCAGGACGTAACGGACGAAGTCGAGGCGCGGGAACTCCTCCGCGAAAGTGAAGCACGCCTTAAGAACGCGGAGCGCCTCGCCCACGTAGGTCATTGGACCTGGACTATCAAGAACGATCGGGTCTACTGGTCGGAAGAAGCTCTACCGGATCCTCGATCGGCCGACGGACTCCCTACCTGCTTCTACGGACTTCTTACAGCGGATCCCGCAACAAGACAGGGATCGAGTGGGGCAATGGGTAAGAGAATGTCTTGCCGAGAAGAGAGGAAAGCCTGTTGAGTGCAGGGTCTTTCGGTCTGACGGCGAACTGCGGACATTAACCTGCCTGTCCGAAGTGTCACTCGACGAACAAGGTGCGCCGGTGGCGATGTTCGGGACCGTTCAGGACATCACCGAAGTAAGGCGCGCCCAGGAGGAGTCCGCTGGCCCGGCAGAGACTAGAGAGCCTGGGTACGCTGGCGAGTGGTATCGCTCACGATTTCAATAACCTCCTGGCTGGCGTACTGGCTCAAACAGAGCTGGCGCTCGCGCATTGCGCAGCTGAATCGTCTCCCGAAAAGGAACTGGGGAATATCCGCAACGCAGCTCTCAGCGGCTCCGAGATCGTCCATCAGTTGATGGACTACGCCGGAAAAGAGAACGGCAAGTGTCAGCAACGGTCGACTTGTCGCAGACGATCCAGGAGAAGCTTGAGTCGCTCCGGGTTTCAGTGTCGAAGTGCGCTCGTACTGGAAGCGAATCTCGGTCAGGATCTTCCGAAGGTACGCGCCAATGGCTCGCAAATTCGGCAGGTTGTTATGAACCTGGTCATGAACGCATCGGACGCTATCGGAGATCACGACGGAGTGATCGGCGTGACCACCAGATTCGTGAAGGCAGGGCCCGGCTCGCCGGGAGAAGCTTCGAATCGCCTGGCGGATCGCGATCACCTGCAACTGGAGATCTCGGACACTGGTCGTGGCATGTCCCCGGAAGTGCAGAGCCAAGAGCGTTCGACCCGTTCTTCACCACCAAATCCGCAGGTCATGGGCTCGGCCTCGCGGTCGTCGACGGGGTCGTTCGGGGTCTTGGCGGGGAAATCCATGTAACAAGCCAAGTTGGACAAGGGCAGCACGTTTCGGATACTGCTGCCATGCGCCGAAACAGCGGCTGGGGAAACCCGCAATTCGGGCGCATACCGCCGAAGCGGTTGGCACGCTTACCTCCGGGCGTCACTGTTCTGATTGTGGAGGATGAAGATATGTTGCGCTCGGCTCTCTCGATGATGCTTCGCCAGGCTGGAGTTGAAGTATTCGAGGCTGCCGATGGGTCTTCCGCAATCGAGATCCTTCGTGCAAACGGCGGGAAGATCGATGTGATGCTGCTGGACATGACCCTGCCTGGGGCATCGAGCCGTGAGATTGTGGCTGAAGCCTCCAAAGCCCGGCCCGATATAAAGAGTGATGTTTACCAGCGCTTATAGCCGGGAGATGGTTGCGAAGGCAATAGACGTAGTGCAGATCCACGACTTTATCGAAAAGCCGTTTCGAGTCGCGGATTTCATGAAGAAGCTGCGGAGTATCGTATCCATGTAACAGCAGCGCTGGATCCCTCCGCTTATTTTTTCGGATACTTGTTGATGTAGTAAGTCACACTGCCCTGAACGCGAGGGGCGATCCACTTGAAACCGTCCTTCCGCTCAAGTGAACCATAAATGTACTCGGCCCCGAACAGCCAGTTCACCGATGGTTGCACAATCAAATTGCCCGTCAGGTAGTTGCTGATGTGATAGTTGGTGCCTGGATCTGCCGCGGTGTTGTTGATTTGCAGATAGCCGTAGTCGACGGTCGAACGCAGAAGTTTCGTCCAGTAGTGCTGATATCCGATGTTACCTGAGCCGCTCGGCGTCGCGACCAGTTGGTTATGAGCATTGAAGCCGACATCTGACCCCAAACCGTAATTGTCGTTGTAGTAAGTCGAAATGCCTTTACCCAAAATGAATTGGAAGACCACATTGTTCCTTGTGGTTCCCCAGACGCCGGAGAGGGAGCCGCCAAATCCGTTGACGTGATTTTGTGGCCCGATTTCGCCTGGAAGGACGCCTCCTACAGAACGGGAGATACCGGCGAAGTACAAATGTCCGTGAGGATTTTCGTACCGGTAGAAGGCGATCAGGTCTGGCCGCGTGGAGGAGGCTACTGGAACGCCAAATTGGGTAGAAAACGGCGCGTCCGTCCCGGACTTCTCAACTGAAACACCGATGCTGTTCTTATCGCCCAGCGGCTGCATGTAACGAATCATCGGATTTCTAAGACCCACCATTCCTGGAGGGCCAGCGATCTCAAGCGTGTCGGGAAAAGCATCAGGGTCGCCAAAGGCGCTCCAGGTCTGGCCGGCTAATACATTCCTGTATTGCGCGTAAAACTGCCTCATGCGGAGCGAGTTGCGATCATAGTTTCCCAGGAAGTCGTACTCCAGATAGGCTTTTACGGTGTCTGGTCCGTCGCCAACTGGCTGGAGGAATTCCATGGAGAAGCGTGAGCCTCGCATGGAAACGGTTGAATCCACGGCATGAGGCTGTGGACTACTCGGGAATGAGGACGGGGCGTACAGGCCATAGTAGGTTCCAGCCTGGTTGGCGTCAACAAAGATGTCGGTCTTGACAAATCCACCGAATCGAATAAGAGTACCTGTACCGGGCAATCGGAAGGTGCCCCGCAAAGAGGGATCGATTTCTTCGTTGTCGATCCGCGCCGCGCCAAGCGAGTCATCGTTCACAACCTCGCGCGTCATCGTGAGCTGCCCGATATGATCGGTCGGCACTTGCGGCGGCGGTACATTGGGAGGCGGCGCAGACGTGGTAAATGGCTTGCCGGGCGCTTTCTGGACGCTTTCCACGTCGGCAATCTGCTGTTTCAGACTATCCAACATCTGCTCAAGCTGTTGAACCTTGTCCTTCAACTGAGCCAAATCGGGCGTCTGCGCCCAGGACAGCCTGGCGCCTACGGAGACGACAAGCAACAGATATCGAAATGCCGATGCTTTCATCGAGCAACCTCTCAGGCAGACCGGGCTCCCGGACACACACGACTCCAGATCCTATTCGGCATGATGGTTGTCGAGATCCGTTCGGCGCATTTTTTGTGCGTGTCCCGGTGCTGGTCCCGTAGTCGCTGCCGGCGAGGTGGGCAGGGGGCTCGGTGTCCCAGTTTCCGTAGAAAGATAAGTTCCAGTCGAGAGTGCCGAACAGCTTGAGGTAATAAGATGTGTTGCTACGCAAAAACAGCCGGCCTGCCCGCGGTAGAGCCGCCGGCGCAACGTCGGCGTCGACATTGAGCCGGGTTTTTTTGAAGCTGAAGACCTGCAGATTGGAGGAGAATACCGCAAGACCGGTGTCTTGCGACCGCTGTATTTGGGCATGGGAAACATAGGTGGTCCGTTGCCATCCAATTCCACCGAAAACTGTCAACCGGACACGACAGGTGTTTTTTAGAAAGCGCCCAAGACCAAATGCCAACGTCGTTGCTGCTCGATTCCCTGCACCGAGCTCTGCAAACGGTCGCCGGTACCTGCGTAGAAGTAGTTTTTCCAGGGCAGCTGACGGTACGCGATCAGGTCCAGCTGATTTCTTGTTGCAGTCGCAGCTCCGGTGCTGGAAGTCAGGTTCGAATCGTAATTCAGTTTTCCACCCCAGTGGGTTTCCCGATAGCCGAGCTCCGACGCAAAATTGTATTGGGCCGTATTATTCCCTTTGGAATAAGTTGCTCCCAATGTGACGGAGCCATTCAATCGCCGCCATACGCGTTGCGAAGTTTGCGTCATCCGGACGACTGTGGATCGGTCAAACGCTACGGTCTGTTGGCCCTCCGGCTGAACCGTGATCCTGACCGGCTCCCCGGCCGGCGACTCTCAGCTGACTACGGCCCCCGAATAAGTCGACCCGTCCTGAAGCTGTACGAGAAACAGCGCTGTACTCTTGATGCGAGCGACCTTTTGCCAATCGACGGCCATCGTGCCATCCACGTAGTCGAGATCGACCTGCAGTATACCGTTCTCAAGCCTCTACACTACCGGTCATCCGGTCTCAATTTTTCAGGAGGACAACGTCCGTTTTATCGCGGGCATAGGTTTCCTTCCCCCTAGAGGGCGGCTAAGCCGACGGCCAACGCCGCCATCCTGGCGAGGACGATCGAACGCACAACGGAAACCTTAGGTAAGGTGATGTTGAGGCAACAGGGGGGACTTAAACATTTGCCTCTCTGACGAACAGCTGGGCCTCCGCCGCGCGGTCGACAAAGCGCAAATAGTAATGCCCGGGCCTGTTCCCCCACATCACCTCGGCAGAGCTGACCACCGCCGTATGGCCGATTCCATCGGGTCGTCGAAGTGCGCTAAGGCGTTTGTGTGTGTGTTGTTGTGCGCCGCCGGTAATGCGAACGCTCAGGATATGGCCCCTCGTGCCTACCTGATCACCCCAACGGGCGCCAACGCGGTGACGCTATCCTATTCCTTCAATCAAGGCTCGGTTTTTGTAGATCCTGACATACCCATCCAGAACCCGGATGTTCAGTTTCAGACAGCGGCGATCAGCTATTACCACTCTGTCGGAATATTTGGCCGATCAGCCACCATCACCGGACTGGTGCCGTACGCGCTTGGCACCGCTCAAGGGCAGGTAGCCGGAGCATCTACCGCAATCTACCGCTCCGGATTGGCCGGCAGCCGGCTTCGATTCGCCGTGAATCTGATGGGCGGCCCTGCCGTAGCGCCGGAAGACTTCCGGTTCTGGCGCGAAAAAACCCTGATCGGAGTGAGTATTACTGCCGTTGTCCCTACTGGCCAATATGACCCTGCTCGCCTGGTAAACGGTGGCGCGAATCGATGGGCTTTCAAGCCTGAAGTTGGCGTTTCGAAACGTTGGGGGCGCTGGGGAGCGGATTGGTACGCAGGGGTCTGGATCTTCACCCCGAACCGCCAGTGGTTTCCGGGTAACAGCGTTCGGCAACAGAAACCCGTGGGTGCCGGGGAGGCGCATTTAACCTACTATTTCAGGCCGCGCTTATGGGCTTCTCTGGATGGAAATTTCTGGATCGGTGGCCGTTCCGAGGTCAATGGGCAGCTCAACGCTGACGAGCAGAGAAATTCCCGTGCAGGCGCCACCGTGGCTATCCCCGTTAATCAAAATCACTCCTTCAAAGTGAGCTATGCCCGCGGCGCATATGTCAGAATAGGCGGAAACTATACGACCATTTCGGTTGCCTGGCAATTGTCTTGGCTGGACCGGAAGAATAAGTGAATTGAGCAGATTACTGTCGGATCGGCCTTTGATCCGCTGGACCAGTTTTGAAGTCGGACACAACCTCGGACCTAATAATTCCGGGCGCTCGAGCGTCCAGCTGAACGTTATTATTCCTCGTCATCGGTTTGCCGCCACGTCTTGTCGGGATTGTATTCAGTCATGTCTTTGAAGATGGACAGGGTGTTTGGCCCCATATCCTTCTGATAGACGATTCCGTCCTGGCTGATGATGAATGTCTGGACGCCACTGACGCGATACTGCGCGGGCGCGGCGGCTAGTGCGAAGCCGCCGATCATGACTCCATTCAGGACGAAGTTCATCGCGCCGTGCGGAGCGGCCGGTCCCTGTCCTTTCAAGACCTTGAAATAGTAACCGTGAAATGGGGGAGTGGTGGACGTATAGCCTTGCTCCACAGCTCTGGCGACAGCCGGGCCGACGGGGCCGTCCCAGGTCCCGTCCGGGTTCTGCCAGGCCAGACCGTCCTGCTTTTCAGGACTGCTGATGATCCGCTGTGCATATTCGTTCACTTCAGAACCACCGTGTCTGGTTAGAGCATACTCCTGCTGGGCTTCCACATAGCCACGGCAGACCTTGATGGCGTCCAACTCATTTTCGCCGATGCGGCGGAACAAAATCTCCTGACGCCCGGACTTGGAATCGAAGTACCAGCTCTGGCTTTGTTTGACGATAGGAATCGGGACCGGCCAATCGTCATTCCCAACCACGAGCGTCGCCCGATTGTGATTCTTCGGATCGAATTCGATCGAATATTTCTCGCGAGCCATTGCAGCGAAAGCGGTAGCGCGGTTCTTGTCCGTAACAGGATCATCAGAGGCTACAAGATCCTTTGCGTCCGGGCCGAGGATATCCATCAACACAGGTACGTCAAAAGCAGCCGCTGCCTGAATCAGAGCTTCCGCGGCTTCCCGCGGTGTGAGAAACGGCCGTTGGGCGGGTGGGGAGGCGGCATCGGACCGGCCCGCGAAGGCCAACAAAAACAGTCGCCAAAACCGTCGCAAGCATCTGCTGTTGACAAGAGGTCGGTTTTCGTAAAGTCATCTTCGTTTCCCCGTTCTTGAAATGTCCAGACCTTTTATTTAGCGCCGACGACCGCCACCACCGCCGCCGCCGCCGCGGGAGCGCCCGCCGCCTCCGCCAAAGCTCGGAGGATCCTCGCGAACTGGCGGCCCCTGCCGAACCCCGACTGGAGCCAGAGCTTCCGCCGCCGAAGGCGTTCGAACCGCGGGAACCACCACTATTCCCAACTTGCCGATTCCCGACGCGATCTCCACCCGCATTGCCGCGATTGCCGGCAGCGGAGACTCCGCCACCTGACCCTCTGCCGAGATTGTTGGCGCCCCCGGCGGACCGGTCAGCAGCACCCGTTCTCTGGGTGCCGCCGTTTTGACGCGCACCGCTGTTTTGAAGCCCACCGTTGTTTTGACGCGCACCGTTGTTTTGGCGCGCGCTTGCCTGCCGGTTGCCCACCGAATCGCCGCGAGCGGTGCCGCCATACTGACTGGCTGTTGCCCTGTCGCCGTACGGTGCTCCGCCGCGATGTGACGGATTGTGTTGCCAGTTACCGTTGCCCCTGTTTCCGTTTCCGACGTTGGTCCGGTTACTATTGCGGTTGAAGTTATTGTTGTTATTGATATTGATGTTGTTGTTGCCGCCCCAGCCACAGTTGTAGCCCCAGCCGCCACCCCACATCGCGCCCATCGCAACTCCAACCCCGAAGGACAAGGCCATGCCGGCCGCATAATAACCCGCTGGCGGATAGTAGACGGGCGGATAGGCATAAACGGGGGCCGCTCCCCACACCACCGCGGGATCATAGCTGGGCACGTAGATTACCTGGGGATTGGCCTGCTCAATAACAACAACGCTCTTTGAGTCCACAACCTTCGTTTCAACTTTCATCTGCTGCGTGGAGGTCAACTTACCGGTGTCTTTGGCCTTGCCGCGCATGCGCTGGACTGCGTCCATCACGTCCTGACTCCTGAGCCAGAAATGCGTTTCCCAGCTCCGATGTCCATTTGATGTTGTCCGCTAGTTGCTTGACCACGTCAGGCAGCCCGGCCATGGACTGGACACTGGGGTCCCAGTTTTCCTTTTCTACGGCATCGGCCAGGGCTTTCTCTTTCAAATCTTTGTGATTTAACAACCACTGCTGAAGCTGAACGAGTTCCAGCGGATAAGTGGAAGCGGCCAGAACCTGCGCAAGGAGTGGGTCGGGATAAAGCGCAATCGGCGCGACCAGACTGTCCAGTTCCTCCGGAGGTAGCTGTGCCGGAGTCTCAGCCGGAGGCGCCGGGCTCGCATTCTGCGCCATCAATGTGATGTCGCCAGGTATCAGGAGAGCAACACACAACAGAGACGTCAGACGGATCAGGTTTCTATGCTTTGCGACACACATTTTCTCCCCCAAGCCACCTCCTCGCGCTTAGTGTCGGCGCGCAACGGAGTGCCGTCATAGGCTACGATTCCGGCGCCGCCATAGCAGATTGTTTTTTGTTTTCCGGCACCGGTCAGCAGAGAGCCGTAACGGATGAGGCCATTGGTGCCGAGCCTTCATCCGGAGCGGCCTGGCGGCAGTCGCCACATTGGCTTTCGGTTGAGCGAGTGTCGGCTCTAACTCTCGCGATACAAGACAAGAATCAGTCCGATAAAAACAAAACAGGGGGGCCAGACCCACGCCGGAATGCGACTAAGATTCCGCGGCAGGCGCAGTTCCAGCCAGCGGGCGCATCCCGCGACGACACCCAGCACGGCTATCGGCATATGGCTCCATTCCGCCAGGAGTTCTTCTTTGACGTTG
The DNA here is from genome assembly GCA_963809655.1 of Terriglobia bacterium. GTDB lineage: Bacteria > Acidobacteriota > Terriglobia > Bryobacterales > Bryobacteraceae > BOG-234. The sequence continues at coordinate 49,249 of CAWEKQ010000050.1, read as the reverse complement.
CCGAGAGCGTGTGAGTGCGTCATCAAAAGAGCGCCTCCCACAGCGCACACGGACGGAAACACAAGCGCCGCCCGCCGTGGCATTACGCGTCGCGTCTGGACGCCCCATTCGAAGATTGCAAACGCCACAATGAGCAGGACGAAAACGCGGTGTTGCGCCACTTCGGCCACGCGAAAGCTTTCCCAGAAACCGTGCGGGCCAAGAGGCCAGTTCTCCGCATCGGCGCGGATCAAGAGGAATGCGGCTAAACCAAGAAACGCCAGGGGCCAGCCGCGCGCCCAGCGGGATCGCCTGGCGACAACGGCCAGAATTCCGGCGGTCAGGACTACCAGCCCGGCCCAATGGTGATTGTATTCGGACCATGCGATGTCGGCAGGTGCACTCCACCTTGACGACTGTCCAGGCGCGAAGGACTCCGGCGAAGTCCTTTGCGGTGGGCTCGTGAGCGGCGTCACCTGGGAAAGCTCGGTAACCGAGGGCGTGCTCATGCGGGGCCACCGGGGCTGCATGCGCCTCGCGATTTCGCGTAGCGGCACCTGATCGGCGTGGACGTCGATGGCCGGGGGGGTAGAGGTAAGAGAGGCAGCCGCAAGCAACACCGTGAAGCCAATGCCGACCTCGGTCTCTGCAAAACGACGTAGGGGAAGGACGTCCGGAGCGCCACCCCCGGCGACTGCGCGAACGATTCTGAAATTCAAAGCGCCCAGCAGAAGAAGAATGCCGGTAAGAACGACCTTCGCGGAGAGCATGACGCCATAGGTGGCTCCAAGCATACCGGAGAACGACCCTACGTAAGCGAAAGCGAGCGCCGCACCGGCTCCGATGAGCAGTGCGACCGAGATCATCGCCAGTTTCGAGAACCGCGCCGTCATTGCGGCTGATTCGCCGCTGCGCAGTGCGTCTTAACGCCATCAGGAGGTACGGCAATCCGCCAATCCATGCGGCACTGGCCACGTGGTGTACCAGTGTGAGCGCCACGAGAGCCCAGCGATAATCCAGGCGAGCTGCAGAATGACTCATCATGACCGATCCGGCCAGAATTGACGCAAATGTGAATGGGCGCACGATCGGAAACCACCGGCTGGCCGCAAAGATCAAAATCCCTAATGCGCCGCTCACGGACAACGCTCCGGCAATCCAGAACGACGCGCCGATGATTTCGCTGAGGCGCAAGCCAGTGGAGCTGGCGAGAATCGCCGAATTGATACCTACAATCGAAATCTGCGTGAGGGCCAGCAGTCCCGCGAACCAGCGGAGCCATAAATTCGTCGTTTTGGTGACTTTACTGCGACGAGGGCTGCCGGGCGATCGCGAAAGCGAAAGATGATCCCTCCGAGAGTGAGGGCTTCGAAGGCAAGCGACAATCCGCGCAACAGCACGGACAGAAAACCAAAAATATCGAGAAGCTGGCCCACTATTACTGGACCCGGAAATGCACTTCGCCACGCGTGATATGTCCATCGGTGGCGAGGACCTGCCACAGCAAGACATAGGCGCCAGCCTTCAATCCTTTGGCTTCACTGACCAGCTTGTCCGGAGGAGAGTTCTCGACGATGTGCAGTGACTGCGAGTGACCGCCGGGCGCGACCAGAACGAGCGCGGAACGTTTGGCGTCGACCCGCGTGTTGAATCGGAGGGTCATGGGTACATCGGGACCGCTGATTACCTGGCTGACGCCGGGTGTCGCCGACAAAAGCACGGCATGTCCGTAGAGAGGCAGTGCGATGCACAACGAGGCTACAATTTTGCGGAAAATGCGAGATCTGTACCTGTCCATGAGTATTCAGATTTGTGGATCTGCCGGGAGGATTTATTCTTTTTCGAGCCCGGATTTCACTATACCCGCAGAATCGGAGTCGCTGCCGGCGGTATGGATACAAAACCCCGGATGTGTATCGACCCGCGGCCGGGCGATTACCTTCAAATCGGCGCCGATAGGCTTCGTGTAGCAAAACCAGTCGCGGACATCACCCGCGTGTCCGTGGTCGATACGGGAAACGAGAACAGGCTCAGGATGTCCCGCCTCAATCAGGAACACATCCATCGGCGACCCCGACCTGGCTCGATGAGTTTTGGAATGCTGCGGCATAAGCGTGCTTACCTGTGAGACTCCGCCAGCTACTTCTTTATGGGGAGCGGATAGTTCTTCAGCAGCTTCGTCATGGCTTCCTGCAGATGTTTTGCATTTTGTCGGGCCTGGCGTTCTCATCCAGTAGGTTTGAAACCTCGCCGCGCCAGATCAACTTTTGCTTGTTGGTGTCATGAACGTCGAGGCCGACGTACCCGATGTGAATGGTCGTGGTCTGCCCGGTCGTCGGGATGCTTTCGAAGCCATCATATCTGTATTTCGAGAAATCAGCACTGCGGTCGAAGTTGTATCGAACGTCCTGCGCGAAATCGGCAATCGCCAGCCCCAGACGCGTCCCATGGGACATCTTCATTCGAAACTCTCGTAGGGCGATTTGTCGATCGAGACACGGTACTGCGAACGCCGACGCACGGATTTGCTCTGTCCTGGATTCAGCGCCCGTTAACGCGCGGAACACCCGTTCACGGAACTGATGCTGCGCTGAAATCGGACTTACCTGCGCCGATGAAGCATAACACCGCAAGCGCGCGGAAGTTTTCGCGTCTCACGCTGCGTCGCGTGACGCCGGCTGGCCACACTGCCGGAGCATTCTGTCGCGCAGTTCGGTCCTTGCGCGAAGCAGCCGGGATTTCGCTGCCGGAACCGTGATTTTCAATCGAGCCGCCACATCGAGCATCGGCAACTCCTGCACATCACGGAGCAACAGCACGTTTTTCAAGAGGGGAGGAATGCGCCCGATTTCCCGCTGCAAGACGTCGCACAACTCGTCATGCACCAGCTCCTGCTCGGGATCCGCAATATTGGCCCGCAGCTCTCTCGGGCTGCTTGTTTCGCGATCGCTCTCCTCATCGAGATATAGAAACTGCACATTACGTCTGGCGCGGATGAGCATGAGGCATTGGTTCGTTACGATTCGCAGCAGCCACGTGAGAAACTGTCCTCCACCACGATATTGTTCGAGGTGCTCGAAGGCTTTGCAGCACGCCTCCTGGACTTCGTCCTCTGCGTCGCTCCGATCCCGCAAGATGGACGCAGCGATGTTGACACACGTTCTATGGTGGCGGGCGACCAGAACGCTGAATGCTTTCTTGTCTCCACTTCGAACTTGAGAAACCAACTCTGCATCACTGTACTCATTTGTTTTCGTGGCCGGATCCAACATTCCCGTTTTCCCCTGTCTGCATTGAGTGGCTTGCTTTGAAACGAGAGAAAGGCATTCTGAAGTCCACACCGGGAAACGGCGTTTAGTGTCGTTGTTTGAATGTGTTGAGCGGACCCGGTTCGTTGTTGTCCGAGCCAGATGTGCCTGAGGGGACACCCGGCCGACGAGCGCTGTACCCAGCAGGCGAAGCGGACTGTTTCGGTTCCGTAACGAATTCGCGAGCGCCGAACCGGCTCTTTATGGCACCTTAACAGGCTGACTGGGTCTCGACAGAGAGCGAATGACCGGGTTGCCAGCGCGCGGTCGCCCGCCTGCCGGGACATTTTCCGGACCACCCTCGATTCGTCTATTGTGCTTGAGTTCGCGTACCCCGGATCGCCAGTGCTGGAGGCGGGCTTTCCTGCCGACCGTCGTCTTCGACGCTCATCGCCTTGATGATAGAGCGTTTGCTTTCGACTGACACTGTCCGAGCTCGCAGGCTAGTGACCGGAATTTTCGACTTTCTAATCCGCCGAGGCAGTAAAAACAGCGAACAAAACACTCGTCAAGCCGGGATGCTGTGGTCTATTAGACGTGCTGCAGATAGCGGTGACAGCGCGATGACGAAAGCCCGTTGGACACGTCAGAGTACCGCCATCCATAGAATCCGATGAAGCCTATGCAATCCATCCGCTCGTGCGTCCGTAATGCGCCTGCGTCTCGCATACAAAGAAGACCGCGCTCTTACATGTCACTCACGCGTTTCCGGGCCAAATAAACTGAGCCTGCCAGTCCGTCATTTTCATTATTCCAACAGAAGATCAGGCATAAGGAGAAGGATATGAATACACGCTTCTTCACAACAAACTAGGCGTTCTTGCTGCCTTGCTGCCAATCGCCCCAGACGATACTATTGCTCGAACGATACTCGCTAGTCTGAAGCTGACTTGTCCGAATGCGCGTCACTTGACGCTTCGGACAGTCCGCCGGCTGGCGATAGTCATAGCGGTTCTCTTAAAGATCGGGATAGCACACTACTCTTCCCCATCTTTGCGGAAAGTCTTCCCGAGCCGACGGCTCCTCGCGGGAACGACCTGCCCAATACTTTCCGTATCTGGCTCTCGAGCAGGGCAGCGCCGCAGTTGATAGAGCATCTCGATCAGATCTTTCGATCTCCAGAGCGCCCCTTCTAAAAACTCGACAAAGGAAGTCCAATGAGACTGCTATCGTTCCATTGCCGTCGTCTGCCGTAGGTCACACCGATCGCCGGGTCTTTGTTCCTCATAGTGCTGATCGGGTCCGGCCCTGGTGTGGCTCAAACCACTTTCTGTCCTGAAGCATCTCGCCTCGGAATCAACGTCGACAACGCAACGCTTGTTCAGGTCCGCTCGATCCGTTTAATCTCCCCGTAGTATCGACGCAGTCTCACCGCCGGGATGCGGACCGCGACGGTCACAATTGAGCAGCTGCGCCACGCAGTACCGAAAAAAGCGCTAAAAGAAAAGGAGAAGGCCGAAAAAGCGTTCGGTCAGAACCGGACAGAGGAAGCCATGAGCCACCTGGAAAGCGCTATTCAGATCGATCCCGAGTTCGTCTGGGCGCGCAATGACCTGGCGGCGCTCCACCTGCGGAAGGACGACCCGTATCCGGCCATAGAGCAGCTGAACGAGGCCATTAAACTTGACCCTCATTTTCCGCTCCTATTCATCAACCTCGCCATCGGTTATATCGAGACTGAGAGTTTTCAATGATGCCGAACGCGCCGCGCGGGAGGCGGCCAGTCTGGATCGAACCAAAACCTTACCCCGATACCTTCTCGCCATCTCACTTTATTTCCAGAAGAAATTCACCGAGGAGGCTCTTCAGTGTGCGACGGAGACAAGCGGCTTCTATCCGGCGGCTCATCTCTTTGCTGCGCGCATATTCATCGATAGGAATAACTTCGAACCGGCAAGAGCCGAGATCCGGGCCTACTTCTCCAGTAACCAGCAGGCGCCTGAGTTCGTGGTTACGGCAAAGAGTTGGCTCGATTTCATGGCGAGCCATGAGCAGAAGAGTGCCGCAGTGACCCCTTGATCACGCTCGGGATAGGCTAGTCTCGGATCTCCAAAAAACAATAAAGCTCTTCGCGGGCGCCCGCATCAGTATCAGAGTAGACCCGGGGGCCCAGGATCGGATGAAGAGGGAACGAGAATCGCAATCGCCGGCGTCATGCGCGCCGTTCGGCTCAGGATATCAATTACCACTTCGACTACTCCGCGGGCCTCACAACTTCAAGACTACAACCAGATACGCATTACAGGCGGCGCCAGATTGGTCGCCCTGAAAACAGGCGGACCCGCTCTGCAATCCGAGCGGAGTGTTCCGGCTCGAGCACGCGCCACGCCACATCCCAGTGACGCAAAGCGGGATGCAATTGCGAATGGCTATTGGGTGTTGTTTGTTGCTTGGGGTTGAATTCTGACACAGAGGAGTAAGTCCATGAAGACACTGATTTCCACGGTTGGTGCGTTTCTTCTTGTTGCTTCAGCCGCATTCGGCCAGGCGGATCGCGGCACCATCACAGGCACCGTTTCGGACCCGGCAAGCGCCGTTATTCCCAATGCCGCTGTCGAAGCCCGCAATCAGGATACTGGTGCTACATACAAGGCCGTCACCACGAGCACGGGCAATTACACGCTGGCCCAGATACCCGCGGGCACTTACGAGGTATCGGTCACGCTCACCGGCTTCAAGAAGTTTGTGCGCCCGGGCGTCGTGGTCCACGTGGCGGAAACTGCCCGCGTCGACGCCACCCTCGAGGTTGGCGCCACAAGCGAGACGATCACCGTCAACGAGGAAGCGCCGCTTCTCAAAACCGAAAGCGGTGAAATGAGTCATCAAATCGATTACAGCCGGGCGGACAACCTGCCTATTTTCACATTGAACGGCGGCGGCGGCCCTGGCGGCCTCGGCAACATCCGTGACCCGCTGTCAGTGGTGAATTTGCTGCCGGGCGCGACGCAGTCCTCCGATTCGGTGCTGCGGATCAACGGTATGCCTTCGAGTTCGCAGACCATTTATGTCGAGGGCCAGGACGCAACCAATGGCATGTGGCGGCAAACCAACCAGGCCGTCCAGCAGGGCGTGGATGCCATTCAGGAAGTCTCGATCCAAACCAGCAATTTTGCCGCCGAGTATGGACAGGCGGGCGGCGGGTACTTCAACTACACCATGAAATCGGGCACCAACCTGCTCCATGGCTCCGCTTACGACTATTTTCAGAATGAGTTTCTTAACTCGGCCCTGCCTTTCACTTCAGAAGCCGTGCGGCGCCGGATCCGCGCCGGGGTGCACCCAGCACGTCAAGAATGCCCTTCGCCGCAACGATTACGGCTTCACGCTGGGCGGGCCCGCTCAGTGATCCCGCATGTCTATAACGGTAAAGACAAAACCTTCTTCTTCGTGAACTTTGAGCAGTTCCGTCAAAGCACGTTCACCAGCTACCAATATCGGGACGATGCCGACCCCGGAATACCAACAGGGCAACTTCGGCCCAACTCCGACTAACCCATTCGGTGCTGCTTTTCCCTTTATCCAGGTCAATCCCTGCGCGGTGCCGGCGACTGCCCAAGCCTGTGCCGATGGAGTTCCCTCCTATGCGACCGGTACCATATTCGATCCGACCACCACGCACTCCCTTCCCGGCGGCGTGATTGTCCGCAATCCGTTCCCGAATCAGGTGATTCCGCAAAGCATGCTGGACCCGGCGGCACTGTACCTGCAGTCGCTCTTTCCCGCAGGCTAACCTGCCCGGAGTTGTCAATAACTATGCCGTTCCAGGTTTTGCCAACGACCGGCACACCACAATCCCGTCGATCAAGATGGATCAAATCGCTTACCTCTACGATGAAACTCTCCGGGTACTTTTCGGTCACGCACACCACATCGCCCAACTACGAATGGCTATTCTCCCCTACTCTCGCCCGTGGCGCCGGTGGACGATACCTCCTATACCACCCGCATCAACTTCGATCATTCCATCACACCGACTTTGCTGCTGCATATTGGCGCCGGCTTTCTCTACTACAACCACCCTGTCTTCACCCCGACCTCCAATTTCACTGCCAACGTGAATGCAGTTCCCGGCGTCAACGGGGGATTCGCGCCATTTCCGGCCAGTCAGTACATGCCGTCATTTGCCGCCCTGGCCAATACCATTAACTTCACTGGCGGCCTGGCGCTGGGATCGGGCTTTGGCGGCCCGGCACCCGGTACGCCCGCGTTTCGACAATGCCGAGCTGAAGGATATCAAGCCCACAGGGAATGTCAGCTTGACCTGGGTGAAGGGGAATCACACCTTACAAGGCGGGCGGAACAGTAGTTTTCGAGGGATTCCCTCAGCAGAGCAGCATTCGCGCCTTTGGCTCTGTTCGGTTTCGCCCAGGCGGAGACGGGCAACCCCTATGAGAACGGCCTTTTCGGAGCTCTTTCCGACTGGATTCAACTACGCCAGTTTCCTGACGGGCAGGGTCGACAACGAAGTAAGTTCCGCAGTCAACGACACGCGGCTGGGCAACCATTCCTTTGGCGTCTTCATCCAGGACAACTGGAAGATTACTCACAAGCTGACGCTGGACTACGGTCTGCGCTGGGATTACGCCACACTGCTGTCTGAGCAATACGGACGCATGCAGAATGCCAATTTCTTTACTGTCAATCCACAAGTCGGCCTGCCGGGAAGTATAGAATACGGCGCTACATGCCATTGCCAGTTTAATGACACCTACCCATTTTCCATTGGACCGCGCCTTGGTCTTGCCTACCAGATTTCGCCCAGAACCGTCTTCCGAGCCGGGGCGGGAGTCAGTTACTCCTCTTCGGCCGACAACGCCTTCCTGTCTTACAGCGTGGCGAACTTCTATACCCTTACCGGCAACGGATATGGCAACCCGGTTACGACGCCCCTTAGCGGGAGGGCAGAGTTCCGGTTTGAGTGCGGTGACATCAAGCTATCCGATATACAGCCAGTACCCGTTTCCGATTTGCCAGCCTGCGAGCAGTAGTGGCTGCCTTCCGCCGTCTGCGCCATTCATCTCGATCGATAAGGGCACGGGCAGGCTGCCCCGCATCTTCCAATGGAGCATCGGCATCCAACGCGAGATTGTCCCGAACCTGCTGGTCGACGCTTCCTATGTAGGCAACCGCGGTGCATGGTGGGCGGCTCCGACGCTCGACGCTCAGAACTACAACGGTCTGACCCTCCAGCAACTTACGAAGGCCGGCCTGAACGTTAACGATCCGACTCAGATGGGCTGGCTCCTCCTTCCGCTCTCGAACCTGCCGCTTGCGGCACTCAAAATCTTCCCGCAGATGGCAAACCCGAATAACGTTTACCCCGGATTCCCCTCTTCCCAGACGCTGGGGCAGGCGTTACGGCCGTACCCGCAGTGGTATCGGTATTCCTCCGTTCCTCGGACCGCCGTTGGGCGACACCTGGTATGACTCCTTGCAGGTGAAGCTGACCAAGACGCTTTTCCCACGGCTTAACCTGGCCAAGGAGCGTACACCTGGCAGAAGGAGTTGACGAATGGCGCCAATGCCAACACTGGCTTATCTGACACCCAATCCACCGCTCATCAACGATGTCTATAACAGGGATATCAACAAACAAATCTCCGGATTCGAGCAGCCGCAGACCCTGGTGGTTTCGTTCAGCTACACGACGCCGACTATCAGCAATTTCGGCGGTAAGAGCACCGGAGGCAAAACGCATGCGGTGGCTGGCGAGCGACTGGACCTTCGCGGGCGTCCTTAAATACGCCAGCGGACTGGTGATTGAGACACCGCCTTCCAACAATGGCCTGTTGAATGAACTGCAGATCGGAAGCAGCGCTGGCGGCGGAGCCGGCGTAGGCAACAATCCGGCTCTCTTGGGTGGCGGTAACACACTTGAGAACTACGTTGCCGGTCAATCCTGTCTGGCGGTAAATCCGAACAGTCATTTCGATCCAACCAAAACGCTGGCCCTGAATCCGAACGCCTGGGTAGATGTGGGTTCCGGTCAGTATGGCGCGTCGGCCCCCTATTACAACAATTGCCGTTGGCAGCGTCAACCGGCGGAATCTCTCAGCGTGGGCCGTATCTTCCGCATCAAAGAAAGATACCAGCTGCAGATCCGCGCGGAATTCCAGAACGTGTTTAACCGCGTATTCTATACCGCGCCATCTGTAGTAAACAGCACGACGGCGCCGGCCTTCAACAATAGCTTCTCCAACGGCACTCCGGGCGCGCTGTCGTCGGGCTTCGGCTTTGTGAACACTCTCAACGGAACCGGAGTGACGCCGAGAACGGGACAACTGGTAGCGCGGTTCAGCTTTTAGACCGTTATGCCGCTCGAAACGAGAATTTTGTTCTCGTTGTGCCAGTGAGCGCCTCCTGGGACCGTCGGGATATCAAGGGCGGAGCCCTTGGCTAGTTAGCACTTGCACATAAGTACCGGCCGAGTAAGGACTCCGCTGGAAAGCGACCACGCCAGGGTCAAGGCGATGGCGGCCCGTGACCAGAACAGAGCGGGGTAAGCGATAACCGTCGCTTGCCCCGCCTCGCACGAAGCGGCCCGGAGACTGAATGGTGTTTGCTTGTGGCTGCATTTTGCACGGCAACCGGCTCAAAGATGACTCGAAGGAGCAGCGGCTCACAACTTGTCATGCCGGGCCGAATAACCCCTGTTGACACGCGTGGCCGGCAAGATTAATGCGCTAGTGAGTCGCGCCTGTGAAATTCGAATGCATGCGCTGCCAAGACCCCGGCTTCGGCAAACAGCCGAGAAAGAATAGAGCCGGCTTGTTACAGCGGTCATCCCCTTAGCAGGGGTCAATCAGCGAAATATGTGACGCAAACCTGGCCCGAGAGATTCACTCCAAGGATCATTCGATGAAAAGGATTCTCTGTTTGGTTCCGCTCGGGGTGTTCCTTGGTATGAGCCTGTACGCACAGGACGAGGCTCCGAAAGCCGACTGGTTTTTCGGCTATTCGTTCCTGCGGTACAACTCGGCTCAAACAATCCCAGCCTTCACGGCAAACGGAGGAATCAGCACTTTCGCGTGGAATTTCAACAGGCATATCGGGATGGAAGCGGAACTAGGCGGTTATCACAATGGAGACGTCAACGGCTTCCGATTCGACAGTACATCTTTCACCTATCTGTTTGGTCCACGGCTGTCCCTTGGGCGACAGAGAAGAATCGATCCCTATGTTCATATATTGTTCGGCGGTCAGTACTTCACCACGAGCATCGATCAGAGCTCCGTGCTGGTTGTTAACCCCCTCACGACCACCAACACCAGGCTTGTCAATGGCCGTTACGAAACGTCGCAGAATAGCTTCGCGATGGCCGTGGGGGGTGGGCTGGATATCAGGGTAGGCAAATCGTTTACTTTGCGACCCATTCAGGCCGACTACTATACGACTAACTATTCGGCTCCGAATGTCACAGAGCCGCTGGGGGCAAGCGTGCCCACACCGCGGACTCAACAGGATTTCCGCTACGCGGCTGGTATCGCGTTCAATTTCGGCGGTGGGCATTAAGCTCCCGTTCACCGAACCAGTCCCGAACGGGGACACGTCGTATAACGCCGTGTCCCCGTTTGGCATGCGCATTGGAACTGCCGGATCGCCTTCATCCATCACGGCGGCCAGTAAAATCCCGGGAACCTGGCGATTCGGGATGGAATCCCCCTCTGTTTCGTGTCGGGTATGGCGCCGGGGTCTCGCTGTCTGCGCGAATCCGCGTGTCTCGTTTACCTCTGAGCCGCAGTTATCCCGCCTGATCGATAAAAAAGTCCTAAATCCCGGAGGTACAGATCTCATCCGTCTTCAGTAGAGCCGGAGCAACAGAGCCGGCAGGGTCTCAGGGTAATCCAGAAAAAGAAACCACCATAGGGGGCAGCTGCGGGTGCCACACATTTATAGTTCGCCGGCGGCGGCGCCGCCAGAGGAACCCAGCGCTCGCCTGGTCACGCTTGCAATCCGGCCGTTCGTCGCGATTCCAGCTCACGTCCAGCCCCGCCAATCTGGTCATTCCCCGCCGTCATTGCAACCGCCGCAAGGCGGGTCCGTGCACCCGGGGGGCAGGCCGAGAGCCCGAACGCCAGCGCGTGGACATGGCCGCTCGCGAGCGCCGCGTCGCCGCCTGCGCACCAGGAATGAGAGAATATTCAGAAAACGGAGTGGACCACGCCCTTCCCGGACGAAGAAATGGAGCAACGTTCAGGAGAGATATTAAGGAGATATTATTAAGATGTGTCGGGGAATTCAATCGCTGTCTTCGGATGGGGACACGGATGCGTACACCGAAATAGAGGCAGCGCATCATTTCCCGCGTCCGGCCTTCTGATCCTTCCGGCGCGGTAACGAATCATGCTTTGTTTGTCAGATTGCGGTAGGCTAGGGTGTCTAATTAGATGCGCAAAGAAAACATTCTGATCGTCGAGGATGACGAAAATCTGCGGCAGGTCACCAAAATTCAGCTGGACCGCGCTGGTTATCATACGACGGCTGCAACGGATGTCCCACAGGCTCTGGCATTTCTGAGCGGGTCGCCTGCCGACCTTGTAATCACGGACATGAATTTGCCCGGGGAATCCGGCCTGGATTTATTAAAGAAAATTCGTATCGAATATCCCGAAACTGCCGTGGTAATTTGTACCGGTTATGGAACCGTGGCCACGGCCGTCGACGCGATGAAGCTAGGTGCGTTTGATTACCTCACCAAACCGGTACATCCGTACGACCTGAAAGCGATGGTCAATCGCGCCCTGGAACGGCGCACGCTGCTGGAAGAGGTTAGAACTCTGAGAAGCAGCATCGATCGAAAATTTGGTTTCGAGAACTTTATCGGAAATTCGAGCGGTCTCCTGGAAGTTCTGGATTCCGCCTCGCGCGCCGCGAACACAGACGCCACCGTCCTCATTCGAGGAGAGACAGGGACTGGCAAGGACCTTCTGGCGAAAGCCATCCACTTTAATAGTGCCCGCGGAAAGCGGCCATTTGTGGTGATCAACTGCGGAGCCATCCCCCACGATCTGCTCGAGTCTGAGTTGTTCGGCCATGTAAAGGGAGCCTTCACAGGTGCTTTTGTGCACAAAAAAGGCAAGGTCGAGACTGCTGATGGGGGCACCTTGTTCTTGGACGAAATCGGAGATATGCCCTCGGATCTGCAAGTACGGATCCTCAGACTGATTCAGGAACGCGAGATTGAGAAGGTCGGGGGCACGGTTCCGATCCCGATCGATGTGCGCATCGTTGCAGCTACGCATCGCGATCTGGAGGCACTCGTTCGCCAGGGAACATTCCGGGAAGATCTGTATTACCGGTTGGCAGTCGTGCCGATCACTCTTCCCCCGCTGCGGGATCGCTCAGCCGACATCCCGGAATTCGTGGTTGAGTTCTTTCGATATTCTACGGAAAAATACGACCGGACCCATCTGCGATTGCCCCAGAACCTGGTTTTGCGTTTCTCGGCATATCACTGGCCAGGCAACGTTCGGCAACTGCAAAATGCCATCGAGCGAATGGTCGTACTTTGTCCCGGCAAAGAGATCACAGAATCGGATCTGCCGGAGTTCCTGCACCCTAACGCGACCGGTACGGCATCCAAAGGCGATGTCCAGGTAGCCGAAGGTATGACGCTGGACGCGGTCGAGAAGCAATTGATTCTGCATGCACTGAAAAAGTTCGACTGGAACCAGTCGCAGGCGGCGCGATATCTGGGCATTACGCGGAAGACTTTGCTCGGCCGTATTGCGAAGCATGGACTCGCCCGGGAGTCGAATACCGCCGTCGCCGACTCGGATCAATTTCTCCGGAGAGCCGCTGCCGGAAATAACCAATCCTGACGACCGGAGCGACATCTCTCCACCAGATAGATGTTTAATGGCGCAGTGATGCTGCTGCGCGTGGCTAACCGGCTCGAGAATGGCCCTTCGAAACTGGTTGGCCAGGTTCAAGGCGCGTTCACCGCCATGTCCCGGCCCGGGCGCAAAACATCAGGAGTTATAAGGGACCTGCGAGAACATGCATCATCGGCTGCAATCACTCTCGCGGCGCTACGCCATAGCCGTCGTCACCACCGCGACGGCGTCTTTGATCTACATTCATGCAGGCGTGCCGAACATAGAGGGTGACGTCAGGTATTTCGGCTTCGCGATAGCGGTTCTGATTTCGTCTGTCACAGCAGGGTTGGGGCCGGGGTTGCTCGCCACGGCACTTGCGGCTCTCGCAAGTGCTTATTTGCTTCTCGCCCCCATATTTTCCTTGGCTATCGCCTCGGAGGAAAAAGCGGTCAGCCTTCTGCTGTTCGTGGGTGAAGGTGTGCTTCTGAGCCTTCTCGGCTACCGAATTCGTGATGCCAGCAGTGACGAAGCGAGGCTCCCCGGCCTCAGGCGCTATGCGGCCGCGGCCCTGTTTATCTTCGGTGCGACGGGCTTGAAACTGACGGGATGGCACGATCTGGAAAAGGACCTGCCGTTCGCGCTCTATTACGGCGCGACCGCTGCCGCCGCCTGGACGGGCGGTCTCGGGCCGGGCCTGTTGGCGACGTTGCTGGCATCTATTTGTGCAAGGTACTTTTTCATGGAGCCGGCGCGGTCTTTATCCGTCGGATCACCGGCCCTCGCCGCGCGCGAACTCGTTTTCATTGCGGAGGGGATGGCGCTTTCTTTTCTGTCTGCCCGGTCGGCCCGCCGCTTTGCGCACCGCGTAATCGATCAAATGCGGGAACAGACAGGCCGATTGTGGCGAGGAGAGGAAAACGCGAGAGCTCTAAAAGCAATCTCCCGGGATGTCGTCTGGGAATGGGAACTGCCTTCTCCAACCGCTCAATTGAACGCGAGCAACGGCGTGGAAACGATCGGGGGCTCAGGGAATTTCCATGTATGGTTTCGACGCATACATCCAAAGGATCGCTTGAAAGTGCTTGCCAGCCTTACGGCGGCCATGGAGGGAGGGCGGCAGGAATGGGGCTATGCATACCGCAGACTCAAACCGGGAGAAGGGTACGTGCCCGTTGCCGACCACGCCTTTATCATTCGCGATCACGCGTGGAAACCGGTGCGCGTCGTTGGACGTAGCGCCGACGTGACGTCCGCGAAAGGGGCCACGCTGGAGTCCGGGCATCAAGGCTCGTATCAATTCTTTTTCGAGGATAACCCCCACGCCATGTTGCTCGCCGACAGCGAATTATCCATTGTGGATGCGAACGATGCGGCTTGCGAGGTGCTCGGATACACTCGAGAGGCACTCAAAATGCTTGAGTTGGAAGCCGTTTTGCTTGGTTCTGCCAGGGAAAAGCTTCTTGAGCTGAGTTCTCGGGATGCGTCGTCGCTCACGTTCGAAGAACAATGCATGCGGGGCAGCGGGCAGGTATTTCGAGCGAGGATCAACGCCGTCATGGTGTCCGGCATCGAGAAATCCCGGGCGAACCGGATCATCACCCTGGAAGAAATGGCCGAGGCGGGGGCGAAACATTAAATCGCCACTATTCTGCGAGACCGTCGAACCGGGATACGTCTGGCAAGGTGAGATCGCGAGAACACGTCGGTTTCCGGAGTTTATGCCCTCATTCACTTGAGGAGCCCTTCACCGCCACGCGAAGTGTCTCTTCGTCATCCACCCGCGAGGGGGTGGCTGTCGGCGGTGACACAACATCTGAAGCTGGAGCAGCCGGCTTACCCCCAGCACGTTCTGCCGCGCACGGGAGAAGCACTTCAAACGTGGAACCCTGGCCGGCACCGCTGGCAATCCGGATCGTACCCCCATACGAGCGCACAATCCCCCGCACGACGGCCAGACCAATACCGCGGCCCAACGACTTCGTGGTAAAAAATGGATTCATTGCCCTTGCGAGGGTATCATCTGACATGCCCGGTCCGGTGTCAGAGACCGTCAGGCTGACGTAGTTGCCCTCAGCCAGATTGGCAGACCCAACGGACCGCCCCCCTGGAATCCGTACTAACTCAGTTGTTACGGTGATCGATCCCGGCTGGTTTTCCAGCACCTCGGCAGCGTTCGTGAGCAGGTTCATGACGATCCGTCTGATTTGCTGGTTATTTGCGCGAACCGGGGGGAGCCCTGCACTTAGTCTGCGGGTCACTGACGCGTGCCTGTTCGCAAGTTGGGCCTGCATGAGGTGCAGCATTTCTTCGACAGCGGCCGAAAGATCTACTGCCTCAACTGTCGGCGCGCGGCCGCTTGCAGCGTAGGTTGTCAGCAGGCCGACAATACCGGCAGCACGGGTTGCAACACTATTGATGTTCTCGATATGGTCACGAGCGGACAAACCTGCATCGAGTCTGGCGAGCGCGAGATCTGCTTCGCTGTAGATCACGCCGAGCAGATTGTTAAAGTCGTGCGCGATGCCCGCCGCCAGAACACCGAGACTTTCCGCTTTTTGCGCTGCGATCCGTTCTTCCTGGTCCCGGCGGGACTCCGTTATATCGACACAAGAGCCTATGCAGCCAACAAAGACTCCGCCTGGCTGATAGAGCGGCACCGCAGTCCAAAGCATCCAGCGATACTCCCCATCAGTGCGTCGCAAGCGATATTCCAGCCGGAAATCCTGCCGGGCGTCGAACGCCTGGGAATAGGCAGCCAGGCACCTCTCACGATCATCGGGATGCAGCCCCTCCACCCATCCGTGGCCGACTTCCTGCTCCACTGAACGGCCGCGGAATTCCAGCCAAACCTTATTAAAAAGCGTGGCAGCTCCGTCGGGGCCGAACGCGCAAATCATGAGGGGTGCGGCATTCGCGAGATTACGGAAACGGGTCTCGCTTTCCTGGCATGCCGCCTCGGCCTTTAAGCGATCGCGGATTGCGCGGCGAAGACGCTCGTTGGCCTGGTTGAGTTCGCGAGTACGCTCTTCGACCTCATGTTCGGCGTGGGTATACAACTGACTTAGGTCCAGATGCGCCTGAACCCGGGCCAGCAATACTTTCCGATGGAACGGCTTGAGGACGAAGTCTATTGCGCCGGCCTCGAAGCCCGCAAGCTGCTCTTTCGGGTTCCTCAAGGTGCTGAGGATCATGATCGGGATCTTTCGTCGTAGTGGGTCGCCCTTGATTCGGCGGCAGAACTCGGCGGCGTCCATGCCGGGCATCCGGATATCGAGCAGGATCAAATCAGGGAACTCGGCGGCGAGCACCGCGAGCCCCAACTCCCCGCTCCCGGCGGCATGCACCTCATAACCTTCCTGGGCAAGCACACCCTCCAGATGCCGTAGCGCCTCTGCATCGTCATCAACGATCAGAATCGATGCCCTGCGGGGCGGGTTGTTCGGAGCTTTGGCCAACTGTCCCTGCCTTGATAGCACGTACTATCTGCCTTGAAACCAATCAGCCAGCATGCCGAGCTAGCCCACCATCAAATTTCGAGTTATTGTGGTGATGTCATTCAACCTTGTTCAGTTGCAGAACTATCGCACGCGTCGCTTCAGGGATCGGACACCCAAATTCCGATTGAATATTCGACGGCTTCC
This sequence comes from Terriglobia bacterium, assembly GCA_963809655.1. Taxonomy (GTDB): domain Bacteria; phylum Acidobacteriota; class Terriglobia; order Bryobacterales; family Bryobacteraceae; genus BOG-234. The sequence goes on along the minus strand of CAWEKQ010000050.1, from coordinate 32,503 downwards.
TCGGGGCTATAGCGAATATGCCGATGGGAAAAGCGGATTAATCGCGGATTTAAAGATGAGTATTTTGTTAACTTTAGTTAACAACGGCACGATGCAGGAGGTTATCAGTAAATTTCCTGAGTGCGATCGATACGCAACCAAGGTATACTCAGTGCCTATTTACTTCGCGGTGCTTTCTTTTTGAAGTTGCTGTACGGGTACCGTCCGGAATGAACATTGCCGGGTGCGGGAGCGGATCGATCACCGGACCGGGGCAGTCGATCAGGGTCTTTCGTCTGCGGTGAAGAGGTTTTTCATCGACCGGATCTGCGTCTTTTCGCAACGCGGCTTGGGGCTTGGAGGCTGACAATGCTATCGTCGACTTTGCGGGCTGGAGGAGGGAGAGCAGTGCATCCAGACCACATCCTGTTGCATGACCTTTCCAATGCCGCGGCCAGCGTTCAGGTGTTGATCGACCTGCTGGAAGAACCGGCGTCGGATGAATCCCGAGTCGAGTACCTGCGGATGCTTCAGAACAGCATGCGACAACTCCGGTCCAGGATCGACAATCATATGAAGTCCGGCGTCATGCCAGCCCGCAGGTTTCGCGAAGCAGGGCAACTCGTTCTCACTTACGAGCGGATTGACGATCCATCTCAATAGCGCGCCGCAATTCTGACCGCACGCGGTATCGCGTTGAATCCGCCTCGTACCGGTGGTACGGCTTCACGCCGGACCCTCTACGCCAAAAGAGCCGGAACACGTCCGGATTCGCATGTGCGCGCATCATTATTGATACACGCCAGCTGATACCCGACATCTGAAAAGACGACAGCCCCGCCCATCCCGCCGGTATCAAAACCCTCCTTCCCGGCCGCTAATCAATTACATCTCGACTCTCCCATATCGCATCACTCCTGCGAAGACTGAGCTCAGGGACAAGGCACGGTGGGAGTCGGGTGAACTGGTCACAGGCACAGTGTCGGAAGGGGTTTGTGAAGCCGACGAGAATGGCATTCTCTTTGCCTGCGATTGCGATTCTGCTGGCGAGTTGTGGAAGCGAAAAGAAGGCGGTCAGTGCTGCAAGCCAGCCCCCTGCCCCATCGGTCGTTGTCGCCCGCGTCTCACAACGAACGGTACCTCTTTACACCGAACTGACCGCGCGAACGGACGCCACGGACTCGGTGGATATTCGCGCCCGCGTGAAGGCCTTTCTGAAGACTCAGAACTACGACGAAGGCAAGATGGTCAAAGCCGGGCAGGTTCTCTTCACGCTCGACAAGCGCGAGTATGAGGCCCAACTCATGCAGGCCAAGGCACAACTGGCCAAGGCACAGGCCGATTTGGCGCAGGCTCAGGATAGAACTGTGGTGGATGTCGCGGAGGCGAACCTGAACATCGCGCTGGCGCAGTTGAACAAGACCAATCAGGACGTCAATCGGCTCAAGCCCCTGGCCGAGCAGCGCGCCGTGCCGCAACAGGACTACGACGACGCCCTGGCCGCTCAGCAGGCGGCGAAGGCCGACGTCGAGGGCAAACAGGCCTCCCTGAACACCGCCAAAGTGAACCAGACTGCGGCGATCCAGCAGGCGCAGGCGGCGGTGGAGAGCGGCGAATGCCAGCATCCGCCAGGCCGAGCTCAACGTCGAGTACTGCACCATCACGACACCCATCGAGGGCATCGCCGGTACACGCCAGGTGGCGCCCGGCAATCTTGTCGGACACGGCGAAGCGACCCTGCTGACGACCGTTTCCAATGTCAATCCGATGCGCGTCTACGTGAGCATCAGCGAAAGCGACTACCTGATGTATCAGCGCATGAGAGACCGAAGGCAAGATGAAGGGACGTGGCGGCGAACTGGAGTTGATTCTGGCGGACGGCTCCGTGTTCCCCGAAAAGGGCCGCATCATCATCGCCGATCGCGCCGTGGACCTGAAGACCGGCACTTTGAGCCTGGTCGCCGAATTTCCCAATCCGAAGGCCCTGCTGAGACCGGGACAGTTCGGCCGTGTCCGGCTGGCGGCGACCGTCGCGGAAAACGCTCTGCTGGTGCCCCAGAAAGCAGTCACGGAAATGCAGAGCGCCAAGGTGGTCTATGTAGTCGGCACCGACAACAAGGTGGCGCTCCGCAGCGTTACTTTGGGCGAGCGAGTGGGCCAGGACTACATCATCACCGAGGGTCTTGAAGACCGGCGAACGGATCATCGTCGAAGGCCTTCAGAAGGTCCGTCCCGGTCGACACCGTGAATCCCACGCGAACAGGCCGCTGACGTCCGAGCCTGCCGCGAAAGGTAACGCATGGCGAAATTCTTCATTCACCGGCCTGTCTTCGCGATCGTCATCTCACTGATCATTCTGATCGCCGGCGGCCTCAGCATTTTCACCCTGCCGATCGCACAGTATCCGCAGATCTCGCCCCCGACGGTCGAGGTCGAAATCAACTATCCGGGTGCGAACGCCGAAACCGTGGAGCAATCCATCGCCACCAACGTGGAGGCCGAAGTCAACGGCGCCGAGAACATGATCTACATGTCCTCGAAATCGTCGAGTGACGGCCGCTACGTGCTGACGTGCACCTTCAAAGTGGGCGCCAACCTCGACCTTGGCGAACGTCGACATCAACAACCGCGTGAACAAGGCCACCGCCAAGCTGCCGCCGGAAGCGATCAACTACGGCATTTCGGTAAAGAAGAAGTCGCCGGACATTCTGCTTGGCCATCTCGGTCTATTCTCCGGACAGCACCTTCGACGACACGTTCCTTTCCAACTTCACTTCCATCAACCTGGTGGATCCCATCGCGCGCATCCCTGGTGTCGGCTCCACGATGATCGTCGGCCAGCGCGACTATGCCATGCGCTTCTGGGTACGCCCCGACAAGCTGGCCAAGCTCGGGCTGACGGGCTCCGATCTCGCCAATGTGATCGGCGAGCAGAACCTGGTGGCGCCCGCCGGTCAGGTGGGACAGCCGCCGGCCAAGTCAGGCACGCAGTTCCAGTACACCGTCAACGTCAAGGGCCGCCTTACGGATCCCTCCGAATTCGAGAACATGATCGTCCGCACGCTCCCGGACGGGTCCATCCTCAGAATGAAGGATGTCTCGCGCACCGAGCTCTCGGGCAAGAGCTATACCAGCTTCGGCCGCAAAGACGGCATCCCCGCAACGTGCTGATCATTTATCAGCTCCCCGGAGCGAACGCCATTCAGACTGTGGACAACGTGCGGAAACTGCTTGAGGACAGCGCCAAGAACTTTTCCGCCCGGGCTCAACTACCGCATTTCTCTGGACACCACCGAGTTCGTCAAGGTGGCCATTCACGAGGTTTTCCATGCCCTGAGAGACGCCATCATCCTCGTGCTGATCGTGGTGTTCATCTTCCTGGGCAACATCCGCGCCACGTTTATCCCCATGCTGGCGGTGCCGGTCTCCCTGGTCGGGACCTTTGGCGCGTTCGTGGCTCTGGGCTTTTCGATCAATACCCTGACGATGCTGGGCGTGGTGCTGGCGGTCGGAATCGTCGTGGACGACGCCATCGTAGTGGTCGAAGCCGTGGAGCATCACATCGAACATGGCCTGAGCTCCGATGGCAGGCCACGGAAAAGGCGATGGACGAGGTCAGCGGACCGGTGGTGGCCATCGGCCTTGTGCTGTGCGCCGTGTTCGTGCCGGTCTCGTTCATGGGCGGCATCTACCGGCCAGTTGTACCGGCAGTTCGCCATCACGATCTCCATTTCCGTGATCCTGTCGGTCATCGTGGCCTTGACGCTCACGCCCGCGCTGTGCCAGCATGATGCTCCGGCCGCGCAAGGAAATCCGCGGCCCGGTCGGCTGCTTCCTGCGCGGTTTCAACAAGGTATTCAACAAGATCACGAACGGGATATCTCGGTGGCGTGGGCTTCTTCCTGCGGCGCGTAGCGATCGGGCTCGCCTGCCTCGCTGGTCTCTGGTTTGGAGCGGGCAGCCTTCTCATGAAGCTGCCGACCGGTTTCGTTCCGAACGAAGACCAGGGCTATTTCTTCACCGTCTTTCACTCTTCCCGACGGCGCATCGATGGAGCGCACCGACCAGTTGATGCGGCGCGCCGAAGCGGATCTGAAGAGCATTCCCGGGTGTGGGCGAAGTCCTCACCACGGGTGGCCTCAATCTTCTGACCAATGCCTACACTTCCAACAACGCTTCCCTCATTGTCATGCTCAAGCCGTGGGAAGAGAGGAAGAGCGACGAGGAGCAGCTCAAGACCATTCTGACCGCGTCGCCGAACAGAAGTTCGCCGCCTATCCGGAAGCTGTCTCGCTGGTGTTTCCGCCGCCTCCCATCAACGGTCTCGGCAACGCCTCGGGATTCGTCTTCGAACTTCAGGACAAGGTCGGCCGGATCACCGCAGGAACTGGCGGCGGTGAAAGACAAGTTCATGCAGGCCATGGCCAAGCGTCCGGAGCTCACCGGTATCTACTCCGGCTTACAGCACCTCCATTCCCCAGATCAAGCTGGATATCGATCGCGACAAAGTCCGCACCTTGAACATCCCTATCAATAACGTCTTCCAAGGGCCTGCAGATCTACCTGGGCGGCCTGCAGGTCAACGACTTCAATCTGTTCGGGCGAACCTACAAGGTGATGCTGCAGGCGGAACAGGACTTCCGCAAATCGCCCGAAAGCATCAATGACATCTACGTCCGCTCCAGCGACAACTCCATGGTGCCGATGTCCACCATCAGCAAGATAAGCATGACGACCGGGCCAGACATCCTGCAACGCTACAACATGTTCCGGACGGCGGAAATCAACGGCGCGAACGGGCCCGGCGTTTCGACCGGACAGGCCCTCGACATTATGGAAGAACTGGCTGCGCAAGGACCTTCCCCAGGGCTACGGCTACGAATGGACCAGCATCGCCTACCAGGAGAAGGAGGCGGGCGGCACGCAGGGACCGATTTTCGGCATGGCCATGGTCTTCGTGTTCCTGGTGCTGGCGGCGCAGTACGAGAGTTGGGCCGTGCCCTTCTCCGTGCTGCTGGGATTGCCTATCGGCGTATTGGGCGCCTTTATCGGCGTCAACTTCGGTCGGTCTGGAAAACAATGTGTATGTCCAGATCGGCATCGTCGCGCTCATGGGACTGGCCGCCAAGAATGCCATTCTGATCGTTGAGTTCGCCAAGGAGATACCACGAGAGAAGGGCATGAGCCTGGTGGCGGCGGCCACAGAGGGCGCGAAACTCCGCTTCCGGCCCATCATGATGACGGCGTTTGCCTTCATTCTTGGCGTGATTCCGCTGGTCATGGCCAGCGGCGCCGGCGCTGCGGCCCGCGTCAGCATCGGTATCGCCGTATTCGCGGGCATGCTGATGGCCTCCACCGTGGGCCTCTTCTTTATCCCGATGCTCTACGTGGTGATTCAAAGCGCGGCCTACTTGGTTGACGGCAACCGAAAGGCGATCCAGGGAACAAGTTCGCCGATTCTCCAGCTCAGCCTGCCCTGGAGGGGGTCACATGCACTAGATGCGCCCGGCATTAACGCTCCCCGTTCTCGTCACCTGCGTGGCCGCGGCTTTGACAGGTTGCACGGTGGGCCCCAACTACAAGCGCCCTGATGTGCCGGCACCACCGCAATTTCGCGCGCGGCGAACCCCAGCCCGGCCAGGTCTCGCTGGGCGACGTGAAGTGGTTCGATCTTTTCCAGGACGAGACGCTTCGCGGGCTCATCCAGGAGGCGCTCAAGGCGAATTACGACATTCGCATCGCCGCGCAACGCGTCATTGAGGCTCAGAAGGTCAAGTCGTCGCGACGCGCTCTGCACTGTTCCCGCAACTGAACGCGCAGGCGGGCGCTTCACGAACGGGCGTCAACTCGCCCATCGACTCGTCGGGAGGAGCCTTCGGAATCGCCTCATGGGAAATCGACCTGTTCGGCAAGCTGCGCCGCGCCACCGAGGCCGCGCGCGCTGATCTCCTGTCCGTCGAGGAGAACCAGAAGGCCGTGATGCAGGCCCTGGTCGCGCAGGTCGCATCTGCCTATTTCGATCTGCGCGAATATGACGCCGAAATCGAGTATGTTCGTGAGTCCATCAAGACCCGGCAGGAGTCCGTCAAACTGGTCACGGCCCGCGAGGAAGGCGGCGTCGGGGATTTGCTCGATGTGGACCAGGCCAAGACATTGGTTTACTCCGCCCAGGCCGATCTCGCTCAACTGGAAAGGGCTCAGGAGCAGACCGAGAATCTCATCAGATTTCCTGCTGGGCAAGCCGCCCGGTCCTGTCGCGCGCGGCAGGACCCTTGTCGATCAACCGCAGCCGCCGCAGGTGCCTGCTGGCCTGCCCTCAGCGTTGCTGGAACGCCGCCCGGATCTGCGAGCGGCCGAGCAGCAACTGATTGCGGCCAATGCCCGGGTCGGCGTCGCCAAAGCAGCCTTCTACCCCAGCATCAATCTCACCGCTGCCGGTGGGGTTCAGACTACCGACCTGCTGGGCCTGGTCATCCGTGGCGGCGGCGCCTACACGATGGGCGGCATGGTGGACCTGCCGATCTTCGACGCGGGCCGCCGTTCTGCAAATTACAAAACCGCCAAAGCGCAGCGCGAAGAATTTCTGATCGGCTATCAGAAGGCGATCAAGGGAGCGTTCCAGGACGTCTCCGACGCGCTGGTTGCACATCAGAAGGATCAGGAATACACCAGCAGTCAGGCACTCCTCGCGGAAACGCTGCGTGACCAGAGCCGGCTGGCCAACCAGCGTTACGTCGGCGGCGTCAGCAGTTATCTGGAAGTGCTGGACACCGAGCGCCAGCGGCTGACCGCAGAACAGCAGCTGGCTCAGGCCCGGCGCGATGTGTTGACCTCGCTCGTGCAATTGTATAAAGCTCTCGGCGGCGGCTGGCAATAGCTTCCCGGGGTAGCTTAATCACTGGCATCCCCCGATAAACTGCATCGCGCCATCATAGAGCGCATCACTCTAATCGAAGGGTGAACCCGGGCGCACAACACAATTTGACTGTGCATGTCCACACTCGCTGGCTCATTTCGGACAGCAGTGATTCATGAGAGCCGCGAGCCACAGATTGACCGTGGTGACGCTCCCAGGCGTCACGGGCAAGTTCGGCGTTTATGCGGGACACCCGCTCCTCGCGACGCAGACGGTGCCGGGCGAAATCGAGGTACGGAAAGGCGGCCATGATCTCTTCTTGCTACCGGCGAAGGGCTCAAATCAGCGTGACGCGCTTCCGGAAATCGAAGTTAGCCCGAATCGCGTTTCCGTTTTGACCACCCTGCCTTCGCTGCGGACCGCATTACGAGGCCAAAGCCGAAGAAGCAATGCAACGCGCGGAAGACGGACTCGACCAATGCCTCGCTCGCTCGTTCTCTGGCCAATTGAGTGTTAAGCGCCGCAATCGAAAATAGCTCGCGTTCAAACGCGGCCACTTTGACTGAAAGTTTTCGGCAAGGAGAGTTACAACGCCATGTCCGAATTACGCAGCCCCGGCGCAGCAGGATGGCGTCGACATCTCACGCGGATTGCGCCTGGTGTAGGGGAACTGCTGGCGTATCGCCGTGAGAATCTTCCTCATGACATCGTCGCCGGGCTTTCGGTGGCGGCCGTTGCATTGCCCGTTGGCGTCGCTTATGCCCAACTGGCGGGGTTCCGCCCCGAAGTGGGACTGTACGCAAGCATCCTCCCGCTGGTAGCATACGCACTTTTCGGGACGTCCCGGCAGTTGATCGTCGGTCCTGACGCAGCCACTTGCGCAATCGTGGCGGCAGCAGTGACTCCCCTGGCCGCCGGGAATGATGCGACGTACCTCTCTCTCTCCATGACGCTCGCCTTCCTCGCCGGCGTGTTCTGTATCATCGCCCGATTTCTCCGTTTAGGCGCCCTGGCCGACTTCCTGTCTCAGGCGATTCTGGTCGGATTTCTAAATGGCACGGCGCTCAGCTATCGCTGCTCGGCCAGATCGGAAAGATATTCGGTTTCACTGAGACCAAAGCAGGCATCATCCCGCGATTTATCGAATGTATTTCCAAACTCGGTCTGACGCACCTGCCCACGCTGGGGATTGGCATGGCGGCGTTCATAATTCTGATTCTCTGTCCTCTATGGATCCCCCGCCTGCCCGCGGCGCTCGTGGCGATGGTTGTAACAGGATCTGCCGTGAAGCTGTTCGGGCTCGATGCCATGGGAGTGCAGGTCATCGGCGCCGTTCCCGGAGGCCTTCCGCCACTAACGATTCCGATTTTCCCTCGCGAGTTGCTTCCCGGACCTTTGTGCGAGTGCGGCCGGTGTCGCCCTGATCGGCTTCACAAGCATGATGCTGACGGCGCGAAGTTTTGCCGCGAAAAACCGGTATGACGTGGACGTCGATCGCGAGTTCGCGGCCCTCGGCGCGGCGAATATCGCTGCCGCTCTCTCCCATGGGTTCGCGATCAGCGGGGCTGACTCGCGAACTGCCGTCAGCGATGCGGCGGGAGGCCGCACGAAACTCACAGGTCTGGTCACGGCCGTCGTTCTTGCCGCTAGTTTTACTCTTCTTCACGGGCCCCTTGCGATACGTGCCTGCCGCTGCTTTGGGAGCGGTGCTCTTCGCTGCGGCGATCTCTTTGTTTAACGTCAGCGCCTTGAAGGAGTTTTATCAGCTCGACCGTCGTGAACTGGCTCTCTCCCTGTTGGCAACGATTGGAGTCGTGACCGTTGGAACCATGAAGGCGATTTTCCTTGCTGTGATCCTGGCGCTCCTCCGCTTCGTCAGCCTCATCTCGCGCCCGCAGAGTCGAGGTCCTCGGCTCAGTGCCAGGCATGACCGGTTTGCACTCCATAGACCGCCATCAGAATGCGGCCACGATTCCCGGTTTGCTGCTCCTGCGCTTTAACGGGCCGATTGTCTTTTTCAACGCCAGCTTCTTCAAAAGCAGCGTCCTCGAAGCCGTTGAAGCTGCCGGGACCCAGTCTGAAATGGTTCGTGATAGACATGCTTCCGGTCACCATAATCGACATGACCGGCCTCCACGCAGCGCGTGATTTAATCGAGACTCTTCACACGCGAGGTGTCGCCTTCATAGCCGCCGGGTAGAGCGACAGAGTGGCGGCATTGGTCCGAAACCCGGGGCCTTTCGTTCGTCCATCGCTGGTTTCCCAGTCTGACAGCCGCCATCGAGGGATACGAACAGGAAAACGAATCAGAATCGGAACGCGGGTCCGAGGTTGACCTCAAACTGATTCATGATTCCACCGCCTAGCGCAAAACTACAGGCCCCGCCAACACAGACCAGCCTCTGAAGCTCCGCGCTCATCACCACCGGCATATAGTCCACGCCCAGACGGAATCCGTAATGTTTCGAGGGAAATACCTTGAGGCCGCTTCCGAAACCAAACGCGAACCTTGTAGTGCTCGACGCCGGAGCTCCCATCGTGGCCGCACCGAGACTTACGCTGACATACGGTTGGAGGATCCGGTACTCCTCATCTGTTGTAAACTCGTGGGAAAAGTCGACAAGGTAATGATCCATGGTGATCGATGGCCGGAATGACGGTAGCGTGAGAGGATTGATAAGAGGATTGACCATCAGCGGATTCTGATTCACAGTCAAATGTGAATTCTCCCTCATCCATCGAAACGCGATGACGCCAAATCCATCACCGTCCTGTCCGAAACGGTAACCGGCGACCAGTCCGAAACTTACGCCGTCCGCTAAATGACGCCTCAAAATTCGGCATATCGGGCTGCCCCACTTTTATTGTTCCGAAGAATCTGGCGCCGACTAGAGGAATGATCTCGTAGTTTTGCGCCTGCGCGGACGCCAGGCTCAGCAACAAAGCAAGCGCGATAAATCCGCTATTTGCGAATACCTTCCTGCTCATAAACGTTTTGATGGTCATCAGCTCATCTCCTTTCGAAACCACTTTCAAAAACACGCATACTCGTACAGGATGCGCGGCGATGGGTCGCAGGCGTATAACATGTGCCGCCGGATCCACGCCCGTGGCTCTGCGGCATCCGGGTTTCTAAATTTTCGGGCTGTTCGGATTTGGCAGGGTCGTGGCACAGGCTTCAGCCTGTAGGGCGTGCGGCCATTCAAGCGGATGAAAACGCAACGGGCCGATCCAGTGGAATCAACGCTTTGGGCCGCTAATGCGGCCACCGCCAGGCCGCGACATCCGGTTTGTCGATCCCGTGCTCGTAAGCGTAATTACGGCAATCCGTCTGCAGGCCGCGAAACCTCTCCTTCGCAGGCGCACCGATTTTTCGCAACTTCGGCGCACGCTCTATGACATCGATCGCCAGGCTGTAGCGGTCGATCTCGTTGTTGATGGCCAATTCCATCGGCGTGTTTATGTTGCCTTTTTCCTTATATCCACGCACGTGCAGATTCGCGTGATTGGTGCGACGGTACGCCAGCCGGTGAATCAACCACGGGTAGCCGTGGAAGTTGAAGATGATCGGTTTGTCCACCGTGAACAGCGCATCGAAACTCCGATCCGTCAGTCCATGAGGATGTTCGGTGCTGGGTTGCAGCTTGAACAAGTCCACCACGTTGACGTAGCGGATTTTCAGATCGGGAAACTCCTCGCGGAGTAGCGCGATCGCGGCCAGCGTTTCCTGCGTAGGAATGTCGCCTGCCGATGCCATCACTACATCCGGCTCGCCGTCTTCGTCGTTGCTCGCCCAATCCCAGGTGCCGATGCCCTTCGTGCAGTGTCTGACAGCGGCGTCCATGTCCAGATACTGCAGGTGCATCTGCTTGTCGGAGACGATGACGTTGACATAGTTTTCGCTTCGCAGACAGTGGTCGGCGACCGACAGCAGAGAGTTTACGTCCGGTGGCAGATAGATGCGGGTCACCTGCGGCGCTCTTATTCACCACCACGTCGAGGAATCCCGGGTCCTGATGAGTGAATCCGTTGTGATCCTGGCGCCAGACTGTTGAAGTGATCAGCATGTTCAGCGACGAGATGGACTTCACGCCAGGACAGGTTGTTGCAAATCGACAACCACTTGGCATGTTGATTGAACATGGAGTCGATCACGTGCACGAATGCCTCATAAGTATGAAATGAAACCCGTGCCGGCCTGTCAGGAGATAGCCTTCCAGCATCCCTTCGACGGTGTGTTCACTGAGCATCTCGATCACGCGTCCGTCCGTTAGACAGTTCGCCGCCATCCGCGTCCTCCGGGAAGTATTCGGCGATCCAGAATTTCTTGCTGGCTTCGTAGATGTCCTGGAGCTTGTTTGACGTGGTTTACGTCCGGCCCGAACACTCGAAAACGTTCCATGTTCGACTTCATTACGTCGCGCAGGAAGGCGCCGAGTGGACGGGTGTTCTCTGCTTCGATCTGCCCGGGTTTGTCGACCTTCAGCCCATATTCGCGGAAATCAGGCAAACGCAGCATCTTCCTGAGTCGTCCTCCGTTCGCGTGGGGACGTTCGCGCTCATCCTGTGCGTGTCGCCGTTGGCGCCAGTTCTTTGAGCTCCTGAATCAGCTTTCCGTCCTTGTCGAACAGCTCTTCCGGTTTCTGCGCGCGCATCCAGTTTTCCAGCAGTGCTCAGAGTTGCTGAGGATTCTTCTTGACGTTTGCCAACGGCACCTGGTGCGCGCGCCAGAAGCCCTCCAGTCTGTGGCCGTCCGCCTCCTTAGGCGCTGTCCACCCTTTTGGCGAGCGCAGCACGATCATTGGCCAGCGCGAAGCGTTGCGCACGCTCGGGAACTGCCGTGCCTCCTGCTGGCAACGTTCCTGATCTCCGAGATGCAGTGCTCCATCGTAGCAGCCATGGCCTGGTGCATGCTTTCGGAGTCCGACCCTTCCACGAAGTACGGCGTCCAGCCGTAGCCGCGAAAGAGGTCCTCGACTTCCTCGTGACTGATCGCGACGCCAGTAGAGTCGGGTTGTTTATCTTGTATCCGTTGAGGTGCAGAATCGGGAGTACTGCGCCGTCCCGAATGGGGTTGAGAAACCTGCTAATGTGCCACGAAGTTGCGCAGCGGGCCCGTTTCTGCTTCCCCGTCTCCCACCACAGCCGCGACGATCAGATCGCGATTGTCGAAGGCAGCTCCGCAGGCGTGGGAAAGCACATAACCGAGTTCGCCTCCTTCATGGATTGAACCGGGAGTCTCCGGAGTGCAGTGACTGCCGATGCCGCCGGGAAAGGAAAATTGCCTGAAAAATTCCAAAAGCCCGGCTGTGTCTTCGCTCTTGTCGGTGATATATCTCGGAGTAAGTACCTTCCAGGTAGACTGGGCCCGAGACGCCAGGCGCACCATGCCCGGGTCCGGCCAGAAAGATCATGTTCAGGTCGTATTTCCTGAATCAATCGGTTCAGGTGGGTGTAGACGAATGACAGGCCGGGACTTGCTCCCCAGTGTCCCGAGAAGACGGTTCTTGATGTGCTCCGGCTTGAGTGGTCCTCTCAGCAGCAGCGGGTTGTCTTGGAGATTGATCATGCCGAGACTGAGGTAATTGCACGCGCGCCAGTACGCGTGAATCTTCCGCAACTCCTCAGGGCTCGAGCGGTTCTCCCTGGCACCGTTGACCGGGCGATTGCCGTAAGCGCTCAGGGAGTCCTTCGTCAGGCTGCGTTTTCAGCGGGCGCAAGTTCCATTTGTCGGGTTGCCATTTCTAATTCTCCTTTTCTGCTTCGAGTGCAAATCACTAACCGAAGGCGCGGCTTCTGGTTTCAGCTGCTCGGCCAGTGATAAGCGCCACCACAGAACGCGACCCGGCCTGGTAGGTTGGGCCGACAGATCGTGGCGCCGCTCGCCACTCGACGATGTCGTGCGGCGGATCCAGATTGGTATCGATCCATCGGCGCCATCCGCTTCCGTTCGGCAGGGGCGGCACCTCGAAGTCGAGCGGTTCCCAGATACGCGTTCAGAATCAGGTGGAACCGGAGACCTTCCTCCGGCGAGTTCCGCGCCGAAAGCCAGGCTGTGCGAGCCTGGACCCCAGTCCGGCTGGTTCAGTTTTACGCCGTGCCAGGCATGTTTCGACTCCCGCAGAAATTGATCGAGGGTCAGGCGCCGGCGCTCGGCTCTCAGGTCCCGCGTGGAGACGGCGTGCGATCAGCAGTCTTAGAAACCGGTGGATATCGGCGTGTCTGGAGAGCAGACTCCAGTCGAACCAACTGATTTCATTGTCCTGGCTGTAAGGGTTGTTGTTGCCGCCCTGCGAACGGCGTACTTCGTCTCCCATCACGATCATGGGCACGCCCAGCGAAAGCACAGTGACAGTCAGGAAGTTCTTGACCTGACGGTTGCGAATTGCCTCTATGGCCGGGTCGTCGGACGGGCCCTCCGCGCCGCAGTTCCAGCTTCGGTTATCATCGGCTCCGTCGCGATTGCCCTCGCCGTTCTCTTCGTTGTGCTTCTGGTTGTATGAGACAAGGTCATTCAGCGTGAAACCGTCGTGGCAGGTGACGAAGTTGACGCTCTGCTCGGCTTCGCGTTGCTTATGGCCGTAGATCTCGAGGCTGCCGAGCAACCGGTCTGCGATTCGCGGTACCGAATCCTGCGCGCCACGGAAAAAGTCCCGTACGTCGTCCCGAAAACGTCCGTTCCACTCCTTCCAACTGTCGCCCAGAAAGCTGCCGACCTGATACAGACCGGCCGCATCCCACGCTTCCGCAATCATTTTCGTGCCCGCCAGCGCCGGATCGGATTCTATGTCCCACAGAAGCGGCGGGTTCGACATGACCTGGCCGAATGAATCGCGGGTCAGGATCGAGGCGAGGTCGAATCGGAAGCCATCGACATGCATTTCCCCGACCCAATAGCGAAGACTGTCCAGAATCATGCGGCGGACAATCGGGTGATTGGTATTGAGCGTGTTCCCTGTGCCGCTGTAATTCGCATATCGTGAGCGGTCCGGCTCGAGAATGTAATAGGTGCTGTTGTCGATTCCGCGGAAACACAGGGTGGGCCCGTCATGATTGCCTTCGGCGGTGTGATTGAACACCACATCGAGAATGACCTCGATGCCCGCGCGATGCAGCGCCTTGACCATGTCGCGAAATTCCTCGACCGCCGCCAGCGGACCCGGCCGCGAACTATACGCCTGGTGCGGCGCAAAGAACGAAATCGGCGCATAGCCCCAATAATTGACATGTCCCGGGGGGCAATCCTGAGCATCGAACTGGAAAACCGGCAGCAGTTCAACCGCGGTAATGCCAAGTTCCTGCAGGTACGGAATCTTCTCGACCACACCCGCGTATGTGCCCCGCTTCTGGGCGGCCACACCCGAGTTGGGATGGGCGGTTAAACCACGCACATGCATCTCATACACGATGGTGCGTGAAGATGGCCTTCTTAGAGGGGTGTCGCCCGCCCAATTATAGGCGCGCGAATCCACCACGACGCTCTTCATCGCCGTGGCCGTGTTGTTACCCTTCCTTTCGGCGGCTATTCGACTGTAGTGTTTCGGGACCACGACGGCGCGCCCGTATGGGTCGAGCAGGAGCTTGCTCGGATCAAACCGAAACCCGCTTGTCGCCTCGTCCGGCCCGTAAACCCGAAATCCGTAGATCTGGCCCGCCTGCACCTCTGGCACGAAGATGTGCCAATAGTGGTACGTGCGGTTCGCGACGGGATCGATTTGGATCACCCGCGCCGGGCGCTGGTCATCTTCCCGATCGAAAAACAACAACTCCACACCGGTCGCGCCGCGGGAGAAGACGCTGAAATTGACTCCGCCGTCAACGATGGTGGCCCCGAGAGGATAGCTCTCACTGTGATCATTGGCGAGTCTCGCCTGAACTGACAACTCCCTCTCCAGGACATTCTGCTCGATGACGCCCATACTCACCCCTGGCCTAAATGACCCCCGTCTAACTGGCCGTCATGCGATGACCGCTCCGGGACGCGATGGCGCTCATCAGTCCGTCCCAGGATTTGACGAAGGACCTGGTCCCTTCCTCCTGTAGGCGGATCGCCATTTCATCAATGTCGATACCAGCCTTTGCAAATTTCTCGAGAACTGCTTCGCAATCGCCGCCGTCCGCCGGAAGGATCGAGCTCAGAGCGTGATTTTCGGCGAGAGCTTGCAAGGTGCTCTCCGGCATAGTATTAATCGTGTCAGGAGCCGCCAGCGCCTTGACGTACAAAATGTCGGAGACCGACGGGTCTTTTGTCCCGGTACTCGCCCATAAGAGGCGTTGTGGACGCGACCCGGCGTTGTAGATCCGCTGCCACGGCGGCGATGCCAGCAGAGTGCGGGCGGCCTTGTACGTCCGCTTCGCGATGGCGATCCCCAGTTTATTGGAGAGTGCTGCCGGCACGTGCCCTTTGACGGCGGCGTCCCAGCGGCTGACGAAGACCGATGCCACAGACCCGACATTCGGGTTTAGTCCCGCCTCCAACCGCCGCTCGATGCCTCGCAGGAACGCGTCAGCCGCAGCCAGATATTGTTCGCGCGAGAACAGCAGCGTCACGTTCACTGGTATGCCGGCAAAAATCGCCTCCTCGATTGCAGGTAGTCCTTCTCTGGTCCCCGGGATCTTTATGAACAGATTTGGACGCCGCGCCCGGGCAAAGAGCTCGGCAGCCGCGCGAAAGGTCCTGTCCGGATCGTGAGCCAGCAGAGGCGACACCTCCAGCGACACCCAGCCATCCACAGTGTTGGTTCGGTCATGGATCGGCCGGAACAGATCCGCCGCCCGTGTGAGGTCATCAAGCGCCAGATCGAAGAAGAGCTCCTCGCCGAGTCTTCCTTTCGCGAGTTCCGCCCGAATCTGCGCATCATACGAGGGACTCCCTTTGATCGCGTTCTCGAAGATCGTCGGGTTCGCCGTAAGCCCCGTAACGGAAAACTTGTCAATGTAAGTTTGCAGCGTACCTGTATCCAGTAAGTCGCGGGTGATGTTGTCGACCCAAATACTCTGGCCCAGATTACTGAGTAATTGCGTTGCCTTCATGATGCGCCCCTCGTACGCGGCAGGCCGGCAACTGCTGACCTTTCGCAGAGTTCTGTCAATTCCCTCAGCCACTGGAAGCTACCGGCCGACAACATGTGCGGCGTCGCGCGCCAACGCCAGTTCCCTTTCGCGCGGCTGGGCACGTTCATCCGGCCCTCGCTCCCGATGTTGAGCAAATCCTGCAGTGAAGTGATCGCAAGCGCGGCTGGTGAAGACCACGCCAGACGGATCAACTCAGGAGTCGCATCGCGAGTGTCGCCCTCCGCACGCCGCAGATAATTCCAGATGTCCCGTCGCTCGCGATCCGGCAGCGCGCCAAACCATTCGCGAGTAGTTGGATTGTCGTGGGTGCCGGTGTAGAGCACGGTATCGGCCCCGCATCGGTGTGGAAGGTGGTTGTTCGCGGGGCTGCCATCGAAAGCAAATTGCAGCACGCGTGTTCCAGGAATGCGAAACTGGTCGCGCAGGACCGACACGTCCGGCGTGATGAAGCCCAGATCCTCAGCGATAAAAGGCAAACGACCCAGGTTGCTTTCGAGGGCGCTGAAAAGCTGGGCGCCGGGTCCTGGCACCCATTGCCCGGTTTCCGCGGTAGTCGCCCCCGCTGGAACATGCCATGCCGCCGCGAATGCACGGAAGTGATCCAGACGAATGACGTCCACGTGGGCCAGCAAGGCGCGGATCCGGTCGATGAACCAGAGGTAGCCGGTGCGGCGATGGGCATCCCAGTTATACACGGGGTTGCCCCAAAGCTGCCCCTGCGCACTGAAGTAGTCGGGGGGCACGCCTCCGACAACGCTGGGCTGGCGGTCTGCATCCAGCAGAAACAGCTCAGGGTTTGCCCATACGTCGCTTGAATCCGGAGAAACGAAGAACGGCAGGTCGCCGATCAGACGGACGTCCTTGAAACGGGCATAGTCTTTCACGCTGTTCCCCTGGCGGGATAACAGGAACTGGGCAAACCGAATCTGATCCAGCTTCTCGGCGAGGTTTTGCCGGGCTCGCGCGAGCGCTGTAGGTACCCGCTGAACCAGGTCCTTCGGCCATTTCAGATAGGATGCATTGTGGTATTTGTTTTTCAGCGCCCGAAACAGGGCATAATCATCGAGCCACCCCGCGCGACTGTGGCAGAAGTCCTCGTAAGACGGCCGCAGATCTCTGCGAGCGCCGCCCCGAAAGCTGGCCCAGGCGAGTTCGAGCAACCGGTGCTTGAAAGGGATGACGACGTCGTAGTCGACAGTAGTCGCCGAGAACGAGCCTCTGCAGTCGTCTGCGCGTAACAGCCCATCCTCGATCAGGAAGTGGGGACTGATCAATAACCCGTTCCCCGCGAAAGACGAGAGGCACTGATACGGCGAGTCGGCGTATCCCGTAGGTCCGAGGGGCAGCAATTGCCACCAGCTCTGGCCCGCGTCATGGAGTCGATCAATCCATGTGAACGCTTCCGGCCCCAGATCGCCTGTGCCGTAAGGTGACGGCAACGAAGTGATATGAAGGAGCAGGCCGGAGGCACGATAATCTTGCGGAAACAGGGGGATCGCTGCTGGAACGCCTGAATCGCTCATTGCACCGCCTTCAAAGGATTTAATGAGCGACTTACCATCGCCAGATCGATCAACACTTCCTTCGGACCAGCCACGCCTGCCGGCGCCGACAGCGGTGCGGGTTGTTTTACGGCACTCGGCATGGCGACAGTCCCCATATTTCCTTTGCATATTCGGCAATGGTGCGGTCAGAGGAAAACTTTCCCGAACTCGCAATGTTCAGGATGGCCATCTGTGCCCAGGCATCAGGCTGGGTACACAGTACGGCGAGACGGCGGTCAGCCGCGAGATAGGGCGGCAGGTCCGCCAGGTGCATGTAATAGTCACCATCGGTCAGAAGCATCTCGCGCAGCGGAGCGAACAATCCCGGCTCGTTTCGGCTCAGTTGATCCGAAAAAATCAGGTCCAGCACCGCTCTGGTCTCGGGCTCGTTTTCGTAATGCCATCGGGGGTTGTACCGGGCGCGGCTTGCAGTCACTTGTGCGGCCGTCAGGCCGAACAGAAAAAAATTCTGTTCCCCCGCCTTTTCGGCCATTTCGATGGTCGCTCCATCCCGCGTGCCGACTGTCAACGCGCCGTTCATCATGAATTTCATGTTGCTCGTTCCGCTGGCTTCATAACCCGCGGTCGAGATCTGCTGGGAGACATCGGCGGCCGGGATCAGGCGTTCCGCGAGGGAAACGCAGTAGTCTGGCAGGAACACCACTTTAAGGCGGCCGCGGACAACCGGATCGTTATCAATAGTGTCGGCGAGGTTATTGATTAACTTGATGATCAGCTTGGCCAACCGATAAGCCGGAGCGGCTTTACCCGCGAAGAAGAACGTTCGCGGCCGTACATCGAGCGCCGGGTTCTCTCTTATCCGGAGGTAAAGAGCCGCAATTCTCAGCGCATTGAGCAGTTGCCGCTTATATTCATGAATGCGTTTTATCTGGCAATCAAAGATCGTATCGGGGTCTACCGTGCGCCCGGACGCCCACCTGAGCCAGTCGGCGAAGTGGAACTTGGCCTGGCGGCGGGCTCTGCGGAAAGTGTTCTGGAAACCCCTGTCTTCGGCAAGGAGCCTGAGCCTGCTCAACTGATCGAGGTCGGTGATCCAGCCATCCCCGATGGCCTCGGTGATAGCGCTGGTCAGTCCTGGATTCGATAGCAGCAGCCATCGCCGCGGCGTGACGCCGTTAGTCTTGTTATTGAAGCGCTCTGGAAACATTTGCGCCAGTTCATTGACGGTCGTCCTGCGCAGTAAATCGGAGTGAATGGCGGCAACCCCGTTTGTGCTGTGTGATCCAACGATTGCCAGATTGGCCATGCGGATCTTTCGCTCAGTCCCTTCCTCCACAAGGCTTATGCGCTCAATGCGTCCCTCGTCTCCCGGGTAGCGGCTGCGAGCCTCATCGAGCAGACGACGGTTAATCTCGTAAATGATCTCCAGATGACGCGGCACGAGCATCTCGAACCACACCACCGGCCACTTTTCCAGAGCTTCCGGAAGCAGCGTATGGTTGGTGTATCCCAGGCTCCTGGTCGTTACATCCCACGCCTCTTCCCATCCAAGATGCGCCTGATCCAGCAAAATACGCATGAGTTCGGGAACCGCCATTGCCGGGTGCGTGTCGTTAAGCTGGATCGCTGCTTTGTCGGCAAACACCTTCCAATCCTCGTTGACGCGGCGGAAGCGTCGAACCAGGTCGGCAAGTGAGCATGCTACGAGAAAGTACTCCTGAACAAAGCGCAGCGCCTGCCCCGCGGCTGTGGTGTCGTCGGGATAAAGCACACGGGTAACAGATTCGGCCGACAGCCGTTCCGCCAAAGCGCTGACGAAATCCCCTCGACTGAAAGCTTCAAAGTTGAAGTAACCGGGAGAGGCTGCGGCCCATAGCCTGAGAGTGTTGATGCTCTTGCCCCCGTAACCCACTATGGGGCGATCAAAAGGAATGCCGATCATGGTAGAAGGTTGGCCGGCGATGACCCGCAGACCGCCGCCATGCAGCTCGAACGAACAGTTCAGGTCGATTTCCACTTGTTCGTTCGGGCGCGCTACTTCCCACGGATCTTGAAGGCGCAGCCAGTTATCCGGACTTTCTTCCTGCCAGCCGTCCCGAATGCTCTGCTTGAAAATGCCGTAATCATACCGGAGGCCGTAGCCCATCGCAGGAAGCTGCATTGTTGCGGCGGATTCCATGAAACATGCTGCCAGGCGGCCTAGCCCTCCGTTGCCGAGCCCGGCGTCAGGCTCCTGTTCCAAAAGGTCGATCCAGTTCAGATTTTTCTGGCGGATTGCATCCTTGAGCAATGGAGTGAGCAGAAGATTCGTCGCATTATTAGCTAGAGACCGGCCGATGAGAAACTCCATCGACAGGTAATAGAGCCTCTTCGCGTTCCGGCGCTCGTACGTTTTCTCTGTGAGCACCCATCGCTGCGAGAGAACGTCCCTGATAGCGCGTGCGAAGGCCTCGAACTGATCGCGCGACGTGGCTTCGGTCAGATCTATCGCCTTATCAAACGCGAGATGGCGTTCGTAGAAGGCATTGTCGGTCCCGGCGAGCCGTATCGGGCCGCACCTGTACAGATCCAGCAGCCTGGAGAGACTCTGGGAATCCGCCGCTGCGGCAGATTCCGGAACTAACTTTGTACCCATCGGGAAAAGCCTTGAGATCGAGGCATCTTCGACTTGTCGATATCGTCAGATTCGTGCCTGCGGTCGTTAAACTCACAGGAATGATGTCGAAGAACTCACCTGTGGTTCTTTTTCTGCGAATCACTGGCGATCATCGTCGTCGGACAGGCGAACAACCGCTTGGTGACACGCGCGGCTCGGTAAAACCTATGCGTTACTGAGCCGCGACGGTGAGGGAGCGGTTTTTAACACAGGCTGTTAATTTAATTCCGGCGGCTCAATACCTCTCCGGCACGAAGCGTCGCGCCTCCAGTGTCCGTTCATCGTCATACGCCCCTTTCCTGGAGCGCTCGGGCATTTTCACCTTGCTCCTCGGCACTTCTTCATAGGGAATCAGGCTAAGCAAATGGGAGATGCAGTTGAGTCTGGCCCGTTTCTTGTCGTCGGATCTTGCCAGGTACCACGGCGCGTTCGCAGTGTCGGTTGCCTCGAACATCATGTCGCGTGCCCGGGAGTAGTCATACCAGCGAGTGCGGGACGGCAAATCCATCGGGCTCAGCTTCCACTGGCGCAATGGATCGGTGATCCTGGCCCGGAAGCGCCGTTCCTGTTCCTCATTGCTCACTTCGAGCCAGAATTTGATCAGAATGATGCCGGTTTCTGTGATCCAGTTCTCTAACGTCGGGCATAGATCGAGAAAGCGTCGATGCTGTTCCTTCGTGCAGAACTCCATAACGTATTCGACGCCGGCCCGGTTGTACCAGCTGCGATCGAAAATGACAATCTCTCCGGCGGCCGGAAAATAGGACACGTAGCGCTGCATGTACATCTGGCTTTTCTCGCGGTCCGATGGCGCTGGCAGCGCGACTGTACGGAACACGCGCGGGCTGACCCGCTCTGTTATTGCCCGGATTGTGCCCCCTTTTCCGGCGCCGTCGCGGCCCTCAAACAGGACGATCACGCGCAGCCGCTTGTGCTTCACCCAATCCTGGAGTTTGCAGAGTTCGACCTGGAGCTTCCGCAGCTCCGCCATGTACTGCTTGCTGCCCATCCGGGCCGGACCTTCTTTGGCAGATTTCTTTTGTTTTTTCATATGCCACCCGCTTATGACCCGTCCGTTCAATAAACCTTGAGGCCCACGGATTGGAAGTGCGCGCACGCCTGCTCAACCGCATCGGCCGATGGCGGCTTCACATCCTCAAGCGTATAATCCATACCGAGTTCCTTCCATTTGTATCTGCCCATCTGATGAAACGGCAGAACATCGACCCGCTCTACGTTACCGAGCCGGGCCGCAAAGGCCGCGATCGGGGCGATATTATCGATGTCGTCCGTAAGTCCCGGCACTAATACAAAGCGCACCCATATCGGTCTTTTCCGGTCCGCGAGGCGACGGGCAAAATCCAGAACAGGACTGACGTCCATTCCCGTCAGGCGCCGGTGCCGCTCCGGATCCCAGGTCTTGAGATCCAGCAATACCAGGTCCATTTTTTCCAGATCTTCGTCCGCCAGCCGGTTGCCGAGGTACCCGTTTGTGTCGAGCGCGGTATGGATTCCCAACCCCTGCGCCGCGGCAAACAGCCTGACCGCAAACCTCGTCTGCATCAGCGGCTCTCCCCCGCTCAGGGTGAAGCCGCCCGACATGATCTTCAGGCCAAACCGGTATTTACGCAGTTCTTCGGCGGCCTTGTCGAGCGTTACCGGCATCCCGTTTCTCATGTTCCACGTGTCCGGATTGTGACAATAGCGGCAGCGAAACTGACATCCCGCTGTCCAGGCGACAACCCGGACTCCTGGACCGTCCACTGCAGACCCCGTAGTGAATGAATGCAGAAAACCCATGTCTCCGCTGGCGACCGCTCCCCTGATTTCCGACTCCGTAACCTTTCGGGCGAGGTTCACGCGCAGATCGAAGGGGCTCTTCGCCTGCAGCGGCACTTCCTGCGGTGCTTGAACCTCAGTCATGAAGCTAGCTCCCGTGGAACGTTCGATTAATGACATCCATTTGCTGGTCGCGTGTCAGGCGCACGAAGTTGACCGCGTAACCCGAAACACGGATGGTAAGGTTCGGATACCTTTCCGGATGTTCCATCGCGTCGATCAGCATGTCGCGATTCAAAACGTTGATGTTCATGTGATATCCGGTCGCGCTGAAAAAGGCATCGAGTATGCCGGTGAGATTCGTGACCCGGTCCTCGCGCACCCGACCCAAACCTTCCGGCACCATACTGGTCGTGAGCGAGATGCCGTCCGCGGCGTCCCGGTAAGGGATCTTGGCGACCGACGTCGCCGAGGCATGGATTCCGTGGCTGTCACGTCCATGCATCGGATTTGCCCCCGGGGCGAAAGGTTCACCCTGCCGGCGCCCATCCGGGGTGTTGCCGGTTGACTTGCCGTAGACAACGTTTGAGGTTATCGTCAGGATCGACTGGGTATGAATGGCGTGGCGATATGTGGGATATTTCCTCAACTTGTTCATGAAGGTGGTGACTAGCCAGGTCGCCAGTTGGTCAGCCCGGTTATCGTTGTTGCCGAATTTGGGGAATTCACCCTCAGTAAGATAATCAGTCACCAGCCCGGTCTCATCCCGGACTACCCTGATCTTTGCGTACCGGATAGCCGACAGGCTATCGGCAACAACAGACATGCCGGCTATTCCGAAAGCCATGGTACGTAAAGGGGCGTAGTCATGGAGCGCCATTTCGATTCGTTCGTAGGCGTACTTGTCATGCATGTAATGGATGACGTTCATCGCGTTTACATAGACGTTGGCGAGCCAGTCCATCATCTTTTCGAATCGGGCCAGGACGTCTTCGAAGTTGAGGTAATCTCCCGCGACGACTCCCGATTCCGGGCCCACCTGGTCCCCTGTAATTTCGTCCCTTCCTCCGTTGATCGCATACAAAAGGCATTTCGCCAGATTGGCCCGCGCGCCGAAGAACTGCATTTGCTTGCCCAGCAGCATCGGGGAAACACAACAGGGGATGGCGCCATCGTCCCCCCCAGGCGCGGCGCATGATCTCGTCGCTTTCAAACTGAATGGCGCTGGTGTCGATGGCTACCCGCGCGGCGAATCGCCGGAAACCGTCCGGCAGACGCGGCGAGTACCAGATCGTGAGATTCGGCTCGGGCGCGGGGCCCAGATTGTACAGCGTCTGCAGAAATCGAAAACTGCTCTTCGTTACCAGCGGCCGTCCATCG
Organism: Terriglobia bacterium; assembly: GCA_963809655.1. Classification (GTDB taxonomy): domain Bacteria; phylum Acidobacteriota; class Terriglobia; order Bryobacterales; family Bryobacteraceae; genus BOG-234. The sequence continues at coordinate 9,273 of CAWEKQ010000050.1, read as the reverse complement.
TCTCCCATGCCGGCAATGGATTCCGTGACCCACGTCGGGTCGCCCGCAAAGAGTTCGTCATACTCCGGCGTGCGCAGAAAGCGCACAATCCGCAGCTTGATCACGAAATCGTCGACTATTTCCTGGGCTTGTTCCTCTGTAAGGATGCCCGACTTTTGATCGCGCGAAAAATAGATATCGAGGAATGTGGATACGCGGCCTAAAGACATTGCCGCGCCATTCTGTTCCTTTACCGCAGCCAGGTACGCGAAATAAAGCCACTGAACGGCTTCGCGGGCATCGGTCGCCGGACGCGCGATATCAAAGCCGTAGGTTGAGGCCATCTTCAGCAATTCTTTTAAGGCGCGGAGCTGTTCGCTCAATTCCTCGCGGTCACGGATGATTTCATCGGTCGACATCGCTCGGTCGAGATCGCTTTTCTCCTGCTCCTTCCGCTCGATGAGACGGGACACCCCGTAAAGAGCCACGCGCCGATAATCGCCAATGATCCGGCCCCTGCCGTATGCATCGGGCAGACCCGTCAGGATGTGCGACGATCGGCATTTCCTGATATCAGCGGTGTAGGCGTCGAATACGCCGTCGTTGTGCGTCTTGCGATACTTCGAGAAGGTCTCCACCACCGAGGGTTTGGGTTCATACCCATAAGCCTTGAGACCGCTCACCACCATCCGGAGGCCGCAGTTCGGCATGATGGCGCGCTTCAGGGGCGCGTCGGTCTGCAGACCGACGATGATTTCGTTCTCCCGGTCGATGTAACCGGCCGCGTGTGAGGTAATCGTACCCGGAATCTGCGAGACATCGAGGATTCCCTTACGGCGCTCTTCAACAAACAAATCGTTCAATCCCTGCCAAATTCGCGTCGTGCGGTTGGTGGCGCCTTCCAGAAACTCCCCGTCTCCCTCATAGGGTTCGTAATTCTGCTGGATGAAATCCCGCACATTGATTTCCTGCCGCCACAGACCGGTTCGGAAACCGGCCCACGGAGAACGCGCTTCCTCGCTCACTTTCCCGAGCTCTTCGGTCATAACCATAAGTGATCCCCTTTTCTTTCGTCTCAGACATGGGCCGATATCAACCCCAGCAGCACGCCCGTATGCCGGGCAATCATCAATTCCTCGTTTGTCGGGATGACCCACGCCGACACCTTGCTGGTCCGTGCCGAGATGCGTGGCCCGCCGCCGAGATTGGCTTCCGCATCTGGTTCGATACCCAGCCACGCGCAGGAGGCGCAGATTCGCGCGCGTATTTCCGGGGAGTTCTCGCCGATGCCGGCCGTGAATACCAGACCGTCGATACCGCCCAATACCGCGGCCAGCGCCCCGATTTCCCTCACGGCCCGGTACACGAAATATTCCACGGCCAGGCGAGCTCCAGGCTCGCTGCTTCGAAGCAGATTACGCATGTCGCTGCTGATGCCCGAAATTCCGAGCAGCCCGGATTGTCGATAGAGGATAGTCTCAACTTGTCTTGCCGAAAGCCCCAGGGTCTGAAACAGATAAAGAACGATGCCCGGATCCAGCGCTCCTGGCCGGGTGCCCATACAGAGGCCGTCGAGCGCTGTGAAGCCGAGACTGCTGTCGACGCTCTTTCCATCGTTCAGAGCGCACAGGCTGGCGCCGCTTCCCAGATGAGCGACGATCACACGGCCGCCCGCGATCTCAGGTGCCGCTGTCGGTAATACGGATGCGATGTACTCATACGACAATCCGTGGAAACCATAACGCTGTACGCCCCGGCTGCGGATCTCACGAGGCAGCGGAATCAATTCCGCGACGGCCGGCTGCCCCCGATGAAAGCTGGTATCGAAGCAGGCGACCTGCGGTACACCGGGTAATCGTTCCTCGACCGCTTCGATCGCCGTGAGGTTGTAGATCTGATGCAACGGAGCGAGTGGCGCAAGTTTACGCAGCTCGGCCAGAACTTCGCGTGTGACTACAGTTGGGCCATGGAAGCGCACGCCGCCATGTACCACGCGGTGTCCCACCCCGAGTACGCGCGCCCCGCCATATTGCGATCTCGTCCAGGCGGCAAAGGCGTCCAGCGCATCGACGTTATTCCTCACCTCCGGGCCCAGCTTCTTGTCGATAAGAATCTGGCCATCTGCATCCGTTGCTGAGATCCGCGCTGCGGCCCCTATCCCGCCGATCTGTCCGCGTGATTCCAAACTCCATTTGTCGTCTTCCGGCTGCCGGAACACGCTGAATTTCAGGCTCGATGAACCGGCATTGAGCACAAGAGCATAATCATCCATTGGCGCTCACCGTCAATCCCTTCCGGCGCGCGTGCGCCGCCAGCATTGCTACCGCGCAACTCGCGATACGTGAGCGAACGCTGTCCGCGCGGCTCGTCAGGATGATCGGCGCCCGTGCGCCCAGCACAAGCCCCGCACTCTCAGCGTTAGCCAGGAATATAAGCTGCTTGGCGAGCATGTTGCCGGCTTCAAGGTCCGGAACCAGAAGAACATCGGGCCTCCCTGCAACTTCGGACTTAATCCCTTTGATCTCCGCCGCCTGCTTGCTGATGGCGTTATCGAATGCGAGCGGCCCATCCAGAATGCCGCCGGTAATCTGCCCCCGGTCGGCCATCTTGCAAAGAGCAGCGGCATCGATGGTGGCAGGCATCTTCGACGTGACGGTCTCAACTGCCGCAAGAATAGCCACCCTGGGCTTCTCCAGACCAAGCGAAACAGCCAGATCGATTGCGTTCTGACAGATATCCGCCTTGTCTTCGAGCGTGGGTGAAATATTGATCGCCGCATCGGTCACGATCAGCACTTTGCAATACGTGGGCACGTCCATGATGAACGCGTGGCTGATGCGGCGCGCAGTTCGCAGTCCCGCCTCGCGTGCAATCACGGCCGATAGCAATTCGTCCGAGTGCAGGCTGCCCTTCATCAGCAGTTCGGCGCGGCCCTCGCGAACCAGTTCCACCGCCTTCGCGGCCGAGCCGTGGCTGTGCGGAGCGTCAACAATCTGTGTCTCGCCGAGATTGATTCCCGCCAGCCTGGCAATGCCTTCAATTTTGGCCGCGGGACCCACCAGAATCGGAATGATCAAACCCTTCCGGCCCGCTTCCAGCGCCCCCGTCAATGCCGTTTCCTCACACGGATGCGCCACCGCGGTCGGAACCGGAGCGAGGCCAGCGCATCGCGCCAGCAGTTGTTCGTACTTTCCTGTTCCGGGATTCATGCTGCCCTCGCTGCCACTCGTGAGAGGCGCTGCGGCGGCCCGGTCTCCTTCAGAACTAACGTGAGCGCGACGGCCCGCGCCACGCTATACAGCGCAAGTGGCCCGTAGCCGTGATAAAAAAGGCCGATCAGCGAAGCGACACCGACGGTACTCAAACCGAGCGGCTCGGATAATTGCGGCATCATGACCGCGGGCGCCGACCGGAGAGCGTGTTGATAGAAGTAATAGAGGGCGGCCAGAAACCAGGCTATCCAGGCCACACCTGTATTGGTCTTCATGGGAGAACTCGCTCGTCTAGCAGAGCACCAGAGCGGCAAGCCCCGCTTCAGACGTTTCCTTGTACTTCGGATTCATGTCCTTTGCGGTCATCGCCATCGCTGCAATACAGGTATCGATGTCCACTTTACGCTTGACCTCCACCTCATTGCTCGCGATGCAGTAGGCCGTCCACGCTTTGACAGCGCCAAATGCACAGCGCTCAATGCAGGGCACCTGCACAAAGCCGCCGACCGGATCGCACGTCATTCCAAGATGGTGTTCCAGCGCCGACTCTGCGGCATTTGCGACAACCTGAATGCCTGCGCCCATGGCCTGTCCAGCCATTGCAGCCGCCATAGCCGAACCAACCCCGATTTCCGCCTGGCAACCACCTTCGGCCGCGGAAAGCGTAGCGTTATGCTTGCAAAGGTAGCCGACGGCTGCTGCCGCCAGGAATGAATCGCGCAGCGCCTGCGCCGACACCTTGCGATGGTCCTTCAGCCCTTTCACCATGGCCGGCATCACACCGGCTGAGCCGCCCGTCGGAGCTGTCACGATAATGTGTCCACGGGCATTCTCCTCGGAAGCAGCCAACGCAGCCGCGGACATCGTGGCAATCGCATTATCTGTCTCATAAGAACTCTGCTGGGCGTGCCGGAGAACTGCGGCCGCCTTGCTCTGGAGCCTGATCGGACCGGGCAAAACGCCCTCTGTTTTCAAACCCGTATTCACCATGACCGACATGACGTCGGTGACCTGGTCGATAAACTCCCAGACCTGTTTCTCGCTCTTACCTGAAATCGCCATTTCGTTTTCGAGCATGAGCCTGGGCAGAGAAATCTTGTTCTCATCCAGGTGGCGCATCAACTCTTTCATCGTTGCGTAGGGATACTTGGGATTGCCTTTTTCAGGAGAGGTGTATCCTTTCCATTCAATGAAGCCGCCGCCTACCGAGTAATATTCACGCTCGTATAGCTTGTCGTCTCCGGCCAGCAGGACCACTCTCATTGTGTTGGGATGGGGGAAATTGCCTTTCGCCTCGTCGAACACGACATCCTTCAGGGTCATGTTGAGCGTTGTGGGGCCGAGATCTAAAAGGTGGACCTCTTCAGGCTTCTCAGCAATGCTGTCCAGAAACTCGGGAGGACACGTCGCAGGCGCTTTCCCGAGCAACCCCGCCAGCGAGGCTCGATCGGTACCGTGCCCTCTGCCGGTCGCACTCAGGCTTCCGAATAGGTGCACCTTCAGAGCCGTCGCCCGCTTCAGTTCGTCCGGCGGAAGCCGGGAAATTCGCTGGTAGAAATCATAAGTAATTCGCATCGGGCCCATGGTGTGAGAGCTTGATGGCCCGGGGCCCATCTTGAAGAACTCGTCGACTTGCGTCATTACCGGACCCTTCGAGTTCTTTACTACGGCCAGGTCGGGAAACAGGCTGAGGCTTGGTAGAGGTGCATCGTCGGCTTTGACTGTGGTGTCTTTGCTGTCCGAACAGCCAGCGAGAAAAGCCGCGGCACTGCTGAACAGAGCGGCGCGGGCCAGGCCGCGGCGGGTTATAGTGGCCACCGCAGGCTTCGCAGGCACTGGAGAGCATGTGGTGCAACCGCCGCTGTTGCATGTACCGCAGCCATCCGTTGCTGAACTCTGCACAACAAGTGACTTTCCCATCGTGACTCTTTGGAAATCCTCGGCCGATATAGAGATTTCCCCGAAGTGGTGATTCATCGGCCCAATCGAAAGACTTTTTTTTTGGTCTTTCTGAGCCGCGCGTGTCAACAAGTGGTTGTTCGGGACTTTCGATCCAGGCCGTCTAGCCAAGCGCCGCGGGATGCACGATTTTCCAACCGGACCCTGCGTATCCAAGGCGGCCTGAGGACCCCGGCGATCCGATCTGTCGATGCGATGTGGAAGCCTTTCGCACCCAAAGATTCGCCGAATTGCACGATGTCGACCGGACCAAACTCCACGCCGGCGGCGCGTCCCTCCCCGGCCATTTGCTGAAACCGGACCACGTCATGGGCGCCGTCTCGCGGGAGCGATGGCTCACGCACGCGGGGACTTACTTCCTTGCTCCGAAGTCGGTAGCGATAAACTACAGTGATTTTTCTGAGCCGCGCGTGTCAACAAGCGGTTGTTCGGGACTTCGACACAGGGCTGTTTTTAAAACCCGCGCTGCAGAACGCAGGATTTTTCCGAGCCGCGCGCGCAAGCAAGCGGTTATTCGAAACCTTCGACCCGCAATGCTAAAGACCGGCGATCCCCTTATTTTGCAGCACTCGCACCACCACTCGCCGATTTTTCGCCTCTCCTTCAGCGGTTTTATCCTCCCCAACCTGCCGCGTCTCGCCCATCGCACCCGGAGCCAGCAGATTCGTCAAAGGAATGTTGCCATGCTGCACCAGAAAATTGCTGACCGCATTGGCGCGATCCTCGCTAAGCTTCTGATTCAGTTCCACACTGCCCGAGGAAGAAGCGTATCCAACAACCTGAACATTGTAGGCCGGGACGGTTATAGCTTTTTGCGCCAGCTTCAGAAGCTCTGCCTGGTGCTGAGGAGTGACGGCCACCTTGCCGTTGTCGAAGTACACTGTCACCTCATCGAGAATGTAATAGTCGTCCAGTTGGCCGAACCGCGCGATTGCAGCGTCGATGGCCACCTTATTCGCTGCGATCTTCTCTTGCTGCGCGGTCAACTGCCCCTGCTGCTCGTTGAGGGCTTCTTTCTGGGCCTTCAGTGCGGCTTCCTGCTGGGCTAGGTCCTCCCTGTTCCGCTGCGTCTCGACCTTAGTTTCATGGAGGCCCGCCTGGATGGCTTGCGCCTGCTCCAGATCGTTGCCTTTGAACTTGATCAACTTCGCCGTGAGTTGCCTTTGCGCGTCGTAGCTTCCCTCGACTTGGATTTGAAGGCCCGGAATCAAGGCCGCCATCGACATGTCCTTCCGTCGCGCCTTGAGCACTCCCTGGACCTGCCCAACCTCGGTATGGTCCGTCAACAAGATAACCAGCCCCGGTGAATCCGCAGTCTGGACAATCAACTCAGGGCCGCTTCGCGCTTTGATCACCCCTTGGATCTTGGTAGTTTGCGCCGTCAGAGTGCTGCCGGCCCAACTAACCAGGGACAGTGACAGAACCGCAAGGGCCGCCAGTCTAACGGACCGATTTCGCGCCATAACTAATGACTCCTCGAAGCGATTCCACAGGATCAAAGGCCCGCCGATGGACGCACACAACGCCGCTTGCACGGAAGTTGAGTTGTTTTGTCCGTGGGCAAATTGCCCTTTTCACGCCTGTGGATTCAAATGTTCTCTTGAGGATTGATGACGGCGCCCACCGGAACGGCGGATTTTATTTGCCGGATTCGAACACCGGGACGTGCGAATCGCTACAGTCGTAGTGGTAGAATCGAGAAATGTTATTACCAAAACTCACGGTTCCCAGGTTTTCAGCCCTGGTTCTCGTGTTTCTTGCAATATTTGCGGCTCAGGCGTTCGGATCGTCCACCGATTCCAGCGCCCGGGATGCTCAGGTGGAAGCCACCAGCTTTATTACCGAGAGGCTTGCCGTTTGGCAGGACCGGATGGACCTGAAAGACTGGCACATTCGGGTGGAACTGGTCCGGACCGATCGGCTCGAACCGAAAACACTGGGCAATATCCATTGGGATAGCGACCTGAAATCCGCCACGATCCATGTCCTGTCCCCGGAGGATTACAAACTCGCTCACGACGCGATGCTCGCCGATATGGAATTGACCATTGTCCACGAATTGGTGCACCTCGAACTGGCTTCCTTGCCGCGCAGCGACGCGAGCCGCCGGGTCGAAGAACATGCCGTGAATGCAATTTCTACTGCGTTACTGAAACTGGCGCCCCCGCGCCAATAGCTGCCCCGTGCCTGAATGATCCGGCCGGAGCGAATGCCGGCGCATTCGCTCCGCCGCCCTTGGCCGGTCGTCGGATCATTGCTGGCTACGCGCGGCCGAACCATCGCTTGATGGGCTGAGTATCTGAACTCGTACCCGGCGTGCCATTTGGCTCATTTCAGCCTTGCTGGCAGTCTGGCTGGTATCTGCTTGGAGTGACGCCGGCGGCGTATCCTCCCCGAAGCCGATTATGTCGATAGCGGCCACTGAGACGTTCTGCTTCGCCAGATACCGCTGTACGGATTCGGCGCGCTTACGACTCAATACCAGGTTGTAGCCTGGTGAACCGGCCCGGTCCGTAAAACCGGCAATTTCCACCACCGCGCCTGGTACACCCTGCACCTTCTGCGCCACCTGATCGAGGGCCGATTTGGTGTCGTTCGAAAGTGATGATTTATCGAAGCCGAACATTACGTCGGCCTTGTCGACCAGTTCGTCAGTGATAGGTGCCGCCGGGCTTATAACCGCGATGTCGGTGTCAGCTCCGGTTTGCTTTGGACTGTCGACGCCTCCAAAGCTCGCGAAGCCGTTACCCGGGCCTCCTGAGCCGCAAAGCTAACTGCGTTGACCCGATTGTCGGTACTCGGAATACGTTCGTTGACCTGCGACATGTCGCTTTCGTGCTCTCCGCCAAAACTGCGGCGATTTTCTCGATTCGTCTGCGCCTCAGTGCGGCAACGTGCTCGGCGACCGGTCTAACCTGTCTCCGGGCGTATCCTCTAGTCGCGCAACCGGAAGTCGCTAGCACAAGCGGGACAAGCCCCGCTACCAACCAGGATGAGATCTACCTTTTGATTTGAACATGGGTCCTCACTTCGGCTTAACAGATAACGCCGCAGCACGGCGGCTCCGGCGACCTGAATACGGTCTACTCGACCTGCACTGCTTCCGGCTGATCTGTACCGTCGCATTGAAGTGATGCGGCGCCTTTGAGCCAGGCGTTAAAGTTTCAAGGCCGGCCCGAATCTATCTACCTCGCCAGACCTCCCATTGCTCATCAAAACGATGGAATACGGATGCAAGCCGCCTCGATCCTGCTCATTTGCGCGCTGCTCGCGGAGGGCCGGCCTGCGGCCACCATCCGGGCCGATGTCACGCTGGTTGGATCCACACAATACTGCACTGACAGCGACGGGCATGTAATTTCCGGTTTGACTGAGAGATTCATCTTCACCTTTCATCAACGATGTTCCCCGTGATATCACACAGAGTTCCAGGGAGGTTCGCCGGTAACCACGGGAATCGTGATCGATAACAGCGCCAGCATGGTGCCGAAACGAGACCAGGTGCTGGCCGCCGCGCTTGCATTTGCACGCGCCGGCGATCCGAAGGACCAGATGTTCGTTGTGCACTTCAAGGTCGCGCGCGCCTGGGCTTGCCGCCGGACATACCGTTCACCGGAAATATCACTGATGGAGGCCGCGGATCAACACCTTTAATCCCGGTGGAACTACGGCGTTCTACGACGCGCTGGTGCTGGCGGAGTCGCGCTTCGGCGTGCAGCGTATTTCCGCAAGGTCCTTCTCACCATTACGGACGGCGGCGACGATTCAAGCCACGCCACGCTGGCGGACACGCTCGGTGGCGCCCTCCGTGCGGGTCTCGTCGTATATTCCGTCGGGATCTTCGACGAAAACGATGGATTATCGGAATCCCCAGGTGCTTATCGAAGATTTCCAGGATACCGGTGGCGAAGCATTTCTACCAAGCAGGTGGCTGACGTCAAAACGATCTGCCTACCCCACACCGCCGGGAAGTCCGTCAGCAGTACGTGCTCACCTTCGAACAGCGGCGCCAACGACAGCGGCTACTCGCGGTTGTCGGGCTGACGGCCAACGACCCTCGATATGGCTCGTTGCTGGTCCAGACCCGGCAAGGTTACGTCGCGGACAAGCCGCCCGAAGCCGC
>CAWEKQ010000049.1:0-32999 GCA_963809655.1 Terriglobia bacterium | reverse complement strand
CTGATCGCTCACTGGTGCAGGCTGGGTTAATTAAGCCACTTTAACGCATTTGTCGTGCATCTATTCCCGAAAAAGAGGGGGGTATCTTTCGTTGATATTGTTGAACGGCGCTTCCGGTGATAACATAAGTGCCTGACGTTTGTATTAGGCCATACCTGTCCGCGTTAAGGGTCAGGATGAGCGCTTCTTAAGGAGGAGGACATCAGCATGAAGACGCTGTTGTGTTTGTTTTTTACCGCCGGGCTTGCCGTGTCGTCGGCAGGCTCACCAGCGATTTTTCTTTTGAAGGCTTTTTTCTTACCGACGACCAGGTGCAGTTGTTCGACTTCACGCTGGCTACCGATTCGACCGTCTCTATGGTGAGTTGGGAGTATGGCGGCGGCACAAATGCCAACAGCCAGGTCATCCCTGCGGGTGGCTTCGACACCTACTTCACCTGGTTCGGCAGTGATGGAACTCAGATCGGCGCAGATGACGATTGCAACGGAGGCCCGGGCAATCCGCGCAATCGCGCGTGTCTGGACGCGTACGCCCAGGTGTCCCTGCCTGCTGGCAGCTATATTCTGGCTCTGACGCAATCGGGCAACCTTCCCGCTGGCAGTCTGAGCGACGGCTTCATCGAGCAGGGGCAGGGGAATTTCACCGCCAGCGGACCTTGCACGGCGTTCTGCGACACGTTCAGCAACACGGATAACGGCAATTGGGCTGTAGACATTCTGAACGTGACTTCGGCTACTGAGGTCGGCGTTCCCGCCACGCCGGAACCGTCGACGTGGGTATTGAGCATTGGCGGCATTGCGTTCCTGCTGGCGGCTTTGCGCCGCCGCAGGAATCAGGCTGCCTGAGTCTTTCCCGATTTCGGGGACAGAGGCACCGACGCTATTCCTGAATAAAGTGGGCGCGGCGGTGGCGAGCCTAGTATATCGTTTCAATAAAACATTTCCATAAACATCTGCTTTCCCGCTATGCTGAATCATAGCGGGAAAATCCGGGCGTCCCAGACTGATCCTGAGTCCTGAACAGAAAGAGGAGTTGGTGCGATTGGGTCATCCCGCGGGAGTCCCGCACGGGAAGTGCAGCGCGCCCAGATCCTATGCCGCTTTGAGGCCGGCGAGACGATCACTCAGATCGCACGCGCGCTGAAGACAACGCGTCCGAGCGTGCGGAAATGGGTGGACAAGGCGATTGCCATGGGAGCGGAAGCCGCCCTGAAGGATACCTGGCATCGGCCGCATGCTCCGGTGATCACTGAGGAGGCGAAGGCCTGGGTTGTGCATCTGGCTTGCTCCAAACCGAAGGAGCACGGTTTGGCGGCGGAACTCTGGACGCGAAGTGCACTGGCTCAGTATGTTCGCCAGCACGCCGAACAGGCCGGACATCCGTCACTGGCGAAAGCGGTGAAAGCCACGGTGCATCGCATTCTCGCCGCGCAGGAACTGCACCCGGAGCGAGTCCGGTATTATCTGGAAAAGCGGGATCCCGAGTTTGAGGCGAAGATGAAAGATATCCTGATGGTTTATCAGGAAGTCGCGCTGCAAAATGAAAGGCGAGCCGATAGCGGAACCGCCCGCATCATCACCGTTTCAGTGGATGAGAAACCGGGTTTGCAAGCCCTCGCCAATACCGCTCCGGATCTGCCTCCCGTGGCGGGTAAACATCCCACTGTCGGACGTGATCACGAATACAAGCGACTGGGCACTTGCTCGATTCTGGCAGCGCTCGACCTGCACGATGGCCATGTAACCGCCCGCGTCGAACGGCGCCACCGCAGCCGGGAGTTCATCGATCTGCTGAAAGACCTGGATGCCCGCTATCCCGCTGACTGCACGATCCGACTGGTCCTCGACAACCACTCAGCACACATCTCGAAAGAAACGCGGTCCTTCCTGGCGACGCGTCCGAATCGCTTCCGGTACGTGCTGACACCGAAGCATGGATCGTGGCTGAACATCGTGGAAACCCTGTTCGGCAAAATGGCAAGGACCTTTCTGCGCCACATCCGTGTTCAGTTCTGGACAGAACTCCGCCAGCGAATACTTCAGGGGATTGCTGAAATCAATGCCGCACCGGTTGTACATCGCTGGAGGAAATTCGATGCCTTAACCGCCGTCGATAAGGAAACTTTTTGATGAAACGATATACTAGCTGCGCATTGGCATCCTCCGGAGCACGAGGCGCCACGGGCGGCGCCGCCGGGCGAGCAGGAGCCACCGGCACTACTGGTGCTACCTGTGTGGGGACAGGCGCAACGGGACCGGTTACCTTTCACTCGACTTCGATCGGAATCAACATTAACGCGGCTTTGAATACCGCCAATCCGGCGGTCATGTCCGCGGCATACAAGTCCACCCTGACGGTGTATTCGTATCTCGCGCAGAACGTGACTGGAGTTTGTGGCAGGTGAATGTCACAGCCGGAAGCACGGCATTTAGCCTGGGAAGCCAGATCATGACTACGCCGGCTAACTGCAGCACCAATACTACGGCAGGCAACTCGTGCTCGTTGTCCGCGTTTCCAATGTCAACGCGGCGACGGTGCTTACGATTCAAGGCAGCTCAAGTTCGCCTGCGACCGCGCCGGTATAGACCGCGCTCTCCTGTCAGTAGTAACGGCTCGGTGCTGGCTGCTACTCAGCGCACCGGTTACGCTCGGAATAGAATTCAAATCGTCCTTTGCCAGGGCCAACTGCTTTCAATTTCGCAGTACAGCGCGCTGTTCGCGGTCCTCGGCCACATACGGGGGTGATGAAACAACAACTCTAGCGCTCCCTGACCTCCGCCCGGGCCTCACAGCTGTCGCCTTGGGCGAGGCAGGAGGCGTGCAATCCGCCCCCGTGACGATTCGCGAACATGCCATCCCGTGCCCTCCTTACCAGACGGCGGTCGACGCTGGCAAAACGCTCGCGACGAATGCGGTCACCATGGCTGGCGCCGGCGGTGCCGCTGAACATCCGTGACCGGGGCGACGGCCCGAAGCTGTTTTTACGACGTGATTGGCCAGTTCAACTATGAGCACTCCCGGGCGAGTGGCATCCTGTATGTGCCTGTGCTTTCGGAAAATTGGGGGCCGACGGAGCGGCATTCTCCGCGATGGATGTCTTCAAAGAATGCATCCGGAGTCTTCTCGATCGGTAGTTTGTGAACTCAATGCAAATAAAGAGACGGCGTGAGACACCAGACGACGAAGCGTTTGTGCGGCGATTGGTCGTTGACACCATAGGGCGCGAGCTCGGCGCGGATGCCTGGCCGGAGCCGATGCGGGCGCATCTGCTGGGAACGCAGTTCGAAGGCCGCAGGCAGTCTCACCGTACGAATTATCCCGACGCCGTGAGCGAAGTGATCGAAGCGGATGGCGAGGATGCCGGGGTGGATCGTGGTGACTACTATGCCGCATGAGGTTCGGCTGGTGGAGATCATGGTGGGGGCGGAGTTTCGGGGGAGGGGAATCGGGTCGGCGGTGATCGGAGAAGTGCTGGCTTCAGCGGAGAGCGCGGGTAGGCCGGTGCGGTTGCATGTCAATGTGACGAACATCGCGGCGATACGGCTCTATGAGCGCCTCGGATTTCGCAGGATCGACGGCGACGAGGTGCAGCACCTTATGGAGAAGCCCTGACACGAACTTTCTCCAGCTCTTCGACGCAAGGTTGTATCCAGCATGCCGGTGCTTCGCGGGCGGTGGGCGATACGCCGCGATATTCTGCATGGTTTCGATTTCACGGGGCAGCCATGGTACGCGGCGAGGCAGGCACAGCGGCAGAGGGTTCCGATTACACCCGCGGCATGCTCTTCGAGAGGCACGGCAAGCGTCTCATGAAGCGGCCGGTCGAGTACGGGAGGTCCGCTGACGATTCCTGGCGACATGGGGGCGCTTGGCGCAGCAGGTGGGAAGCGAGCACTTCTTCCGGATCGCGACGGGTCCAGCCGCAGCGTGCGAGGCGGAAGATGAGACGGGTCGGCGGGATTCCGGGCTTGCAGCGCGCGCGGCGGGAGTTCGTCGATCGACGTCCGGTAGGTGAAGAGATGGTGCGGTCGAAAAACGGGGAGAGCGCGGACACTCTACTCGCTGACGCAGCGGAAGCCGATATTGAAGTCGGCGAAGTCGGGTTCGAAGCGGGAGCGGTATGAGGCGCGGACGAGTTCCGGATCGTCCCACCATCCGCCGCCTCTCAGCGACTTGAATTCCGCGAGGCTGGGACCGGTGGGATTGATGTTCTCCTGCGAGACCTCGACCGTGTACCAGGTGTGCGTCCACTCGACGACGTTGCCGAGCATGTCGTAGAGGCCGTATGCATTGGGTTTCTTCTGGCCGACGGGGTGCGTCGTGAAGCCGCTGTTCTTGTAGTACCAGGCGATCTGATCGAGGTCGCCGTAACGCGGGCCGGTGGTGCCGCCGCGAGCAGCGTATTCCCACTCCGCTTCCGAGGGCAGGCGGCCGCCAATTTGCTGGCAGTAGTATTCGGCCGCGTCCGAGTCGACCTCGTCGACGGGCAGATTCGGTCCGATATTAATGCTGGGATTGTCGCCGGTGATCTTCTCGTAAGCGGCCTGTGTGACCTCGGTTTCTCCGAGCCAGAATCCGCGCGTGAGTGTGATTTTGCGGGTCGGGAATTCGTCGGCGAAACAGTCGGAATCCCCGGGTGAACAGCCTGAAATAAAGGTTCCGGGGGGAATCCAGCGATATCGCAAGCCGTCTTTCGGATTTACTTTCGCCTCGCCTGATTTGGGAGAAGCAGTTTTGGCGGTGTGCCGCCTGGAAGGCGACTACTCCTGAAGGAATTACCGCAGCGAAGAGGATAGCGGCCGCAATCAGTTTGCGCATCAGCCCCAAACACGAACTCTATCACAAGGCCAAAAACAGCCTGATTGCGTGCCCGGCGCACGGCTAATATATACTGGTCTGGGTATTTTTTGTCACCGCTCAAGGGCAATCCGGCCCGAAGCGATTTTTAGGAGAGTTCAATCAATGAAGATCATCGGGTCCAAGGCAACCGCGGCCCTGTTGTGCACGGGCGCCATCGGTCTGGCCCTGTTTGTGGCAATACCGTCTCATGCGCAGCAGGCGACTGCAAAAAAGGCGGGCAAGATCGCACTACGTCAGTCCTCCGGGCTACATCAGCGGCACGGTGACGAGCGATAAAGGGCCCGAAGCCGGCGTCTGGGTTATCGCGGAGACGAAAGATTTTCAGACTCCGATGATCAAGATCGTTGTAACGGACGATGGGGGCAAGTACGTGCTGCCCGAACTGCCGGCCGCGACCTATAAGGTCTGGGTGCGCGGTTATGGTCTGCTGGATTCGACACCGATCGATGCGAAGCCCGGCACCGCTGCTGTGGCGCTGAAAGCGGTCACCGCGAAGACGCCGCAGGAAGCCGCCAAAGTTTATCCGGGCGACTACTGGCTTTCCATGATGGCTCCGCCACCGCCCAGCATTTTCCCCGAAACCGGGCCTGCCGCGGGCATGCTCGATCAGGATCACTGGATCAACTCACTGAAGTCCGGCTGCAACTTCTGCCATCAGTTGGGCACTGGGCTGACGCGCGATGTAAAACACGTCTTTGCCGCGAAGCCCGAGCTGAAGACCCACGAGGAAGCATGGGAATGGCGCCTCGGTATCGGCGTTCGCGGAACCAGCATGTATGGGCTCCTGGGCCAGATGGGTAAAGATCCGACACTGAAGTCCCTGTCAGACTGGACAAGAGCCATGGACGCGGGCGAAGTCCCCGAGCTGAAGCCCGCGCGCCCGACTGGAATCGAGCGCAACGTTGTCGCCACGCATGTGGGATGTCGGTGACGATCACTCCTTCATGCACGATCAGATTTCGACCGACAAGAATCATCCGAACGTGAACGCGCGGCGGCCCGAACTACGCGGTGAACGCGGGACACGGTCAGCTGGTGGTTCTGGATCAGGCCGACAACAACACTTACTCGATCGACATTCCGACGCGCGAATCAAGGGACAAGGTTCCTTCGCGCTTCCCGTCGCCGAATCGTCCGTCGCTGTTCTGGGGCAACGAGCACCTGTGGTCGAATCCTCCGTACGATCCGGCCGATCCGCACAACCCGATGATCGACAGCAAGGGCCGTGTGTGGATGACTTCGAAGATTCGCGGCAACGCCGATGCGACCTGGTGCAGCGACCCGAGCAACAAGTACGCCGACTGGTTCCCGCTGCGCAACAGCGCCCGCCAGGCGTCCTTCTACGATCCGAAGACCAAGCAGTTCACGCTGATCGACACCTGCTACTCGACGCATCACCTGCAGTTCGACAACGATCCCGATGAGACCGTGTACTTCAACGAGTTGAGCGGTCCGATCTTCGGCTGGATCGATACCAAGGTTTACGACCAGACGCACGACGAGCAGCAGGCCGTGGGCTGGTGCGGGCAGGTGCTCGACACCAATGGCGACGGCAAAATCACCAAACCGTTCCAGATCGCAAGACAGAGCCGCGCCGGCGATGCATCGATTCTGTATTCGACCGACACGGCGCCGGCGGAAACCAGAACGCAGCCCCTGGAGGACGCGGCAGAGGCGCCGCTCCCACAGGGCTCGGCGACAGCGGATCCCAAGCTTGACACGCATGGTCAGTTACAGCTTGTATGCGATCATCCCCAGCCCGGTGGACGATTCGGTGTGGGGCGTCTCCGAGAGCCCGTATCCGGGTATGCTCGTTCGCCTGCAGCGCGGCAACAATCCGCCGTCGACCTGCAAGACGACGCTGTTCAAGGTGCCCGCGCCGGGTTACGATCCGCGCGGCGTGGATATCGACAGCAACGGTGTGGTCTGGACCGGTCTGGCGGCATCGAGCGATCTGGCCAGCTTCGACGTGCGCAAGTGCAAGAACCTGAGCGGTCCCGCGAAGGTCGACGGCAGCCAGTGCCCGGAAGGCTGGACGCTCTATCGGACCACCGGGTCCGAAGCTGAAGGGCACCGAGATTCCGGCCGATTTCCATTACTTCAACTGGGTGGATCAGCAGAACATCATCGGACTCGGTAAGAACACACCGTTCCTTACGGGATCGAATTCCGATTCGCTGATTGCGCTCAATCCGCAGACGAAGAAGTGGACCTACTTCAAGGTTCCGTATCCGCTCGGCTTCTACTCGCGCGGCATGGACGCTCGCATCGACGATGCCAACCTGGGATGGAAGGGCCGGGCGCTCTATTCGAATTACGGCACGCACTTTGTGTGGCACATCGAAGGCGGCAAAGGCACCAAGGGCAAGATCGTGAAGTTCCAGCTCAGGCCCGATCCGCTGGCAAAGTAGTGAAGCAGTCAGTTGCATTTTCGTTGTTTCTGGCGTGCGCGAGCAGCTTCGCGCAACGCCCTTCCGACCCGGCGCTCCTGATTCCTCAGCCAGCGCCGGAGTTGGATTATGCCGCCGTCGTCAATACGCTGCCGGTTCCGGAAGGCGCGCCTTCCGGGGCTCCGGCGAGCGTGGCATTCGACTCACGCGGGCATTTGTTCGTGCTCTTTCGCGGACCTCGTCCGTTGATGGAGTTCGACGAGAATCAGAAATTTATTCGGGCGTTTGGCGATCCGCTGACACGGGCGCACGGTTTTCGGCTGGATGGCGCGGGGAATTTCTGGGTGACCGATGTCGGCGCCCACACCGTGATGAAGCTGGATTCGCAGGGCAAGGTTCTGCTGACGATTGGTACCAAGGGCAAGGCCGGCGCGTGGGATGAAGCGGCGGGGACGCAGCTTCTGAACGAACCGAACGATCTGGCGATCGGACGCAATGGCGATGTTTTTGTGGTGCAGGGGCACACGCCGGGCAAGGGCGATCCGCGCGTTTTGAAGTTCGATAAGGACGGAAAGTTCATCAAGTCCTGGGGCGGGGAAGGCACGGAGCCTGGGAAATTCAATGTGGCGCATGGGATTGCGGTGGATGCCAAAGGGCAGCTTTGGGTGGCAGACCGCGAGAATCAGCGCATTCAGATTTTCGATCAGGACGGGACGTTTGTTAAGGAACTGAAGTATAAGGGGCTGCCGTGTTCGCTGCAGATCGGCGAGCGGGAGATCTACATGGTGAACGGTTTCGCGGGTCAGTTATTGAAGATGGATTTGAATGGGAATGTTCTGGCGGCTGTGGGAAAACCGGGCAAGGGGCTTGGTGAATTTGGCGAAGCGCATTTTATTGCGGTGAGTCCGAAGGGTGAGATTTATATTGCCGATACGGTTAATGCCACGCTGCATAAGTTTGTGAAGAAGTAACGCGGCGAACTGACGTCACGCCCTGTAACCCGGCATGGTGTCCTTGTCCCAGATCATCACGCGATATCCATCCGGGTCAAGGAACTCCGAGCCATAGCCCCAGGGTATAGTCTTCGGTTCGTGAACGAAGCGAATTCCACGGGCTGTGAGCTCATTGTATTTGGCGTGAACGCTGTCGCATTGGAAGGTCAACGCACAGTCACGCTCTCGATCCTGCATCGGATGTTGGACGAGAATTAACTCAACCCCACCGTCGTCTTCCAGCCCGCCAAAGCCCGATTCGACATTCTCGAACTCCACGCGCAAACCGAAGTTGGTGACATACCAGTCGCGTGAAGCAATGTAATTGGAGACGTGAATCGTCAGATGGTTGAGCAGGATCATGCGGCAGGAGCGGACTCGCGGACACTCGGTTGTGCGAACACCAACCGGTGTCCGTTAAGATCCATCACATCGAACTCCATCATCCCGTATTCCTGCGGACAAAGCTGACGCGAGATCCTGACTCCCGGCAGTGCCGAGTACTCCTCGTAGAGAGCCTTCACGTTGTCAGTCAGGATGTATACGTCCCACGCGTGGCGCTCGCGCCTTCCCGGATCATCCGGGGTCACGTAACCGGGCTGCTGTTGGAGGAATATCCTGATTTCGTCGCGAAGCAGGATTGCGAAACCCGGCGGATAGTACTCGGCCTCGAACCCCAACTGCTTGTACCAATCGATTGCCGTCTCAATGTTGCCAACCAGAAAGACCGTCGTCGAGTTGCGCAACTTCGCGCGATCCGCGGTCTGCGCGCCCTCTACGGCATCTGGCATTGCGATGAGCTTATCACTTCGAAAGAATTTGCCGGCAGCGAGAGCCGGTTATTCCTTCCAAGGATCAATGATCCGGATACCACAATGATCGAAATCGGCGGTATTGCGGGTTGCAACTGCCGCATGTCACGAACCGGAGATCGCCGCGATCATGGCATCGAATTGCGAGATCGGACGACCCGTCGCGTCTCTGGCGGCGACGATCTTTGCAAATCGACGCGCCGCTTCTTCATCGAAAGGGAGAATCCGGTCCACGAACTCCTCGTTGAGAATGTTCTCGATGCTGGCGAGCAGTCTGGTGCGGCGCTTACCGGGTGGCAGTGACTCAACGCCGTAGAGGAGTTCCGCCTGGGTAATCGTGGTTGTGAAAACCGAGGATGGTTCCTGTGCTGCCAGCCAACGCAGGACCACGGGGGACGGTGCGGGTGTGAGCACCTCTGAGAGTACGTTGGTATCGAGGATGATCACTTCCCGAACTTCACGGGACCGCGAACAGGCTGGCGTGCTGGAATCGCGAGATCTACGCCGCCGAGAGGTTCAATATGCCGCCGGATGGCATCGGCGAGATTGAGCGGAGAGGCGCCTTTTGACGTGAGACCGGCCTTCAGGATCTCCCGTGCGCTTCCTGCTCCATGGACCTGCCGCGACTAGCAGCGCGGACGCGCAACTTCGCCTTAATGGAGTCGTCCAGGCGCCGGATTGTAATGCTCGCCATACGTCGATGATAGCACTGCAATCATTGACGGCACGGCGATCGTCAGCTTGCCCACAGTTCTTTCGTGGCGAGGGCCGCTCCCTCGGCCAGGGTTTTCAGCTTCGCCCAGGCTATCTGTGGATGCACGCGGAAACCCAGGCCGCAATCGGTACCCGCGATCACGTTCTCGCGTCCGACCAGGTTCGCATAGCGAACGATGCGGTCAGCGACCAGTTCGGGGTGTTCGACCACGTTACTTGCGTGGCTGACTACGCCCGGGATCAGCAACTTGCCTTCGGGCAGCTTCGTTTCCTTCCACAGTTTCCATTCGTGCTCGTGGCGCGGGTTCGCGGCTTCGACTGAATAGGCGCCGGCGTTGACCTTGAGCATCAGGTCGATCACGTGCTTCAACGGCAGGTCATGTGTGTGGGGGCCGTGCCAACTGCCCCAGCAGATGTGATATCGGATGCGGTCCGCAGGAAGGCCGGCGAGGGCATGGTTGAGCGCGTTGATGCGGATCTCGGCGAATTTCCGATAATCGGGGATGGTCGGGTTCGGCACGATCATGTCGTAGGTGTCGGGCAGTGCCGGGTCGTCGATCTGAAGGATGAAGCCGCTATCGACGATGGCCTTGTACTCGTGTTTGATCGCGTCGGCGAGCGCGAATAGATAGTCTTCGTCGGTCGCGTAGTGTTCGTTGTGGAAGAAGTGTTCCAGCCAGCCGGGTGAGAGCTGGCACATGAAGGCGTCTTCGGGTTTCGCGTTCGCCTCGGCAAGGCAGGCGCGGAATGCGGCGAGGTCCTGCTTGATCTCATCCTGACCGATGTAGGTGACCGGGCCTGTGCAGACGGTGCGCTCCGGCGGCACGGGCATGAAGTTCAGGTCGCGGTAGAACTCGGCGAATTCCAGCCGTTCGCCGGTGGCGAAGGCCATGAACGGCGGCTCGCCATCCTTGAGTTTGCGGGTAGACAGACCGCTGAGCCTGCGCCCGTAGTAGCCCTTTCCGCCGAAGCCGGTCTTGCCGACCTCTCCATCGCTGATGACGTCGATGCCGGCGCCCGTCTGGCGGCCGATCACATCGAGCATTGCGGTGCGGGCGACGGCGCGGATTTTGCCGGCGTCCCAGGGAGCGCCCGCCATCAGGTCCATCGACATCTGGCGATATTCGGCCGGCCCATCGAGCCGGCCTGCGTGCGTCGTGAGGATGTGGTCTGTGCTGCGTTTCACGTGCTTATTTTACGCCGGGCGGGGGAAGATTAGGAGAGGTCCGTGGCGGCTATTGCTTCGAGGGTTTCCTGGCTGCAGCCCGCGGCGGCTAGCGATCGGTGGAGAATACTGATGAGCAACGGTCTTAGAGCATTTTCGGATTTGATGTAGGGCGGATTGGGAATCATCCGATAAGCGCTAACTTATGTGGCGCAGGCACTATTGCAATCGAGACTCTTTCGACGCCTGCTTCTATTGCGTTGAGAACCTCCTCCGTTCCGACGACTGAATAGATATATGACTGCGCATCGCCGCCGATTGCCACATCTTTATCCGCAAGGCATTCCGCTGTTTCTCACCTGGCACCTGCATGGCAGTTTGCCCGCTTCGTTTCTGCCTCTGCCGAGCCCGCTGGCTTCCGGACAGGCTTTCGTCTGGTTGGACCGACAACTTGATGGGCCGCGGGGCGGACCACTGTATCTCCGGTAACCGGACATCGCGCGAATCGTGGTGGGTTCGATCCACAAAGGATCGGACATGGGTCACTATGAATTGGGTGCGTGCGTCGTCATGGCAAATCATGTTCATCTGCTGATTCGGCCGTTGATCGCTCCCGATCGCCTGCTGAAATTGCTCAAAGGTGCGACTGCCCGGGAGGCTAACCGCCTGTTAGGACGAACCGGGGAACCCTTTTGGCAAAAAGAATCTTACGATCACTACGTGCGAAACCGGATGGAGTTCGAGAGGATTCGAATATACATCGAAGCCAATCCAGTGAAGGCGGGGTTAGTCCGGAATGCAGAAGACTATCTGGACTTGTCGCTTCGACAAGGAAGAGTTTGGAATATAGGCGGTGCCCAAAAGGAAGCCATTTCCATCATGGACCGAGAAGCTGAAGCTGGAGAGAGCCGGGCCGCCCTTCCATTTTGATAAGTACCTTGCTATCTTCCCTTTCTCATCAGAGAACGTGGCCACGCATTTTAAGGCACCATCATCCTGCCATGCAGTGCGTAGGGCAAATTGAATACCGGCACCCCTGGAAGCCAATGAAGGCCAATCAAGAGGCTTGCCTAACAGCCCGTGTCTAAACCGCCCTATTTTTGCGTGACGCGGTGACGTAAGAGGTGCCTGGTTGATGTTCTCGGTTTTCGCATGAGGTAGCCGGGGTGTACGGATGGTGGATGCCAGAAGGCTTCCCATGCTCTTATAAAGGCCAGAATCGCAAAAACTGCTCGCCGTACCTGATCATGTGCGGCTTTGGGCTTGCCGGCTCCATAAAGGGAACGCATCAGCAGCGCGAGATTGCATGCCGCCGCCTGGATCAGCAGTTTCTTGTGGACATTTTCCAGACCGCGCACCCAGCGCCGGTCCATACCGCCGGTATCGAACTGGTGTGCGAAGTTGCGTTCGATCTTTTCCCCGCGTCTGCGCTGCAGTCGTTTGCCATGTTCGCCCCGAATCCGCCGCCGGTTGGCATATACCGCTTCCTTCTCCCAGGCTTTGCCATTCCAGTTACGGACACCGCGCTCCGGTTCCGCGATGTACGTTCTGACTGCAAGCTCCCGCAGCGCCACGGCCACATCGTTACTGTGGTATCCCTTGTCCGCCACCACTTCCTCTACGCCGGCGGGATGCACCGGATAGTCAAAATGGAGCGACCAACACGGAATCGCAGTAGCGCGGATTACGCTGCGAGTAGGTGAAACCTGCGGCGCAGAGCCGCATACGAAAGGAGTTGGTCGCACATGTCTAAATTACGCTTTGTGGGATTGGATGTCCACGCCGACACCATTGCTGTGGCGGTGGCAGAGGAGTCAGGAGAGGTTCGCAGTCTGGGCATCATTCCGAACCGCCCGGAATCGGTACGGAAGATGATCAGCAAGCTCGGGCCGGTGGGTAAGTTGAGATGCTGCTACGAGGCAGGGCCGACAGGATACGTTCTGTACTGGCAACTGACGCAGTTGGGAGTGGCCTGCGAGGTAATTGCTCCGTCTTTGGTGCCGACAAAGAGCGGAGACAGGGTCAAGACCGACCGCCGGGACGCCGAGAAACTCGCGCGTTGTCACCGAGCCGGAGAACTGACCGCGGTGTGGGTTCCCGACGCAGCCCACGAAGCGTTGCGCGATTTGGTTCGCGCCCGCGAAGCGGCGAAGAAAGACCAGTTGCGGCATCGCCATCGGCTGGGAAAGTTTCTGCTGCGCCATGGCCAGCGGCCGACGGGTGCGGGAGAGCCATGGACGAAGAAGTATCTCAACTGGATCCGGATTCATGCCCGTTTCGAGGAGCCGGCACTGGAAGCCACGCTGGCGCATTACCTCGGTGAGGTGGAGCATGCGTCGGAACGGATCGTGAAGCTGGAACAGGCTATCGACGAGGCGGTCGCAAAGGCGCCTGCGGAAGTTCGCGCAGTCATCGAGGCGCTGCAGGCTTTACGCGGAGTGGCGCAGACTACCGCGGCGACGGTGGTCTGCGAACTGGGCAGTCTGTCGCGTTTCGAGAGTCCGCGCCAACTGATGGGCTACAGCGGACTGGTGCCGCGAGAGTATTCCAGCGGCAACCGAACCCAGCGCGGCGCCATCACCAAAAGCGGTAATGCGCATTTGCGCCGGGTTCTGGTGGAGTCGGTCTGGGCGTACCGGCATCGGCCCAATGTGCAGGGCCGGGTGTTGAGAAGACAGAAAGCGCTGGCGCTCACGGACGAGGTGAGAGAGATGGCCTGGAAGGCACAGCAACGCCTCTACAAGAGATATGTGGCGCTGACCGCTCGCGGAAAGACCAGTGGTCAGGCCATGACGGCGCTTGCCCGTGAACTGCTGGGCTTTCTCTGGGCGATCGCGGTTCCTACCGAAAAGCAGTTCCGTTTGCCGAAAGCGGCTTAAGAAGTGAGTTCTTTCCGGACAGCAGTGTCGATGACAGCCGAGGGCCCACGAAAAGGAGAACCCTCGACGAAAACTATGCGGTACGGTCTTCGGATCCAACCCGCGCCCTTAGTCCGAGGCAGCTCCCGACGGATCATGTCACTGCGGTTTCGACCCGCGCATATCAGTGTGATCAATCGTCGCGCTTGCTACTCGGTTGTTATCGGCACTCCTGTCCGGAAGTTTTTCCTTTCGCTTCCGACGCTCAGCATACGTGGAGAACGCAGTCCGTCAAGGATTCACGTTGTCGCGCTTCGCGCGTCCTTGACGGACTGCGTTCTCCACCAAAACTGCTCCGCTCATGAAAGCGAAAGGAAAAACATACTCGCCCCCCAACAATCTCGGGGGGCTTGACACAGTCGCTCCATATCAGTTTCCTGCAGATGTCGTTTCCGCAACCAGACCGGACACGGCCACACCGGCTTCGATAACTGTCTCTTCCACGGTTGCCGTGTCGGCGGCCGCTCCGCCATGCGTGGTGACCGCAACGATGGCGCCGGTTTCCATATCCACTGCATTCTCCGCCTTGTACGCCAGCGCGGTGCGCCCGTCTTTCAGTTTCGTGATCTCGGCTGCGGCATCGCTCGGACTGGCCCAGTCTTCATTGGAAGTCTTCTTTTTGCGCTTCCGGTCCATGCGCCTCAGTGACGCTGCGTCGGTGATTTCCACACCCTCGGCTGTGGCCACCCGCTTCAGATATTCGTTGTAGCTCTCACCGCTGTCGCGTCGTACGATCGACTTCATCGCCGCGTTCGCTTCCAGCGTCGTCGAATCCACACCGATGGTCTTGCCTTTGAGCAGCCCACCCTGCGCCAGCCGTTCCAGCACCCAGGTGAAGATCCGCTGGTGCGTTTCGGCGCCGATCAGCCGCCGCGTCCGCGATATCGTCACATGGTCCGGCGTTGGCTCGTCGAGTCCGATGGAGAGAAACTGCCGCAGTGTGAGCGAATCGGCCAGCCGCCACGCAATGCCGCGTTCGCTGTCAATGCCTTCGAAGAAACCAATCATCATGATCCGGAAGTACAGTCCCGGAGCCAGCGACGGACGACCCAGTTTCGCGTGATAGAACCCGGCACAGCTCTTCTCGCAGAAACAGTCAAAGTCCGCCTTCTCGAGAAGGGCGTTCAACCGGCTGTAAAACGGATGTCCCGGCGCCGTCGGCAACTCACCGCCGTACCAGAGCGATTCCTGCCGCTCTCTCTTCTTCCGCGTCCCCATCGCCATATCCCGATCTTAAAGTCAAAACATTTTCAGAGCCAGGCGTTTTTCGACTTTAGACACGGGCTGCTAGTGTCATGAGTTAGAAATTAATTGCAAAAATAGTGGAACTCCTTTAACCTGGGTCTGAGTACC
The DNA here is from genome assembly GCA_963809655.1 of Terriglobia bacterium. Lineage (GTDB taxonomy): Bacteria > Acidobacteriota > Terriglobia > Bryobacterales > Bryobacteraceae > BOG-234. Next base: position 17,795 of record CAWEKQ010000049.1, on the reverse strand, counting down.
GGTTTCGAAGGAGACACCATGCGAACGGGCCGACCAAAACAACCTCTCATTCTGGAGCCGGGCGATAAAACAAAACTCGAACTGCTGGCACGCCGTCCGAAGACAGCCCAGCGCGCCGCACTGCGGGCGAAGATCGTTCTTCGTGCATCGGAAGGACTTACTAATCAGGACATTGCGCGCCGGCTGGGCGTTACGGGAACTACGGTGGGCAAGTGGCGTGAGCGCTTTCGGGCCAGAGGAATGGAAGGCTTGACCGACGAGCCGCGCCCCGGTGCCCCGCGCAGGATCACGGACGAAGCCGTGGAACGGGCAGTGACGCGGACGCTGGAAAGTCTCCCTCGCGCGGCTACCCACTGGAGCACGCGTTCGCTCGCCGCCGAAGTCGGGCTGAGCCAAAGCGCTGTGGTGCGCATCTGGCGCAGCTTTGGCCTCCAGCCTCAGCGCAGCGAGACCTTCAAACTTTCCACCGATCCGCACCTGGTCGAGAAGGTGCGCGACATAGTGGGCCTGTATCTGAATCCCCCCGAACGTGCCATTGTGCTCTGTGTCGATGAAAAATCGCAGGTGCAGGCGCTGGATCGAACGCAGCCGATCCTGCCTTTGCGGCCCGGTCTGCCGGAACAAAGGACTAACGATTACGAGCGCCATGGAACGACTTCACTGTTTGCCGCGCTGGACATCGCCACAGGCAGGGTGGTGGGCGAATGCCACCGCCGCCATCGTCACCAGGAGTTCCTGAAGTTCATGGAAACGGTGGATGCCGCCATCTCAGCCGACGCAGGCGAGATTCACCTGGTGCTGGATAACTACGGAACCCACAAGACACCAAAAGTGATTCGCTGGTTTGCCCGGCACCCGCGATACCACCTGCACTTCACTCCCACCAGCGGTTCCTGGGTGAACCAGGTGGAGCGATGGTTTGGCGAGATTACCGAGAAGAGGATCCGGCGCGGCTCGTTCAAAAGCGTGCCGAGTCTGGAGAAGGCGATCCGGGAATATCTCGACTACAATAATGAAAAGCCGAAGCCCTTTGTCTGGACTGCGGACGCTGATCTGATCCTCGGGAAAATCCAGAGACTTTGTGAACGAATTTCCAACTCACCAAAGATCCCCGCTCATCCCCGGCAATTTCCAAAACGAATCTCTAACTCAGGACACTAGTTCATCATCTGTCGACGCTTGGCTTTGAGCGCTCCCGCCGACCACAATCAAGGCCGCAAGTGCAACACCTCGAAGAAGAGGGGCTCCTCGCATGGTTCGGAAAATACAACAAGGTGTAAAAAACCCATAGGGGAGTCGGAACACGGGCGGCGCTATGGATACCGGATCGTGCCTGCGCCAACCTTTGCGGTCGCTATCCATCGCGTCAACCTTCTGCGACTTCCAAATCCACCTTATACGGTCCCTGTCAATTACCCGGGTGGCGACCGCGCCAGCGAGAACCAACCACATCAGAACGAATGCGGTAAGAACCTGGAGACGTGCTTGATCCCCTAAGATTGATTCGGGAATCGCCGCATAGAGTCTATTAAATGAAGGTTCGAGTTCCGGGTACTCCGGCGCACGTGTTGCCCGAGCCCTGATTTCGACAAAGGCTTTGCTAATCAATAATTTACCGTTTGGCAACCGCTAACTCGCCGGGGCGGGCAAATCTCCCGCATACACTCTCTACGTCCGGCTCGCATGACCCTTGGTGGCACATCGGAACGTCAGAAATCCTCGCTTGACAGCGAGTTGCCGCCGATTCGCCTTCGTTTGAACGGAGCCAATCGCCGGCCGAATGCATGAGCGCGCAGCACGCATTAGCGCGGCCTTTCGTTGCTGATCATCCTGGTGCCTTCGGCGCTCGCCAGAAGTGGCCCACCGTTGCTTTCCAAAACTGACCCGGGAGGCTAATCGGTAACAACTTCAAGCTTGCTGTCCATTGTCTGAGGGACGAAACGGCGTTTGCGAATCGCTAGCAGTCCGTCCTCGCGCCTCAGACCCGCAGTCCATCTCCCAGCCCTGCGTCCGCAGTGCATGCGTGACCCGGCGATAACCGTGCTGGTGGCTTTCGATCGCTACCCCGCTGAATGGCGTCTCGGAGCCCGCGACTCTTCTTCGTCAACGTCGGCCCTGGGCACGCCGAAGCGATAGTAACTGGCGCGGCTTACAGTCGCCAGTATGCACATCCGTTCGACAGTCAGTTCACCTTGCCGCCCGCCAACGTGCCGGATTTGCTCGTAGACGGCTCGCCGGAAGTCTGTCCCCGCTTCCGAGGATTTTCCTCGATACGCAGCAAGGCACCTTTGAAAAAATCCGGTTCCAGCGCCTGTCGCGCCACCAGACGCTCCAGTTCCGCGATGCGCCGACGCTGCCGCTCATTCGCCTTCTCTTTGAGCCGCGTCTTAGACCGCGGTTCCGGCTTGATGCCGACGCTTCCCTTTTAAATCGGTACAACCGCCCCCGGCTGATGCCCCACTCCCGCGCCAGCACTGTGACGTCCTCACATGCCTTCATCCGTTCCATAGCCGTTCGACGAAAAACCTCGTCATACTTCGGCGCACGGCCCATTGTTTCTTCTGTTGATCCTGCTGAAATTCGATCGACACCTTCCAACTCCACGGTGTCCCATTTCTCGTGTCTCAGCTCTGGGGTTCACTACAATGGAAGAGGTGGGAGTGGAACTGGAATCGCTGCTCAGCCGTCCGCCGGTGCGGATCGACGAGGAGGGCATCCGCGCGAAACTGAACGGCCGGACCGTACTCGTGACCGGGGCGGGCGGCTCGATCGGTTCGGAGTTGTGCCGTCAGATCGCGCGCCTCGATCCCGCGGGAATCATCGGATTCGATATTTCCGAGAACGCCATTTTCCATCTGGATCGCGATATGAGGGACATGGGGCACACCGAGACGTTCGTCCCCGAGATCGGCAACATTCAGAACGGGCGGCGCGTGCGGGAAGTGATCGGGAGACATCGGCCTTCAATCATTTATCACGCGGCGGCGCACAAGCAGGTGCCGCTCATGGAAGACCACATCTTCGAAGCGGTGGAAAACAACGTTCTCGGGACCTGCACTTTGCTCGCGGAAGCCCACTTGGGCGGCGTTAAGGATTTCGTGTTGATCTCGTCGGACAAAGCGGTCAACCCGACCAGTGTTATGGGGCGGACCAAGCATGTTGCGGAAGTGATGGCGAAATCGCTTCCGTGCGCGCCGGCAAGGACGGTTTCGGTCCGGTTCGGGAACGTGCTGGGAAGCAATGGCAGCGTCGTTCCGTTGTTCAAGAAGCAGATCGCTGCCGGTGGTCCGATGACGGTCACTCATCCTGAAATGCGGCGCTATTTCATGACGATTGCGGAAGCGGCTCACCTGGTGCTGCAGGCTTCGGCGATGAGTGCGGGCCGGGAGGTGTTCGGGCTGGAGATTGGTGAACCGGTGAAGATCGTGGATCTGGCGAATCGGATGATTCTGCTCGCGGGACTCCGGCCGGGCGAGGATATTCAGATCGAGTTCACCGGAATCCGCCCGGGGGAAAAACTGTTTGAGGAGTTGAGTGCACCGGGCGAGCTGGTTCATGCGACCAGCCATGACCGGATCAAACTCATCGTGTGCCCGGATGATCAGGTACGCGATGCCGGCTGTCACCTGGAGCGCTTGCAGACATTGTGTGATGAGCGCGATCTGAGCGGTCTGGTAAGCGAGATTCGCCGGATTGTCCCGCGGCACAGGAGATAACTTCAAGGCCCCACGGACCGGCGCCGGCGGCGCTCAGCCAGAGGAAATAAAAGCAGTAGAAGACCGCGAGTTCGCCGCCGTTGGTGAGCGGCCACAATCCGCGCGGCGCGTGCGTGCGGAAATATCCCACAGCCATCTCGCCGGCGAGCAGGAATGCAACCGGGGTGGTGAAAGACCCAATATGATGAGTGCTCCGCCGATGGTTTCGATCACGCCCGCGACGCCCGGCATGGAAAATAGAGGCGGCGTGGCGCCTCCCTCTGCGAGCCATCCAGGGAGAACGTGAATCCTATGACGATGCGAGCCAGCGACCGCAGGCGGGGTTCCTAGTATATCGTTTCAATAAAACATTTCCATAAACATCTGTTTCCCGCTATGCTGAATCATGGCGGGAAAATCCGGGCGTCCCAGACTGATCCTGAGTCCTGAACAGAAAGAGGAGTTGGTGCGATTGAGTCATGCCCGCGGGAGTCCCGCACGGGAAGTGCAGCGCGCCCAGATCCTATGCCGCTTTGAGGCCGGCGAGACGATCACTCAGATCGCACGCGCGCTGAAGACAACGCGTCCGAGCGTGCGGAAATGGGTGGACAAGGCGATTGCCATGGGAGCGGAAGCCGCCCTGAAGGATACCTGGCATCGGCCGCATGCTCCGGTGATCACTGAGGAGGCGAAGGCCTGGGTTGTGCATCTGGCTTGCTCCAAACCGAAGGAGCACGGTTTGGCGGCGGAACTCTGGACGCGAAGTGCACTGGCTCAGTATGTTCGCCAGCACGCCGAACAGGCCGGACATCCGTCACTGGCGAAAGCGGTGAAAGCCACGGTGCATCGCATTCTCGCCGCGCAGGAACTGCACCCGGAGCGAGTCCGGTATTATCTGGAAAAGCGGGATCCCGAGTTTGAGGCGAAGATGAAAGATATCCTGATGGTTTATCAGGAAGTTGCGCTGCAAAATGAAAGGCGAGCCGATAGCGGAACCGCCCGCATCATCACCGTTTCAGTGGATGAGAAACCGGGTTTGCAAGCCCTCGCCAATACCGCTCCGGATCTGCCTCCCGTGGCGGGTAAACATCCCACTGTCGGACGTGATCACGAATACAAGCGACTGGGCACTTGCTCGATTCTGGCAGCGCTCGACCTGCACGATGGCCATGTAACCGCCCGCGTCGAACGGCGCCACCGCAGCCGGGAGTTCATCGATCTGCTGAAAGACCTGGATGCCCGCTATCCCGCTGACTGCACGATCCGACTGGTCCTCGACAACCACTCAGCACACATCTCGAAAGAAACGCAGTCCTTCCTGGCGACGCGTCCGAATCGCTTCCGGTACGTGCTGACACCGAAGCATGGATCGTGGCTGAACATCGTGGAAACCCTGTTCGGCAAAATGGCAAGGACCTTTCTGCGCCACATCCGTGTTCAGTCCTGGACAGAACTCCGCCAGCGAATACTTCAGGGGATTGCTGAAATCAATGCCGCACCGGTTGTACATCGCTGGAGGAAATTCGATGCCTTAACCGCCGTCGATCAGGAAACTTTTTGATGAAACGATATACTAGATAGATAGCGAGCAAAAGGCAAATATGTCCGCTGAGTTATAGAAGAGACCGATGTATCGCTTCACTCGACAAAAGCGGTTGGAAACGCGATCCTGAAGTATGCCGAACTATCGACCGAAGGGTGCGGAAACGATGCGCGGACCTGGGCGCTCCAGTGGCGTGAAGAGTGGCGAGACGCGCAGGCGGAATCGGGATGAGAGGATCATCCGGGGATACGCCTACGAGAAATGGGGCATTGAGACACCGGGACCGCGAAGGATGGCTGCCCATCCGTGGTGCCTTACGTGTCGGCAGTCATCAGCGGGCGTCTCACTCCGGAACAAATTGAAGCCGTGCGCGTGTGGATGCGCGGCGGCTCGCACGAGACGGACTGGCGGCGTCCGAAGTGTCGCCATTTCAACGTCGAAAAGCAAATTGCGCCCGCGCCCGAGGGAAGGCGGATTTCCCGCGCTCGCCTGTGCGCGAGCGCCGAACAGCATCGCTTCGCGGCGATTCTCCGGAACTGCGGACTCTAGCGGGGGGTTTGCATACCTGAGAGTGAGCGGTAGGGGCCAGATCGAGGGCGACGGATTCACACGGCAGCGGGCGGCGATCAAGGCATAGGCGGCGGCGCACGATTGCAAGGTCATTCGCGAGTTTCGCGAGGAAGGCGTCAGCGGTGCGAAGAAAACCATGGACCGGCCAGCTTGGGCGGAAATGATAGCGGCGCTGCACTCGAACGGCGTGCGCACGATCATCGTTGAGAAGCTCGACCGCCTGGCGCGCGATCTGATGATTCAGGAGGCCGCTATTGCAGACCTTCGGAAGCATGTCCTCAATCTGGTATCAGCGCAGGAACCCGACTTGATGGCGAGCGATCCCACGCGCGTGTTGATGCGGCATTGATGGGCGCTGTAGCCCAATACAACAAATCACAGATCGTAGCGAAGTCCGGGGCGCGTGGATGCGTATCAAGGCCGCTGAGGGGCGCTGCAGTCTGAGGGCATGGGCTTCGACCAGATCGCAGCGAAAATGAACGCGGAAGGCATCGAGACTCGGAGGCGGGGTCGATGGCACGGCGTGATGGTCAACCGAATTCTGAAAATGGGCGGAAAGGCCTGATGAAATACGACGCGACGCAAGCTCGGTATCTGATTCAAACAGCGCTAGATCGAGCGGCTGCGGAAATCCTCGATGAAAAGCGACTGCCGGAACTCTTGTTTCATTACACGAACGCGAAAGGCCTGCATGGCATTTTGAGTTCAAAAACCATTTGGGCGACTGAGTATCAGTTCCTCAACGATCTATCGGAGTACGCGTATGCGCAGACCGTCATAAGAGAACATCTGGACCAACGACACGACGCCATGGGCAAAATGCTGTACTTGAGTTGGCCCACATTCGGTGGAAGCCTTGCCCATTGGTTCCCCCATTACGTCGTATCCGCGTCCGAGGATGGGGATTCGGTCAGCCAGTGGCGGAGTTACGCCGGGCCGCACGATGGGTATGCTATCGCGTTCAGCAGTGAAAAGCTGAACAAACCCGGGTCGAGATTGATTGCGCTCCTGTACTCGCCTGTAAAACAGAAGGAACTGTTGAAACGGGTTCTCGACGCCGCGCTCGACGCCTATGAAGGGACTGATCATCTGCATCAGCATCAGGTCTTGATCGATTCTTTCAGCGCACTGCAGTACGCGGCCTACTATCTAAAAGACCCGTCGTTCACGGGTGAGAGAGAGTGGCGTGTGGTCACCAATCTTCCGAAATCATCCAGAGATGAGCGGTTCCGAGTCGTCGGTGGTCAAATAATGCCTTACGCCGAGATTCCGCTTTCTGCCACTGACATTGACCATATAGTTCAGGGACCAGGAAGCTACAGTCGGGCAAGCGGGGGGGCAATCGAGCGTTTCTGTTCGTTGAATGGCTTTGAGGGTATCAAGGTCAAATCAACTCAGGTTCCTCTTAGGTTAACTACTTGACATGTGTGCTCTCTTCAACTTGGCGCATGAACGCAGAGGGTGGACCGATCGTCAGGCGCACTCTAAACTAAAACAGGGTGATGAAAAAGTAAGTCGGGTAGCAGTCCGCTCTTGCTCTGTGGCTCCTTCGGGCCGGATTGCTGTTTTTATGAGGTGCCATGATGGGAGCTGTGTGGCCTGAGCGCCGTGTTTTGTGGCGTTCAGGCACACTTCTCCCCGGACTTAGGAACTGTCAATAAATTAGTGGATCAACATCTCGGTAACAGCCTATAGTTCCAGTCGCCGTGAAACTTTTCTCTCCGGAACTGGAGTTCCGTCATCTGCTGGTCGGAGATCCTGAGCCCCTTCTCATAGATATTGGTGTCGATCTTGCTTTTTACAGTCAGGCCGGTCGTTGTTGTGGTTGCGGCGATGAGGTCGATGATGACCTGATGGCTGACGAGTGGCTTGCCACGCCAGTTCTGGCTGATGAAAGAGAAGAGACGGTGTTCTATTTTGTTCCACTTGCTGGTGCCCGGCGGGAAGTGACTGACCGAGATTTCCAGTCCGATTTCATCGGCGAGTTGTTGCAGTTCCCATTTCCATAGCCGCACTCGGGCGCCATTGCTGCCGCCCGAGTCAGCCGTGATCAACAGACGGGTCGCTTTCGGATAACTGCGGCTGCCCATCCAGCGCCACCACCGGCGTATGCTCTCTACGGCAAACTCCGCTGTGTCGTGATCCACACCCACACTGACCCACCCCGTGTTCCGGCCCAGGTCATAGACCCCATAGGGAGCCACCTTACCGTTCTCCGGCCGACGGATTTCGAAGTCATGAACCCGGACCTGCTCGGGCTGGCCCTGCGGCTGCCATTCGCGTCCCGGATTCCTGAAATCGCCCACCAGTTCCTTCTTTTTTGTATCTACGGAGATCACCGGCTCGCCTTGTTTCAAATAACGCTGTGCCTTGCGGTTGATGTATTCAAACTGCCGATTCCGGTCCGCATGCTGACTCCCTTCCAGCTTTTTCTGGTTGGCCTGCAAACTGTAATCCATCTCGTGTAGCAACTCGGCCACGGTTTGATGACTGACTGCGTGACCCTCGCGCCGGAGTTCCTCGGCCAGCACCCGTACGCTCTTGCATGTCCATCGAAGCGGCGATTCCGGATCTCCGCGAGTCGCAGGATCCACCAGTCGGTCCAGGTCCGCACGCAGGCCGGGATCCTTGTCGACGGTTCGTTTTCGTCCTGCACCTTTCCGCCGAATCCGCGACTGCGAAAGGACAGGCTCACCCGATACCTTCTGCTGACTCAGTTCCTTCATTCCTTCGGTAATCGCACGACGCGAAACGCCTGTCGCCCGCGCAACCAGCGAAACGCCTCCATATCCAATAGACGCGCTCTCCGCCGCCGCCACCAGACGCCGCATCCGCTCGTCCAGGAAGGAAGACAAAGAACGAAATCGCAGCCCAACGCTCTCGTAACTCACTATCCACAAGTATAAAACAAAACCATCTTAACTTGTTCTACTTATTTCATGACAATCCTTAGGCGGCCTGAACTGGCGGCCTGGTCAGATTCCGCATACGCACGAGGTTATAAGCGGTGGCTGCGAAGGTGAATACCCAGCGCACTTTCTGCAGTCCGCGGTGTCTGGTCTTGCGCAGCATCCCCACCGTCTTCAGCCAGCCAAAGACTTCTTCGATCCGTTTTCGTTTCTTCTGGCTGGACTGGTATCCGGAATGACGTGTGGTCCGGCCGTCGATGGCACTCCCCCCAGGCCGCTTTTCGTTCTGCGCCACATGCGGCGTTACATTCATCTCGCGCAACCCCGCTACAAAGTCTCTGGTGTCGTATCCTTTATCTCCCGCTACCGTCGCACTCCCCCTCCCCGGAATGCATCCCGCCATCAGCAGGGCCGCCTCCCGCTCCGCCGTGCCGCTGCACTGCACCAGTTCCGTATCCCACCACCAGCCCATTGCGGTTCTCAATCATCGCATTGCCGCAGTACGCCAGTTTCGATTCATGGCCGCTGCTCTTGCGCGCCAGCCGTGCCTCCGGGGCCGTCTTCGATTCATGCGTGTCGTTACGCCGTATCTCCCCGTGGAAATTCACTGTCGGATTGCCGGGATCGTCCCGGGGCGCCGTTTCCGGCTTGTCCTTCCGCTGAAAACTCTTCTGGCCGGCCCATGCCTCGATCAACGTGCCATCCACGCTGAAGTGCTCATCGGAAAGCAATCCGGCTGCCCCGGCCTGATCCAGAATCAGCGCGAAGAACCTTTCCGCGATATCGCCTTCCATCAGCCGGTCCCGATTCTTGCTGAACACCGTCGGCACCCATACCGGCTCATCCATGTTCATTCCCACGAACCACCGGAACAACAGGTTGTATTGCAATTGCTCCATCAGCATTCGCTCGCTTCGTACTGTATACAGCACCTGCAGCAGCAATGCCCGCAGCAGCTTCTCCGGCGCGATCGATGGCCTCCCGAACGCCGCATACATCTGGTTGAACACCGGCGAAAGCGCCTTCAATGCTACATCCGCCATCTCCCGAATCGGCCGTAATGGATGCTCCGCCGGCACTCGCTCCTCCGGCGAAACGTAACTGAACATCGCGCTCTGCTGTCTGTCTTGTCCTCGCATCGGCTTATGACATTAAGACGTGATTCTGTTTTATCCGGTAACTGTCCGGTCCTACTTTTTCATCATCCTGCTAAGAAAGCACTCAAGACTCGCAAGGCTTTGATGGCGGCCACCTTCTCATAAGCCTTCTATTTGCTTGAGGCCTATCTCAACGGCCTTGCTTTTGACTTTCTGATGTCTAACAGCCCGTGTCTAAACCGCCCTATTTTTGCGTGACGCGGTGACGTAAGAGGTGCTTGGTTGATGTTCTCGGTTTTCGCATGAGGTAGCCGGGGTGTACGGATGGTGGATGCCAGAAGGCTTCCAATGCTCTTATAAAGGCCAGAATCGCAAAAACTGCTCGCCGTACCTGATCATGTGCGGCTTTGGGCTTGCCGGCTCCATAAAGGGAACGCATCAGCAGCGCGAGATTGCATGCCGCCGCCTGGATCAGCAGTTTCCTGTGGACATTTTCCAGACCGCGCACCCAGCGCCGGTCCATACCGCCGGTATCGAACTGGTGTGCGAAGTTGCGTTCGATCTTTTCCCCGCGTCTGCGCTGCAGTCGTTTGCCATGTTCGCCCCGAATCCGCCGCCGGTTGGCATATACCGCTTCCTTCTCCCAGGCTTTGCCATTCCAGTTACGGACACCGCGCTCCGGTTCCGCGATGTACGTTCTGACTGCAAGCTCCCGCAGCGCCACGGCCACATCGTTACTGTGGTATCCCTTGTCCGCCACCACTTCCTCTACGCCGGCGGGATGCACCGGATAGTTTCCTGCAGATGTCGTTTCCGCAACCAGACCGGACACGGCCACACCGGCTTCGATAACTGTCTCTTCCACGGTTGCCGTGTCGGCTGCCGCTCCGCCATGCGTGGTGACCGCAACGATGGCGCCGGTTTCCATATCCACTGCATTCTCCGCCTTGTACGCCAGCGCGGTGCGCCCGTCTTTCAGTTTCGTGATCTCGGCTGCGGCATCGCTCGGACTGGCCCAGTCTTCATTGGAAGTCTTCTTTTTGCGCTTCCGGTCCATGCGCCTCAGTGACGCTGCGTCGGTGATTTCCACACCCTCGGCTGTGGCCACCCGCTTCAGATATTCGTTGTAGCTCTCACCGCTGTCGCGTCGTACGATCGACTTCATCGCCGCGTTCGCTTCCAGCGTCGTCGAATCCACACCGATGGTCTTGCCTTTGAGCAGCCCACCCTGCGCCAGCCGTTCCAGCACCCAGGTGAAGATCCGCTGGTGCGTTTCGGCGCCGATCAGCCGCCGCGTCCGCGATATCGTCACATGGTCCGGCGTTGGCTCGTCGAGTCCGATGGAGAGAAACTGCCGCAGTGTGAGCGAATCGGCCAGCCGCCACGCAATGCCGCGTTCGCTGTCAATGCCTTCGAAGAAACCAATCATCATGATCCGGAAGTACAGTCCCGGAGCCAGCGACGGACGACCCAGTTTCGCGTGATAGAACCCGGCACAGCTCTTCTCGCAGAAACAGTCAAAGTCCGCCTTCTCGAGAAGGGCGTTCAACCGGCTGTAAAACGGATGTCCCGGCGCCGTCGGCAACTCACCGCCGTACCAGAGCGATTCCTGCCGCTCTCTCTTCTTCCGCGTCCCCATCGCCATATCCCGATCTTAAAGTCAAAACATTTTCAGAGCCAGGCGTTTTTCGACTTTAGACACGGGCTGCTAGAGCGCTGAAAACGGAGACACCCCAAGAGGTGGACCCTTTGATGGAGCGGGACAGCAAAGCAAATCGCGAAAGATACGTAGCATTTCGAGAAAAGCTGATACAGTAACCTAAGATAGTCGCCGGGAAAGCCCACTCAGAGCTTCAAGAGAACAATTGCTCGGAAATGCAGCTCATCTTGGATACCGCGCAGACGACTCGAGATGCTATCGTCCATGCTTCTCCGTTCCCATCGGTCGCCTCCGGGCTAATGACGCCGCAAGATCCTTTATATTTCGGTAAACAGTCGATTCTGATGAACTTGCCTGGGGCCGACGTGGACCTAATCGTCGATGCCGTCATTTCGCCCATACGGAAACTCGAAAGTTCGGTGGGCGGCCCGCACTGAACGTGTCGCCTGGCTTGTCGGCAGAACTCAATCCGGTCGATCTCCCGGGGAAGCATTCAGTTAGAGATTGTCAGGAAATAAGTAGAACAAGTTAAGATGGTTTTGTTTTATACTTGTGGATAGTGAGTTACGAGAGCGTTGGGCTGCGATTTCGTTCTTTGTCTTCCTTCCTGGACGAGCGGATGCGGCGTCTGGTGGCGGCGGCGGAGAGCGCGGCTATTGGATATGGAGGCGTCTCGCTGGTTGCGCGGGCGACAGGCGTTTCGCGTCGTGCGATTACCGAAGGAATGAAGGAACTGAGTCAGCAGAAGGTATCGGGTGAGCCTGTCCTTTCGCAGTCGCGGATTCGGCGGAAAGGTGCAGGACGAAAACGAACCGTCGACAAGGATCCCGGCCTGCGTGCGGACCTGGACCGACTGGTGGATCCTGCGACTCGCGGAGATCCGGAATCGCCGCTTCGATGGACATGCAAGAGCGTACGGGTGCTGGCCGAGGAACTCCGGCGCGAGGGTCACGCAGTCAGTCATCAAACCGTGGCCGAGTTGCTACACGAGATGGATTACAGTTTGCAGGCCAACCAGAAAAAGCTGGAAGGGAGTCAGCATGCGGACCGGAATCGGCAGTTTGAATACATCAACCGCAAGGCACAGCGTTATTTGAAACAAGGCGAGCCGGTGATCTCCGTAGATACAAAAAAGAAGGAACTGGTGGGCGATTTCAGGAATCCGGGACGCGAATGGCAGCCGCAGGGCCAGCCCGAGCAGGTCCGGGTTCATGACTTCGAAATCCGTCGGCCGGAGAACGGTAAGGTGGCTCCCTATGGGGTCTATGACCTGGGCCGGAACACCGGGTGGGTCAGTGTGGGTGTGGATCACGACACAGCGGAGTTTGCCGTAGAGAGCATACGCCGGTGGTGGCGCTGGATGGGCAGCCGCAGTTATCCGAAAGCGACCCGTCTGTTGATCACGGCTGACTCGGGCGGCAGCAATGGCGCCCGAGTGCGGCTATGGAAATGGGAACTGCAACAACTCGCCGATGAAATCGGACTGGAAATCTCGGTCAGTCACTTCCCGCCGGGCACCAGCAAGTGGAACAAAATAGAACACCGTCTCTTCTCTTTCATCAGCCAGAACTGGCGTGGCAAGCCACTCGTCAGCCATCAGGTCATCATCGACCTCATCGCCGCAACCACAACAACGACCGGCCTGACTGTAAAAAGCAAGATCGACACCAATATCTATGAGAAGGGGCTCAGGATCTCCGACCAGCAGATGACGGAACTCCAGCTCCGGAGAGAAAAGTTTCACGGCGACTGGAACTATAGGCTGTTACCCAGATGTTGATCCACTAATTTATTGACAGTTCCTAAGAAGACCAGTAAGAAGGTACTGGTTAAAATTCGTCTGGAGCGGGGGGATGGTGCGCGGGTCCGCGAAGACCGGAAACAGGAGAATTTTCAGCGGATCTATTTTGACCACTGCACGCTGTAACGTGCCCTCTGGATTGTTCTGAAGGTGTAAAGGTTGCATCGGCCCGGCCGATTTCCCGAACCCGGAGCCCGCGCCCGCCACTTTATCCGGCCCGGATTAGTCTATAGCGGAGAGGCTTGGTTTTTGCTTTTTCCCAATCTCCGAATCGGCGAGCGGTGCAGCGCACGCTTTCGCGTATTCCAGCCGAAATCCGTATGGCTCGCAACCTGCACTGGACCAGACAAGGAAAAAACCGAAAGGTCGGGTTGCCAGAATCGTTCCAAACTCTGTATAACCCATGCGGAAACACGACCTCAACGAGCCGAAGTTATTCCAATCCACGTACGACACGATGCCTTTGTAGCCGCGCCCCAGATATGTCTGCAGGGCGCGGGTCATTCCTGCCGCGTGCAACCGCATGCCGCGATGATTCGGATGAGTAAAGCCCTTGTACATGTAAATATACCGATCGTCAAAGTGAAGGATCAACTCCGGCGGCTCTATCGCGGTTGGCAGTTTGGAATACCATCCATAGGACGCCAGTGTATCGCCATCCAGAAAGCCATAACATTCGTCGCCCCTCAACAGGGCATCTCGCGTGAATTCTTCCGTTAGCTCGTTCTGAGGATCTGCCGCGAATTTCATCAGCATGGGTCGTTCGAGAAACAAACCGCGGTAATTGTCCGGGCACCGTGTAAATTCCGGATCGGGTTTGGAGATCGTGACGCCCTTGAGGATTTTAAGGAAGACAATGCGGTTCAACGCGCGCAGTCCAAGGTCCCGAAATGTCCTGTTTATTCCGAAGTTCTCGATACTGCGATGGATTTGGGTACGGTCCATAGAAATCCGTTAGAAGCAATCTGAGAGCCGCGGTCTTGGGAGATCTTTCTGATAAAGTACGGGCCTTTTTAAAGAGGCTAAATTGCATGAGCTAAATCCCGTTTTTTCATGCGAGCTGTCCTTGCGGGTTCGAATTGTTCAGGTTTCGCAGCACGGGCCCGCGCGGATAGCCGGCCGACCTTCTCACGGACCCATATGCACACCCGGCCCGGCTGGCACACCTTGGCGAAATGGAGGCGCGTTCAGTTCATCGCGGTGGCTTCGGGAGGTGGACCGAACTGTCAGCCCAGCGAAAAAACGATATTCGCCCGCAGAACCTTCAGCCACGATTGGATGTATTGCGCGTGATCTCCGTGCGGTTCCGTGCGCAGCCCCAGGTGCGCGCAAACGAACGCCGCCCGAGTTCCGCAATCAGTTCTTCGGCGGCGTACGCTGAATCTCCGAACCGCTTTCCTAATTGACGGTCGAGCGTTCAACCTGCCGTCCAGTGCGTGTGCTCATGTGCCAGCGCCGAATAGTACGGAGAGGAACACTCCCGCTGGCCCAGGCGTTGCAGTGCCTCACGAATATACGCGTCGCGCCCTTGTCTATTTGGATCCCCAGCCGAAAACCATTCCACTGAGCAGCCGAAAGTTAGCCTGGCTATTGTTGTTGCCGCAATAGGCGAATTGGCAGCTATCTCCAAAATGGGTGTAGAGATAATCTGCCTGGACAAGCCGCAAGGCGACATGATTGCTGAACTTGATGTCAAACCCGGCGCCCGCCGTAAGCGCGAAGGAATTCTGGGTAACACCCGTCGCGTTGGGATTCTGTGGCACGATGATCGTCACGCCTGATGGCAACGTAGGCAGCTTGCGTAGGCGCAACTGGACCACCCTTAGGCAGCGCCGAAGGCAGGCTTACGGCGGAAAGAGCGCCGCAGGCATTCCCCAGATTCCCGTTGTTGCAATTTACACCGAGGAGTATGCCGCCGAAGGTGACGTCCACAAAGGGCTGGAACATATGGCTGCGCCGGAAGGTAAATCGCGGCCCGAACAGATAGGAAAACTGGGTGGCGTTGACCTTGCTCCCTACGCCGAATTCGTTACTGAGGCCGAAGGCTTTGCAACCGTTCAGGTCTATGACGAAGCCAATCATGCTGCTGAAGTTGTACTGCGTCCCGGCCCCGCCGCCGGCGCAGTTGTAACCCTGCCCCCCATAGAGAGCCGCTGTGTGAACGTACTCAAACGCGGGCGCGAATTCCCATTTCGGAGTTTCCTGTGCGACAGCTGCGCCGGTGGCAAGCAGAAGCGCACCTGACAAAACATACGATCTATGCATCTTGACCTTCTTACTCATGTGAGTTTTCTCCTTGGTTGTGATCCTTCGGGCCCTGCCACGAGAAATGTGCTCGTTTTCTGAATTAACCCTTGCTGGCATAATGTTCGGGAAGGCGCATAAGTTTTTTT
Source organism: Terriglobia bacterium (assembly GCA_963809655.1). GTDB lineage: Bacteria > Acidobacteriota > Terriglobia > Bryobacterales > Bryobacteraceae > BOG-234. The sequence continues at coordinate 2,127 of CAWEKQ010000049.1, read as the reverse complement.
TTTGAAGTCGCGGGCCAAGACGTCATTTTCAGCGGTGCGGGATTTTCAAGCGGACGACGTAACCCTAGCGCCATCAATACCGAGTGGCGACAAGGGACTTTGTCAGCGATCCTGCAACCGCACAGAATGTGAAGTGGTCAGGCGAACTTGTTCAGCCTGGCTTGATTGAGCAGGCGTTTGATTGAACTGACTTTGACGGAACCATAAGGTTCTGGATCGGTTCCCGTCCGGCGCGCATCTGACGAACAAAACGGAAATCGAGCTCGCGATTATCCGCTTTCACTGAGGACGTGCCGGCGACCCCGAACCCTTCGGAAGCCGGCACTCCTGGTTACTGGCCAGTGATTGGCGGACGTTCGCGAATCGCAGAAGGAACCAGAGGACTAAGACGACACGGTGTGACGGCCGGCCGCCGGAGAAGCGGCTTCCCGCCCGTCAGAAAGATCGTCTCGAACGTCCACAGCGAGGTGAATCGTCTTGGGCAGCCGCCGGTGACCAACAAGGGGAACGATATCAGGACATTTCGATAGATTTGGGAAGGCTGCAAATTCTACAGCCCGCTTCCCAGTACTCAGGCGATTCGCAGCGATAATCAGAGCCGTCTGCACTGCGGCGGCACGGCCGTAGCCGAATTTCGCAGCCACGCCTCATCTTCCAGGACAGCGACGCGGGAACCTGATGACTCGATTGGTCGGACCTGGATTATGCTTTCGTCAGCGATGGACCGGCCGCGTTCCAGCGAGAGAAGGCAGGAGTCCGTCAAAAAATACATCCGTGCTCTGAGCCGCTCATCGCTCGTATTGACAGATAGGCTTTTGAGCATCAACGCGCCGCGGCAGGTGAACCTGGATGCCAAGGCGTCTTCCTGCGGGATCCAAATTGGAGATTGCGATTTATGAAGACGAGGATTCTGTTGCTGATAGTGTCTTTTGTGACGACACCATTCGTGTTTGCCGAGAGCAAGGCAGAGAAACGTGTGGTTGAATCGACGGCCGTCCTTAAAACGATACTCGATAAACAGGCAATTCCGAAGTACGTTGTGGATAAAGCAGTATGCGTGCTGGTGTATCCCGGCGTCAAAGAAAGTCGGTCTTGGCCTCGGCGTGACTTACGGACGAGGTCTGATCACGTGTCGTACGGGCGCGCAGATGAAGGGCAAATGGAGTGCTCCAGCCATGTATACCGTGGATACAGGCAGCCTGGGGGTGCAATTGGGCAGCACCTCCACCGACTACGTTCTGCTGGTCATGACGCCCCGTGGCGCAGATAAGATCCTCTCGGGCAAACTGAAACTGGGAGCGGATGCGTCTGCCGTGGCAGGCCCCACCGACGCGAAAGCAGTCGGATTCAATGACCCCAACGTGGACGTCCTTGCCTATTCCCAGGCGAAAGGACTATTTGCCGGAGCGGCGCTGGGAAGCGCGTCGATTGCTACCGACGACGACATGAACAAAGAGCTTTACGGGAAACCGCTGAGTGCCGTTCAAATTGTCCGCGATGGCGCCGCTCCCGTACCGCCCGCCGGCAGAGATCTGGTGAATTTACGGGACAAGATGTCGCCGAGCGGCAACTAATCATTTCCTTCATGGGCGGGAAGCTCTGAAGCGGCAATCATTTTGAAGCGAACGATAGTAGAATTGGGACGGCTTGGCTCGTACTGGGCGAATGCGGCAGTGCGGCCGCGTTTCCCAAGGTTGGCATCTGGCTCCTCGGAGTATCGTTTGCCTTCGGCCTCACGGTGCTCACGATGGCCTACGCGATCGGCCATATCTCGGGATGTCGCCTGAATACCGGGCGGAAGGGACCACCACGTGGAGGCGAGCGCATTCAACGCAGTCCATCGAACAGCATACTCATGAGTAGCGCCAAGACGCCCAACCGAAAGAGGAGATCAAGTATCGACATCTCTATTTGAAATTCCCCATCGGAGCCGCTGCTGCCGCCTGTTCGGCAACACAGGCGGCATGCCGAAAAATCCGTTCGAGGTGCCGGCAGATAGAGCATGAGATTCGCGTAGGGCATTGCGTTGCCTGGCCCAGCCGCGAGTTGCGAAGCCAAATGCGAAGTCGCTACGACTAGGGTAACGAACGGGCGTGCACCTCAAAACGCCCGCCTATGAGCCGGGTA
>CAWEKQ010000048.1:0-46859 GCA_963809655.1 Terriglobia bacterium | reverse complement strand
AGGAGATTGATCCAAAGTTGCTTCCGCCTCGGAAGGAATTACATTGGGACCCACGCCTGCTTTCAACATCGTCGGGACCACGGACGTTCGCAGCATGGAGTATTTGGAAGGGTCCTTCACCGCCAGATAGCGTTGTGCAGCAGCTGCCCGCTGCGGGTCAAGGATCGCCCTGTAAACAGCGGCATCCTCCGGCGAAGAGATGGCAGCCATCTTTTCGAAGTATGCCCGCGTCGTTTCGTTGAGGCGCATGGGCGTTTCCCACTCGCCCAGCTTGCTGATCGCGTCGCTCAGGTGAATAATCGCGTTGTCCGGCCGCGGCACAGAGCCATGGCCGGAAATTCCGTTCGCCACGAGCCGCACACGAGCCGGCACTTTTTCAGCCGTCCCGATGTTGACCACCGTGACCCGATCGCCTTCAATCTTTGCACCGCCACCTTCCGTCAGGGCAAATTCAGCGTCGATTTCGTCGAAGTGCTGACTCACCATGAAATTGATGCCAACTCCGGTAGTGTCGGCCTCTTCGCCCGATTCAGCGAGGAAGATAACGTCGCGATCCAGCCGGACGTTGTTCCGCTTCAGCAGCAGCATCGTCATGAGATTTGCCGCGAGAACCGGCTTGTCATCCTTGCTGCCGCGGCCCCAGATATAGCCTTCCTTTATGATCGCGCCAAACGGATCAACCGGCCATTTTTCGCGCTGCACTCCCACTACGTCTGTGTGGGCAAGGATCAATAGCGGGCGCTTGCTTCCGTTGCCTCTGAGGCGCGCCACCACATTGGCGCGACTCGGATCGAGGGCGAAGGTTCTGGTAGCGATGCCCTCCGCCTCCAGCACTTTCTTCAGGTACTCGACAACACGGGTTTCGTTGCCGGCCGTGCTTTCAATTTGTATCAGCGCACGGTAATGCTGAAGAACTTCGGCCTTGTTTTTTTCCCATTCAATCGATGGAACTTGAGCCGATGCCGCGGCCGCGACTACGAACAACACCCACAATCGATTCATCAGTGCATCTCCAAAGAAACCGTGAGCAGCTTCATGCGCGGAAGTGCAGTTTACCAGTGTATCCGGCACGGATCGCCGTCCACCACGGCCCGTACAATCGCATGAACGAGGTGCACGACGCGATCAGAGAATGGATGGCGGCGAATCGGAGGGAATCCGCTGGGCACTCGTGGGAGCTATACGGGGATCCGACGCCCGATCCGGCCGACACTGAGACGACGGTCGTGTACCTCTTAAAGTAGCGTTCGCGCGCTTCGGGCGAGTGGTCAGAAAACTCGGACGGGTGAACAACTCATCGGCTGAAAGCCGATAGCTTCTACCTCTCCACTACGCTCGCGCTGACTGAGTAGTAAAGAAAACCAAGCGCACAGCCACTCCGCGGCATCATTCCTGAGAGAGAAAGGCTCGGGGCGATCCTGGAAGCGCCGGGTTGGTGTGTCTGCGCGTGCAGGCAATCACAGCGGCATGGTTCTACACGCAATCGTCCGAAGAGGAAAGTTGCTGGTGAAACTTGTCTTGCGTCATCCTGCCCCTGCTGGTGTTGTCGACGGCGGTCTGGCAGAGAGTGTCAACTATTACGTTGACCGTGCCCAGGATTTCTTCCCGTGCCGGGCCCGTAAGCGGGTCGCAGTGAAGCATGCCGGTTAGTTGAACGTCGGCGGCTTTGGCCTCGCCTGGGGGATGGACCCGATTGGCGAGGCGGCTTTGGCGATGGTTCTGAGAGTAGCACTACAACCGTTTAGATAGACACTTAGAGGCTTTAGTGCCACATTCACGCGTCGTTTTGCTTCTTCTGCTCTCGGCGTCGCCGGTCGTTTGTCAAAGCCCGACAGCGGGGACTCAAAGCGCGGCATCAGAGGAGCAAAGCCCGGCATCGGGCGAACAAAGCCCGACAAAAGAAGCTGCCGCAGCAATCGCCGGGATAACCGGGAATAGTGTCAGTAAACAGAGCTTTCAGTGGAAAAAGGCACTCGCGGAAGCATTTTTAGCTACGGCGATCCCGCACGTCGTACGCGTTACGAGTGAAGCCGACACCCAGTCAGAGCTCGGCGGGCCATTCTGGAAAAACTACTTCCACTCCCTCGAAAATTTCCATGGATACAGCGACGGCGACGCGTATTCTACGACCTACTTTCTGCATCCCATGGAAGGGTCCCTCGCCGGATACATCGAGCAGCAGAACGACCCCGCTTACCGCAACGTCCAGTTCGGAATGTCGCAGGACTACTGGATCAGCCGCATGCGGGCGCTGGCATTCTCTGCCGCGTTCAGCCTTCAATGGACCGCAGGACCGATCAGCGAAGCGTCCATCGGCAACGTACAGCACTATGCCCCGCCGGGACTGACTGACATCATCGTTACACCAATTCTTGGAATGGCATGGATGGTCGGTGAAGACGCGATGGACCGGTACATATTGCGGTGGATCGAAGCACGGTCGCATAACCATCTGATTCTTGCCCTCGCCCGCAGCACGATGACGCCGACCCGCGCGTACGCGAACGTTCTCCGATTCAAAAACCCGTGGTTCCGGGATAACCGCCCGCTGGTCCTGCATCCGGGCGTACCGCTGGCCGGAAAGCAGGAACTCGTCGCAAGCCTGAACGGCCCGGTTTTCCCGGAGCCTCGCTTCAATCCAGAGGTTTGGCCGAAGTCTGTGGCGTTCGAACTCGAAGCGGATGCAGTCTATGAACGGTTCCTGGGCGCTGCGGGAAGTAACTGCGTGGGCGGCGAAGGTCGCGGCGCAATCAAGATTTCGCCGAACACAGCGGTCGTTATTAATGTCGGAGGATGCACGCTGATGGGCTTCGACGCTCCGAATGTCAGCGGCGACACGCTTTGGTACATGGCCGGACCGCGGTACGCACATGCGGTGACCTCCGATCCGCGGCTCCAGTCGTATGTGGAGGGTCTCGCGGGAGGAATGAAGATCGTCCACGACCACACGAATGAGGAGTTGAAGACCCAACTCACCATCGAGGCGCTGAAGAACAACGGGCCCCCGCCCCCGACTCCGGACTACACGACTGAATACGACACGAACGCCTTCAGCCTGAAGATGGGTATGGGCCTGACGTATACCCTCAAGCCCGGCGCGGTGTTTCGGCTTTGTGCGATTGATTACCAGCATTCGTGGAATCGCCGCCTCGAAGGTCTCGATTATCAGAACGGTATTCGGGTCAGCGTTGGGATGAGCTTTCGGCTTGGTGACTGGGGTCAGTAGCCTGCGGGCGGAATCTGGCCTGAACGAGACCTTGTCTGAATGCGTATCTCGGCGACCGGGCCGGTCCCGAATGGCGATAATGCCGCAGGCAAACCATACATGACCGCCGGTCACCTGCGCCGGAATTATAAGTCTGATTCGCTGAGCCGAAAAGAGGAGGCTGTTGGTGCGGTTTCTGCTGCCAGGTTTCCGCTTGAACAGAAGGCGACGTGGACAGCCAACTCTTGAAACAGACTTGTGGGGACACCGATTTCTTCATCCACTGCGCCGTTGACGTTGAGTCGGGGGATGACCTCGGAACGCTGAACCCAAGTTGAATTTAGACCGGGATTCCTGATTTTAAAAAATATCGCTGGGGAGTCAACGTGCGGGTGCAGGGTAGCGGAACCCGTCTGGCTTCCGTCGCGGGCGAGTGAGTGCCAGAGAGACTGCAGTGTCATTTACCCACCGGCGAGTTGGTCTTCGCACCAGCCAAGGCTGCTTTTAGCGACGTGGGTGGGCCGGAGGCCACGAAGTCTCTTCTTCTTCGGTTCCTGCCTTGGCTTGACATAGTCCCTTTTTGACGCTTTGAATAGCGCCTTTGACCGCGCTGTCCATGCGGGCCGCTTCGGTCTCGCCGGGGACGCTTGGCGGGGTAGGGACTTCATCTTCTGGGACTATACCGCCAACGCGTTTCTACCGTATACCCCATCCAGGGACGCACTCTCTCGATGCTCGGCTGGATCAAAAAATTAAGTCGACCGATTCGGTGCTTGACATCCATCTGAAGAGGCCAAATGAGAACTCGAACCCGCATTTGCCTGCTGGCGCTTGTTTCTCTGCAGGCGGCATTTTGCCAACAAGCCGGGAATACTGCGTCCGTAAGTGCGGCCTCGACGTCAGAGGAAAAGGGTTTCGATTACTTGTTTTCTTACCTGAATATGGCTGGCACGAAGAAAGCCACAGACTTCCAGCCATTGACGCAAAAGGAGCGGAACCAGCTCTACGGGAAATCGTTGGTCAATCCAGTCTGGTACCTGAAAGGGGGCGTCTCCGCCGGTCAGAACCAGTGGAAAGACAAGCCCGCTGAGTGGGCGCAAGGGGCTTCGGGGTACGGAAGGCGCTACGCCGACATCATGGGGCAATACGCTATACAGAAAACCACGACGTTCGGATTGGAGAGCCTGCTGCACGAGGATAATCGATATTTCGGCTCGGGGAAGAAAGGCTTCTGGCCTCGTACAGGCTACGCTCTGAAGAGTTCTATTCTGGCGCGACACGACAACGGAAAGCGGTACCCATCGGTTTCATTGGTCACCGGCTACGCCAGCGGGGCTTTTCTCTCCCGAACGTGGCAGCCACCAAGCAGCAATACCGCCGGAGACGGAGCCGTCAGCTTCGGCATCAGCATGGGCTGGAACATCGGCTTCAGCGTGGTAAAGGAGTTTCTGCCGGATATGTTGGCACCGTTCACAAAGAAGCGTTAGAGGCTTCAGCAGACGCGTGGGGCAGTTGGTGTATTGAATCGTATGCAATCGCTTGGGGCAATGGTGACCTCGAAATTGGGGATTCGAGGCTGATCCACGACCGTCCAATGCTTGCCCCGGACCACACTGTGTTGAGACAAATTCCGTCGAGTCTGAGACGTGTGTAGTGAACCCCAAAGCTGAGACACGAGAAATGGGACACCATCCGACGGTCTCCGCAATCTAACGGGCGTCGTTAACGCCGACGGCACCGCGACGATCTACGCCATCACATCCACCATCAGCGGAAGCGGCGATCAGGGCGCGGATCCGAACCAGCTCGTCACCATCAAGGATAATGTGAGCGCTTCGGGTCCCAATCCTCCCGTCGGAGAGACCTTCTCGGTATTGAAAACCCGCCTATGGCGAGGTTCTACGCGGCGTCTCCTGGACGCCGGGGACGCCGATCGCGGGACATTAATAGCCGTCGCTGCATCGGGCGCAAGGTCACCGGGTCCTTCCATGCGCCCGATGCCTCGTACCCTTTGGACAAGCACGTCCAGAGCGAAGACGGCTTAATGCGCCTTTGGAGCGAGCAACCACGCATAACGATCCATATCGATATTGTCGGTCACGGAAAGGAGAGTTCTATGTGCCCTCACTTTCTGGACGTGGCCTACGGCCAACGCACTCTTGCGGTCTTTTTTTTGCTCCGGCATGGCTGAGGTGGACTTGGGCCGCCATCTGCCATCAGCGTCAAAGTAGCGGCAAATTTGGATCAAAAGACAGATCAATGTAGGTCTTTAGATGCGCCTGCAAATCACCTAACTAACTGATTTCAATTAGATTTCTTCGTTTGATCCCTCCCCCGGGTCTTTATCTCTTGCCCCATCGACACCGATGCCGGGCTGTTATATGATCCCGGCGCTTCAGTCGTTGTTGAATTGAGTTTGGCGCCATTGAATGTGAAGAACAGGAGGTCTTTTATGCGCTTGACAATCGCGAGCTGTTATATGCTGTGCGCTGTTACAGCTTTTGCACAATCGGATCGCGGCACCATTACAGGTGACATTCTGGACCCGGCAAACGCTGTGGTCCCCAATGCCTCCATCGAAGCCAGAAACCAGGCTACATCGAATACATTCAAGGCGGCCAGCACCAACACGGGCAATTACACGCTCAGCTCGATACCCGCGGGCACGTATGAGGTAACGGTGTCTGTAACCGGATTCAAGAAGTTTGTCCGTCCCAACATCATCGTTCAAACGGCGGAAACGGTCCGCGTGGACGCACACCTCGAGGTTGGCGCGACCACGGACACGATCACCGTCAACGAAGAAGCTCCGCTGCTGAAAACCGAGAGCGGCGAGATCAGCCATCAGATCGACTACACTGCAGCCGACGAGCTTCCCATCTTCACTCTGAACGGAGGGGGCGGTTCGACCGGTCTCGGCAATATCCGCGACCCATGGTCGGTCGTGAACCTTCTTCCGGGCGCCACGCAACAGTCGGACTCGGTACTGCGCATCAACGGCATGCCTTCCAGTTCGCAATCCATTCAGGTCGAAGGCCAGGACGCCACCAACGGCATGTGGCGGCAAACCAACCAGGCGGTCCAGCAGGGTGTGGACGCAGTTCAGGAGGTCTCGATCCAGACCAGCAATTTTGCGGCAGAGTACGGGCAGGCGGGCGGCGGGTACTTCAACTACACCATGAAATCGGGTACCAACCAGTTCCACGGGTCAGGTTACGATTATTTCCAGAACGAGTTTCTGAACGCGGCCACGCCTTTCACGGACGACGGCAACGGCGGCCACATCAAAAACTCGGTTCGCCGCAACGATTATGGATTCACGCTGGGCGGCCCGGTCAGGATCCCGCACCTCTATAACGGCAAGGACAAGACCTTCTTTTTCTTTAACTTTGAGCAGTTCCGTCAAAGCCAGGTCACCAATACCACTATCGCGACGGTGCCCACCATCCTGGACGGTAGCGGGCAGCTTCAACCGGGCTACACCGCCGGAAACTTTGGCCCAGGGCCGGGTAACGTTTTCGGAGCCGCTTTTCCGTTTATAACGATCGATCCGTGCGCCCAGCCAACCACCGCGGCAGCCTGCGCCGATCACGTTGGAGTCTATGCGACGGGTACGGTTTTCGATCCGAGGACCCAGACCACTCTTGCCGGCGGCGTAATTGTCCGCAGTCCTTTCCCGGGCAACATCGTTCCGCAGAGCCTGCTGGATCCGGCCGCATTGTATGTGCAGTCGCTTTTTCCCAAGGCCAACCTGCCCGGAGCCATCAACAACTATGGCGTCCCGGCTTATTCCAACTTCCGTCACACGACCATCCCGTCGATCAAGATCGACCAGGCGCTAACGTCCACGATGAAACTGTCCGGCTATTTCTCGATGACACAGACTTCGGCGAACAACGCGGATGGATTTGCCGCCAACCTGGCCCCCGTGGCGCCGACGAACGACACCGCCTACACCACCCGGATCAATTTCGACCAGACGATCACCCCCACCCTGCTGCTGCATATCGGCGTGGGACTTCTCTATTACAATCACCCGATTTATACTCCGACCTCCACCTTCACCGCCAACGTGAACGCGGCGCCGGGCGTAAACGGCCAGTTCGCGCCCATTTCCCGCCAATACCTTTATGCCGGAATTCGCCGCCCTGAGCAGCGTTCTAACCGGCGGACTGGCCCTGGGATCCGGGTTTGGCGGCGCGTCTGTGGGCTCTCCGGTTTTCGATCAGGCCGACCTGAAAGACGTCAAGCCCACCGGGAATGCCAGCCTGACCTGGGTTAAGGGCAATCACACCTACAAGGCGGGCATGTCGCTGGTGCTCGAGGGTTTCCCCCAGCAGAGCAGCATTCGCGCGTTCGGCTACTTCGGGTTCGCCCCGGATGAGACGGGAAATCCGTGGGAAAACGGCCAGGTCGGATTCTTCACGACGGGATTCAACTATGCCAGCTTCCTTATGGGCAGAGTGAACAATCGAAGAGAGTTCAGCGGTCAACGATACGCGGTTGGGCAACCATACGATCGGGCTCTTCATCCAGGACAACTGGAAAATCACTCACAAGTTGACTTTGGACTACGGTCTCCGCTGGGATTACGCCACATTGCTGTCAGAGCAATACGGGCGCATGCAGAGCGCCGATTGGCATGCCATCAGCCCGACAGTCGGGCTGCCGGGCAGTCTGGATTATGGGGCTGAAAATTGTGGCACATCGACGCTGGGCCATTGCCAGTTTAATCAGACCTATCCGTTTTCCATCGGGCCCCGTATCGGTGTTGCCTACCAGATTACGCCCAAGACTGTGATCCGCGTAGGGGGAGGCATCAGTTACTCGGTGTCTGCTGACAACGCCTTCCTGTCCTACAGCGTAGCTAACTTTTATACTCTGAATCCTCCTGGATATGCCCAGGGCCTCAATACGCCCCTCGTGCAGGGGCAGGCCCCAGGCTTGGCGGCCGTTACCAACACTTACCCCCAGTACACCCAATACCCCTTCCCGATTTGCAACACCGGCAATAACTGCCTCCCGCCCTCTTCACCATTCATCTCGATTGAGAAAGGGACGGGGAGATTGCCGCGTATCTTCCAATGGAGCGTTGGTATCCAGCGCGAAATCATCCCGAACCTGCTGGTCGAAGCCGCCTACGTGGGCAACCGCGGCGCATGGTGGGAGGCCCCTACACTCGATGGCCTGGCCTACAATTCGCTTACTCCGCAAGGCCTGCTGAACTCCAGGCAATTCGGATCGACGACGGGTCTTAACAGCGCGTGGTAAAAGTCCGATTTACCTTCCAGACATGTGACCTCTGAAATGTTTCAGACGTCATAAGCAGTATGGCGATGGGCAAGCGCAAGCCGAAGCAGAACGCGCTGTTTTTCAGCGCGCAGGAGATTCCCCAGGCGGCGAGTCACCCGTTCTACACGAAGGTCAACGACATCCTGGAGCGGAACAAGGTCGACAAACGCCTGGAGCACCTGTGCAAGCGTTTTTACAAGCCGGTCATGGGTCGACCGAGTATGGCTCCGGGTGTGTATTTCCGGATGCTCCTGCTCGGCTACTTTGAAGGAATCGATTCGGAACGGGGAATTGCGTGGCGTGTAGCGGACTCGCTTTCGTTGCGGGATTTTCTGGGCTTCAGTGTTATCGAATCGACGCCGGATCATTCGACAATGTCGCGGACGCGCCGTCTGATGCCAGTGGAAACGCACAAAGCGGTGTTCCGCTGGTTCGTGAAGGTACTGGGCGAAGAAGGCCTGATGGAAGGGCAGACCATCGCTGTAGACGCGACCATGCTGGAAGCCAACGCCGCGATGCGTTCGATCAAACGGCGCGACGATGGCCGCGGCTATGACGAGTATTTGAAGGATCTGGCCAAGGCCGAAGGCATTGAGGAACCGACCCGCGAGCAGGCCGCGAGGCTGGACCGGAAGCGCAAAAAGAAAGCTTCGAATAAAGACTGGATGAGTCCCGGAGATACCACCGCGCGCATTGCCAGGATGAAGGATGGGCGCACGCATCTGGCGCACAAGGCCGAGCATGCGGTCGATCTGTCCAGCGGCGCGATAGTGGCGATTACGCTGCAAGCGGCAGATCTGGGTGACACGACCACCATCGGAATCACACTACAGGAAGCTCAGTCCAATGTGGCTCTGATCAACGAACGCAGCATCGAAGAGCTGGTGGCCGACAAGGGTTATCACAGCAATGAAGTTCTGGTCGATTTGCATGCGGACGGTGTGCGCAGCTATATTCCGGAGCCGGAGCGCGGGTCCCGCAATTGGGACGGCAAGGAAAAAGAGCAGAAGCAGGTGTATGGGAATCGGCGGCGGATGAGAGGACGGCGCGGCAAGGACCTGCAGAAGCTGCGCACGGAGTTGACCGAAAGAAGTTTTGCCCACATGTACGAAACCGGCGGCATGAGACGAACCCACCTCAAGGGTCAAAAGAACATTCTCAAGCGGCTTCTGTTCCACGCAGTCGGATTCAATCTGGCGCTGCTGGTCCGGAAATCTTCAGGAATCGGCAAACCGAGGACCCTGCAGGGTCTCTCAGATACGATTTTGCTTGTCCAGATCGCGATGACGGCATGGACGGCGCGCTGGAACGAATTAGCAGGAGAAAACGAGCCCATCTCCGGCTCGTTTTCACTTCGTCTGGTTTTTCCAGCTCCCAGCCACAGCTGAAGGTTTTCGCACTTCTACCACGGGCTGCTAACATCAGCGACCCGGTTCAGGCGTCGTGGCTTCTCACTCCGCTCTCGGCGCTGCCGCCCGCGGCCCTCAAGGCGTTCCCGCTGCTGTCAAATCCCAACAACGTGTATCCCGGATTCCCTGCTTCGCAAACGCTGCAGCAGGCATTGCGGCCTTACCCGCAGTGGGACGGGGTGCCTCCGTTCCTCGGACCGCCGTTGGGCGACACCTGGTACGATTCGCTTCAGGTGAAGGTGACAAAGCTCTATTCGCACGGCCTGACCGCGCAGGCGGCTTACACGTGGCAGAAGGAACTGACGAACGGCGCCAACTCCAACACGGCTTATCTGACGCCCCTCGCGCCAGCGATCATCGACGTCTTCAACACCAAGGTCAACAAGCAGATATCCGGCTTCTCCCAGCCGCAGACACTGGTCATTTCCTTCACCTATACGGCGCCGAAAACCAAACTCTTCGGTGACAGCGGCGGGGCGAAGGCCTTCCAGTGGCTCGCGCGCGACTGGACCGTCGGCGGCGTCCTCAAATACGCCAGCGGAAACCTGATCCCAACGCCTCCTTCCACCAGTGGCCTGCTGAACGAATTGTACGGCCCTGGCAATAACCCGGCCATATGGGGCGGTTCCAACATACTGGAGAACTACGTTTCCGGCCAGTCCTGTCTTGCGGTGGATCCGAACAGCCATTTCGACCCCACCAAGACGCTCGCTCTGAATCCCAACGCCTGGGTGGATACGCCCGCTCAAAACCCGGGCACATACGACACTTCCGCGCCCTACTACAACAACTGCCGGTGGCAGCGCCAACCAGCGGAATCCATCAGCGTCGGCCGCATCTTCCGCGTAAAAGAGAAATATCAGCTGCAGATCCGGGCCGAATTCCAGAATGTGTTTAACCGCGTAACGTTTTCGCGCCGGCGGTGACGAACACGGGTATACCGGGCGCTGCCCAGTATGGCAACAACTTCCCGAACGGTATGCCTGGCGCTCTCTCCGGGGGCTACGGTTATGTGAATACTCTCCAGGGAGCCGGTACAAATCCGAGAACGGGCCAGTTGGTCGCCCGCTTCGTGTTCTGATCCGGGAGCTTCCGATAAGGACGCTAAAACCTAAAGGCCTCGCCGGGGAACTGGCCAGGCCTTTTTTGTTATGTGCCGAGCATCTTCGACAGCTTGAGCGGAAAGTCCCTTAGCCTGGGCGGCGGATTAAACGGCACCGCTGTTGCAATCTACTCAAGACCGTTCGGATTCGCGCGTTCCTGCGCGCGGGTCGCTGCCGGCAACACTCAGAGAGACCTTTTCATGGTTTCTTCAGAATTCATTCAGATAATCAAGAGAGAGATCCCATGAGAACAGGACCGGTCCTCTTTACATTCTCCTTCGCAGCGGCAATCTTTGCTGACACAAAGGTCAAGATGGAAGACTTGCCTCTCGCGGTCCAGAACATGGTCCGAAAGCAGACAAAGAGTGCCACTCTGATCGGGTTGAGCACCGAACTCGAAAACGGCAAGACGACATACGAAATCGAGACAAAAGTCAACGGCAGACGCCGCGACATCGTTGTCGACAAGACGGGCGCAGTTATGGAGGTCGAAGAAGAAGTCGATCTCGCCGCCGTTCCTGTCGCTGCTCAGGAAGCGCTCCGAAAAAGAGCCGCTGGCGGGACCATAAAGAAGATTGAAACGCTGACCCAAGGTTCGAAGGTGAGTTACGAAGCGGCAATCAAGACTAAGGCCGGCAAAAATATCGAGGCTGGCGTCAACGCGGATGGCTCGCCTCACAAAGACTAAATTGCCGGGCGAACGTCAATAGAACGATTGAAGGAGATCATATGACCAGACGCTTACTGACCGCACTTGCGGTTCTCTTCGCAAGCAGCCTTGCCGCGCCCAGCATCGGGCACGCGCAGACGTTCAAGGTTGAAAAGTTCGATATCAAAGGTGACGGAGGCACGGACTATGTCGCCGTCGAAGCCGCCACGGGGCGCGTGTTCGTTTCGCGCGCCACCCACATGATGGTGGTCGAAGGCGCCACCGGCAAAGTACTCGGCGACATTCCGAACACGCCGGGCGTGCATGGCGCCGGCATCGCCACCAAGGCCGGTCACGGCTTTACGACCAACGGCGGCGACCAGACCGTCACCATGTTCGATCTGAAGACGCTGGCGGTGATCAAGCAGATCAAGGTCGGCCCCGGTCTCGACGGCATCATGTACGACGAGCCCGACGACAAGATCATTCTGACGAATCACAGCCGCCCGATCGGCACTCTCACCGCGATCGATCCAAAGACCGGTGACATCGTCGCCACCGTCGAGCTCGAAGACACCGCGCCCGAAGGCGCCGCGGCCGACGGCAAGGGACACATCTTCGTCAACAACGAAGGCAAGAACACGATCCAGGTGATCGACGTCAAGACGTGGAAGGCGACCGCGTCGTGGCCGCTCGCGCCGTGCGAAGGGCCGACGGGCATCGCGTATGACAAAGCGTCGAACCGCATTTTCTCGGGTTGCAACAATACATCCGTCGTCGTTGATGCGAACACGGGCAAAATCGTGGCGACCATCAAGAACGGCACGCGCGTTGACGCCCTGGGATGGGATCCGTCGAAAAAACTGATTTTCATTCCGAATGGGGGCGAGGGCAACGTCACCGTCGTCCACCAGGATTCGCCCGACAAGTACACCGACGGTCGCGACGGTCGACACGTTCGCCGGCGCGAAGACGATCGCAGTGGATCCGATGACGCACAACGCGTACCTCTTCCAGCCCGAGCGCGGTCCGGCTCCGCCGCCAGCCCGCGGACGCGGCGCCACCGGCGGCGGGCGGACGTGGCCGCGGTCCGCAGGGTCCGATCGTCGCTGCGTGGTTTATCGTGATCAAGCAGTAGCTATTTGCGATGGCGGAGGTGAAACAGGCGCCACCGCCAAAACCACAGGCGGCGTGCCCCCCAATGCGGCAGCCGTGCGGCCCGGATTCGCCGCAAGCTCTGGGGCCGCCACAGCCACAGAAACACGCTCGGCGAACTCGAGTGTGACGTGTGCTATCACCGGTTGTTTTCTCCGCCTCCCGGGAAATAGTCCCGGGGCACCACGACTTGGCGCCAGCGGCGTTCCGGCGCTCATGCAAGGATCTTTCGGAACCATGCATTCGACGCCGGCTGGGTAGAACGTCCGGTCAAGGAAACAGCGGATGCAGACGATCAGGCCCGTGCGGCCTGCAAGAATTCATATCTCGACCCACGCCTTAACGGTCGACTTCCGGTAGCTTACCTCACCGTATCTCGATCGACTACATAGTTGTCATAAATGATGGTGACCTCGGTCTTCCCCTGAATTAAACCGGACGAAATCGCGTGGCTTCGTTGAGCAAATGCAAATCCGTTAACGGCCGCGTAATCGCGAACCACTTGAGGCCGACCGGCAAAGAACGATTGACCCACTGGTGGCTGGCCTTCAATTCTGACCACGAGTTTGCTCCCCGAATCAACCCAGACCTTTCCGCGCAACAGGTGGGGACTCTTTACTCTCGGCATCAGGTCCAGCTCAAGACATCTTGTATCGCCAATTTTTTCCTCTCCAATCAGGTGCATATCGTAGTTCGCGGACGTAATCAGCGACTGCTCGCGAGCGGAGCCTCGACTCATGTTCGCCTCTTCCTGGAGGATGCGGTCCATAAGTCGGTCCTTCAGTATCGGCGGTCCACTGCGGGACTGAATTTGGTACGTTTTCCCTGCAGCCCGTCTGTAGGCAGCCTGAACCACGACTTCAGCCGCCATTTGGAAATGACTGTTCTTGACCGTATAATGCTCGGTAACGCTATATCCTGCCAGATTCGCCTCGCGGTTTCGCTCGACGGCGTCGATTTCCCGAATTACATCCGCCTGCGTTTCGGATGCCGGTCCAGCAATTTGCGCCGGGCGGGCAAGGCCTCCGACCAGCACAACCACCCACACCGACACATAGAAACGGAAATTCCGTGAAGGATTCACTAGTCCGAGGTTGCCACAGAAGTCTGAATATATACTGAACGCGTCGATCTCCATTGGATGTGAGGCTACCGGGCAAATCGGCCGTAGCCAAAGGTACAAAGCAGGATAAGGCTTGGGTTGAGGCGCAAATGGCGCTGGCCGAAACGAAGACACTGCTCGTTTTTGGTTACCGATATATCGTGTTAGCGCTGAGGTTCCGTCGGCTCGCAATCTAACGAGGCATGGCAAAGTGTCGACCTGGCAGTAACGTCAGCGCGCCGTGCCGAATCTAATCGGCGGAGGCGTCGATGGAATCGTTGAGAACCAGCTGTTGTGTCGTCGGAGGCGGACCGGCCGGCGTCATGCTCGGCTATTTACTGGCGCGCGCAGGCATCAAAGTAACGGTCCTCGAAAAGCACGACGAATTTTTTCCGGGATTTCCGCGGTGATACCGTCCACCCGTCTACCCTCGACATAATGCACCAGCTGGGGTTACTCGACGGCTTGCTCCAACTTCCGCACCAGCGAGTAACATCTGTGAGCGCGCGCATCGGCGATTTCGACTTTGACGCCGCCGATTTTCGGCTCGTACCCACCCGTTGCAAATTTGTCGCGCTGATGCCGCAGTGGGATTTCTTGAACTTCCTATCCGAGCGCGCTAAGCGCTTCGATGGCTTCGAGCTTCGGATGCAGCACGAGGCCCTTGGACTGATTCGCGACGGCCAGCGAATCGCTGGCGTAGAGGCGCGATCCCCTGCCGGCCCTTTGCAGATCGAAGCGGACCTGGTGATTGCCTGCGACGGCAGGCATTCCACGATGCGACAGTCCGCGCGGACTCTCCGTGCAAGAGTTCGGCGTTCCTATTGATGTGCTGTGGTTTCGAATTTCTCGCCAGCCTCGCGACCCGCAACAGGTGTTGGGCAGCATAAATTATGGCAAGGCGCTGATCCTGATCAACCGGGGTGATTATTTTCAGGCCGGACTGATCATCCGCAAAGGCACGCTTGAGCAAATCAAAGCGGAAGGTCTCGACGCGTTTCGCCAGAATATCGCGCAAATCGCACCGTATCTGCGTGATCGCGTGGGCGAAATCGAAGCCTGGGATCAGATTAAATTGCTGACGGTGCAGATCAACCGACTACGTCGATGGCATCTTCCTGGCCTGCTATGCATCGGCGATGCCGCGCATGCGATGTCGCCCGCCGGGGGCGTGGGAATCAATCTGGCAATTCAGGATGCGGTGGCTGCGGCAAATATATTAGCCGTCCCGCTTCGCGCCGGACAGGTCACGGACCTGATCCTCAAGCGAGTGCAACAGCGGCGCGAATTTCCAACGCGTGTTACGCAGTTCCTTCAAGTGAATGCGCACAAGGCTTTGAATGCCGTGTTCAAAACTGACGGACCAATCCAAGCGCCCTGGCAATTGAAAGTGGTCGATGCCTTGCCCGGGAGGAAGTGGATCATGGGATACATCGTCGGTGTTGGCGTTCGACCGGAGCATGTGGCGGATACAGAAACGTTGCCCATGCGCTGGTCATTGAAAAAGGCCGCAGCTCGATTCGGGGCTGCGATCGGGGCGATCATGAAAACAGTGCGCCTCGCCTGAATGCCTACCGATATTTGATGCTATGAAAGCGCTGTAGTGATGTTCGCGTACACTGCGAGAAACCCCTCGAAAGGAGGTACTGCAGCAATATGGAGCATTTTATCGGATGCGACGCACACAAAAAGTTTTCTGTGTTCGTTGCGGTAGACGAAAAAGGGCACGCCAGCGAGGCCTGGCGAGTGCCGCATGATCGACCATTTTACCGGGAGTTTCTGTCTCGGTTGCCGGCAAACTCGACGATCGCGGTGGAAGCAAGCGGTAGCTACAGTTGGCTCGTAGACGAGATGGAGCTATCAGGGCACCGTCCAAGGCTAGCCAACCCGCTCGAGGCCAAGCGGCGCATGGGGCTAACCAATAAAACGGATAAGCTGGACGCCAAAGGGCTGGCTATCCTGTTGCGCAACGGCACCCTGCCAGAGGTGTGGATTCCCCCCGGTGAGCTGCGCGACCAGCGCGAGCTGCTGAGATTGCGCATTTTTCTGGTGCGTCTGCGCACGCGGGTAAAGAACCGCATCCACGGCACACTCGCACGTCACAACGTGCAGATACCGGGTTCGGACCTATTCAGCGCAGGACCTCGACTGCAACTCAGCAAACAATTGCCAGAGCTTCCGGTCCACTGTCGTGACGCTATCGCGCAGGAGTTGGCCACGCTTGATTTTTTGGACTCTCAGGTCGAATCGACAGAGCGACGGCTGGAAATGATTATGCAGGCGAGCGTTGAGGCGGATCTGCTGAAGACATTACCGTGTGTCGGCAAAATCCTCAGTATGGTTTTGATGTTGGAGATCGGAAGAGTAGATCGATTTCCTACTGCCGCACATCTCGCCAGCTATGCCGGGCTGGTTCCGCGCGTGAGTTCCAGCGGCGGTCGCACCCGGATGGGGCAGGTCTGCGCTAACGTAAACCGCAATTTGAAGTGGGCGTTCGTGGAGACGGCCAACCTTATCGTGGTCAACCAGCGGCGCTTGGCCGGCACTCACGTAGTGAGACTGTATCAACGGCTCAAACGTGCCAAGAATCACCAGAAGGCCGTCGTTGCCGTTGGACGCCACTTGGCCGAAGCGGCCTGGTGGGTGCTCACAAGACAGGAGGGTTACCGGGATCCGCGGATTGCACGCGAGATTCTTTCGTCGACGCAGGGGTAAACGCGGTTATGAACATAGCCCTCAGAGGCTGAATATTTTGAATGCGACACCCCCACCGGTGGAATAAGCTCATGCATAAGTTGAGGGCGGAGACATGTTTCCGACGAAAGAACGGAACGACGAGTGAGCGAACAGACGAAACGAATCGATAGAAAAGGAGGAGATTTCTTATCTGGGGACTCCGTCCCCAGACCCCTGGGATTTTACGCTTTAATGCCAATCCCATCTCGTTAGATTTGCAGTGGGGCCCGGGTTATCCACCGAACCCCAGTCTGGTCTTGGCCCCGGAGCCGACGCTCGGGTTGCGTCGCCGCAGAGCCCAGTCCTTCGCTCCGGTCGCTAGTAGTGTATTCGGAATCATCTTTCGTATGCAAGATTGAGAGAAAGAACGCCTTGACAGTCGCCGCGCTTTCAGACATGTTCTTAACTCTTTTAACGCGTTCAACAGAGCTGGTCGCGGCGTGAAAGGCCTCCGGGCAGCACCTACCTGAAGGCCCAAGACCTCAGATCCTACTGACGACTCCCGGAATGTCGATAACGCCAGACCGACATCAATATTGGATTAGATTAGCTTGGATCAAAATCCGAATTCGTGATCCCAGTGAAGGTCGATGGCTGCCCGGTGCATATGTTCGAGCGCCTCATCGATATGCCGGTACGCCACGTCTCGCCAGCCGCGTGCGCGACCATTGTCCTCTTCCCTTCCCAGATCGCCGCGGGCGCTTCTCAGCAATTCCACGATTCTGCCAAAGCGGCCCCGGCGATCGGGAAACACATCTACGTGCGGGTGATCCTCGAGATCTTTTTGGTCAATGACGGCGGCTCGATCGATTTCATGGATCGCCGCTTCCGCTTCACGATCGGCCTCGACCAGCCGGCGCGTGACATTGGGCTCCTCGCGCATGCGCATCAGCAACTGAGCACGGCGAAGGTCGCTGCGAGCGTGCAGATAGGCCGGATGTCGGCCCGGTGTGTCGGCATTCACCGCCGCAGGGACCATGGCCGCAGCCAGCGCGGCCACGCTCAAAGTGAGTGTTCGTAGTTTCATTTTCATCCTCCGTGATTAGGAACGCGCGATCATCATAGCGAGTTGCGGCTCCGGCGCGGTCTTGAACACTTTTTAATTTGGGCGGAGATCCGGCTTGACCACCAGCTTGCGTGTTCACCTAACACATGACCGAGGCTCTTTGGCTAGCGATATACGTAGATATCGCTTGGCAGTTCGGGAAGATGCCCTCACGGAAATTGCAGATACATGCCGATGACGCGCGGGTTCAGTTTTTGAAGAACCGGATGGCCTGAAGGGAAGATCCGGTCTCCTGTTATCGCCTCATATTCAGCCGCCGTGATCGCCGGGTCGAGAGGACCGTTGACGTTCAGGTTGACCACGAGCCGGCCCCTCGTAAGCTCTCGTTCGAGCCGTCCTCCGTTTTAGGAGACAACATTACCGGAAACATCTGTCCCCGAGCCAGTAATCTGAAACGGCGCGCCGTTGAGTCGCTCAAAGTCGCTCAAGGTCCTTGAGGGTCATGCCCCAACGGACGCCGCTGCTAGTGCGCCATCGGCACGGAGTTCGGAACAACTGGTAGCAAATGAATACGATGGCCGGATGTGGCGGGTGTCGCGGTTGAATGTCAGACCCAGGCGGCGGGTGGGATTGTTCTCGTAGATGATCAGGCCTGGTTGTGAGCATGTGATTTCCGGGGCCGGCGATGGAGTGCGCGAGGGCTGCGACTACCGCGATGAGCAAGAGGAAAAGCGCTCCGACCGCGGCACTGGAGGCGGTCGTCGCCCCGCGCCAACCGTCTTGTCCCCATCCGCCAGGGATGCGGGTTGCGACGGGCAAAACTGGCGACGGTGTCTGTTCAGGACCTGCATAGCGAGAGGATCATTGGGCGTTTGCAGATCTTAGGGGCAAGGGCGGCCATGTCAGAACGGTGCCGGTCCCGGCGTGGGTCGAGGAGGCATTGAACGCCTGGAGCGAAGCCGCACAGACCGCTCGTCGCTCTTGTTCCGGGAAAGACGCCGTGGCCCCACTTCCGGGTGCCGCCCATGACGAGGTGGGACTGGTCGCGGACACGCAAAGCGTCTGAACTCGATGTGTGATACGATCCTGCGTGATGTGAAATTTGGTATTTCACCCAGTGAGGAAGTGAGGCCCGATGAGAGTCAGATCATTCGTCTTTGGATCGTTCGCCCTCCTGGCGCTGATCGCGCTCACATGGATGTCGCCATTATCGGAACCGGCTTTCGCACAGCAGCAGGGGGCGCAAGCGCAGCCGGGGCAAGGGGGAGGCCGGGGGCGGGGAAATACGCCGACGTTCGCAGGGCCACCGGCGGGAATGCAGGCGTTGCCGATGGATCTGTTTACGTCGAAAAACTTCTATAAGGATCAGAAGCTCTGGTCGGACCAGCGCTATTTCCGCTGCAACACGCCCCGCCAGCTAACGGATATCTGGACCTCGCACCGCATTGGCGACAAGCCGCCGGCGTCGGCTTCGTGGGGCGACTGCAGCTGCCGATTATCCGCGAGAAAAGATTGTAAGCCCATATCCCTATAAGACGGCCAAGGAACATTACGAGGCCCTGATGGCGGCGGCGAAGGCCAAGGGCGGCCCCACCGTCTATACGAAGGCAACGACGCCGGACTGGGACGGGTACTACGCGCGGGACCAGCAGGCGGATCATGGCGCCGAGTGGATTTGGGGGACCGTCAACCAGGTCCCGACCATCCTGTCGTTGCTCACTCCGGAATATCAAAAGCGCATGGTTCAGATGAACTATCACGAGGCCGTGGACAATGCGCCGCAATGGGAAGCCTCCTTCTGTTATCCGGAAGGATTCATGCGCTGGTGGGCGCAGGCCTCGCAAGGCGGAAATTTCCAGCTCACGATGACCCCGTGGAACGTCCAGTTCCTGTCCGGCATCGCGGCCAACTTCCTGCGCCAGGTTCTGATCGGCAAGGAACATGTGCAGAAGGTCCCGCAGTGGTACGGCGAGACGGTCGGATTCTGGGATGGAACCACGCTGATTACCTGGACCGCGAATGTTCAAGCCTGGACGCTGTCGCACTCCATGTTCGAATTCAGCGACAAGATCGAGACGGTCGAAACCTTCAAGCCCGCATACGACGCGAGCGGCAAGTTCGTCGGGACTCGATCACGAGACGGTCTTTTACGATCCCGACGCGTTCGTGCAGCCGCTGCGTGCCACCTATCGTTATGCCCGGCGAGCGACTCCGGACGATCCGACCCGGCGATACACCTACATCGAGTGTCTGAGCAATCTCCGGAATACGGATGGCAGGCCGACGCAACTGACCAACGCCGACCCTCGATACATCGACTACTACGGCCGGCCGTGGGCGCAGAACTGGGAGAAGTATTTCGAAGTCGGCTGGGACAAGCCGCAGGATACCGCTGCCCCAGGACATACTCGATATTTTCAAGTAAACAAGGAAGAACTACCGAATGAAGAAGCAACTTACCAGAGGCTGGATGATTGCCGGTCTCCTCGCATTTGTATCCGTGGGTTTCTACGTCACACCGGCTTTAGCGCACCACTCGTTCGCCATGTACGATCAGACCAAAACCCTGGTGTTAACCGGCGTGGCCTACCAGTTCGTCGCTCAGGCCAACCATGCCGAGACTCCACTTCTATCTGATCGGACCCGACGGCAAACTCGCCAAGGACAAGGACGGGAAGAATGTCGATTGGGGCGTCGAGATGGCGGGCGCCGCGGCAGTGGCGCAGCAAGGCATTACAGCGGCCGCGTTCCCCGCGGGCACGATATTCAGCGTCAAGATGAATCCCCTGCGCGACGGCAGTAATTTCGGATCCCGGGTCGGCGGGAGCGCCATCGCCAAATGCCCCTGGAAGACGCCGCCCGCGCCCGGTAAGACCTGCGACACCGTGAAGGGCAGCGAGACTTCTGGGCGGCACCTGCGTTCTAACAGAACACAAGGAATGCTGGCTTGAAGCAATTTGCCGAGTGGCTGTCCACAACATCCCCGAGCGTCTTCATACAAAACCACAACAGTTGGGTGATCCCGACGATTCAGTCCATTCACATTGTTGGCATCGCGGTAGTGATTGGGATCCGTATTCATGATCGATCTCCGCATCCTGGGATGGGCGGGGATGGATCAGACGCTGCGGCAGACCACAAATCGGTTCGGTCCCTGGTTGACAGGCGCGCTGTATCTGATGCTGGCAACGGGAATCCTGATGGTGATCGGGGAGCCGGTGCGCGAACTGGTGACGTTTTCGTTTTGGTTGAAAATGTTTCTCGTGGCTGTCAGCACGGTGATCGCCGCGATTTTCCAGATCACACTCCGGAAACACGACCAGCAGTGGGAAGAAAGCACTCGTCAAGCGCAGATCCATCAAGGGGTTGGCGATCCTGACGTTCCTGATTTGGGTGTGCATTATTATCCTGGGACGCCTGATCGCCTATGACCACGTCTGGGGCTCCTGGTCGCCGGCAACGAAGGCCTGATGGATATAGCAGCGTTTCTCAAATGGCTCGAAGCGTCGGGGCTCGCCACCAGAATTCGCGATTCGCTCTTTCTGTTTCCGCTGATCGAATCGACTCACGTCCTTGGTCTGGCTCTGGTTTTCGGCACGATTGCGATCATCGACCTGCGGTTGTTGGGAATTGCCTCGACCGAGCGGTCGTTCCAGCGGATGGCGTCAGACATCCTGAAGTGGACGTGGGCCGCTTTTGCCTTGACCGCGTTGACCGGGGCGCTGATGTTCATCACCAATGCGAGCGTGTACTATCACAATTTCTTTTTCCGGACGAAGATGCTGCTGCTGGCGCTCGCCGGCATCAACATGCTCTTCTTTGAGCTGACCGCGGGCCGGACGATTCATCGCTGGGATCAGGCGCCATCCGCGCCGCGTACGGGCAAAGCCGTCGCAGTCCTGTCGCTCGCGCTGTGGATCGGCATCATCTTTATGGGCCGTATCATCGGCTTCACAACCACCCGCGCTGCCACGGCGACGCCGCCGCCAACGAGTGTCGATTTCGACGATTTTCTCAACCCGACGCCGCAAAGCAAGTGAGCTGAGTTGTCCGGTTCACGAGACTTCAATCGCGTTCGTTTTTCCTCGCACTACGCCAGCGGGACATTTCTAATGTGCCGGGCGAGGGGATATCTCTACTTTCCCTCCGACAGCTATAGACCCTCCTTGACTTCGATCACGGACGGGAGTAGTGTTACCCAGTCATGTCGGCTTGGTAGCCACGAGTTTCCTTGCGTTGTTTCCTGAACCAAGAGGAACCCATACGGAAGAGGGGTGAGTATGACCATGTGGCAGTCGGTACGTCAAATACTGGTGGCGAGCGCGGGGATGCTGCTTTGTCTTCCTGTTCTTGCACAACTCAATTCGGGGAGTATTACCGGCGCTGTTACAGACCAGAGCGGCGCGGTGGTCACAGGGGCGAAGGTAAACGTCATCGATGTGGAACGAGGCGCGTCGCGGCCACTGGTCACGGATAGCGCGGGCGAGTACACCGCTCCCAGTCTCACACCTGGTCAATACAGGGTTCGTGCGGAAGCCCCGGGCTTCAAGACAGCGGAACGCGCAGGCATCGACCTGGGAGTCGGCGCCGCCGTCCGCGTGGATCTTCAATTGCAACCTGGCGAGCAGAATCAGACGGTGACGGTGACTGAAGAGGTCCCGCTCATCGACACCACCAACGAAGTCATTTCCAACACGGTGGACCTCCCGACGCTCAGCGAATTGCCCATCAGCGGCCGCCTGTACACAAAAGTGCTGGACTTCCAGCCCGGAATCATCGGGCGTCCGGGCGGGAATTCGCCGAACTACTCGGCCAACGGCGCGGGTGGCCAAGGCAACTACTGGATGTTGGATGGTGTGGAGAACCTCAATATCTTTGTCAACTCCGGACCTCTGATTGGTTCGGGAACCGGCACCGACGAACTGACACTGCTGCCTGTCGACGCCGTCCAGGAAGTCAATGTGATGGCCAACCCGCCCGCGGAATTCGGGTGGTTCCAGGGCGCCGTGGTCAACGTGGGCCTGAAATCGGGCACGAATACCATCCATGGCACAGTGTCCGCGCTCGGCCGTAATAACAGCCTCGAAGCCTATAACCCCTTCCAGAACGGGATCACCCCGGCTTTGCCGAAATCGGACGATAATGTCGAACAATACGGCGCGGCCATAGGCGGACCGATCAAGCGGGATAAATTGTTCTACTTCGGCGATTACGAAGGGATGCGTTACACCGTGGGAGCTCCCAGCCTGATAAACCTCCCGACCAACTCTCCGAACGCAGTGATTTCCGCGGATAGTCTGCCTGTTGCGATTAACGGCTTACTCGCCAATGGGGTGCAGCCAAGTCAATTGAGTATGAACCTGGCGGGCTGCACGGTGAATGCCGGCGTGGCCTCCTGCAATCCGGCAAAGGGCATATTTCCGAACAGCTCGACCATTACCGAGAACATTCCGACGGCCCTCGACAACATCGGCAGTTCGAACAATGTAATTGGAAAGATCGACTATCACCTCAACGACCGCAACGCAATCAACGGCGAATATTACTTTGGCCAGGCCAACACCACTTCTCCCACAACCGGCGCGGCGCCATGGTGGATCAACGGGAATCACAGCCGCACCCAAATGAGCCGGGGTGTCTGGGTCTATACGCCGAATGCCAGGTGGGTGAACGAAGTCCGATTTGGCTGGAATCGGTACGCCCTGGTGGATTACAACGCGGAATGCACCTCGAACGTAGGCCAGCCGGATTACGCCAGCCTGGGTTTCCTTTCCGGCGCCACTCCTCCGTCGCCGATGTGCGGATTCCCGGTCGTGAGTATTGCCGGGGGAGCGCAGAGCTTTGCCGGTCTGGGCTCGGGCACGTCCATATCCGACCAGCTGGTGAATCAACAAACCGAGACGATCTATGACAACGCTTCCTATACCCGCGGCAAGCATCAGTTCAAGTTCGGTGTCGAATTCCACCACAGTTCATATAACGGGCTGGGCGCTCCTGGGAACTTCGACGGTACGATCAATTTTCAGGGCGGCCTCGCGTTCTCGGCAAATGGGGGCTCCACGGCTCTGCAGGATTTCCTTGCCGGAAAGGCCGCGAGCGGGTCGATTCTGGTAAATCCCCAGTCCAACAGCGTTGGCTTCAACCGCGAAGCTTTCTATTTCACCGACGAATTCCGGCTGAATAAGAAAGTGACGGTAACCCTGGGACTGCGCTGGGAATTGGAGCCGGCGATTCTGGTGGACAATAACAACGCCGCCAACTTCGATCCGACTCAGCCCACGGGCATGATTCAGCAACACGGCAAGCCGCTTTACAACACCGACTACCACGATTTTGCGCCGCGCGCGGGCTTCGCGTGGGACCTGACGGGCAAAGGGACGACGGTTATCCGCGCGGGGATGGGTGTCAGTTACGATACTCCTCAGGTCGACGACCTAATCGCACAGGGCTTCGGCGCGGGCCTCAACAATGTCCCCACCGGATTTACGCTGTATAACCCGGCTGGTAACGTTGCATTTGCGCCCTCCACGGCGCCCGGCGCCGTCATGTCGGGCCAGGTTACCGTTCCGACCAGCGGATTGAACTGGGTTTGCAACAGCTCTGCGAGTTGCCCCGGGGCCCCTGCCACACCGGTGCCCGTCTTCACCGTCGGAACCAGTGCGCTGGAGTGTGGCAACGGTCTGGTGAAGGTGGCAAACGGCACCACGCCTTCACCATGCAACCTGCACGCGAAGTCGGTGAATTCGCCCCGATCCCCCATGTACACATGGACAGCAGGTGTCGAACACGCCTTCACCAATAACAGCTCACTCACTGTGAATTATGTCGGCACTCATGCTTACAATTTGTCGACCATGGTCAACGTTAATGAGCCTACACCCGGCGCCAGCAAAGCTCTGCCAGGTTCCACTCCCGGAAGTGTGACGGGAAGCTATCAGTTCCGGGAGCCGTACTACAGCCAGTTTCCCTGGTTCTCGGGAATTTTCGAGTATGAACCCGCCGGGTTTTCGAACTACGATGCCCTGCAGGTGAGTTTTACCCAGCGGTCTTACCATGGGCTGACCATGAGGGCTAACTACTCACTGGCGAGGGACTGGGCCACGACAAAAGGCGGTAACAGCCCCTTCGTGCAGGACGGTAGAAATGTGGGCGCGTACTATGGGCCCTTTACACCCACACACCACGTCGGCATTACGGCAACTTACGCGATTCCAGGCAGAAAAGCTCCGTTGCAGATGCTGGAAGGATGGGAGATCAACAGCAGTGTCAATACACAAAGCGGGTCCCCGGTTAACTTCACAGATGGGACGGACGACTTTGCCGGCATCGGCGGTTCGAGATCCCTCCTGGGGGGCGCCAGCGAGCAATGGTCTCTCGTCGGAGATCCGCGCAATTTTCATCTTGGGAAAACCGACCCGACTCCCTGTTACGCGTTTGCGAGCGGCAGGTTTGCCAGTGACCCCAACTGCTTGCCGCTCACGCTGGGGGGAAACAACGGGGCGGGACAAGCGTGCATAGACGCTGCCAACGCTGAGGCTGTGAACGCCGCGATGAATGCGCAGATTCCCGGTTCCTCCAGCGGCCTGGCCTCTCTGCAGAAGTATGGATGTTATGTATCCCCCAACGGCAAGTCAGTCATTCTGCCGCCGGCGCAGGGAACCTTCGGCACCATGATAAAAAATGCGCTCTTCGGCGCGGCATTTTATGAAGTGGACGCGTCCATCAATAAGAAATGGAAAATCCGTGAACGCGTAGCTGTACAGTTCCGCGCCGAGTTTTTCAACGTCCTCAACACCCGAACCTGGTCGGGCGTGGGCAGCCTCACCAGCCCGGCGACGTTTGGCCTTGCCACTTCGGCGCCGAATTCGAACAATCCGATCAACGGGACCGGCGGACCGCGAGAGGTGCAGTTGGGGTTAAAAGTAACCTTCTGAATTCGGAGGATCTGATCTTGCGTTATTTGCTGTTCGCAATTTTGTCGTGGCTTGCCACGCCTGCGTTCCTTTTCGGCCAGGCGCAAGCTCCGTCGTGCATGCCCGCGGCCCCAGCCGGCCCGGCGGGTGGGCAGGGAGCCGCGGGAAAGGGGCGGGCGCCAGCCCGCGGGCCGGGTTCGCCGCCAGCTCCGCGCGATTTGACCATAACGGCAATCCCCGGCGTCGTCGCCGCCGGTGGGAAGTGGACGAAGGTCTGGCAGGCCCCCGGCAACAGCGCCGACGGCATCATACCCGACAAGGACGGAAGCGTACTCGTGGCGCAGGAAGACTACGACACCGTCCTCAGGATCGACAAAGACGGGAAGACGTCCGCGGCCGTTGCGAATGCAAAAGGCGTGGGCTCGATTTCGATGGATCCGCAGGGCCGCCTCTACGGCGCGCACCGGACTGAGAGACCGGGATCGACCAAGCCGGATCAGGCGTCGATCGTAAACGCCATTAGCATGCTCGCGCCGGAACGCAAGACCATAGCCGACAAGTGGGCCGATGGCTCGCCGCTGACGGTACGGCCAAACGATCTCACCGCGGATGGCCAGGGTGGCGCTTATTTCACGGTCGGCTGCCTTTATTACGCCGGCCCGAAAGGCGTTACGGTGGTGGCCGAGAACCTTCGAACCAACGGGATCGTCTTCAGCCCGGATCGCAAGACTCTCTACGTCACCAATGGCGACACGCTGGTCGCCTTCGACGTGCAGGGACCCGGCGTGCTAACCAACCGCCGCGATTTCGCGCCCATGCCGGCCGGCGGCAATGGCGACGGCACTGTGGTCGACTCGGAGGGGCGGCTGTACGTGAGTTCCAATCCCGGAGTGCAGGTCTTTGATAAGAAGGGGAAGTATCTTGGCCTGATTCCCACGCCGCGCGGCCTCATCAGCGTCACTTTCGCGGGCCCCGGCAGGAAGACGCTCTATGTCATCGGCGGCGGCGCGGATGATGAAAACGGCCAACCGATTCGCCAGGGCCCGCAGCAGACGGCCGCGACGATTTACACGCTGCCGATGATCGCGCACGGTCTGGAGGGCAGCGCGAAGTAGTTTACTCCGTGATGCCGTCTTCTTTCGCGGCTTCCTGTGCCCTTTTGTCGTTCGGATACCAATAGTGCAGGTGGCAATTCTCGCACGCTTTGTCGATACCGTCGATGGCGCGAAGCAGACCGTCCTTGTCTTTCGCGTCAACTGACTTTATCGCAGAAGCGGCCGCGTCCTGGAGCCTCCGCGCACGGCGGATGAAGCTCGGCCGGTCGGCGTCCAGTAACTTCTGTACATCCTCAGGCTCATCTTCAACCTGCGGATTTCTGGACCTGTCGGTGAAGTGCGCGGCCATGCGTCCTTGAGCGGTCAAACGATCCGGCGCCGTCTCGAGAACCAGGAGGTGTTGACGGACGTCCTGCCAGTCCGCATCGCTCCGGGGCGCAATTTCTCTTATCCCCTGAGCATCCGCGATCTGCCTGACTGATTTGAACACGGCATCTCCGTTCGGATCCACCATTGAGTGCATGATCTCCTTGATGGTCGAAGGTCCGCGCGCCGCGCATACAACGATCAACCAGAGCAGTAACGAAAGAGACGCCGCCAGTTTCACCCTGCCTGGAATTCGGGGCGTCCGATCCAGTGCAGCCGCATTATCGTAAAAGCGACGCCGGAACACCAGATAGTTTACGGCGATCAGCCCGAGCAGCGCGATTTTGACACGGAACCACGGATCGTCCGC
This sequence comes from Terriglobia bacterium, assembly GCA_963809655.1. GTDB lineage: Bacteria > Acidobacteriota > Terriglobia > Bryobacterales > Bryobacteraceae > BOG-234. The sequence continues at coordinate 19,498 of CAWEKQ010000048.1, read as the reverse complement.
ATATTGCGAGGCTCCGGCGCCAAACAGCAGGATGCCGAAGGTCACCGCAAATACGAACCCAAAACGCTTGAGATTGCGAAGCCCGGTCACCAGTTCCGAAATCGAATAACTTCCCATCCCGAAACCGAGCAAACGCAGATCGGTCAGCACGATCAGGCCGCCCAAAAAAGTCACCGCCACGATATGCAGCGATAAAATGACCGGATAAACATACGTCGAATCCCGTATCCAGGAAAAGAAGCCGGTGTCCTGCAGCCACCTGAAAAATGAAACACCCATAGTCAGATCCTGTTGTTAGATCCTGTTGTTTAGCGCCGAGCCAATGGATCCGATGAAGATCCCGCCGAACAGTACCAGTGCCCACAGTCCGAGCGATAAGCATGCCGCCACGCGGCTCCACCCGCGTCGTGAATCCGAAACCGCTGCCTTGTAAACGATCGTGTAGTAAAAGATGATCGACACTACGAGAAGAAACATCTTCAGAACAAAGACGTGGTTGAGGTAATACACGTCGGGATTGATGGAAAAAAGCAGCAATCCCGAAAAGATAGCGACCGTAAGGCCGGCTAGCGTCCAGGGCATGGTGTCGCGCCAGAGTTGGGCGGCGCTCTTTCGCATCAGTCCCGCGCCGAGCAGACGGAAATTTACCAGGGCAATTGCGCCGAGGCCGCATATAAACCCGGCCATGTGAAAACACTCAAGGATGGGAAAGGCCGCGCTGGATTCGTTGAACGGGTTTTCAATCAGCATCTGACCCTGCACGCAGTGAAAGCCGTGGTGGGCGTTTCCCATCAGCCCCTCAGTATTGTAATCTGAGAAGTCCCGGAAACACATCAGGGGAGGTATTCAGATCCATGAATCGTGTGCCAGAAAAGATCGCGCTGACCTTCTTTATCGTGGCCGCAGGCGTAACGACCGTTTTGGGTCAGTTGCCCATTCCAGTGCCCGGACAAAGCCCGGTGCAAGGTGGCGCTCAAGCTGGAGCCGCGGGTGGCGGCCGGGGTGGACGCGGCGGCGGGCGCGGCGGGCGCGGGGCTCAGCCGGCGGCTGCTGAACCCGTAAAGCAGGTGGTCAGCTCCCATACCGGCGGCCGTCGAAGTCACCGGTCCCGGCGAGTTCTACGAGACCTTCATGGATGACCATGACGACGCAAAGAAAACCGATATCCCGGCGAAGAGACATCTACGCGAAATTCAACTATGAGGCGAAGGAATACTTCGTCTCGGGAACGACGTCCAGCGGCATGCCTTACAAGACCCGCATCGTCATTCGCAAACCCAAAGACAACACGAAATTCAATGGTTTGATTCTTGCCGAATCGATGCACCCGAGCGGCAATCCGTGGGTGTTCCATTTCACTCAGACCTATGCCATGACGACCGGGGTGATTGGGCTTGAGATCCTGACCATCACACCTGCGGGACTCGCCGCGGCGAATGAGGCGCGCTACAAAGATCTGGTGGTTCCGAACGGAGCCGCCAATGACATCCTCGCGCAGGTGGGGGCGCTGATTAAGTCAGACCACAAAGATAATCCTCTGAGCGGCCTTGCGATTCGAAAGATGATCCTGACCGGTTCGTCCGCGTCGGCTGGCGTGGCCCAGAATTACCTCACCAATGCTCACATGGCGCAGAGGCTGGCCGGCATGAAGCCGATCTACGACGGGTTCATGCCGACCAGCGCCAACGGTCAGATTCCGGTTCTTGATGTACCCACGATCCTGGTACCCACCATGCGGGAAACCTTCGCAGGCAACGGGACAACGCAGCCGGACAACGAGAAGCTTCGCGTTTACGAATTTGCCGGCATGGCCCATATCGATTCGCGCGTTGCCGGCGGCTACTACCCCGATCCCTGCAAGTATCCGATCAGCCGGTATCCCATGGGAGCGGAGATGGCCGTCGCTCTCGACAAGCTTTTCGCGTGGGTGGACAAAGGCATTGCGCCTCCCCATGCCGACCGGTTTTACGTCGATTTCAATCCGGACAACAAGCCGAAGCTCGATCGCGATAAGGGCTCTCTGCTCGCGCTGGATGAGTTTGGAAACGTCAAAGGCGGGATCCGCAACACGTACGTGGATGTGCCGGTGAAGAGCTTCCACGTTCCGAACGAAGGCGCCGAGCCGCGGATTTCGAACCCCAATCACTTCATCGCCGCGCGCCGGATCAACGGTCAGGATCCTGACGCTCAACTGTGCGGTCTCGGTAACTTCGAAACGGCGCTGTCGAAGGATCAGTTGAAGAAGCTCTATAAGAGTCCAAAGGACTACTACAACAAGGTCGCGCAGCGATACGACGAACTTGTGAAAGAGGGCTGGGCGCTGCCGGTCTACAGAGAGATGGTCCTCGCCGAAGCCTCCCGCGTAACGTTCTGAAGGGGTACTGGTGTTCTTTCCCGCTCTTCAGTACCACCCTGGTCTTGAGCATGTATTGGATTCCCTCAAGCGGATTTCCGTATGGTCCGGAAATGGAACGCTCTGCGGCTTTTGATCAATCACTAGTGAATCCAGTCGGAGCCCGAACACAGGGGTGAAGAGCTTGCGCGGGTTGGTCGCGGGTCTCGGTATTCCGTCCGCCGAGAAGGTCGACGGTGAGCGCGAGCGCCGGACATCCGGCTGCTTCCACCCGCTGGATGATGTGCCCGGCCTGCTCCCATTTCGGCGGCGCATAGAGCTGATACCAGACTGGGCCACCGCCCGCTCTCGCGATGTCCTCGTACGAAACGGACGTGACCGTCGAGAGGATCTGCAGCGCGCCTTTGGCTTTGGCGGCACAGCCTGTAGCCAGTTCGGCGTCCGGATGTGACATGCGCCGGGCGCGTGTCGGGCAGATAAAAACAGGAAAGTCGAAGGTGGCTCCGAAGATCTCGACGCGCCTGTCGACTTTGCTGACCTCGATCAGCCGCCGCGTGCGTAGCTCAATGTGGTGACAGCCTTCGCGATTCGCGCGAAGCGTGAGATCGTCGTCGACGCCTGACTCCATGTAGCCGAAATGCGCCTGCGGCAGTGCGCGGCGTCTTCGAAATCCATCACGCTGAAAGCGTCTTAGGAAGACGCCAGCGGGACAAAGTAAGGCGACACCGGTTCCGAAGGGGGAGCGATCGTCTGTGTTTGCCATCCCGCCGCGGGCACGGTGGCGAGTGGACTCGCCGCAAGGAACTTGAGGAACCCGCGGCGGTCGCGATGATTTGACATCCTGGCAGGAGATTTTATCAAGTTCGGCGTCCGCCAACATTGACACGGCAGATCAGGAGACATAGAATCTCGCTGAAACGCCAGATCCATACACATACGGGCTGACCGCGCTTTGAGGGGGCAATACATGAAGGGTTTGAGCACATTCGCTCGCGCAGCGTTATTGCTCGTTGGTTTTTCCGCACTCGTTTGGGCGCAGGGCACCGCGCAAATCGGGGGAGTGGTTCAGGATTCGAGCGGCGCCGCGGTACCCGGCGCCGACGTCAAGGCAACGCAGACCGATACCGCTGTGTCCCGGACCGTCAGCAGCGGACCGAACGGCGAGTACGTCCTCAACAGTCTCGAAACCGGTCCTTACCGTCTTGAAGTTTCGAAGCAGGGCTTTGCGACCTACGTCCAGACCGGAATCGTTCTCGCAGTCGCCGACAGCTCGAATATCCCCGTGTCGCTGAAGATCGGTGCCGTCAACGAACAGGTTCAGGTTGAGGCGAACGCGGCTCTGGTGGAAACCCAGAATACGGGTGTCAGCCAGGTAATCGAAAATACCCGGATTCTGGAACTGCCGCTCAACGGGCGAAATCCTGCCGATTTGATTCAGCTGGCGGGCGCCGCGGTCAACTATGGTCCAGCGAACGCTTCCAGCCGAAGTATGCAGGGCGTGCTTGGCGGAGAAGGTTACTCGATCGCCGGCGGGCAACCCTCCGGCACCACGTTTCTCCTCGACGGGGCGCTGCACACCAACGCTTACGACAACCTGAACATGCCGCTTCCGTTCCCGGACGCGCTTCAGGAATTCAAAATCGAGACCAGCGCGCTCGAGGCGAATACAGGGCTTCACGGCGGCGGCACGATGACCGCCGTAACCAAGTCCGGCACCAACGCCTATCACGGAGATGCGTTCGAGTTTCTGCGCAACACCGATCTGGACGCGACCAATCCGTTCGCAGCCAAGGGGCCGGACGGCAAACGCCTGGGCGACGGCTTGAAGCGCAACCAGTTCGGCGGCACAGTTGGCGGGCCAGTGAAGAAAAATAAGCTCTTCTTCTTTGGCGCATACGAAGGCACAACCACCCGTCAGCTGCCGGCTTCCAATATCAGCTACGTGCCCAATGCGGCCATGCTCCGGGGTGACTTTACGACCTTCGCCTCGGCGGCCTGCAACTCGGGTAAGGCTCTCACTCTCACGGCGCCCTTCGTTAATGACATTGCCCCGATTTCAGCCCTGAACCCCCAGGCGCTGAAGATTGCCAGCTCTCTGCCTGCCACTTCGGACCCCTGCGGCCAGATAACTTATCAGTCGGCCATCCATCAGAACGAATATCAGCTTCTCGGCAAAGGCGATTATCACCTCAACGACCACAACAGCGTGTTCGCGCGATATATCGCGACATCGGAAGTACAGACTCCTCCGTTTTCGATCATCCCCAACATCCTCGTGACCAACACGGGAGGAAGAAATAATCTGACCCAGTCGGCGGCCATCGGTGACACCCATCTTTTCGGCTCCAACAAAGTCAATTCGTTCCACCTTTCCATGAACCGGAGCGCCATTCACCGCACCGACAAGGGCTTTTACGATGCCCAGACGGAAGGAATCAACTCGTTCAGCTCCATTCCGGATTACTTCCAGATGACAGTAAGCGGCGGCGGCGGCGGCTTCGCCATCGGCAGTGGAATCGAAAGCGAATCCACGTTCCACACCGATACCTACGAGGTAGGTGACGATTTCAGCATCGTCAAGGGATCGCACCAGTTTTCGTTCGGCGCCCGCATCGCGCACTGGATCTCGAGTTCCGACGCCAATGTACGTTCCACTGGAGTCTTTTCGTTTACTGGTGGGGGCCCCCCTTCCACCGGTTCCGGCATGGCCGATTTCCTCACCGGGAAGCTCGCGCTCATAGACGACGCCCTTCCGAACACGCTCTTCATGGGACAGTGGTCCTCGGGTTTCTACGCGCAGGATCGCTGGAAGTTGAAGCCGAACCTCACGCTCAATATCGGAGTCCGCTACGAACCCTGGTTGCCGCAGTCGATTAACAACGGCGATATCTACACGTTCAGCTTCGCTCGTTTCAACGCGGGCACCGTAAGCCAGACTTATCCGGCCGCCCCTCCAGGCCTCTATTATCCGGGCGATCCGGGCTTCCTCGGTAAATCGGGCACCAATAATCATCTGATGGATTTCGAGCCGCGAATCGGCATCGCCTGGGATCCTTTCAAAGACGGCAAGATGTCCGTGCGCGCGTCTTATGGATTGTTCTATGACTTCCCCAACGGGCAGTTCTATCTGAATTCCACCATCGCTCCTCCTGCCGGCGATGAGATTCGGGTTAACTTTCCACCCGGGGGCCTGACGAATCCTTGGCAGGGCTATCCCGGCGGCGATCCGTTCCCGGGCCTTGCCACCAGCCCCAGTTCGTTCCCGTTGGGAGCCCCTTACCTCCCCGTGCAGCCCAATACACCTGCAACCGAAATGCATTCGTGGAATTTCGCGGTCCAGCGGCAAATCGGATCGAGTTGGCTCGTTTCGATCAGCTATGTCGGCAATGAAACCGAACACCTGTGGGTCTCGACCCAGTCCAATCCGGCTGTTTACATTCCCGGAAACTGCATAGCTGGACAGTACGGCCTCACAGCCCCCGGTCCCTGCTCGTCGTTGGCCAATGTTCAAAGCCGCCGCGTCCTGACGCTTGCCAATCCCGCAGTCGGACGGTTTTACGGGTATGTTGACAATTATGATCCGGGCGCTACACAGAGTTATAACGGCGCGATCTTCTCCATCCAGCATCGGCTGAGCCACGGCTTCACGATCATTGCGAACGACACCTGGTCTCACTGCATTGCGATTGCGGGCAGCAATGAGTTCTCGACCCAAAACGTCGGAGTCGGTTACGCCAATCCGAATAACAGGAACATGGATCGCGGCGATTGCGCTTATGATCGCCGCCAGAACCTGAATATCTCGACGACGTATACGACGCCGTCTTACAGCAACAAGTTCGTCAGGCTGCTTGGTTCCGGATGGACGGGCTCGCTGATCTGGAGATATCTGACCGGCGCCCCGATCACCGCCACCACAACCGATCAGGCGTTAAACGGCGACACCGGTACCGAACGCCCCAATCAGGTGCTGCAGAACGTATATGGCACCGGATTTCTCACAGGCTTCCTGAACCCCGCGGCGTTTGCGCAAGTACCAGTGGGAACGTTCGGAAACATGGGCGTCTTCACCATACGCGGTCCCGGGGTACCAGAAATCGACGCGGCTCTCTATCGGACATTCAAGTACCGGGAAAGATACAGCCTGCAGTTCCGGGGCGAGGCGTTCAATCTGCCGAACGATTTCCTGAGGGGGAATCCCTCGGCGAGTATCACCAGCCCGACGCTGGGAACGATTAATAGCGCGGGGAACCCGCGAATCATGCAGTTTTCGATGAAGTTTTTGTTCTAGGCCGCTTTTTGCATAGAATGAGTACACCATGAAGTCAGGCAGTTCAACAACGGTTGCCGGCTGGTTATTGCTGGCCGCCGCGCTGGGGAGCATTCCGGCGTTTGCGCAGGTCGATTTCTCGGGTGAATGGGCTCCGCGCTTTTATGAGGATCAGCCGGAGAGAGTCCCAGGGCCGGAGCTTGGCGACTATCTCGGAATCCCGATCAATATGGCTGGACGCATGCGCGGCGATACCTGGGATGCATCAATCCAGACACTGCCCGAGTGGCAGTGCCGGCCGCATTCCGAAGACTACATCTGGCGCGGACCCTCGAACTTGCGCATCTGGAAGGAAGTGGATCCGCTGTCGCGCGAGATTACCGCGTTTCACGCCGAGTGGCTGCGCTCGATCGACCGTCCGATCTATCTGGATGGCCGCGCGCATCCGCCGGATTACGCCGCACACACATGGGCCGGATTTTCCACGGCGAAATGGGACGGCGACGTTCTAACAGTGACGGTCACCCACCTCAAGGAAGGTTATGTACGGCGCAACGGCCTTCCGCGCAGCGATGTCGCCACGGTTACGGAACACTGGATTCGCCACGGCGACTGGCTCACGGTGATGACTATCGTGAAAGACCCCGTTTATCTGGCGGAGCCATTCGTGCGCACGACCGACTACGAACTGGATCTGCACCAGCAGATTCCGCCCTACCCATGCGAGGTGGTGCGTGAAGTCGTACGGCCGAAAGGCTCGGTCCCGAACCATCTGCCGGGAATGAACACCTTCCTGACGGAATTCGGCGAGCGGTATGGGGTACCTTTCGAAGCTACGCGTGGCGGCCCGGAAACGATGTATCCGGAATACCGTAACAAATTGAAGGGCGCCTCGGCAAAACTGGTCAACGCGTCGCGATAAGAGACATGCGGCTAAGCCTGACACTTTCGTGCACGTTATTGGTGGTCGCTGGCTGCGCTTTCGCACAGCAAACGGCCGATGTACACATCCTGCATGTGCGCAAGAACATATACCTGATGGTCGGCGCGGGCGGCAATATCGCGCTTTCCACCGGTCCGGATGGAACTCTCATGGTGGATTCCGGGCTCGCGCCGATGAGCGAAAAAGTCGTCGCTGCCATTCATCAGCTTGGCCTGCAACTCAGCGCCGATGGCGCACCGCCCAAGCCGATTCAGTTCATCGTCAACACGTCGGCTCGCCCGGATCACATCGGCGGCAACGAGAAGATCGCCAAATCCGGCAAGACATTCACGGGCGGCAACGTCGCCGGGGATCTGCGCGGACTCGGCGAGGCCGCTCCGGAAGAAGGTGCGCAGATTTACGCATACCAGAACGTTCTCAACCGCATGAGTGCGACTCTGCCATCCACAGGCCCAGGCAAGCTCCCGGTGACGATAACGCCTCCCGCGGCGTGGGCAGCTGTCACCTACGATACCGAAGTCCTGAACTTCAGCCACTTCTTCAATGGCGAAGGAGTGCAGTTGATCCACGAGCCTGACGCGGTGACCGACGGCGACAGCATGGTTTACTTCCGGGGGGCCGATGTGCTCGCGACCGGCGACATCTTTCTAACCAACAGCTACCCGATCATCGATCTGGAACGAGGCGGGAGTCTGCAGGGCGTGATCGATTCGCTCAATCACATTCTGGATATCGCGGTGCCCGAGTTCCGGCTGGAAGGCGGCACGATGATCATTCCCGGCCATGGGCGTCTGTGCGATTCGGCTGACGTGGCTTATTACCGGGACATGGTGACGGTGCTGCGCGATCGTATTCGGGACCAGATCAAGAAGGGCCGCACACTCGCCCAGGTTAAGGAGGCCGGACTCACGAAAGACTACGACGGACGATATGGTTCGCCGGACGCTTTTCTCGATGCCGCGTACAAGAGCCTGAGCCAGAAAGCATCCGGGAAATGATGCGCCGAATTTTCTCTGTAGCTGTTCTGCCGGTGCTTCTTATCGCGCTTGCCGCTTCGCTGGATGCCCAGCGTGGCGGTGGAGGACGTGGAGGCGGCCGCGGCGGCCCGCCTGCGACACCAAAAGCGGCGGCGCCGATCGACATGACCGGCTACTGGGTTTCGATCGTCACGGAAGACTGGCGCTACCGTATGATGACGCCGGCGAAAGGGGACTACCCGAGTGTTCCCCTGAATCCCGAAGGCATCAAGGTTGCGGAGGCGTGGGATCCGGCGAAGGATGAAGCGGCCGGAAATTCGTGCAGGGGCTACGGCGCCGGGGCCATCATGCGGATGCCCGGGCGTTTGCATATTACCTGGCAGGACGACAACACGCTGAAGGTTGAAGCAGATACCGGCACACAGACGCGCGTGTTTCACTTCGGCGCTGTCCCGTCGGGCGGAGAAGCAACCTGGCAGGGAGACTCATTTGCTGAGTGGGAATACGCCGGTGGACGCGCGGGTGCACGCGCCGGCGATCTGAAAGTAGTCACCATGCACGCGAAGCCTGGCTATTTGCAGAGGAACGGCGTGCCTTACAGCGCGAACGCGGTGATTACCGAACACTTCGACCTGACGAAAGAAGACGACGGCAGCTCATGGCTCATCGTGACAACGCTTGTCGAAGATCCGCAATACCTGCAGCGCCGTTTTCAGCGCAGCACGCATTTCCGGAAGCAGGCCGACGCGACTGGCTGGGATCCAATGCCCTGCAGCGCTCGTTGACCGCAACGAGTTTTTCTGCGTCAGATCCACTGCAAAAATTTCCTGAAGTCCGGCGACCTTCGAGGTCCGCGTGCGGAGTGGCGGCGTCCGCGAGAAGATACTCGCGCTCAAGGCGAAGTGGATCGTCCCGTCCTGATCCAGCGGAAGACATTTGGCTGTGGCATGAAATGGCAGGACTCCGAAAATCTCGCGAGCATCGGGCCGCCGCGCAAAAAGCATGTATAACCTTTATTAGTGCAATCCACCCGCCGGAGGCACGACACCTTTTCCGTGGCGGTTCTGCTCTGGCCGACACACGACAAACCCGACATTTGCGGCTTACTAATACTACGTAGATAGCGCGCTAGTCGCAAGCAAAACACGGCACTGTGCTACACGGCTAATGTAGAGACAATGATGCTGATATTCGCAGAAGATGACGGCCATTCGGGCAAATGGCGAAGACGGCGGCGCCAACTCGTGTTTCCGGGCCGCCGGAAGCGGTTAGCGAGGCAGCTTCGGCGGGCTGCCGCTGCCACCGGTTGCTGATGTAATACGGAGCGGAGACTCCGAACTGGGCCGGGCCCGGTTATCTGGCGTCCACTCGACGAATTCGAACTGCCCGACAGAAGAGGCCCTTGCCATCATCGCGCGCCATCTCGCCGGCACGCCGGGACGCCGGAACCTGGTCTGGATGACGGAGAACTGGACCACGGCCATGCCGGCCATGGGAATGCTGCAGCAATCCGACATTGCGCTTTATCCCGTGCTGGCTCGTTCGCTGATTTTCGATCCCTCATTCGGCTCCGATTTCATGGGCGCCGACTGGCACGACATAGCGCACGCTCTGACGCCCGGGGAGGGTATTCCTGGCGCAACCCTCATGCCCGATGTCATGGACACGCAACACAAGGTACGCGCGCTTGCGGCAAGGACGGGCGGCGACGGTTTCGGCGATGCGGAAGATCTTCAGCTTGCCGTGAACACGGCGAAGGAAGATTCGCGCAGCGCCTATACGCTCGGCTACTATCCTGCGGAAGACGCTCTCGATGGCAAGTTCCACAGCCTCACAGTGAAGCTCACGCGCAAACAAAACGCGCGCTTGGAAATTCGTTACCGGCCGGGCTACGTGGCCTCGAAGGATGCGACGCCGAGCATCACGCTCGCCGAACTTTTCCGGAATCCGCTCGACGATACGGGCCTCGGCATCAGCGGACGGGTAGAACCCGACACCGCACCCGGCCTGTACACGGTGCACCTGATCGTCGATCTGCATGACGTGCAAATGACGCGCGAGGGTAATCGTTCGAAGGGCAGGATCGAGATGGCCCTGACCGGTCCCGAACTCGCGCCAGTCAAGACGCTCGATCTGAATCTTACGGACGCGCAGTTGGCCGATTTGCTGCGGAACGGCGTGAAGCTCGTGGCGACCGGCATCCGGCCGTCCGGTGATGCAATCCGCGTGGCGATGCGCGATCCGGCGACGGGGTTAGGCGGATCGCTGACGATTCGGGTTCCACCTACTGCCGCAGCGCGTATCCAGTAGCCAGCGCGCAGGCCCAGTCGGGACGATTACCGGCTGCGGCTTCCTTCGATGCAGCGTGCCAGTCGTATTCCAGCGCGATGAACGACGCGCGCCTCCCGCTGCCGTTGCGATCCAGCAGAGCGTACCGCGCGTGGGGACTGCCGACTTCCATGTAGTGGCGAACCGGATGGTCGTCGTCATACGCCTGCAGGCCGACGCTGCCTGGATTCAAAACCAAGCATCTCGCCGGCTTGAATCTCACGCGGGAATATGGGTGTGTCCGCACAGCAGGAGCGACGGGCGAACGCCCACAAGCCGGGCGAGAATCTCTTCGACGGACGCGATGTATCGTCCGTGCGCGTTTACATTTTCAAACAGGTAAGCCGCTTCGACCCTGAAACCGCGCTGTCCCAAGTTGAGAACCCGGAGCTTCGCCGCATCATCGAACAGATGTACCGGAGGCGCTGATCGTTAGTCCCGTCGAATAGAGCGCTTCGCGCTCCGATTACTTCAGCGCTGAGGCGGGGACAAGGGACTGCCGCCCCTTGCCCCGCACCCCCATCCTCGCCACGACCCTCCACCCTCCGCTTCGCTGCGGACAGATTCCGACTTGACGAAGCCGAACACTTCTTGCACAATCGAGATGCCAGCGTCGCTACGCCGACGCCTGATCGGTTTCCTCCGGAACCGTGATCGGCTTCCCTTCGGAATGACTGATCGCCTTCAGCGGAATCCTCAGTTCTTGGGCTGCGAGAAGACAAAAGGGCCAAGGACATGCGGCGGGAATAAGGACCCACTCCGCAGGAAAATTCTCTGAGAACTTCCCCGCTCGCCAACACTATTGCGATTCGGGCGTCCGTCAAGCTGCCTCGCAAGCCGCTTCCGGCGGCCCGAAAACGACGTTGGCGGCGCAGTATGGAGGGGCCTTGCCGCGCCGTCCTCTTCGCCAACCGAGGCGCGGCCGCCGCGGTCACCCACTCGGCAGCAAGATCAGGAACACGGAAGTAGCCGGGATTAGCAGCGCGCCAAGCGTTTTTTCGAAACGGCAGTATACTATCGGGTCTGTCCCACTTCGACTCTGCCCTGAACCCTCTCGCGTTCCATCATCTCGGACGAAACCTCCCTGCGAGACGGCGTACACCTCGCCTTAAACTCGACCAACCTCTCATGCAGATCAGGCAGGAGGGAGATCCTGCGCTGGAGTGCGGAGTATAAATTTTCGCCCCATAGGTCGATAAGCGTCTCCTCCATCTGGTGTGCGCCGTCACGCGGATGGGTCCTGACCGACGGACTGACGTTCAGTGGGATATGGTGCAGCCTTAACGTCGGAAACGCCGGTCGCAGAAAGTACTCGGCGGCAGCCAAACTCTCGGTGAACAGTTCGACAATCCCGGGCACGGCCATGTCGCAGAACACCTGGTTTGCACGTTCGAGGTCGCGGTCATTGGCTGGACGGGTGAAAGCTCCCGCACTGGCAAGTTGCGTCACTTGTACGTTGCTCACCATGTTGGGCGAGTCGCACAATACCTGTTCCATGAACTCACGCGGCGCTTCGCTGCGGGCGCGGTGGCAGAGTGGATTGGAGGAGTTAGTCCTTCGGAAATGATGGTAGAGCGAAACCAGTCGGAGAAGAGGATGGCGCAAAAAGCAGCAATCGAACATCACCCAGCCGGGCACAACAGGCTTTGGATAGCGAAGATGGTGACTGGAGACCGCCGAGACGTTCGGGTGCTGGCGAAGGAATTCTGCCAGGTCTTCGCCATACAGGACAGAATCGTCGGAGGGCCCATGAACGGTAGCGAACCTGCCGCTGAACTCGCGCCGCAGAATCGATTCAATCGTCGTACCTCCATTCTTGAATATGTGGTAGTGGATAACGATGAACCGGCGTTCCGGGATATCAATAGTGTGCTCAACGCTCATCGGAATACAATCTGAACGCATTACCGGTGTAAAAGTTTCATCAATATCGTCAATGCGACTGATTCCGTCATGAGGGGGAACGCCCATTCTGGGCTGTGTAGTTTCCGTTCGCTTGAAAAACACCTTGATGACCTTGATGTCTCCGACCGCCAGAGCTAATGTCCTGTTAGCTCCCGATATTGCCAAATAACGGGAACGAAAGGACTTAATGACGAACGCTCTGGTGGTAGCCGACAGGACTTCAGAATGGCGCCGATTGAAGGCGCTGGTGCTCGACAGCGTCTCGTCCCCGATCACGCGCCGCGTCTACAACCTCGGCCTGGACGAATTCATCGCGTGGTTTGCGGAGGAGCCGCGGCCGGCGGGATTCACGAAGGCGACCGTCACCGCCTGGCGCGTGGCGCTCGAGGCCCGCGGGCTCGGGCCGATCTCGATCAACGTCCGGATCACGGCGGTGCGGAAGCTGGCGGTCGAGGCGGCCGACAACGGGCTGCTGGCGCCGGAACTGGCGTCGGGGATCGCGCGGATCAAGGGCGTCCGGTCGCACGGCGTCCGCGTCGGCAACTGGCTGTCGCTCCGCCAGGCGCAGGCGCTCCTGAACGCGCCGGACGTGCGCACGAAGAAGGGACTGCGCGACCGGGCCATGTTCGCCACGCTGCTCGGCTGCGGACTGCGCCGGTCCGAACTGGCGAACCTGACGATGAAGCACGTCCAGCAGCGCGACAACCGCTGGTGCATCGTGGATCTGGTCGGAAAGCACGGGCGCGTGCGGACGATTCCGATGCCGACGTGGGTGAAGAACGCGATCGATGCGTGGACCGTGGTCGCGGGCGTGACGGAGGGGCATCTGTTCCGGCCCGTCAATCGGGGCGATCAGGTTTGCGGCGATCGGATGAGCGAGAAGGTCGTGTGGCAGATGCTGAAGACGTACGTCGCCGGGCGCTGGCCTGCCGGACATCGCGCCGCACGATCTGCGGCGCACGACCGCGAAGCTGTGCCGGGCCGCGGGCGGCGAACTGGAGCAGATTCAACTGCTGCTCGGCCATTCGTCGGTCCAGACGACCGAGCGTTACCTCGGCACGAAGCAGGACCTAGCTACTTCCCCACTTAAAATTCCGCCTCGTCGGAGGAATCTGTGGGCGGCTGCGGGGTCAGCGGGCCGTGTCGTTGAGGAATCGTCGGAGCTTTCTGCAGGTGGAATCAAACGATCTCTGCTGATCTTCACCGCCGTGATAGAGAAGCGGTCCGCCGTATTCGATCATCGTAGAACCGACTCCACAGGCTGCTTTCTCAGAGGAGGGTCGTTGTGGAGATCGCGGATGAACTCGCCGCCGAGCACCCACATGTTGTCGACGTGTTTCTGGATCGTCTTTGGCGACAGATTCGATGCTGCCAGGTGTTCCAGGAACGGACGGAACAACGTCACCAGTTGTTCGCCGGGCGGCAGATCTTTCTCCAGGCCCATCCACGAACGTGGCCAGCCGTTCAGATCCCGGCAGTAGTGTTCCAGGTCCATGGCGCGGCGCGGTGGCGGCGCGGTTTATTTTGGTAGTTCTCGCCGTCACCAGTTTCCACTTCATGCTGCAGCTCATCACGATTCTAAATCGGTGTCACCGCTTTCCGGGATTCGTTTACCAGCAGGCCCGCTTCAGTTCCGATCACAAGAGCATTGAAATCGCCGTGCGTCCGCGCAAGGGCTCCAAGGCCGTCTGTTCGCGCTGCCATCAGCCCGCCCCCGGATACGATCAACTCACCGAACGGCGTTTCGAGTTTATTCCTTTCTGGGGATTTCTGGTTTTTCTGCTCTACTCCATGCGGCGCGTCGATTGCCGCCGCTGCCAGGCGGTCGTCGTCGAGGAGGTCCCCTGGGGCGACGGCAAGCGCACTCTCACCAACGCCTACATGCTGTTTCTGGCCCGCTGGGCCCGCCGGCTTGTCCTGGAAAGAAACGGCCGAGGCGTTTCGCACTTCATGGGACAAGGTCTTCGACGCGGTAGAGCACGTGGTCACCTACGGCCTGGAGCATCGGGTGCTCGGCCAGATCGACGCCATCGGAGTCGACGAAATCCAGTACGCCAAAGGCCACAAGTACCTGACGCTGGTCTACCAGATCGACCTCGGCGTTACCCGCCTGCTCTGGGTCGGCAAGGAAAGAACCATCGAATCCTTTCAGGGATTCTTCACCGTCATCGGCGACGAGGTAGCCTCGAAGATCGTCTTCGTCTGCTCCGACATGTGGGAGCCCTATCTCAAGGTGAATGGCGAGGAGTCCATTATGCGGAGGAGAGTGGCAGGGGGTTAGTGTAGACAGGGCAGCGGCACTATTTGCTCGCCATAATGTGAAACCGTGCAACTCTGGGCGGTCACCCCGGAGGTGCAAATGTCAGATCAGCTATTCAGCCGCGAAGTGTGGCTTTCAAAATTGAAGGATCATTTGGTTGAGGAACGGTATGCTGCCGGAACCTCGCGGCAGTGCCTTGCCGTGGCGCGTCACTTCCTGCGCTGTCTCGACGAGCAGCATGTCGACGTTAGCGTGGCAATGCCGGCAAACGTCGAGTGGTATCTACAACGGGCGCGGCGGATATATCGTCGCCGCCATGGCCATACACCAGACGGCAAAAGTTGGCGGTGTCTCCATAGCAACGGCATCCACATGCTTTTGCGCCTGGCTCAGGGGCAGTGGCCGCCGGTACCGACAGCAGTCACCGCTATCGAGATTTTGCAGAGCGAAATCCTCCGAGAGTACAGCGAATGGATGACCGGTCAGCGCGGCCTCGCCCAGGAAACGGTGTCTCATCGTTGTTCCGAAGCAGGGCGTCTGCTCGATTGGCTGAGAGAGAGACCTATGGAAGAGAACCTTGCGGCTCTCACCCCTCTCGATGTGGACGGCTACATGAAGTATCGAGCAGCGGCGGTAGGCCGGCGTTCGCTCCAAGATGTGACGACCAAAGTCCGCAGCTTCTTGCGGTGGCTGTACAGGACGGAGCGAGTCTGCCGCGACCTTTCATCCACCGTCATCGCGCCGATGCTCTACGCGTTTGAAAGTATTCCATCTGCTCTTCGGTCCGGGGACGTGGAGAAGATTGTGGCCGCCACTCGACAAGATTGCACGCCGAAAGGGATACGCGATTACGCGATCCTGATGCTGATCTCAAAGTACGGGATCCGCTCCGGGGAGATCGCGACCCTTCGGCTGGACGACGTGGATTGGCGCAAGGAAGTCATTCGGATTCGCCACAATAAGACTGGCGCCATATCCAATCTTCCATTACTGCGCGACGTCGGTGAGGCGATGTTGAAGTACTTGCAGTACTCGCGGCCGAAGACGTCTCTTCGGCAGATGTTTATCCGAGCCCGTGCCCCGTATCGAGCCTTCAAAAGCGGGTCCAGCCTATACATGCTCGTCCGGCACCGGATCGATGCCTCCAACGTGATCACTGCAGGCAAACGCGGCCCCCATGCTTTTCGTCATGCACGGGCTGTGAGTATGCTGCGCGCGGCAGTAACCGTGAAGGACATCGGGGATCTGCTGGGCCACCGCGCAGCGGATTCAACATTGGTGTATCTGAAGCTGGCGACGGAGGACTTGCGTGCAGTGGCCTTGGAGATTCCGACGGGGGTGAAGGCATGAAAACGACATCCATGTCGAAGGGGGCAACGCCCGAGAACTACGTCCGCGGACTGCGCTTGCGTAGCCCGGTGTCATCCCAGGTTTACCTCAGCATCCTGAATGGATTTCAACGCTTCGTCGCCGAGCAGGCGCAGGACAAATCGATATCGCAATCAACGATACGGCAGTGGCTGAAGGATCGAACACTGGCGTGGCCATTCCACATAGTCACGGATCGTGCGCGTCTTGTCGACCGCTTTCTGGACTGGAGGGTAAATAACCGAGCACTCGCCAAAAATCCATTCGCTGACTTAAGAATGGACTACGGACAACGAACCACCACACCAGTTGTGCGGGCACTGTTGAGTCCAAACCCAGAGGCGGCACTCGCAGCGCTACGCCCGCTTCCGCGCTATGGCAGTTTTCTTTGGCCCGGCGATGAGCGAGCACGTGGTCCTCATGCAGGCCATGGGTTACCGCTACAACACCCAGGCGGAGCGTTTTCTCCGACTGGACCGGTTCCTTCAAGGCCGGCCGGATCTCTCTGGCCGTCCGCTGACGGTGCTGATTCGAGCGTGGACCAATACCCGATCCACCCCGCAGCATGCGTTGGACTGCCACCAGACGGGCAGGCTGCTTTCCAGGTTGCTGTCTCGTATCGATCCAACGGTCGAGAAGATTACTTCGGACAAGCGGCTCTGGCAGCTCGCGAAACAAGGGTACCGGCGGCCATACATCCTCACCGGGCAAGAGGTTTTCGGCCTATTGGAGGCAGCACTCACTTTTCCGTCTCCCCGGTCACCCCTGCGGCCCAAAGCGCTGCACATGATGCTGGTGCTGGCCTACTGCGCCGGTCTGCGCATCGGTGAAATCGTACGCTTGAATGTCGGCGATTTCGACATTGATGATCGGGCCATCGAGATCCGCGGCACGAAGTTCTTCAAATCGCGACGCCTGCCGCTCTCCGACAGCGTAGTGGCAGCACTTCAATCGTACCTTCGTGCTCGCAAAAAGGCGGGGGCCGCCCAGGCCCCTGACGCGGCACTGTTCTGGCATCAACATGCGGCCGGCCGATACTCGCGCGACATCGTGTTGTCCTACCGGGACAGCTGGCGGTTGTTTCTGCGCTTCGTCGCTGCCCAGAAGACGAAGTCCGTTGCCAAACTCAGCATGGACGATCTGACCGCAGTCGAGGTTCTCGCGTTTCTGAAAGACGTCGAACAGGTTCGCAAGTCCTCGATCGGAACGCGGAACTGCCGATTGTCGGCGCTGCACAGTTTCTTTATGTTCGTTGCCGACCGTGAACCCTTGGCAGCTGCACAATGCGCCGCGGTCCTCGGTATACCGACCAAACAAGCACCCGTCGCGGAGATCCGAGATCTCGACGAGAATGAGATCAGCGCGATTCTCGCGCAACCGAATCGCTTGAAGGCCGAAGGCCAGCGCGATCACGTCTTGTTGGCGCTGCTCTATAACACCGGGGCACGGATCCAAGAAGCGTTAGACCTCTCTCCCAAGGCCCTTCGATTGGAATCGCCTTTTCACGTTCGCCTGTTCGGTAAAGGGAGAAAAGAGCGAATCTGCCCGCTCTGGCCCGAGACTGTCGAACTGCTGAAGGCGCTCTTGAAAAGAAGGCCGCGCCGGGAAGATGAACCCATCTTCGTGAACCGGTACGGAAATCCACTCAAAGCCTCCGGCGTCCGCTTCAAGTTGAAGCAATACGCGGCAGCCGCGGGCAAGAAGGTCCCCTCCCTGCTTAGCAAACGAGTCTCCCCACACCGGTTCCGTCACGCCACCGCGGTAAGCCTTGTCACGGCGGAGGTGGACGTGACAGTGATTCGTAGCTGGCTTGGACATGAAAGCCTCGACACGACCAATATCTACGCACGAGCCAATGTTGAAGCCAAACGCAAGGCTTTGGAAAAGGTGGGTGGGGCCGCCAGATCCGCCAAGCCTCCGCGGTGGAAACGCGAGACGGACTTGCTGACGTGGCTGGACTCGCTCTGACGGGTGGCCCATAATTATCGCAAGGTAAGACCAGCCGGGCACCAGCGAAAGCAGGTGTCCGGCCACTCTCCTCCGCATAATGGACTCCTCGCCATTCTCCTTCAAATGGCGAGCTTGCCATTTCAAGGTCATCCGTGAGAAATGCTCCGAGGCCCTGCACATCCTCGACCGCTTCCACATCGTGGCGAAGATGAACAAGGCGCTCGACGAAATCCGCGCCGGGGAATCGCGCCGCATGGCGAGCGAAGGCCGTCTCCCCTTATTGAAGAAATCGCGCTGGCTGCTGCTCAAACGCGAAGAGAACCTGAAAATCGAGCAGCGCTTCAGGTTGCGCGATCTGCTCCGCTATAACCTGAAGACCGTCCGCGCATACCTTCTTAAGGAAGCCTTTCAGCAACTCTGGGATTACAACTCGCCCACCTGGGCCGCAAAGTTCCTCGATGAATGGTGCCGTCAGGTGATGCGCTCCCGCATTGAACCCATGAAGAAAATCGCCCGGTCGATGCGGGAGCACCGCGAAATCATCCTTAACTATTTCCGCGCTCAGAAGCTGCTTTCCAGCGGTGTTGTCGAAGGCCTCAACAACAAGGCCAAAGTCACTATGAGAAAATCCTACGGCTTCCGAACCTTTCTTTTTTCGGCCGCTAAGTGACCTCAATCAAGAGGAATTGAGCCATGAGACTCGCCAGCCTGCTGTCTATGGAAAGACGTCCGCTTATCTACTGGCTTGTGATGCAGTTCCCTCCCAGGCTAGCTATGATCACGCGCTGAACATCAACGACGTTGCATCGCCCGGTTTGCGTCAAATCTGCTGAACCGCATGGTGTTGTTCCAATCGCCTGGCTGATCGCCAGCTGGACGTCACCACTGTCGACCACTCCATCCATATTCAAATCACATGCTGAAAAGGCAATCCCGTTCACGGCGCCCCAGGTTGAACCGTTCCACTGCTTCACGAAAATCTGGCGCATGAAACCTGGGTCACTTCACCCCAAGCTGCCATCGGCTGTCCCCCAGAAACTGCCAAAGTTACTCTCTCCGCGGCCCCTCCAGCAGAATTCACATTCAGCGAGCTGCCCAATCCGCTCCAAGCGCCGTTCGCGTATTTGTTGACATACACTTGGGG
>CAWEKQ010000047.1:0-66594 GCA_963809655.1 Terriglobia bacterium | reverse complement strand
AAGAGAGCGAGAACGAAGGACCAGTGCGATCGAGGGGCTGTGCGCACTACTGATTCAGCAGGCCGAAGCGGTTCATATCAAATTCAAGGTGGTATTACGAGAAGATATCTGGCGAAAACTGCGCTTCGAAAACAAGAGCCACCTTTTCGGTCGGGTGGGACTTCAAGATGGATTGGAGTGATCAGGCCGCGTACTACAAGATCGTGCTAAAGCAGGCCTCAGGTCGCCGACATTCAAACAGGCCCTTGAGACGAGTGTAAGATCCGCTGATATGAGCCGACTAGATGAATGGTCCGATCGCGAAGTGATACTCGCTTGGCACACGCTTGTTGGAGAACGTATGAAAGGTGAGAAAACTGCTTTCACCCGAAATTGGGTTTGGAACAGACTTGCCGACGCCAACGAAGACCATACACCCCGGTATCTGCTGCAATTATTCAAGGAGGTTGTCAGCGTAGAAAGAGTGGAACAAAAGAAGGTTCTCTACGACCGGAGTATGCTTAGGCCTCGGTCGTTTATTCAGTCCCTACCAGCGGTCTCAGGCCAGGCGCTAGACGCCTTAAGGGAAGAATTTCCGGAGCTGGATTTGTTGTTGCGCAAGC
This sequence comes from Terriglobia bacterium, assembly GCA_963809655.1. Classification (GTDB taxonomy): domain Bacteria; phylum Acidobacteriota; class Terriglobia; order Bryobacterales; family Bryobacteraceae; genus BOG-234. Next base: position 65,992 of record CAWEKQ010000047.1, on the reverse strand, counting down.
TGCAGGAAATTGGCCGGACGCCGGTAGCTTCTGAAGAATTGAAAAACTTGGGGGAAGCCCTCATACTTGCACGTGAGGTCGGGCTCATTGGGATCTACGAGGGGACGGAGGATAGGGTCGAGCGATATCGCGTTCCCGAGATCTATCGGTACGCATTGGGCATGACACGCAAGGGCCAAGCATAGCCTATCGTTCGGAGCTGGCTGTTTGTTTCGTCAACGGCTCGCATGTGGACTGCACCATGCTGACTTTGTCCATCGAGCGGATACTCGGCGGACTTCGGGTGCCTTAAGCTCGTTTGGCTTCGAGTTCGGCCCAGCGGGCGTAGAGCGTGTCCACTTCTTCCTGGGCTTGATCGATCTCGGCAGCAGCTTGCGTAAGGCGGGCGGGGTCGGAGACAACCTCGGGCAGTTCGAGTTGTTGGCGCTTCGCTTCGAGTACCTCTTCGGCTTGCGCCACCTTGTCCTCAATCTGCTCCCATTCGCGGGTTTCGAGATAAGTCAGTTTCTTCTTCGGCGGGGCGGGGTCGCGTTTGTCGCGCGCGGCGGTCTTCGGTGGGGCTTTCTTTGCGGCGTTCGCCTGCTCCCATTGCGCTAGTTCGGCGAAGAATTCCACTCCGCCGTCTCCATCCATGGCTAAGACCGCCTTCGAGAGCCGGTCCAGCAGGAAGCGGTCGTGAGTCACCAGCACAATCGCGCCGGGGAAGTCGAGGAGATTGCTTTCGAGGACTTCGAGCGTCGGGATATCCAGATCATTGGTCGGCTCGTCGAGAAGCAGCACGTCGGCCGGCTGCAACATCAGGCGCGCGATATGGACACGCGCACGTTCGCCTCCGGAGAGACGGTTCAGGGGCAGATCGAGCTGGTCCTGACGGAAGAGAAAGCGCGCGGCCCAGCCGGCGACGTGCTGCGGGCGGTCGCGGAAGATCACGGTGTCGCCGCCTTCGGGGGCGAGCGCGCGGCGCAAGGGCTGGTCGAGGTCGAGCTTGTCGCGATTCTGGTCGAACCAAGCGACGCGCAGTCCTTCGGCGCGGCGCACTTCGCCGGTATCCGATTCGATTTCGCCGGCGAGGATGCGCAGGAGCGTCGATTTGCCGCTGCCGTTGGCGCCGAGCACGCCGAGCTTTACGGCGGGGCCGAGGGCGAAGGTGAGCCCCTCGAAGAGCAGGCGGCCGCCCATGCTTTTCGAAATGCCTTCGCAGGCGAGGAGGCGTTTCGTCATGCGTCCGGTGGCGGTGAAATCGATTGACGTAGTGCCTTTGCGATTGCGCGAACTGACGTCGGCGAGCTGGTCCTGAAGGGCGAAGGCGTCGTCGATGCGGGCTTTCGATTTTGAGGTGCGGGCTTTGGCGCCGCGGCGCAGCCACTCGATTTCGCGTTGGACGAGATTTTCCAGCGCCTGCTGTTCCTTGGCCTGCGCGCGCAGGAATTCGCGACCGCTTTTCGAGGAACTTGCTGTAGTTGCCGGGGGCGGAAAAGAGTCCGAGGGGATAGGCGCGATTGATTTCGGCGACGCGCGTGGAGCAGTTTTCGAGGAAGTAGCGGTCGTGGGTTACGAAGACGGAGGCGAAGGAAGCCGTCGCGACGAGTTTCTCGAGCCAGAGAATGCCTTCGACGTCGAGGTGGTTGGTGGGTTCGTCGAGAAGCAGCACGTCGGGTTTTTCGGCGAGGGCGACGGCGATGGCCAGGCGCTTCCGCCATCCGCCCGACAAGGTGCCGGCTTTGGCGGCGGGATCGTCGAAGCCCACGCGCGAAATGATTTTCGAGACCTCGATTTCGGTTTCGTCGCTCTCGTGCGCGGAGGCGGTGATTACTTCGCGCACGGTTCGGTCGGGGTCGAAGCGGGGATCCTGCTCGACCATGGCGAGGCGCACGCCTTTGCGGGTGGAGACGGTGCCGTCGTCGGCCGACATGTTGCCGCCGAGGATGCGGAGGAAGGTGGACTTCCCTGCCCCGTTGGGTCCGATGACGCCGAGGCGCTCGCCGTCGTGGAGGCTGAGGGAGATATCAGAGAATACGGTGCGCGAGCCAAAGGATTTGCCGATGGCATCGCAGGTTAAGAGAACGGACATTCAATTGTTGTTGAGGACGTGGAGGAGTTCGGGCTCGGAGTCGGTCTGGCCGGACTCATTGAGATAACGCGTGTCGAGCAATCTTCCGTGCTGGATATTGCCCATCGCGGAGAGGATGTTTTCGCGGATGTGCGGGTGCTCGGTTTCCCAATCGGCGATGGTTTCGCGAATGCTGCGGCGGACGGTGCCGGTGCGGAGGGAGCAGCCGCAGGGGACGACGGGCACGCCTTTGCTCTCGACATAGGCGTGGGTGATTTCTTCGGAGACGTAGACCAGGGGGCGAATCAGGCGGAAATCGCGTTCGCGCGAGTATGTGACCGGCGGCAGAGAGCTCAGGCGGCCGGTATACATGATGTTGCGGAAGAGGGACTCGCAGAAATCGTCGGCGGTGTGGCCGAAGGCGATTACGTTGGCGCCGAGGCGCGCGGGCGATTTCGTAGACGGCGCGGCGGCGGAAGCGGCTGCAGAGGTCGCAGCCGTGGTCGGGCTTTTCGGTGAGGAGGCGGACGGAGGGGTTGTCGGTGTGATAGGTCCAGTCGACTGCCGAGGCTGCGGATGTATTCGCCGACGGGTTCGACGGGGCGGAGGAACTTTCCCTGCTCAACGGTGAAGGCGCAGACGGAGAAATCGATGGGGGCGCGCTTCTGCATGAGAAGGAGCGCTTCGAGCATCGTAACGGAGTCTTTGCCGCCGGAGACGGCGACGGCGATGCGATCGCCATCGCGGATCATCTTGAAGCGGTGAATTGCTTCGCCGACTTTCCGGAGCAGAGTTTTTTCGAGGTCCACTAAGACTAGATTAGCGCTGCGGTAAAACCGACTCCCGTGCGGTCGCGGCTCTGTAGATGTTGGTTCTTCAGCCGCGGAACGTCCGTTCAGCAAGCGAACGTGGAAAGGCGGATGCTATAAGCACATTCACCAACTGATGGGGAGCGGTCACTCGTCACGAATGCTTACCAGATGCGAGAGCCGTTCAGGCCGCTGAGAAAGGCTTCTTACCGCTCCTTGACTGTTTGAATGCGTAGGTAGAGGGGAGTTCGGGATTCTCCACAATCGAGGGAGGAGCCCGAAGGTTCCTCAAACCCGATTGTGGAGAAACTACCTATGCGAGTTTATTTTGTCGGACTGGACGTACATAAGCAAGTGATCGCCTTCTGCGTTAAGACAGCAGAGGGTGCAATCGTGAAGAGAGGGCAGCATTCCGGCCACGCGAACGGCGCTGAGCGAATGGGTAAAGACGCTGCCGGGGCCATGGCATGGCGCGATGGAAGCGACCATATTCAGCCACTGGATTTACGAGCATCTGAAGCCGCATGCCGCAAAACTCGAGATGGGGCACGCGGCGCGCATGAAAGCAATCTGCGCGGGGAAGAAAAAGAGCGACAAGATCGATGCCTGCTCCATTGCGGACCTGCTGCGGTGCAACCTGTTTCCGTCCTGTTTCGTAATTTCGCCGGAATTCGGCGCGTTACGGCAGCGTTGCGATTCCGGCGCCTGCTGGTGGAAGAAACCGTGATGTTCAAGAACAAGACGGCTGGATTGCTGATGGGGGCCGGGGTGGAATACGAACGACGCCGTCTGCACGGCAAACGCTATTTCGAGAGCCTGGTGAAGGACAACGAGTGGATCGGCCAGGAACTGCGGCCACTGCTGGAGTTCAATCGCGCCCAGATGACGACCCTGCAGGCCATGGACCGGCGGCTGAAGGGTATGCTGGCGCGTCATCCTGCCTTGGAGGAGCGAGTGAAAGCGTTATGCCGGATTGACGGAGTGGGGACAGTGACGGCGTTGGGCTGGGCACTGGAAGCAGCCACGCCGGAGCGTTTTCCTTCGATCAAACATGCCCATGAGTTATTGCGGCTGACCAGCGCGCTGCGCGAATCGGCCGGCCAGCAGAAGCGCGGGCCGCTTTCCAAACAACGCAACGCGTATCTGCAGAGCGCGCTGATCGAAACTGCGAAACTGGCGCCGATGTACAACGAGAAGCTGAAAGAAGTGCATCGTAAAGCGATTGCAAAAGGCGGACATCGCAATCGGGCGACGCTGGCGGTGGCGCGCAAACTGGTGGCTTATCTGATGGCGGCCGACCGGGCTTTCTTCGCCGGCCAGCGTGAAGCCGCCGGCGAACATATAGAGGCGGCCTGAGCGTGCGTTTTTTCAGGCATGCAGATCTATCCGAGTGAATCAGTTCTCTTGCCGGTGAAGCGGAGGCGAGCACTGGTGGCGACCAACTCGCTGAGGAATAGCGGGCCAGACTCATCCGGGTGAGGCGCTTCGGCGTCTGACTCGCACAATGGCGCAGCCGTTGTGAACAGGTTCCCTCCAGACCCCGCGGAGCCGCGACTCGGCAAACAGTCTCGCTGTTATGCCGCGGTTTTCACTGTTTTGGGGCTGGAGGGTTTAGCTACGACTCAATCTTCCGTGACGTTGTTCCCCGGGACACGATCCGGCAAATGAATGTCTGGTGACCGGCCTGTTCCGGATCCCTTCGGCAAAGATCAAGAACGCTGTTCGGTGCTGCGACCACTAACCTGTTCTGGTCTTCCTCACGGAAGCCCCGGGAATTTTGCGTCTTCGCTTGACATTTACCTACCATGAAAGTCGCGGCTCAGAAAGTCGAGCACGGATTCCGAAGGGATTACTGAGCCGCGCGCGTTTCAGGTCGGCCCGGGGAAAACATTGAACGAAACCGGCGCAATCGGAATATTCATCGTAATGCTTCCGCTGATATAGCCACTTACAAGGAGTGTTCGCGGTGCGAGTGAAACTTACACAATCGTTGGTCCTGGTGGCGTCCGTGGGGGTAATCGCCTGGCTGGGGTTGGCTCAACAGAAGACCGCGCCAGCGGTAACATCCACTGCATTGCTTAACGCCGCGGGCAACGGAGAAGAATGGGTGACCTACGGCCACGACTACTCCGAGACGCACTTCAGTCCGCTCACTCAGATCACCGCAAAGAACGTGAAGCGACTCAAGCTGGCGTGGTCCGCGGTCACGGACGCGCCTCAGGGCACGGTAGAGGCGACTCCACTCATGCACAACGGAGTGCTCTACGGCATTCTCCCGTGGGACGTGATGTTCGCCGTCGACGCGCGCACGGGCCAGACGAAATGGCGGTGGGATCCCGATTTCCCGCGGGATCACATTGCGGGTTTGTGCTGCGGACCGGTCAACCGCGGGATGGCGATCTATAACGGCCGTGTCTATGCGGGCCTTCTTGACGGCCGCGTCGTGGCACTGGATCAGGAGACCGGCAAAGTTATCTGGTCGACGCAGGACACTGTTCCTGGAGGCGATACGATTCTGACCTCCGCGGTTCGCGTCGTGAAAGGCAAGGTGATCGTGGGATCGAGCGGTGCCGAGCAGGCCGTGCGCGGCTACTTTACTGCTTATGATTCTGAGACCGGGAAGCGCGCCTGGCGCTTTTACACGGTGCCGGGCGATCCTTCAAAGCCGTTCGAACATCCGGAGCTCGAAGCAGCCGCCAAAACGTGGACGGGCGAGTGGTGGAAGTGGGGCGGCGGCGGTACGGTGTGGGATGCGATGGCCTACGATCCTGAGGCCGATCTTCTTTACGTCGGGACCGGAAACGGCGGGCCTTGGAACCAGAATATTCGCAGTCCTCAGGGCGGCGACAATCTTTATCTGGCTTCGATCATTGCAGTCAAACCGGACACCGGACGGATGGCCTGGTATTTTCAGGAAAACCCTGGCGAAACATGGGACTTCACGGCGACTCAGCCTTTTATCCTGGCCGATCTGAATATCGACGGGGAGGATCGCAAAGTCATCATGCAGGCTCCGAAGAATGGCTACTTCTATGTGCTCGATCGGATCACCGGCGCGTTTATCTCGGGCAAGCCGTTTGTGAAGCGCATGACATGGTCAATGGGGCTCGACAAGAATGGCTGGCCGATTGAAGCGCCGGGCGCCCGCTATAAGACCAACTCCATCAAGATCTGGCCGGGAGCCGCCGGGGCACACAACTGGCAGCCGATGTCGTACAACCCGGTCACGGGGCTGGCTTATCTTCCGGGCAACGAGAGTTCGGCGACTTACGTTCCAATACCTGCCGCTGAATTCAAGTTCACGCCGGGCCGGACCAGCACAGGCATCGGCCGCGGCGGGGGCGAGGTTCCCGAGACGGATTACCCGGTTACGCAGCCCGAGGTCACGGGGCGTTTTCTGGTCGCGTGGGATCCGGTGAAACAGCAGGAACGTTGGCGCAATGTTTTCGGCGCGGGCGGTCGGGGCGGAGGGACGATGTCGACAGCCGGTGGTTTGGTGTTCATGGGGAATTCGGCATTCGACGCATCGACCGGCGAAAAGTTGTGGGAGCAGCCGTTGCTGGGTGATCGTCCGGTGAGCTGGATCTCGTAGATGCTGGACGGGAAGCAGTACCTGACGATTTTGGCTCGGAGCAGTCCGAACAATCGATTGTTCACGTTCACGCTGGATGGGACAGAGACGATGCCGGCGCTTCCTCCTGCGGCCCCGGCTGCAGGGCGCGGCGTCGCGGGAAGGGGCGCAGTCACCAGATGAATTCCTTCGCACCAATGGACAGGGTTGCACCTATACACGGCTATACACGTCAGACTACATAACCAACAGTGTTGACGCAGGCAGCGTCATGGCTGGCCGTACAGGGAGTCTTCAATCCCGTATCTGGCCATAAATGGTCCTTCGAAGGACTATCAATATGAATATTCGCCTGCTGTTTACAGGGTTTCTGCTCTCTGGCATTACGCAAGTTGCGGCGTTGGCCCAGACGACGGTTCATATAGCGCAAAGCCAGCGCCGGCCACTGGAGGCCGCGCTCAACCAATTAGAGAGCCAAATTGGCATCCCAATCAATTACGAAGATCCGCACTTCGAATGTGCTGACGACATTGAGGACGTGACAGAACAGGTCCAGAACGCGGCGCAAAAAGCCGCACACCCTAATGTGCGAATCATCGTGCCAAAGGGAGGCTCGTTGGCCCTTGACTCGCTGCTGCCCTCCATTCCCCAGGCATCAGACGCTCTGGCGGCAGTGACTCAACTTCGCCAGCAGCATGAGGCGAGCGGATATCCCGGGCGATTTTCGGTGAAAGCAGTGAGGTCTGTCATCACAGTCGAGCCAAATGCCGTGCGAAAAAGCGACTGCATGTGGAGCGGGACCTCTCCGGTAATGGAAAGGACAATCAGTTTTCCTCTGCAGACCAGGGATGCGACTGAAACCCTGACACTTATTCTAAACACCCTGGCGCATTATACCGGCGTCAAAATAGGGCTGGCCAACCTCCCTATGTTGTCGTTTGTGAAAAGAAATGTCACGCTCAGAGCGAACAGTGAACCTGCTAATGCCGTATTGGTTCGACTGTTTGAACGATTATCGATTCCCGGGCCAACGCCGAATCTTTCCTATCACCTGTTCTTCGATCCAGGCTTAAAATACTATCTCGCCGACATCGCCGCAGTAACACCGATTCGGGCGCAACCCCCGGCAGGCCCATTTGGTGGTTCGCCGATCAGGAAGTAATTCAGGGTGTCCGCCGCTTCCGGAGGGAGGCGACCACCGCCTACCAGATGTATTCTTTGGCGATCACGCTTGTCGTAGCCATCGAGCACGTGCACCACGCGAATCTTCTTCAGCGTGACCGGCGATAGCTGGCCGATCGGAATGTAGACGATCGTGCGGCCGAAGCGCGCGGCGATGTTGCGGAAGATGGAGCGCGGCGGTTTCGCCGCCACGTAGACGACGAACCTCTGCATCGAATAATCCAGGCCGGCCAGAAGCAGGCGCTCGGCTTTGGTTTCGGCGAAGTCGTAATCCGGATCGGGCCAGACATCGTACATGCGGCGCGCCGGCAGGCTCATCAGAAATCCGCCGTATTCGGCGCGTCCGATGCCCGGGCCGATCAGATGTTCGAAGGGACGCGTCGAGTAAAACGCCATGTCCGATTCGTTCTGGTGCTCGCCGAGCCAGGTGGTCATGTAGTTGTAGCGGTCGTCCCGATCCTCGTCGAAAATCACGACGACGGAGCCGACCTCGCCGTGGATCTTCTGGACGTTCCGCACGAAAATCTTGCCTTCGTGCCAGTTGCGAATGGTCTCGCGCAGGTCGATGCCGTCGAGAAGCGAAGTGGTGAACGGCTCGACGGTCGCGCGCTCTTCCGACAGGATGCTCTTGCCCTTCTTCTTCAGGAAGCGCCCGTAGTCCTCGATGACCAGGTCTTCCGGCGGATAGGAGCAGATGCTGGCGCCGTTCAACTCGCTGGCCCATTCGCCGGGAAACTTCTCTTTCCGGCGCGGCTTCAGGCGGGGATTCGCCAGGCGCCGTTTGGTGCTGGGCAAGCGGCGGCGCAGCCGGATGCGGCGGGTGTTCAGCCAGACCTCATCGCCCGAGATCCGCACCGTTTCGATGTCGGTGACGCTGTGCTGATGCGAATAGCGGGAGGCGGTTTCCCAGACGTCCCAGGCGTAGTTGTCGTCGACGATCGAGCGGGCCGCGATCGTGAGATCGAAGAGCGACGCGGTGAGGTCGTGATGGGTGAGCGCCAGATTGCGGCTGTAGCGCGCCAGCATGCGGCGCTGCCAGTGGTGCATCTTCTCGCCGGTGTTCAGATCGTACGCGTGCTCGGCTTCCCGAAACAGGGCGATCTGCGAGCGCGGCGATCGATCATGTTGCGGTCGAGCATCTCGACGCGGAACATCTCGTAGCGCTCCTGCAGGAACGGATACTCGGCGGTGATCTCGGCCAGGCACTCCGGATGCGGGTTCACGAGCTGCAGATTCTCGCGCCGGCGGCGCTGCGGGCTCGGGCTGCGGTTTCTCCATCGCATCGAGCACCGGATCGAGCAGGTTGAGCGAAAGGACGACGAGAACCTGCGCCAGCGGATCGGCGCCCTGCAGTTTCCACGCGATGCCGGCGGCATAGCGCTCCAGCTCTTCGGTGCGCGCCTGCGGGTAGACGCGGTATGCCTCGACATACTGGCTCAGCGGAATCGAATTGAGCGCGTAGGTATCGGGATAGGTGTCGGGCAGATGCGGACGCTCGCCCGAATCGGGATCGGCGAACACGATCTGCGCGCCGATCTCCTGCGCGCTGCGGATGGCTTCGACGAACGGATCGGCCGGCTCGACCGGGACGTAGATCGCCGATTCGGGCTCGTCGTCAGATCGACGGCTGCTGTCGGCATCGTTGTAAAAGATGACCGAGATCTGCGGGAGCCGCTGGACGGCGTCGAGCCAGGGCTCCTCCAGCGTTTCCGGCAGTTCGACCGCGACCACCGCGGGGCGTTCGGCAAGGATGCGCCGGCGCACTTCGATGGCGAACTCCAGCCGGCCGGGGACGACGGGGAGATAGGTGAGCGGCCGCGCGTGAGGCTTGACCAATCGGAAGCGGCGTTTCAGGAAGCGGCTCAAAGGGCAACCCGTGTTCGCCGGGCATAGCGCAAGGCTTCCTCGCCCAGAGTCTCGATCAACGAAGTTTCGAGCGCGTCCCTTTCATGCTCGCTGCCGGTCGCCAGGCTCTTCAGCTTGATCGCGTAGCGCGCGATGTTGATGCCGTCGCGCACGCTGTAGCGCTCGTCGGCGGCATGCGCCTGCTGCAGGAAATCGGTGACGTATTGCAGAATGCGATCCTCGGCGAAGGGAAGATTTTCCTTGAGAATCTGGTACTCTTCGTCCCGTTCGGGAAAATCGATCAGGATCTGCGGCTGCAGGCGCGAGTGGATGTATTCGGGCAGTTCGAAGGTCGACGCATCGTCGTTCATCGTGGTGACGAGGCGGAAATGCGGATGCGCTTTGATCTTGATGCCGGCGACGATGGATTCCACGTAGCGGCGGTTATCGAGCAGCGGCGCGAGGCTGGCCCAGCTCTTCTCGCTCATGCGATTGCCTTCGTCGAGAATGACGATTCCGCCGCGGATCATGGCGGTCACCAGCGGGGACGCGACGTAGCGCAGCGTCCCGCGCCTTCGATGACCGGCGTGACCAGCAGGTCTTCCGGACGCGTGTCGATGGTGGCCTGCATGATGTAGACGTCGCGGCCCATGCGCTTCGCCGCCGCGTAGGCGAGAGTGGTCTTGCCGACGCCGGGCTTGCCGAGCAGCCGCGGATTCATCGGCAGATCCTGTTCGGTCACCACCATCCAGGCGGCGAGCAACTGCCGCATCAACTCTTCCTGGCCGACCCAGCGGACAGGCAAATCATCCGGATGGGCCAGGTGGAGAGTGACGCCTTCGATCTCGACTGTCATTGGTAATTCAATTGTAGCGGTCCAGCAGCCTGTTTCAAAAACCGCTCCTTCACAGTCGCGGCTCAGTAACCCATTGATTTTGCAGAGGCGGGCGTGTTTCAGGGTTTCAACCGCATTAGCGGATCGCCGATCACGATGTTCATCCAGCTCAGGCCGGGAATGCCCAGATAGTAGCTCTCAGCCATGGTCCGGCCCTCATAGTAAGCGGGCAGAACGAATTCGGGGCGCGGGCAACCGGTGAGATACGGTTCGTCCACATGGCCTGACGCGCCGCTGGCTCCCTCGTGGATGTAATCCGCGGTCAGCGTCTGCGGCGACCCGCTGAAGTACGCGGATTTATCGGACCACGGCCCGATATGCCAGGTATCCGGCGGCCGCTTGAACGTGCGGCCATTGGTGGAGACAAATTCCGTCATGATGGCTCCGGGCAGCCACTCGAAATGCAGAAAGCGCTCCTTGCGGTCGTGGTCGTTCGATCCCCAGGACGCGTAGCCGATGACATCCTTCTGATTCTTGAGTACGGTTGCGGAATCATCCAGAATCACGCGATCTTTCGGCAGCAGAAGCGCCGCGGTACGCAGCCAGCCGTTTCCGGGGGTGTCGTTATCGGCGCGCGCATCGATGACAAATTTCCCGGTGTTGCGAGCGACGAGCGCGCGATCGACCAGACCTTTCATTTCGCCCATGTCGTACGCGGCAAGGCGGGTCACCAGGTACATGGGGAATTGCGGGTGGCGGAACGGGGCGTCCCGCTGCATGAAGAACGGATTGCGCACCCATCCGGGGAGCGGAATTACGACTCCGTGGAGCTGCTGGTAGAGAACTGTCAGCTCCGAATCCACTGAAGCGCCGGGGTTGCGGAGCACCGTCGTCATTGCCCATGACTTCCAGCGGGACGCCGAAGGTGGTCACGATGTAGAGGATCTTCTCGACGAGATTATGCTTCGCGAGGAACTCACCGACGGGAGTTCGGATGTCGCGTTCGTAGACCTCGCGGGTGATCTTTTCGCTCGGCGGCGTATCGACAGTACAGAGATTCGCAAGCGGAACGCCGCGCTTCTTCAGATAATATTCACCGATCTCGCGGGAGTCTTTCGACTGTTTGTTTACGACGATCAGAACCTGATCGGCGGTCTGCGCGTAGAGCGCGCCGGCGGTCAGCGCCAGCACCAGAAGGCGGATAGTCAAACTCCACTGTAACGCCTTCGCAACAGGCCGGCGTACTGTCTCGGCCCTGGAGAGAAGCCCGGACATGGCCACTCGCTCTGGTAGACTAAGTAGATCAACCCGTACGAGTGGTGAATCGACCTGTTTCTCCCATCGATTTAATAGCGGCGGCGATTAATGACGGTAGACCATGGACTTTGATCAACTCCACACTTTTCTCGAAATCGTCCGCCTGAAAAGCTTTTCCAAAGCCGCGCAGACCTGTTACCGCACTCAACCCGCGATCAGCGCCCAGATCCGGCAGCTCGAACATGAATTGAAAGCCGAGCTTTTCGAGCGCTTCGGGAGCCGGATTTCACTCACCACGGCGGGAAAGATCTTCGCCGAATACGCCGAGCGCATGCTCGACATCCGGCGCCAGGCGCAGAACTCGCTCAATGAACTGGAAACTTCGCCGCGCGGAGAACTGGTCATCGCGGCCAACGAGGCCACCTGCATTTACGTCCTGCCGAAGGTCTTTGCCGAATATAAAGGGCAGTTTCCGGGCGTTCAGCTGCAGGTCAACCGCTCGTACGGTTCGCGCGTGGTTGAGGCTGTGATGGAGAATGTCGCGGACTTTGGCCTGACGCAGCTGCCTGTGCTCGAAAAGCGCGTCACCGTGGTCGAGATTCATCGGGACGAAGTGCGTGCGGTGGTACCGGCCAATCATCCTCTGGCCGCGATGGAGAAGGTTCGCTGCGAAGACGTGATCGCGTGGCCGCTGCTTCTGCCGCAGACCGGGATGACGCGGAGCCGGCTGAACCTGTGGTTCGAAAACGTGGAAGACGAGCTGCAGATTTCGATGGAGCTCGATTCATCGGAGACGATGAAGCGATTCGTGATGGCGGGCCTGGGCATCACGTTCCTTGCCGCTTCCAATTGCCAGGAAGAAGTGGATGCGGGCGCGCTCACCACCATTCCGCTGGCGCCCGAGCCGATGACGCGCAAACTGGGTCTGATTTATCGCAAGGACAAAGCGCTGCCTAAAGCCGCGCTGGGATTCATTCAGGTCATCATGGGCCAGTTCGGAGCGCAGCGATTGACGGCATGACATGTCCGAAGTGCCATACCGAGCTCGAGACCGAAGGCGCGTGTGTCCGGAGTGCGGCATCAGGCTGCTGCGCAACGTTTCCGGAGTCATGAAGACCTCGGTGGTGATGATCGCCGCGCGGGGTGAACGGGGCTTCTATAATTCCGTGCATGACGTTCCCGAGCCTTTGCGGACGCAGTTGCTCGAAACCACGGGCAGCCGGAACGCCGGGACCATTGTGATTGCCGACCGCGCCGGAAAAGAACAACTGACGCAGGCGATGTCGCGGCGCGAGTCGAGCCCTCCGAAGGAGTCGGACGCGCAGTTGGCAGAGGTTCCGGAAGCACGTCTGCATCCCCGGCATCCCCGCTTTCAATGGATCGCGTGGGCTGGACTGGCTTTGGTTCTAATGGCTGCGGCGGCGGTAGCGGCATTGTTTTACCTCCGTTAATAAGAGCGCTGATAGAATCGGCGATTGGCAAAACGAATCATCGTATTCGGGTCCTCCGGGCAGCTGGGAATCGAATTGTGCGCGGAACTCGCGCGGCGCGGATATGAAGTCCGCGGGCTGGAGCGCGCGGCGCTCGACATCTGCGACGGCGACAAAGTTGAGCGCGCACTGGCGGAGTTCGACCCCGCGGCCGTCTTTAACGCCGCCGCATACAACCAGGTGGATGTGGCCGAGCGCGAACCGCTGGCTGCTTTTGAATCAAACGCGCTCGGCGTCCGGAATATGGCGATCGCCTGCCGGCAGAACGATGCCAGGCTGGTCCATTTCTCGACGGATTACGTTTTCGACGGCACGCTCGGCCGACCTTACGTCGAGACCGATTCGACACATCCGCTGGGCGCCTACGCCGTCTCCAAGCTGGCTGGCGAACTGTATGTGCAGGCTTATCTCGAGCGGCCGATCATCGTGCGTACTTCCGGCGTGTTCGGCCCGGGCGGCCTGCGTACTGCGCGCGGCAATTTCCCCGAGCTCATGCTGCGCCTGGCGCGCGAGCGAAAGCCGATCCGGGTTGTGGAGGACCACGTCGCATCACCCACCTATGCGCCATGGCTGGCGAGCCGTGCGATCGAGCTGCTGGAGCACGACCTCGACGGCATCTTCCATATCGGCGGCGGCGAGCCTATTTCGTGGTTCGAGTTCGCGCGGCTGATTTTTGAGAAGGCCGGGGTAACGGCCGATCTCACCGCGACCAACGAACGTGAGTATCGTACGGCGGCGAGGCGCCCGAAGTATTCCGCTCTCGAAAACGCGCGTCTTCGGGCAAACGGCATCGCAGCAGATGCCGCCGCTCGCCGAGGCCGTAGGGAAATATCTCGAAGCGCGGAAGCGGCTTTTGTAGCCGTGACAACCGCTCCCTCGCGGTCGCGGCTCGGAACCTATTGGGCGGGGGGCAGAGCGTAGTAGCCTTTGCGCACCTGCACCTTGAGATCCTTGTTGGAAGTCCGCAGATCGATCTTGCGGAACGAACCATCCTTCTTGCCGTTCGTCGGCGTGTAGCCGATTGCATACTGAGTCCGCATCTCCTGCTGGATCTGGTCGAAGATCGAGTCGAGCGTGTTCTTCCGATCCACCTGGAACAACCGGCCGCCGGTCTCTTCCGCCATTTGCTTGAGTACGCCTTCGCCGCTGTAGCCCATGTTGTAGCCGCCGTAGAACTGCCGATCGACGTAGAGGACGCCGTAGATGATCGCGTCGGATTTCTGCGCAGCCTCGATGGCGGATTTCATCGACAACTGGCTTCCCTCATCCTCGCCGTCCGTAATCAGCACGATGGCCTTGCGCCCTACTTCCTTCGACAGCATGTCGTTGGCGGCGAGATACACGGCATCGTAGAGCACTGTGCCCTTGCGGCTTGTTCATGGTGGGGACCGGGCCCGAATTGATGCCCGCGAATCCGCCATTCAGCTTCATCCGGTTGAGACCTTCCTGCAGAGCGCGCGGCGACCCGGTGATGTCTTCCAGCAGCTCCGAATCCGCCCCGAAACTGATCAGGAATGCCACGTCCTTTTTCTTGAGCACGCTCGAGAAAAACGAGGCGGCGGCGCGGCGCTCGATTTCGATCAGGTTGCGCTGACTGTTCGAGACGTCGACCAGCAGGCCGATGGTCAGCGGCAGATCGGTTTCGCGCGTGAAGTATTTGATCTCCTGGCGCGTACCGTCTTCAGCGAGGGTGAAATCGGTTTTTTCGAGATTGCCGATCAGGGCGTTCTGTTTGGTCCGCACCGCGCAGTAAAGATTGACGACATCGACGTCGACCTTGATCGGAAGGGAGTCGTCCGCTTCTTCCGCCGGTTTCTGGGCCTCCAGACGGACCAGCAGCAGCGGGAGTATCAGCAAACTTGCGAGGGTGAGGCCAATGATCTTCATAGAATTAAACTGGACGCATACAGGAAATCATGCGTTCCCCTCTCCAGCATCTCAAAAAATCGGACCCCGTGATGGCCGCCATCATCCAGCGGGTTGGAAAATTTACACTTCGAATACAGCGAGCCGTCCTTCGAAACACTGGCTCGTTCCATTGTGTACCAGCAGTTGAGCGGCCGGGTGGCGTCTGTAATCTACGGCCGTCTGCTCGCGGCGGCCGGAGAGGAACGTCTGACTCCCGCGGGCGTCATGAAGTTGCGGCCGGAGCGTATGCGGAAGGTGGGGCTTTCCGGGCAGAAGACCCTTTATATCCGGGAACTGGCGAAACACACGCGGCGCGGCAGCGTCATTTTCGAAGATCTGCCGGGATTTGACGACGCGGGCGTGATCGAGCACCTGACGCGCGTGAAAGGCATCGGTGTCTGGACGGCGCAGATGTTTCTGATGTTCGCCCTGCGGCGGCCGGATGTGTTGCCAGTGGCGGATCTGGGAATTCGGACGGCGATAAAGAAAGCGTATGGGCTGGAGGATCTGCCCAAGGCGCCGGAAATTGAGAAGATCGCGGCTGCGTGGAGGCCGCATTCTTCGGTTGCGTGCTGGTATTTGTGGCGGAGTCTTGGAGAACCAATGATGTACGCTACTTCGGGCATGCGTACATCTATTGATGTACACTAGGAGCGTGGAGCTCACAGCAACGAATCTGCGCAAAGACCTGTTTAAAGTTCTCGACCGGGCTTTGCACGGCGAATCGATCGAGATCGTTTACAACAAAACGTGTGCATGGCAGAAGGCGCCTTAAAACAAGGGGATGCAAAAAGGATTTTGAAGCGGGGTTGAACTGCGCTAACCTGGTGTCGCCAAACGGCCTCATCAGCGAAGCCAACCCCACATGCAGCTTAACCCGCGCCAACTCGTCACGCAATTCGCCCACATTCTGCAGACGGAATTATTCCCTCGGCTGAAGGCCGTAACCGGGCCGCTGAGTCCACAAATGGAACTGCTTGCGGCAGTGGTCGCGCTGCTTCCTCTGGAGCGGATGTTATCGGCGCGACGCTCTCCACCGGAAGACCGGCGAAGGACCGGGCCGCGCTGAGCGTTGCCTTTGCAGCCAAAGCCGTGCTGAATCTTCCGACCACGCGCGACCTGATCGACCGCCTGCGCGTGGACGAGACGTTGCGCCAGTTGTGCGGCTGGTCCAGCGCCGCTGCGCTGCCGCATGAAGCGAAGTTTTCCCGTGCGTTTGCCGAATTCGCCGCAACCGAGTTGCCGCAGCAACTGCATGCCGAGGTCATCGCGGCCACGCAACAACAGCGCATCATCGGGCACATCGCACGGGATTCAACCGCCATCCCGGCGCGGGAGCGTTTTCCCGAAACGGCGAAACAGAAGGCGGCAAAGAAGAGAGCGCAAAAGGCGAAGACGCGAGGTGCAAAGCGCGGCCGGAAGAAAGGCTCGCGTGGTGGTTTCGCCCGGGCCAAAGCCAGTGAGCGCGGCACCCGCATCGAGCGCCAGCGCCATCAGAAACTGGATCGCATGCTGAAAGAACTGCCGCGGGAATGCGATATCGGCGCAAAGAAGAACAGCCAGGGTCAGGAGCAATACTGGCGCGGCTACAAGCTTCATCTGGACGTCGCCGACGGACAACTTCCTGTGAGCGCGGTGCTGACCAGCGCCAGCGTGCATGATTCGCAGGTTGCCATTCCGCTGATGACGCTGACATCGCAACGCGTCACTCACTTATACGAACTGATGGACTCAGCCTACGACGCCGATGCGATTCATGAGCACAGCAGGCAATTGAATCACGTTCCGATCATTGCGCCGCACCCGCGGCGTGGAACGAAGAAGTCCTCTCAGATGCTGAAAGTGTTTCCCGACAAGCCCACGCCGCAACTGACCTGGGCAGAGCAGGATCGCTATAAGACGCGGACGATGAGCGAACGCGTGAATGCGCGGCTGAAAGACGAATTCGGCGCCAGTCATCTCCGGGTGCGGGGAGCGGCGAAAGTAATGGCGCACCTGATGTTCGGAGTGCTGGCCTTGACAGTGGATCAGTGGCTGCGCCTGAGCGCTCCCGGTTAGCGGGCGATCTCGATTTCAATCATGCCTCTTTCGCCAGGGCACCCCCACAGGCTCGTCGCGGCGTGCCCGCAGACAGCCGCCAGGAGCTGATATTGGCGCTCCGCAGTCTGGTTCCGGGACCAATAGGATGAAGCGCGCCGCCAGCGAGACGCGACCATAGGGTTCGAAACTTCGTTTGTCTTCCCCTCCCGCAGGCTCCAAACTGGCTGGCGCTGTGCGCCGTCACGCGCTCCGGGTCGACCCGCAATCGATTGTCGAATCGGACACCGCTCTTATGAAGGACCTTCGAAAAACGGTGGAAGCGGGATGATCGGGCGCTGTGAGCTTCGCCTATCTGGACACCCACGCCGCGGTGTTCCTACACGACGGACTGATCGAAGAGTTCAGCATGGAAGCCAGGCGCCAACTGGAGGCGAACGATCTTCTGATCTCGCCGATGGTGCTTCTGGAGTTCGACTACCTCTTTCAACGCAGGAAGATCGGCGTCGGAGCGAGAGTCCTTTTCGCTACGCTCAATGCATCGTTCGGCGTGGAACTATGCGAGTTTCCGTTTGCGGGCGTCGCCAACGAGGCACTGGATATCCAGTGGACCACGGATCCGTTCGATCGCCTGATTGTGGCTCACGCGCGGGCGAATAATGCTTCGGTGTTGATTACGCGCGACCGGTTGATCCGGAAACACTATACTGCCGCCGTCTGGTAATCAATGAACCGTGTAGCGGGTTTTGAGCTGTGCGATACCTTCAGGGCATGGAAGTACATTTCTCCCCAGACGTCGAAGCGCGGCTCCAGCAAGTGGCCTCTGCCACCGGCAAGAACGCCGAACAACTGGTGAAAGACACTGTCGGCCGCATGCTCGACGATCAGGCCCGCTTCATCGCTGGAGTCCAAAAGGGCATCGCGCAAGCCGCCCGGGGCGAATTTGTCGAGCACAAGGAAGTGCTTGATCGCATCGAGCGGCTCTTTCGTTCGTGAGTCATTCGGTGGACACCTTGAGCCTCTGAGCAGCTTGAGGCCACGTATTCAGCAAGACAATCCCACTAGCGCCCGAAACTCGCACAGTCGCTCATCGACCGTATTGAACAGCTGGCGACGTTTCCCGCCCTGGCCCAGGATTGGCGCTGACGCGGCCGGATCAGTGAACGGTGTAGCGGGCTTTGAGCGCAAACGGGGCGATTGCGATGTCGAACTGCTTGCCGCCGGCGCTGATCATCTGATAGGCGCCGTGCATCATTCCCGTCGGCGTCTTGAGCGGGCACCACGATGAGTATTTGAACGACTCGCCTGGCGCCAGCACGGGCTGCTTGCCGACAACGCCCGGGCCCTTGACCTCTTCGGTGTGATCGAGGCCGTCGGTGATGATCCAGTGGCGGCTGATCAACTGGACCGGCTCCGATCCCTGATTGGTGATGCGAACGGTATACTCGAAAACCCATTCGCCCTGCATCGGCCGCGAATTCTCGCTGGAGTGCCGCGATAAAACCTCGACGCGAACCCCGTTGGTAACGGCGTCGGACATGGGCGCGTGCTCCGATTGCAGGTGAGCCATACCGGAAGCTTCATGTTATCAAGCGCCCGCAGGAATGTTACAAAGCGAATTCCTGTTTCTCCATCAACGCGGGCCGGAGTGCGTACAGCACCTGTCGGTCCCTGGCCCTCCCCGTCAATCCGACGAACTGGTTCACCGCCGAAGGGAAGCGATCGCCCCGCGGTTCGGCGAGCGATTTTTCGACGCCTTCGTCGGTGAGATAGAACGCGGTCGCTCCAGCGGGTCCAGCCGAGGCTGCCTGCTATTCCGGTTCCACAAGACTGAAATGCTGCGTCATCGCGCCGTAAAAATCCGACGTCAGCGCGCTCGAAAGCAATACTCGGCCATCGCGCCGAGAGCGGCGCGCCACACCCGTCAGCAGCCTGCTACGCATGTTCGGGCCGGATGGCAATCCTTCTGCGAAGAACCTCTCAGTGTATTGGCGCGTGTCCGGGCTTTGCCCTCGCCGGACTTAAAGACCACGGCATAGCTCTTAAAAAAGGCTTTTCGTTACCGCTTGCTGACGCGCGTGACTCAGTAACGTTCGGAATCAACGCGGCTGTGCAATGTGCCGGTTTTTTCGTGGCGTCGGCTGAATCGAGTACCGGTACGCCGATCAGTACTGCCATCGGATTCACGAACAGGGTTAGCCGCCGTCGCCTGGCTTTCGGCCGCTCGATATGGCCGGAATACATCCCGCACTTGTAGCCCTCCATGCCCTTCAAAATGCGCTACATAACGCCCTTACTCCGTGTGGGACATTACCGAATGCATGGGAACTAACAACGTCGTTCACATGCGCTCAGGCGGGCTCGGTGGAGCTGTGAAAATCGCGACTACGCCTTTCGGCTGTGTCTTTTAGACAACTTGTGTCGCCATCGTGCCAAATGTTATTGTTCACGCGGAGAGAGTAATCCGAAATGCATCCGGGCAATTTTATCGTAACGGCTATCGTTTCTGCGATCGCCGCTTTCGCGCAAAACGTGCCCGCGCGCGACTCCCCTTTTCAGGTGAGATACGCAGCCAACCTCAACGCTGGCGAATCGTACATCGACATCACCAACACCGGCGCCAATGGAGCTTCGTTGTATGGCCCTGGCTTCATCACCACGAACCCGGGCAACATCTGTGTGAACGTGTATGCATTTGACCCCTCTGAGGAACTGGTCTCATGCTGCTCCTGTCTGGTCACGCCCGGCCAGACTGTTAACCTTGGCGTCAACAGGGACCTTACGTCAAACACTCTCACACCCGCGTTTTCGAATTCAGTGACGGTGAAGGTGCTTGCCAGCCTGGCGGGCGGGGACGGCAGTGGTACCAATTGCTTCAATAGTGCTGCACTGGTAACTGCCACGCCCTCCAGGGGTGTGGCCGCATGGGGTACGACGCTCCATGCGACACCCATCGCAGGCATCTTCGCGACTGTAGAGACAGCCTTCACTCCGGTCACGCTGGCTGCAAGTGAACGGGCCAGCATCGGCGGACGGTGCGCCTTCATTCTGGGAAACGGTGGCGGCTACGGCGTTTGCAGGTCATGCCGGATCGGCGCGCTGGGCGCTCAGAAGGCGTCCGAGTAGCAGCGGCTTCAGCCAGGCGTCAGCATGAGTGGGTGAAAAAGCCGCCGAATCGAATAGACTCGTGCCTTGAGGACGCGAATATCGATGCCCCGAACCTCGCTTCCGGCGGCCATATTCACGGGCGCTGCGCTACTGGCGCCGGCGGCGTTCGGATAGTACGTGACGATGCTGACGGGCTCCGCCGTTGTTTCGGCAGGGCGCCTTGCGCGGTTGGGATCAAGCCCATAATGCCGCGGTTTGCGCGGGCATCCGCGCTGACGTGGTAACGGCCTGGCGCAAGATTACTGATGCGAAAAGCACCCTGATCGTCCGTCGTCTGTGCACCGCCGCCGATGACTGTCTGGACTGCCGCAGCTGCTTGAGCCGGAGTGGGGGTGCCCGCGCGCACCTGCCGTAATCGCCGAGACGGGCATCAGAGTTCTATGGCCGTTGCTATATCCATATCGGGCTACGGTCACCCGTGCGTTTGCGATTGGATCGCCGTCCTGGTCGAGGACACGGCCGACGATCACGCCTTCGGGAATCAGTTTCAGATTCAGGCCTGTCTTCTCGTCGCCGCGAACGTCAGTTGAACAGCGGGGCTGTCTTCCGAACGTGCGCCATAACGAGCGGCAGGAATCCGGTCTTATCCGCGCTGAGCGTGTAGCGGCCCGGCGTGACGTTGTCAAATGCGAACCCGCCCGAGTCATCGGATGTCTGCGAATATCCCGGGAGAGCCTGACCAGCGGGCGCAGGCGTGGCGGCAGCGGACCGGGCTGCACCCTGCAGATGAACCGCAGCCTTGCGGACTGCTGCTCCAGTGAGATCCAACACCCGGCCTTCCACGTGGATCGGTTTCTGATCGGACGGGTTAGCAGGCGCTTGCTGCAGCGGTTGCTGCGCGGCGGAATATGCCGCGAAGAGCACCGATACGGTAACCAGGCGGCGGAGTCGAGTCATATGGAGGTTCTGTGCGGAATCGATTCGAGTAAGACTGGCCGGTATTCCTGCTCGCGGAACGCCTTCTCCGCAAGCCAGTACGTTGCCATGGCGAGTATAGCCAATAGTCCGGCTGGTTGCCATAAGCCACCGGGGAGAGCGTCGGCGAGCCGTTGGAGGGCTCTGGTGTCCGGCAGTATGAACATCGGCGCGATGGAGGCGATGACAAAAGGCATCCACAGAATCCACGCTCCGAAACGAAGCGTGCGGAGCCTGCCAAGCCGACGCCATGCCGAGAGTTCGCTGAGAAAGATCAACCCGAAAAGTACGTCGAGTTGGCCCCCCACTTCCAGCAACCGTCCCATCGGGGAAAGCAGATGTCTGGTATCGAGGAGGATGCTTCCCAGGCAGGCCGCAGTGATCGCCACAGCCGGCGGAATTGCGATCCACGCGAATAGTCTGCGCCGAGAAACCGGCAGCGCAAGAAGCCATCGGCACTGTGCCCGGATTTGAACCTGCGCTAACCCTACAACCCCACTCGCGACCCAGAGGTTTCCGGTAAATATGTTGCCCGTCAGGAAAAGGATCATTAAAACCATCGGTATGCCGAAAATGGACCGGAACGGCGCGAACCACGTGAATCCTGCTTTCGCGTTTGCTTCGCTCGCGCTCCTGCCCGATTCCGGCGGAGCGAACTGGAGGGAGATCGGAACGCTGGTCCAACCCCGCCAGAAAATAATCGCACCGGCGACACCGCAAGCCGTCAGCACGATACCGGGGGAAGGCCAGACGAACCAGCCTGCCCGTTTGAGTTGTTTCACAACTAACGGCCCGATCGTCAGGCCAAGAAACACGATCTGGAACCCGACCCTGAGGAGCCGCTGTGGCGACCCGAGGGGGCGGCTTCGAAGGTGCGTGCCTCCCAGAATCAGAACGGTGAAGACAGCCGCCGCCTCGAGCAAAGGCCGAGGGGGGAGCCCAAACGCCGCAGCGGTCATCACCGGAAACCACGTCGCGGCAAGGAGCGACAAGGTATTGGACAGCCACACGTCGCGCCATGAGATCGGCAAGGCAGCCTCATATTGGATCCTGCCAGATTGGACGATGAAACCGACCAGAATAGGAAAACCCATCCCAACACCCAGGCCCGTTGATAGCGCGGTGCGGAAGGCTTCACGGGAGGGCTGGATGGCGGGAATCGGCAGGGAGCCGGACATGGCAGCGAGGAACGCAAATACGATTGCGAGCAGAACAGTGACGCCCTGCCCCAAACGGTTACGGCGCATCAATTGCCAGATCATTTGCGCACCAGTTCCACAAATAGTTCCTCCAGTGGCGCCCGAACGCACTGAAGCTGGCCATTCTCCACCGTTCCGTTCAACCGCGAAGTGACGACGTCGGGCGGCCCATCGAAGACCGCATGCCAATCGTCGAACACGGAGCGGACGCTGAGGCAACCCGGCACCCGCTCCAGTACGGAAGCGCCGGCCACCGAGGCTTTCGGGATCACGACCACGCAAACGTCTTCGCGCATTCGGTCGATTTGCATGTCCAACCTGACCTTGCCCTCGTCCAGCAGGACCACGCGCGCGCCGATCCGCTCGATGTCCTGCATATTGTGCGAGGAGAACAGAATCGCCGAGCCTTCCCGGTTCAAGAGTTGAATGGAGGCTTCCAGAAACTCGCGGCGCGCGACGGGGTCGAGGCCGCCTGCAGGTTCGTCCAGAATCAGCAATTCGGGGCGATGGCAAGCCGCGAGCAGCAAGGCAATCTGACGGGCCTGTCCTTTGCTCAGGGTCCTGATTTTCGATTTTGTCGAGAGTCCGAAACGTTCCAACAAATAGCGCTCAAGGCCGCGGTCCCACCGGGGAAAAAGCCAGGCGTGGAACGAAATCAATTCCGCGATGGAAGAACTGGCGGGAAGCACCTGGTCCTCGGCTACGTAGCCAATGCGCTTCTTCACTTCGACCGGATCTTCGAGAGGCGAGAGACCGAATACCCGTGCACGTCCTGCGTGAGGGGCCAGCATACCCATGGCAATTCTCAGGAGGGTTGTCTTGCCCGCGCCGTTGCGGCCCACGAGGCCCACTACCTCTTCCTTGCTCATGACGAAACTGACACCATCGAGCACGGGGGCGCCCGACTTGAACGATCTCGAAATATTTTCGAATTCCAGAATCGGGCTCACACGGCCTCCTGTTTGTTGTCTCTCTTATCGCGACCGCGCACGAGATCGCCATCCGCTTCCTTCAAAATCTTCACTACGGTTTCGAAGGCCATGCCGCCGAGATAGGCCTGGGCGAGCAACTTGCGCGCGCCGTCCCGCACCCGGGCGCGCTGATCCGCGGGAACCACCCGTGGCAACCTTGTGCATACGAATGTCCCGCGCCCCCGTTGCGTCTCGATGAAGCCGAGGGCTTCGAGTTCGTCGTAGGCCTTCTTGGCCGTGAGCGGGGCGATTACGGCCTGTTCGGCCAGCTCGCGATGTGACGCCAGCTTATCGCCGGGCTTCAATCTTCCCCCCGCAATCGCCTCCTGGATCTGCCGCATGATCTGGCGGTAGATGGGAAGCTCGTCGGCGGAACTGACGAGGATGTGCATTTGCCAGTGATATAGTGATATATATCACCACAGTTGTCAAGCCGCGCGAACGCGGCATTTGCCAGGCGCCTTCTGGTGTAAAATACCCCGACAGGATCAGAGACACCATGAAGACATTGATTGTGGCCGTCGCGACGGTAGCTTTGGCGACCTCCGCGCAAGCCCAGGATTGCACGCGCGATGCTATGAAGGCAATGGCCGCGAATTACTTCAGGGCAGTCGAGACACACACCATGTCAGCGCTGCCAACGACGGCGAACGTGCGCATCACCGAAAACGCCGTTGAGATAAAGCCCGGTGAAGGTTTCTTCAAGACCGGCGGCAAGGCGCAGTTGCAGCGCACGATCGTGGATACGGGGCGCTGCAGCACTCTTACCCAGGCCGTGGTGGACGAAACCGCGGCCGGTAAGAGCGGTCCGGTGCTCATGGCGGTACGGCTGAAGACGGATTCCGGAAAAGTCAGCGAGATCGAGACGGTTATTGCACGCACCGGAGATTTCGCATTCAAGCCGCAAGGTGTCCTCGACACGAAGGATCAGGATTGGACCACCCTGATGCCTGCTGCACAGCGGCGCACCCGCGAGTTTCTTAACGGACAGGCCGACAAATACTACGTGATGTTTGAAAACCACGCCGTCGACCCTGGTTTCGCAACGCCCTGCAGCCGCTGGGAGAACGGCACGTTTACGACACCGAAGGGTGATTGCTCGTGGAAAGACTCGGTGATGACCCATCCGCGACGGCGCTTTCCGGTGACCGACGTCGAACTCGGCGTTACCGCCGCCATCACGAACTTCCGCGACGACTGGCTGGACGTACACATCTTCAAATTCAATAAAGACGGAAAGATTGAACTGATTCAGGCCGTGGACGGGCCAGGCACGAAAGGCACAGGCTGGCCCTATGACGGCCAGGCGCGATAGAATCTCCAGCGGGGGTGGTATGAAACGAAGAGCTCTTCGCTTTTTGCGTGGTGATGTCTGCGGTTCCTCTGCTGGGCACACCATGCGTTCGTCGCGGCGTATGACATGAACCAGCCGATCACGGTTCACGGCACCATCACCAAAGTTCTGCTGGAGAATCCGCATTCATGGTTTTATCTGGACGTGAAGGACTCGAGCGGAAAGACTGAGGAGTGGGCTTTCGAGGCCGGGACGCCGAGCGGAATGCTCAGAAACGGCTATAAACCGAAAGTAATCAAAGCAGGGGTCGAGGTGACCATCAAGGGCTTCCGCGCCCGTGATGTGTCGAAGAAACGCGGGATGCTGAGCCAACTCACCACCGCCGATGGGCAGACGTTCGGGATGTTCGGGCCACAGGAAACCAAGTAGGCGCCAGCATGAAATACCCAATTCTTACGACGGCAATCGCCGGAATGCTGGTGTGGTCAGTGGCAGCTCCGACTCCTCTCGCGGCGCAGGCGACGAGCGCCCCAAAGGCGACTCGTCAGCCCCGGCCCCGCGGACGGCGGATGGCCATCCGGATCTCTCGGGAGTGTGGTGGACCGGTGGCGATGTCGGCGGACGGGGTTACGGCGGCGGGCGCGGTGGCGGCCGAGGCGCGGGAAGAGGTCCGGCGGCAACTCCGCCGCCCACTTTTGCCGGTTTGTATACACCGGCCGCGCAGGCAAAAGCGAAGACAATGAAGGACAAGGATGACCCGTCCCTGGGATGTGTTCCGACAGCGTTCGGCACTTTGAACGTGGGCATGTTTGACGTTGGCGCAGTCGGCCAGATCGTACAGACGCCTAAGTTCGTCATCATGCTTACGGAGACGTATCACGGATTTCAGATCGTCCCGACCGATGGCAGGCCGCATCGCGAAAACATCATTCCTTCGTGGCGCGGCGATGCTGTCGGGCATTGGGACGGCGATACCCTGGTGGTCGACAAGACGAACTTCACGGATAATACCTGGATCTCGGCGGAAGGCCGGGTCTCGTTCCATTCGGACGAACTGCACATCGTGGAACGTTATCGGCGGGTGGATGCCAATACGCTCGAAATCGAAGCGACGCTCGAAGATCCGAAGGTCCTGACCAAGCCCTGGGTCGTTCCCAAACAGACTCTCGTGCTCGCGCCATTCGATCAGATCATGGAGCTCAACTGCTCGAGCGCCGAGGTCAAGTCTCTGATCGAAGCAGTGCAATAGATCCGTAGAGGAAAACAAAGCGACCTTCACCTGCAATCTCTGCGGCGGCAAGAACCGGCTGAACGGGCCGCCTGCCCAGGAGAAGCCGACGTGTTCCCGGTGCGGGTCGAACGTGCGCACCCGAGGCTTGCTGCGGGCGCTTTCGGAGGAACTCTTCGGTGCGAGTGTGCCGCTTTATTCCTTTCCCCGCCTGAAAAGCCTGCGGGGCCTCGGTACCAGCGATTCCGAGTCCTACGCTGCGATCTTGCGGGAAAAGTTCGACTACACAAATACCCAGTTTCATCGCGCGCCGAAGTTCGACATCGGCGATCCGGGTGTGGGCGAATCCGGGAGCTATGATTTTCTGATCTCGAGTGAAGTTTTCGAGCACGTGGTTCCTCCGGTTGAAGCAGCATTTCGAAACGCCTGGCGGCTACTCAAGCCGAATGGCGTAATGATCTTCACCGCACCCTACTCGCTCGAAGCCACTACCGTGGAGCACTTTCCCGACCTGCACGAACACACCGTGGCACAACTCGGCGAACAAATGGTGCTGGTGAACCGCACGCGCGAGGGCCAGGTACAGGTCTTCGAGAACCTGATCTTTCATGGCGGGCAGGGCGCGACGCTCGAAATGCGAGAGTTTTCCGAAGCCGGCCTGCGCAATCTCTTCATCGCAGCCGGATTTAAGAGTGTGCGGATTTTCGGGGAAGACTACGCTCCGTTCGGTATCGTGCGTAACGAGAACTGTTCCCTGCCCTTTGCCGCCCGCAAGGGTGAGTTCTCGTTCACCCGCGAAAATGCGGCGGAGATGATCGAGAACTGGCAGCGCCTGTTGCAGAGGAAATGGATCCGGCTGGGCAACAAACTTCGCGTTGTGTAAGCTAAGCCTTGCGATCAGCGCATACCCGACAACCAGCTCTCAAAATCCAGCTCCGTTACTCCGCAACCATCGAGGTAGCGAGGCAGGAGCAGCGGATCGGACTGCGGGGTGGCCAGTCCGTGCACACAGGTTGTCGCGCTTTCGACGCCGGACTCTTTCAGCCAGGGCAGGAATGCCGCGGACGTCACACCGCTCGGATAACAGAAATGGCGCGGCGCGCGGCCTGTCATCTCTTCGATAACCCGGGCATTGTCGCGAATCTCGCGAAGGAACAGATCGCGATCGGACGGCGTGCGGTGGCGGTGCGTGTGCAACTGGATATCGATACCCGCAGCCGCGACCGCCGCGACTTCCTCGCTCGACATGATCTGAAACAGCCGATCGCGGAGAATGCCGTCGTAGTCGATACCCAGTTCCTCGGCGAGACCGCGGGCGATGAGATCCGTCGACTCAGCGTCCAGGCCTTCGGCTGCGACCCGGGCCATATATTCGTCTACGGCCTTCGTCCTTTCCTCGCTGCCGTCCCCGCGTTTCCACAGCAGGTAATTCATGAGCAGGTTGAAGATCGGCAGACGGTAGCGGGTATACCAGGTCGTAAGGTAAACCGTGCAGGGGTAACCGAAATCGCGGAGCGCAGGAAAGGCGTGGAGATAGAAATCGTAAAAGCCGTCATCGAAAGTGAGGACCACGCTGCGCGGAGGCAGTGACCCCTCGCGCAAACGCTCAAGGCCTTCGGCGAGCGGCAGGACGTTTGCGTTCCAGTTGCGCAGAAACTCAAGCCGGCGTCGAAAGAATGCAGGCGTAATGTAGAGGCCGCCCTCCCACTCGTGCTCGTCCCGAAGCGAGATGCCATGATAGCAGAGGATGACGAGTGTATTGGCACGGCGCAGGCTGGTCGACGCGGAAAAAACACCGGTTGCGCGAAACGAGCTCAGGACTGCTTTCTTCAGCGTATTTCTCATCTGTTACGAGCCATGCCGGTGAAACTGATCGTTGTAGCCGGAGCCCGCCCGAACTTCATGAAGGTGGCGCCGCTGTTCGCCGCGTTTGGCGGAGATCAGGACATCGCCCTGATACTGGTTCACACGGGTCAACACTACGATTATGCGATGTCGGGTCAGTTCTTTCAGGATCTCGGTCTGCCGGCGCCGGCGTACCATCTCGAGGCCGGGTCCGGATCGCACGCACAGCAGACGGCTGAAATTCTGAAACGGATCGAGCCGGTATTGCTGAAGGAATCGCCTGCCGGCGTGATCGTGGTGGGCGACGTGAATTCGACCATCGCGGGGGCGCTGGCTGCCAGCAAACTCGGAATCGCCGTCGTGCACGTGGAAGCCGGGTTGCGGAGTTTCGATCGCACCATGCCGGAAGAGATCAATCGCGTCGCCACCGATGCCATCGCCGATCTCTTTCTCGTCACCGAAGAAAGCGGCCGGGCGAATCTCCTGCACTGAAGGCGTGGCGCCGGGCTCGTATTCACATGGTCGGGAATCTGATGATCGATTCGCTCCGCAGCCATCTGGCCGCGGCTCTGAAGTCAGATGCGCGGCAACGCCTGATCGCCGAGGATCGGTACGGTCTGGTAACGCTTCACCGCCCGGCGAACGTCGACAACGCGGATCAACTGGCAGAGATCATGGGCGCGCTCAACGAAATTTCGAGAGAAGTTCCCTTGTACTGGCCGGTTCATCCGCGCACGCGCAACACGCTTAACGCCGCGGCGATCAATCGGGAAAACGTTCACCTGATCGATCCTCTCGGCTACCTGGACTTTCTCTGCCTGCAGGCCCAGGCCGCGGTGGTTCTGACGGATTCCGGCGGAATTCAGGAAGAAACCACCGTGCTCGGCGTTCCCTGTCTGACGATCCGGGAAAACACCGAACGCCCCGTGACCATCGAATGCGGCACCAATCGTCTCGCCGGCACGAGCAGGCAATCGATCCTGAAAGCGTGGAAGGAATCGGCGATCGAACCGAAGAAGGGGCAAATCCCTCCCCTGTGGGACGGGCGTGCGGGTGAACGTGCGCGCGTGGTGCTGCGGAAGTATTTCCTCGATCGCGAATGACCCGACGCACCGTCCTGTTGATCGCGTACCACTTTCCTCCGGACAACGCCATCGGAGGCGCGAGGCCGTTCCGGTTCTACAAATACCTGAAGCGCCTGGGGTATGAATGCCATGTCATCACAGCGGCGCGGCAGGAACCTGGCGCCGCGCCCGATGTCGAATACGTGCCCGACCCTCTGAAAACGCATCCCCGGCAGGGTCTTGCCTGGCAGGCGGAACGTGTGGGCTGGAAGTTCCTGCTTCGAGCCGAACTGGATCTGGGATGGTCCGAGGCCGCCTGGCGCGCAGGCCGATCCTTCCTGAACAACACCAAGGCTGACAAAGTAACGATTCTTTCGATCGGCCCTCCTGTGGGCACGCACCTGGCAGCGTGGCGGTTGAGCCGGTATTCCGGCCGGCCCTGGATCGCCGATTTTCGCGATCCGATCCACAGCCCGTCTGCTGAGATGGCCGTGTTTCAGAAGTTTGTGGGGCCGCCGCTCCAGCACAGCATCCTGAAGTCGTCCCGTCTCGTACTCGCCAACACGGACTCGATGCGGGATGTCTGGGCCGACCCAGTATCCCGAGGTTGCGGACAGAATTCATGTTCTATGGAATGGCTTCGATCCGGAGGATGAGATCCGGCCGCAGCCGCTGCCCGAACGCGAATGCAAAGTATTGAGCCATGTCGGTGAACTCTACGGTGGCCGGGACATCCGGCCGATCATCCATTCGCTGGAGAGACTGATGGAAAACGGAGAGATACCAGTGGGCGCCATCAGGGTGCTGCAGGTGGGCGCTGCCGACCCTGCCGATCTGCCCGACGAATCCTTCCGGAAACGGGCGCAATTCGGCGGATGGTTCGAGATGCGCGAACCTGTGCCGGCTGCCGCCGCGCGCGCGATCGCAATCGAGTCCGATGGCCTCTTGCTGATACAGCCGCATACGGCCGTGCAGGTACCGGGAAAACTGTTTGAATATCTTCGCATGGGCCGGCCGATATTCGCTTACGTAGTGCCCGGCTCGCCGGTGGAACGCATTCTCGAACGCGCGGGTGTGCCTTACAACTGTATTTATCCCGAGCAATCTCCGGCGGAAATCGATCGCCGATTTCTGGAATTCTGCGGAAAACTGGGCCACGAACCCGTGGCGCCCAGCCCGTGGTTCGAGGAGACGTTCGAAGCATCGCGGCAGACGGCGGCTCTCGATCAGCTGATTTCGTCAGTACAGGTCTAGGAGTGTGTCGGGATGAAAAAGCCGACGGGATCTGTTGAGAACTGGAAATCCCGCTCGGGACAGCATGAGGGTGGGCTGTTCGGCGGGTGAGGCAACGCAAGCGGCTTGCGGAACGACTACGCGTTCCGGTTTGCTTGCAAAGTGATGACTGTTTTTAAGCAATCAGGCCGTCTGCGGACGATAGCCGGAACGAAACAGCTTGAGCAGATTGTGCGTGGCGCAGATCAGCTTCCATTCCGCGCCGGCTTTCGCCAGCCCGCGTAGCAGAAAATTCCGGATACGCCGCGCGGCTTTAATCTGCCCGAAGACCGGTTCCACGATCGCTTTGCGCATTTTATACAGAGCCTGACCGGCTTCGGTTTTCAGTCTCTGCTTCATTCTTTCTTTGGCCGAATCAGCGTCCCCCGAAGGCACGGAAAGATCGCCGGGTTCAATCACGCCGGATGGTTGATCCTCGCCGTGCTTCTGTTTTCCGATGGCCACATATAACTCGATACCGTTGACCCGTTCATCGGTAACCTGGCTCTCGCTGAAGGAGCCCGTGTCGGCGGTAGCGGCCTGCGGTTTAGCGCCCATATTTTGTGCCACCCGCTCCAGCATGGGAGCCAGTTGCTGCTTGTCGTTACTCTCCTGAGTGATCTCCGCGGCCACGATGATTTGTTGTGCACTGTCCACTGCGATCTGCGCATTGTACGCCTGCACAAAGCTTCCTTTGCGCCCGCCATCCGGCATGATCCGGCTTTCCGGATCGGTGAAGTTGCGTTGCGCCGTTGGCCCTGGCCGGGCTTGTTCGGGATCGGGCACCTGAGGTGCATGGCCTCCGAACTTCTTGCCTCGCGCCTCTTCCCTTTGGCGACGCTCCGCAAGCTTTTCTTCTGCCGCTTTCTTTGCCGCCTCGGCACGCTCCCGCGCCTCCTGTTCCAGCCCGGCTTTGGCCGCGGCGATCTTCTTCAGACGACTCTCTCTCCGCGCCATTTCGCCGGTCAGATCGTCTCCCCGATTTCCTTTGCCATACAGAGCGTCCTCGGCGGCATCGGTTGCTTCCGCCTGCGCCAGCAGCTTTTCCACTTCCGCCCTGAGTTGTTTCTCTTTCTCCTCCATGCGGTTATAGCTCATGGCTTTATGCTTACTGGCGTTGGCTTGAAACTTGCTGCCGTCGATCGCCACGTGCCCCAACTTCACCAGCCCGGCTTTATCGCATAACTGAAGTACCTGCGTGAACAACTGCGCCAATACCGGCAGGTGCAGCCGACGGAACTCGGAGATCGTGTCGTGATCCGGGTGCTGGTCCGCGCAAAGGTAGCGAAAGGCTATGTCGCCGTAGCTGGCATGTTCCATGCGCCGCGAACTCACGACGCCCACGCAGTAGCCGTAAAGCAGCAGCCGCACCATCATGATCGGGTGATACGCCGCTTTCCCCCGCCCATCGCGCCGCCCGTAATGGCCGTAGATCTTTGACAGGTCCAGCCCTGGCACCAACTCCGCGATGAAGCGGGCCAGATGATTCTCCGGCAACCAGTCCTGCAAGGATGGCCGCAGCAGAAACGGTTGATCCAAATCGCACGTCCGGAAGTTCTTGCTCACTCACCCAGGATAAAAAAACTCCCGTCCGTGATCAAGAAATCTTTCGGCTCCGACCCACTCTCGGCTAATCTATTCCCGACACACTCCTAGAAAGTCCGGGCGGTTTGTTATCATTCTGGTAGTCTTGTCAGCTCCGCACGCCCACATTCGAACGCCACGTCTTCCGCACTCCTGAGAAGCGGGAACCTCCGGAAATTCACTTGAGTAACGCAGAGCAGGTCCATCACGAGCGTCACAAGCTGGACCGCGCCTTTGTGGGCGGCATGGCGTGGACTGCTGGCGCCAAGTGGATATCGCAACTGGTATCGTGGCCTTCCGTTCTCATTTGTGCACGGCTCCTGTCTACGTCCGACTTTGGAATCGTGGAGATGGCCGGGTTTTATTTCGTCGTGACCAACATAGTGGCCGAGTTTGGCGTCGGCATGGCAGTACTGCAGATGCAGGAATTGGATACCGCCATTGTAGCCCAACTCAACACGATCGCGTTGTTGTCCGGAATATTGGCATTTGGCATTTCGGTGGCTGCCGCGCCTTTAATAGCGGATTTCTTCCGGTCTCCCCAACTCAATCTCCTCGTAATTGTGTCGAGCTTTTCGTTCATTATGACTTCGTTCGAGGCGATTCCGCTCGGTCTCCTGCAGAGGGACATGAATTATCGACGGCTCTCCGTGGCTGAGTCCGTCCAAGCGGTAGTTACCGCGTTGGTGTCGGTGGGTTGCGCCTGGGCTGGCCTGGCCTACTGGTCGCTCGTGGCGGGAAACCTGGTCGGCAGGGCCAGCAATATCGCCTTGATTATCTATTGGCGCCCCGCCCGCTTTGCCCTGCCGCGTTGGAAACAAGTCCTCGCGCCTTTGCGGTTTGGAATGGAGATCGCCCTGCAACGAATCGTCGGCAGTGTCACAGGCTTGTCCGACAGTATGGTCATAGGCCGGACGCTGGGACAGTCTCCGCTGGGAATATATCGGCTTGCGAGCAACCTCGCAAGTACGCCTTCGGACAAAATCGGCGCGTTGGTAATGCGCGTGACCGGCCCTCTTTTTGCGCGGGTTCAAACCGACGGCGCCCTCGTGCGGCGATATTTCCTGATTTTCACGGAACTGCTGTCTTTGTCCTGTTTCCCCCTCCTTTTCGGGCTTGCCATCGTGGCGCCGGATGCCGTCCAATTGCTGCTGGGATCGCAGTGGGCGAGTGCGGCCGCGCCCCTGCGCTGGCTGGCGATATTCATGGCGGTAAGGACGATGAGCTATTTGAACAGCCAGTTAGGGACGACGCTGCGCTTCACGCGATTCGGCATGTGGATGCGCGTGGTTGAATTTCGGTCTGATGCCGGTGGCCTTTTACATAGCCTCGCGAGGAGGTGTCGGAGCGGTGGCCGCGGCATGGCTGGCGATGTCGCCGGTCACAGTCGTCCCCATGGCTATCAAAGTGCTTCGGGCGATCGACTGTAGTGTGGCGGAATATCTGAAAAGCCTCGCTCCGGCATTGATAGGTTCCGCGGCGATGCTGCTGGCAGTGATCGCTGTCCGGCTATGGTGGTCGCCGTCGCATTGGCACCTTATTTGCCCGGCTGGCAGCGGAAGTTGCCGTCGGCGGAGTCGCGTATGTGGGTATCCTGGCTGCATTTCACCGGGCCAGGATCATGCAGTATTTCCGTTTTTTCCTGGAGCTCCGCGGCTCGCCGGAGCAGTGGCGGCCGCGGCGAAACCGCTAACGAATCCGCTCCGCCTCAAAATGCCGTCACAAATGCACCGATTTATTTTTTATTGCAACTCATTGTTATTCATGAATGTTAGCAGGTAATTACCATATACTGGTCACGGAGTCTTGACACGGTTTCTCCGCCGTCCGGCCTAGAATCCGGGGCGAGGAGAAACAATGTCTCGTTTAAGTTGTCCAGGGTTACTCGCGGGCCTGATTGGCCTGACTCTCGCCGCTCAAACACAAGTGGATCTGCACACGCAATCGAAGGGTGTCGATTTTCAAGCGGCGCTCTACACAAGGCCCCTCAAGACCAGTGCCGCGCTTCCGGCGACCTGCACAGCGAATGAACTGTTGTTGTTGACTACCGCGCCCGCGGGTAACAACATCTACGCCTGCCTTACTCCTGATGTCTGGACTCCCCAGGCTGGCGCAAGCTCACAGCAAGTCACCATCCTGAATAGCGGTGCCCCGGTGGGTGCCAGGGGAACGGAGAACTTTGTGTCCGGTCCCGGAATCCTCAACGCGATCACCGACCTGGGGACAAAGATCAACATTCAGCAGAGCATCGACACATCGGTCGTCCTCGCACAGGCGGATCTGCAGGCCGGGCAAACGCTGTTTTGCCAGTCGTCGGCTGGTTCCGGTTCGATTTACAATTGCGCCCTGGCTCCCACGCTGACGGCGTATACGGCCGGGATGGTGTTGTTCTGGAGGCCGGATGTAAACGGCGTCGGCGGCAATACCACAGTGAACGTCGACCTTTTGGGAGCGGTTGCGTTGGTAAAGCCGGACGGCACGAACCCGGGCGCGACTGACATCGTAGCCGGAGAACTCTACCCCATCTGGTACGACGGAGCGTCGTTTCGCCTGCTAACCTCCAGCGCAGCCGGTGGAGGGGGTGGAGGCGGTTTACCGCAGAGCATTACTTCAACAAACGCCGGGGGGGGCGATCACCATAGCCGCTGCCAGCGAATGGCATTCGCCACTGGCGTATTGCTCGGCGCCTTCCACTGCGATGCTGATCTGGAATACTCCACCAGCAGCAGCCACGCCGGCGGCGGCAGGTGGATGCGCCGGGACGAATGTCAACAACGCTTACGCGGCATTCGCCAGTTCCGGAACTCCTTCGCTTCAGACGAGTTTCTCGCTCCCCCTGACTCTGACCGGCAACGCCGACGTCTACATAACGTACATGACTCCTAGTCCCGGCGGAACATTCACCCCGGCTCTCGATGTAGCCTGCACACCGGCAAACGCGGCCATGACAGACGATCCCGTCTTCATCGGCAATAACTTCTTCGCGCCGGGGATGACGATCGCGCCGGCGTCCGCGAATACGCTCGCAACCGCTTCCGCGCAGGGATTGAGTTGGCCCGCCGGATGCGCCGCGGGATCAAGAGCCCACTTTCGCCTGATCCGGACGGATACAAGCGGTACAGCTGCGAGCGTCAGCATCGCCGAAGTGATCGTTGTACTGCGGAGGCTGCTGTAATGCAAAGAATATTGGCTTGTTTGCTCCTGGGGTGCCTGCCATCCTTTGGTTGGGATGTGGGGTTTGACTTTCGCGCCACCCAAAGCTACGTCACGGATCCGTCCTACGCCATCTTTGCATCCAACGTCAATTACCCCACGACGCTCGGCGTTAACGGACAATCGGTTACTTTTGGCTGGGAAACGCAAAGCGCAAGCTTCGTCGTACGCGATCGCAGCGTGTCGGGCGATCCAAGGCTGGCCGGGGTTAGCTGCCAGGCGAACGACGGGGCCATTTCGGTCTTCCGGGTCGATTTGCCGTCCGCCGGAACCTACCGTATCGGGGTGGCCGCTGGGCGATGCGTTCGGCTTTTCGCAATCGAATCACGTTCGAGATCAGCAACGCCAGCGCCAATGTCCTTTCCATTGATGCGGTTACGGACTCCAATCGCTTCGCGGATGCGCAGGGGATCCCTGGGACCGGTCTCAGTCTGGCCCGGCTCCAATATGTCAGTTCAGAGGGCTTTTGGAACCACGATCCTGCGGTTGACACTCGGCGGAGCCGTCGATAGCGCATATTCCTGTTTGGCTCACCTGCGAGTCACGT
The DNA here is from genome assembly GCA_963809655.1 of Terriglobia bacterium. Classification (GTDB taxonomy): domain Bacteria; phylum Acidobacteriota; class Terriglobia; order Bryobacterales; family Bryobacteraceae; genus BOG-234. The sequence continues at coordinate 30,708 of CAWEKQ010000047.1, read as the reverse complement.
CTGTTCAGGGCGGCGCGCCCGGCGCGAGCCGGCATGGCTGTCTTTTATACTTTAAGGAGTCAAACGTAATGCTCGAAAGTGTCTTTGAGAGCTACACTTGGCCTGTTGCTGACCTTCCCCGCATTTGCGGGACTGTCTCTCGTGCTGACCCCGGGAGGTACCAGCGGTGTAGTTATCGACCCGAACCTGCCCGCCTCGCAGGCATGGAGAGTGGAGTTCCAATTAAGCGGCTGGGCGGTGTCCAGCGTGGGAAGCGCCAACATATGGGACATGAACGGTGTGGGTGCAACGGCCGAATTGACCCGTCCAATACTCTGCGCTTTATTGACAAGAGGGACAACACATCCCCCTCGGTCTGTGATCTTCCACTGACGGGCTATAGCAACGTCCTGGTCCGGCTTGCAACGGGATCCTGTGGCAATGCAATTGATCTGCGAACTGTGGAGCTATGACGGCTCCGGATATGCGTCCAGCACGACCGGCATCACGAGCATAAACCCGTGGCCGTATAGCGGCGGAAAGTTTGGCGATCAGTATACTTCCGCCAGCCTTGGCTTTTTCCGCGAATTCAGCACGCTGTGCCGCCCGGGAGCAGGCCACCGGTTACAGCCGCAACGGGCGACCTGACCAATCTGAATTTCGACGGCAACACCCTGGACCAAAGCGGCAAAGGCCACAACGCAGCGTTTCCCGGGGCGCAATTCGCCGCAAACACCCAATCAGGTTCCGATCTCGGTAATCAAAGACGGCTTGGGGCTCCCGCCTGGTCGAACTGGGTATCACTCAGGGCCGGGTACCCGGCTGCCCTCGATGGCACCGGCAGCTTTTCCCTGGCTGATGCCAGCAGTTCGGTGACTTATCAATGGCAGGAACTGGCCGGTCCCTCCACACTCAAGTGGTCGGATCGTACCGCCGCACAGCCCGTCGTAGAGGGCCTGATCTTTGGAGATTATCGATTTCTGCTTCAGGTTACCGATTCGGCAGGGAAAACGGCCACGTCAACGCTGGACGTGGGTGCCGTCGCCACCGATGATAACGGCGTTGTGATTCAGGCGAACCCGGCCGCCGATCTGCTTTTTGGGCCCATGATCGCCTTCGGGAAGAATCCCTGGCAGTTTCAGGACTATATCGCTATTCATTCCGCGACCGTTCGCAGCTCGTATATCAACAGCATTAGTCCGCCATCGTGGATCCACAGTCTTGCCGGGACCATCGCGTTTGCTCCTTTTTACTACACGAGTCCGACATCAACGCCGCTGAGCAACGCCATTGCCCCCGCCGATATGACGTATCGTTCTCTCCGACCCCTCCGTATTGGATTTCTCCGTGCTGCCGACCGTTATCCTGATAGGTCCGCAGGCGACCTCTCAGGAAGAAGTAAGGATCTGCGGCGCCTCTGGAAATACCCTGACGGTATGTTTTGACGGCCGAGGCTGGAGGCAAGGGTTGTTCGGTGAGGTATCCACGCCGCAGGCCTGGAGTGCCGGAACTGGCTGTTACGCAGTTGAAGACTACCGGAACGGGCACGGCCTTCCTCACTGACTTTTGCCCCGCGGGACCGGGCGAAGAAGGGCAGATCACAACCGCGGTCGGGACCGTGAGCGTCGCCGGTGGCTCCGCGACCATCGCGGGAGCCGGCACCAACTGGACGATCCCTTCTCTTCAGGGGCAGCGAATTCGCATATCGGGCCACCATTCAGGCATACCCTTCGTTTTCTTCGCGACCGTCGCAGCCGCCAATTCGGCGACGTCGATCACCCTCAGCCGGCCTTACCCGGCACCCGCAGACACCGAGGGCGGTTTGGCATACGCCATCATCCAGCCGCAACGCTACATGGCGCGGGGGTGGCTTCGCCCGGACGGCACGACCGGTCAGCAACTCTCGGGCATTTCATCGTGTGAAAGCGATACGCAGATATATCACTACGGCCCGGATGGCATTGCCAACACCAGCACCGCGGCCCAGACAGGACAAAACTATTCCTGGTCGGCAACCAGTTGGCTCAGTCGAGTTTGGCCCGAACTACTATGACGAAGTGCTGGCCCACTATGCCGGCTATTTCCGGTCCGGAGCCAACGTGTTTCTGTCCAATGCCCGTGGAATAGGAGATTATTGGGCGGCAATTCCGGAGCTGGATCAGGGATATGTATCGGTCACTCCCCGCCATGCGGGAATAACCGGAATGGTCGCTGGCGCTGTTCTCGACGGCCGGGTGAACAACTGGACTCTGATACGGAACAAGGCCAGCGCCGCCATAGGCGCATCTTTCAGCGGAGGGGCAATCCTCAGCTCGTGCGATACCGACGTGCGGGAAGACGCATACGGACTGTCGTGGCTCGCGCTGGCGGCAATGTTCGATCCGGTAGACACCGGCAGTTCAACAACCCCGGGGCAGAGATCCTACTGGAAGGCGCAGTTAGCCAAAGCCTATACCCGTGAAAGGCTGCAAAGGGCCGAATATCGTTCCCGCAGGCGTATTTTAACCCCAACTCGGACCTTTCAACTGACCAACGGCGGGAGTGCTACAGGACGTCACAGCTATTCCGCCGAGCTTGTGCAATGTCACATCGACCGGCACGATAACCGTCACCCATGGGAGCCGCATGCTACGGGAACAGGTTTCACCCCCGACGCACATCGAAGATCGTGCTGATGCGCGACTCACGAGGGAGGGACACCTTACCTTTACTATCGGTTTGTCTACATCTCTCCAACCAGCATTACGCTCTACTGGGGCTCCCACGCCGTGGCAGGGGGATTCCGGGACTTACACTTACCAGATCGAGCACGATCAAAACCCGCTGGCTTTCGCTATCGACAGTCGCTGATCACGCCAATTTGAACACGTTTTATGTGCCAATGGGTGAATCCCACCACGATCACGCTGGATCGGCCCTGGGCCGGATGCCACGGGAATTACTCGGCGATCGTTCCACCAATCTCGGCTATGGTGAAGACGTTTTTCTGGTTGGTATCAAGACCCTGGCGATGAGGCTCGCGGCTCTGGGTGCAAGCGGGCCGCAGGCACTGCTTCAGACTTGGCGAACGATACCGCCAACTGGATCGTGACGACCGGCTTCGACCCGATTACCAAGGCGGCCTCTATTATGGCCGCGGCTTTACAATTGCGAACCGCCGACGATATACAGATTGAGTTGCACGTACGGCCCGGATCCAAACGCCGAGATAGCCTCGCGGACGCTCTCGGGCGAGGCGCAGAATGCCATGAGCGTGGCATACGAGGCCAATCCGACGCCAACGAACTTGAAGTTTGGCGATGAGTTTTATGGCGCGCAATGGGGAAAGCCTGGCTTCGGGAACCCACCGTATTCAGATGGCGTTTACTTGAATACCTTGGATACGACGCTTTGCCTATAAGTGGATCGGCTTCCTGTTTGGAATCGGGATGTCGCATCAATGGCGCCGGGTTGAGGCTGACGTCAGCCTTGTTTTGTTCCCGTAGCACTTCGATAAACTTTGGTGGCGGCCCGCGTCTCGGTCCTGATAAAAGTGACGGAGCCTTCAGGCGCAGTCTCCTTCTTTCCCTGCTCGGTTTCACCATGCACGGTGCAGGCCGATGCCCGGCAAGGCGCGTTCTGGTATCAGATCTTATATCTGGATGCAGGTGGCAACGGACTTCTGCAGGCGCAGCCGGATCTTCTGGCACTCAATTGAAATCTTCGGGAAGCAATCCTCGATGGCTGATACCGGACCACCGGAGGCCCATGGCCGGAAGGGCGCCGCGCCCTCGCCGCGAATCCCGAACTGCTGTGAAGAATTGACAAACTGCGCCCGTTCACAATCGAGACGCCGGAGTTGGCAGCCACCGTCATCTCCCCGAATCATTTCTGTACCGAAAAAACGAGGTGGATCCAGTTGCCATGCGCGGGTGTCATGCTCTCCTGCAACTTGTCGAGGCGAACCGCAATCGAAGAGCAGGCACGGCGCCATATCGACCGGGAAGTCGGCGGGAACATTCGCGCGCCACAGTACGTGCACGGTTCATCCTGATCGTACGATCCCCAGGGATTACCGCCGAGGTCCATCAGGAAGGCCGAAAACGGGTTTGTTGCCGACGAGTTTGTGCCGACAAAAGACTTTGACACCAAGCCGGCTCCGGCAAATAACCGAACGAGCCGATCCTCGTCGAATGAGTTCACGTGTCCCCACGGAGGATTGGTCTTTCCGCACGAGGAGCAAGTACAGCGGCCGACCCTGATGTCCTGTCGAAAGGGAACCCCGATCACGACCTCGTGTCTCGCCACCCGAAGGATCTCCTTGCAGGCGGCCGACACATTCGGAATGTGTTCGAGCACTTCGGCGCAAAAGACGCAGTCGAACGATGCATCGTCGAACTGGAGCTTCGTCACATCCCCGCCCACTGTGGTGACGTTGGGGAAGTCGAACGCGGGCCGGTGAAGGTCAAGAGCCGTCACTTCGGGAAAATATTTGGTCAGAAGCAGTGAGAAATGTCCGTCGCGGGCTCCGATGTCGAGCACGGAATGCCTGCCCCGCGGCAGAATACGGAGCAAATCGGCGGTGCGAGCTGCCTCCTGTTCGCTTGCACGATAGCTTTTGAGATCGCTCATTATCGGGGAACAGGCACGCGGTGTCAGCCGATGGGGCGCAGGGCGGCGGGTCCGATCGGATACGCGTTCGGGCGAACAGACGGGACCTGTACGGATGCGGCAAGTTCCCGTTCGCCGGCGATGTGAATCGCCGCAGCCAGACCGATCATGGCCGGTAAGGTGAATCGATACCCGCAAGCCAGGAAGGTTATTGTGACGAGATAGCCGGCCCAGGAAACCAGATAACAAACGCACGCGCCGGCCACCTCCTTGTTTCCGCACGCTCGCGCTTTCTTCAGAGTCTTTGAAACCAGACCCATCGCTCCAAAGGAAGCGGCCATCATCAGGATCACGGCGGGCAGGCCGCATTCGCTGGAAATCTGAGTGTAGGAGTTATGAGTCTCGTGCCAGTTGCCGTGCTCGCCCACCTTGCGGCTACTCGATCCTTCGTAATTCGAAAATTGGCCTGGGCCCACGCCGAAGACAGGATGCTGAAAAGTATACTCAATACTTTTCTTGAGAAGATAAGTGCGGGAATCGAAAGATTCACCCGCTTCGGCCGCGATGCCCGCGGCGGCAGGATTTTCGGGATTGAAGATCGTCCGCAGACGCGCCAGGTTCTGCGCGGGCAGTATCGCCACCAGCACCGTGGCCAACACAGGAACGCCCACCAGGACTATGGCAATCCGCTGCGCTGCCGGTGGCTTTGAAGAAAAGGTAGACCGCCATTGCTCGCCAGCGCGATGAACGCACCACGGGAAGAGGTGCCGAGGATGATCCAGACGCTGTAGAAGCCACCGCCGAGCGCGAGCAAGCCGAAATATCTTATTCTGCCCGGCCTTAAATCCGAAATACACATAAACGGCAACAACAGCAAGACATGGGCCGCCAAATCGTTGGGGTTGCCGATCGTGCTGTCAGTGACATCGAGTGCCAGACGGCCCTCATTGTCCGGTGTGGCCAGAAACCTCACAACGCACAAAACAATAAACCCCGAGGCGACCAACATATTGAAGACCGTTTTAATATCTTTCCAGGTTGAAACGGTTCCTGCTAATACCAGTAGGCAGATGTAATCAGTCCGTAAGTAGGTTGAAACGAGTTGCGCTGAGCCTCCAGGCCAGGAACTGACCGGCGTTGCAATAAGCATACAAATAACCAGCCCCGTCCAGTACCAACTAACCTTTGATCGAAAAGCCCGTCCGATTCCGCCACTCACCAAAACGCCAATTAAGGCCAGTGGCCCAACCAGATACAAAACATAGGTATTTGTTCCGGTTAGATAAGCAAGTATCTCCGGCGTAACCGACATACGCGCAAATATCATCGCCACGGCGGCATAGAACGCTATTCTGCGCACGGAACTGACTTGTTCCTGCTGCGGGGTATTCAACGAAGGGGCCGTGCGCGGAGAATCCGAACGCCTGAAATCGTCGTCAATCCGCAATTCAACATTTCCTGCGGTATTCCTGGGCAGCCCGCGTACCGGCCCCGAGGAAAGCATTCGACCCATATTAATAATATGATACCTCGTTAGCTGCGGTTCGGGCCATGCTGGTGGTAGTTCACGCAGCGACTACGCAGCCTGGCTCGATTCCATACAGAAGGGCAATCAGCATAGCGCGGCGAAATAACAAGCGCGATTATCAATCGGGCAACTGAAGTGGTACCCTGAATAAAAGAGATCAAACAGCGTATGTGCAACCGAGCCGTGCGGTCACTTGCGACGGAACACAAAGAGATTATTCAAGCCTAATTGAAAGCGGCGTCTTGCGGTCAGTTCGAAGCCATGAGGAGAAAATATTCCGGGCGTTTGCGACGAGTCGAATCCATAGTGTTGTTCCAGCGACATGCCGTCAACCACCCTCAGAGCCTGGAGAACAGCAAGTACGTAGTCCACGGCTGGTGATGGCACTGTTATGACTAGTTTCCCCCCGGGTCTCAGGTATGCCGCGCAGGCTTGCGCGAGGGGCACCTGCTGTGCTGCGGGAACATGCTCGAGCACAGCCAACATAGTAATCACATCGAATAGCCCCGAACCGCCGGGGATCGCGTCCGGGAAATAGCCGGCAAAGAACGTAACGTTCGGAATCGAGGGCAGGGCCGCTTGGTCGAGGCCAGGCTCAACGCCGGCCGAAGGACCCAGATCCTGAACAAGTTGGAATAAGGCCCCGTCCGCACAGCCAATATCCAGAAGACGATCGCCGCTACTAATGAATTCCGCTGCACGCTGTATCCGCCATCGCTGCAACACTCTGTCAAAGTGTTTCATTCATGAGTCCCTATGACGTCGAATACGCAATCCAAGGACGCTCAGAAAAAAACTAGACAAGATAGTTTGAATACCAAACACAAATGTGGAAGCTGCTGGAATGACCAGCCGAAGCGTCTTCTCCGGCTCAAGCTGCCCGAACGAATTAGCGCTCCAATCCGCAAATGCAAGAATAGTTACGGCGGTGCTCAGCGCCATAAGCACGCATCCAAAAATCAGGCCGGACTCCAGTGTTACGAAACGGAAAATCCGGTTCAGCGCGGCGTCCTCGGGCAAAAGCCCCTCGCTGATTGCAAATACTTTGGTAAATACGCTGAACATAACAGCCTGATAGCCGACGAGAACGGCCATCGCGGCATAAAGCATTGTATGGACGCCGAAGTGAATGTGCCCGATGGAGATGTTCCCGCTCATAAGGACCCCCATGCCGACGACGCCGAAAATCATAGCGAGCAGTCCGGGGACAAGGAAAAGCCATCGGGGGCTGTAAAGAAGCATGAACCGCAGATGGCGCCAACCGTCGCGCCATGGACGGAGGTGCGGACCGCGTTTCCGTCCGTCGGGATCGAGCGTGGTGGGAACTTCAACGATGCGCAGACCCAGAAGCTAGACTTGATTACCATTTCCGAGGCGTATTCCATGCCCGTTGTCTGCAGATCCATCCTCCGGAAAGCGGCGCCGGAATAGCCACGTAGGCCGCAATGGAAATCCCGCGCAGGGCAGCGGAAGAACAATCGGCCCGATACCGGTGAGAATCGGGTTGCCGATGTAACGATTCTTCCACGGCATCGCGCCGGGCCGGATTCCGCCGAGGAAGCGATTGCCCATGACCAGGTCGTGGCCCCCTCGGAGCTTTCGAGGAAGGGGGCCAAGGACGTGAAGTCGTAGCTGTCGTCGGAATCGCCGATGATGACGTATCGGCCGCGCGCCGCGAGGGTCGCGTGGTAAGGGCGGTGCCGTAGCCCCTGACGGGCACGTCGACGACGCGGGCCCTCGCCGTGCGCGTGCGCCTGCGAGCCGTCGGTCGAACCGTTATCGCCGATTACGACCTCGCCGTCGACATCGGCTCGCCAGGAAACCGCGTGCCTTCCGAAGTGCATGTCTCGAACGGTCTCGGCTTCGTTCAGGCACGGCATGATGATCGAGAGCTCCACCTCCCCCGTAGACGGCGCAACCACCACGGCGTTTCCTGTGGTCGTATCGTTCTGCATATGCCGCTCCTGGCTCATTAGTTCAGCCTCGTATCGAGATAGCGCTCTAACCGCTGTTCAACGTTTGTGGCCCGCTCCCTTCGGGGTTGCCATTCACTCGGTACGCATTGACCAGCAAACCCAACACGTTGCGGTCCTCTCCCGCGGGCGTGGCGTCTTCAAGTGTCCGAATAGCAGACTTGGCATCGCCCTTGTCGAAGTCGTCGCGCGTACCAGCGGCGGCCTTCTGTCTGCGCACCCGCATCAGGTACAGTTTGCTCGAGAAACACTTCCTTCGCAGTCAGCGTTTCAGACGACGGGATCAGGTTCAAACGGAGTTGGATTGCAAATAGCACGCTGAACACGCAGCAAAGAACAATTGCCGCCATCAACATTCTCCTCGCCGTCATGGCTACTGCGCACAACGAGGTGAACAACCCCAATGAGACAACTGGGACCGTCGCCGTCAAATAACGGGGAGCTGAACGAATCCGTACCATGCCAGAAGCTCAGGGAACCGACGAGAATGATTTCCGCAGCCACAACGGCGACCCACGGCGCGTATACGCGAAAGTACCGAAAAGCGCCGTAAGCAAGCCCGAGGAGACCTGGCACGATCAAGGGCGTCCATGCTAACCAGCCATTCCGGCTGGGACATCAGCACCTGCCACACAAAAGGAGGTGGAAACGTGGAATAGTTGGCCTGGAAAGGATTCGTCAGGTAATTGCCATAGATGATCTTCCACTCAACGAGCTGCGGTACCCAGCACAAGCCCACCGCGAAGGCATAAAACAATCTGGATCGTAGCCACGACCATGGATTCGTCCAGAGCTCTCTTCCCATAACATCGAAAAGCAGCGGACCGGCGAGAAATACCCCGTCCTGCCAGCGGCAAATAGAAAGACAACCTCCGGCAAATCCCAGAATAAACCAATCGCATGGCGCGATTTGTAGCGCGTATTCTCCACCATAAATAGAGAAATATACTGGAAAATAGCGCAGTGGAAGCATGTGACAGTTGGGCAAAAGAGTAATAACCGACGTCGGTTCCGAAAAAAGTCGCGAAGGAAATAAAGAGGGCATAACCGGCCGCGCTTCCGCCCCCAATACCCCACATCCGTCCCACTTCGCACAGCAGTAAGAATAAAAAGAACAGCCCGAGGCCAGTCAGAAAAGTATTGCCCAGTCCGTAGCCATAAAGAGCAAACCGCGATATCCGTCGGGCGGGTTTCCCGCAACCCAATCGAGAAGCGTACCGGAGGCCAGAAAACGGGATTTCCAGACGAGTAGCCTATGGGCCAGTGGTTGGCAGGAAGCCCGGTGTTCGCTTGAACTTTGGTAAGTTCGCGATCCGCCGGCGGTACTCGCTGATACTCATTATTCAGATTGAAATCATGGTCGAAAAGGAGCGAATGAGTAACGCCAAAATAGCCGACGGTATCTATGCCAGTAATCTTCGCCAACCGCCTCCCTCCCGTAGCCAGTGTGTCAAGTGTCAAGTAACTGATCGCGAGAAGTATGGTAAAGGCGGCGATCGCAAATCCACCATACCGGCGTGACAACTGAAAGTGGACGAACAGGGGGGCGTGACCTCACTTGCGATCATAGCATCGTCGTTTGCGAAGCCATTTCCGTTGCCAGGATGTCGACCGGCACAGGTTTCAAGGAATCATCAGGCCATACCCCGGCCGGATATCGAGGCTGGCTGAAGCAACGGCTGCGCTTCTGGAAGGGGTGCGAGACGCACGTTTTCAAGGACACGAATTGCACGGCGAAAGTCCGCTTTTTCGGAATCAAGATCTCGCCAGCCCTCATGCGCCAGTCATAGGCACAGACCGCATCGCTGGACGCCCGCATCCGCTTCGGCTATTGCATGCCCGCTCAGAAACACCGTGACTTTGCAGTTGCGGGTGGGATTTAAAGCGTAATCGAATGAATCAATTTACCGTGAGTATACTGGCCAACCCGCCAAGGCCAATCAAAGATAGAAACCTTTCACTGTTATTATGTATTGCGCTGGAAGTTTTATAGACTCCGTTTATGTGCGCGAGCAATCCGGATTGCCGAGGCGATTTCCCGTGGACTTCGGATTTCCGACCTGGGACAAGTTGAATCAAGCGAGATCACAAGCCGCGCTCCGATTGAGACCGGCGACCTTCGAGGATGCTGCAGCCGTTTGCCACGTTCAAGAGCGAAACGGTGGCAGCGGAAGTGAATCCGTCTGGCGAGACACGTGGGAATCCTATCCGCTTGAGAAAGAGTTTCAGGATGTTCCGATCGGATGGGTCCTCGAAACAGACGATGGCTCGATTGTCGGGTGTCTTGATAACGTGCACATGCTTTACGAATTCGAAGGGATGCCGATTAGAGCAGCTATCGCCTCCGGGTGGGCGGTAGACATGGGGTATCGCGGCAAGGCACTGCAACTCATGATTGCATTCTTCCGGCAAAAAGGAATCGATCTCCTGCTCAACGTCAGTGCCAATCCGACTACGGCTCAGGTTCTGACAGCCATGAGAATCGCGCGCATCCCTGTGCCTGACTACGGGATTCCCTGCTTCTGGGCCGCCCGCCCGCGGGCCTTCGCGAAAGCGATTCTGTTGAGAAGAGGCACCCCGGGCGCCGCGGTATGGGCATGGCCGGCCGGGCTGCTTCTGCTCCTCAGAGACATGGTTCGCCAAAGTGGCAGAGGACGCCCCTCCCTTCCCATCCGCCGGAGCCGCGAATTCGACGACCGGTTCGACACGCTCTGGCAAGGCCTCCGCACGGGCACGGCGCGCCTGCGCGCCGTGCGAACAAGGGCCGTTTTGGAATGGCGGTTCCGTAACGAACTCAGGGATGGCCGCATTGCGATTGTCACGGCCGAGCCCGGGGGAGTCCTGGTGGGTTATGCCTTGCTGGTACGCCGGCCTGGTTCAGAGTTGGGTATGACGCTGTACGACATAGCCGATCTTCAGTCGCTGCACGAAGATCCCGAAGTCACCAGGGAATCTTTTGCTCGGAGCGATAAAAATCGCTCGCGAAGACGGCGTGGACGCAGTCAAATTCATGTCCGGCATGCCTGCAAAGCGCGCTCCCGCCGACGATTTGAAGCCCTACACCTATCGTTTAGCCATCTGGCAGCTGTATTACAAGGCGGCTTCTCCCGGCCTCGCCGGAGCGCTGTCCGCCGCCGACTCGTGGGATTTTTCCGTTTTCGATACCTTCTGATCGAACGCGAACTCAAAACCTCTCGGCGACGTGTGTGAGAATGGGCACGATGTCCTCGAGTGCCCCCGATAAAAGTTTGTCGTGGCGATGGAAGAAAGCTGCTCTTCAGACCAAGCGGGTTCTGGCCCGGAGTGTCAAACGCATCATTCGGAAGGCCGGCTACGAGGTTGTCCCGTACCATCCGGAACCCATCCGGTCGTACCCACCGGATTTCACCCCCAGCCATATCTCGATTATCGATACAGTTCGACCCTATACCATGACTCCTCCGGAGCGCATCTACGCCCTCATCGAGGCCGTGCGTTACCTTGTTCGGCAGAGGATTCCAGGAGCTTTTGTCGAGTGCGGTGTTTGGCGTGGGGGGAGTATGATGACGGCTGCACTCGCCCTGAACGAGTTGACTTGTTCCGATCGGGACCTCTACTTGTTCGATACATTCGAGGGAATGCCCAGGCCTGAGTCCGTGGATGTTGACTACAACGGGAACCCGGCTATGGCTACTTTCGCGGTCCAGCAAACAGGGGACGATACGTCCCTGAGTTGTTTCGCAGACCTCGCGGATGTTCGGGCAAACATGACGAAGACGAGGTATGACAGCCAGCGAATCGGTTTCATAAAGGGCAAGGTCGAGGAGACCATCCCGGCGCAGGCCCCGGAAAAGATCGCGATGTTGCGCCTGGATACCGATTGGTACGCCTCAACGCGTCACGAATTGGAGCATCTTTATCCGCGGCTGTCCATCGGTGGAGTTCTGATCATCGACGATTATGGCCACTGGCAAGGCTCCCGGAAAGCCACGGACGAATACCTTGCTGCGCATGGGTCGTCCCTTTTGTTAAGCCGCATTGATCACTCGGCGCGGATTGCGGTCAAACTTGCCTGACCTGAGGCCAGGCGCCTGACAAATCAGGCCCAGGCATCCAGAGGAAAGCGAAGCCAGCACTCGCCATCGAGTCGTGACATGGCTGTGTCCCCCAGCAGAAATGAGTTCATCAAGTCCTGATCTTTCGCGTAACCCACTACGCACGAGTTAAGTTGACTAAACAAGCAGTACTGTTCGGACATCTGAGGCAGGAATTTGGGAATCGCCTGTCCCTTAACCGCGTACACCCCCTGGTTCCACGCATCTTCGAATAAAGCTGTCAATATTTCGGGAAAATGGTCCCGGCGCCGCCATCCTATCTGAAGCACATAGGCGGAGCTGTGCGGCCTGGCGTGGTACACAAAAGAGCCGTAGCGGCTTCCGTCGGCGCTATGTACTGTCATCATTCTGAGGAACCCATCGACGCTTTTCGAGGCTTCAGACATCAACCAGGTGAAATCAGATAATGCGTAAGCCGGCTTCAAAGGCTCTCGCCCGCCGAATTCCTGAATACTTTCAAATAACTCCGCGGGGGATACCACTCTTGAAACATACTTCGATGCGGGCTTCCGTAACATTGCCACGGGCACCTTGGACAACAGGAAATCCAGCGGGCTCGCCAGGAGACCAGACGCGCTCTTCAAGACACCGGAAGCGCCGCCCATTCGATCGAACATGCCGCGACCCGCTTCGAAGGGACGCAACAATCGAATCCAGTTGAATGAGTACAGACGAGCGACGCGAGCGCCTCCGGCAACCCAAACGAGACTGGCGTCTTCGCCGGCCCCGTCGGTAAACGTTATTTCCTGGGGACCGCGGAGCAGGTGCCGCATGATTTCGATAGCCGCCGGGCCACGATACGGCCTGGTTTCCACCATGAACTGGGCCACCACTGCCGCGCGAATGGAACGCCCCCGAAACTGCATCGGTCTCGGGATCACGCCAAGGAAACCGGTAAGCTTTCCGTCGTCGATGTAAACGAGGGACGGGATGTCGGGGTAACCCAGGGGTTACGGTGGAAGATGTCCCGGAAGTAGTCCTGGAGCGACTGCGGGGCGGGACGCTTTTGTCCCCTAGCATCGATCTCAAGATAGAGATCGGCCGCGTCGCGCACATGTTCTTCCGAAAATGCCCGAACTTCTCCCACGTCTCAGTATAAGGGGCCTGTGACTCGCGGCGAACGCGCGATGACCGACCCTGTAAAATAAGGTCTTGAGAGTTACTGAGGCGCTTAAAATAATCCAGGGAGCCGATACCGGGGGTAGCACGGTTTCCGATCGTTTTGGCCGTTGGTTTTGCGTCGCTGCACTTCAAGACTTTTCTCCACGCTCATCTGCAACAGGCTCTTCCCGACCGCCTCGTCACGGTTTCGGAAGGATTATACGGCGATCTTTGCGGCACCCTGGAGCGAACGACCACGACTGCTCCGCAAGGAGTCGCCGTCGCCGTCGAATCGCCGGATCTGGACTCCCGATTGGACTACCGGTCAACCGCCCGCTGGAGCGCCGCCGGAACCGAGGACATTCTGCACGCCGCGGAAAAGACGCTGGAACGGATTCGCGTCGCGATTGAGGAAATTCCCGAGGGCATGTCGCATTATCTCTCACTGCCGGACTTCCACTCCCCCCGTTTTTCAAACGCCGGGCTGGCAAACCGAGAGCGTCGAGATCCGGCTGAATCACGTGCTCGCCTCGTTCTGCGCCAGTATCTGCGGACGGCGCGGCTTGTCGATCAGTCAATCAGTGGCGCCTGGCCGAGGATCCCCGCCGGCCGCGCGTTTCGACCTGAAATCGGAACTGACTGTCGGCTTCCCCTATACGATTGCGCACGCCCATGCGCTCGCCGCGGCGCACGCACGTCTTATGTCCCCGCCCGCGCCGAGGAAGGGAATTATCACGGATCTGGACGACACGCTCTGGAACGGGCTCGCGGGCGAAGTCGGACCGGACGGAATCAGCTGGGATCTGAGCGCGAAGCATCACCTGCATGCCCTTTACCAGAACCTGCTTTCCTCTTCTCCGAACAGGGAGTTCTGACGTTGGCGTCGCGAGCAAGAACGATCCGCTGGTGGTCGAGAAATGCTTTCAACGTACGGACATCATTCTGCAATCGGGGAAGGTATTTCCTTTCGAGGTGCACTGGCAGGCGAAATCCGGTTCGGTCAGTCGAATTCTGAAGAAATGGAACATCGCGGCCGACAGCGTTATCTTCGTGGACAACAGCCCGCTCGAGCTCGCGGAAGTAGCGGCCGCGCACCCGGGCATCCAATGCATTCAGTTTCCGGGAAACGATTACGCCGCGGGGATGCGCATGCTGACACAGATTCGCGATCTATGCGGAAAAGAGCCAGTTCGCCGGAAGATGCGCCTGCGGCTGGACAGCATCCGCCGGGGCGCCGAATTTCAGCGCGAGTCCGAGGAGAGTTCTACACCTGAGAGTTTTCTGGAAGCGGCAATGGCCACCGTCACTTTCGACTTCCGCACAGGAGAGCGCGACCCTCGCGCTTTGGAGCTTGTCAACAAGACCAATCAGTTCAATCTCAACGGTGTGCGCCTGACTGAGCAGGACTGGCTTGGCCGGACAGCACATCCCGGCAGCGTGCTGGCGGTTGTGAGTTATGAAGACAAGTTCGGGCCGCTGGGAAAAATATGTGTGATCCTGGGCAGTCGCGAAAACGACGCGCTTCACGTAAGTTCATGGGTCATGAGTTGCCGCGCCTTCTCGCGGCGGGTCGAGCATCAGTGTCTCCGGACTCTATTCGATCGGCTCCAGGTCGACAAAATGATTTTCGACCTCAAACCCACTGATAAGAATGGCCCGCTTCGGGAGTTCTTTCATACGTGGAGTCCGGACAAACCTGACGGGCCGATCACCCTGACCAGAGACACCTTTGAAGCTGCTTGCCCGAAGCTTTTTCACCAGGTACGCCAATATACGGAAAAAGACATCGATGGATAACATTACGCCGAGACTCTTGAACTGTTTTCAAACAGTGTTTCCCGGAATGCCCGACGCGACGATCAAGGAAGCCACGCAGGATTCCACCCCGGCGTGGGATTCGCTGGCCACAATCAATCTGGTCGCCGTGATCGAGGACGAGTTCAGCTTACAAATGGACTACGAGCGGATCGAGAAGCTCAATTCGTTCCAATTGATCGATTTTTATCTGAAAGAGAAGCTGTTACCATCCTGAGGCTCACAGTTGCCCTCCGGTAAGCGACAACGTTTGCCCCGTGATGAAAGCAGCTCCCGGAGACAGGAGGAAATCTGCCGTGTGCGCGACATCCTCGGGCGAACACAGCTTCCCCAAAGGGACTTTCGCGGTCTCAGTCAGAATCACCCGGTTCGTCTTTGAAGCGTTCATGCCGGCATGAACAAATGACGGCGCGATCGTATTAATGGTGATGTTGGCACGGGCCAGTTCCGGGGCCAGCAGACGTACCGTATGTTCGAGCGCCGCTTTGCCCAGAGAGTAGGCGGCCATACCAAGAACCGGCTTGATGGTGGCCGCAGTAGTTCCCAGTACAACTAACCGCGCGCCGCCCGCGGCGGCATGCGATCGCAGGAACCGGGCTACCCGGATAGTGCCCGCTCCGCCGAATTCAAGTTGGGCTTTGACCGCATCGATCTCCACTTCAAGAAGCCCGCCCTGTGGGCCAGGCGGCCAGGCTGCGTGCACCAGGCCGTAAATTCGCCGGCCCTGCAGTTGCCGTTCCGCCATCGTTTCCCAATCGTCCGCGGCAAGATCGGATTCGATCCATTCCATGCCGCCATCATTTGGTTCCGGCGGGCGCGACCTTGCCATACCGATTACCTGGTAGGACTCCGAAAGCACCGCAACAATCCTCTGACCCAGACCTCCACTCGCGCCCGTGAGCAACACGATCGACTTGCCCTCCGCTTGCGGTTTCTGGTCTTGTGGTTCACGCGTGGAAGCCGAACGCGTCTCATGCAGAGAAAAGGAGACGTGTATTTCAGAGGTAAGAATTCCGGCGCCACTCTCGACCACGCGTACTCGCAACGTTCCGCGCGCCGATTGAGGATCCCAGACCGTAATTTCGCCCTGCACCCGAACACGAGAAGGGTAGAACAACGGGGCCGGAAAGCGGCATTGAAACCCGCCGACCACAACCTCACGGCCGGGCAGATACATCCCTGTCATGGCCGAAGCCAGACCTACCTGGAACGCTCCATGTACGATTCGTTTGCCGTAGTTTGTCCCCCGCGCGTAATCCTCATCGATGTGTAAGGGGTTCCAGTCGTGGGAGAGGTCCGCGAACGCGGCAACGTCAGCGACCGTGATGTCTCGCTCGAATTCCGCCTGCAGGCCGGTTCGCAGATCCGCCGCGACGAACAGGCGCGGCTCACGCATTGCGCGGTTGATTCTCCAGGTGATCGACGATCAGCCGGTAGGAAACCAGCTCTTCGAAATCCTCCAGTTCGAAGGGCTGACCGAACTCCTCCGCTATGGAGGAAAGCAAAGTGACTTGAGCTATGGAGTCCCAGGCGGCAAGCGACGATGTGCTCGCCGCGGCCATCTCATCCGGCGACAGATCGGGAAACACGTTGGTGAAACAACGGGCGACTCTTTGTTTCGATTTCGTTCATTGTTCGATCTCCGGAATGTGATGCGGCAATGGCCCGCATTGCGATAAGAATTGGGCCCGTGTGATTCGGTGGGTCCCATCGGGTCCCGGGCGAACGCCGATGGCTTCGAAGAACTTGCGCAGGGGTTGGTTCTTTTCCGTGACCTGGAAGGCAAACTCGACTTCCTCCGCGTTTGAATGGCGAAAGAACCAATCGAGCGTGTGGTGCTCGATTCGGCGGGAAAAGGCCCGGCAGCTCATGACCCAATGCGAAATCGCGACTTTCTCACCCGTCTTATGACCAAGGACCACTGCGATCTTCCCCAGGGGGCCGAACTTATCCCGATAGGAGACAACAGCGAGGATCGTATTCGAGTCGTCCATCCGGCGCTGCCATTCACCTTCTTCGATTCGGAGGCCGTTAAGGTTGAATTGGTTTGTTTTATTGATCAGCTCAAGCGGCCGCTTGTCGGAAGATTCCACGCGCCAGGATACGGTCACCGCTCCCTGGAGGCTTTGCAGAAACTCGGGAGTTGCCGCCTCTTCTCCCAGTTCCTCAATTTGCGCGGACGTGCGGATACTCAACTGCCGGAAGGCGTCTTCCTCCGTCAGATGCGGCTTACCGAAAAGATCGCGCAATTCACCGAGAAGATTCCATACCTGAGCCGGGCTCTTTCCCCGGAACTGCAGGGCGGTGATACCGGGAAACGCCTGTTGCACCTCGGCAAGTTCCATGGGATTATCATCCACGAAAACAACAGCATCCGCGCCGATATTCCACGTTCGCAGAATCTGACCTACGGAAGCCGACTTCGTCCCCCAGCCGGCACATACGGGAAACAGCGACGCCGAGTCCAGCAACAGATCTTTACGGGCGAGCGCAGCTTCGACCGTGGTCAATTCGTTTTTCGAGCACACAGCCAGCAAAACGCCGCACGCGGCCAGATGGCCGAGCATTTGCTGGTAGAGGCCGTGAGTCTGGGTGTGGTTTTCCTGACTCCATGACACGCCGTCGACTCCCACCTCGCCCACGATTCCCGACCAGAACGTTTCGTCGAGATCGGTGATCAATCCTTTCTTAGGAGCCCGCTGGTGCAAGACATCGACTAGCGATTTCGCCAGTTCAGCGGCAAAGGGCAACGTGTAGGGAAAGCCCGCGAGCAACTCCATTCCCGCGTCGAATCGCGCCGGAGATGGAATCAGCGGCTCGGTCCGCGGGCCGTCAACGATTCGCACTCCTGGAAAGCGTGAGATCCGCAATAGGAAGGCGGCCAACTGCTGCTCGAGTTCCAACTCCAGAACGCTGCGCTGAGCCCGGATCGTGTTTCCGATGGGAGGCAACGGCAAGATGGGCCCGGCGACTGCCACCGGCATTCGGGCGGCAAGGTTCTCAAGCGCGGGTTCAAGCTGCGTGAAGCGCTGTGCGGCACTCGGTGACGATGTCGGCCTTTGGCCTCACGAGACCAGCCTCCGCTGCTGCGCAGACCGAGCCGCGGATCGATGTCACTCCACTCCAGCACCGACTGCAGCCGCAGTTGCCGGTGACGCCGCAGCCGACTCAATGTTTCCCCGCAGATCTCCGTAGATTCCCTTTTGAACTTCGATATTGTCCAGGCCCGGGCATTCGAACAAATGCGCCTGCAGAAAAGTTGCAAGATGAAGCGGCTCAAACCCGCAAGCGAGGTAATGAACCTTCTTCGCGCCGGTGCGCTTACTGGAATTGATGATTGCTAAAGCCTGGTTCAGCGTCAAGAGCGGGCGTCCTCAACGGTTCGGGACATCACCGCGCATGATCGAACCCGTTTCCCATTCGGCCACATTCAACAGTGTGCCATAGCAGGCATATATACTAAGTTCACTCCGGACCGCGCGGCCGAAAACACGCATCGATCAGCTTTCCACGACAAAAGCCGCGACGCCATAAAATCCTTCCGCCCAGGCCGCCGGCTTGAGTTTTCGCCGGAACGACGCCATATAATCCATACAAGCTCGGAACTCGTCGTTCACATTTCCGAACTCGTCGAAAATAATAATGGTGCCGGGCTTCATCATTTCGTTGAGTGTCGCCATCACGTACAGCGTAGAGGTGTAGAGGTCCGCGTCGAGATGCAGGACCATCCGGTTGCGGGGCTCGTAATTCCGCAGGAAGCGGCCCAGGCTGTCCTGAAAGAGTCCTTTGATAAAAGTCACTCGGGCGTCGTCGATGTCGGGGAAAGTACCGCCGGTGGAAAAGTAGCCTTTTTCGTAAGAGCCCTCCCAGGTTTCCGGCAACCCCTCAAACGTATCGAAGCCGTAGAAGCGCGATTCGGAGTGCTGGTTCAATTTCAACCATTGACGGACGGACGCGCCTTTGAAGACGCCGAACTCCAGAAAATCAATCGGGTCTGGTCCAATCAACTGGCCGCACACGAATTCGTAAAGCTGGCTCCGGTGTTCGAAGGAGGGGCTGGAAATCATGCCCGACGAATGCACAAACTCCTGCATCTGGAAGAGTTGGTGCAACGCGCCCAACTTTCGCGGAAAGCGGAACCGGGAAGCTACGAGGGCTAGTTTTACATCCCGGGTCAGGCGATATCGCAGCGAGTGCGCGGTCCGGGTGTGCAGGTCGCGATTATCGGGCGCTTCCTGCCGCGGTTCAGGCCGCGAAGATGACTCCACCATTAGAAGATAACATCGGCGTCCGAATCTACTCCGCCTCGCGCACGCGCTCTACCAGAGCAATGTATTCTTCGCGGGGAAGCTCGAAGAACCGCTCCGCATACGAACACTCGCCGGCTCCCAGCATCCGCGAGTGATACATGTTCAAGCCTTTCGTGCTCGATACATAATCTACGGCCTTGTTCGCTGTTTCGAAACAGGAAATCATGCGGAGCTTGTCTTCAATTACGTCGTCGATTACCACCAGCACGTTGGGGACACAAAGCCCCCACACCTCGTAGCCGAGGACGCGGACATTCCACGGAATTTCTTTGAGAGCCGTGGCCACTATGTAATTGGCAGCGCGGTGGTCGGGATGGCCATCCAGAACGAACGGCACAAAAACGGCGTCTACCCTGCGTTCGCGAAGAAGTTTCCTTACCTCCTCTACGGCTACCGGCATTTCGCCGTCCAGTTGCACGTGGTTCAGAAAGATCGGCGGATCGAGGTCGAGCAAGGCTGCGCAAGCCCGCGATTCCGCGTTGCGGATCTCCCGCAGCGCAACACGTGTTATGCCAAAGCTCTCGTGTTCATCGCCTCCGTCCTGCAGGATCACGATTGCGGCAGGACCGCCACTGCGCGCCTGCAGAGCGAGAGACCCACCGACGCCGATCGCTTCATCGTCCTGATGCGGCGCGACCACAAGCACGGACTTGCCAAATGGCGCGCGAACACGAATGGGTCGGATAAAATCTGAGAAGTAGTCCGTTTGAGACGCCAGAGCGGTCATGCGCATTTGAATATCTCCGAGCGACGCCTTAAGAAACAATTTGAAATGTTTGCGAGCGTACAACAGCGGGAGCGCGGTGCGGTAGATGCGGCGAAGGTAATTGCGAATCATTGAGGAAGACCGGCGGCGGCGCAGTTGCGGTCGTTCGCCGAGGTTCCGTGTATCATAGCAAAACACACTTCCGCCCTGGCATCCGGCGCAATGCGATTACTCTATATTCAGACCAGCCCAGTCCCGCCTCCTGTGGATAGCGGCACCGACCGTTTTCTTCTGCTCTCGGACAGACTTGAAGGGGAAGTGCTGCAACCTGTCTGGTACGACAAAGTGGAACAGGCCGAAAAGACCTTTGGACCAGGCTCCTGGCCACTGTATAGACGGGGGCGTTTTCAATACAGGTGGCTCCTTTCATGGCGCTGGACGGGGCTTCGCCGCGCTCTCCACACTTATTGGTTTTACATCTCGGAGGGGTTGAAGGCGCATCGGGAGAAGCCCATCGATTGCGTCATGACATACTCGCACCTGACCCCGGCATTGTGCGGAGTCGTCATCAAGTTGCTGACTGGCGCGAAGCTGGTAGTGGAGATCGCCACCTCGCCCGACCGTACGTATTTGAACGATCGGCCCCATCCCACCTTGGCCGATCGGTTGAGGCGATTCTACTCCGATCTTTGCCTGCACGTCAGTATGTGGGCTTGTGACTGTGTTCATCTGCTTTACGCCGGGGCGCTTGACGCTTATCCGCTTCTGCGCAATACGCGGCATGCGGTCTTCCATGAGTTCGTGCCGGTTTCCGTAGTCCCGTGCCACCAGAGCGGCGGCGACCGCTACATTTTATTGATGGGCGCCCCCTGGTATCTCAAGGGCGCAGACCTCCTCGTGGAGGCGTTCCGTCGGCTGGCGCCTGACTTTCCCGAGGTCCGGCTGAAGATCATGGGACATTTTCCGGATCGAAGCCAACTGGAAGCGTTGACCGAGGGCGCCGAACGGATTGAAATCCTTCCTGCCAAACACTACAAAGAGAGCCTCGGCATTATCAGCCGGGCCTCGATGCTGGTGCTTCCTTCCCGCTGTGAAGGAATGGGCAGGGTGTTGCTCGAAGCCATGGCGGCCGGCATACCCGTAGTAGGCTCCGACATTGGCGGCATTCCCTCGCTGATTCGCCATGGGGAGAACGGATTCCTGTTCCCGGTGGGCGATGTGAACGCGCTTGAAGCGAGGATTCGGCAGCTTCTTTCGGACCCGAATCTGAGTGAAAGAATGGGGAAGCGTGGATACGAAATGGCCCACTCGGAGTTTAATGAGGGAATTTATGTCGACCGATTTGTGCGAATGGTCGAAAAGGCCCTGAGCCGCGAATCTACGGCCGCGTAATTCTACGCTCCGGATCATACCCGGAATACAACCACTTCCATATCGGCAAAGGCACTCGAATTCCACCGGTGTTTCTTGTCGGCTGATAATGCGTCGAAAAACCCATCCCGATAGACTTGGCAAAATCATCGAGAGTTGCTCTCAGGTTACGCGATTCCCAGGGTTTAATTTCGCTAACGATCACAGGCTTGAACTCGGCCAGAAAGCGGCTGAGCCCTTTTAATACGGAGAACTCGAAACCTTCGACGTCGATCTTGATCAGCTGATGCGTGCGGCGACGTGATGGTCTCGGCGATATAGTCATCAAGCCTTCGTACCCGTACCTGGCGGGTTTGCGGATAGTGCTTGCCCGGCACCAGAGTTGCATTTCGGGAATCGCCGTCCGGATTGAAGGCGATCGGCAGGAACCCGTCTGTCTCTCCCAGCGCAATGTTATTGAAGGTGAAACGGTATTCCGGATTTAATTCGCGGAGCCGATCTGAGACGGGCATAGCACTCCGCGAGAGGCTCGAACCCGTGTACTTCGCCCGCCGGACCGGCGAAGGAAGCCGCTACGGCCGAGATGTAGCCCACGTTCGCTCCCACATCGAGAACGATGTCTCCCGCTTTCACGTGCTTTTTCAGGTAGTCGCACAGGATGATATCGTACGACCCGGTCAGCATAGCGCGGAGATCGTCGTCGTCGAGGAAACTCAACCTCTCAGGTTTGAACGACACGCTTCCGTTGATCTTGCGAACCCCGCGGCGCGCGACGTTCCAGCCGCCGCCACAGCTTTCCAATCGCTTTTCTGGCGAGCTGCACCGGATGTGCGGGCGCCTCGTCTCCGCAGAGGCGGGGATAAACGATCGATGGTTGCGAAACCGATTCGCGTCTTGCTGATTTGCGCCTCCTACCCACCCGTGCTGGGCGGCTCGGAGATCGAAGCCCAAAGAGTGAGCGCGGCGATGATCAGGAGTGGTCATCAGGTTCGGGTACTGTGCTCCGGAGGGCCGCCGATGCCGCCTGTCAGAGACTGGGTCGATCCAGCCGGAGTGCCAGTCTCTATTCTGACGCGGCGTTCGCGGGGTCGATGGAAAGATCTGGCCTTTACGTGGGAGGTTGCGAGCGCGATCTGGAAACTGCGCGGGAGCTACGATGTCGTCTACTTCCTGATGCAGGGTCTGCACCTTGCGGGAGGCCTGCCACTGGCTCATTTTCTGAAGAAACCGGTGCTTGTGAAGATTTCCGGGAGCAATTTGATTCCCTTGATGCGAAGGTCGAGGGCGGGCCGCCTGGAACTGGACTGGATGCAGAAATGGCGCGTGCCTGTGATGATCCTGAATGAAGGAATGGTGCAGGAGGCGCTGGCCGACGGCTTCACACGCGATCAACTTGTGTGGATGCCGAACCCCGTCGACCCCGACGAGTTCCGGCCTGCTTTGCCAGGAGAAGCCGAGGAATGGCGTGAAAATCATGGAATCCCGGTCGATGCGAAGGTTGCGATTTACGTGGGGCGGCTCTCGCAGGAGAAAGGGATTCGCGGACTGATCGGTGGATTCGCGCACGCGGCATTAGCCGAGCCGGAGTCAGTACTCGTGCTGGTGGGCGGTGGCGCCATGCTGGAGGAACTCCGCCAATTGGTGGCCGAACGCGGAGTGGCGCCGCGGCAGGTTCGATTCGTCGGTCCGGTTCCTGCGTCGGAGATACCGTTCTGGTTACGTGCGAGCGATGTGTTTTCGCTTACCTCGCCCAACGAAGGATTTCCGTGCGCGCTCGTCGAAGCAATGGCGGCTGGTCTTCCTTCGGTGGTGAGCGACATTCCCGCTAACCTGCAGCTGGTTGACGAAGGTGTCCACGGTCTATCTGTCCCTTTTGACGAAGAGGAAGCGATCGGGCGGGCCTTTCTGACGCTGTTCCGCGATGGTGACCTCCGCCGGCGGATGGGTGTTGCGGCGCGTCAGCGGGTGCTGGATAACTATTCCACCGCAAGGATAGTCGAGCGCTACGAGACGCTTTTTCGTTCCAATCTCTGATCAGTATTCTACCGAGGCCGGCGCCCCCCGCGCCTCAATGCCGTTGCCGCCCCTCTCGCACCAGATATCCGTCATGCCGAGCGACTGAAACGCCTCGGTGATCTGCCGCTGGTTTCGCGAATGCTTAAATCGATCCGTCAGACTGTCATGGGTATCGAGCGTTGCCCATTCGTGCTGCATCTGGTCGCTGAATTCCGGGTAGATCGTGTAGTAGGACATCACGGGCGAAATACGATGGACCAGAGAGCGTACAACGGGAACATTCCTGACCATTTTGTGTAACGGCAGGAATGTATTCACCAGCGATTCGCTGAGCCCCAGAGCTGCGCCCGGTTTCATGCGCGACATGAAGGCCCGAAATACCGGTGCTGTCTTGAGATACCAGCTCAGGGTGAGTGCGTAGTGATCCACGATCAGCGTCCCGCCAGGAGCCACCTGAGCGTACAAATTTGCGATTGTCCGTTCAGAGTCCGGTGTATGCTGCACCACCCCCAGGCAAACAACCACGTCGAAAGATCCCGGGACAAACGGCAATTTGCCGATGTCGGCCTGCGCAATTCTGTGAGCCGGGCCGGGCGGAAACTGCGCGGCGTTCGCCTCGACGGCTCCGCTAAGATCGACAGAGGTTACGCTTGCTCCCCTGTCGAGCAATATTTCTGTAAAGCGACCCGCTCCGCAGCCGCATTCGAGAATCTGTTTCCCCGCCAGGTTGTTCCATAGATCCTCTCCGCAGCAGCGGCGAAGCCGGTCCCTGGTTATGGGCGAGCCCGAATACGAATCGAGCTGCGTTTTCCGGAACCTGTTCCATTGTGCTCCGAAGTGATCGGCATAAGTCGAGCCGGCTACAAAACGCGGAACGCCGCGGACGATATCGAAATGATGGCCCTTCGGGCACACCAACTGCTCTGCCTGTGTGGTCAGAGTTTCCATATGCTCCGGACAACTCCAGACGGGCCATTCGGCTTGCATCGGATCGGCTTGGGATGTCGAGGATTTCAAGCCATAGTCTACCGTACATTCCTTCTCGCGCTCTCCCACCTTGCGACGAAAGGCAAAACTGCGTTGGGCCAGACAAGCGCCCGGCCAGATTCACAAACGGGCCGCTATCGAAGCTCGTTTTCATCCGTCGTTATGGCCAAAGCACAGCATAACCGTGGGTGGTCACTTATCCGGCCAATCCGAGCCTATTTTTTGGGTGTTGGTAGCAAGAATGAGTTTTTGGAGGGCGGAACGGACGCGGACAAGACGTCGCAGCAGAAGCTGGATTGGCTTGTCAATGCCCGAGCCGTGCTGCTGGCGAAAGAGGTCGAGGACGCGGATGGCGCCCGATAAGCGTTCGACGATGGCGGGAGCGTCGGCAGGATCGGGATCGGTAGTTGCCAGAGGAGCGGGGGTGGGGATCAGGTGGCGTGGATTCTGCTGTGCCCGGTGAAACTCGCGCTGCAGGTCTTTCTGCGTGACCTCGACGTAGCGCAGCGTCATGTTGGCGCTACGGTGCCCGAGCAGTTTCATGAGCGCGGGGAGGCTGACGCCGGCGCGCAGCATGGTCGTTGCGTAAGTGTGCCGAAGCTGGTGGGGAACGATATGGGCGGCGATACCGGCGCGGGATGCAGCCTGTGTAAGCGCCCTGCGCAGGTCCTGGCAAAGAGCGACACGGCTGGCGCGGTGAGGCAGCAGAAAGCGATTATCCGCGGCAGGCGACAGAGTGGCGAGGAAGCGCAGGCGCGCAATCAGTTCGCGCACTTCGCCATTGACGGGAGTCCAGCGGTCGTTGTGAAGTTTGCCGACAGGCACGTGCAGAGCCCAGTCATCGCCGCCGAGATGGCGGAGACAATCGGCGGCGAGATCGACGGTTTCGCCGATGCGCATGCCGGTCAATCGCGTCAGCAGCAGAGCACTGGAAAATAGATCCGTGCCGTGCCGCAGTTCCGTCTGCAGGCGATCGTCGTCTTCGGGAGTCAGGGGCCGCGGCAGCACCTGGTCGGGCCGCGGAATATCTTCGCTTAACAGCAAGCCGGGCCGGGGCGGGTGCGCATGATCGGCGAGCAGGTCGAACAGTTTACGCAGGCGGATCAGATGTGCGCCGCGCGTGTCATTACACAGGGGCCTGCCGGAACGACCCACACGACGCATCCATAAGTGTTCCAGCCAGCCGAGCACATGCGGATCGCGCCGCAGCCGATCGGCGCGCCGCACCTCCGGGAAGGATTCGCGCAGCCAGGCCATGAAGAGCGCAGCGGTGTGTTCGTAATGCCGCAGGGTGGAGGGCCGCAGTGTGGTGGCAAGCAGCCGCACACGCGCCTGGAGCGCTTCTTCGAGAGGATGAGGCGGAGGCTTCATTCCAGTGGCGGCTGGAGTTTCATGTAGCTCGTCTTTCGTGTCTTCTGGATGCGGAACATAACCGTGCCGGTAGTGAAATCGACCTGATCACGCCGCAGCATCGAGCCGTCGCCGATTCTGAAGCCGGTGAATAACAGGACACAAATCAACGCGTAGTCGACCGGATTGGTCGCGGCCTTTAGGATCGCTTCGACCTCGGCCGGTTCGAGGGGCGCGTGTAGCTCCCGTCGTCCTTCGGCGGCTTGAGTTTCTTCGCGGGATTCGATTTGATCCACTCGTGATCGAGGCAGAAGCCGCAGAAGAGTCGCAGATTCTTGAGCACCTTTGTCGCACCGCGCGAAGTCAGAGGCTTGCCTTTCCTGCCGCGCAGTTGGCTGCGGAATTCACCGAGCGAATCGAGCGAGAGCCGGTCGAGCCGTTGGTCCTTGCCGTAGAAGGCGACGAGGTGCTTGAGAGTCCCGCCGATAGTTGTCGATGGTGCGCGTTTCGAGATGGCGGCTGACGCAGTCGGCAAGGAAGAGGTCGCGGGCGTCTGCGAACGTCTTGAGCGCAGGCGCGATGACGTGATCGGGCACAGCAACAAGCTTCTCCGCGCGACCCCAGTCGCGAGTCTTCATCGAGCGTCTGGTCTCGACTCCATTCTCAAACCGGTAGCAGTAGACAGGGCACGAGCACTTAGTGAAATTCTGCGGGTCGGACTTCAAATTCAACTTCCCCGAACAGGCGGTTGTGTGTCGGCGATAGAGACTCAGAGGCATAATTTTATTTGGTGGGTATTCACTTGACTCAGGTGGCCACAATCTGTAGTATGGCGGGCCATGGAGGAATTTCCTGTAACCTCCGGGAGTTCGAAGAACAGTTCGCGACTGAGCAGGCGTGCCGTGACTATCTGTTCCGGCTTCGCTGGCCGGAAGGCTTCCGATGCCCGCGCTGTTCGGGTGATCGCTGGTGGCCGGTGAGGTCTGTACTGCTGGAGTGCGGCAAGTGTGGCCGCCAGACTTCAGTGACAGCCGGGACGATCTTCCAGGACACGCGCAAGCCGTTGACCGATTGGTTCCGCGCGACGTACTGGGTCACCACCCAGAAGAACGGAGCCAGTGCGCTGGGTCTGCAGCGGGTGCTCGAACTGAAGAGCTACAAGACCGCCTGGACCTGGTTGCACAAGTCGCGCCGCGCCATGGTTCGGCCAGACCGGGATCGGTTGACAGGACGGATCGAGGTGGACGAGAGTTTCACTGCCGGCGTGGACGAGGGAACGCGTGGACGCCACACAGGACGTAAGGCACTGATTATCATCGCGGCTCAGGAGGACGGGCCGGGGATTGGCCGGATCCGAATGCGACGCATCCTGGACGCCTCGGCGCAAAGCCTGATGCCGTTTATCAGGGATACCGTTGAACCCGGAAGCACCATCCACACCGACGGCTGGCTTGGGTAC
This sequence comes from Terriglobia bacterium, assembly GCA_963809655.1. GTDB lineage: Bacteria > Acidobacteriota > Terriglobia > Bryobacterales > Bryobacteraceae > BOG-234. The sequence goes on along the minus strand of CAWEKQ010000047.1, from coordinate 3,429 downwards.
GATCCTGTGGCTGCTGCGGGCTATGATCACGAGGTCACGTACCTGAAGGGGAAGAAGCAAATGGCCTCGGAGTTGATGCCGCGAGTCCATCGCGTGGCGTCGTTACTCAAGCGCTGGCTGTTGGGTACCCACCAGGGAGCCGTGAGTCACGAGCACCTCGACTATTACCTGGACGAGTTCACCTTCCGGTTCAACCGCCGCCGGTCCACCAACCGGGGAAAGCTCTTTTATCGGCTCGTGCAGCAAGCCGTCGCCCTCGACCCGGTACCCTACAAAAACATCGTCATACCCGCCGCGCAGCCCCAGCCCTTTTGAAGTCGAACCACAACCTGTAGGGGCTACCTGAGTCAAGTGAATACCCACCTTTTATTTTAACAGTTTCGTACAGTTTTTCGTACAGTACTTTTCAAGTTATTGAAACATAGTATGTTACCGTGCTTCCAAACGTGCGCGTGGAACGAATGTGTCCCGTGGCGGTTTCCGAATACCGCGGCGCAGCGCCTGCTGGCAGTCGATGGCGGCGCGGCGCAAGGAAAATATTCGCCGTTCTATCGCTGCGGGTATTCACCCGATCAGGTCAATGGCGTCGGCAACATGAACGGCGCCGTGCCGTTCACCAGCTGTTCTTACTCGCGTTCGGATTGCGAACAGCGGGGCATGTTCACCACAGACTCAAGCGGGCGCACGACGGCGCGTTTCGGAGGGATCGAGTTCGTGCCGCCGACTATCGTTGTGCGAGGCGCGGGCCAGGCCAATTACGCAGCTGTCCGCCGTTCAGCAGAACACCGCGAGCTATAACGACTTCGTACCTCTTGTCTACGGCACGCAGTGGACCCTGCCGGACGTCGTATTTTCGCGCAACGACGGCAACCTGACGCGCATGGAAGTGCTGCTGGGAATGGGCCGCATACAGGGCATCCTGATGGTTCTCGTCGATGGCATCCAGATTCCGCAGGGCGTGAGCGGCGTGAACATGACGTCAAGCGGCTGGTACAACCTGATGACCGCGGGTGATCGGACTGGCCTTCAGGACAACAACTTCACCAACGGCAGCGGAGTTCCTCTGGGCGATCCCTACGGGAGCATGGCTTATCTCTCCGTTGTGGTCCCCAACCGGATCAACGATGGAAACAGCATTCCGACCGTGCAGGTTCTGATGCAGGGTCTGACGCTGTGGCAATTCGACACCAGCGGAAACTTTCTCGCCGATCAGTTCTCCAGCAATCCCGCGTGGGTCCTGCTGGACATCCTGATGCGCTGCGGGTACACGCTGGACGATATCGATACCGTGAGCTTCGCCAATGCCGCCGCCTATGCCGATCAGCTGATTTCCGTCGACGACCCCATTGGTGGATTTGTGGACTTACCCCGCTTCCAATGCAATTTCGCGCTGAAGGATAGCCAAAGCGTCGGCGGAATCATTCGCTCGATCCGAAATGGCTCGCGGCTCTACGTAGTGCTGAACGCGCAGGGCCTGCTGTCGGCGCGCGTCGAGAACACATTTGCGCTCCAGCAGCCGACGCTGCCGCCGGGAAGCAATGCCGTGAACACGTTCAATGGCGGCTGGCCCGCTTACGAATTCGATGCCACCTCGATCGCGCGCAAGAGCGATGGCAGCTCCAGCGTAAAGCTCTCGAAGCTCGGTGCGCAGGATACACCCAATCGCCTGTCGATCGAGTTTCAGGACAGCTTCAACCAGTACCAGCAGGACAGCCTGTCGCTGGCGGATGAGGACGATGAGAACCTCGTCATGCAGGAAGTGGCGGTGATCTGGGATGCGGTGGGCATTTCCACGTTCAGCCAGGCGTCGCGAATGCTGCTGCTGGGCCTGAACCGGAGCATCTCGGGAAATGCGTTCATCGAATTTCAGACCAGCGTCAAAGCACTGGGTTTGATGCCCGGCGATCTGATCACGGTGACCTACCCGAAAGAGAACCTCGAGCGAACGCCGTTCCGCATCACGAAGATTACACCGGGAAACAGCTTTCGCACCGCGACCATCACCGCGCAGTTCCACGATGACGACTGGTATTCGGACACCGCGACGGGAATCACCGGCGGTCTCGGCAGGCAAAGCGGCCAGGGGTCGGGCCTGCCCGCGCCTGTGATTGGCACCGTGATCGACAGCAACGGAAACCTGCAGTTGGGTATTACGGAAAGCGAAATCACCGGCAGCGATGGCTCGGCCGTCCTGGAACTGAGCGTTTCTTTTACTGCTCCCTCGGGCACAATCGGTACGCTGGCAGCGCCGTTGATCGGCCTTGCGCCCGTGGTGAGCACAACTGGCGGAACACTGGCCGGTGGCGCCAACTACTATTACGCCTTGAGCGCGGTGGACACCAACGGCGGCGAAAGCTCGCTGTCATTCATCGCCCAGGCCACCACCGCCAGCGGCGTCAACACAAACTCCGTCATGCTGGATGGCATTCAGTTGCCGGTCAACGCAGTGAGCTTTCATGTCTACCGCGGAACCGAGCCGGGGTTGCTGCTGCGGATCGCATCGAACCAGACCTCGGCTCCTACATTCACCGATACGGGCTTGCCGCCGCTGATCATACTGCCGGCCGACCCGCAGTTCGACCACGTGAATGTGAACTGGCGCTGGGAACTGCTGCCGGAAGCGCAGGCGGCGGTTGCCTCTTTAACGACGGTCGGCAATCCCGTGCTCGATCTGATTGCGAACACCTATCAAGCCGCCGTCGTGCGCATCACGCGGGGAACCGGGGCGGGCCAGGAGCGCGTCATTGCGAGCAACACCGGCAATGCCGTGACGGTCACCATCCCCTGGCTGATCGAACCTGATTCGACAAGTTTCTTCACGATCGCCGAGAGCTCATGGCGTGGCGACACGAGCGGAAGCACGGGTCCGATTCTGGTGGATGTTCCCGAGCGTATTGGCGCGGGAGTTCAGATTTCCGCGCGCGCGGCGAACGCTGCCAACGAAGAAGCGGCCTACGAATTATCACCGCTGACGCGCTGGATACTGGGGCATTCCGGCGGGATCGACGCCGATAGCGGTGTTCCGCCGGCGCCAATTTTCGGACTCGTTCTTTCTCCCACTCAGGGTGGCGTGCTGGAACTAGGCGCGATTGCATTCGCTAGCCTCACAAATACGGTCAGTATTACTGCCGGCACTTACACCTTCCATTTCTACGACGAGGTCAACGGCGCGGCGCCACTAACGCTGGCGACGGCGATTGGCGCGACCGACACCAGCATCGCGTTCGGTGCGACCTTTGCAAACGGGAGCCCTGCTGCAGATCGAACAGGAAATCGTTCAGGTGACCGGTACGAATACCGACGGCAGTTCGACGGTCTTACGCGGGGCCCACACGACAACAGCGGCGGCCATTCGGCGCCCGTGGTCGTGTACGCCCTGAGTGAATCGGTCCTGATCGTTCCTTTCATCAAGGAATTCTTCGGCAGCCC
>CAWEKQ010000046.1:0-330622 GCA_963809655.1 Terriglobia bacterium | reverse complement strand
TAAACTCCTCCTCAGCGGCCTCGACGACGGCTACGACGGCGTCTGCCGGATCGAGAACGAAATGAGCGCCATAGAAGAGGAGGGCGATCGCGTCGTTCACGATCTCTTCGCCCGCTTGCGCGAAACCTTCATCACCCCCTTCGATCCCGAAGACATCCAGGCTCTCGCCACTTCCCTCGACGACGTTCTCGACGGAATTGACGACGTTACTTTCCGCATCGTGGCCTACCGGCTGAAGCCCATTCCTCCGGCCGTGCGCCAGCTTGCGGAGATGGTTTCCCACTGCTGCACCATCCTGACCCGCGCCATCGAAGCCCTGCACAGGAAAAAACCCGTGATCGATTTCTGCATCGAAATCAACCGGCTCGAAAATGACGCGGATAAACTGGAGCGCAATCTCCTCGCCGACCTCTTCCGCAACGAGAAAGACCCGATCGCGCTCATCCGTCAGAAGGAAATCTACGAACTTCTCGAAGCGACCACGGACCGCTGCGAAGACGTCGCCGACGTCATTCAGAACGTCTCCGTCAAGAACAACTGAATCCGGAATGAACCCCTTCGCTCTCGTAGTCGGCATCATTGGCCTTGCGCTGATCTTCGATTACATCAACGGTTTCCACGACGCCGCCAACTCCATCGCGACCGTAGTATCCACGCGTGTCCTGCGGCCGGGAGTGGCCGTCGTCTGGGCCGCCATATTCAACTTTCTCGCGGCATATCTGCTCGGAACCGGCGTCGCCGCGACCATCGGCAGCGGCTTCGTCAATGTCCATCTGATGACGCCCTGGGTGGTGCTCGCCGGTCTGCTGGGCGCAATTGTGTGGGATCTGTTTACCTGGTATCTCGCGCTGCCCACCAGTTCTTCGCACGCCCTGATCGGCGGATACGCCGGCGCCGCGTTCGCCAAGGCGGGTTTCACCGGCCTGGTGGCCGGAAAATGGGGCATCACAGTGATTTTCATTGTGCTCTCTCCGCTCATCGGCCTGGTCGCCGCTTATCTGCTGATGGTGGCCGTTTACTGGATCTTTCAACGCTTCACTCCTACCCAGATGGATCGCCATTTCCGCCGCTACCAGCTGGTCTCGGCCGCCCTGTTCAGTTGCGCACACGGGACCAATGACGCGCAGAAGACGATGGGCATCATCACCGCCGTCTTAGTCGCCGGCGGAATCCAGAAGGACTTCCACGTTCCCGCCTGGGTCATCGCCGCATCCAGCCTCGCGATCGGCCTCGGCACCATGAGCGGCGGCTGGCGCATCGTGCGCACCATGGGCACCCGGCTCACCCGTCTGCAGCCGCGCAGCGGATTCTGCGCCGAAACGGGCGCCGCCATCTCGATTCTTTTCGCCACGTACCTCGGCCTCCCGGTTTCGAGCACACACGCCATCGCCGGAGCGATCGCCGGTGTCGGCTCCATCCAGCGAACGCGCGCCGTGCGCTGGCACGTAGCCGGCGGAATCGTGACGGCCTGGATTCTCACAATCCCTGCCTCCGCGATTGTTGCGGCCATCGTTTATTACGGAATTCGCCTCTTCGTCCCAGCCGGATGACAATGAACCAGATGAATCGCCGCCACTTCCTCAGCGCCGCCTGCCTGCCCACGTTGCTCCGCGTGCAGCCGCTCCCTACGACCTGGTCATCCGCAACGGCCGCGTCATCGACCCGTCACAGCGGCTCGACCGGATCACCGATGTCGCGATTCGCGACGGGAAAATCGCCGCGCTTGGCCGCAATCTCCACGCCGCCGAATCGATTGACGCCACCGGCCAGATCGTCGTGCCCGGCCTCATCGATATCCATCTTCACGCCCGGGATGCCGCGCTGCCCCCTTCGGCGATTCTCAAGACCGGAGTCACCACCATCGTCGACGCCGGCTCCCGCGGCGCCGACAACGTAGATCAGCTGATCGCCATCGCCAAAGCTGCGCCGAACCGCATGCGCATCCTTCTGAACATCGGCCGCCTCGGCAACAATCCCAACGGCCGCGGCGAATTTCTGGACGGCATCGAACCCGCCGATGTCGACAAAGCCCGCGCCGCGGTTGAGAAAAATCGCGCCTGGATCGTCGGCATCAAAGCCCGCCTGTCTCGCAGCGTTGCCGCCGACCACGATCTCGAAATCCTCCGCCGCGCTCAACAGGTTGCCGCGCCACTGAACATCCCGGTGATGATCCACATCGGCGACACCGCGTCGCCCCTGCCGCAAATCCTCGCGCTGCTGCGCCCCGGCGACATCGTGACTCACCTGTACGCGCCGACGCAGGGAATCCTCGACCCCCAGGGCCGCATCTTGCCGGAAGTCCGCGCCGCCCGCCGTCGTGGCGTTCTCTTCGACTTCGGCAACGGCCGTACCGCGCACTGGACCTGGGACGTCGCCCAAACCGCGCTCGCACAGGGTTTCGCGCCCGACGCCATCTCGAGCGATCTCGATCTCGCCGGCCACACGGAACAAGTCTTCGACCTGCCGACCGTCCTTTCGAAGTTCCTGGTGATGGGCATGCCGCTCCCGCAAGTCATCGCCTGCGCCACATCCAGGGCCGCGAAAGTCTTCCCGCGAATTCAAAGGCCTCGGCTCTCTCCGCCCGAACTCGCCTGCCGACGTCGCCATCTTCGAACTCGCCCAGGGCGACTTCGAATTCGTGGACAACTTCAAGAACAAGCGGGTGGGACGCCAGAAGCTCATAGCGCGCACGGTGATCGCCGCAGGGAAGCGGGTTCCCGCCGGCTAATGTTTGCGCAGGGCTTCGGCGAGAACGGACTGGTCGATCAACGAAGCCAGTTGCGAACGAGTGCGCGGTGTCCGGTTTCGTTCTTTGGCCACCCACACCTCCTCCTCAACCATTACGTCCAGAAGATCCGGCGCCAATCCGCCCGCATACCGGAGATGAGGCCAACTCGCCGAGACAATATCGGTGGTGTAGCTCAGTTTCGCCGCGATCAGCGGCCAATATTGACGAGGCCGCTCCCGAATCCGCCCCGACGCCTTGACGAGAGACTGCAGCAACTCCACGACCGCACGCCTCTTCAACGGATCAGCTAACACTTTGACCGACGTATTGAGATTGAAGAGCTCGCGATACACGCCACGGCCCTCAAACACGATCGCATCCGATCCAACCGCGGCAGCGGCCCGATCCGACTCCGGCTCCCACATCGCGACCGCATCCACACGCCCGTCTTTCAGCGCAGTTGACATCTCCGTGACTGGGCTGATCGCCACGAGCGTGACGTCCGCTTCGGAAAGATGCGCCGTCGCGAGCATTTTCACCAGAAAGTAATGCGCCGACGTGTTGGGCGGAGTCGTGATTCGCCTCCCTTTCAAATCCGCGATTCGGTGAATCCCGGCAGACTTCTTCGCCACGATGCGATACAGCCCCTCGGCGACCGTGAAGATCACGCGAAGGTCCGGATCATCCACCGATTGGCGCAAAAGCTGCGTCTCGGCATTCGTCGCAACGTCAACCATCCCACTCATGATCGCCGGAATGCCGCCATTGATCACACTGAGCTCACCAGGATAGATTCCGTCAGCAGCGACCAGCAGCGGCGACAACTCGATCGTCGTCATGTTGCCGGCAGCACGCAACGGAACCAGCGCCTGCCCGTGCAACACAACACACAGCAGCCAACCGGCAACAACTAACCGAACCACCGCTATTCCGCGGACGGCCATCCGCGCTGAGTTTCCTTCGGCAGAATACGGAAGAACGCGTTAATGGCGTGAATCTCGCCACCCCACACCTTGAACGCCTCAAACGTCACCAGCGCGTTGCCCGGACCATACGAATTCGTATCGCCGAAATTCATCCACAGCAGCACGATGCCCTCTTCTTCATCCACTGCGGCGACGTTCGCCTTCACGTCCGGATGCAGCATGATCTTCTGCGTAAACAAGCCCGGCGCGTTCGGACGAGGGCCGCCTTCGCCCGCAATGAACGTTCCATTCTCTACGCGGTACGCCTCTTTCGAGAACGGCGTTTTGGCATCCGTGAAGTTCCCGATCCGCAATCCTTCGGGATAACGCAGCGCAGCGGCAATCATCTCCGCGCGCGGCATACGCTTGCCTGCGGGCACGGGCGCGCTCATACCGCCAAGCGGCTTCTCCAGCGAATCCGGCTTGAAGCGTGAATTCGGCAGGATGCGATCCACGAGCGTCTCGATCCCCGTGATCTTCTGATCCGCAACGCGCAGCACCACCGAATACAAAACCGTCGCATTCTCCTCGAACAGCATCACGTGCGAGGCCGCGATCTGCTTCCTCGTGTCGATGTAGTCCTGCCGGAAGTCGCCCTTCTTTGTCACGGTCTTCCACAGTCCTTCGCCCGGTTTGAGTTCCTGCGAATCCTCTGTGAACCGCGCGTTGGCGGCCAACGGCAGTCGCCCCGGATCGTGCGCCACCATCGCGTCAACGTACGTCGTAATCATGCCCTTGAGGCAGGCCCGGTCACAATCGGCCGCTTGGGCTCCGCTCGTCGTTACGGCGGCGAAAGCAAGCGCGCCAAGAAATATTTGAAGAAATCGATTCATGCCTGACACTCCTCTGAGGGATGATACTTCATGAAGGATGTTTGACACTAAACGCGAAGACCGGATCGGAGCCTTGAGATGAACCTGTCGATTCTGAGTGGGCCGCGTCCCCCCGAATACGACAACGATACGCCCCGGCGGTTCGGCCTGATTACGGGCATTCTTTGCTTTTGTTTCTTCAGCGCCGCAGGATTTTTATCGATCTCGGAGTCGAAAAGCTCCACAGCCGCAATCGGATACGTCTTTTTTCCCTTCTACGCGGCCCTCATCTCGGCGCTGGCTTTCCTGGCTGGATGGTGTGTGGGCCGTTTTATGGTTTGGTATCGGTCGCCTGCAAAAGCCAGCCTATCGGATGTCCCGCGGGGACCGGGTTTGAAATGACGTGTATACTAGACGGAGTCAAGCAAACCGGTCTTGACATACCAAAGAGCGAGGAGGTCTGACCATGCCCCATCTAACTGTCCGGAGGTTTGCCGCCTGCGTCGCTCTCCTGATGGCCCTCACGCAGGCCGCGTCGGCCACCGAAATTCTTATCGCCGATGCAAAGTCGCAACCGGAGAGCCTGACCATCACACCGGGCGGCGTGCTGATCGTCGGCAGCGCGAGCACTCCATTCGTCTATAAGGTACGCCCAGGTTCCACCACGGCAGAGAAGTTTGTCGACGCCAGCGCCGAAGGTGAGGGCACGTTCTTCTTTGGCATGCTCGCCGATGCCGCAACAAATACGTTGTGGACCTGCCAGCTGACGCCCGTGCCCGGCGCAACGCCAGTAAAGCGACACACCGCGCTGAGAAGCTTTGACCTCTCCACCGGCGCACCGAAGATCCGCTGGAATCTGCCAGGCGACAACAGTACCTGCAACGATTTCTCCATCGGACCCGACAAGGCCCTCTACATCAGCGACACCGCCAACAGCAAAATCTACAAGCTGCCCGCCGGCGCTTCCACCGCCGAACTGTTTCTGGAAGATCGCGCGCTCTACGGCATCGACGGCATCACCTTCCTGAACGGCACGCTCTACGTCAACAACGTGTTCTCCAACAATCTCTACCGCATCCCGGTCGACGCTGCCGGCAAGCCCGGTCAGCCCGTCGACATCTGGATGGATCAGCCGGTGAAAGGCCCCGACGGAATGCGCGCCGCCAACGGCAAGCTGCTCCTCGCGGAGAACGGCAGTGGCAAAATCTCAGTAATCACCGTCAATGGCGATAAAGCCAGTGTCACAGTAATCAAGGAAGGGCTCACGACACCCACCGCGGTCGAACCCGCGGGCAACGTGATCTGGATCGCCGAACGCGGCGCCGGCAAAGCAGTATCGATTCCGATGCCGAAATAAGATATACAAAGGAGAAATGATAATGAAATTCGCGAAAGCGGCGTTGCTTCTAAGCGCAGCGGCCTCTCTCAGCATGGTGACGGCCCAGGCACAGGTCAATGCGGGCGAACAGAAGCCCGAAGCCACCATGCCCTTCAACATGACCACGGTGGCCACCTTCGAACTTCCCTGGCGGATGGCCTTCCTGCCCGACGGCCGCATGCTGATCACCGAAAAGATCGGCCCGCTCTGGCTGGTTTCCGCGAAGGGCGAGAAGATCGCGGTGGTGGGCGGCACGCCCGCCGTCTATTGGAACGGCCAGAGTGGCATGCTGGGCGTCTACCTCTCGCCCACTTACGCTTCGGACCAGAATATCTACCTCACGTATTCCGAGCCGGGTGACTACGGCGGCGGTCTGGCGCTTGCCCGCGCGAAGCTGAACCTCATGGGCAACACCGCGAGACTGGCGAATTTTCAGGTCCTGTGGCATCAGATGCCCAAGGGCAAAGGCGGTCAGGAAGGCGGGGCGGTCGCCTTCTCCGCCGACGGCCAGTATCTCTTCCTGACGGTTGGCGACCGCCAGCGCTTCACCCCCGCCCAGGATCCTGACCAACCCGTCGGCAAAATCCTGCGCCTGACGTTGGACGGCAAGCCGGCCCCTGGCAACCCCAACTTCGGCAAGACCGGCGCCCGCACTATTTCCCTGATCGATCCGCCCTCAGATACGGAAGCCGCCAAAACGGCGAAGGTGGTCAGCACCTATACCTTCCCGGCTGAGAACCTGACGCCGGCGGAAACCTGGACCATTGGTCACCGCACCCCATATGGCCTCGCGCTTTCTCCCACCGGCGAATTGTGGGAACTCGAGCATGGCCCGCGCGGTGGCGACGAGCTGAACCTGATCGAGAAGGGCAAGAACTATGGATGGCCGCTGGTCGAGTATGCCGACAACTATAACGGCGTCAAAATTCCCCGGCCCGACACTCGTCCCGAGTTTGCCAAGCCGGCGATCTATTGGGTACCCGTGATCGCGCCGGGCAGTCTGATGTTCTACAAGGGCACTCAGACCTTCCCGCAATGGGACGGCAACGCCCTCCTCGGCGGCATGGGGACCACATCGCTCAACCGCATCATCATGGACGGCCACGGCGGCGCCAAAACCGCCGAGCGCTGGAATGTAGGTAAGCGCGTCCGCGACGTGGAAGAAGCCCCCGACGGCTCGCTGTGGATACTCGAAGACGCCAACCCCGGCGCTCTGATCCACGTGACACCGAAGTAAACACTTCACCCGCGGCTCGGCAACGCACGTCGTTTCCGAGCCGCGACTGCAAAAGAGCGGTAAGGTCAACTTCGTTGACCGCCGTCATCCGCGCCATCACGCCATCCGCTGAACCCATTGGCTCCGCCATGCCGGCGCCTCAAACGGATCCGCGAAATACTGAGTCTCGTGCACGACCTTACCGTCGCGGAATTCCATAATGCTCACCGTGTATGCCGGCCGCCCCTGGTAGGTGATCGTATATTCCGAGATCCAGAGATCACCTATACCGAGAATCCGCTTGACGCTGAAACCCGACGGCTTGCCGGGGTGATGACTCCGCAACGCCTGCAAATTACTTCGCCCGAGGATTCGCTCGCCCGATTGAGGATAATCGCAAACAGCATCGTCGGCGTAAATATCGTGTTCCGCGTTCAAATCGCCGGCTGCCGACGCCTGCCAGTGCCGATTCAGGACTTCACGTATTTCTTCCTCTTGCATGATCACCTGCCTTGTGGAATGAAAGCCGGACTGCCCGTCTTCACTACTTCATTAAACCTCTGTCTGGTAGGAATTCGATTGATTTCATCAAACGCCTCTTTCGGAAGGGCGGAGATGTTGAAATTCTCCCGCGCGCGCCCCGCCGTCCTGGGTGTCGTGAGCAAAGCCGTGCCACGCTGCACCGCCCAGGCGGGTCGGAAGGAGGTGACGGCCATCTCAACGCCGTGGCCCGCGGCTTTTGCGTCATACTGCTGTCCCTCACCCTTCAGAGCACACAGCGGGGAACGTACCGCCCGCGCTGGCGGACGTTGACCGGCCGCTTGACATGCAAGCTCTTACTTGCCTATTATAGGCAATTAATTACTTGCGTATTAATCATGGCGGAGCGCCCCGACACCGACGCGCTGTTCAGAGCCCTCGCCGATCCCAGCCGGCGCAAGCTGCTGGATCTGCTGCATGTGCACGACGGCCGCACACTCAATGATCTGTGCGAACACCTGCATATGACGCGACAGGGCGTGACGCAACACCTGGACCTGTTGGAGGCGGCGAACCTGGTCGCCACCGTTCGCCGCGGCCGCGAAAAGCTGCACTTTCTCAATCCGGTACCACTACAGGAGATCTACGAGCGCTGGATTGCCAAGTTCGAAAAGCCGCGCCTCAAAGCGCTATCGAATCTGAAAAAACGACTGGAGAAAGACAATGGCTAGATCAACCTTTGTTTACGTGACCTACATCCGCACCACGCCGGAAAAGCTGTGGTCAGCGCTGACCGACGACGTGGAGTTCATGAAGCAGTACTGGTTCGGCGTTCACTGCGAAAGCGAGTGGACGGCAGGATCATCCTGGAAAATGGTGCGCCCCGACGGTCAGATCCTCGACTCGGGCAAGATCCTCGAGGCCGAGCCGCCCCGGCGCCTGGTAATTCGCTGGCAGCATCAGAGCAGGCCCGAGCTCAAGGCCGAAGGCGAGTCGCTCTGCACAATGGAACTGGAACCCAGCGGACCGGCGGTCAAGCTCTCCATCACCCACACCATCGACCACGAACCCTCGAAATTCATCGAGGCGGTGTCCGGCGGCTGGCCGAAGATCATTTCCAACCTGAAGTCCCTGATCGAGACTGGCTCCGCCGTTCTGAACGACCCCAATCCGACTGAAAGCGCCCCCTCTGAAAAGGAGTGACCACGGCGACCCCGGACATTCGCCCGTCGACGATAGGACTGGCTAAGGCGGCGCGGGGAGATTGAGCACTCCGCGGACCAGTGTGAAGGATCGCCCTCGGCAATACCACTTGGCGTCGCCCTCATCAATGGCAGCGCGCAGCCCCGCGAGCCAAAAGAGATGGCGGCTTCACAACCGTACCTGCGGCCATGCCGGTCTGGCGGTTAACAAAGACCGTCTATTTCCACGCGGAATAAACAGGCTTGCTGACGAGGAACGCCGGATTGGCGCCTTCGCGCGGGCGGAATTTCTGGACACGGCCGCTGTCCACCTCCGCCGTGTAGAAGTTGCCTTCCTGATCGACGCTGAAGCCGTGGACGCCCCAGAAGCCGCCGGCGAAATCGCCCCAGATCCCCCAGGAATAGAGGAAATGCCCTTCGAGATCGTACTTCAGCATCTTCGAAGTGCCGCGGTCGGCGGCCCAGAGCGTTCGATCGGCGCCGATGTAGAGGAGATGAATGTCCGACGGGTCGGCGCCCGGGCTCCACTCGTAGAGATACTTGCCGTTTTCATCGAACACCTGGATGCGCTTGTCGGCCCGGTCGTTCACGAAGACGCGCCGCGTCACGGGATCGACTGCGATGCCGTGCACGTTGCTCATGTAGCCGGGGCGTTTGTCGGGAGGCGTGGCCTTCTGGCCCCAGTCGAGCAGGAACTTGCCGTTCTTGTCGAACTTGGCGACGCGGTTGCCGTTGTATCCGTCGGAGACGAACATCGTGCTGTCGGGCAGCCACGCGAGGAACGTGGGACGGTTGAAGTGCGTGCCGTCAGCGCCGGGGACTTTGGGAGTGCCGATCGTCTGCACGAGCTGCTTTCCGTCGTGCGTGAACTTGTAGATTGCGTGCATGTGATCGTCGACGATCCAGACGTGCTTTTCCGGATCGTAGGGATTGATGGCGACGAAATGCGGACGCTGCAGGATCTTGTCCCATTGGGTCCAGCGTTCGATGATGTTGCCGTTGGCGTCGGCGATGGTGATGCAGTTTTCCCATTTCGCGTCGATGCCGACGGTGCCGTTCCAGCCGTCGGTGGGCGCGCCGGGAAGCGATCCGGCCCCTCCACCGCCGGGCAGTGCGGCGGTGGTTGCGTCGCGCCAGGGCAGGCGTCCGATGGGAAACTGGATGCTGGGGCCGAAGTCGGGGAGCAGTTTTGAGGGCGGACGTTTGATGTTGGGAAGCTCGCCGCGGAAGAGCAGAAATACGCGGTTGGGGCTTTCGGCGTAGACGCTTTGACCCGCGCCCCAGGTCCACTTCTCGTTGCCGGGGAGAGTGCTGATGTCTTTCGGCCAGCCTTTGACCACGTCGTAGGCGCCGAACATGTCCTGACCACCGACCGCGGTCGGCTTCGATTGCGACCGGACGGTGATGGCGGCAAAGGCCAGCACTGACAGCAACGCGAGTAAGCGAATCCACATGGAAGGAGCATACTAGCGCCGATGATTGTGAGCAAGCGTGAAGTAAATGGCTACTCCCGGCCTCTGAGGATGGCGGTCAACACGCGCGGGGTTGCGCCTTCTGTGCATCACGGCGACAACCCACAGGGCTTCCCCTCCGGCGCATAGGCAGTCAGATATTCACGCACCGAAATGAAGTGCAGGGGACGCACCGTAAGATCCGGGTGCCCACGGCCCACATAGGAAAAACGCGCCAAGCGCGAATTTCTGAGAGTCGCTCCGATCACTTGTTCGGCGGCGTCGAGGTTATCCGCGCCAATGAATTCCCATATCCCGGCAAGGTCGAAACGAGCTCCCGGGTGGAAGTCATATCCGGTCATGAACCGGATAGCTGTCGCCGCGCGGCGGCGCTTTTTTCGTGCAAGTATGCTTCGATTTCGTCGCCGGAAATTGATTTCACCCGGCCACTCTTCAGGTCGTCGTAACGGCTGTTGAGCATTCGGCGCGTTCGCAAGCTCGGCGACGTTTCCGGCCATAGCGTCCGCAACCAACTCGTCGACCGGATATCCGGTTTCAGTAAGCAGTTGATCGATTTGGCCTTGCAGTTCGGGAACGAAATATACTTCTATCTCCTTGATGTTACGACCGAAATCCGCGAGCGCAACTGACATATAATTTGTGCACTCCGAGGAGGGTTCATGAACTACTGCCTGCTCGCCCAATGGGTGGCCGTCTGCTTGATGGCGGTGTATGCGCAGGCGCAAACCGCGCCCCGGTTCAAGTTCGATCCGGACTGGCCCAAACCTCTTCCGAACAAATGGAAGATGGGCGGCGTCACCGGGCTTGCCGTCGATAAAGACGATAACGTCTGGGTCCTGAACCGTCCGAACGATCTGACCGATATCGAGCTTGAGGCGGAACTGAATCCGCCGCTGGCCGATTGCTGCGTGCGGCCTCCGGCGATGATCCACATCGACAAGGACGGCAACGTGATCGGTTCCTTCGATGCGCCGCAAGGGCACGGCATGGCGGTCGACAGCAAAGGCTTCGTCTACATCGGGCAGGACACCGTGCGCAAATACGATCCGAAGACCGGCAAGGTTGTGGGCGAAGTGCCGCGCACGCCCGAAGCGCCGCCGGGCGGCGGTGGCGATGCGCCCGCGCAAATTGCTCCGCACGTTCCGGGCCGCGGCAGCGCCGGGCCGGTTGCGGGATTCCTCACGCCGCCTGCGGGACGTGGTCAGCCCAATCCCGCCGCGCAGGCTGCGCGCGATGCGGCTGTCGCTGCTTTCCGCGCGAAGTATCCGCCGACGACGCCGATGATCGTCGGGGGGCTCGAAGAAATTCGGCTCGACGAAGCCGGCTCACGAACTCTACTGCGCCGACAATTATCTGGGCGGGCGCGTGATGGTGTTCGATCTCGACACGTTCCAGTTCAAGCGCGGCTGGGGCGCCTATGGGCACACGACTGTCGGAAATGACGACCAATGACGCAGACCGCGCGTATACTCCCGGCGGGCCGATGCCCAAAGAGTTCCGCGGCCATCTCACGCTGAACATCTCGAACGACGGACTGGTCTACGCCGCGGATCGCAAGGCCAATCGCATTCAGGTGACCACGAAGGAAGGGAAATTCGTCAAGGAATTCATCCTGGCGCCGATGACGGGCGTGGGCGGTTCGACCGGGCGGCGTGATGTTCTCGCCGGACAAGCAGCAGCGGCTGCTTTACATTTCCGACCTCACGAACAACCACATCTGGTTCCTCAACCGCGAGGATGGCAAGGTCGTGGGCCAGATGGGAAGCATGGGCGAAAACGGCGGCCAGTTCTTCGGGCTGCACATGATCGCGGTGGATTCGAAAGGCGACATCTACACGGGCGAGGTGTTCGAGGGGGAGCGGGTGCAGAGGTTCGTGCCGGTCAAGTGAACGCGGCGGTCATTTGGTGAGGATTGTTGTTCGCACGAGAGCTCGCACCGATCCGGCAATTCCCGTGGAAGGGTCGCGTACCGCAAGGCGAATAGAATCGCCGGGAATTTCGACGCCGGAGATGGTCAATCCGAGTCCTGCCGCGAGCGACGAGGCAAGCTGGCCGTCGGGGAAATCGATACTGACTGTCGTTATGCGGATGTCGTTTCCGTCGCGGGAGTGCTATTTCCAGCTTGCCCGTCGATCGGTTTCCCGCTCGCGCCAGATGCACGTCGTGAAGATCTATCGTCAACGTCATCCGATACGTTCCTGGCTTTGACGGATCGGGGCTCGTTCGGGCGGTGAGCCCAAGTCCAGTGGCATCGAGAGGGTCGGCGAATAGCTCCGCGAACGCCGCCTCCTTTGGAGGCACTGGCGTCGCGACGGCTTGTTTCGTTGCGACGTAACCCGGGCGGTAACGTACTTCGAGCGTGGCGTCTGTCTCTCCCGCGAGTTTCACCGAGAGCCGATGATACTTACCGTCCAGAGCTTCTTCGGACGGATAGTAGCCGAGCGTGTACGCGCTGCGCGAATCCTCCTGCGCTGTCTTGACGGCGGTTTCGAGATCGCTCGCGTCGTTGAAGCTTGTGCCGCCGGTCGCTGCCGCCAGGGACTTGGCCCGCGTGCTGCGCCGCCATGAAGTCCGGTACTTCCAGCAGGAAACGCGTTAAGTTCGCCGATCCGATAGAATCACCGTCTGAAGGGTGCATCCCTACCGTGCGAACCAGCACCGGATACAGGGCAACGTTAGCCTGCAGCAACATTCCCATCACCGGCGGAGGAACAACCGGTTCCTCCTTTATCCAGACGAGGTTTCGCCGGCCCGGTACGCGAGATAGATGATTGACGATGCGCATCAGGGCTTCGGTGGTTGTCTGGTCGTTGTTCGCCGCGTTCACCTGGACATTCGTTTCTCCGGTGTCCATAATTGCGTTCCTGTACACAGATGTCCCCGTGACGTTGAGCGTCCAGATACCTATCTTTGCCGGTGGTGGGTAGTCGACCAGAACGTCGTTGAGATTCGCCGGCATCAGATCGCGCCCCGAGTCGAGGTTCGCGAGCGCAGCCGATAGCCTGGCGGGATCGTCTGTGAAGTCCTGCAGCACATGAAGGCTCTTGCCTAGTGCGTAAATCGCCACGTGATCGCCCGGACCGAGCCCGTGAATCAATTTGAGCAGACCCTCGCCCTCGTACGCTTTGAAATCCAGTCTCGTATTGAGTCGATCGAACAGCAAGACCGTGCCGCTCGGGAGCGCTTTGCCGATTTTGTCGACGCGGTTGGAAACGGCTCCCGGCGGGAGCGGAACGGCAGGCGTCAGCCGAACCCGCCGGACCGGCATGAAAAACGTCGATGCGCTGCGGCTTACCCTGATCCAGCAGCGTGAAGTCTTCCTTCTTCAGGCCCTCTACCGGGCCTTGCTTCCCCCGAACCACGACCTCCACTTCCACGAGGCGAGTACCGGCGTGGAAGGTAGCGATCTGTTGATTGGGCGCCTGAAAGGCTGCCGCGGCAATGACGCCGAAGAAGGCAAACAGCGGAATACGTCGGAGCGCCATCAAATGGGAAGTATACGCGCTTCGTGGGCGGGTCGTTACCGGATTCGGCGTTGGCCCATCGCTTGCTACGGAGACGACAGCGTGAAGTTTATGCTGATTCGGCTAGGCTACGATATCGAACTTGAGATTTCGCAACAGATGGCGGTGATTGCCGTTTTGAATGTTCATCCTTCGCGGGCAATCGATCTTCTGGAACCGGATGAAATTCAGATTTCGCAGCGCGTTCGCCGGGATGAATACATCGACACGTTCGGCAATAAATGCACGCGAATCCTCGCGCAGCCGGGCGCGCTACGCTTCTCCGGCTCTACGCTGATTTCGGATTCCGGCCGTCCGGATGAGGAGGGGTGGGATGCCGACGCAGATTGCGGTGGACCGCCTGCCGCATGACACACTGCGTTTCCTGCTGGCCAGCCGTTATTGCGAGGTCGACCGGCTTTCCACGCTGGCGTGGGAGTTGTTTGGCAATACAGCTTCCGGGTGGTCTCGCGTCCAGGCGATCTGCGAGTGGGTGCATGGGCACATCGCGTTCGATTACCAGGCCGCGCATCCGTCGAAGAGTGCGCTCGATGTCTACGCGGAGCGCAGGGGAGTCTGCAGGGATTTCCAGCATCTCGCCATCACGCTCTGCCGCGCGATGCATATTCCGGCGCGATATGCCACCGGATACCTGGGCGACATCGGAGTTCCGCCCGTGGATTTGCCGATGGATTTCAGCGCCTGGTTCGAAGTTTATCTGGGCAACCGATGGTGGACACTCGATGCGCGCCACAACAAGCCGCGCATCGGCAGGGTTTTGATGGCCACGGGCCGGGATGCGGCCGACGTGGCCATCACGACGTCTTTCGGCGTCTCTCTGCTGACAACGCTTCACCGTTGTGACCGATGAGGTTGTGGAGAAGCGCTCCGCGGCCTGAGCGGTCTTAGTAGCCGTAACCGTATGGAGTGACGACGCAGGCGGTTGGAATCCAGTTGCCATAGCCATCGTAGTAGCCGCAGGGTGCGGGGGCGTAACTATACCCATAACCGTAACCGTAGGGAACTCCGAAGCCAAGACCGAAGCCGCCGTAATAGCCGCCACGATAGTAGCCACCGCCGCCATAATATCCGCCGCCGCGATAGACTCCGCCACCGCGATAGACTCCGCCGCTACCGCGATATGCGGGGGTGGCGCCTCGATACGCTCCGCCGCCACCCGAGAAGCCTCTGGCTCCGCCACCACCCGAGTATGCGTGACCACCACCCGAGTATGCATGTCCACCGCCACCACCGTGTCCGCCACCGCCCCTGGCTGCCATCGCGCCAACAGGGCTCATGAACAGCAACGCTGTGCCTGCCACGAGCGTCGCCAGAGTGGACTTACCGAAGATCTTCGAAAATTCTGTTTTTCATCGAATGCCTCCCCAATTTCACCTCGATAAGGGCACAGGCGATTGCCAAATCGGTGACGTTGATTACACGGGAGTTAGGAGGCGGCGCTGAATTAACTGCCTTGGCCAATACCACCAAGCCAGGCTGCAATGAGCCAGATTAACGGCGACTTAACCGTCTTTCCTTGCAGCGTGTTGGCATATAATCGCGGCATGCAGGCGCGCATGATGGCGATTGCGGTTATGGCTGTCATGAGCCTCGCCGCACAAGCTCCTCTTGGCAAAAGACCCGGGAGCTTTCGATCCCACGGCGCCCCAGCCTGCCCCCGTGCGCCTCGGACGCCTGCCGGTCCCACACCGCACCTTGCCGACGGCCGTCCGGACTTCGGCGGCAAAGGCGCCTGGTATCCGGGCTTCGCGGGTAACATCGCCGAACCGATGTGGAAGGGCGTGAAGAGCGCCGACCGGCATGTTGACGTTCCTTTCCTGCCTTCGGCGCTCGCGTTGTTCAACGAGCGCGTCGAGACAATCGGCAAGGACGATCCGGAAGCCCGATGCCTGCCGGTCGGCGTGCCGCGGTATATGTTCGACCCCTATCCGTTCCAGATGATTCAACTGGCGGATCGCGTGGTGTTTCTGTTTGAAGGCGATAATTATCCGTGGCGCATCGTGCCGACCGACGGCCGAAGTCACCCGAAGGATGTGACGCCCACCTGGATGGGTGATGCAGTGGGGCATTACGAGGGCGACACCCTCGTGGTCGATGTGATGGGCTTCAATGGTCTCGCGTGGCTGGATCAGGCGGGGCACGCGCAAACGGAAAAGGCGCATCTGATCGAGCGCTATACGCGCACCGATTCGCGGACGCTGAAGTATGAAGTCACGATCGACGACCCGGGCGCATATTCGAAGCCATGGACAACCAACAACACCGTCTCGTGGAGGCCCGGTCTGGAGTTGATGGAATACGTCTGCAATGAGAACGAGAAGAGCTCGGTCCATATGATCGGGAAGTGATAGGCTGGACACCGATGGGTTTTGTCGGGCGACGAAGTCTTTTCCTGTTGTTGTTTGTTGGATCGGTATTCGCGCAGCGCGGGCCGGCGTATCGAGCGTCTCGGGCGCCGGACGGCCATCCCGATCTCAGTGGAATCTGGCAGGCCATCGGCACGGCCGATCAGGATTTGCAGGCCCATCCTTCCTACGGCGGCCCTTATCCGCAGATCGGCTCTCTCGGCGCTGTGCCGGCCGACCCGGGCGTTGTGGAAGGCGGCGTAATTCCCTATAAGCCCGAGGCGCTGGCGAAGAGGAACGCGAACTTTGCCAATCGCTGGAAGCTGGACCCCGAAGTGAAATGCTACATGCCGGGAATTCCGCGCGCGACATATATGCCGTTTCCGTTCCAGATCGTGCAGTCCGCGAACGTGATTCTGATGTCTTACGAATATGCGAGCGCGAACCGCGTGATCAACATGGGGAAGCCGGTGGAGGCGCAGGTCGATACCTGGATGGGCACGCAGAACGGGCACTGGGAAGGCGAGACGCTCGTGGTGGATAACACGGGCTTCAACGATCTGAGCTGGTTCGATCGCGCGGGCGATTTTCACAGCGATGCGCTGCATGTGGTCGAGCGCTTCACGCGCACGGATGCGAACCACATCAACTACGAAGCCACCATCGAAGATCCGCAGACGTTCACGAAGCCATGGAAGATCAGCCTGCCGCTCTATCGCCGCGTGGAAAAGAACGCGCAGATGGGTGAGTTCAAGTGCGTCGAATATGTGGAAGAGATGTTGTACGGGGACCTTCGGAAGAAAAAGTAATCGGGAGGTTTGAAATGAATCATCGGGCATTATTTGTGGTGGCGGCGGGAATCATGGCTGTGACGGCGATTGCCCAAACCCCTGCAAAGAAGTGGACTCCGCCGAAGACTTCGTGGGGCGATCCGGATCTGCAGGGCGTCTACAGCAGCGACGAGTATATCGGCGTGCCGTTTGAGCGGCCGGCGAAGTTCGGCACGCGCAAATTTCTGAACGACCAGGAATTCCAGGAGCGCGCGAAAGACGTCGACGAGCTGGCGTCCGTGCATGAGACCGGCGAGCGTCCGACCAAGGGATTCTGGGCGAATCAGCGTGGCGTGGATGCGGCGGCGGTGCAGCCTCAGTGGCTGGAGTGGGCGCCGAGGGCCTCGCGGCAATCGTCACTGGTGGTCGATCCGCCGGATGGCCACGTTCCGGCATTTACTCCGGAAGCAAAAGCGCTGCAGGCGGAAGCGGCGGCGAAGCGCGGAAAGCGTCCCGAATCCTGGCTCGATCTCACGATGTATGACCGCTGCGTTACGCGCGGGGTGGCGGGTTCGATTTTTCCGGTGATTTACGGAAATGGCACGCAGATCGTGCAGGCGCCCGGAACGGTTGCGATCCGCAACGAGATGATTCATGAGACGCGAATTATTCCGCTCGACGGGCGTCCGCATGCGCCGGCGAACGAGCGCATGAATATGGGCGATTCGCGCGGCCATTGGGAAGGGAACACACTGGTGGTCGAGACGACGAATTACCTCGGCGGCCGCAACAGCATTACGGTGAACGGGGCCGGTGGTGTTCCTTATAGCGAGGATCTGAAGACAGTGGAGCGGTTCACGCGTGTGGACGATAAGCACATCGACTACGAGATGCGGATCACCGACGCGAAGACATATGCGGCGCCGTGGACCGTCGCTTTCACCATTACGCGCGAGCCCGGATATCAGATTTTCGAGTATGCGTGCCACGAGGGCAATTACGCTATGCACAACAGGCTGAGTGCGGCGCGCGCGGAAGAGGCTGAGGAAGCGGCTAAGGCGGGCAAGTAGGGTAGAGCCTCACCAGGGAGTTCCTGGAGAAGGTCTGAGCTTCCGCAGTACAGCTATGGGCTTTGGCTTTTCTGCGAGTTCGCAACGTCCCGAGCTCGGCCTTAGCTGCTTCTACATACGTGCGGAACCCAAGGGACGCCTTCTGCACTGCGAAGACTGAAGTCGCCGTCAGGGCCAGTTCGGACAGAATTTAATCCGCTTCCCGCGCTGCAGCCGTGTGCCGGAAGGATAGCCCGGACCGCACTCGAGCGCGGTTTTGCCCTGCACCGACAGGCAGACGGACCACCATCCACCTGAAAAGGCCGCTCTGGTACGCCGTTTCAGCAGGTTTGAGGCTGTTCCTCTTTCGGGGGGCGCCAGGGAGGGTCACGCCCAGGAAATAGCTGAAAGGCCTGGTAGAGTCCCGCGGTCGATCTGTTGTCATCGGGCCGGGCCTATATGAGCGTGCGCCAGAAAAGACGATAGTCGTGGCGCACAGGAACAGGGTTCCGATACTTTGCATTCCTATTACGGACAATCCGGTTAGCGACGCGCAGGGGGAGTCTGGTTCAACACGTGCTTAGAGCATGACGAGGTCGCGAAGAAAATGTTCAGGATTGCAGGTACCGTTCTTGCCGCTGTGAGTTTTCTGGGGGCTTGTTCCAATGTGCAGAAATCACCTGCCGTTACGAGCGAAATCAGGAAGTCGCTCGATCAGTCGGGATTCAAGGATGTATCCGTATCGCAGGATCGGGACAAAGGAGTGGTGACGCTTGGCGGTCATGTTGCCGCCGATGCGGACAAGGCGCGCGCGGGCCAGATTGCTCAATCGCTCGCCGGGTCGGATGTGGTTGCCAATCAGGTGGCTGTCCTCCCTTCCAGTGATACGGGACCGACAAAAACTCTCTATTCCGACCTCGATAAAGGCATCTCGAATAACCTCGACGCCGCTCTGATCTCAGCGGGTTATCCGAAGGGAATCAGCCATTCGGTCAAGAACGGCGTTGTTACGCTCACGGGAACAGTCGACAGCGAAGCCGAGCGGGCGAAGCTGGAGACCGTTGCGCGAGGTGTTCCGAATACTCAACAGGTGGTGAATGAGATTCAGACGAAGCACCAGAAAGCTACTTCAGGAAATTAGGTTGAGCGATATTCGTGTCCGGTAAACTAACGGCCCGGAGCGGCAGGTCCACGACCGCCGCCAGCAGCGGCAGCGCCGCGACCACCACCTCGCCCAGCACCGGGCTGCGGGATTGGGGTGCCTGCTTTGCCGCCTTTTGAGATCAGCAGATCGGCTGTATCCTGATGGACGTCTTTGCGCTGGCCGCCGCGGCTGTTGCCGGCGGCGCGGCCCATCGCGTAATCGACCGCGGTGTATCCGCGCGAATCGGTCTGGTTGATGTCCGCGCCCTTGGCGAGGAGATGCTCGACGACTTTGTTCCAGCCCCAGAAGGCGGCTCCGTCGAGAGGCGATTGCTCCAGGCGTCCGGCACGTCCGTTCAATTCGCCGCCGTGGGCGAGCAGCAGGTCGAGCGATGCGATGGAACGGTCCTGGACATCGGAGGTGGTGTAGTAGCCGCGCGTATCGGCATCAACGGAGCCCATGCCGGAAGCCGCCACGGTTGGCGTCATGCCCTGGCTGTTGGGCAGATCGACGATCGCGCCGTGTTCGAGCAGCAGTTTGATTGAGTCGGCGTCCTGCGCTTTGGCGGCGCGCAGCAGGGGCGTTGTGCCGACGGTCAGCATGCCGTCGAGGCCGCGATCCGCGCCAGTGGCGCGATAGGGCGGAAAGAGCTTCAGCTGCAGGTTGGGGTTCGCGCCTTTTTCGAGCAGGAGGCGAACGATGTCGATGGGCAGCGTGTCGTCGAGCGCGGGCTGATCGGGCCGGCCGCCGTGCGGCAAGCGTGTTGTAGTCAACGGCGAGGTAGAGGGCAGCTGCGTCCCCACCAGTCCCAATGGTTGATGTTGGCGCCTTTTTCGATGAGGTATTTCGCGACATCGAAGTGCGCGTTGAAGACAGCCGTGATGAGGGGGCTGACGCCCTCGGGATCCGCCAGGTCGATCTTCGCGCCTTTTTCGAGGAGCGCTTTGACGCAATCCATACAGCCTTCACGGGTGGAGAAAAGCATGCCGTCATCCCGCCCGGGGGACGAGGCTGGGCGCGCGGCTCGCTGCTGACGAGCGGCGTCATGAGATCGAACGCGGATTGCGTGTCGGGTTCGGCGCCGTGGCCGAGCAGTTCGCGCATCACGCCGCCCTGGCTGTTGGCGGCGGCCCACATGAGCGCGGTCTGGCCGCGCTGCGATTCCTTCGCGTTGGGATTCGCGCCTTTGTCGAGCAGCAGCTTTGCGGCAGCGACGTTGGAACTGCGGGAGACGATCATAAGCGGCGTCTGGCCGTCGGGCCCGGCGGCATTGGGATCGGCGCCGGCGTCGAGAAGGGCTTTGATTAACGGGGTGTTGGCGTTGAGGGCGGCTTCACCGAGTGGCGTCGATCCGAGCAGATTGCGGACTTTGGCATTGGCGCCGGCTTTCAGGAGGCGCACGGCGAGATCGGTGTCGTTGCGGTTGGCGGCCCAGAGCAGGGGCGTGGAGCCGTCGGCTTCGGCGGCGTTCACATCGGCCGATTTCTTCGCGATCATGTCGAGCGCGGCGGCGCGATCGCCGGATTTAATGGCGCGCGCGAGTTGGGCAGTAGCGCCGGGTTGGACTTCGGCGGCGAAGGCCGTTAGGGAGAGGAGCGCGAGGAGAGACAGGCTTCTTACCGCTCCTTTACAGTCGCGGCTCAGAAAGAACCGCTCCCTCGCGGTCGCGGCTCGGTAAAGTGCTGGACGTAAGCGCTTAGACATCGATCAGTTTCCCGGTGCTGTCGCCGAGCTTCTCCTGAGGAATGCCCGCGCGGTCGAGCATAGTCAGCAGCACGTTGGCGAGCGGCGTGTGTTCGGGCAGCACCAGATGCTGGCCGCCCTTGACTGTCTTCCATCCGCCGACCAGCGAAGTGGGCAGCGGGTAATGGTTGTGCGCGTTGCTGTTGCTCATGTTGCTGCCATAGAGGAACAGCGAATGTTCGAGCATGGTGCCGTCGCCATCCGGCATTTTGGCCAGCTTGTCGAGGAACTTCGCGAAAACCTACGTGTGATAGTTCTGAATCTTCACCAGCTTGTCGAGCTTGGCCTGCTCGTTGTTGTGGTGCGAGAGCGGGTGGAATGCGTCGGGCACGCCGATGTTGTTGTAGGTCTGGCCGCTGACCTCGGCCGCCATCATGAAGGAGAAGATGCGCGTCATGTTGGCCTGGTAGGCGAGCGCGATCAGATCGAACAGCAGGTTCGAGGTGCTGGTCGAACGGGAGAGTGCCTGCGCCGGGGGCGTCCGGAATCTCGACATGCGAGAGATCGCGCGCTTCCATCTTCTGAATGCGCCGCTCGATTTCGTTGACGCTTTCGAGATAGTCGGAGAGCATGGCGCTGATCGGAGGGACCGAGAGTGCGCTGCAGATCTTTGGTTTCCTTGCCGACCATGTCGAGAAGTGACGTGTACTGTTTCCCGAGACGTTGCCGCTCGGCGGCGTTGTCGCCCTGGCCGAACAAACGGATGAACAGTTTCCGCGGATAGGTCTCGACCGGCAGAGGCGTGGTGGGCGTGCGGAACGAGATGGTTCCGGCATAGGAGCAGCCGTAGTCGCGGTCGCAGAAACCGCCGCCGCCGTGGTTATCGGCCGCGACTTCGAGCGAAGGCAGCGGCGTATCCTGGCCGATGTGCTGAGCGGCGATCTGATCGGCGGTCGTTCCGCGCGTTGCGCCTGCTGGCTGATGGCGGGGTGAACGCAGGAGAGCCACGTGCCGGGCGCGAGAGCGTGCACGGGGCCGACGGGCGCCTGATTGTCGAGGTTGCTGAAGACCGTGGTCATCGACTTGTACTTGTCGAGCGGCTTCAGGATCTCGTTGAACTCTTCGATTTTGCCTTCGCCTTTCGGTGTCCACTGGTTCATCACCGCGCCGTGGGGGAAGTAGATGAATCCCATGTGGGGCGTGGCCTTCGCCGCCGTCTGCGCCAGAGCGGTGCGCGCCGGAATCATGGCGTCGAGCAGCGGCAGCGCGAGGGCGGTGCCGGCTCCCCGCAGCACGGTGCGGCGTGACAAGTGCTTTTTGGTGATGAACATTTGCCTGACTCCTTTATTTCGCGGCCACCTGCTGCGGGGCCGGCTTGGGTTTTTCCTGTTCGGTAATGCTCGACTGGAACGCCGGCGTGCCGACGATTCCCATTACGATCGAGGAGAACTTGTAATTGTCCGCCTTCGCATTGCGCACGATCTTCCGGATGGCGGGCATGTCGTAGTACTCGACGCCGCGGCCGAGAGCGTACGTCATCATTTTTTCCGTAAACGTCTGCACGAACTCATCGGAATGTGCGCAGCAGCGCTTTGCGCAGATCGATGGGGCCGTTGACCTGCGTTCCATCGACCAGCCTGCCGCTGGTATCGATCTTCGTGCGGGTGAAGCGGTCCATGGTGCGGTAGCTGCCGATGGTGTCGAAGTTTTCGAGCGCGAAGCCGAGCGGATCCATCACGCCGTGGCAGGCGTTGCAGGTGGGGTTGGCGCGGTGCTCTTCCATGATTTCGCGAATGGTGTGGGCCTTTTCGCCATCCTTGTTTTCCTTGAAGGCGGGGACGTTCGGCGGCGGGGGCGAGGGCGGCGTGCCGGTGATGTTTTCCAGAATGTAAGAACCGCGCAGCACCGGCGACGTGCGGTTCGGGTAGGCCGTGACCATCAGGACAGCGCCTTTGCCGAGCAGTCCGAAGCGGTTGGGATCGGTGAGGGTCACGCGGCGGAATTCGTCGCCGCGAATGTTTTCGATGCCGTAGTGCGCGGCCAGGCGCTCGTTGACGAAGGTGTAGTTGGCGCTGAGGAGATCGACCACGCTGCGGTCTTCCTGGAAGATGCTGTCGATGAACATCTCCATTTCCTTCTTGAGCGCGGCGCGAAGCGGGGCGTTGAAGGCGGGATAAACGAAGGGGTCGGGCTCGAGCGCATCCATGTCGCGAATCTTCAGCCACTCGAACGCGAAGTTGGTGGTGAGGGTTTTGGCACGCGGATCGGCCAGCATGCGGTGGACCTGATGTTCGAGAACTTTGGGATCGGTCAGCTTGCCCTGATCGGCCGCGGCGAGCAGTTCGTCGTCGGGGATGGTGCTCCAGAGGAAGAACGACAGGCGCGAGGCCAGTTCGGTGCCGTTCAGCCGATAGACGCGTGCCGGGCTTGGCGTTCGCGGGCGGCGGTTCGGCGCGATACAGGAACTTGGCGCTCGACAGCATCGCGACCATGGCGTTCTCGATTCCGCCTTCGAAGTTGGTCGCCTTGCGGCCTTCCGCGTAGAACTGCATGAGCGGGGCGAGATCCTTTTCGGTGACGGGGCGCCGGTAAGCCTTCTTCGCGAGGTTCGACATGATGCGCGAGGCGCAGGCGGTTTCTTCCTTCGGATCGGGCGCGCGGCAGACGAAGATGCGGGTGCGGCTGGGAGTATCGATCGGATTGCCGGTGGGGTTGAAGGGACCGTCGATGGTGATGCCGCCTCCGCCGCGTCCGCGTCCACCGCCGCCAGCGTTGCCGTTGGCGACTATGCCGCCCACGACAAGGCCGGTGCTGGAGTATCCGGTGCCTGCGGCGCCGGGAACGAAGCCGAACAATTCGCCTTCGCTTTCCGCGAAGCTGTGGCCGGCGTTTGCGGAGATGATGGTGTGAAGCCCGGCGGTCAGATGGGTGCGGCCTTTGGTGTCGACCGGGGCGCCGTCGACTGTGAATACGGCGGGCCGACCGGCTTCACGAATTTCGTAATCACCTTCGTAGGAGGCGCGGAATTGCGCGGTGATTCCGCCGCGGGCTCCGGGAGGGAGCGGGATCTCGGGATCGACGCCGCGCAGGGTGGTCTTCACGTCTTTGTTGGTGAGCGGGGTGCCGATGGCTTCCTTGCCGACGGCGCGCGCGGCCATGATGTATTGGTCGAGGAAGGACGGGGAAACTTTCAGGGCGTCGGCAATATTGTCGAAGCCGTTGCTGATGTCGTCGGTGGGGAGCAGGGCGGCGGCGTCGACATCAATGCCGAAGAGGTCGCGCATGGCGTTCGCGTATTCGGCGCGATTGAGACGGTGAATGCGGACGCTGCCGGGGTTGAAGTTCGCGGCGCTGGCCTTGTCGAGCGAGGTTTCGAGATAGGTGGCGAACGCGTTGACGGATTCGGCCGGGGGCTTGGCTGCGCCGGGGGGCGGCATCATGCCTCCGCGGAGTTTGCGGATGGCGCGTTCCCAGATGAGCGCGTCCTTTTCGGGATGCGCGAGGTCCATGGTGTCAAAGGCCAGCTTTGCGGTTCGCAGCTTTTGGTTATGGCAGGTTACGCAATAGCGATTAACGAGGGCTTTATTTGGATCTGCCGGGGCTGCTTTTTCTGTTTGCTGGGGTGCTGCGGCGAGCGTGCATGCCGCCCATATCACAAAGGCGGCGGCGAGCAGTAAATGGCGCATTATGAAGACGACCGATCACATTATATAACCGGGGTGTGGGGGCCGGGGTGCGGTTGATTGTAACGTTATTTGATTCTTGTCAACCATGGCAGTTGGCGAATCACACGGCGATCGCCGCCGCCGGCATTGCAATGATGCGGAATCCTCAGTGTTCCGGTTTGAGAATATCCGGCGGTCGCGTCTCCCGATTGTAAAAGTATTGAATCGCTGTTGCGAACAGAAGACCGAGTACCAGGGACCCCACGACGAACCACCGCGCGTAACGGCGATTCCGACAATCCATCCGATTGAGGGTGATAGCACCGGCGCGAGTGCCGAAAATCCCAAGCTTACTTGTGAGCCGCCTGGATTTTGATTAACGACATGCAGCCATCGGGAAAATTTAGTGCGCCTGCGTGGCTGGCTCTGTTTTCGCGCGTTCAATCGTTGCCTGCCTCTTTGCCTTCTGCTTTTCCTTTGGTGACTTCGGCTCGGTTCCTGAAGTATATAGTTCCGAATTAGAGGCTCCAGCCACCCGTGCTAAAAGACCGCTCCCTCGCGGTCGCGGCTCGGTGAAGGTGGCGTGAGGCGGCGTCAGGGCTTTCTCAGCGGCGCGGGGCGTCCGAATTTATCCTCGTCGATCTTGACGTTGGTCTTGATTTCGCTCAGCGAGATGGAATCGCGTCCGTCGAGCCATACGTAGGCGAGGTGATAGGGCAGTTTGATTCCATTGACATCGCGGTAATCGGAGAAGTCGATCTGTGTGGGCACCCGGCCGATCGGCGTTTCGCTGAAACGCAGCTCACGCAGGAGCAGGCCGGTCTGCTTGTCGAAGTACAGCGTTACGAGCAGGCCCCTCGGTCCGGTTCCCTGGACCACGTTCACGTTATACGTTTTCCCCTGCGACACGTCCTTCTGGACGGCTGCCTGACTGTGAGACATCGGAATATCGGAGATCGTGGTTGCTTCGCCGGTTCTTAAGTTGGTCAGAATCTGCTTGATCTGGCCGGGGAAGGAAAGCTGGGCGTCGAAGCGGGCTCCATCCAGATCGCCACCGAACAGCTGATACTCGCCTAATATGTTGAGCGGCGTGCGGACCCAGGCCGAACGGCCGTTGTAGGTTCTGATCTGGTCACCGCGTTCGGTTTCTGCCTTGAAGAGGACGATCGTGGCGCGCTCATCCGGCGCCTTTGCGGCAATCTCCACGTCTCCCCCGCCGCCGAATCCGCCGAATCCCGTGCTGGTGCCTCTGGCGTCAAAGCTGGTCAGGGTGGCAAGGCGCTGGGCTCCGCCGACCGCTTCGATATATTTATCGAGAATCGCCTCGGCCGAAGCAGAGCCCGGATTTTGCGCGATGACGTCGTCCGGCACCAGAACCGGCTCACCGTAGATGGTCTCGAAGGATGGTGTCACCAACGGTTTGTCGCGGCTGCGATGGCAGGTCCAGCAGGTTACGAGCTCCTTGCCACCGAAGTTGTTCTTGTTGATGTTGGCGACCATGTTGATCATGGTGCGCGCGACCACTTTGCGCGGCGTGTCAGCGGCCCAGTCCACTTTGGGGGTGCCGGCGTTGTCGTGGCAATCCGAACAGTCGAACGAGAGCGCCGCGGAGATGAGCCCCATGGTTTCCATGAAATCGTCCACAGAGATGCCTTTGAGCGCGCGGACGTTCTTGAAGACCTCTTCCGCCATGGGATGAGTAGCCGGCGGCGTCTGTGCAGCGGCAAATCCTGTGAAGAGCGCGACGACTGTCAGTATTCGTGTCGGGGTGTTCATTTTGTTTAGTGACTCAACCGTTATACGATGCCGCCGAGTTCGCGGGCGTGAGCCCAGAGGCCGCGGTAGGCGGTGTAGAGGAAGGTGTCGGGGTCGCCGGCAAGGAGGCTTTCGAAATCCTTCACGCCTTTGGCGTCGATCATGTCCTGGGCGCCTTTGCCCTGCTTCATGAGTTTGACGAGCTGTTCGCGGAGTTTGGTCACGGTGTCCAGACTCGCCTGGAGGCCGGCTTTGGTCATGACGGGTCCCGAGCCAGGGACGATTTTCGTGGTGTCGTTGGCGAGGGTGAGCAGTTTGCGCTGGGCGTCCTGCATACCGCCGATCCAGCCGCCGCATGGCCAGTCGAGCAGCGGAAGCCTGCCGGGTTGCAGTACATCACCCGCCACCAGAACGTTCGATTGCGTGAAGTGGACGTAGATGTCGCCGTCGGTGTGGGCGACCGGCATGATGCCGTATTCGATGGGCTCGCCGGCGAAGGTTGTTTTGGCTGTGGTGTAGAACGTTTCGGTAGGGATCGCCTGCTTCGCGCGCGGCGGGTAAGTCTTCTTCTCCCAATCATGGATGATTTCCTGGGTCATCCAGAGTTCTGTGTTTACGTGCGAGACGAGCTTCGCGCCCGCATTGGTCATGACGTCGTTGGCGCCGGTGGACTCGAGGTGCCAATGGGTGTTGATGACGGTTTTGACGGGGCCGGTGAGTTTGAGGACGTCCTGCGCATGCGCGGCATCGCCGCAATCCACGAGGAGACTTCCGCCGTCGCCGGCGAGGGAAACGATGTTGTTGCCGGCTCCGGTGATGAGCGTGATCTTGTCGGTCAGTTTGGTTGCGGTGGGAGTTGCGTCGGCGAACGCGGCTCGGGAGAGAGCGAGCGCGACGGCGCCGGCGGCGAGAGTCTGGAGAAATTCACGGCGTTGCGGGTTCATACCGTTGATATTGTATCGCCGGATATCGTGTTAGAATCGCGCCATCTGTAAGGAGATGTAAGGAGACTTCATTGCGACTTGTGGTGGTTTTTATTGTTTCCGGGGTGATGCTGGCCCAGGCTCCCGCGCCCGAACCCTCGCCGCTGAAATCGGTAGGGACGATGAGCGAACTGATGCTGGATCTGATTTATCCGACGTCCGATCAGATCTTTTATGTGGCCCGGAACGAGAAGAAGACCGTGAAGGACTGGAATGAGATCCGGCAGAGCGCGTTGATGCTGGCGGAAGCGGCGAACCTGCTGATGGCGGAGAACCGGGCAAGGGATAAAGACCAGTGGATGAAAGACGCGAAGCTGCTGTGGGAGGCCGGGAACAAGGCTTTCATTCTGGCCAAGGCTAAAGATGAAGCCGGGATCGAAGCTCTGAATGCGGACCTGTACGAGGCGTGCCAGAGCTGCCATGTCCATTATCGGCCCGGGTACCGGCGGCGGCCATAAGGGTCAGGGGCCGCCTTGCCTTGCCCCGTTTGCTGAGCAATCCAACCGTCTGAATGCAGAGCAGAATCTGTATTATTCATCACTTTTAGCGTGTGGAGCGCGCGTCAAAATACTGTTGCAATTATCACAAGCTTAATGTAAAGTCGATCAATCGCCCAATAATCGATTTGCGGTTAATGGAGCATTTGTCCGGATAATCGCTGCGCTTCATTAGATTTATCAGGCAGGTTGAATGCATAATAAACGCCTCATTATCGTCCTGGTTATTCTGCTGCTCGTCGCCGTGGCAGCAGTCATTGTGAAGGTCAAGGTGCTGCCACAGGTGACAGTATCCATTCCGGATTATCAGGAGCCCGGTCAGCTTGTCGAAATCAATCAAGGGTGGACCGACGCTCAGCGCCTGCAATTCCATCACACGGCGCAGGGAACGAGGCTTGTTCCCTATAAATGGTTCATGGCGCTCGAACAGCCCTGTTTTTCTCTCACAGCATGTGAACCGTTTGCGTCGCAGCATTATCTGGCGCGCTTTGGATTTCTGGCCAGCAAGACCGACCCGGTTTTGAATCCGGACGATTTGCCTGTGGGTTTCGCGGTCCAGAAGGATTTTCACGATCCTTCGGGCACCAATTCAATTCCAGCTGTCGGTTTGACCTGCGCGGCCTGCCATACCGGCGAATTGCGCTACGGCAACTATTCGGTGCGAATCGACGGTGCGCCCGCGATGATTGAAGTCACCCAGTTTCAGAAGGCGCTTGGATTGGCGCTGTTGTTTACCGAAAAAATTCCGTTCCGGTATGGCCGGTTTGTGAATAAAGTGCTGGGCCCGGACGCCACCGACGCGCAAAAGGCCCAATTCAAGCAGGACCTCGACGCGTTCATGGCGCCACTACTGGCCGAAACCAAGTACACCAACGATAACGGGATTTACGCCGATGAGGCCGGATTTACGCGCACGGATGCGCTTACTCGCATCGGTAATCAGGTGTTTGCGGTAGACATGAAAAACGACGCCAACTTTGCCGTATCGAGCGCGCCCGTGCGGTTTCCCCAGATCTGGGACGCTTCATGGTTTCAGTGGGTTCAATACAATTCATCCATCTCGGACCCCATAGTTCGCAACGTAGGTGAGGCTCTGGGAGTACGCGCGGCCGCCAAACTCTATGGACCGACCGCGGGAGAGTTTGACAGCAGCGTTGATGTCAATGGCGTCTGGACCATGGAGGGCCTGCTTGCCGGCACTGCGCCTTATAAGGGATTGACATCCCCAAAGTGGCCTTCGGTGTTTCCTCCGCTCGATACCAAAAAGATGGAGCGCGGCGCCGCGCTGTATAAAGAGCGTTGCGCGGGATGCCATCTTCCGCCTGTTGATGAACTTGTAGCCGACCTGAATTCGCCCAAACCTGTCCACTGGTGGAAGAACGGAGAGGGCAAACAGTTCCTGGTCGTAACCGATATTCCCGTCGAGGAAATCGGCACCGATCCGCATGAGGCGGCGGATTTCATCACCCGCACCGCCGACACCGGCGATTTGAAGAAAGGGCGCGTGTCTGCCGCGATGGGCCTCGATCTTGTCACAAAGGGCATCCGCGACAAGTATTACGACAAGATGAGCTTCTCTCCGGAAAAGCGAATCGAATGGAATGGTTTTCGCGACCCTGCGGACGTCGCAGTGAAAGCAGATTCAGTTTATAAGGCGCGACCTCTGGACGGCATATGGGCGACCGGGCTGTATCTCCACAACGGATCCGTTCCCAACCTGTATTCATTGTTGTCACCGCAATCGGAACGGCCCGATACATTCTGGGTCGGCAGCAGACAGTTCGACCCGGTGAAGGTTGGTCGCGACACGTCCGATTTGAAGGGCGGTTACCTTTTCGATACGTCCAAGCCGGGCAACAGCAATCACGGACACGAGTTCAAGGATGGACCGAAGGGCCACGGAGTAATTGGTCCGGCACTCTCACCCGACGACCGCTGGGCCGTTATCGAATATCTGAAATCAATCTAGTACCGAGAGGAAAGCGTTGAAATTCCAATGCAGATGTTTGATCGTGCCGGTGACCCTGGCCTTTGTATCCGGCTGCGGCACAAAGGTCACAATTCCGTCGTCGGTCGAGGTGCAGCGCGCTCACGACGACTATTTGAAAACGAATGCCTCAGGCTACGACTGGTTCGCCAACGCCTCTGATTCGTATGGGGGCGTGCCCCTGATTCTGCTCCGCGCACTGCCTGATTTAGCGCCGGAAATATGGGGTAAGCCGGAAGAAAAATTCTCTTCCTTCGGATTTCTACCCAATCTGGACAAGCCCGGCAGTCCTCTGCCCCTCGGACTCTCATGGGATGCTATGGATCCCGCCCATCCGGCGCAGCAGCTTCACCCCGTTGCGCTGACATGCGGCGCGTGCCATATCGGCCGGGTGCGCCTCGACGACGGCACCTACAGGCAAACCGTCGGCGCCCCGAATAACCAGATCGACGTTCGCAAGTGGCGGAAAGCCTTCGAGCTTACCGTGCACAAGCTCATGAGCAACCCGAAGGATATCGGGACAACGGCCAATCGGCTTCGCGAAATAATTGCTGCAAAGCCGCCCAACTATTTCTACGCGAACTATCGCGGTATAACGGACCAGGTGGAGGCCGGCGAACGACAAGCCTTTTCGTCCACGGCCGGCGGCAAAGACGTCGCAGCAAGCATCCTGACCGCCTTCGCGGGCAAGATTCTGTTGGGCGAACTGGCCACCGACAAGCAAAAAGCTACCAGCTATGGCAAGTCCAACGCACCACCCCTCGATGGCGGCAGCCCGGGCCAATCGGACGGTAGCGGCGATCTCATCCCCAGATTGTTGCTGCTGGACACGGTGACCTCCGCGGGACCTGAGAAAACAATGCACGGCTTCGCGGCGATGAATTTTCCCGCTTTGCCCGATCACCTCGCCACCGTAACCGATATTTTAAGCACGTGGCAGCAAGCCGATCAGCATCTGGCACAGGTTGATGGCAGCGTAAAATCGCCGGTTTTCCGCAACGTTGCAGCGAGCCTGGCCGTCGCCGGAGACCCCACGGCCGTTAACATTCAGAACGCCGATATTACCGCTACATTCATCAGTCATCTGCCTCCCCCGGCATATCCCTTCGCCATCAATTCGAAAATGGCCGAACGAGGCAAGACTCTTTTTAAAGACAACTGCGCGGCCTGTCACAGACTCTACAATGACAACGTTTATCCGGTGGATCAGATCGGCACCGACGGCAATCGTTCGAAGGTACTGAATTCAGAAGCTCTGGCGTTGTTTCTGAAGCACTTTGTGGCGAGTGTGCCGCCCGCTTATCTGATTACCGAGTCGACGGGCGCCAAAGTCAGACTTCACGACCTGCCAGCCGACTCGGTGCTCGTGGACCGGACGGCTCTGGCGAATCAGGGATACGTTGCCGATAGCCTTGTTGGTCTCTGGGCGCGCTCTCCTTATATTCACAATGGCTCGGTGCCCACTCTTTATCACGTGCTGGTGCCGCCGGAGCGGCCAGCGAAATTCGCCCGCGGCAGTGTTGGATATGACGCGGCCAAGGTCGGCTACCAATGGGACATCGCCAGGCTTGACAGCTATCGCGCCGCGGACCCGACTGCCGCGGTTTTCGATACCTCGTGGGACAGTTCATCGAATGGCGGGCACAATAAGAACCTCACAATCGATTCCACGGGCAAGATTCTTCGCGCCGGCTGGGATGGCACGCAACAACCCGGCGAACTTCGTGTGCGGCTGGACTGGAGCGGTCCGGAGAACAAAGCACCGCTCGCCGATTTGCTGGAATACCTGAAAACCCTGTAGCACTGGAGAAAACCCGATGTCTCACACGCTTGAACAACTAACGCAGGGCCTCGACCCGGACTTTCAGCAGGTCATCAAGACACTTCAGGAAATCTTCGTGCGCGTGGCGGGAAAAACGCAGGGACGCGCCACGCACACCTACGGCGTAGCGGCCCGCGGCCACGGAAGAATCGTGGTTCCGGTTGGATTTCCGGAAAACGATTTTCTCAAGGCGGGAAACACTTTCGGCGTTATTCTGCGGCACTCATCACCAGGCGCGCAAAAAGATAACCGCGCCCGCGATGGCGCCGCCACGTCGATCAAGTTCTACCGGGATGCGGCAGACCCGGCATCGCCGGGATTTCACGACATCACAATGAATACGGGCCGCACCCTCTTTGTCCGCACTGCGCGGGCGTTTCTATCGATGGTCACCACGCCGAATCCCGATCGGCCCGAGAAATTATTGAAGACCGGGATCCTGGACGACGCCATCCTTTCCGAGGGCTACCGCAGTGCCGGCTCATTCAGCGACTTCTATTATCATTCGCAGATCTGTTACGAACTGAGGGACTCGTCCGGAAGCATGTCTTACATGCGTTACCGGATGATCAATGGGGATCGCGGTCCGGAACGCGGAAATTATCCCGCTTCCTGGCAACCCAAAGGAGAGACCGTATACCCGCCGCTAGAAGGCGACCTCCGAGCCGCCGATTATCTGAAGCAGGATTTCCTCACGCGCTTTGAACACGGGGGCGTGAACTATTTGCTGCAATGCCAATTGCGGGGAAGCGATGACACAAACGCTGTGGACTGCACGTCCCCCTGGGATCCCATTCGATTTCCCTGGATCGACCTCGCCGAGATCCGGCTGACAGAGGCACTGACCGACGCGGACCTGGACGTCATGTCGGTCGACGCCGACCGGACGCATGAAAGTATCGCGCTCCCGCTCGCGACGACGGGAATCTGGCCCGGGCTCCAGGCGGATAACTACGCGTCTTTGGGGCATGCGCGGGCACTGGTTTACGCATTGGCCCGCAAAGCAAGGGCGGACGCGCCGCAGCCGCACGTTAACTGATATTCACGCCACGGGGAGACCAACATGACACCGGCACCGCAAATTCCTGAGATTGGCAAAGAATATCCGCCGTCCGGCGAGGAAACGGCGATCCAGCAGTTGCGGACGCTCCATTTGCAGATTCAGCACGCGACCGGGGCGGACAGCCGTCGTGGAGAGCATCCCAAAACTCACTGCGGTGTGTGGGCAAAATTCCAGGTCGAAGAAGACATTCCGTCAGAGTTTCGCGCAGGCATTTTCGCCAAACCCGCTACGTATACCTCGCTGGTGCGCTATTCCAACGGTCGCAGTGCGGATGATCGTCTCGCCGACGTTCGGGGTATGGCCGTTAAGGTTTTGATCCCGGGCGATGGCGATTCGCCATTTCAGCAGGACTTCATTCTGGCCAATCATCCTGTCTTCTTCGCCAGAAACGTCGAGCATGTCTTCGAATTTCTTGCGGCCACGGCCAGCGGGACGCCGCCCGCCCAGCTTGCGATGACTACGCATCCCGCACTGATCGGCTTTACCGGCGTGGTCAAGACGAGCTTGCTGGAGTTGACGTACTGGAGCCAGACTCCGTACAGGCTGCGGGATGGCGCTGTCAAGTACCTGCTGTTACCGTCACCCGATGCAAATGAAACCGCTATCAGTCCGGACTCGCCCGACTTTCTTCGGGAAGCAGTGGCTGACCAATTGACTGCCCGCAAGGTTCCCGCAATCTTCCACTTCTGCGTCAACCCGCAAACGGATGCCGTTGCCATGCCGATCGAAGATCCCACGGTCGAGTGGAAATCCGGGCCCGTGAAACTGGCCACTATTTCTATTTTTCCCCAGAAATTCGATTCGCCGGAACAGAACGCTTTTGTAGAAAATCTCGTGTGGACTCCATGGAACAGTCTCCCGGAGCACGCCGCGTTGGGTGGAATCAATCGCGCGCGGAAGCCTGTATATGAAGATAGCCGGGATATCCGGCACAAAACGAGCGGTGCGTCAATCCCGGTGATCACCGGGCGGGAATGGTTCTGAAGGCAGAGTTGTGACTGAACGCCCCCCCATTCCGGTGCTGGATGTACTAAGCGCGGAATATCGTACGCTCCGCCCGGACGTCGATTTCAGCGCTGAAGACACTGCGGAACTATATCGCCGGGCACACACACAATCCAAACCTTTTTCGGCACTCTGTATTTCGGGCGGCGGAATTCGTAGCGCCACATTCGCTCTGGGGGCAATTCAGGCATTGGCTGAGCACGGTCTGCTGGAGCAGTTCGACTATCTCTCCACCGTTTCCGGCGGCGGGTACATCGGCGGCTGGCTTACCGCATGGGTGCAGCGCGTGAAAGGCATCGAACGCGTCATTCCGCATCTGCGGCGGAATGCTCCTCCGGTGGCCGATCCCGATCCTGATCCCATCCAGCACTTGCGCGAATACAACAACTACCTGACGCCGAAGCTCGGTGGACTGTCCCCGGATACCTGGACGCTCGGAGCCACTATCGTACGTAATGTTTTCCTGAACTGGCTTGTCCTCATACCGATTCTCATGTTTGCGCTGATGGTTCCGCGCCTGTTCCTGTCATTAGCCAGATACGGCGAACTTGTGCAGGAGCTTCAAGGATCTTCGACCGCGGTCAGCTCTTCGTTTATCGTGACCTGGGCGCTTCCGGTCGCAGCGGCGATCTTTTTCTGCATCAGCATGATCAACACGCTGCGTTATCTGCCGGCTGTTGGCGATGCCGATCATACTGCCGGCGATTTCGTGCGTTATGTTCTCACGCCCTTGATCGTCGCCGTGCTGGCGTTTACCGCGTACGATAGCCTGTATGCCGTCGACCCTTCGCTTACTCGCGCCAGCCTGCTCGATGTGATTACGTGGACGATGGCGCC
This sequence comes from Terriglobia bacterium, assembly GCA_963809655.1. Classification (GTDB taxonomy): domain Bacteria; phylum Acidobacteriota; class Terriglobia; order Bryobacterales; family Bryobacteraceae; genus BOG-234. The sequence continues at coordinate 296,240 of CAWEKQ010000046.1, read as the reverse complement.
GCCGGTTGTTGCCTGGCTTCTTTATCTTGTCTTTTGCCGCAAATCCCTCGCGGCTCGCTGGCGGCTACTGATTGGCCCCCTCTCCATAGCGATCGCGCTGATGGGGCTGATAACGGGCCTTGCCGCCTGGTTACTGACGGATTATCTGCTGCTCTCATCATGGGCGGTGTATACAACGACCGGGCCGCCATTGTTGCTGCTCGGGTTCTCCACCGCGGGCGCAGTGTTTATTGGCCTTTCCAGCAGAGCTTTGCAGGACGAGGACCGCGAATGGCTTTCGCGCGGCGCCGCCTACGTTACGTTGCTCTGCGGCATCTGGCTGGCGGCCTGCGCCGTAGTTCTGATTTTTCCCTCCTGGGCATTGAGCTGGCCCACGTGGGGAAAGAGTATGCTGGCGACTCTGGGTGGCGCCGCCGCGTGGCTGAGTTCTTTCACCGGTTATCGGGGGGAGAACACGAAAGCGGCGGAGACCGATCCGCCGGCAACAAAGGCACTAAGCGCCTGGATCTTAAAACTTGCACCCCCGATGTTCATTGTGCTTCTGGCCACCGGCCTCGCCATTCTGACGAATGCCTTGTTGTCTGCGACCACAGCGCTGCCAACGGTCTGGTGGCAGCACGGCCATGTTCTTGAAAACACTCAGTGGTTCGAGAACCTGGCATGGGGCGCGGGCTTCTTCGTTTTGAGCTGGGTGATGGCCCGCTACATTAACATCAACAAATTCTCGCTCGAGGGGATGTACCGGGACCGCTTGATCCGCGCCTATCTGGGAGCCTCGAATTCGAAGCGGAAGGCCAAAAAATTTATCGGGTTCTGCCAGAGCGACAACCTGTTTATGCGCGACCTGGATACATCGCTTCGACCCTTTCATGTCGTAAACACGACTTTGAACCTGGTTGGAGGAGACCGTCTGGCGTGGCAGCAGCGCAAGGCGGAGTCCCTTACGGCCACGGCCCTACACTGCGGAAATGCGCGCCTGGGATACAGACCCTCGGCTCACTATGCCGGGAAAAGCGGTATCTCGCTGGGAACCGCCATAACGATTTCCGGCGCCGCAGCGAGCCCGAGTATGGGTTACCATTCGTCTCCCGTTGTCGGGTGTATCATGACGCTGTTCAATCTGCGGCTGGGGGCGTGGCTGGGAAATCCGGGAAAAGCCGGAAATCACACCTGGACCCACGAAGGTCCGCGCTCGGCGACCAAGTCTCTGGTGAGAGAGGCGTTTGGTCTTACCAGTGACGCCAGCGAATACGTCTACCTGTCCGACGGTGGGCACTTCGAGAATCTTGGCATCTATGAGATGGTGCTCCGCCGCTGCCATACGATTGTCGTGCTCGATTCCGGTTGCGACGGGCAATTCACCTACGAAGACCTCGGCAACGCGCTCCGCAAGATTCGTATCGATATGAAGATACCGATTATCTTCGGAGAAGAGGCGGCCACCGCTTTGCGCTCCCCGGACAAGGAGAAAAGGAAGAGGTGTGCCACTGCGGTAATCCAGTACTCGGCGGCGGACAGGGGTGCCTCGGACGGTCGGCTGATTTATATCAAGCCGATGCTTCTGGGTAATGAACCGCCTGACGTTGCGAGCTATCATTGCTCGTTCCCCGCGTTTCCTCACCAGAGCACGGCCGAACAATGGTTCGATGAATCCCAGACTGAGAGCTACCGGATGCTGGGTGAGTATTCGGTGGAGGACATTCTACGTGGATGGGACCGGGCGGCACTTTTGCCGGACTTGCCGGATCATATCGAGACTTCGTATCTGGGACTCACCCCAGGTACGGCTTTAGCGAAGACGAAGCAGGCCAGCGCCTGAAATCCGATTCGGCGACGCGTTTTCGGCGCGGCAGGCGATTGGCGAGATAGCGGACCCACCATAAGAACTGGTCGGTTTTCCTCGCTTACTGATCCCTTGGATGGTAAAGCACAGTGGTACATGCAGCTTCAGCCGCGTCTCCCCCATGCCGCCCCAGACGCAGGTGAAAGCCGAGTGTACCGGGCTAGCAGCCCGTGTCTAAAGTCGAAAAACGCCTGGCTCTGAAAATGTTTTGACTTTAAGATCGGGATATGGCGATGGGGACGCGGAAGAAGAGAGAGCGGCAGGAATCGCTCTGGTACGGCGGTGAGTTGCCGACGGCGCCGGGACATCCGTTTTACAGCGGGTTGAACGCCCTTCTCGAGAAGGCGGACTTTGACTGTTTCTGCGAGAAGAGCTGTGCCGGGTTCTATCACGCGAAACTGGGTCGTCCGTCGCTGGCTCCGGGACTGTACTTCCGGATCATGATGATTGGTTTCTTCGAAGGCATTGACAGCGAACGCGGCATTGCGTGGCGGCTGGCCGATTCGCTCACACTGCGGCAGTTTCTCTCCATCGGACTCGACGAGCCAACGCCGGACCATGTGACGATATCGCGGACGCGGCGGCTGATCGGCGCCGAAACGCACCAGCGGATCTTCACCTGGGTGCTGGAACGGCTGGCGCAGGGTGGGCTGCTCAAAGGCAAGACCATCGGTGTGGATTCGACGACGCTGGAAGCGAACGCGGCGATGAAGTCGATCGTACGACGCGACAGCGGTGAGAGCTACAACGAATATCTGAAGCGGGTGGCCACAGCCGAGGGTGTGGAAATCACCGACGCAGCGTCACTGAGGCGCATGGACCGGAAGCGCAAAAAGAAGACTTCCAATGAAGACTGGGCCAGTCCGAGCGATGCCGCAGCCGAGATCACGAAACTGAAAGACGGGCGCACCGCGCTGGCGTACAAGGCGGAGAATGCAGTGGATATGGAAACCGGCGCCATCGTTGCGGTCACCACGCATGGCGGAGCGGCAGCCGACACGGCAACCGTGGAAGAGACAGTTATCGAAGCCGGTGTGGCCGTGTCCGGTCTGGTTGCGGAAACGACATCTGCAGGAAACTATCCGGTGCATCCCGCCGGCGTAGAGGAAGTGGTGGCGGACAAGGGATACCACAGTAACGATGTGGCCGTGGCGCTGCGGGAGCTTGCAGTCAGAACGTACATCGCGGAACCGGAGCGCGGTGTCCGTAACTGGAATGGCAAAGCCTGGGAGAAGGAAGCGGTATATGCCAACCGGCGGCGGATTCGGGGCGAACATGGCAAACGACTGCAGCGCAGACGCGGGGAAAAGATCGAACGCAACTTCGCACACCAGTTCGATACCGGCGGTATGGACCGGCGCTGGGTGCGCGGTCTGGAAAATGTCCACAGGAAACTGCTGATCCAGGCGGCGGCATGCAATCTCGCGCTGCTGATGCGTTCCCTTTATGGAGCCGGCAAGCCCAAAGCCGCACATGATCAGGTACGGCGAGCAGTTTTTGCGATTCTGGCCTTTATAAGAGCATTGGAGCCTTCTGGCATCCACCATCCGTACACCCCGGCTACCTCATGCGAAAACCGAGAACATCAACCAGGTACCTCTTACGTCACCGCGTCACGCAAAAATAGGGCGGTTTAGACACGGGCTGGTAGCTGGCGATGTCCGGTTACTCGTGACGCTTCGCGTCCGGCCCGGGATTTGCTAATGCTAATTTGAGGCTAGCGCTATATGTGCAGGAATATCAGGACCCTGTTTAACTTCGATCCGCCGGTCACCGAGGAAGAGATTCGCGCGGCTTCGCTGCAGTTCGTCCGGAAGATCAGCGGGTTTACGAAACCTTCGAAGGCGAACGAACAGATGTTCATGACGGCTGTGGATGAGGTCGCCGGGATCTCGACGCGGCTTCTGCTTTCGCTCGAGACGACCGCGCCTCCGAAGAATCGCGAAGAAGAGGCGGCGAAGGCGAAAGCCCGCGCTGCCGAGCGCTTCGGCGATTAACGCGGCTTCTCAGTCGCATCTCCCTATAATCGAAGTATTCCTTTATGACTGGCAACGATATCCGTCAGCGGTTCCTCGATTTTTTTCACGCCCGCGGGCATCGCGTGGTGCGGAGCAGTTCCCTGCTGCCCGCAAACGACCCCACATTGCTGTTCACCAATGCCGGCATGAACCAGTTCAAGGAAGTCTTTCAGGGGCTGGAAAAGCGGGATTATACGCGCGCCGCGTCGTCGCAGAAGTGCGTGCGGGCGGGGGGGAAGCATAACGATCTGGAGAACGTCGGGTACACGCGGCGGCACCACACTTTCTTCGAAATGCTGGGGAATTTTTCGTTCGGCGATTATTTCAAAGCCGATGCGATTGAGTTTGCGTGGGACCTGATCACGAAGGATTTCGGGCTGCCGAAAGACCGGCTGTACATCACGGTTTTTCGGGAAGATGACGAAGCGGAAGAGCTTTGGCAGAAAGTGGCGGGCGTGCCGAAGAGCCGGATTTTCCGGCTGGATGAGAAAGACAATTTCTGGCAGATGGGCGATACGGGTCCGTGCGGGCCGTGCTCGGAGATCTTTTATGACTTCGGGCCGGAGTCGGCGGAACCGGGGCGCGAACACGAGCAGTTTCCGGATGATGGCGGCGGGCGGTTCACCGAAATCTGGAACCTGGTGTTCATGCAGTTCAATCGCGATGCGTCGGGGGCGATGACGCCGCTGCCGCGTCCGTCGATCGATACGGGCATGGGGCTGGAGCGTACCGCGGCGGTGCTGCAGGGCAAGATTTCGAATTACGACACGGACCTGATCCGGCCGATTATCGACCGCGCCGGGGAGTTGTGCGGTGTGGAATACGGCGCGGATCCGAAGACCGATACAGCGCTGCGGATCAATGCCGATCATGCGCGGGCGACTGCGTTTCTGATTCACGATGGCGTGCTGCCGTCGAATGACGGGCGCGGGTATGTGCTGCGGAAGATCATGCGGCGGGCGATGCGGAATGCGCGGTTGATCGGGAAGCAGGATCCGTATCTGTATGAGCTGACCGGGTTCGTGGCGGAGTTGATGCGGCCGGGTTATCCGGAAATGATGGAGTCGGTGCAGCGCGTGGCGCGGGTGGTGAAGGACGAAGAGCATCGCTACGCGACGACGTTTCTGGTGGCGGAGAAGGTGTTCAACGACGAGATCGCGCGGCTGTCGAATGGCACTGTGCCGGGGCCGGTTTCGTTCAAGCTTTATGACACGTTCGGGCTGGCGCTCGATGAGCAGGAAGATATCGCGCGCGAGCGGGGTGTCCACATCGACCGCGAGGGCTTCGAAGGCGAGATGCGGCTGCAGCGGGAGCGCGCGCGGGCGAGCTGGAAGGGCGGCGAGAAGGGCGCGGTTGCTCCGGCGTATCAGCAATTGCTCGAAAAGGGCCGCACGCGTTTTCTGGGCTACGACCAGCTGGATGCGGTTTCGAAGGTGACCGGTTTGTTCGTGGATCGGCAGCCTGTCGAGAGCCTGGCGGCTGGGGCGGAAGGCGAGGTCGTGCTCGATCAGACGCCTTTCTATGCCGAAACCGGCGGGCAGGTGGGCGATCGCGGGACGCTCTATGACGCGCATACGGGCGAGACCGTTGCGGTGGTCGAGGACACGCGGCCCGCGGTGCCGGGGCTTACGGTGCATAAGATCCGGACGGTCGGGGCGCTCACGGTTGGCGATGAACTGCGGGCGGAGGTGGGGATCTCCGAGCGCTGGTCGACGATGCGCAATCACACGGCGACGCATCTGCTGCATGCGGCGCTGCGCCAGGTGCTGGGAGTGCATGTGAAGCAGGCGGGCAGCGTGGTTGAGCCGCCGCGGCTGCGGTTCGATTTCACGCACTATGCGGCGGTGGATCCGGCGGAGAAGACCGAGATCGAGCGGCTGGTGAATCAGCAGATTCTGCGGAACACGCAGGTGACGACGAACGTGATGCCGATCGATCAGGCGATTTCGACAGGCGCGATGGCGCTGTTCGGCGAGAAGTACGGCGACCAGGTGCGGGTGGTGTCGATTCCGGACTTCAGCAAGGAGCTTTGCGGCGGCACGCACGTGACACGCACGGGCGATATCGGCGTGTTCAAGATCGTTTCGGAGAGCAGCATTTCGGCGGGCGTGCGGCGTATCGAGGCGATTACGGGCGAAGGTGCCGTGGCGCAGTTCCAGGAGTCGAGCGAGGCGTTGCACCGCATGGCGGGAATGCTGCGCGTGGGCGAGCCGGAACTGGTGGAGCAGGTGGATCGGCTGATCGCGGAGAAACGGGTCAGCGAACGGCAGATCGAGCAGTTGAAGACGCGGCTGGCGCAGTCGGCTGTGCGCGATCTGGAGTCGAAGGCGAAAGAGAAGAGCGGGGTGAAGGTCTTGATCTCTCAGGTGGAGGGTCTGGACCGGCAGCAGATGCGCACTCTGGCCGACGCGCTGCGGAACAAGTGGAAGTCGGCGGTGATTGTTCTGGCGTCGACCGAGGATGGCGCGGTATCGATTGTGGCCGGGGTCACGAAGGATCTGACGGCGAAGGTTCAGGCGGGCAAGCTGGTGGGAACGCTGTCGCAGGCGGTTGGCGGCAAAGGCGGCGGGCGGCCGGATATGGCGGAGGGCGGCGGGAAAGATCCGGCTGCGCTGGCGGGTGCGCTGGCGAGTCTCGAGGCTGAGGTCGACGGCAAGCTGTGAGCGAGTTTCCGGCGTTCGACGCGATTGTGGTCGGCGCCGGTCCGACGGGTCTGGCCTGCGGGCTCGAGGTGAAGCGGCGCGGGCTGAACGTGATGGTGATCGACAAGGGCTGCGTCGTGAATTCGCTCTATAACTATCCGACGCACATGACGTTCTTCACCACGCCGGAACTGCTGGAAATCGGTGACTTACCGATGACCAGCATGTATGAGAAACCTACTCGTACAGAGGCTTTGAAGTATTACCGGCGTGTGGCAGATCATTACAAGCTGGATATTCATCAATACGAGCGGGTGGATTCGATTGATGGTGAAGATGGCGCCTTTGTGGTTCCGACGACCGATCACCTGGGCGCCAAACATTGTTACAGGGCACAGGAAGGTTATCATCGCCACGGGCTATTACGATGTCCCTAACTTGTTGAATGTGCCGGGTGAGGAACTGCCGAAGGTGATTCATTATTACAAAGAGCCGCATCCGTACTACAACCATGACGTGTTGGTGGTGGGGGCTAAGAACTCGGCGGCGATCGCGGCGCTGGAGCTTTACTGGACCGGGGCGCGCGTCACGCTGGTTCATCGCGGCTCCGCCATTCACAAGCACGTTAAGTACTGGATCAAGCCCAATATAGAGAACAGGATCAAGAACGGAGAAATCAAGGCTTACTTTCATTCTTCCGTGACGGAGATTCGACCCGACAGTGTCCGCTTGCTGACGCCGGAGGGCGAGCTCGACATTCCGCAACGACTTTGTTTTTGCCATGGTCGGTTATAGCCCCGATCTGACGTTTCTGAATGCAAACGGGATTGTTCTGGAACCGGACACACTAAAGCCCCGTACGGACCCAGATCACCCTGGAAAGTGACCGGAAGGGCGTGTTTCTGGCGGGTGTCATTGTAGCGGGAATGCATACGAACGAAATTTTCATCGAAAACGGCCGCTTTCATGGACGGCAGATCGCTGACGCCATTGCACTCCAATTGGCATAAGTATCAGATCCTGCTGCTTCTGTTCAAAAGCGCACATTTCGCGTTTGTAATCTGGTCCCTGACCTGCTCTAAGCAGGGCCATGATGGCCTCACTCATCAGTTATTTGTTCGGTTGTTCTCACGAAAGAACAACCTTTCCCATGCGCACCAAACGCTCTACCGAGACAAACAGACAGGGGACTTATATCGTTTGCCTGGATTGCGGAAAAGAGTTTGATTACAACTGGAAAGAGATGCAAGCCGGAGCGGTTGTCGCCCCGCGGTCCTGCTGTAACCTTATCCACGGCCAATAGCCGTTAAGACAGCGTTTCGAGGATGTTCCAGAATTCCGGAAACGAGACCGACGCAGCGTCGGCGTTCTCGATAGTTGAATCGCCGTCGCCCGCCAGGGCGGCGACCGCGAAGGCCATCGCGATTCGATGGTCGCCGAAGGAATCGAAAGCGGCGGCGCGGAACTTCTGTTTGCCGGGGATGCTCATCCCGTCCGGCGTAACTTCGATCTCAATGCCCATGCGCCCGAAATTGTCGGCCACTGTGGCGATGCGATCGGTTTCCTTGATGCGTAGTTCCTGCGCGTCGCGTATCACCAGCCCCTCCTCAGAAGCCGCGCCCAGAACCGCGAGCACGGGAATCTCGTCGATCAGAGCGGCAGTCAGCTCCTTTTCGATGACGCCGCCGCGCACAGGCGCGTGACGTACTTCGATATCGCCAATCAGCTCTCCGTTCGCCGATTCGATCTTCAACACCTTGACCGGCGCGCCGATCGAAAGCAGGAAATCGAGCAGCGCCGACCGCGTTGGATTCAGTCCCACGTTCTGAATCATGCAGGTGAGAGCCCGGGACGAGAAGGCCGGCCACCAGAAAAAATGCAGCGGAAGATAAGTCGCTGGGGACGAGAAGTTCGCGTCCAGTGAGCTTGCGCGGGCCCGTTGAGCGTGATGACCTTGTTCCGCACCTGAAGGTCTGCGCCGAACTCCCGTAGCGCGATTTCGCTGTGATCGCGGGAACGCATCGGTTCGCGCACAATCGTCTGCCCTTCGGCGAACATGCCGCCGAACAGGACGCACGTTTTCACCTGCGCGCTGGGGACGGGCAGAGTGTAATCGATCGGGCTGCAGCGTGGTTCCGTGAATTTCGAGCGGCGGAAAGCGATTCTCGCGCGCCTCGATCTTCGCGCCCATTTGCGCGAGAGGCTTCATGATGCGATCCATCGGGCGGCGGGAGAGCGATTCATCGCCGAAGATGCGGCTGGTGAATGGCTGCGCGGCGAGCAGGCCGGAAATCATGCGAATGGTCGAGCCGGAATTGCCCGCGTCGAGATCGCGCTGCGGCTGCTTCCATCCTTTGAGCCCGTGGCCGTGGATGGTGACTGTTGTGCCCGGCTTCCTCAACATTAATTCCCAATGCGCGAACGCAGCCGAGCGTGGAATGGCAATCGGCGCCGGTCGAATAATTCGAGATTTTCGAAACGCCTTCGGCGAGCGATGCGAGCATCGCATAGCGATGGGAAATCGATTTGTCGCCGGGCAGAATGACCACGCCGGACAAGCGTCCCGCAGGACGAACGGTCTGTCGCATGAAGCTCCATTGTAGACTTGAAAGTTCAAATAGTTTTGCTGTCATGCAAACAGTTTTGCTGCCATGCAAAACATCCGGGGCCGCGCGGGAAATCCGGCCTTACGGAACAAAGCCATGCGAGGAACTTGGGCGAGGGACTTGGGAAAACGAAAGTGATGAAGCATAATAGCGGTTTGGCAATTTCCCCCTTCAACACCAGACGTTAAATGTCACAGATCTTCAAATCGAGCGCGAACGCAAAGGCCCGGGTCAGCATCATTCTCGCTTTAGTGGTTCTGGCAGGCGCGGGCGGAGCACTTTTCGAACTGATTGCCGATTCAACATATGCCACGCGGCAGGGGGATGCGCGCGAACAGCCGATCCCGTTCAGCCATGCCCATCACGTAGGTTCGATGGGGATCGATTGCCGGTACTGCCACACCTCGGTTGAGAACTCAGACTGGTCTGTTGTGCCGCCGACCAAGACGTGCATGAACTGCCATTCGCAGATCTGGATCAACAGCTCCGACGCTCGAGCCGGTGCGGCAAAGTTTCAACACGAATTCATCGATCCGCTGGACGAAGGTGTACGACCTTCCGGATTACGTTTATTTCAATCACAGCATTCATGTCAAGAAGGGCGTCGGATGCGAAACCTGCCATGGACGCATCGACACGATGGGCGCTGACCTATCAGAAACCCTCGCTGCAGATGCGCTGGTGTCTCGACTGCCACCGCAACCCCGAAAATTATCTGCGCCCGAGAGACCAGATCACGACGATGGGGTATGAGCCGAAAGAACCGCAGGCTGAACTCGGCGCCAGGCTGGTGAAGGAGTACCACGTTCAGAAGTTAGAGACCTGCTGGACGTGTCACAGATAGTAACGGCGGATAGTGAACGACGATAAGCAAGCAATGACTGAAAACAGCCCATTGAATCTGACGTCCATTCGGACGCGCCTTGAGAAGGCGAAAGGCGCCGGCTATTGGCGGAGCCTCGATGAACTGACGTCGGCCGAGGGCTTCAAGGAATTCCTGCATCGCGAATTTCCCCGGCAGGCTTCGGAGTGGATCGACGACGAGGGCCGCCGCAATTTTCTGAAGATCATGGGCGCTTCGCTGGCGCTCGCGGGCATGTCGGCATGCACCAGGCAGCCGACCGAATACATCATGCCGTATGTGGAAGCGCCGGAGCAGCTGGTTCCGGGCAAGCCGCTTTTCTACGCGACGGCATTTCCGGTGAGCGGCGTTGCGAATCCGGTGCTGGTGGAAACGCACGAATTCCGGCCTACGAAGGTGGAGGGCAATCCGGAGCATCCGGCGAGCCTCGGTTCGACCGACGTTCTGGCGCAGGCTTCGATTCTGGGGCTGTACGATCCGGACCGGCTGCAGACGGTGAATTTCGTCGATGAAGTGCGGTCGTATCCGTCGTTCCTTTCGACTTTCATCAACGTACTCGCGAAGCAGCAGGCGAAGAACGGCGCGGGTATCCGGATCCTGACCGAAACGGTCACGTCGCCGACGCTTGCCGCGCAGATGCAGGAAGTGCTGGCGAAGTATCCGGGCGCGAAATGGGTTCAGTGGGAGCCGACCGGGCATGGCCGCCGCATGGGGACGCAGATGGCGTTCGGCGAGTTCCTGAATCCGGTGTACAAGTTCGATAAGGCCGACGTCGTGCTGTCGATCGACGGCAATTTCCTCGGCAACGGGCCGGGCGGCGTGCGGTATGCGCGCGATTTCGCTTCGAAGCGGACGATGCTCGGCGGAAACACGACGCAGAGCCGCTTTTACGCGGTGGAAACGACGCCGACATCGACTGGCTGCAAGGCGGATCACCGGCAGGCGATCAAGCCCTCCGAAGTGGCGGGATTCGTTCGCGGACTGGCGGCGGCGCTGGGCGGCGGTGCGAAATTCGAATGGCCCGCTCGCGACGACGAAGTTCTATTCGGCGCTGGTGAAGGATCTGCAGGCGGCGAAGGGTAAGTCGATCGTGATCGCGGGCGAGGATCAGTCGCCCGAAGTTCACGCGGTGGTTCACTACATCAATCAGGTGCTGGGGAACAACGGCACGACGGTTACGTTCACGAAGCCGCTCGAGGCGAAGCCGGTCGACCAATGGGCTGATCTGCAGGGCCTGATTAAAGATCTGAACGCCGGGCAGGTGGACCTGCTGCTGATTCTGGGCGGCAATCCGGTCTTCATGGCGCCGCCGGAATGGAACGTGAAGGGCGCGATCCAGATGGCGAAGCTCAGGGTTCGCCTGGGCGAGCATCTCGACGAAACCTCGGAAGTCTGCCAGTGGAATATTCCGCAGGCGCACACGTACGAGCACTGGAGCGATGCGCCCGCGTACGACGGCACGGTTTCGATCATGCAGCCGTTGATTGCTCCGCTTTACGGCGGGAAGTCGGCGCATGAGCTGCTCGCGGCATTCACGGATAATCCGGAGAAATCGAGTTTCGAGACGGTGCGCGATTACTGGCGCGCGACCTACAAAGGCGCGGATTACGAGACGTGGTGGAAGCATTCGGTCCACGACGGTTTCGTGAAGGATTCGGCGCTGCCGGCGGTGAGCGCAACGGCGAAGCTGGTTCCGGCGGCCGCGGCATCGACCGCGGCGAGCTCCGGTTACGAAATTTCCTTCCACAGCGATCCGTTCATTCTCGACGGGCGGTATGCGAACAATGCCTGGCTGCAGGAATTGCCGCGGCCGGTTTCGCGCCTGACGTGGGACAACGCGGTGATCGTCAGCCAGAAGACGGCCGACGAGCTGCATGTGACCGATGAGGATCAGGTCGCGATCGATTACAACGGCCATACGGTGTGGGGCGCGATCTGGCGCATTCCGGGGCAGCCGGATGGTTCGATCGGGCTGAGCATGGGCTACGGGCGAACGCGTTCGGGGCGAGCGGGCAACGGCGCGGGCTTCGATGTTTATCCGCTGCGCCCGGCGTCGAACCCTTACTTCGGTACGGGCGTGAGCGTGCGCAAGCTGGGCAAGAAGTTCCGTCTGGCAGCGGTGCAGCATCACTTCGCGATGGAAAATCGCGAGCCGGTGCATGCGGGGACGCTCGAAGAATTCCAGAAAGATCCGTACTTCTCGCAAAAGCGCAGCGAGCTTCCGCCGAAGGGTCTGACGATTTTCCCGGAGACGTTCAAGTACGAGGGCTATGCCTGGGGCATGGCGATCGATCTGACGTCGTGCGTGGGATGCAACGCCTGCGTGGTTGCGTGCCAGGCGGAAAACAATATCGCGGTGGTGGGCAAGGAGCAGGTGCTCAATACGCGCGAGATGCACTGGATTCGCATCGACCGGTATTACAAAGGCGAGCCGGACGAGCCGGATATGTACTTCCAGCCGGTGGCGTGCGTGCAGTGCGAAGACGCGCCGTGCGAAGTGGTGTGTCCGGTGGCGGCGACGGAAACCGACGCCGAGGGCCTGAACAATATGGTCTACAACCGTTGCGTCGGCACCCGGTACTGCTCGAACAACTGCCCGTATAAGGTGCGCCGCTTCAACTTCCTGCTGTTCACGGACTGGGAAACGGAAAGCCTGAAGCTGCAGCGCAATCCCGATGTCACGGTGCGCAGCCGCGGTGTCATGGAGAAGTGCTCCTACTGCGTGCAGCGCATCAATTACGCAAAGATCACGGCCGAGAAGCAGGACCGCAAGGTGCGCGATGGCGAAATCGTTCCCGCGTGCGCGGCTGCCTGCCCGTCGCAAGCCATTATGTTCGGAGATCTGAACGACCCGAAGAGCCGCGTTTCCGAATGGAAGCGGCACAGTCTGAATTACTCGCTGCTGGCCGAATTGAATACGCGGCCGCGCACAACTTATCTGACCGAGATTCGCAACCCTAATCCGGAAGTGCAGAAATCGGAGAAGGAAAGCTGATATGGCGCAACCGGTTGAGCTGCCATCGAAGATCGAAGTCGGGCCGGTAATCGACGAAGGGCATAGCCTTGCGTCGGTATCGGACAAAATCGGCGGCATCGTTCTCAAGCGCAAGATCACGATCGGGTGGGTTTTCGGACTCCTGATCGCGTTCGGCGTGATGCAGTTGCTGATGGGCGCGGCGACGTGGCTCATTATCAAGGGCGTCGGCATCTGGGGCATCAACATCCCGGTCGGCTGGGGATTCGCGATCGTCAACTTCGTCTGGTGGATCGGTATCGGTCACGCCGGAACGCTGATCTCGGCGATTCTGCTGCTGCTGAATCAATCGTGGCGCAACGCGATCAACCGATTCGCCGAAGCCATGACGATTTTCGCGGTCATGTGCGCGGGTATGTTCCCGGTGCTGCACACCGGCCGTCCGTGGCTGGCTTACTGGCTGTTGCCCTATCCGAATACGATGTGGCTCTGGCCGCAGTTCCGCAGTCCGCTGGTGTGGGACGTGTTCGCGGTGTCCACATATCTGACGATTTCCGCTGTGTTCTGGTATGTCGGGCTGATTCCCGATTTCGCGACACTGCGCGATTCGGCGAAACAGCGCTGGAAGCAGCTTGTTTACGGCATTCCTCGCCATGGGATGGCGCAGTTCGGCGCGCCACTGGCAGCGATACGAGAAGGCCGCGCTGCTGCTGGCGGGATTGTCGACGCCGCTGGTGGTTTCGGTCCACACGGTCGTCAGCTTCGACTTCGCGGTTGCGATGATTCCGGGCTGGCACACGACGATTTTCCCGCCCTACTTCGTCGCGGGCGCCATCTACTCCGGATTCGCGATGGTGCTGACGCTGATGATTCCGGTGCGCAAGTTCTACGGCCTCGAAGACATCATCACGATGCGCCATCTGAACAACATGGCGAAGCTGACGCTGGCCACCGGGCTGGTGGTTGGCTACGGGTACATCCTCGAAGCGTTCTTCGGCTATTACAGCGCGGACGTTTACGAGAAGTTCATGATCCTGAATCGCATGAGCGGGCCGTATGCGCCGTTCTACTGGACGCTGATTTTCTGCAACGTGATCACGCCGCAACTTCCTGTGGTTCAAGAAAATTCGCACCACGCCGATCATTCTCTGGTGCATTTCGATTGTGGTGAATATCGGCATGTGGCTGGAGCGCTTCGTGATCGTCATCACGAGCCTCCACCGCGACTTCCTGCCCTCGAGCTGGAGCATGTACTGGCCGACGGTGTGGGACTGGGCTGTCTTATGTCGGCACGCTGGGCTTCTTCATGACGTGCATTTTCCTGTTCATCCGCATGCTGCCGATGATCACGATTTTCGAGCTGCGCATGCTCCTGCCGGGAGCGCGGGTTAAGGAGCCGGTGGCGCAATGAGCGTGCATTCGATCGACGAGAGCCCTCTCTACGGCCTGATGGCGGAGTTCGAGACGGCGAGCGAACTGGTGGACGCGGCGCGCCGGACGAAAGAGGCCGGATTCCGGAAGTTCGATGCGTATTCGCCGTTTCCGCTTCACGAGCTGGATGACGCGATGGATTTGCACGATAACCGCGTTTCGCTGTTCACCCTGATCGGCGGGTTGATCGGGTGTTGCACCGGTTTCGGTCTGGCAAGCTGGGTGGAGGCGGTGGCCCTGCCCCTGAATATCGGCGGCACGGCCGCTGATCAGCGCGCCGATGTATATCCCGATCACGTTCGAATTGACGATTCTGTTTGGCGGGCTGACTGCCGCGATCAGCATGATCATCATGAACGGCTTGCCCTCGCCGTATCATCCGGTTTTCAACGTGGAGCGATTCGCCGCGACGGCGTCGCAGAAGCAAGTTTTTTCTGTGCATCGAATCGGACGATCCGAAATTCGACCGGACTCAGACGGCCGGGTTCCTGGAGAGTCTGGGGCCGGAAGAGATAGCGGAAGTGGCCCGATGAGGATGATCGTAAAGTCTCTCGGCGTGGCCCTGGTCGGGTTGAGTCTGGTGGGTTGCTCGCGGCTCGACATGCAGGATCAGCCGAAATACCGGCCGCAGCGCCCGAGCGATTTCTTCGCCGACGGCCGCAGCGAACGGCAGCCGGTGGAAGGCACGATCGCGCGCGGCGCGCTCAACGAAGATACCGCCTTCTACGAGGGCAAGGACGCGGCGGGCAAGGATATCGAAGCGTTTCCTCTTGTGGTGGATAAAGCGTTTATCGAGCGCGGGCAGGGCAGATACAACATTTACTGCGCGCCCTGCCATGGCGCCATCGGAAACGGTCTGGGGATGATTGTGCGGCGCGGACTCAAGCAGCCGCCTTCGTATCACATCGAGCGGCTGAGGGAAGCGCCGGTCGGACATTTTTACGATGTCATCTCGAACGGCTATGGCGCGATGTTGAACTATGCGCAGCAGGTGCAGGTGCGCGACCGCTGGGCGATTGTCGCCTACATCAGAGCTTTGCAGTACAGCCAGAACGCCAACGTGAACGATCTGCCGGCGGAAGCGCGGAACAGAGTGCCGGCGATCGGGACGGCTCCGATACCGGCGCAGGCGAATGAGCCGCTCGCGCCAGCCGATACCGATTTTGCCGATTTCCCGGCGAAGCCCGCTACGCCATCAGGCGTGCCAGGGGCGCATGGGGCAGGGGCTGTGCGCGGCGCAGGACCGGGGAGCCAACCGGAAAGATAATGACGACGACGGAACAAAGCTACACAGTAACTCCGCAGCTGGCGGAAACCATCAAGAAGTACCAGCTCATCGCGACGTTCGTCGGACTCATCGGGTTTGTGGCGCTGATCGCGGGATACTTCGGCTACGGCGCTCAGCAGTTTTTGCGTTCTTATCTGGTGGGTCTGCAGTTCTGGTTTGGCATGGGCATGGGTTCGCTTGTGCTGCTGATGATCCACTTCGTTTCGGGCGGCGCCTGGGGCATGATGATCCGGCGGCCACTCGAGGCGGGCACGCGCACGCTCTATGTGATGTGGCTGCTGTTCCTGCCGCTGCTGATCTTTGCGCCGAAGCTGTATATGTGGGCCGACCCGGCACACGCTAACGACAAGATCGTACTGGCCAAGCATCTTTATCTGAACGTGCCGTTTTTGTGGATCCGCTGGCTGATTTACGGTTTTGTGTGGCTCGGCCTGACGACGCTTCTGAACAAGTGGTCGCTGCTTGAGGACCAGACGAAATCGACGAAGTACTCGAGTCGGCTCGAAACTCTCAGCGCGCCGGGGATTGTCGCTTACTTCTTCACGATCACGTTCGCTTCGATTGATTTCCTGATGTCGCTCGACGCCACCTGGGCATCCACGATTTATGGATTTCTGATCGCGGCGGGACAGGGACTATCGGCGATGGCGCTGATGATCGCGACGCTGGTGTTCCTCGGGAAGTACACGCCGATGAACCACCTGATCACGAAAAAGCATCTGCACGACCTGGGCAAGCTGATGCTCGCAATCGTGATGATGTGGGCCTACCTGTCGTTCTCGCAGTATCTGATCATATATTCGGCAAATCTTCCGCAGGAGATCACCTGGTATGTGCGGCGCTTGAACGGCGGATGGCAATGGGTTGGCCTCGTGCTGCTGCTGTTTCATTTCGCGCTGCCATTCGCGCTGCTGCTGTCGCAATCGCTCAAAAAGAATCCGAAAACGATCTGGATGATCGCGATTTTCGTGATTTTCATCCGCGTGGTGGATGTGTTCTGGCTGGTGGAGCCGAACTTTCAGGATGTAACGCATCCGGTATTCACGGTTTCGTGGCTCGACTTCGCGGCTCCGATCGCGTTCGGCGGATTGTGGCTGGCGATGTTTTTCCGGACGCTGCCGACGCGGCCGCTGTTGCCGCTGGGAGCTCCCGATCTTCAAAAGGCATTAAGTCATGGCAGAGCACACTAATAAACCCGACGAACAGCCGCAGCCGCCCACGGGGCACGCCGGAGTTTCGCACGAGCGGAGAGATATCAACGTCTTTCAGGTGACGGCGTTCGGTATCGGGCTTCTGCTGGGTTGCATCGTCACGGTGTTCGTCATCTGGGGGATGTTCGATTTCCTCTATTCGCGCGAGGATGCGAAGAACGCAATCGAACCCGGCGGCGCTGATGATGAAGGACCAGAACAAGCTGCCGCCTGAGCCGCGGCTGCAGGCGAATCCGAAGGTTGAACTGAAGGATCTGCGTGCCGACGAGGAAGCGATTCTGAACAGCTACGGCTGGGTGAATCCGGACAAGGGGGTCGTGCGGATTCCGATCGATCAGGCGATCGACATCGTCGCGCAAAAGGGTTTGCCTTCGAAGCCGAGCCCCGCGGGTCTGGACAACGAAGGATACCGGATGATTCCGATGGATTCGAGCAGCGGCAGGACGCTTGAAAAGATTTCGCAATGAAGAAATGGAAGTACAGTTCGGCGGGGAAGAGGGCGACAGTGCCGGCGTCAATGCTGGCGGCAGCCTTCGCGGCGCTGGCGCTGGTAGCCGGGGCGAACGCGCAGAATCCTCAGAAAGAGAACTTTGAAGACGGGCCAACGCTCGCCGGTCCGCACGACGTGCCGACTCCGGACCTGCTGAACGTGAAGGGCGTCGACAGGCCGAGCCCGCTCAAGGAAGTGACGATCGAGCAAAGGCTGAACTCGCAACTGCCGCTCGATGCGACGTTCCGGGATGAGGATGGCAAGACCGTAGCGCTGGGCAACTATTTCGGGAAACGGCCGGTCGTGCTGGCGCTGGTGTATTACGACTGCCCCATGCTGTGCACGCAGATTCTGAACGGAATGGTGCGCGCCGCGAAGGTGATGTCGTTCGTACCCGGCAAGGATTATGACGTAGTGGCGATCAGCTTCGACGCGCGCGAGACGCCGAAACAGGCCGCGCTCAAGAAGAAGATCTACATGAAGGATTTCGGGCATCCGGAGACCGACGGGGGCTGGCATTTCCTGACCGGCGATCTGACTTCGATCAAGCGCGTTACGGACGCCGTGGGCTTCCGCTACAAGTGGGATGTCTATACCGCGACCTTCGCCCATGCGAGCGCGATCTATGTGCTGACGCCCGAGGGGAAGCTTTCGAAGTATTTTTACGGGATTGACTATTCGCCCAAGGACATGCGGCTGGGGCTGGTGGAAGCATCGGCAAACAAGATCGGGACCGCGGTGGATCAGATCCTGCTGTTCTGTTATCACTTCGATCCGACGACGGCCAAGTACACGGTGTTCGCCATTGATCTTCTGCGCGCGGCCGGCGCGGCGACAGTACTGGCGCTGGGGGGATTTGTTTTCATCATGCTGCGCAGAGACAGCAGGCAGAAAGGGATTCGGGCCGCTTAACCAAATATGGGAGAAAAGAGTTTCCAGCTTTTTCCGGAAGCGGCGTCGTCCATCGCCGGTCACGTAGACGCGCTATACGCGTACATGGTGCTGGTGAGCGCGTTCTTTTCGCTGCTGATCGCGTTCTGCGTGATCTACTTCGCGATCAAGTACCGGCGGCGCAACGACGTAGTTCCGCCCCCTGTGGACGAGCACAGCATCGGAGGGATGATTCTCGAAATCGTGTGGTCCGTGATTCCGCTGGGCCTGTCGCTGGTCATGTTTGCGTGGGGCGCGAGCATCTTCTTCACGGAATCGCGCCCGCCCGCCGATTCGATGGAGATCTTCGTCACCGGCAAGCAATGGATGTGGAAGATCCAGCACAACGAAGGCGCGCGCGAGATCAACGAACTGCATGTGCCGGTGGATCGCAACATCCGGCTGACGCTGACCTCCGAGGACGTGATCCACGATTTCTATGTGCCTGCGTTCCGGACCAAGACCGACGTGCTGCCGGGAAGGTATACGACGGAGTGGTTCCGGCCGACGAAAGTCGGCGCGTATCACATCTTCTGCGCGGAGTATTGCGGGACGAAGCACTCGGGAATGATCGGGACCGTCTACGTGATGAAGCAGGAAGACTACAACGCATGGCTCGGGGCGGGCAGCGGCGAAGGTTCCATGGCGGAGCAGGGCCAGTCGCTGTTTAACCAGCTGGGATGCGGCACCTGCCATGCGAGCGAAATCAATAAGCAAACGGGACGCTGCCCGAACCTGAATGGCCTGTTCGGCACGACAGTCGAGCTGAAGGACGGCACGCAAAGTGCGAGCGGACGAGTCGTATATCCGCGAATCGGTGCTCTATCCGCAGGCCAAGATCGTGGCGGGATTCGACGACATCATGCCTACCTTCAAGGGCCTGATAACAGAAGATGGAATGTTGAAGGTGGTGGAATACATCAGGTCGCTCGGGCCGAAGAACGGGATGCCGAGTTCGGCGACCCCGGTGCCGACGCAAACGAGCGGCGAACCGGTTTCCAGCGACAAACAGGGTCCGAATGGACGCGCAACGGCGAGGCCGGGCGCGCCGGCGGGGAATCGATGAGTTTCGAAGGAAAATCTGTATGATTGCGGCAAAACCTCCAGAACCAGTAAGAAAAGAACTACCTGAATCAGAGCGAGGGGTTGAAGAGTTGGCTGCTGACTCTCGACCACAAGCGAATCGCGATTCTGTATCTTCTCGGGGTCACGTTTTTCTTCGCTCTCGGTGGAATTTTCGCGGTGCTGATCCGGCTGGAGCTGGCGACGCCGGCCGGCGATCTGGTGGAATCGAATACCTACAACAAGTTTTTCACCATGCATGGGATCATCATGGTGTTCCTGTTCCTGATACCGTCGATTCCCGCGGTGATGGGCAATTTCCTGATACCGCTGATGATCGGCGCGAAGGATGTGGCGTTTCCGCGTTTGAACCTGCTGAGCTGGTACATCTACATGATCGGCGGATGTTTCATCCTCACGGTTCTGCTCATGGGCGGCGTCGATACGGGCTGGACGTTTTACACGCCTTTCAGTAGTTCCTACTCGAACGGATACGTTGTCGCGGCGGGGCTCGGAATCTTCATCGCGGGCTTTTCCTCGATTCTCACCGGCCTGAACTTCATCGTGACCATTCACCGGATGCGCGCTCCCGGGCTGACGTGGTTCCGGCTGCCGCTGTTTATCTGGGCGCATTATGCGACCAGCATGATTCAGGTGCTGGGAACGCCGGTCATTGCCGTGACGCTCTTCCTGCTGGTGCTCGAGCGGGGCCTGCATATCGGATTCTTCGATCCCGCGTACGGCGGTGATCCGGTGCTGTTCCAGCATATGTTCTGGTTCTATTCGCATCCGGCCGTGTACATCATGATTCTGCCGTCGATGGGAGTGGTGACCGAGATCATAACGACGTTCAGCTCGAAGAAGCCGTTCGGCTACACGTTCATTGCGTTTTCGAGCGTGGCGATCGCGGTGTTCGGCTTCATCGTGTGGGGCCATCACCTGTTCGTGAGCGGCCAGTCCGCATATGCCGGCATGGTGTTCTCGATTCTGAGCTACATCGTCGCCATCCCCTCGGCGATCAAGGTTTTCAACTGGACGGCGACCATGTACAAGGGTTCGGTCCGGCTTACTACGCCTATGCTTTATGCGCTGGGCTTTATCGGTCTTTTTACCATCGGCGGTTTGACGGGCTTGTTTCTCGCCAGCCTCGGGATGGATGTCCACCTGACGGACACGTACTTCGTGATTGCCCACTTCCATTACGTCATGGTGGGGGGCGCGATCATGGGCTTCATGGGCGGTATCCATTACTGGTGGCCGAAGATGTTCGGGAAGATGTACCACGACGGCTGGTCGAAGGTTTCGGCGATCGTGATCTTCATCGGATTCAATCTGACGTTCTTTCCGCAGTTCATTCTGGGCTATATGGGCATGCCCCGGCGCTATCATGTTTATCCGCCGGAGTTCCAGGTTTTCAACGTGCTTTCGTCCGCGGGCGCGTCGATCCTGGGTATCGGATACCTGATTCCGTTGTGCTATCTGCTGTGGTCGCTCAAGTACGGGCCGGATGCGCCGCCGAATCCATGGGGTTCGCCTGGTCTCGAATGGCAGACATCATCGCCGCCTCCGACGGAGAACTTCGAGGTCACGCCGGTGATCACGCAGGAAGCCTACACATATACAACGGAGGAGGTTGTGCACGTTGGATAGTCACACTGCAGTCATCTCAGACGAAGCCGCTGTTTCACACGGCGGCACCTCACACGGACATGTGGAGCACCATTTCGAGGATGCAGGTCAGCAGAAGGATGCTGCGACGATCGGGATGTGGGTCTTCCTCGTCACCGAAGTCATGTTCTTCGGCGGCTTGTTCCTGGCCTACTTTGTGTACCGCCAATGGTATCCGGCCGCGTTCGCCTCGGCCAGCAACAATACCAATCTCCTGATCGGCGCCGTCAACACTACCGTCCTGATCTGCAGCAGTCTCACGATGGCCCTTGCGGTTCGCTGTGCTGCGCTGGGGAAAAAGAACCTGATTGTCCTGTTCCTGATTCTCACCCTCCTCCTCGGTGGCACGTTTCTGGGCGTGAAGGCGCTACGAATACTCACGACAAGTGGGTCAAGCACGAGGTGCCGGGCCATAATTTCGACTGCCGTACCGAATCAGGCGTGCCCTGCACTGATGCAGCGCACACGCCGCTGTTCTTCGCGCTCTATTTCGGGATGACGGGACTTCACGCCACGCACATGATAGTGGGTGTGGGCATCATCCTGTTCCTGATCTCCCGGGCGCGCAAAGGCGCATACGGACCTGCGTGGCATACCCCCGTGGAATTGTTCGGGCTATATTGGCATTTCGTCGACGTGGTCTGGATCTTCCTGTTCCCACTGCTGTATCTGATCGATCGTTCAGCGGTACCCAAGTAAAGGCAGAGGCATATGGCAGCTCACACAGCAAAACACGAAGTTCACGTCGTACCCAAGCGGCTCTATTTCGCGGTATTCGCCGCCCTGATTGTTCTGACGTGGGTGACGACCTTCGTTTCGACTGTCGACCTGGGCCGCTGGAATATTTTCGTGGCCCTGGCAATCGCGATATGCAAGGCCTCGCTCGTAGTGCTGTTCTTCATGCACGTGTGGTATAGCACCAGGCTGACGAAGATGATCGTAACTGCCGGCATTTTCTGGCTGATATTGCTCCTCTTCTTTGCCATGACAGACCTCTGGACTCGCACCTGGATGGGCGTTCCTGGCCGGTAGACCTGCTGCGCTGAAATAAAAACGCAAGAAGATCATTAGGCGTGCCGATAAGACCATCGGGCGGGAATAATGAGCCAGATATCGGTTAGCGCAGTATCCTCCTATCCGGCGCCTTCTACGGAGGCGCAGGTTGGTGAGGCACCTGCGGACCGGACACTTAACAGAGCGGTTTCAGCGGCGGTAGGGAAACTGAATGATTCGAGCTATGCCGGAGAAGGCAGAGAGGTAACTTTCTCTCTCGACCCGGCTACGAAACAACCAGTGGTCAAAGTGATCGACACGGCGACCAGGGAAGTCATTCGTCAGTTACCGCCCGAATACCTCCTCCAGGTCGCAGGCGACGATGCCACCGGCGTGAGGGATTCAGAATGAATCCCTATTTTGAGCAGAAGATCCTTACCGTGGATCCAATCGAGTTGATCCGGCTCGTTTACCAGGCGGCGCGGTCCAGCGTCGCGGACGCGAGAGAGCATCTGCGCAACAAGCGGATTCTGGAGCGCTCAGCGGCAATCAGTCGGGCGTATATGGCGATTCATGAGCTTCTTTCGGCGCTTCAACCTGAAGTAGCTCCGGAGCTTTGCGGGCGGCTGCAGGATCTTTACCTCTACATGCAGAAACGCCTGCTCGAAGCCAACATGCGGCAGGAAGACGCGCCGCTGGCCGAAGTGCTCAGCCTGCTCACGACCCTTGAGGAAGGGTGGTCGGGAGTGGCGAAACAACTGGCTGCAGGCCGGGATCAGGTCCGCGAGACAGAACTGGAAGATCGCCGCAGTTCGCACCTCCACGAGATACCGGACGCTCCGGCGTGCGCGCTTACGGCTTGAGCGGCGTAGCGTCGGGCGTGGTCTGCTGCGCGAGCCCTGCTCCGATTACCTTTGCCAGACCGAGTCCGCCGCCGGCAGCCATCGCCTTTGCGAGTTGATCCTCGCCAAGGCTGAATGCAGCCGAACCGGCCTCGTCGTCGTCCGTGCCCAGCCACCCGGAGCCCTCTTCGCGCGCGGACCGAAGCATCTGTCCGATCAGGAGGGCTTCGAAATCCTTTGCCGCGGCCACTCCCTTCCGCTGATTGTTGACAGCAGCAGGTTGCGCGGCGCCTGGGAGTAAAAACTCCTGCAGCATTTCGACTTTCATCAAATCACCTCAAGCTCGGCATCGAGGGCCCCGGCCGCGCGCAGGTTCTGCAGGATCGCAATGATATCGCGCGCCGTGGATCCGATCGCCGTCAGCGCCCGCACCAGTTCCTCGATGGTCGCGCCTTCCTTCAGCACTACGTTCTTTGTCGCAGCGTCCTTCGCGGCCACCGTCTGCTCGGGAACGACCTCGGTCTTGCCTTGCGACAACGGCCCAGGTTGCGAAACGACCAGCCTCGTTTGAATCTCGACCGAAAGGTTGCCGTGCAGGATCGCAACCGGCGCGACCCGAACGTCCTTGCCCATCACAATCGTGCCGGTGCGCTCGTTGACGACGATTCGGGCGATGGCATCGACCTCGACGTTCAACTCCTCCAGGCTCGCGATGAAATCAGCGGTCCTCGACGCCCAGTCGAGCGGCGTAGCAACATCGACCAAAGCCGAGTTTTCGGCTTTGGCAATTGGCTTATCCGCACCGAATTTCCCGTTAATCACCTGGGCGATGCGGACCGAGGTGGTGAAGTCCGCTGTGCGCAACTGCAAGCGAACATGCGCGGAAGGCTCGGAGGACGGAGCCGCGCGCTCGACCGTCGCGCCGTTCGGTGACCGGCCAACGGTAGGATGGTTCACGGTCTGGCTCACCCCACCGCGGCCGGCGACGAATCCTCCGGTAACGATTGGCCCCTGCGCGACCGCATAAACCTGACCGTTCGTACCCCGCAGCGAAGTCATCAACAACAGGCCGCCCTGCAGATTTGACGCGTCGCCGACTGCGGCGGCGGTGACATCGAGCTTCGTCCCAGGCTGCGCGAAGGGCGGCAGGGTCGCGGTCACCATTACCGCTGCAGTATCGAGAACCGTGATCGCCGTCGGGTTGACCGAAACCCCCGTCTTCTGCAGCATGTTGGCCAGAGTTTGGGCGCTGAAGATGGTCTGCTGTTTGTCACCAGTCTTGTTCAGCCCGACCACGACGCCAAGGCCGACGAGTTGGTTATCGCGGACGCCTTCGATAGAAACCAGGTCCTTGAGCCGCGTGGTGGCTGTGGCTGACCCGACGAGACAAAACAAGAGTGGAACCGAGCAATATGGTCGCATGGCTAAAAGGGCAATAGTCCGAGCAAAAATCGGTAAAGGAAATTGGGGCGCCGGATCGCATCGCCCACCACGCCCTTTCCATTGAGGCGGATCTCCATGTCGGCAACCTGGGTCGAACAATATGTCATCTGATTCCCGAGCCGCTAAATGCTATCCAAAGTCCTGGATCGCCGGGACGCGGCTAACATCCGGGCAATGGTGTTTCCCCCGGTGAACGGCGCCGCCGATCACCATCAGCGCGTAGAGGAAAGCCCGGGCGGATCGGGGAGGCGAGACTGTCACAGCCCTCCGGGAAAATCTGCATCAGCTTCAGGTCGCTGCTGTTGCGGAACGCCGCGGAGCAACCGAAGCCGGGCGCCGCCAGGGCGACAAGGAAGCCCGCGCCGAGTTACTTCCGGTCATGGAACGCCTCAACGCATCGATTGCCGAAATCGTCGCCATGCGGAGCGACCTTCGCCGCCACGCGGAGCGTGACGTGGTCCAACTCGCTCTTCTCATCGCCCGGCGCGTGCTCCACCGCCAGCTCAGCGTCGACGACAGCGCTCTGACGGCCATTGCCCGCGTAGCTTTTGAGCGTCTCACCCGGTCCGAGTCCTGGATCGTAACAGTGCATCCACGTTTCGCGTCATCGGTCGCGTCGGCACTTCCCGCCGCACAAGCTTCGCGCGTCCAGATCAAACCCGACCCGGAATGCGAACCCGGTACATTGACCATCCGCTCGACCGACGGCGTGATCGACGCCTCCGTGGACTCGCAACTCGACGAAATCAGCAGAGGCCTGGCCGATCGCCTGGCCAGTTAATGAGAAACCCGTTCGTGCGAAAACAATGACCCCGACAGCCGAAATTGACCTGAGCCGCTACACCGCCGCCCTGAACCGGATCGAACCGGTGCGCATGGAGGGCGAGATCGTCGAGTTGGTCGGCCTGATCGTCGAATCTCGCGGTCCCGCTGCCGCCATGGGCGATTTCTGCGAAATCCGGACTCGCGGCGGCCGGTCCATCCGCACACAAGTGATCGGGTTTCGCGACGGCCGCGTTCTTTCCATGCCGCTGGAAGAGACCGATGGCCTCTGTCTCGGCGATCGCATCATCGGACGCGGCGGCGAAGGCCATGTCGATGTTTCTCCCCACGTTCGCGGTCGCCTTCTCGATGGCTTCGGAGCACCGATGGATAGCGGCCCGCCGATTCTCGCGAATGAAACGCGCCCGCTCTACGCCCGGCCGCCCAGCCCGATGCACCGCGCCCACATCGAGGAGCCCCTGACGACAGGCATTCGTGTGATCGACGGCCTTCTGCCCTGCGGCAGGGGGCAGCGCGTCGGAATCTTCGGCCGCAGCGGAGTCGGCAAAAGCACACTGCTCGGGTCCATGGCGCGCTCGAGTTCAGCCGACGTCAACGTGATCGCGCTGATCGGCGAGCGAAATCGCGAAGTGCGGTCGTTCATCGAGCACGACCTTGGGCCTGAGGGTATGCGGCGCTCCGTGGTGATCGTCGCCACGTCAGATCGGCCCGCACCGTTGCGTGTGCGCGCCTGCTTCGTCGCCCTCGCCATTGCCGAATACTTCCGCGATCAGGGTGAGGACGTTCTGCTCGTCATGGATTCCATTACACGCCTCGCCATGGCGCAGCGCGAGATCGGCCTCGCAGCTGGCGAACCGCCCAGCCAGAAAGGCTATACACCCTCCGTTTTCAGTCTCCTTCCACGCGTCTGCGAGCGGGCCGGAAACTTCGACCACGGCTCAATTACCGGATTCTTCACCGTGCTGGTCGAAGGCGACGATTTCAACGAGCCCATCTGCGACGCTGTCCGAGCGATCCTCGACGGCCACATCACTCTGGCCCGTGATCTCGGAGCCGCCGGACACTATCCCGCGATCCAGGTCCTCGATTCCGTCAGCCGGCTGCAATCCCGCCTTGCCACGCCCGCGCAATCGGACTACGCCCGGAAGATCCGGGAAGCACTCGCGCTTTACCGGCAGTCGGAAGACCTGATCAACCTGGGCGCTTATGTCTCCGGCTCCAGTCCCAAACTCGATGCCGTCGTCCGCTCCCGCAACGAAATGACGCGTTTCCTTTGCCAGGGCCCGACCGAGACAAACGCGATCGATGAGACCATTCGCCAGATGGGCGCTCTGGCCCAAATGATCCCGTGAGATGAAAGCCTTTACCTTTCGTCTAGAGCAGGCATTGCGGTGGCGTGGAACTCAGGTGGCGGCACAGCAGGCGCGGGTCGCCACGGCGGCGGCGGAGCGTTTTGCAGTCGAAACGCTCCTCACATCGGCACGAGCAGAGGCTGCGGGCGTCGCAGCCGATCTTATCAATGAACCAACAACCTTCCCGTTGTCGTCGTATGCAGCCTTCATCGACAGATCCCGCCTGAGGATTCGACAGCTGGAGGTCAACTTCGCTGCTTCCGAACGAGCTCTCGCTGCGGAACGGGAGCTGCTCCTGGCCGCAAACCGGAAGCTCCGCCTGCTCGAAAACCTCAAGCATGACGCGCAGCAGCGCTGGCGTCGCGAATTCGACCGGGAGCTCTCCGCGTTCGCCGACGAAGCATTTCTCGGCGCGTCGCGAGCGCGATAAGATAGGAAAACGGACGGGCGCGTAGCTCAGGTGGATAGAGCATTAGCCTTCTAAGCTAAGGGTCGCTGGTTCGAGTCCAGCCGCGCCTACCAAACGAATCCCTTGCCAGGCAAGTCTATGAGATTAATGGATCGCAGACTTATTTTCCTTGCTGTTGTCATGACGGCGTCGGCTCAACAACCATCCCCCGATGCGGCCGCGGCCGAAGCCGCCCTCCGGGAGCGGGCCAAACAATTTTTTGATTTGCAGGTAGCGAAGAAATACCGGCCCGCCGAGGATATGGTCGCACAGGATTCGAAAGACGATTACTACAACGGCAATCGATACAACATCAGGGGTTTCGACATCCAGAACGTCGAGATGCTGGATAATAACAGTCGCGCAAAAGTTACGATCAAAGCAAAAGTCACGCTCATGGCGCCGGGTTTTCCGTCAATGGACCTGAACACCCCGATCGACAGTTTGTGGAAACTTGAAGACGGCCGATGGGTCTGGTATGTGGATTCGGCGGCCCTCCTGAACACACCCTTCGGAAAGATCAGCCCCGATCCCGGCGGCGAGGGGCATCCGCCCCCCTCCATTACTCCTGGAAACTTGCCGGATCTCTCTGCGCTCCAGCAGGCGGTCAAAGCAGACAAGACATCGGTCACACTGACGCCGAGCGAACCCGTTCAAATCGTGACCATCTCGAACGGACTGCCAGGGCCGATAGAACTCGTCGAGCTGGATCCCGGAAAGATCGCCGGTCTGTCTTCTGAGCTGGAGAAGAAACACCTGGAACCGGGAGAAAAGACCACGCTTCGATTCAAGCTGGCCGGCGACGCTAAGGGTAAGGGAATCGTGCATATTCTGGCCTCGCCCGTTGGCACAGAGCTGGATATCGCCGTTACAGTAAATTAGCTGCTCCAGTCTGCATTTCCCGTTTATTAAAATGGACGCATGGAGATGAGGAAGTTGCTGCTGGGCGCGTTCCTGGGCAGTTCGTTATACGCGCAGGACATCGTGGGCGATTGGAAAGGTACTATTTCCAATCCGGACCTCCAGGTCCGACTTGCACTACATGTCACTAAAACAGCCAACGGCGGTTTGGACGCTACGCTGGATAGCGTTGATCAAGGCGCACTGGGCCTGGCAATCAGTTCAATGACCCTGAAGGGTTCGACTCTCAAGTTCACCATTGCCGCGGCGAACGGCACCTACGAAGGTAAAGTTGCCCCGGGCGGCGGTGCGATCGACGGCATCTGGACGCAGGGGGAGCCGTATCCGCTCAAGTTTGAGCGCGGTTCTTTCAAGCCGGTTATGCATAAGGCCGCCAAGCCGTCGAATATCGACGGGGCTTGGTCCGGAGTTCTTGCGGCGGAAAAGCCTGAAGTTATTGTGTTCCATATCCTTAATACGGCGGATGGACTGACTGCGACTCTTGAGAGTAAGCCTAAGGTGATAGCCGTGACCTCGATCGCGAGAACCGGTCCTCGGCTGAAGATGGAAATTAAGGCTGTCGGAGCTAAGTTCGAGGGCACCATTTCGCCGGACCTCAAGACAGTGATCGGCAATTTCACCCAGGGCGGCATGACTGTTCCCATGGTTCTGCAGCGGTAAAGAATCTCATCCTTCCAATCTCCTCCAGGCGGTTCTGAGTTTGGGGCTCGAACGGTGTGTATTCCATTCTGATGTAACCTGAAACGACGGAGAATGCATGTCGAAGTTATTCGTGTCGGTGGTCGTTCCGGGAGTTTTTGCGCTCGCGCTCAGCGCGCAGGATGTTCCGCACGGGAAGACGCTTTACGGGCAGCAGTGCGCGTCGTGCCATGGCCCGGCGCTTGAAGGGCGCAGTGGACCGCCGCTTGGGGGAAGTGACTTCCGATCACGATGGCCAGCTGCCGATCTTCGCGACAAGATCAAAAATACGATGCCGCAGGATAATCCGGGCACGCTTACCCTTAGCGACGCGACCGACCTCGCGGGATTTATCCAACAGGCTGGGCCGGCCGCGGGAAACGCGGGGACGGCAACTGGTCCAGCGGGCAACCTGCAGCAACTGATGCGCGGCATCATGTTTCCCAATTCGAATATCCTCTTCACTGTACAGACGCACGATCCCGGGGAGAAGAAGAAGTCCGGTGACGCGACTTACAACGGCGGGTTCAATTGGGCGATGTGGGGGAACGATCTGTATTCGGGTTGGGATATCGTCGACTACGCCGCGATCGCGCTGGCCGAGTCGGCGCCGCTGATGCTGACGCCGGGCCGACGGTGTGAAAACGGGCAGCCTGTTCCGGTGAACGACCCCGATTGGATCCGATTTACGAAAGAAATGGCCGAAGTGGGGAAGGCGGCTTATCGCGCGTCACAGACGAGAAGCCAGGAGAAGGTAAGCGATATCACCAGCGATGTCGCGGATGCATGCCTGCACTGCCATCAGGTGTTTCGCGATAAGGTTCAGCGCCGCGGCCGGGGTGCGGGCGCAAATTTCGATCCGAATAACCAATCACTGCGCTGTACGAAATAGCTGACCGGGCACCGTCACGGAAATCGGGGGGCGGAGGCGCCTTCCGTTATCCCGTGAAGTCGATGGCGGATCGGCTGGAAACCCCGATCTGGGTTGGCATGGCATCGAGGGTGACAGACGCCTGGTTTTCCGGCGGATCAACGACCGCCGCGCCTTCCCGTGGCCGACTGCGGGAGTGGGGATGATGCAGCTGAAGCATGGCGTCTTCAATGACGCGAGTATTTCGGCGATTCCTTCCGATACGGCGTGCTCTCATTCGGCGAGGGATACGCTGCTTCGGCTTTCGCGGTAACGATCACGACGTTCACTGCTGGAGGGCGAACCTGGATTCATGACGCGGCGCATCCTGCGGGGGGAGCGATGAAAGCGGTAGTTCCCGCGAATGGGAACAACGCCGAAATCTCCGGCAGAGTTATTCGCGTTGGCCGGGCAAACAGTTTACTTTGCGGCGCGTGCTGGAGCTGCGCTCTGAAATGGAATCCCTTTTTCCTTCATGAGAGATTCGAGTAGTGTCACGGTCGCGGGGAACGCGTCGGCGCCTCCGCGATTGCCCCCCGCACCGCGTGCGGCGTCAAGGGCTGTGCGACCATTGGCGTCTTTGGCGGTCAGGTCAGCGCCGTTGGCTACAAGGAACGTGATGAACCTGTCGAAGCCGTGTTCGGCAGCGCCGTGAAGAGCGGTCTGGTTCGGGACGGCGTTCGCGCTAGGCATTTGACTGCCGCGGCGGAAGGTTTGCGCGATACGGGCGGAGGCACTATCGCCAGCGGCAAAGCCACCGGTTGAGGCATCTTGCACGGGTGCGATCGGCACGGCGGCAGCAGGCGGCGTGCCACGACCAGCTCCGCGTCCACCAGCAGCAGCACTGCCAGCGGGGGGTGCGCCACCACCGCCGCGCCCGCCCCTGCCACCGCCGGCATTACGGTCCACGACGATCGTGGACGTTGACATCGGCACCAGCTTTGATCAGGAGAGCCATGGTGGCGAGGACACCTTCATCGGTGCGGTTGCGGCCGCGAGTGGCGCGTGTGCCGAAGTCGACGCCAGCGGCGGCCATCAGGGGTGTGATGCCTTCCTTGCTGGGCAGATCGACAATCGCTTTGTGTTCGAGCAGGAGGGCGACGAACTTGTCATCACCGCCGCGGGCTGCACGCAGGAGCGGTGTTGCGCCTTGGGCGAGCATGCCGTCGCCGCCACGATCCTGCGGGACGTCGCGATACGGCGGGCGCCGTTTCAGCTGGATGTTCGGATTCGCGCCTTTGTCGAGCATCATGCGCCCGACATCGAGGGCTGTGAGCTTGTCCGGGCTCGGGATGACAGCGACGCCGCCGTTCCCTTTCATCGGCAGCGTGCTGACGTCGGCGGCCATGTAGACGGGCGAGCGGCCGAAGAGATCCCACTTATCGAGATCGGCGGCGCCCTTGCCGTTCACACCGGTGATGAGCACAGCTGCGGTGTCGAAGTGCATGTTCTCGATGGCGAGAAGCAGCGGCGTTTCGCGGTCAGGATCTTCGGAATCGGGATCGGCGCCGGCGGCCAGAAGATTCTGAACGCAGGCTACGCAGCCTTCACGCGCGGCATAGGCCAGGGGAGTGAAGCCGCCCTTGTTCATGTCTTTCGGCCGCGGTTCCTGAATGATCTTGCGCTCCCACTGATTGACTTTGCCGTGATCGTTGAGATTCGCGTCCTTCGACGCGAGGAACTTGATCATCTCGGGCTGGCATTGCGCGGAGGCCCACATGATGGCGGATTGGCCGCCCCAGTTTTCCTTGGCGTTGATGTCGGCTCCGGCGGCCAGAAGGGCCTTCGCGGCGTCAACCCTGCCGCTGCGCGCGGCGGCCATGATGGGCGTTTCGCCGTCGGTGGTTCTGAAATTGGGATCGGCTCCGGCTTTGAGCAGGGCTTCGATGATGGGCGTCGCGCCGATGATGGAAGCTTCGGTGATGGCCGACGTGCCGAGCTGGTTTTTCAGTTTGACATCCGCGCCGGCTTTGATCAGGGCGCGGACCAGTTCGAGGTCGTTGTTCGCCGCGGCGTACATGATGGCAGTTGTGCCATCGGCGCCGGGCGTGTTCACGTTCGCACCCTTTGCAGTCGCGAGGCGGAGGGCTGCGGCGTGATCGTTCGCTTCCGCCGCGGCAAGGACGGTCGTCTCGGCGGCCGGCGTGAGAGAGGCGCAGACCAGCAGGACTGCAGTTGCAGCGGCGAATTTGTACATTGGTTAAACCTCTGAGAGACCTTCGACGCCGTCGCCGATGGATTTCACCGGAATTTCATTGCGCTGCAGCAGCGTCAGGAGCAGTTCGCCGTGACGCGAATCCTGCGGATACTTCAGGTGCTGGCCGCCTTTGATCTTGCCGTTTGCGTGTCCGAGAATGACGGAGGGCAGCGGATCGTTGTTATGGCGATCGCTGTTGCTCATGTCACTGCCGAAGAGGATGGTGGAATGATCGAGGATGGTGCCGCCCGCTTCTTTGGTGGCTTCGAGTTTCTTGATCAAACCGGCAAATTCTTCGGTGTGGTACTTCTGAATCTGCACCAGCTTGTCCATCTTCGCGGGTTGATTGCCGTGATGGGACAGCGGGTGGAAGCCTTCGGCGATGCCGAGATTGGTGTAGGTGCGCATGCTGGCTTCGTGATCCATCGACAGCGTCATCACGCGCGTGATGTCGGCCTGGAAGGCGAGGGCCATCAGGTCGAACATCAACTTGAAGTATTCGGTGAGATCGTTCGGTGTGCCGATCGGCGCATCGGGGACGGTCAAGTCGGAGTTGGAGGCCTTCTCGGCCATCTGGACGCGGCGCTCGATTTCGCGAACGGAATCGAGATAGTCGCCGATCAGGTTGCGATCGCCGGCGCCGACGCTGGACTGCAGGCGTTTGGCTTGCCCCTGGACGCGATCGAGGATGCTGCCGGTTTCGGCGAGGATGCGGGCGCGTTCCTGATCGGTGTCGCCCTGTCCGAAGAGTTTCTGGAAGACCGCGCGCGGATTGCTTTCCTGCGGCAGCGGCTGGGTGGGCGTGCGCCATGCGAGGCGGGCGCTGCCCTGACCGACGGAGAGTTCGAGCGACGGCAGGCGCGTGTCCTGACCGACGTAGCGGACGGCGATCTGGTCGGCGCTGACGCCGGAGTCTTTATCGGCCTTGCCGAAGTCGAAGGGCTTCACGGCGGTCAGCCAGCCCTGCTCGATGTAGGCGTGGGGCTCGGGTGTTTCCGCGGGCTTGTTGCGCAGACCGGAGACGATGGTCATGTGCTTGCGGAACGGCTCGAGGGGAGACAGGATCGGCGACATGGTGAAGTTCGTGCCGGTTTCTGCTGGCGACCAGCGGTCCATGATCGCGCCGTGCGGAAAGCCGATGAACGCGAAGCGCTTCGGAGTCTTTCCGGCGGGAGTATCGGCCCACGCGGTGTGGGCGGGAATCATGGAATCCAGCAGGGGGAGACCGATGGCGGCTCCGACTCCCTTTCAGGACTGCGCGGCGCGGAAGGTGATTCTTGAAGTTGAACATGGATCTGGTCTCCTTATTCCCTACTGATTGTAATCCTATTTAGTAGCTGTTAGAACCGGCTTGTTGGAACTCACAACCGGCTCCGGCACGCGGCGCATTCTGAACTGGTCGCTCTTTACGATGGCCTCGACGATGGCCGAGAACCGGTAATCCTTCGCGGCCGTTTCGTGCACGATTTTGCGGACGGTCGGCATGTCGTAGTATTCGCGCGTGCGGCCCATCGAATAGGTCAGAAGATTTTCGACGAAGGTTTGCACGAACTGGTCGGGACGGCGGAGCAGGGCGTTGCGAAGATCGTCGGGTCCGTTGATCTTCGTGCCGTCGGGCAGTTCGCCGGCGGAATCGATGGCGGTGCCGGCGAAGCGGTCTTTGTCGCGCCACATCCCTACGGCGTCGAAGTTCTCGAGCGCGAAGCCGAGCGGATCCATGATCGAGTGGCAGGACGAGCAGGTCGGGCTGGCGCGGTGGATCGCCATCATCTGACGGACGGTGAGCGCTTTGGTGGTGCCGACGTCCTTATCGTTCAAGGTCGGAACGTTCGGTGGAGGGTTGGCGGGCGGTACGCCTTCGATGTAGGTCAGGACGAACTTGCCGCGCAGCACGGGTGACGTGCGGTTCGGATACGCGGCGGCCATCAG
The DNA here is from genome assembly GCA_963809655.1 of Terriglobia bacterium. Classification (GTDB taxonomy): domain Bacteria; phylum Acidobacteriota; class Terriglobia; order Bryobacterales; family Bryobacteraceae; genus BOG-234. The sequence goes on along the minus strand of CAWEKQ010000046.1, from coordinate 262,719 downwards.
GATGGCGCCCTTTCCGAGCAGGCCCCAGCGCGCGGAGTCTTTCAGTTCGACGCGGCGGAACTGGTCGCCTTTCACATCGTTGATGCCGTATTGGAGAGCGAGGCGCTCATTCAGAAACGTGTGCTTCGCGCTCAGCAGGTCGACCACGCTGCGGTCTTCGCGGAAGATGCTGTCGGCGAAGAGGCGGAGCTCGGCGCGGTAATCCTGACGCGGGTCCATGAAGCCGGAGGCGTAGGGGAAGATGTCGCGATCGGGAACGATCTCGTCGAGCTTGGACATCTCCAGCCACTGGAACACGAAATCGCTGGCCAGCGTTTTGGAGCGCGGGATCGGCCAGCATGCGCCGAACCTGCTTGTCCAGGATGACGGGGTCGCTCAGTTTGTTTTTGGCGGCAACGTCGAGCAATTCCGCGTCGGGGCTCGAGTTCCACAGGAAGAAGGAAATTTTCGAGGCGAGCTCGGAATCGGAGATGGTGTATTTGTCGCCCGGCTTCACGCCCGCGGGGACATGCTCGTTGCGATACAGGAAGAACGGGCTGGCCAGCATGCCGGAGATACCGTAGCGAATGCCGGATTCGAAACCTCCGAGCTTGGCGCCGTCGCCGTAGTACAGCATGAGATCGGTAACGTCGTCGTTGGTCACCGGACGGCGGTAGGCGAGCTTGGCGAGATTCGCGAAGATTTCCTTCGCGCAGGCTTCGGGGGTTTTCGTTTTGTCGGTGGCCGGGTTGCAGATCAGGATGCGGGCGCGGCTGGGTGTGATGCTGAGGCCTTTCGCGTCGAAGGGGCCCTGGAGCTGGAAGGAGTTCACGCGGTACAGACGATCCTGCCCGCCGCCGGGCGAAAACACCTGTATCTGATCGTCGGATTGGGCGAAGCTCTGGCGGCGGAAGGTGACGCCGATGCGGTGGGGTCCGGCGGTGGTCTGGAACTTGATGTTCTTGAGGCGGGCATTGACACGATCGAGTGGCGCCATTCTGCACCTCGTCGTATGCCTTCATGTCTTCTTCGCCGCCGATGGTCGCCGTGATAGACGATCTTGTCGTCAACCGTCACCACGAGCGGGTTCTCGTACTCCATGCCGTTGCCCCAGATATGGGTGGCCATGTCCCCGATGTTGATGTGGTATTCGCCGTCGGCGGGGAGGTCGACTTTGGCGAGAATGCCGCCGCGAGTGCCGAGAGGCAGGCCGGGGACGTGCTCCAGTTGACTGCCGGTACCGGCGCGGAAACTCCAGCCCTGCGGGCGGGAATCGGCCTTGCCGAGCGCCTTTTCCGCGACGCTGTGCGCGGCGAGCACGTACTGCTCGATGAAGGACGGCGAAACCTGGAGGGCGGAGGCGATGTTGTCGTAGCCCTGCGCGCTGTCATCCGGCGGGAGCAATTCGGAGGCGTTGACGTCGACGAGGAGCAGGTCGTGAATGGCGTTTTCGTACTCCTTGCGATTCAGCCGATGCAGCACCTCTTTATCGGTGATGTGCGCCGGTTCCGGAAGTTTGTCGAGGGAGTCTTCGAGATAAGCGACGAGCGAATCGACCGTCTTGCCGTCGGGCTGCTTCGCGCCGGGAGGCGGCATGACGCGGCCGCGCAGCTTGCGCACAGCCTTTTCGAACAACTCGGGATTTTTGGCGACGCTTGCGGCCGTGACGCCATCGAAGCTGGCGCCGCCGATTTTGAGTTTGTCGTTGTGGCAGCCGGTGCAGTATTGCTTGAGGGTCGCCGAGTTGCGCGTCGGCGGAAGGCGGGGGCGCTTGGGCGGCGATCGCGGACGCGGCGGTCAAGGCGGCGATGAACAGGAGTGGGTGCGTAGTGCGGCGCAGCATCATTGATGTATTCCTTAAGCGTCGGGAGATAGATAGGCCCACAGGCTCTCGAAAGAGCGGCGGATGAATTCGTCGGGATTGCCCATTTTGGCTTCGTATTCCTTTGCCGGTTTGGCCTCGACGCCTTCGGAGGGGCCGCGCCCCTTGTTGATCATCTGATTCAGACGGTCGTAGATGGCGCCGTACATGTCGATTTGCGCGGAGATATCGGCATAAGTGAGTACGGGACCGTGCGCGGGAACGAACTTCGTTTCGGGGTTGGCGAGGGTCCGGATGCGCTGCAAACCGCCGACAATGCCGCCGATCCAGCCTCCTGTCCACCAATCGACCACAGGCCACCCTTCTCCATAAGCGGCGTCGCCCACCGCCATCACGTTACTTTTGGGGAAATAAACGTAGAGATCGCCGTCGGTGTGGGCGGCGTCGGAGATATAGCCGTAGCGGACTCCGGAGGGGAGAGCGCCCTTGTCGTAGAAGGTCTTGTTGGGCTGGGCGTCCTTGGGAAGCTTTCTTGAATTTCTGGCCGTTCCAGGGCCAGGTGATGTTTTGCTGCAGCCAGAGGCGGGTGTTCTCCTGGGCGATGATATCGGCGCCGGCAGCGCGGAGTTTTTCGTTGGAGCCGGTCTGCTCGGGATGCCAGTGGGTGTTGAAGAGGGTGTGGACTTTGGCGCTGCCGCCGGGGAGGGCGGCGACTGCTTTCAGGACGGAGTCAGAACCGGCGGCGGACCCGCCATCGACGAGCAGCACTCCATCGCTGCTGATGTTGGCGACGACGGCGGCTTCGCCGGGAACGCGGACGACGTAAAGATCGTCGGCGAGTTTGACGTTGCCTTCGGGTGCAGACTGGGCGAATGAAAGGCGAAGCGCGGGTGCGCCAAGGATTCCAGCTGTGCCTGCAATTGCGGTTTTCAGGAGCTGGCGGCGTGTTCGGTACATTCCGCTTACGGTTATATCATTTCTATGGCCCGGGTTGGGGGTGGTTTACGAAACGTTAAGTGAAGAGGTGAACTGGCCGCCGATGAGCGCCGATTAGACAAATTCACCCGGGGCGGCGCGCGCCATGATATGACATGCCCTTAAAGCTGCGCCTGAAATTGAAGGGCGGCGCGATCGCCAGGAAGGCCTTGATCGTATCGAGGGCTGAGCTTGTTTCCTTCTTTCCCTGTACGCCAAAGACCCTCTTTTTGTGGCAGGGCTGTTCGCGCCCCCGGAAGACACGAGGTGTGGCGGTTGCTGGTATCGTTAACTCAATTGTGGAGGCGGGTAATTCTCAGCCTCGGTTGACCATGGGCAGGCCACGTCCCCAGCCACCTATCGTTGTGGCTGGTGAGCCGTTCCATGCACGCTTTGGAGAGCGTTTCCCAAGGCCCCGCGGAGGCTGGACCAGATGCGCGCCGGGTCTCAGGCGAGATTTTTCGCAACGGTCGGGGCGATACACGAGTCGAGTACCACAGCTCCTCAGAACCAATGAATGCGGTAATAGCGCTCGTTGGCGGGCCCGGCGCGATTCTTGAGCCCTACACGCTCCGCCTCATGCGCTTACCGAATCAAGCGGAGGGATATCCGAATCCGACCTTCTGGCACTTCTCTTATGGTCTCCCGGTGTTTTCGGACGCGTATAAGGACTTTTACGGCTTGCGATGCCGCCGCATCGACTTCCGACACCCGCGGGTGGCGTCTCCGGCCGGCGAGGCGTGGATTTCCCAAGACAAGGGGATAGTGATCAGCGATAGCGGAACAGCCGACGGCGTCACGTTCGAATGGAACGTGACAGCTTTGGAGTTCGGCGAGCCCGACGCCAGCCTGTTCGCAATTCCGACCGATTACGAAGAGGCCGCCGAACCCTAGCGAGAGCGCCCTCCAAGCGCTGCAACTTTGTGGTCAGGCGGCGAGCTAGTGTTGTGTCCAACAAATAACTAGACATAATACTAGGGGTTGTATTAACCTGGGTCTTGGCTGTTTCCCTTGAGCTGTCGACGGCGGACCGGCAAAAGATTCAGGAATGGACCGCAGCCCATGGCACTCCGCAACAGGTGGCTCTGCGTTGTCGGATTGTCCTCGGCGCCTCCGAAGGTGAGGCCGATTCCGCCATCTCCAGGCGGCTTGCGGTAAACAGGAACACGGTTATTCTCTGGCGGAAGCGTTTCGTCGAATGCGGGCTGGATGGTTTGTGGGAAGTCGCCCCGGGCCGCGGACGAAAACCGCTATATGAAATGGATAAAATCACGGCGATCGTGGAAGCGACTCTGCAAACCAAACCGGCGGGGATGACTCATTGGAGCTGCCGAACACTTGCGGAGCAACAGGGCGTCAGTAAGTCCACAGTGCACAATATCTGGCGTGCTCACAACCTGCAACCGCATCGAACCGAGACCTTTAAACTGTCGCGCGATCCGAAGTTTCTGGAGAAGATGACCGATGTCGTGGGCCTGTATCTGAATCCTCCGCAGCAGGCGATTGTCCTTTGCGTGGACGAAAAGAGCCAGATTCAGGCGCTGGATCGGACGCAGCCCGGCCTACCCGTTAAAAAGGGACGCTGCGGCACCATGACTCATGATTACAAGCGCAACGGGACGACTACATTGTTCGCGGCTCTGGAGACCTTACAGGGCAAGGTCGTTGGCGAATGTCATCAAAGACATCGGCATCAGGAGTTCCTGAAATTCCTGCGCCGGCTGGATACAGAGTTCCCCGGCGATGTGCCGCTGCATCTGGTGATGGACAACTACGGCACCCATAAGCACGAGAAGGTTATGGCCTGGTTGAAGCGCCATCCTCGTTTCGTCTCTCACTTCGTTCCCACCAGTTCCAGTTGGATGAATCTCGTCGAGCGCTGGTTCGGCCACCTGGACAACAAAGCCATCAAGCGCGGCGTCTTTCGCAGCGTCGCCGACCTGCAGGCATCGATTGCAGCCTTTCTCAGAGCGTGGAATGAAAGTCCGAAACCCTTCGTCTGGACGGCGACTGTCGAATCGATTCTGGAGCAACTCTCCCGCTGCCGCCGAACTCTCGAGCAGATTCAGCCCGGCTGCACCAGCCCAAAACTTCGCAAACGGAAGAAAGCCGCTGTATAGTTATTTCGCGGACACTACACTAGGATATGACATGCTTCGACGGGATTTTTTCGTCACTGCGCTGGGACTACTGATCGCTGGTCCGGGTTTTTCCGCAGCGCCCAAGGCTCGCCCGATCCCAGTGAAGGTGGTTGTCGTCGCGATGTTCGAGCGCGGCGCAGACACCGGCGATCAGCCCGGCGAACTGCAATATTGGGTGGAGCGCAACCACCTCGATCGCGTGATTCCGTTTCCGCAGGGTTATCACGATTTGCGCATGAATGCGGACGGCGTGTTGGCGGTGCTCACGGGTGTGGGTACGGCTAAATCCGCGGCGACTATCATGGCGCTCGGGATGGATCCGCGGTTCGATCTCACCAAAGCTTACTGGCTGGTGGCCGGCATTGCGGGAATCAATCCGGCGCGGGGCAGTTTGGGATCGGCGGCATGGGCGGAATGGGTTGTCGATGGCGATCTGGCGCGGGAAATCGATGCACGGGAGATTCCGGCTGGGTGGAAGACAGGCATGCTTCCGTTGCGCGGGTCGGTGCCTTGCGAACAGCCGAGCGATTCGAGCGAGGGCGAGGTTTACCGCCTGGATCCGGGGCTGGTGGAGTGGGCGTTCCGGCTGACGGAGCGAGTTCCGCTGGCGGATTCGGAGGCGATGCAGACGGCACGCAGTGCGTATCTTGCGGAGAATGCGCGGCGGCCTCCTTTTGTGCTTAAGGGTGACACGCTTTCGGCGGGAACGTTCTGGCACGGGAAGCTGATGGATGAGTGGGCGAGTGATTGGGTCCGATACCACACCGCGGGCAAGGGCGATTTTGTTACGACCGCTATGGAAGATACGGGAACGATGCAATCGTTGACGTTTCTGGCGCGGGCGGGGCGGGTGGACGTGCGACGGGTGCTGGTGTTGAGGACTGCGAGTAATTTCGATCAGCCTCCGCCGGGAATCAGTGCGGCTGAGAATCTGGCGCGGACGAAGCTGGGGAGTTACTCGGCTCTTCTGCCAGCGCTTGAGGCGGCCTGGCGCGTGGGCAACACCATCGTCGAGAGCGTGGTGAGGGATTGGCCGAAGTATCGGGATGTGACGCCGGGCGGTAAGTGATTCAATCAGGGCGTTTTCGCGATAACCTCGGAAAGCCGCCTCAAAAGGCGGCTGCGGACTGAAAAGCCCGCCCCAGCCGGTTTATTAACGGTGTCCGCCGCCGTGTCCGCCACCACCACCGACATGACCGCCGCCTCCACCACCGCCTCCACCACCGCCGAAGTGGGCTCCGCCTCCACCACCGCCTCCGCCGAAGGATCGCGCTCCGCCCCCACCGCCGCCGGAAAATGAGCGGGGAGCCGATGGCGCTGCAAACGATCTGGGAGCCGCAGGCGCAGAGTAGGTTCGGGGCGCCGAGAAAGTTCGTTGAGCAGGGCTGGCGTTTCCGCGATAGGCTTGGCCGCCATAGGCGGGAGTCCGGTTATAAGTTCCGCCGGCCGAACCGCGATACGCGTTTGAATTGTCGCCGAATCCGCGGGCCGCGGGAGAACTGGCGCCGTTGAAGCTGCGCGCGGTGTTTCCATTTCCAGCGAACGAGCGCGCGCCCAGGGTCCGTGATCCGTTGAAGCCCGCCGCGTTCGCGCGTCCGGCGGCGAAGCCCGAGTTATTGAAGCGCGCTGCCACATTGGTATTGCGGTACGGTACGCCGGCGCGATGAAACGAATCGTGCTGCCAGGCGTAGCGGCCGACTCCGTTGTAGAAGCCGTTGCCGCGGAATCCATAGCGGCTAAAGAAGAAGTTGTTGACGTAAATGCCGCGGCCACCCCACCAGCCGCAGCCCCAACCCCAGCCGCCCCACCACCCCAACCGAAGCCCCCAGGAGGGGAAGAATCCGCCGATGTAGATCCCGGGGCCGAAGCCAAAGCCGAAACCCACAGAGGGATACCAGAGGGGCGGATAGTAGCCGTATGCGGGCGGCTCCCCAGACATAATCCGGGTTGTAAACGGGAACGTAGACTTCCTGCGGATTGGCGGGCTCAATGACTACCGCGTCCTGCCCGTTCTGAGACTGAGTGGTTACGGTCTGCTGCGGAGTGGATTGCAGCCGGCCGTTTTGTTGCGCGCGGAAACGCATGCGCTGGACGGCATTCATCACGTCCTGCTGTTGGGCGAGGTAGGCGTTGCCAAGATCGCCAGTCCAGCGGACGTCGCGATTCAGGAGAGTCAGGATATGTCGGGAAAGGCAACCAGTGCCTGGACGCTCGGGTCCCAGTTCTGCTGGCGGGCTGCGTTCAGAAGATCCTGGCCGTGGAGGTTGCTGTTCTGCTGCAGCCACTGCTGCGCCTCAACCACTTCGAGAGGATAAGTCGATGCGGCGAGAACCTGACCCAGGAGGGGGTCCGGGTAGAGCGCTATGGGCGCGACCACGTTATCGAGTTGCTCGGCAGTGAGCAGGGGGGCGTTTTGCTGCGGTTGCTGGACCCGTTGAGAACCCTGCTGAGAACCCTGCTGAGAAACCTCTGAGACCCTGTTGATCGTACGGAGGAGCTTGCTGATCGTACTGGGGCGGCGGGGCGTTGTACTGCGCGAATGCGGGCGTGAGGATTACCATGCTGACGATGGCGAGAATGAGGTTTGCGCGTTTCATCACTTGGTCCCTGCCCTGAGAATGGCACGTTCGCGACCAAACAGTAAGTGCCTGATTTAAAAAGGAACAGACATCCAAGGCGGGGCCGAGCGTCCGGTTGAAAACCACCAACTCTGAGTGGGAGCGGCCAGGAACCTACTTTGCGATACGCTTTGATGTCCCCCTCCACCGCCTGCAGGATCGCGTAAGGGACGGCCCCCGTTTCATTGGTAACGAATTTCACGTTCCCGCCTTCGGCGGAGAATTCAGTGTCCGAAAGGGCCGTTAGCGGTACGCTCGCGCCGAAGCCTCCCATTACGAGGTGATCGCCAGCCACCGTAAAGGTGACGATGAGGAGTTTGCCGTTGTCCGGAATCTTCAGTTCGTAAGATCCGACGTATTTCGTGAGGACTTTGGGGTCTACTTTGACGCCTTTATCGTCGGAGGCCTTGCCGACGAGGTGCATCCGATCCTTTTCGTTTTCATTGCAGACATATTCGATTTGTTCGGTGTCGGGATTGAGCTCGAACTTCTGGGGCACGGTCCACGGCTGCGCGAGAGCGCCATCGTCGGTAAGTGTCCGGATGAGTTCGAGATGCCCGAAATCGGGGCGGCGCAGACGCTCGGTCACGCGCAGGGTTTCGGTGTGCGGATGGCCGTCGTCATCGAGCCAGGTGCGGTCGTTGAAGCCATTGCTCTCGATGACCATCGTGTCGCCTTCCCAATGACCGACGGAGTAGCCCATCCAATCGGGGTTGGGGTTTTTCTCCAGTTGGCGGCCGTCGAGGAAAATTTCGCGATAGAGGGTGCCGTCGAAAAGCATAAGCAGGAGATTGGGGGTTTGGACGATCTTGCCTACGCCGAAATCGATTACGGGGCCGTGGGGGAGACAGCGAATAGATGGGGAATCGCTGCCGAAGTTTTCCTTGCGTTTATCGGAGACGGCCTTGGCCCAGGGCTGGACCTTGAGGGAGTCCATTGCTTTGCTCATTTCGGCGGCGCTGCCGGTGTCACCCTGCCAGAGACCAGAGAGGTCGGGTCTGCCGTCTGGCGTTCGCGGCGCTGGGGCTGCCAGATTCGGTTTGCCGTCGGGCAGACGGGGGACGTTGGGAGCTTTGTGGTCGAGCCATTGCGCGGCAGATGAGGCGGGAAAGGTGAACGAGAGCGCTGCGGCGATAACGGCAGTCGCGAGTGGCTTTGCTCGTTTCATAGGAGCGATCTCCTTGCTCTCCTTTATAGCGCGATTTGCACCATGTGATGCATCGGTCGGTGGTGTTTCATCGGCAGCATGACGCCCGGCCGTCACTTCGGTGCAATTGTTGCATGCAGGTTGGTTGGCTTTCGGAATGACAGTCTTTAAAATGTGTAGCTTGCGATGGCATTATACGTGCTTTATGTTGGCGGGGCACCCAGACTCAGCCGTCCCGGAATGGAGAATTACAGATGCTTGGATGGATGATGGTTTTCGCCTTGATGACGATACTTGCGATAGTCAGGACAGTTGCCGGAGGAGAGTCGGCGAGTTTTCTATCCACTAAACTGGCTGCCTTGGTATTTGGATTGCTCTTCGTCGTTTCCGTGTTATCAAACATCGTTCGCCGCCGCACCTGAGGAACGGACTGGCAGGCGCTATGAAAGCCACGCCGGTCCGGATCGTCCTCGCCTTTTATTCCGCCGATGAAGGGCCAACGGACAGACTCTGGAAGTCCCTTAGCGGAATAGCACGGGTCTGCGTTGTCCGACCCGATGCGAGCATTCCTGCGTCCTGCAGCCGCTATGCCGTTTTGCGTCTCGAAGGCGAAGTGATGGTGATGGCGGAGACGCAGCCATCGAACGTCGAAAGCGTCGTCAAGATACTGCAGCTTTCCGGATCGCCCGCAATTTTCGCGGTCAATCCCGACATCCAACCCGATTCTGGCTAGCGAATCGCCGTCGGAGCCCGATCGCGGGGCATTGACCCGCAGGACGATGCTCGCACGGCTGCGGAAATACAAACTCGCGGTGGACGCAGCCCGGCAGGACCTTGTCCAGGCGACGCGGCTGGAGCACGCACTGTCTCCGGCTGCCGCGTGGATTCTCGATAACACCTACCTGATTCGGACGCAGATCAATGAAGTCGAGCGCCATCTGCCGCGCGATTATTCGGCATGGGCGCATGCGAGCAATGGTCACGGCGATGTGCACGCGGTGGCGCAGGAACTGGTAGCCAGGGCGGATTACGTTGTAACGGAGGCGAGCATCCGGGAGTGTCTGAACGATGCTCAGAAGGATTCGCCGTTCACGATTGCGGAGTTATGGGCCTTTCCGCTGTTTCTGCGGATAGCGCTGATCAAGGAGCTGTCGGAACTGGCGACACGGGTCAATCTGAGCCAGCAACTGCGGGAATCGGCGTATCTCTGGGCGAATCGGCTGGCGACCAGCGCGCGCGCGGGCGGGGGCGCCTTCGAAACCATGCTGGGGCACCTCGAAAGGGAGCCGATCGCGCAACAGCCCCATTTCGTCACGGCGCTGGCGGAGCAACTTCAGGATGAGGAACTGGCGCTCGGGCCGGCGCAGCAGTGGATCGAACAGCGGTTTGGCAAATCGCTGATGGATGTGGTCAGGGCGCAGCACACCAGGGAAGCGTCCGAAACCGTATCGACGTCGAACGCGTTCGGCAGCCTGCGGGCGCTGGCGCGGCTCGACTTCAAGGTTCTCTTCGAAGAGGTCAGCCTGGTGGAGGCGGAGCTGCGGAAAGACCCCGCGGGCACGTATCCGCTGAGCGACTTCCAGACACGCGACCGAAGCCGGCGCGCGGTGGAGAGAACAGCGCGGTACAGCGGTGTGGAAGAAACGGAAGTGGCGCGGCGCGCTGTGGGTCTGGCTCGCGAATCGACCGACCCGCGAACCGCGCATGTGGCGCACTATCTGGTGTCCGACGGCCTGAGGCAACTCGAGGCCGTAACGAAAGCGCGCATACCGGCGGGGACGCGCGTCCTGCGCGCGGCGTGCCGCCACGCGACGCCGGTGTATCTCGGGATCATTATCGGATTGATCGCGTGCTTTGCGGCGCTTTCCTGGCTGCTCGCGCAGGAAGCCGGAGTGAAACACATCAGCTTCCTGATCGCGCTCACGGCGCTTGGCGATCTTTCCGCTCAGCGAATTGTGCGTGCAGATCGTGAATGCGCTGGTGATCTCGCTGCTGCCTGCCGAGCCGCTGCCGAAGCTGGACTTTCGCAACGGTATTCCGGCAGCCGACGCCACGCTCGTGGTGGTGCCGATGATGCTGACCAGCCGCGACGCGATCCGGGCTGAAATCCAGAAGCTGGAAGTTCGCTTTCTCGGCAACCGCAACGACAACATTTTCTACAGCCTGTTTCCGGACTTCACGGATTCCGCCGAGCGGTCGGCCCCGGACGACGCGGAGCTGTTGCAGGCCGCGCGGGACGGGATCAACGATCTGAATGCGCGGTATCCTCTCGGCCCCGGTGTCGAGGGGACCCGATTCCTGCTCTTTCACCGGCAGCGGGTGTGGTCGGAGAGCGAGCAGAGCTGGATCGGCCGCGAACGCAAGCGCGGAAAACTGGAAGAGCTGAATGCGTTTCTCTGCGGGGATACGGGCGGCGAAGATGGCAAATCGGTTCTGGACACCGGCCACCTGCCGCTGCAGATTGCCTACGTGATCACGCTCGATGCCGACACGCAATTGCCGGCGGACGCGGCGCGGCGGTTGATCGAAACCATCGCGCATCCGTTGAACAGAGTGGAGATCGATCCGGCGACACGGACTCGCATGCGAGGTTACGCGATCATTCAGCCGCGTGTCAGCATCACGCTGCCGGGCGCCATGGCGACGCGGTTCACGCGCATTTTCGCGGATAACAGCGGCACCGATCCTTACTCCCGAACCGTCTCCGACGCGCAACAGGATTTGTTTCTGGAAGCGATTTTCCACGGCAAGGCGATTTACGATGTGCGCGCGTTTCACGAGATGCTGGGCGAGCGGTTTCCGGATGAAACGCTGCTCAGCCACGACCTGATCGAAGGCGCTCACGTGGGCGTGGGTCTGGCGAGCGACATTCAGTTGTTCGAGCAGCTGCCGGTCGGACTACGGCGGTTTTGCTTCCCGCCAGCACCGATGGATTCGCGGCGACTGGCAGATCGCGCGCTGGGCGCTGGGCCGCGTTCCCGTGAAGGACGACGGGACAGTGCCGAATCCGCTGAGCGCCATCAACCGGTGGCGGATTTTCGATAACCTGCGGCGCAGCCTGGTGCCGGTGGCCGCGCTTTTGCTCCTGCTGCTGGGCTGGCTTACCAAGGCCGCGCCGGGTGTGTGGAGTCTGGTGGTGTTCCTGGCGGTGGCGATTCCGGCGGTCACACCGGCGCTCGACCGGCTGGCGCGGAGGGTGGAGGGTTCCGTGCACCGGTTGCAGGGCGCGGCCGATGAACTGATTCGGGCGCTGGTGATGATCGCGTTGCTGCCGCACCAGGCGTGGCTGGCGGTGGATGCGATCGCGCGGGTGCACTACCGGACCTGGATCAGCCGGCGCAAGCTTCTGGAATGGCGGACCGCGGAACGGGCCAGGGTGGAAGCGCACCACCACAGGAACGCGACGCTCCGGCAGTTGATCATCATCTCGGCGCTTTCGGCGCCGCTCACGGTCGTCCTTCTGATTGAAGGCGAGTTCGCGCCGACTTCGTTCTTCGTTCTGTGCTGGGCGGTATCGCCTTTGCTCGTGTACTGGCTGCGGCAGCCCGGCCGGTCGCTGGCCCGGAAACAGCTGAGCACGGAGGAGACGCATTTCCTGCGGGGAGTGGCGCGCGAAACCTGGCGCTTCTTCGACGACCTGGTGAACGAGAAATCGAACTGGCTGCCGCCGGACAACTACCAGCTGGCGTTGCGGGTGGAAGTGGCGCAGCGCACGTCGCCCACGAACATCGGTCTGTGGTTTACGTCGGCGCTGGCGGCGCGCGATTTCGGTTACCTGACCACCGACGAGTTGTGCGTGAGATGCACGCACACGATGGACACGCTCGCGCGGATGGAGCACTACGAGGGGCATCTGCTCAACTGGTACGACACGAAAACACTGGAGCCGCTGAATCCCCGCTACGTTTCGACGGTGGACAGCGGAAACCTGATCGCGGCGCTGTGGGTGCTGCAGCAGGGATTGAACGATGCGCTGCGTGCGCCGATTATCGGGTCGACAGGCCTGCGCGGTTTGAGCGACACGCTGTCGATTCTCGAAGGCAAGTGTGGCGACGATCCTTCGGCGACGGTGGCGCTGCATGCGTTGCGGCGGCTGCTGCGCGGTTCTCCGAGGGACGGCCATGAATTGATCGGCCGTTACCGGATGGCTCTGGCGCCGATGTTGAAGCTGCGGGAGTCACAGCGCTGGCATGTTTCCGCGAACGACGAGCGGTCTTACTGGGCTTCGCGGCTCTCGGCGGAACTGGCTTCGTGGACCAGCACAGCCGATCGGTATCTGCACTGGATGGAAACGCTGGCCTCGCCGCCCGATTCCTCACTGTTCGCGATCGGGCAGGATGCGGTGAGGCTGCGCCGCCGGGCGTTGCACCAGATGCCGTCGCTGGCGGCGCTGCGCATTCCGGCCGCCATTCCGGCCAGGGCCGGAACGGGATTCCGGAACTCTGGTGGATGAAATTCTGCTCTGGAAAGGCCATCGCGAACTGCGCCCCGAACTGGCCGCGTGGCTGGATCAGCTGGCCGCCGAATATGCGGGCGCCCGCGCCAATGCGGTGGAAACGGTGGCGCGTCTGCGGGAACTGGCCGCGAACGCGGCGCGGCTTGCCGACGGCATCAACATGCGGTTCCTCTACGACACCGGGCGCAGGCTGTTCGGCGTGGGCTACGCGGTGGGCGGCCCGCGCGAGTTTTACAGCCACTACGATTTGCTGGCGAGCGAATGCCGTCTCGCCAGCATGGTGGCGATCGCCAAGGGCGATGTGCCGGTCGACCACTGGTTCGCATTGAGCCGCGCCTATTCGTACTCTTCGCGCACGCCGGTCCTGCTGTCCTGGAGCGGGACGATGTTCGAATACCTCATGCCGCTGCTGTTTACGCGCAGCTTTCGCCAACTCGGTGCTCGATCAGGCGTGCCGGGATGCGGTTCGGCGGCAGATCGATTACGGCGAAGAGAACAACGTGCCGTGGGGGATTTCGGAATCGGCGTGGAGCGCGCTCGATTCGAACCAGATCTATCAGTACCGCGCATTCGGCGTGCCCGCGCTGGCGCTGAATCCGACTACGGAAAACGAGATGGTGGTGTCGCCCTACTCGAGCGTGCTCGCGATGCAGCTGGATCCGGGCGCCGCGACCTCGAAATCTGCGAGCGATTGAAGAATCTGGGCATGGCAGGGCCGATGGGGTTCTACGAAGCGATCGATTTTTCGCGCGAGAGCGGCCAGAGCGGCGGCGCGCGGCGTCGTGATCTATTGCTACATGGCCCATCACCAGGGGATGAGCCTGGCGGCGCTCGACAACGTTCTGCATCGCGATGTGCTGCAGCGGCGCTTCCATGGCGATTTGCGGATTCGCGCGGTCGAGAGCCTTTTGTTCGAGAGTATTCCCGTGACGCGTGTTCCGCTCAACGAGACAGGGAGCCGGCCGGCGCCGATCCACATTGCCGAGAACCGAAGAGATCGCGGATCGTCTCTGGACCGAAGAAACCGCGGCGCCGAGGGTGCATCTGCATGGGAACGGCCGCTATTCGCTGATGATCACGAACTCCGGCGGGGGCTACAGCCGCTGGAACGAGTTCGACGTGACGCGCTGGCGATCCGACACCACGCTCGATCCGTGGGGCAGTTTCGTTTACATCCGCGATTTGAAATCGGATGAAGTATGGGCGACGACGCATAAGCCGTTCGCGGCCCGCACCGGCGAAATCACGGTGCGCTTTGCTTCGGACCGCGCGGAAATTCACCGGCGCGCCGCCGGGATCGAGACCATTCTGGACATCACCGTCGCGTCCGAAGACGACGTGGAATTGCGGCGCGTCAAGATCACCAACCGATCGCTGCGGACGCGCCAGCTCGAATTCACGAGTTACGTTGAACTCGCGATGGCGCCGCACGCAGCGGATGCCGCGCATCCGGCCTTCGCGAAGATGTTCATTGAGACGGAGAGCCCGGAGGCCGGCGTTCTGATTGCCCACCGGCGTCCGCGGTCCCCGGACGACCCGCCGATCTGGACCGCGCATGTTCTGATCGCCGCACCGGACTCCGGCGGGGCGTTGGGAAAGCTGAGCCGGACGGACGGAATTCAGCATGAGACGGACCGCGCGAGATTTCTCGGCCGCGGTAACTCGACCGAAAACCCGGCTGCGCTGCGAGCGCGTCTCAGCGGATCGACGGGCACTGTGCTCGATCCGATTTTCAGCCTGCGATGCCGGGTTACGCTCGATCCGCGCGAGCGACAGGAACTGACGTTCCTGACGATGGCGGCGTCTACGCGCGAGGCGCTGCTGGAACTTGTCGCGAAGTACCACGCGCCGGGAGCGGTGTCGCGCGCCTTCGAAATGGCGTGGACGCGGGCGCAGCTGGAATTCCGTTTTCTGCGCATTGGCCCGGGCGCGGCGCATCGTTTCCAGGAACTCGCCAGCCAGATGATTTATCCGAGCGCGAGACTGCGGCCGCCCGCCGACCGGCTCTTCCGCAATCGGCTGGGGCAGGAAGGTTTGTGGGCGTATGGAATCTCGGGCGATCTTCCGATGCTGGTGGTCACTGTGGCCGACGCGCGCAATCTCTCGCTGGTGCGCGAAGTGCTTCTGGCGCACGCCTACTGGCGATTGCGCGGCTTCCGTGCGGACGTGATCATTCTCAATCAGGAGGCCGCCAACTACGACGCGCCGCTGCGGGTGGAAATTCTGCGGCAGATACAGGCGCACGCTTCCGATGCGGGCGTGGACCGCCCCGGCGGCGTGTTCCTGCGCGACTGGCACGCGATTCCGGAAGAGCACCGGACACTGATCCTGGCATCGGCCAGCATGCGTGCTCAATGGCAATCGGGGATCGCTGCAGCAGCAACTGGTCACGGCCACGGAGGGACTGCCTCTGCCGGCGTTCGCGCCCTCGGGAGGCGGCGCGGAAGAGCCTTCGCAACAGCTGCCTTTTCTCGAACTGCCTTACTTCAACGGGCTGGGCGGCTTCACGCCCGATGGCCGCGAGTACGCGATCTATCTGCCGCCTGGCGCGACGACGCCCGCGCCGTGGGTCAATGTGATGGCGAACGCAAATTTCGGAACGCTGATTGGCGAGAGCGGACTGGGGTTCACGTGGTGCGGCAACAGCCAGGCGAACCGGCTGACGCCGTGGCACAACGATCCGGTGAGCGATCCGCAATCCGAAGTGATCTATATGCGCGACGAGGAGAGCGGGGCCGTGTGGACGCCCGTCGCGCTTCCGCGGCGAGAGAAGGACGCGTACCGGGCGCGGCACGGGCAGGGCTACACGGTGTTCGAGCACAACAGTCACGCGATCGGTCAGGAGCTGACGGTCTTCGTGCCCTGGTGAGCTGAGGATGGCGGCGGAGATCCGGTCAAAGTGTGCCGCCTGCGTTTGCGCAACGATTCGTCGCGCAAGCGGCGCCTTACCGTGACTTGGTTTGCGGAGTGGACGCTGGGGTCGACTCGTGAAGACCAGCAATTGCATATTCAGTCATCCCGCGACGAGGAGACGGGCGCGCTTGCTGGCGCGACAGTACTGGAGTGGGTCGTCGCGCGGGCGCTGGGCGTTCGCAGCTTCGAATCCAAAGGCTTCTTCGTGGACGTGCGACCGGGGCCAGTTTCTGGGGCGCGATGGGTCGCGGTCGAATCCGGCGGCGCTTGAGCGGATCCGCCTGGATAATCGTGCGGGCGCCGTGGCGGACCCGTGCGCGGCGCAGCAGGTCAGCATCACGCTCGAACGCGGTCAGGAACAAGATGTGATCTTCCTGCTGGGCCAGGCGGGAAGTATCGAGGATGTTCGTGCGATCGTCAGACGCGTTGCAATCACCTGAAGACGTGGAGAGGACGCTGTCGGCGACGCGCGGCTGGTGGGACGCGACGCTGGGTGCGCTTCAGGTAAAAACGCCGGTGTTGTCGATCGATCTGCTGCTCAACCGATGGCTGCTCTATCAATCGCTGAGCTGCCGGTTCTGGGGGCGTTCCGGTCTCTATCAATCGAGTGGCGCGTTCGGTTTTCGCGATCAGTTGCAGGATTCGATGGCGTTCGTTTATTCCGCGCCGCAGCTTACGCGGAAGCACATTCTGGCAGCGGCGGCACGGCAGTTTCCGGAAGGCGACGTTCAGCACTGGTGGCATTCGGAGACGGGCGTGGGTGTGCGGACCCAATGCTCGGACGATATGCTCTGGCTGCCTTTTACGGTGGCGCACTACGTGAAAGTGACCGGCGATACGGGCATTCTGGACGAGGCGATTCCGTTCCTCGAGGGGCCGACGCTGGGCGCCGGCGAGCACGAGAAGATGTTCGTGCCGACCGTTTCCGCGAGTACCGCGTCGCTTCTGGAACACTGCAAGCGAGCACTCGACTTCGGCTTCCGGCTGGGCGTGCATGGATTGCCTTTGATCGGCACGTGCGACTGGAACGATGGCATGAATCTGGTGGGCGTGGAAGGACGCGGCGAGAGTGTATGGCTGGGATTCTTCCTCTGCGTCGTGCTCGAAGCGTTTGCGGAACTGGATAGATCGTCAGCGTCGAAGTGGGCCGCGGGCAGGTCGCCGCGCTGAAGACGGCGCTGGAGCGCTCGGGGTGGGACGGCGAATGGTATCTGCGGGCTTACTTTGACAACGGTTCGCCGCTCGGTTCGCATGTGAATCAGGAAGCGCGGATCGATTCGCTGCCGCAGTCGTGGGCCGTGATTTCAGGGGCCGGCGATCCGGCGAGAGCCCGGCGGGCGATGGAATCGGCGGAGGCCAACCTGGTGCGGGAGCGCGACCGACTGGTGCTGCTGTTCACGCCGCCTTTCGATCATTCCGAGCCGAATCCGGGCTACATCATGGGCTATCCGCCGGGGCTGCGCGAGAACGGCGGCCAGTATACTCACGGATCGTTATGGATGGCGATGGCGTGGGCGCGTTTGAACGAAGGCGAGAAGGCGGTGCGGTTGCTGCAGTTGATGAATCCGATCGAATCGAATCGCACTCCGGCCGATGTGGCCCGGTATCGCGGCGAGCCGTATGTGACCGCGGGCGACGTGTATGCCGCGAGCGGACGTGTCGGGCAAAGCGGCTGGACCTGGTACACGGGTTCCTCGGCGTGGATGTACCGGATCTGGGTCGAAGAGGTGCTGGGTTTCCGGCTTCGCGGCGATCGGTTTACCGTCGAGCCTGTCATGCCGGCGGAGTGGCCCGGGTTTGAATTGACCTGGCGGCATGGTTCGAGCGTTTATGAGATTAAAGTGATGCGGCACGAGGAGGAGTCGGCGGTTCTGGAACTGGATGGCGTGGAGGTCGGTTTCATTCCGCTTGATTCTGCGGGGGGACGAGGCGGGGGCGAACGCATCAGATTGTTGTGCGTATTCCGACAGGCGGGGGGATCGTCCTGCTGAAGTTCCCGATGTCAAAGCGGAGCCTTTGTCGACGATGATGGCGTCGACTCTGGGATAGCCCGGAAAGGCAACGAAAGACTTTGGGGCGAACTGGTCCGCAAGCTCAAGGGGCCTTCAAGGCTTCGGCTGTTGGGGAAGTCTGGGGCGATCGAATTGAAATGTGCACGATCGGCGCTGCTGAACGCAGATATGCCGCTGCGCTGCTCTCCCTGCGCCAGCCAACCCCACCCTCGAGGCTTTGCCGTTCGATAATGGCTGTGTGCTCGCCGTTGCGCTGCTGATCGTGCTTGCTCAGGAACCCGTACCGACGTTCGGCACAACGGTCGTCATCAATTCCGGGTTGAAGGGTCTTGTGTACCAGATCCCGCGCTCCTCGAAGCATCTCCCGAACTTTGAGAAGCTCAAACCAAAGGGCACCATCTACACGACATCGCTGAACGTGCCTCCGCGCGATTTCCGGAGCGGTTTTCCGGGAGTTACCAGGCGCATCGAATGGTTTGCGATCGACTATACCGGAAAATTCTGGATCGAGAAACCGGCGGTTTACCGTTTTTCACTGACCTCGGATGATGGCGCGCGTCTTTATATCGACGATGAAGTTGTTGCCGATAACGATGGGCTCCACCAGCCCGAGGTGCGATCAGCCAGCCTGGAACTGGCTGGCGGAGTCCACAAGATTCGGGTTTCCTACTTCCAGGGACCGCGGTACTCGGTTGCTCTGGTTCTTTTGGTCGCCGGGCCGGGGGAGGAGTTCCGGGTCTTCAACACCGACGAGTTCACGCCGCCACCGAACACTGAAACCTCGACCATTCCTGAGAAAAAGTAACGCTCGCGACCACCGAAAACCGAAAACTGTGGCACGCCCGGGATGTCAGCTCGGCCTTCGCGTAGTTGAACGCCGAAGACGCGGAAGTCCGAAATGTCGACCCGGTTGCCCAGCGAGTCGGTAACTGTAAAGTCCCGCATATTTCTCCTTCATCGCGCGTTTGCGAGCCGCTTGCTGCCTGTCTCGGCGGCCGCCAGCAGGGGCCCGGGGTTTCCGGCTAATTTCTTTCGAATGGAATCGTACCCGTGTTTCGCGTCTTTCAATTGTCCGGCCGCTTCCTCGAGCACGCAAAGATCGCCCTCGCGCAAAAGGCTATCCGATTCGCGAAGATCCATCGCATCGAACAGCCAGCGGAAGGTCTCCACATGCTCGGCGGGCGGCACGGCATGGATAAATCGGGTGGTCTCTTCGCCCGGAGGGATGAGCTTCCCGTAGTACATCGAAAAAATCCGGTGCTGCATGTCCGGAGGCACCGATCCTCCTTCCTTGCGGATGTCGTTCAGCGCCTGCACCACACGTTCCTCGGAGGCATCGTCATGATTATTCAGCAGCGCGCTCAGTTGCAGCCGCCGGACAAAAGCGCGCTCTCGATTCGAACTCAGCGCCGCGGCAAAATGCCGTGCTGCCTCGCCGGGGTCGCCATGATTCCACAGAATCCAGTGTCCCCACATGGCTTCGGCGTACGGATTGCCGGGATCCTTCTTCGCGGCGCCGGCATAGCTGGCGCTCGGATCGAGCCCCGACACTCCCTCGCGCGCGCGAAGAAAATATGACCAGCCCAGATGTGCTTCCAGATCCGCCCGCCGCTGCGACGTCTTCGCCGCGGCGATTCCGCGGGTCAGAATCGGATCCAGCTTTTGCACGATTTCAGAAAACGTCCCTTCTCCCTGCACCCGGATGTCGTCGAGCCACTCCATGGCAAGGTCTTCCTGCGCGTCATGAATGGCGGGGGAATCGGGAGCGATTTTCGATGCCTGTTCCAGTGTCCGCCAGGCGGCCGCGTAATCGTGCCCGTTGAGTTGAATCCGCTCGGACGCCAGCAGCGCCACTGTCTTGTGCCGTGTTTCCACGCGGCGCGATAGCGCCGTTATAATCCCGCCAACCGCCGCCGCGAACGACAGAATCGCCGTTCCGTAACCTACCCACTTCAGGATGGTGGAAAAGGTCATCACAATCGATGCTTACGAACCTGGTGTTCCCATCAGTCCTGCAAAGTACGGGTTCACCATTCGCTGTTCCGGATCCATGGTTCGCAGCCATTTCACCAGATCGAACCAGCGCTGTCCATAAGCGGCTTCCACATGTGCGCGTTGCACAAACGGACTCTGGTTCAGCAGAGGCTTTCCGCCCGCGCTGCGCGGCAAAATCGTTGAATGCCTCGAGAAAAGCCGCCCATGCTGCGGCGTCGGTGACGGCGTGAATCGGATCGATCGAGAAAACTGCCTCGTCGTACGTATACGACAAAATCGAATTCGCATCCTGCCGGATGTGATACGCGCCGAGCGGCATGTTGCAGCGGAATCCGGTGCGCTTGAAGTGCTGATCCGCGAAATCCAGATAGGCGCGCAGCGTATCCAGCCATTGACCGCGCGGAAAAGCCCAGAATGTGAAGGCATACTTCGCCGCCGCGGGCGTCTGCCGGTAATCGATTGTCTTCGCCGGCGCGAGGATCGTAATCCCGCCGGTCAGATGCAGTGTCGAATAGAGAAACCTGGTGAAATCGAACGCGGCATTCTGCGCCGCATCGCGCACGTTCTTATCGGTCAGGAAAGTGTCGACGATATGCCCCGCGTACGCGGTGCCGAAGTTCCACAGGTTCTCTCGCGCCGAGGCTTCGAGCGAACTGAGAATGTTGGTATCCGAAACCTTCTGACGCTGCTGAAAGACGCAGGTACGGCCCACCGTCCAACAGATCAGGCCCTCCGCCTGCAAATACCGGTCGACGTCGGTCTGAGTCAACTCATCTACCGAGCGCGGTGTGTAAGTGAAATGAAGCGCTTCGATCGGCTTCACCTGGACAGTCACTTCGTAAACAATGCCCGCCAGCCCATGGCTTCCGCGCATCAGAGGCAGCAGTTCCGGATGCACCGTGGCCGATGCCTCCGCCAGTTCTCCAGCCGGCGTGACCCACTTGATCCCGGTAACATACGAACCGAACTGGCCGTATTGAATCCCATCCAGCGCGTCCTTGCTGTGGCAGCAGGCGGCTGAGCCCAGCGTCATATTGCCGATCTCGATATTTGTCATAAACTGAAGGCCCTGCTTGCGCAGCGCCTTCGACGCATCTATGATCTGCATCCCCGCCTGTGCGGTAAATGCGTTGTTCGGTTTATCGATCTGGATCACTTGCGCCATGGCCAACATATCAACGATCGTTCCATCCGACGAAACGCACGGCGTCAGCGAGTGGTAGCTGCCCTTGGCTCTCACCGGACTGGGGTAGGTGGTCTTATCCCGAAGAATCCGCTGAATCTGCGCCACGTTGTTCGGCGAAACCAGTTGCTGCGGCGTTGTGGTGATACTGCCGTCATAATTGACAACAACGTTGGCCATGGCTATTTCCCGAAAGCTATTTTTTGAACGCAGGATCCGTCGCCGCGTGCGGCTGCGGAATCCAGTCAACCGAATAATACTGGCCCCTGTCTCGCGCCCACGGATCGAATGCGTTTACTACGCTCTGTAATTCCGGCGCCAGTTCCGGTATGTTTCGCAGCAGGATGCGCTTCAGGGGAGATACTGGCTGCTTATGTCCATTCGGCATCCCGGCCTCCATCTGAACCGGCCCCGGGCCGTTGTTGTTCACCCAGTCAACACCCAGCTGCGTCGTAGAACTCCGGCCGGAAGCTTGAAGTAAAAAACCGGTCGCTGAAGAGCCGCCGCGATGCGTTGAGAATAAAGACAACAAATTGTGTCTCCGAAATGGCGAACCCATGCGGCCGCACCGATTCCGCCATCCATCCGACCACTGTGTCCACGTCCTCGATGTTGTCCACCATCGACCCATTCGGATGACCGAGGCAATCGTTAATCGGGCTACCGTCGTCATTCACCTGCGCATCCGTAATGACCTTCGACGCGTCGCAGACATGGGTGCCGTAAATCTCGCGCATTTGCTTCGCCGTAGTTTCCTGCTGCTGCCGTGCCGGTGAATCGGACGCCAGCGACTTATCGGTGAAATCGTCGAAGCTGGTCAATTGCCGCAGGCCGTATTGCCGCCGGAACTCATTGAAGCGTGGCACGCCGTGCTCGCGGTCGCGAATGATATCCAGGGCTGCGATGTCGATCTGCTTCGTCGGACTGTCCAGCCGGGGCAGCGTGATGTTCTGCATGAACTGGGGAATATTGTGCAGTGTCAGCAGCCCCAGCCTCTGCCGGCCGAGGCTCAGCCCCCAGTTGGCGAGGCCGCGCGAGCGCATCGCGTCAGTCGCTTTCCCTTCGAATGTACTGATTACCGGAACCTTCTGCACAATCTGATTGGGATCTTTGGCCAGATCGCGGTATTCGATGAGGTCTGGAATCAGCGCGTGCAGCCGGTAAACGGTAACGAATTCCTCCGGGAAGTTGAACGGCGATCCGAAATGATTGACGCCGCCATTCACATCCGCTGGCTTCGTGAGGTCGTAATGTGAAATCCTGCTGCCCAACCCGAAAATCCCGGGTCCGGAGGCGAAAACGGAATACCACTTCGAAGCCGTTTCAGCGTCTTTGGACTTCCCGAAATCCTTCACGACGATATCCGCCAGCACCTTGGAAACGTCAGGATCGCCAGTACCCAGCAGCCCGTTCCAGTTTCCGTTCATGCCTTTATAAAGCGGCTCGCCGTAAAGAAGCTGCGGAGTCCATTCGGTGGTATGGACCTTCGCGATCTCCGCCGCCACGACCAGACGCGCCACCTCGAACAGCTCATCCGGAGTCACATCCTGATTGCGAATCACTTTCTTTGGATTCGCCGGATTGCGCAGCCCGCTATCGGCGTTCGGCTTCTCTTTCGCCTCTTTGCGGAACTCATCCACAAACGAGTTGTGCTCGCGGACGAACAGATTGTGTAGAAAGCTCAAACCGATCGACCAGTTATCCGCGAACGCCGCCGATTCCTGCCCCGCCCACTGTGGCTGCACCGGATCGCCGGCTGCAAAAACCGGCAGATAGCCCGGACCGGGCTTCCCGGGCACAAACTCCAGAAGTAACTTCGCGGGATCCTTCGGATCGCGCTTCACGCGCCGCCGCGACGTCTCGTCATATCCGTAGATCTGCGAAGCATCCCACCACGCCGTGTTGTTATTCGCGAATGTTTTGGGCGCGCGACTGAGATAATCCTTCCCGCCGCTGGAAAAGGTACCGGGGGGAGAGTCCTGCTGGACATACGTGCGGTCCACCCGATCGTCCGGACGGCAGCCGAGTTGCTTCACCTGCTCTGGCGTCAGCGGTGTCTCCACGTTGTTCGAGAGTTCCTGCGCGCAACCGACGGGCATGTAATCCGGCGCGTTGTGGCCCTCCTCCATATGAGAGAACCAGTCGTGCGTCATGAACTGAATCCAGTAGGCGGCCAACACATTGAAGAAGGACGCTTTCTGGTAATCGCAGTTGGCATCCGCCGAATTGCCGGCCAATCCGAATCCTGCGTTGCAGGCGGCCGGGTTCGATTGCGCGCGCGTGAACAGCACGCGGCTGATCACCTGCGGATCCGGCGTCAGAAGCCCCAGCCGGTTCCCGTGCCGGTTGCGCGTCAGGCCAGTCTGCCCAAGGTCCGGGAACGTTGTCTCGAACTCCACATTGCGCGCGAAGGGAGTTCCGTTCGATCCCATCAGCGGATTGAGAATGTCGTTGCAGATGCCTGTGAGCGTGCGCGCGCGGATCAGATCGCCTTTGCAGGTTTGCTGGCCATCTCCGCCCACTGCCGTATAACTCGGATTATCTTTTGGCAGCCGCATTTCCAGCCAGGTTTTGATCGCGGGGCCGCCTGTTCCGTTAGCGCCCGTGACATAGCTGCGCCATGTGCCGTTGTTATCGAACAGATTGAACTTGATGAGTTCGATCCGCTGAAACTCCAGATCCATCAGCGCCCCGGTCACGCCCCGCAGCATCGGGCCCCTCTTTGTGAGATACCCGGTGGGCAGTGAAGACAGGTCGCCGGTGCCCCAGTATTGCGACCAGTCCACCCACGGCGTCATCCGGAATTGGAGACTCTTCTCGCCACCGCGGCAGATCATTGTGTTGCTGGAAACCTTGCCCTGAAAGCGCTGAGATCGCACGTCGGGAATCTTCATGAATCCCTCCAGCACCATCTGCGCGCACGCCTTCAGTTCACGTACCTCTTGCAATTTTGGATCGGGAGTCCCGGGTGCGCCCCCGAGAGCCGCCGCGCTGAATGTGCAAAATAACAGGATCGTTCTCATAGGATTTTAAAGGTGTCGTTGATTAACCGATTGAACGCCGGGCGGACGCCGAGACTATTTGGTCGGCGGATAGCTCCTGATCAGGCTTGAGGGTGAGGATTGGAATCATAGGGACGCCAAGCATTCGTATCGCTCTTATCTCACCACTCGACTGATGGACGCCGCAACATCCTCTAACTGCTTAATAGCCGTACACCGCCTTTTGCCTGCGACGGCAGAGCGGTCGGCACAAGCAGGCTGAAGCTTGAACACAACGGAAAATCGGAGGGAAGCCCCAACGAGACCGATTGGCTGCAGCGGTTTCTTCTCGATATTGAAATGGTGGTTGAACCAATCGAAGAGTCACCTGGAGTCGCCATGATCGGTGCGTAGCGTAGGCACCAGATTCCGACCGCGCGCGGAAACTGTAACGATTTTGCATGCCGTGTCACTATTCTATCGGCTTGTAATAATAGAAAAAAGGCCCGAGTCGAAGGCATCATCACACCCAGTCGTTCCGTAAAGGAGGGGAAATGAAGTTTTCTTATAGGGATCTGGCGCTCGCCGTCGCGTTTCTCACGGCGGCAACGGTGACAGGACAAGACTCGGCAGAAGCTTTGCAAGCCAGCGGCATGGCCCGGATCGAACGCGTTATCGACCAGGTCCGGCGAGCAGGTTTACAGCCCTCTCTACTGAAAGAACTAGAGATTGCCGCGACCGAGCTGGAGACCAGTTATCGCGGTTTTCATGCGGCCGCCAACGATGCCGGGGCGGCGCTAAGTCTCGCGAGTTTGGCCGGTTCAGAGCGGATAACGCGCATCCTTATACTTGCGTCCGATACTTCTGCATCCGGCCAGGCTGAAATCGTCAAGCAACGGGCCGAGGCACTCGCACGTTCGGCGCGCGGTCATTATGAGGACGCTGCGGCACTGGCGCGGAAAACGTCCAGCGCCGAGTCCCTGGTGAAAGCACTGACAGGATTGGCGCTGCTCGATGAATCTCACGAACACGACTACGAATCGGCCAGCTCCCGCATCACGGAGGCAATGCGTGCAGCCTTATCGTGCCCCAACCGCGACTGTACACTGGACGCGCTTCAGGCCAAAGTTGAGGTGGAGACGTTTCGTGGCGAATTGTTTTCGGCGGCGAGTCATGTAAATGGCTTGTTGTCGTTGTTGAAAGGGAGCCGGGACCCGATCCGGCAGTACTCTGCATATAAGGACCGGTCGGACGTTTACCGCACAATGACCGAGGGCTGTTCTTATAGCCAGCAGAAATCCGTGGACGTGTGCTTTCAGTTACTCGATGCTGCCAGGGACGATCTTGTGAGAGCGAGCGAGATCGCCTCGAAAGCCGGCCTCGCCGGTTACGCGCAACTCGCGGGACAGGGAATCCAACAGCTCAATGATCTGCGGAGAATGACTGAAGTCTACAACTCGACGGCAGCTAGCTTTCTGGACCGGTTTGAGCCCAGGACTCCGCGAGACGTCCTGGTAAGCGAGACACTGCCGCTTGGCGAGCTTTCACCCAATGAAGTGGCCTCTATGAAGGTGCTCCGTGAGGCCGCGGGACCCGGTATGCCGGGTTCTCTCACCACGTGGCTTCAGGCGCAGATGGACGACATCGGAGGCCGTCGTGACGCAGCACTGGACGGCTACCTGCGCGCGATCAACATGGTGGAGGAAGATCGTCGGAAGCTGAACGAAAGTTCGGCCCGGAGTTCGTTCATGGACGACAAGATCAGCTACTACGAACGGCCTGTCATGCTTTTGCTGAACAGCAAGCGTTACGCCGAATTGTTCGATCTGCTGGAGCGCTCACGGGCCCGGGCCACGGCGGATTTGCTGAGCACCAGGTCAATGAGCTTGTCCAGGCCGGTGGACCGGCAGATCTTTGCCGCTCTCGCGCGAAAGAGAGCGGAAATCGCGAAGCTCCAGACCCATTTCTTCGATGAGACACTGGCTCCCCAAGCCGACGACAGCGACGATCCCGATACCATCGCCAAAGAACAGACGCAGCTGGCCGAATCGGAGGCGGAGTTCGAGCAGATGCTGCGGCGCGCCGGGCGCGCGGCTCCGGGAAGTCAGGATATCGCCCTATCCGAGCCTGTCTCACTCGGAACGCTGCAGGATGCGCTGCGCCGGGATCGCATGGATCTGCTGTATTACTACATTCTCGATAATGCAGTCATTCTGATTCACATCGGGCCGGACTCGCTTCATGTCCGCCAGGTGTTCGTGACCCGCCTGGCGCTGATCAGGAAGGTGGCGGCGCTACGCGCCTCCATGAGCAGACCGAACGCTGAATTCCGGGAGGATGTATCCAAACAATTATTCCTATATCTGATCCAGCCTGCTTTGGGCTGGCTGAGCACGGAGCGTCTCGTAATCGTGCCGCAGGGAGATTTGCAGTCGCTGCCCTTTCAGGTTTTTCAGAATCCGGCGGACGGTAGTTTTCTTGGCGAACGATTCGAGATCACGTATGCGCCGAGCGCTTCGATTCTGCTCCGTTTGAAAAGACAGCAAAATCTCTCGGGAGGATCTCTTCTGGCCGCAGCCAACCCGATGCTGGAAGGCTCGCGGGAAGAAGTGAAGGCACTTGCCCGGCTCTACCCGAACCAGCCCAAGGTAGTCTCGGATTCACTGATCCGCAAGGTGGATCTGGAGCGTTGGGCGGGATCTTACAGCATCCTGCACTTGGCGGTCCACGGGAAGTTCGATTCGAATGAACCGCTTCTATCAAGTATCAGCCTCGCGGCGGCCGCTGTGAGCCTTGGGTCAGGCGCGGGCGAAGCGGGCGATCTGACCGCCGCGGAGATGTTCGGGCTCAACCTGGACAAGGCGCGCATCGTGACGCTAAGCGCCTGCGAGACCGGGCTCGTACACACGACTCGCTCAAATGAGGTTCAGGGCATGCAGCAGGCGCTTCTGTTCGCCGGCGCACAGAGCCTGCTTGTTTCCGCATGGAAAGTGGATTCGGCCGCGACCTCTCTATGGATGCAGACTTTCTATCGCGAAGCCCAGACGAAAACGCCGGCGGAAGCCGCGCGCGAGGCGATTCGCGCGGTTCGGCGCGACTCCAGATACAGCAGTCCATTTTATTGGGCGCCATTTCTGTTGATCGCAAGATGACACCGACCGGGACGGCGACGCTGTTTGAAAAGATCAAAGGAATCGGAGGGAGCTGGTCTGTTTACACGGGCCTCGGGTCATTCCTGCTGTATTTTCTGGGTTATCTGGTGTTGCGCTTCCAGCTTTCGGCTTGGGGCGTGGCGACGGATCTCGCGGTGCTTGACGAACGTTATTTCTTTGCCGGAGCCCGGTTTGTGGTCTACGCGACCAGCAGTGCTGTCAACGCTCTTCTGCTGACTTCTCCGCTCCTTCTGATCTGGTGGCTGCTGAATATGTCACTCCGTGTCCGACGCTGGCGCGCGCGCGTGAATCATGCGCTTTCAGGAGTCATCTTCGCCAC
Organism: Terriglobia bacterium; assembly: GCA_963809655.1. Taxonomy (GTDB): domain Bacteria; phylum Acidobacteriota; class Terriglobia; order Bryobacterales; family Bryobacteraceae; genus BOG-234. Next base: position 235,005 of record CAWEKQ010000046.1, on the reverse strand, counting down.
TCTGTTCATTCAGCTCATCGAGAAAAAATGCTTCGAGTTCATGAACAGCCTGCTCGTGCAACCACGTCTCGATGGAGACTCCTGGCTCAGGGCCATTCTACTCGATGAGTCCTCAAATTCTGAAGCGATCTTCTTTGCCGCGCTGCTTACAGGGGTAGCTATCAGCGTCTGGCTGCTGCAGCAGGCGAGATCGTATTCAATAAGAAGGCCCGGGGTTGAGGCCCTGCTGGTTTTTCTTGTTGCGGTGGAGTTCCTGCTATTGCCGGTAAACTACGGGATCGTCCTTTCCACGCGAGACCTTCCCAGGGTATCGCAGTTCGCGCCTGCCGAGGCCTGGCTGGTCTGGGAAGGCAAAGACAAGACCACATTTCTGGTGCTGGACAAAGAGCGGAAGCTTGTCTCGATTCCCAACACCGAAATAAAAAAACTCGAAATTACGGGCGTAAGCCAGATCTTCCGGCGGTTTTTCCCGGGGAACGGCAGCTGATCCGTGAAGGCGATTCGCTATGAAAACGATAATGACGCTCTGTCTTTTGGTTTTGCCGCTGGCGGCCCAGCCCGGCAAGAAGGCCGATTCGTTCTGGGATAAGGTACTACGCTTCACCGGTGTCTCGGCCACGCCCAGATCTTTGCGCGGCGGAGAGAACGCAGCGAGCGGCGATGTCTGGGTGGTGGCCGCGGCTGTGGGATCAATCCCGGAGCGCCTGACGAGGGATAGGGGATACAATTCGCCTGTTTTCGATTCCCAGGACCAGAACATTCTCGCTTTGAAAGCCGGCGATCTCTATCGTATTCCGCTTCATGAAGATTCGCCGGCAAGGATCCGCCCGGCACCGGGTGTCGGCAAGCTGGTGGGAATCTCGCGCGACAATGCCGATCAATTGCTGGTGTTAATGAAGGAAGCCGGGGGCAGTTTCGGGGCGGCGGTGCTCTCTATCAAGACTGGCACCATGACCGCAATATCGCACGACGCTCACTCTGAGGACGACGAAACGATGCTCTCCCATCTTGTCGGCTGGGAACGCGTTTTCGGAGATGTGCGCCTGTCCTGCGAGGACGAAGAAAAGGATGCACCGGGAGGCAGGGCTATCCGTTTCACCGATGTGTACCTGAGGCGTGGCAGCGATCGTCCGATCGACCTTACGCATGGCAACGGCGTTTCGAGTTGCCAGCCATCTCTTTCCGGCGACGGGAAACGAGTCGTTTTTATTCGCGAAGGCCCATAGGATTCCGTTCGTGCGGCGAGATCGGGCTGTTCGGGCGAACAGATTCCGCGAAATATCGAGTTGCTGCGATACCGTCGCTACGACGACGATCATTCACGATGTTTGGGAATCGCTGAAAGCGTTTCTGCTTGCACTCGGCGACGACGTGCAGATGAGGGAACTGGAGCACTTCGTCGCGTTCCGGCGCTTGAAGCATTTCGCCCGTGTCAAAGTGCGCGGCAAGGATATCTACAGGTCTGGACGCGACTCGATCTGTCCGCAGTGACCCTGGAAGAGGGAATTACGCGCGATATCGGTCAGCTCGGCCACGCCGCAACCGGGGATCTGGAAAATCCGGATACAAACCGCCGACGATCTGGAGCGCGCCCGACCGCTCCTGCTGCGGAGCTATCGAGGGGCCTGATTCTGTGGAGGAGCGATGGCCACGCTCGACGAAGGGAGAACGCGGCGGAGCCCCGGTAGAAGTGGTCAGCGCCTCAATGAAAACCCGAGGCAGACGCACCGACGTGTGCTGTTGCCATCGGTAACGCGGTAACGGTTTCGAATTGTGTTTTCATCGTGTCGCTGTTGCCCGGCGAAGCCCTTATCGCGCTTTCCGCGCTTTTCGCGCACGTTTGGCCCACGGTGCGCCGGGCTCGCCGGACGGCGCCGCAGTACCACAACGGGGACACCGACGCCACGGGCGCGCGCGTGTTCGCGAACAACTGGGGTACTTCTCGGGGGTACCCCGAGGATAAGGACGGGGAAATTTGAGTGAGTAAGGATGGGGAATTCGCGATTTGCAGCCCGGTCGTTAGCCGAAAGCCGCAAACGGGGACGTTTCAAAGGTATGCGTTGAAATTACAGGGTTTATTTTGGCTCCTCAGGTAGGATTCGAACCTACAACCCTTCGGTTAACAGCCGAACGGCTTGTAGTCGCATCGCGTTGCAAACAAAAGACTTGCAAGTTTATTATGCCAGTTTTTTCCGGAAATTGGGGGGACTCTGGGGGTACTCTCCGACGTATCTATATGAATGACCGGCGGAAATGACCGGCCGAATGACAACATGGATGCCTGTCGTGGTCGATCATATTTTCATTTGTACGGCCGTTGGCGCGCCAGGCGCCGACCAGCTGAGGGCGTTTGGGTTGGTGGAGGGATCGCCGATCAAATATCGCGGAATCGACGTGCTCTACCTGCTCACCGGACCCAGATAACGATCGAACCAATCGAGGGTCTCCTTCATTTCGAGCTGCTGGAACGGCAAATGGCCGATGTCGAACCGCTTATAACGCTTCTCCTTTTCCGGGGCGCCAAGGAGACGAAACAATGGCGCCTGAAGTGTCTCCGCAGGGTAAAAAAGATCATAACGGCCGTTAAGCATCAGTACCGGGACCCGAACCCGGGGCGCAAAATTGATTTCGTCAATTTCCGCTGGTTTCTTCTCAGGCGAAAGACCTCCGGCGGCGAGAACGGCGGCCCGGATTCGCGGCTCCTGTGCAAGCAGAATCAGTCCCGATCGGGCACCGTCGCTGATTCCATAAAAGCCCAGCCGCTCCCGATCGATATCGGGACGCATCTCCAGGTAATCGATGGACCGTCGCAAATCCTTCGTTTGCTGGATAACCAGGTCTCTTTCGCCGCTTAGCCCGGGTGGCGCCGTCTGCCGGCGGTCATACATTCCCTGACAGATGGGAAATAAAACGGCCCGGCCGGTCTTTACAAGAAACTCGATGAACTTGATTTCGAATTCGTCTATAGTGCTTAAATACCGAGCGCTCCTCGGGGGCACATAAACGATGGTCTGATACGGCGGTTTTGAGTTCTTTGGAAAATACAGCAACGCCGTCACTCGCTGGTGATCGTAAGCGGCATCGAACGTGATCTTCTTCGAAGTCCACACCCGTGAGATCTCATTGACCGAGTCCTCGCGTGCGTTCATGTCGGTGTGATCGTACGAGTACATGCTCTGGAGAATCCGAAATGCGTCGGCATCGACTGGTTTCTCTGCTTGATAGTCGCGCGACGGTTTTTCAATCGGTCTGGTGAGTGCGTCTGGAAACGCGGCTCCCAGTCGTTTGGCGAGACGGAATCCGTTTGCGGGAGAACGGTCGAAAGGCGTCACAGCGTTCATGTCGGAAAAGACGTAGCGCTGATCGTTCCAGGCGCCTCCGGCAATGTACCGTCGACCGCCACTGATATTCGAGCACCATTCCCGCGCGTTGCCAGCCATGTCATAGGTTCCGAACGGACCGATACCTTTTAGACTGCCAACCCGGACTGGACCGTTTGTGTTGAAGTTACTGAAGAATAGGATGTCCGAGTAGATTCCCAGGCCGGCCGCCCGGTACCAGTGATACAAGGTCGGAAGCTGCTTTCCTGAAAATTCCGCATACGCGGCTGCCTCGTACCAGCTCACCCCGCCAACCGGGAAATCATCTTGTCCCGCTGGATAGTCACCCAGTTCCCAGCCCGATGGCCCGGGCTTGCCTGTCAGGTCCCGAAACATCGTGGCGGCCTCCTCCCAGGAGAGCACGCGGCCATCCTGAATGAATTTCTCGCGCCAGAATCGTCGGTTCCTGTATCCGCCCTGGTCAATGAATTGTCGGAACTGCCGGTTGGTGACTTCGTATTTATCGATCCAGTAGTCATCCAGCTGGACGGGAGCGAGGCTGGATAGCTGAAATGCTCCAGCCGGCACGTGCACCATTTCAGCGGGAACGTCGTTTTCGTTTGAGTCGAGTGCGAAGTCGATTATGGCGCGTTGGAATCCATCCGCGCCTTCCACTGTCCGGAAGCCGCCCTTCGTAATCCTCCAGCGAAAATAACCGAGCGGCAAAAGAAAGTTCTCGATGGGAGATTTGCCGATCGGCAGCCATTGCCCATCGGGATCTTCGTAGGCCTTTACCCAGATTTCGGCGCCCGCCGGCTCCGTACGGATCGTAACCGGGTGCGAAATCTCTCTGCGGAGCCTGCTCAGAGTCGGGTCCGCGGGAAGTACCTGCTGGGCGCGCAGAATCAGGGAGAAGGCCCGGGTGGCGTTCCCGGCGTCGACGAGACGAGTGGCTTCAGGCAGTGCTACATCCCTTGCCCAGCGAATCGGCGCCGCCATAACGTGGTACCAATACCAGCCGCCTGCAATAGCCAACAGAAACGACGCGGCCAAGAAGATAGAGGCCCCATGCCGGCGCGTGGAGACGGGTAATAACGGCGGGTTCTTCGCCTCAACGCTCTCGCGGCCTGGGTCGGGACTATCCAGTGCCGGAGCCACAACCGGTTCTGGCGCCGCGGCAGCCAAATCCGGCCCCGCTGGAGGGGGTTCTATCTCGCCTGTGAAACGATAGCCTCGGCGCGCCAGTGTCTCGATATAGCGAGGTTGATCCGCTGATTCCTGCAATGCGTCGCGCAAACGCTTGATTGCCGCATTAATGCTGTGATCGAATTCGACGACGGTGTTGTCGGGCCAGAGCCTGCCGCGGATTTCATCCCTTGTCACTACTTCACCCGCCCGATCCAACAACATGCTGAGGATCTGGAAGGGCTGGTCCTGCAGACGAATTCTGGAACCGTTCTTGCGCAGTTCGGCCGTGCGAACGTCCAGTTCAAAAGGGCCAAAGCGAATGTTGGAAGAGTCGATCGGTTTGCGCGGGATTCGGGGTTCCTGTGCCACGGGGTGGAACGAGTCTAACACTTCCTTTCAGGTCTGAACCCACTCCCGGCCTGCGGGTATAAACACCGGTGCATCAGAAACTTGCCCCGTGACCTGGCTGTAATCTACGGGTCAGCGCGATTGCATTGAGGCTGGCGGCGCTTGCGTCACACTTCTCTTGACGAGGCCAGTTCTATGGCCAGACCAGGAGGAATCGCGATGCGGATTCGACGATTGCAGGGCCGGCGCGCAGGCGGAGTGATGTTGTTGCGCGCGTGTCTGGCCGTATTCGGAGCGTCAACAGTTGAGGGCCGGGAATCATTCGTTCCGATTACCACGGCGGTGAGCTTTTGCTGAAACAGGGCCATTCCGATTTCTGGTGGATACCGGGACCAATATCACTCTGATTGAACCCGAACTCGCCGCGGAACTCGGCCTTAGCAGCCCGTGTCTAAACCGCCCGATTTTGGCGTGACGCGGTGACGTAAGAGGTGCCTGGTTGATGTTCTCGGTTTTCGCATGAGGTAGCCGGGGTGTACGGATGGTGGCTGCCAGAAGGCTTCTACAGCTCTTATAAAGGCCAGAATCGCAAAAACAGCTTCGTACGCTGATCATGAGCGGCTCTGGGCTTGCCCGCTCCATACATCGACCGCATCAGCAGCGCGAGATTGCATGCCGCCGCCTGGATCAGCAGTTTCTTGTGGACATTTTCCAGCCCGCACGTAGAGCCGGTCCATGCCGCCGGTATCGAACTGATGTGCGAAGTTCCGTTCGATCTTCTCGCCGCGCTGCCGCTGCATCCGCTTGCCGCGTTCTCCCCGGATGCGCCGCCGGTTGGCATACACCGCTTCCTTCTCCGCCTGCTTTGCCGTCCCAGTTGCGTACGCCCCGATCCGGTTCCGCGATGTAAGTTCGCACTTCCAGTTCCGCGCAGCGCCACCGCCACATCGTTGCTGTGATATCCCTTGTCCGCCACCACTTCCTCGACTCCGTCGGGATGCACTGCATAGCTTGCCTTCCGGCGTCGTTTCCGCAATCAGACCCGCCACCGCCACACCGGCTTCGATCACCGTCTCTTCCACCGTTGCCGTGTCGGCGGCCGCTCCGCCATGCGTGGTGACCGCAACGATGGCGCCGGTCTCCATATCCACCGCATTCTCCGCCTTGTACGCCAGCGCCGTGCGTCCGTCTTTCAGCTTCGTGATCTCCGCTTCGCCATCGCTCGGGCTCTCCCAGTCTTCGTTGGAAGTCTTCTTCTTGCGCTTCCGGTCCATGCGCCGCAACGCCGCCGCGTCTGTGGCTTCCACCCCTTCGGCTTCGGCCAGCCGCTTCAGATATTCGTTGTAGCTCTCGCCGGTGTCGCGCCGCACGATCGACTTCATCGCCGCATTGGCTTCCAGCGTGGTCGAATCCACACCGATGGTCTTGCCTTTGATCAGTCCGCCCTGCGCCAGTCGCTCCAGCACCCAGGTGAAGATCCGCTGATGCGTTTCGCCGTCGATCAGCCGCCGCGTCCGCGAAATCGTCACATGGTCCGGCGTCTTCTCGTCCAGTCCGATGGAGAGAAACTGCCGCAGCGTGAGCGAATCGGCCAGCCGCCACGCAATGCCGCGCTCGCTGTCGAGGCCTTCGAAGAAACCGATCATCATGATGCGGAAGTACAGTCCCGGAGCCAGCGACGGACGTCCCAGTTTGGCGTGATAGAAGCCGGCACAGCTCTTCTCGCAGAAACGGTCAAAGTCCGCCTTGTCGAGAAGCTCGTTCAGCCGGCTGTAAAACGGATGTCCCGGAGCCGTCGGCAACTCACCGCCGTACCACAGCGATTCCTGCCGCTCCCTCTTCTTCCGCGTGCCCATCGCCATAACCCGATTTTAAAGTCAAAACATTTTCAGGGCCAGGTGTTTTTCGACTTTAGACACGGGCTGCTAGATTAGGCCCCGGTTTCGAATGGAGCTTGTCAGCCCGCGCGGAAGCCTGATTGTGCCTGGGACGTTTGTGGATATCCTTCGCCTGGGTGGCCATTCCGTGCCGCCAGTAAGCGTTTTGTTCCAGAACCTTGTTGAGGTAAAACGGAGCTTCCGGGAGTCCGGGGCATTCTGGGCTCGGATGTTTTGGCGCATTTCGCCTTTTCTCTATATCCCCGGACTGGCGAACTTACTGGATCCCGCCCGCAGAGCGCCGCTATTCCGTTTTTATTCATCGAGGGCCTCATCGTAATCAAAGGACGAATGGGTAAGGAACTGGTTTCCATGGCGCTCGACTCCGGCGCCACCGACATGGTATTTTTCCGGATGCCCTCTGCGATGGCCAACTCTCGCCGGAGCGTCGGTATGGTGACAGGAATCCATAGGTCGGGTGCCACGGCTGTGGTTTGGACATGGGATCTGGTTTTCCTTCGCGCCCTGCAGGTAGCTTCCGGTCCCCGCGGCCATAATCGACGGCGGAGAGCGCGAGACCGACGGCCTTCTTCCCGCCTGCATCTTCAGGCAAATATTTGTCGATTGGTTGCGGCATGAGGCTGTACTGATCCGATAATCTGTCTGTCAAAGTCAGTACCGCCCGAGTACCACGATCCTCTCTTATATCTTCCGATGCATGATCCTTCCTGCCCGGGCATGCGGTTAATGCCTTATCTGAGTTGCACCTGGCTCGTGACAATTATGTAATCTCCGGATCGCCCGGGCAGCATTGAAATACCCTCTAGTGATTGCCACACTTGTCCTTGCGAACAGCTTTCTGAAGAAACGTCTTAGAAAGCCGGCCGTTCGGCCGAACTAAAAACAGGGAGAAAAAGAGATGAGAACTTTGCTGGCGCTGGGTCTGATTCTGGTGCCGTCGCCGATTTATGCCCAAGTGAGCACCGCCAACACTGCGGATGGCAAGCGCCTGTTCACAACAGAAACCTTCGGTGGCAACGGCCGAACCTGCCTTACCTGCCACAGCTTCGAAACCGGGACCGTATCCCCCTTGGACGCACTGGTGCGGTTTCTTGTAGATCGCCGCGATCCGCTCTTCCGGTTTGACGGGAGCGATGACGGCCAGGGTCACGGGGTTAATCGCATCCTGCGGGATGCCACCATCCTGATCACAATACCCCTGCCAGCCAACGTAAGTCTGGCCGACGATCCGGCTGCCCGTTCGGTGGTTCTCAGGAGAGGAATTCCTACGACGCACAACACGCCCGCGCTCGATCAGGTTTTGATGCTCGATGGTAGAGAACCGGACCTCCCGACTCAGGCGCTGCACGCCATTCAAGCGCACGCCCAGGTGAATCATGCGATCGCGGAGCCTGATCTGCTGGCCATCGCCCAGTTCGAGCTGACCGATCGCTTTTTCAGTTCCGCAAGCCTGCGGAACTTCGCCCAGGGCGGCCGGCCGCCACAGTTGCCGGAAGGTCGCACGGACTCTGAAAAGCGCGGCAGGCTGTTTTTCGTGGACGCGCCGGTGACGGCCCCCGATTTTAAGAGGGGCGCTTGCGCGATCTGCCACAGTGGTCCCATGCTGAACCAGACCAACCAGTTCTTTCCGATTGCCGGTCTGCGCTTTCAGTCTATCGACGTATCGGAATTCAATGCCGGCGGCAATCCTGTTCGGCCGTTTGTTTTCAAAAACCCCGACGGAACCCAAGCTACCGTGTGGAGCCCCGATCCCGGACGGGCATTGATCACCGGCGTACCGTTCGCCAACGGGGGCCCTCCGTTCCTGGCCGACGCGAATGCCTTCAAAATACCCTCTCTTTGGGGCGTCAGGGGCACCGCACCGTATTTCCACGACAATTCGGCAAAGACCCTGGAGGACGTGGCTGCCCATTACGCGCGGTTCCTTCCTCTAACGCCTGCGCCGGCCCTTCTCACACAGCAGGATCAGCGCGACATCGTGGCGTATCTAAAATTGCTGGAGTGAGGCTGGGGCGCATCCAGCGCCGTCTTCCCCCGAGGTGGCACCCCGCCCGGAAATGGCGAAGGTGCGAGAGCCTGTATTTGATTCGTGTAAGAAGCATAACGTCAAATTTCTACAGGGCTCAAACGCGACCAACGTCGTCGCGATGATCCAGCAAGGTGCGATGGTGCTTGAAGCAGCGGAGTCCGCCGCTATCGTCGACGCGTCGGAACGGATCGTGAAGCTGGAACAGGCTATCGACGAGGCGGTCGCAAAGGCGCCTGCGGAAGTTCGCGCAGTCATCGAGGCGCTGCAGGCTTTACGCGGAGTGGCGCAGACTACCGCGGCGACGGTGGTCTGCGAACTGGGCAGTCTGTCGCGTTTCGAGAGTCCGCGCCAACTGATGGGCTACAGCGGACTGGTGCCGCGAGAGTATTCCAGCGGCAACCGAACCCAGCGCGGCGCCATCACCAAAAGCGGTAATGCGCATTTGCGCCGGGTTCTGGTGGAGTCGGTCTGGGCGTACCGGCATCGGCCCAATGTGCAGGGCCGGGTGTTGAGAAGACAGAAAGCGCTGGCGCTCACGGACGAGGTGAGAGAGATGGCCTGGAAGGCACAGCAACGCCTCTACAAGAGATATGTGGCGCTGACCGCTCGCGGAAAGACCAGTGGTCAGGCCATGACGGCGCTTGCCCGTGAACTGCTGGGCTTTCTCTGGGCGATCGCGGTTCCTACCGAAAAGCAGTTCCGTTTGCCGAAAGCGGCTTAAGAAGTGAGTTCTTTCCGGACAGCAGTGTCGATGACAGCCGAGGGCCCACGAAAAGGAGAACCCTCGACGAAAACTATGCGGTACGGTCTTCGGATCCAACCCGCGCCCTTAGTCCGAGGCAGCTCCCGACGGATCATGTCACTGCGGTTTCGACCCGCGCATATCAGTGTGATCAATCGTCGCGCTTGCTACTCGGTTGTTATCGGCACTCCTGTCCGGAAGTTTTTCCTTTCGCTTCCGACGCTCAGCATACGTGGAGAACGCAGTCCGTCAAGGATTCACGTTGTCGCGCTTCGCGCGTCCTTGACGGACTGCGTTCTCCACCAAAACTGCTCCGCTCATGAAAGCGAAAGGAAAAACATACTCGCCCCCCAACAATCTCGAGGTGCTTGACACAGTCGCTCCATATCAGTTCTCCGTCGGACGCGAGGCCTGATCGACGACGATCACATCTACGGTGCCCTTCGCGGACTGGAGTTTCAACCCCCACTGCTCCCGTAGTGCCGTAAACAGCGACGCCGAGAACTCGTCGACCAGAGCCGCAGCCCCTACGGGACCCGGCGGGCGGAACTGAAATTCGAGTTGCATCGTATATTCCCCGGTTAGTCCGGTTCTGTCCACAACCGGACGCCCAAGATTTGTGTTCGGATTCGACAGCATATCCGCGAGGAGCCCCATCGTGCCCCCTTCAAGCTCCATTCCTGGCGGCCGGAAAAACGCGCCGCAGCGCGCACCTTTTGGATTGCCGTTGGCCGTAGGAGCATCGCGCCCACCGCACTTTCCGTCCCAAACCTGCACCTTCGGCCCCAGTTTGCCGTCTGATCGCACCACTGTCATCGCGTAAACGTTCACTTCTTTGGAATCGGTGTGCACTTTCAATCCGAACCGGTCCGCCAGCAGCGTCTTGAGCATCAGTCTGCGCTCGGGAAGTGAGACCTGGCCCGCGGCCTTGCCTTCCAGTTCGTAGCGATCCTTGTCAATCCAGCCGGGGCCGCCCGCAATTTCGAGGTTATATGCCAATCCCTCGCCGTACGCAAAGCGGATCATTTGCAACAAGGTCATGTTGGTGATCGAGAGGCGACCGGGAGAAGGGCGAATGAACTGTCCTGGTGCATCCGGCGCGGAGCGCTTGATGGTAGCGACTTCGAATGCCGGCGGACTCTGGGCGTGCGCCACGATCGACAGACTCAACAGAATGGATAGCCGCAGGACTATAGGCTCCTCTGCTCTTATTATGACTTCCGGGGAGGGCGAAAGTCCCCGAGACTTGGACGCTACTCCCCTTGAGGGATCTGGCGTCGCAGCTCGTCGGGGGAAAACGATATCGGTTAATATCGGCAGCTTCTCTCGGCGCCCGCTCTCGGTGCCCGTCAGTAAACGCTTTCCAGAAGGCGAGAATGAACTGCTGTGGATCTTCAGAAACACCATTAGACATTGGGAAGCACCAGCACCTTACCCTGAGAACCGGACTCCAGCGCCCGGTAGGCGTCTGCGACTTGGTCGAGCGGGAACCGGCCAGCGATGTCGCTGATTACAGCGGGGCGTTTCGCCGCCAGGGTCAGTGCATCCAAAATGAGACCAGCGAACTCGTGGAATCCTTCGACCCAACGCATACCGTTGTACTTGGTGACGAAGACGGACCCGGGAAAGAGTTGGTGTAGGTCGACGGCGGGTGTGGTGCCCGATAACTCACCGTAGTTGATCAGGCAACCCCGCGGCCCGAGCAGTTGAAGGCTGGTCTCGTAGGTCGGAGCGCCTATCGGGTCAAATACAGCGGCCACACCGCAATCTCGAGTGTAGGCCCGAACGGCGTCCCGCACATTCTCGGTGGTCCGATCGATGGCGTAATTGGCCCCGGCAGCGAGAACCGCGTCCACACGTTTACCGCTGGCAATGCCGATGACATCGCTTCCCTGATCGGCCAGTGTGGCCACGAGCATTCGACCTACCGCACCAGCGGCACCCCACACTACGGCTGGGCGCCCCTTCAGCGGCCAGACGCGAGCGAGGCCCCCGGCCGTGAGCCCGGCGACCGCCAAACACGCACCGTCCTCAAAACTGAGGCCCTCAGGAATCGGCACTAACATGGAAGCTGGGGCTGTGATAAGAGTCGCGCACGATCCGAGAACCGCTCCCCAGCACACCCGGGTGCCAACGGACATCGTTACCCCTGATGATGCCGCCAGGATGGTGCCCGATCCCTCTCCGCCCACCGCGTATGGAAAAGGCAGGCGAACGGTGTAGTTGCCTGAACGAATCAACGTTTCAGAGTGGTTAAGGCCAGCGGCCTCGACGCGCACGAGCACCTCGCCGGCTTTCAACGGGGCCAATTCCTCAACACCGATCTCAATAACTTCCGGGCCGCCAGCGCGGAGCGCGCGAGCGACCCGCCGTTGAGCAATTGGGTTCATCATCAAGAAACATATCACCGGGCTCCAGGTAATACGTAGCACGCAGCTTACGTTGACCGTGTTTGCGTATTGGCACGGGATCTGCGGCGATCATGGGCTAACAGGGCCGATCACCCACCGGTGACGGCACAGCGTTTACCCCCCGCTCGACTCGTTGCATTGATGCTTGCCGGAACGATAACCGCAAATATCGGTAGCTTTTCCCGCTTCCGCCGGACCTTAAAGTTGACTGTCTGGTGGCGAACAGGCTTGGCTAATCGTGACTGCACGTCCGTCTTCCTGTTATTACTGCCGAGTGGACGACCGCGGCGCGCCGCCTCTCGGTTGTCGGGTTCTTCAGCGTTGCCCTCCAAGCCAGCGGCCGCCCACTACGATTTGCCCCCCAGCCGCGAGACGATCGAAAGCCAGGATGGCCTGGCTGATGTTGCACATGAGCGCGGGTTTGCGATACGTTTACGACCAGCGCGATGGCCACTGACGACATTTCCGTTACCCAATGGCGCGACGCCGAGACTTTGCGGATGGCACTGGAAGCTGCCGGCATGGGGCTGTGGAGCTGGGATGCGATCAGCGATGCAGTGATCTGGGACGACCAGGCGTGTCGAGTCTTCGGCCGCGAGCCGGGGACCGGGCCGGCTAATTACTCGGATTACCTCACAGTACTCCATCCCGAAGACAGCGGTTTGGTCCGCGAATCGGTCACCGAGGCCTTGCGTACGGGCATCTACCGTGACATAGAGCATCGGATCATGCGGCCCGATGGAACCGTGCGTTGGATCCTCGGCAAGGGTGCGCTCCTCCGTTCGCCCGATGGCACGCTGCTCAAGGTCATAGGCGGAGTCATTGACATCACGGAACAGGTGGAAGCAGAGCGTACCGAACAGCGCAAGACTGAGCAATCATTGCGCGAGACCGAAGAGCGATTGCGGTTGCTGGGCGACAACTTGCCCGATAGCGCTGTATACCAGTATGTTGACGAGCCTGGCGTCCCCGAACGCTACACCTATTTCAGCGCTGGAATCGAACGCCTGAACGATATCACGGTCGAAAGCGTGTTGCGCGACAAAAGCGCGTTACACAATCAGATTCTGCCGGAACATATGGCTCGTTTCGTGGAGACCAAATCGCGCAGCAAGCGCAGTCTCTCCGACTTTGATATTGAAGTCCCCATGCGGCGAGCGGATGGCGAGATTCGCGGGATTCACTTCCACTCCCGCCCGCGGCGGCTCCCTGATGGACGGACCATCTGGGACGGTGTCCTGACGGACGTGACCGCGCGCAAGAAGGCCGAAGACGCACTGAAAAAACAGGCGGAGCTCCTCAGGCTCTCTTATGACGCCATGATCGTTTGGGAGCTGGACGGCGCGATCGAAAGCTGGAACGTCGGCGCCGAGCGCCTGTACGGGTATTCAGAACTTGAAGCGGTCGGAAAACTGACGCATACGCTGCTGGCGCCCCGATTTCCGAAACCGTGGGGCGAGATTCTCGGGCAGATGCGAATACTAGGCTCGTGGGAAGGCGAAGTGCGGCAGGAGACTCGGGACGGACGCGAAGTCGTAGTCTCCGCTCGGATTCAATTAATCAAAGGGTCGGATGGAATCGACCGCGTGCTGGAGGTGAATCGCGATGTTACAGAGGCTCGGCGCGCGCAGATGGAAGCGTTCGCTCGCCAGAAGCTCGAAGGTCTGGGAACGCTGGCCGGCGGCATCGCCCATGACTTCAATAATCTGCTCGGTGCAGTGTTGGCCCAGGCGGAATCAGCGGTTGCGGGGCTAGCCGCGGGAACTTCTCCTGACGAGGAGTTGGAGGCGATCAGGGAGGTCACAATCCGTGGCGCCGACATCGTGCGTCAACTGATGATCTACGCGGGGAAAGAGAGCGATGTTCTCGAATTCATAGACATCTCGAAGACCGTAGAGGAGATGTATGGCTTGCTCAAGTCGGCAATCTCGAAGCGCGCGGCATTGGTGACTGATCTCCGCGAGCACCTGCCGGCCGTTAAGGCTCACACGGCACAACTTCGCCAGGTTTTGATGAACCTGGTCGTGAACGCTTCCGACGCTTTAACGGGCAGCGGCGGAGTGATTCGCGTTACAACGGAGCGCGTAACTCTGGGCCCGGCCCATGCCGATGGGGCAATGGAAGATCTGGCCGAGGGCGATTACGTTCAGCTGAGAGTCTCGGATACCGGCAGCGGCATGTCGCGTGACGTCCAGGCCAGGATCTTTGACCCGTTCTTCAGCACAAAGTCGTCCGGCCGCGGTCTCGGACTTCCGGTAATCCACGGAATCGTCCGGAGTCTGGGTGGCGCAATTCACGTTCAAAGCGAGGTGGGCAAGGGCACGACTTTTCGAATTCTGCTTCCTTCGGAGGGAACCGCGGCTCGCCGGATTTCCGACACCGTCGCGGTCACGGAGGAAGAGTTGTATATATCTTCGGAGGCCACGGTACTCATTGTGGAAGATGAATCGCCGCTTCGCTGCGCTGTCACGAAGATGCTGGGCAAGGCCGGCTTTACAGTGCTCGAGGCTGCCGACGGCTCTGAGGCAGTCAGACTTCTCCACTCCAGGGCGTCAAGAATAGATCTTCTTCTCCTCGATATGACCATTCCCGGGTGCTCCAGTCATGAAGTCCTGCGCGAGGCTGTGGAAGTCTGGCCCCAGGTGAAAGTAATCTTAACCAGCGCATACGGCGAGGAGATGGTAAAGGGGAGCCTGAGCGCACCTCAGGTACGCGGTTTTGTTCGCAAGCCCTTTCCGCTTCGTACGCTGCTATCGGCGCTTCGGAATGCACTGTCATCCTAATCCTCACGTCAGCACAATGTCCCGGATCAGCGAACCCGCTGGCCGCTTTTGAGTGATCCCCGAAGGTTGAGGTAGCTTTTGCAAGAATGTGAGTTGAACGCCCAAATCGTCGCTCGCGAATTGTCGCGCGATATCACGTTATATCGTTAGCGAACAGGACGCGCCTCAAGTGTGGTCATGGCGCGAATCTCCGGACGCAGTTCGGCTGGACACCACACCGAACCGCTCTGAACGAGTACAGATTGGCATTCGTTAACAGGGTTCATTTTGAAATCTCCGACGAGCTGGTAACCGATGGTTCGTAAGTTGACCACAGGCTTTTTGTGCCACCTGGCTTTACCGGATCGGCTCGGGTGTCGCGGCCCCATCGGCTCTTGGATCCGACGCCGCGTAATTGATTCGGGTCTTCGAATCGCGCATGACCGCCTGGCCACGTCCCATCTCCTGCGTATACTCGGGGCGAACGGAGAGTTCATGCCCCATGGCAGATAATCGTGCGAGCGTGGCCGCGGTGACGCGAGACTCGGCTAAAACGTCACAACCGGTCGCGGCGCTACGGGTAAATCGAGGACATTCCAACGCCTGTTGCAGATTCATTCCGTAATCGACGAAGTTCGACACAAACTGCGCGTGGGCGAGCGGCTGATTGGGTCCGCCCATAATGCCAAACCCGATATGCCGATCTCCCCGTTCCATGAAGCCGGGGATAATGGTATGAAAAGGCCGCTTGCCGCCCGCTAACACGTTGGGATGGCCGGGATCGAGCGTAAAGCAGGCACCGCGATTCTGGAGCAAGAACCCCATTCCATCGACGGTTATGCCCGAGCCGAAGTTGTTGAAGATGCTTTGAATCCAGCTGGCGATGTTTCCCTCGCGATCCACGACTGCGAGATAGACCGTATCGCTCGCCGTCAAATCGCCGCAGCGGACCTCGCCATTCGCCTTCGCCGGATCGATGAGCGATGCGCGGCGGCGCGCGTAATCCTTCGAAAGCAGCGTCCCGACGGGCACGTTGGAGGTTCGGGGATCGGCGCAATAACGATAGACGTCGGCATAGGCTAGCTTCATCGCCTCGATGCGCTTGTGCAGTTCGGCGGGAATGAACGGGCCATCGGGCAGTGCCGGCGAGGTTTCCATAATATTCAACATCTCGAGAGCGGCCATGCCCTGCCCGTTGGGCGGCAATTCGTAGATCTTCCACCCACGGTAGTCGATGCAAATCGGGTCGACCCATTCGGGCAAGAAACAACTTAGGTCCTCTTTGGTCATCGTTCCGCCGAGATCTCGCGACGTACTGAGAATCGCGTCCGCGATCCGGCCTTCGTAGAAGGTGCGTGGACCTTCCTCGGCCAATGCTCGGTACGCGTGCACCAGGTCTGGATTCAGGAAGAGATCGCCTTCGATGGGCGCCTGGATGTTCGGAAGAAACAGGCGCATCGAGGCGGGGTGAGTTGCCAATCGTTCCGACGACGCCGGCGCTCCCCACTGCTCCGCGATTGCCTCGGTAACGGGGAAGCCCTCTGCGGCATAAGCGATGCCAGCTTCGAACAGCCGCTGCCACGGTGTTTTTCCGTAACGCTGATGCATCATGGCCCATCCAGCCACGGCGCCGGGAACCGTAACCGCATGGATGCCAGCTGCGGGCATAGTGATGAAACCGCGTGCCGCAA
Source organism: Terriglobia bacterium (assembly GCA_963809655.1). GTDB lineage: Bacteria > Acidobacteriota > Terriglobia > Bryobacterales > Bryobacteraceae > BOG-234. The sequence continues at coordinate 218,616 of CAWEKQ010000046.1, read as the reverse complement.
GAAACTCCGGAGAGAGAGCGCGAGGCGCCGGTCCAGAAGCGTTCAGCCCGGTCAGCGTTTGTGTCTTCGCGTCCCAATAGAGGGCGAAGAGGTCGCCGCCGATTCCGTCCATCATTGGTTCGACTACGCCCAGCACCGCGTTGGCCGCGATGGCCGCGTCAATCGCCGAGCCGCCTCCCGCGAGGATTTGCGCGCCCGCCTGCGAAGCAAGGGCGTGGCTGGTGGCCACGATACCCCGCTGGGAGATCACCATCGAGCGGCCGTAGTTCCGCCCAAAATTCGGCTGTGCTGTTGACATAGGAATAAAGGGTAACATCGACTTTGGCACCCATCTAAATAAGCAGATTCAGAGGCACGTCTTTACCCACAGTTCTGTGGAAATCTCTATGGATAACGTCTGCGCGAATTCTCACAGTGCTGTGAATTTACAGTGACAACCTACAGAGCACCAAGTCGCAGCACGCGATCTCAGTTTCCTGGCCGGGATACAGAAACAGGTTTGGAATCCCGGTTGCACCGGTCCCATGCTATTCTAGGCAATCCAAATTGATTGGAAGGCCACGTTCGCCTCGAATATGCTTTCAGGAGGCGACATGAATTCCGGTCTCATTTATCGAACCTTATCGCTGGCGCTACTAATCTCGTTCGGCGCAGGACTGGCTCCCGCGCAGACCGCGCGGCCCGAGCCCACGGTGCGCGGTGGCACTTTGCCGGCTACCTGGGTCACCGGCGGTCCCAGGTGCGTCGAAGTACCCGACTGGCAAATTCACCAATACAACGAAGATCTCTACATCATACGGGAATCGGGTTGCGTGGATTATGAGAAGCCGTTTCTATATCTATTCTTCGGGAAGGATCGGGCGTTGCTTGAAGACACAGGGTCCGGCACGGCTGAAACGGCGCGCGCCGTCAATGGAGTGATCTCGAAATGGCTGCTACACAATAAACGGGAATCGATCCCGCTGGTGGTAATGCATTCGCATTCGCACGACGATCACGTCGCAGGCGACAAGCAGTTTCAAGCCATGAAGGGGGTAACCATTGTGCCTCTCACGGTGTCCGGCACGGCCAGCTTTTTCGGCGTCCGGAAATGGCCGGACGATACGGGACAAATCGATCTTGGCAATCGGGTGATCGACGTGATCCCCATCCCCGGGCATGACACGCTGAGCGTGGCTCTTTACGACCGTCAAACCGGAATCCTGTTCACCGGGGATAGTCTGTATCCTGGCCGCGTATTCGTCCGCGATTTCGACGCGTTCGTAAGAAGCAATCAACGGCTTGTGGACTTCACGCGCGGAAAGGTCGTGATGCATATTCTCGGATGTCACGTGGAACAGAGCACGACCCCGTACGTTGACTATCCGGTGGGTACCGCATACCAGCCGTCCGAGGCGCCGCTCGCGTTCTCGCGCGCACATCTGCTGGAAATGAACGATGCCCTCAGAGAGATGAAAGGCAGCCGGGAACGTGTTCTCCTGCGAGACTTCACGATCTGGCCGATAGACGAGCGGCACCCCTTTCCCGAAGCTGTCCCCCCTGTGGCGCCCTGAGCATTTCTTATCAAGCCAACTCCCGATAATCATAAGGCGTCTCGATAGCATCGCGGCTTTCAAGCGCATAGAAAAAATCGATGACGCCCTCGATTGACATCGAATCGTAGCCTGCCAGATAATCGACTTACCAACCTCCGTTGGTTGGTAGGCCGTCCTGGTACATCGAGCGTGAAGCTCCTGGTCGCAACCTTTGCGATGTACCGCCACGCGTAGCGAACCTGTCATCGCAGTCCAGACTTTTTTATTTCGGAGTTATGGGCATAACTACGACACGTGGCGTGTACCAGGGTTTGGTGTATTTCTTTCTATTGGATGCTTGCCCCCCGGCGCCTCATCGTAGTTCATTCCCACGCGTCGCGATACATTTGCAGGATCGCAAACCGGCTTTTAAGCCAGAAATCTTACTTTTGGGGGATTCATTCACGTATGAAAATACACGCAGCCTTCTTAGTGTTTTTGTTTGGCATTTCATGCAGTTTGCCTCTGATTGGACAATCCACGTTCGGCACCATAATTGGCGTCGTAGTTGACTCGTCCGGCGCGGTTGTACCAGCAGCCGTCGTCGAAGTAACCAACGCCGACGAAAATGTCTCTCGCAAATTGACGACGAACAGCGAGGGCGGATACGAGGCGGTCAATCTCAAACCGGGCACGTACCGGATTGTGGTTAAAAAGGAAGGATTCGGCGCCGCTCAAATCTCCGACTTGACGCTCGATGCACGGCAGGAACGCCGCGCGAATTTCAAGCTCAGCGTGGCAACAGCGGCTCAGGCTGTGGATGTCACGGCGGAAGCAACCGCAATCAACACCGAGAACGGCACCATTTCAGACACCAAGGGATTTGAGGAAGTTACCCAGCTGCCGATCAATTATCGCGGCGCGACAACCAGTCCGTTGGGCGCGCTCGTCACGGTCCCCGGTGTTCAACAGGACAGCAACGGGGGATTATCGATGAGCGGCGGGATGCCCGCTATGATCGATTTCTCAGTGGACGGCGTTTCGACAATCAACGTGCGAAACAACGGCGCGAATGCAAACATGTATCCGTCGTCGGAACTGCTGGGCGAATTCAAGGTTTCGTCGGTGAATAACAACGCGGAGTTTGCCGAGGTTGGCGATGTAACGGTCACAACCAAGAGCGGCTCGAACGAATTTCACGGAAGCTTGTTCGAGTATTTTCAAAATGCCGCGCTGGACGCAACCACTTACGGAGCAACAGCAAAGCAGGCCAAGGTTTGGAACACATTCGGCGGGAGCTTCAGCGGGCCGGTTCGGATTCCGAAGGTTTACAACGGGAAGAACAAGACCTTCTTCTTCGCCGATTTTGAAGCCAACCGGCATCCCGGTTCGACTCTCGAGCAGTACTCGGTACCGACGGCCGCGATGAGAACGGGAAACTTAACCGACGTCCCCGGAGGTGCGGCAGTGAATCCGACTACCGGCGTGCCCTTTGCCAATAACCAGATTCCAACCAGCATGATCAGTTCGGTCAGTTCCAAACTTCTCTCCGAGATTTATCCATTGCCGAACTTTGACAGCGGATCGACCTTTGCCGATTACCGGACGTTTATCCCGACGCCGATCACCACGAACGGCTACGACACCAGGGCCGACCACTACTTCAACCCCGGGCAACAACTGTTCGGCCGATGGAGTTGGAAGACTCTCGATAGCCAACAGGTCGAAACCCTGCTTCCATCGAGAACTGTGCGTGAAACAGATCAGAACCTGATTCTTTCTTACAACTATTCGATACGTCCCACTCTGGTGAATGAGATTCGCTTCGGGCTAAGCCGCTGGCTGCTTAATCAGAACTTCCCGATCAACGGGGTACAGGCAGACCAGAGCCTCGGGCTCACGGGTCTCGACCTGAACAATCATCCCGATGCAGGCGCTTTCCCAGGCTTCAACTTCAGCGATGGAACGGGCTTCACTCCGGTGGGCCAGGGGAAAGTGGGAAACACTTTCTCACGAACCTACCAGTTCACCGACAATCTGTCCTGGAACAAGGGCCGCCATACCATGAAAGTAGGCACCGATCTGCGTTTTCTTCAATATCAGGACGTGTTGAATTTCGGTGGTTCGGACGATTTCGGCTCGTTCACCTTCAATCAAGGCGCGTTCAGCGGGAACGCATTTGCAGATTTTCTCCTCGGACTGCCGAATACAAACTTCGTTGCCACTACGGGTCCAAATCTGGACCAGCGCGCTCATCACTACGGCGTCTACGCGCAGGACGAGTTTCGCATCACCGACAAGCTGACGCTCAACTTCGGGTTGCGTTGGGAGTTTGACCCGCCATTCGACGAAACCCACGGAAACATCACGAACTTCGACCTCAAGACCGGCAACGTGATCGTGCCCGATCAGAGCCTGCCGCCCGCGGCCTCATTCCTGTACTTAATCAACGCCTGTCCCGGCACCGTTTCCACGTTGCCGTGTTCGAAAATCGTTACGGCAAGTTCGGTGGGCCTGCCCAAAGGACTGCATCAGTATTACTACAAGGATTTCGATCCCCGAGTCAGCCTCGCGTGGCGGCCTTTCGGCAACAAGACGGTATTTCGCGCGGGATTCGGTATATTTACGATGACCTCGTTAGGGCAATTGGCGTGGACAGACACAGGGATTCACACAACGGACCTTCGCAACTACGTGAACAATGCGGGCAGCGGCGCACCTCCGGCGTTTCAATTTCCACAGGCCGTGCCCGGAAACGGTGGCCTTACACCCGATCAGATCGGTGGCGAGTTCTTCCTGGCTGGTGTCGCGACCAACTATCGCGATCCCCAGTCGGCGCAGTGGAATGTCACCATCGAACACGAGCTGCCGGCCGGTTACTCTCTACGCGTAAGCTATATCGGAATGAACTCGTACCGGCTGCCCAACATGGTCGATATGAATCAAGTACCATCGAGCAAGCAAGGATTCGATCCGAGTCTTATGCCGTACCAAAACTGGTATCAGGTGGCGATCCGCGAGAATGTGGCTTTCGCGAATTATCAGTCCCTAAATGTGCAATTGGACCACCGTTTCGGTCATGGTTTGTTCCTGCAAGGGAGCTATACCTATGCCAAGAATCTTTCCGACGCTGGCTCGGATGTCCCCAGCAGTCTGCCTTCCGAGGTAGGATCGGGCGCAGTAATGGCCGACCGCTTCAATCTGCGCAACAATCGCGGCAATGACTATGCTACCCGGCGGAATCGCGCACTGATCACGGCCATGTATCAACTTCCCTTTGGCAAGGGGCGTAAGTTCCTGAGCAACTCAGGGAAAGTTGTGGATGGCGCCCTGGGAGGCTGGCAACTAAGCACCGTGACGCTGCTCGAAACCGGCCCTTGGCTGACACCGTTTACCACCCCGACACAGGATCAGTCCGGAACGAACGTTATCGGGCGCGGTGCACTACTCCGGCCGGATCAGATCGGCAATGGCAACATTTCCAATCCCACGCCGGATGAGTGGTTTAACATTAACGCATTCGTTCCCACACCAGATGGGGCGGGGCGCATCGGCAACGCGGGCGTCGGAACCCTCGAAGGCCCCGGCACGATGTCGGCTGCGGTGGGCCTTTCGAAAAGTTTCGTGCTTCGCGAGCGCCTGAGACTTCGATTCGAGGCGAGCTTCACTAATTTGCTGAACCATCCCAATTTCGCACCTCCTTCCACCGATATCTCTTCTCCCAGCACGTTCGGTAAGACTTCGAGCGTGCTGGCCACGGAGAACGGCGGCAACCGGACTGGCCAGCTGGCGCTGCGGCTGGAATTCTGAAGGCTCAGCGCGTGAGCCTGCTATCGCACGGGCGTTACACTTATTCGGCGATCACGGCCAGGCCGACTTACACCTGGCCTAACGGTACCAGGCTGGCGGTGTACCTGGCGCTTAACCTCGAGCATTTCTCCTTCGGAGAAGGCCTGGGGGCGCAACTGGTACCTTCCGGCAGCTTGGAACCTGATGTCCTGAACTACGCATGGCGGGATTACGGCAACCGGGTCGGCGCGTGGCGCATGCTGGTGGAGTTTGACCGATTGCAACTGCCTGTGGCAGTGCTGGTCAATTCCGAAATCTACAATTACTGTCCGGAGTTGATGGAGGCTTTTCGCAGGAGAGAGGACGAAGTCGTCGGCCACGGCCGCACAAATAGCGAGCGCCAGTCCAGCCTGGATCAGGAACAGGAAGCGCAACTCATCAAGGAAGTGACCACAGCAATCGAGGTAAATGAGGGTCGTCGTCCGATGGGCTGGTTGGGTCCATGGATCTCTGAAAGCTTCCACACTCCCAAGTTGCTGAAAGCCGAAGGATATAAGTATGTGCTGGATTGGTGCCACGATGACCAGCCCACCTGGTTTAACACGGAGAGCGGCCGGATACTCTCCGTGCCCTACCCGCAGGAGATCAACGATATTCCCGCCATCGTGGTGAGAAAGGCGGGATCGGCTGAATTTGCAGACATGATTATCGATCAGGTCGATGAGATGCTGGAACAATCGCGGGGACAGCCACTGGTGGCAGGTATCGCACTGCATCCTTACATCGTGGGACAACCCTTCCGGCTGCGGCACCTGCGCCGGGCGTTGGAACATCTGGCGCGGCTCAGGGACCAGTTATGGCTCACATGGCCCGGCGCCGTAGCGGAACACGTTACTGAGTTGGAGAAAGGTCTACCTTATATTTCTGGTTAGGGGCACAGGCGCCTGCAGACATTTTTCATACATTTGGCGGTAGATCGGTTCGAGACTCCTCGCCCAGTGTTCCGCGGCCCGATACTGCGAGCGATACTCTTCCATCAAGTCACGGATCTCGGCCTTAAGGGCTTCTTCGTCAATGGTGAGCAGTTTGCCATCTTCCAGTGAGAATCCGGCCAGCCACCATCACGAGGCGCACTGACGACCCGTTTTCACAAAAAACGAGTTGACGGTGCAGGTCGTTTAAAGGAGTGAACGCCAGCGTGTCCAGATCGACCAGAATCAAATCTGCCTGCTTCCCTACCTCGATCGTCCCCGTGATGGAGCCAAGCCGCATGGCCGTTGCCGCATTGGTAGTGGCGCAGCGAAGGATTTCGCGCGCGCCGGGCCATTTCCGGTAGTCGGAATCGGAGATTTTGTGCACGAGTCCGGCGAATTTCGCCACGTTCCAGAGATTGACCGCGTCATCGGAGCACATCTCATCGCTACCCAGACAGATGTTGACACCGCGACCAGTCAAGTCGCGAAAAGGCATGATTCCGGAGCCGAGCTTGAGATTGCATAACGGATTGTGAGCGATGGAACAGCCGCTTGCGGCGAGCAAATCCATGTCTTCGTCATCCACCCAGATGGCGTGGATCACTAGGGCCCGATCCGTCAGTACTTCGCGCTGACGTACATATTTCACGAGGGACTTCCCGTAGAGTTGATCCCCTAGCACGCGCTGAAGCCGCGTTTCGAGGATGTGCATGTTGTAGGGAAGGTCGAATGTGGCGCTTAGTTCTGAAAGCCCTTGAAGATAGTCCACCTTCACGCGCTGGGGGGCAGAGCACGATACCGACGCGCGCAGCAAACCCTGATGACTGGTGTGCCATCGTGCAATGAAATCGCCGTACAGCGAGAGCAGATCGGTGGAGGAAAGTAATTGCGATTCCCGCATTCTTGCGCGGAAGGCTTCCGGAAGCAAATCGAACAGGAACGGGTATTTTTCATATTCGATCACGTTCGGCATGTTGATCGAGACAGTGGCTCGCATACCGGAATCGGCGTAAGCCTGCATCGCCGCATCGATCAACTCCATATTGACGATGGGGACGTAAAACGGATCGTCATGAACGGCCGTGACTCCGGTCTTCACCATCTCGGCGGCGCCCAGCAAGGTTCTTACGTAGTTCAGGCGAGGCGATACGGGCGGGCAGTCGAAGGGTGGAACCTCGTAGAGCATAAACAGCTCCAGCGGCATGTCGTCGAGCGCACCCTTGTTGAAATTGCCAGGGCTGTGGAAATGGCCGTTGATCAAGCCTGGCATGAGCAGCTTACCGCGGCCGTCGATGATCCTTGAATCGGCATCCGGCTGCAGATCGGGCCCAATGGCCGCGATCAAGTCGTCCCTTATCAGAAGGTGAGTGGATGGAATTTCATTGTCCGCGCGGTCCATCGTAAGCACGCGGACATTCTTAAAGAGTGTGGAAGTCATTCTGCAGGCGTGGGAAGATTCGCCGCGGCATGCTCTGCAATCGACCCCGTGTGAGTCAGCCAGAATTCCCTGCGTCCGGCGTCGAGTCTTGCGAACACTCGCCGCAACTGCCGCAAGCGGAATGGCTGGCCGCTGATGTGCGCGTGCAAAGCGATACCCATCACGAGCGGTCCAGGGGCGGGTTGTGCCAGCATCTCGTCCAGGTTGTCTACGATCATATCCGCGAAATCCTTCGCGCTGGTAAAGCGGCCGATGACAGTACTGCTGTCATTGAGTTCCTGTGGATAGGGCACGGCCAGGAGCGGCCCGGCTGTGGTGCGCAGCCACAAGGGTCGATCGTCTGAACACCAATCGAGAACGTAACGATAGCCCGCGGCTTTGAGTAGGTCCGGTGTTACCCCGGTCTCTGAAATCCAGGGGCTTAGCCACCCGCCAGGCGCCGTCCCTTCGTGTCTCACAATCTCGCGGGTGGCCTCGTCGATGAGCGCACGCTCCTCGCTTTCGCTCATCCCACCCTGACGCTCGCTGTTGGTCCGGCCGTGGGCGGCAATCTCATCGCCTCGCTTCCGGAAGGCATCGACGACCACGGGACAGGCGTGATAGAGGTCCGTATTTACCAGCAAAGTTACCGGGATATGAAACTCCTCGAGTACATCCAGAAGCCGCCAGACGCCGACCCGCGTGCCGTAGTCGCACCAGGAATAATTCAGGACATCGGGCTGCAATCCACTCGGGAACCAGTTCTTCGATCATTCCTTCGCCAAACCGGTATTGCTCGACATTCAGCGCAACATAGACAGCCAACCGATGCGAGTCCGGCCAACGATAGCCGGCGGCCTGAGTCATGGGCGAATAGGAATAGCGCGGGTTGGGTCGAAAACTCATTGCTGCACCGTTTCGAGCGACTACCGCAGGACCTCGGCTGCGTCTTTACAAACAACGTCCGGCGAATCAGAACAGAGAACGAAACCAGCTGCAATCACGTTCGACAACGCATCGGTCCCGAGGAGACCGCGCGTACCCAGATGCTTGTATCCCTGACCATCGATCCACGTCATGTACATCACCGGCGCGTTGCCGGCGGCTGCATAAATCGACTGCCGCGTGGAAGCGGATCGGCCGGGCGGTCCAACCAGCTCGAGTGTGAGTGCCTGGTAAGTGGAGAACGAAAGTCCCATGGTAACCAGATAGAGTGAGGCTCCAACCGCAAATGTGAGCTGGCTCTGGGGTGCGATCAACATCCCTATTGCGCAGACGGAACTGACCAGTGCGGCCAACGCGTAAGCCAGCCTTCTGGAGATGCGATCGGCAACGAAGCCTCCGGCGAGAGATCCGATGGCTGTAAACAACCCGCCGCCGAAGCCCGTGATCCACACCACGGTCTGCGTGGAAGCGTGATAGTCCACGGCGATTCCCGAGAAGAGATTCGCAGCGGCGGCCGCACCTAACGGACATAACAGAATTGCCAGTCCGCTTAAGCTACGCCTGGAACTGAACATGACTTTGAGATCCCGAAGCATCTCAGTGAACAACTCTTTTCCCGGTTTATGTCCTGCCTCAGGCTCGACGATCAGAAACGCAGCCAGAGATGGAAGAAAAACCATGAGCGCCACCACGCAGCTCAATGTGATTGCTGAGACGTGAGGCCAGAGCCAGAGTGTTACACCAGCGCCTAACGCGCCGCCGCCGGTGTATCCGGCCTGGAACCATCCGCTGGCGTGTCCGCGCCTGTTGTCTTCCAGGGTCGCGGCCATCAGCCCGCCGTTCGCCGCCGCGACGATGGTGCTTAATGCGGAACCGGCAACAACCAGAGGAACGAACAGACCGAGTTGCGAGGGGAGGTTCAAACGCATCGCGGCGAGCAGGCAGACGGCGCTTAGCGCGGCCGTCAGAATAAGCCAGGAACGTCTCCGAAGACCGACGTCAGCCAGCGGAGCCCAAACGAAATACCATACCGCGGGAGCCAGCGACAGCGCACTGATTCCTGCAATACGATCCACCGCGACGCCCGCATTGCGCAAGAGGTACGGCATCGCCGTGCTGATAAACCCGTAATACACACCGTAGGGCAGGACAGTAATCCCGAAGAGCCAGGGAGCGGGATGGTGACGTCTGCCGCGGATCATAATCCAATTTATCAGCACGCATTTCAGGTGCGGAGCGTCAGCGCTGAATGCTAAAATTATCAATGGCAACTGCTCAGGTCGAAACGCAACGGGGACAGCTTGACCGAGTGGGTCTGGCTTCAGCCTGTGCGATCGGCTTTGCTTTCTCTGCGAACTACACCAATCACGCTCCAATGATTCCGGCATTGGTTGCTCAGTTCCAGTTCAGTTTAGCCGCCGCAGGTTTCCTGACCACGGGAATTTTTTTAACTCACGCCGGAATACAGATTCCGGGCGGATATCTGGCCGATAAGATTGGACCCAGGCGCGTGCTTGCCGTTGCTCTGACGATCGTTTGTCTGGGCAATATAGCGCTCGGTCTTTCCGGAAGCTACGGCCAACTCTTGTTCTGGAAGGTGTTTGTGGGACTTGGCACGGGGGCCAGCTTTGTGGCAGGCGCCCGCTATGTTGCAAATACATTCGGTGGTCCGCGCCTTCATCTGGCGCAAGGGTTCTACGGGGGATCGATCCTGCTCGGGTCGGGATTTGTAATCTACGCGATTCCGCTGATGTCCGCCGCGTTTGGATGGCGGGTTTCGTTCTTCTCCACAGCGGCGCTTGCAGCGGCTGCGGGAGTGATTTCGATCGCCTCGATTCCGGATACAACGCCCATAACCCACCAACCGTCGCGGATGAGTTCCTTGCTGTCGAGCCCTCAGCTCTGGCTGCTGGGTCTTGTACAAATGGCATCGTTCGGGTTGGTCCTGGTAATCGGCGTCTGGATTACAACCTATCTCACCAGGGCTTTCCAGTTATCGCCAGCCCAGGCTGGGAAGCTTGGCTCGCTGGTATTAGTAGTGGGCGTAGTGACCCGCCCTATTGGAGGGCTCCTGGTCCCGCGTTGGGGAGCGAGACGAACGCTGCAGATCGGCTTGGCACTGAACGTGATGGCGTGCTTGTTTTTCGGTTTGGGCAAAGGATCTCTGGCGCAGGCAGCGGCCGGAGTGCTTCTGCTCGGCATTGGATCGGGCTTGCCTTACGCGGCTGCCTTCAATCGCGCTACGGCGCTCTTTCCGGCTCGGGCCGGCGCCGCAATGGGTCTCGTGAATATGCTGGGGATCGTGATGGTTCTGACTGCCCCGCCGCTGGTCGGTCAAATGGTGGAGTGGTCGGGGACGTTCCAGTCGAGTTTTCTGGCGCTTGCCGCCTTCGCTTCAGCGGTTCTGCTCTCGACGTATGGTATCCGCAAGATGCACGGCGCAGAATAGGTGCCGCCAGCTATGAGACGCGAGCATGTACGTCGGGATGCAGACGGACATCGCAACCAACAAAGCCGCGGAGTTGTAAGCGCCCAAGTGCGCTTTTCCTGGGGAATGGCGCAAGGTCACGGCTGTACAGCGACGGATCGTAGTTCACGTCGTTCTCCCAGGTTAATCCCGCGATCTTAACCAGGAGGCCGGCGGTCAAATTGGTGTGCGACGCTGCATCTATGAATCTGGAGATCGATGGTAACCGACTATATCGCGAACTGCATGACCTCGGCGCTATTTCCTCCGAACCGGCACCGGTGGTCACGCGCGTTGTTTTCAGCGAGGCCGACCTGCGCGCGCGCCGGTTTATCAGGACGCTGTGCAACGAAAGCGAACTGGCTGTGCGCGAAGACGCGGTCGGGAACACATTCGCCCGCTGGACCGGATCCGAACCTGCGTTGCCGGCGGTTGGCACCGGGTCGCATATCGATGCGGTTCCTAATGCCGGTTTGTTTGACGGGTGCGTCGGCGTGCTCGGTGGACTGGAGGCGATTCGCGTTCTCAAACGGTCCGGATTTCGCCCGCGGCGATCGATCGAGCTCGTAGTCTTTACATCGGAGGAGCCTACGCGATTCGGCATCGGATGCTTCGGGAGCCGCATGATGGCAGGAACCCTGGGTCCAACCGCGGGTGACATGCTGCGCGATGAGGCCGGCAAATCGCTCGAAGAAGCGCGCCGCGAGGCCGGATTTCACGGCGAGCTCCCGGGCGTGCGGCTGCAAAAAGGCTACTACTCGGCGTTTCTCGAACTTCACATTGAACAGGGCCCGATTCTCGAACAGAGACGTCTGGATATCGGAGTCGTCCGCGCAATCGCCGGCCCGGCTACCTTACGCATCGAAATCGAAGGCGAAGGAGGTCACGCCGGCGCCGTTCTGATGACGCAGCGACGCGACGCGTTTCTTGCCGCCGCCGAGATTGCACTCACTGTCGAAGCGGCGGTCAAAGCGACCGGCGCGCCGGACACGGTGGGCACCACCGGCATTTGCGATATTTTTCCGCGTGCGGTGAACAGCATTCCGAGCCGCGTCCGCATGGAGATCGATGTGCGGGATATCGACGGGGCGCGCCGTGACGGTGTGATTGCGCAAATCCAGCAAGCCGCCGATGCAATTGCCTCCCGGCGAAGACTGGTCCTGCGGCAGGATGTTCTGAATGCCGATCCTCCGGCGCAGTGCGATGCGCGCCTGATTGAAGCCGTCGAGCGCGCATGTGACGCGCATGAGCTTACGCACGAGCGCATAATCAGCCGCGCGTATCACGACTCGCTTTTCATGTCCCTGATTGCGCCCGTAACGATGATTTTCGTTCCCTGCCGTGGCGGTGTGAGCCATCGGCCCGACGAATATTCCGCTCCCGAAGCGGTCGCGAAAGGGGCGCTGGCACTGGCCGCAGCCCTCGCGGCGCTCTCGTCCTGAGCGAAACAGGGGCATTTTGCTGTAAGATTCAACATGGGGCGCACACGGGCCGGTTTTGAGTTCACGCTCAACGGCCAGCCAGTCCAGATCGAAGGCGTGGCCCCACAAACCACTCTTCTCGACTATGTTAGGGGCCGCGGCCTGACCGGCTCCAAGGAAGGTTGCGCGGAGGGCGAGTGCGGCGCCTGTGCCGTGCTTTTCGTCAAAGACAGCCTCCTGGGCACCCGCTATATGCCGGTCAACAGCTGCCTTGTGCCTCTGCCGATGGCTGCCGGTCATGAAGTGCTCACGGTCGAAGCGCTGGCTTCGGGCGATCGGCTTTGCGAAGTGCAGCGGGCGATGGCGGAAGGCGGCGGGTCGCAATGCGGTTACTGCACGCCAGGTTTCGTGGTGAGCATGTTTGCCGAACAATACCGGCGCGGCAACGGGCCTCCTGATGTCGAGTCGCTAAGTGGGAACCTTTGCCGCTGCACCGGCTACAGGCCCATTCGAGACGCACTGATGTCTTTGGGCGCGCCGGAGGCGGGGCCGCATCTGTCCAGGCTGAACACGCCTGCGCCCGCGACCACTCCCATCCGCTACGCCACTGACTCTGGGGCTTTCACGCGGCCGGATACTTTGGCCGAGTGTTTCGAAATTCTCGAAGCCAATCCGGATTCACGGTTGGTGGCCGGCAATACCGATCTCGGAGTCACTACGAACCTCAACGGCGAGCGATTTCGGCATCTGGTGAGCGTTGAGAATCTGGATGAGTTGCGCACGTTTCGTGATGAAGCCGGCGGGGTCGAGATTGGCGCTGGTTTGACGCTCTCCGAGATTGGCGAGCGTTGGACTAACGCGACTATCCATGAGTGGCTGAAATTGTTCGCGTCGCCTCTGATCCGAAACCGCGCGACACTGGGCGGCAACCTGGCGACGGCCTCTCCGATTGGTGACTCCGCGCCCCTGCTGCTGAGCTTTGGCGCGGAAGTCACCATCGCATCACGCGCCGGACGCCGCATCATTCCTCTGGGGTCCTTCTTCACTGGTTACCGGCGCACAGTTCTGGAGCGCGGTGATGTTCTGGTATCGGTGCGCATCGCGAGGCCACTTCCGGACGAGGTGCGTTTCTACAAAATCGCGAAGAGATCGTTCGATGACATCAGTACCGTCGCCGCGGGAATATCGCTCTGGCGCAACAGCAATGGAACGATCGCACGAGCGAGGATCGCCATTGGCGGTGCCGGACCCGCGCCGGTTCGCGCCATCGATGCGGAACAATCACTCACCGGCACGATGGGTGGAGAAAAAGACTTCGAACGCGCGCGCGAATGCATAGCGCGAAGCCTGGACCCAATCAGCGACCATCGCGGTTCCGCGGGGTACCGGATGGCCATCGCGCAAAGTCTACTCGAAAAATTCCGCGTCGACGTTTCGGCGCAGGGAGCGGCGTCATGAGAATCGCCGGACAGCGCCTTCCGCACGAGAGCGCGCATGGACACGTAACGGGCGAAGCGCTCTACACCGACGATGTCGCGACGCGCCTTCCCTGCGTGCTGCACGCATGGCCCGTGATGGCTCCGCACGCGCACGCATTGCTCATCAGGCTCAACGCCGAGCCCGCTCTGAAACAGGACGGCGTGGCTGCGACTCTCACTGCCGCCGACGTGCCTGGCGAAGGTGACTCGGGTTCTAACCGTCACGATGAGCCGCTGTTTCCCGATGAGGTGATGTATCACTCGCAGCCGTGGCGTGGGTGCTGGGCGAGACGCTCGAAGCTGCGCGGCTGGGGCGCGGCGCGCGTTGAAGCCGAATACGAGCCGCTGCCGGCGATTCTGACGATCGAAGACGCGATCGCGGCGGGGAGTTTTCATTCCGGACCGTTTCGTATCGCGCGCGGCGATGCGGCGCGGCAACTGGCATCGAGCCCGCATCGCATCGCAGGCGAACTGGTCATCGGCGGCCAGGAGCACTTCTATCTCGAAACGCAGTGCGCGATCGCGCGCCTGGACGAAGCCGGCGGCATCGTCGTCGAATCTTCCACGCAGCATCCGACCGAAACGCAGGAAATTGTCGCGCGCGTGCTCGGCGTTCCGCGAAATCAGGTGACGGTGGAGTGTCTGCGCATGGGCGGCGCGTTCGGCGGCAAGGAAGTGCAGGCGAACCCTTGGGCGGCGATTGCCGCGCTCGGCGCGTGGAAAACGAAGCGTCCGGTGCGCGTGCGTCTGCCGCGCGCGCTCGACATGGCGCTCACCGGCAAGCGCCATCCGTTCCTGGCGCGCTATGCGGCTGGATTCGACGACGACGGACGGCTTCGCGGGCGTGCGAATTGCAGCTGTATTCCGATGGCGGCTGGAGTCTCGATCTCTCCGAGTCCTGTGCTGTGGCGCGCGATGTTCCACTGCGACAACGCCTATCTGCATGCCCGCGCTCGAGGCCACTGGCTGGGTCTGCCAGACGCACAAGACGTCGCAAACGGCGTTCCGCGGCTTCGGCGGGCCGCAGGGAATGATCGTGATCGAAGACATCCTGGATCGGCGTCGCGCGCACCCTCGGCTTGCGCCGCACGTGGTGCGCGAGCGCAATTTCTATCGCGAAGGCGACGTCACGCACTACGGCCAGGCCGGTGAAGGACGCCGCCCGCATCGAGCGCATCTGGGATCGAGCTCAAAGAGTCCAGCGCTTCGAAGCGCGCCGCGCAGGATGTCGCGAGCTTCAATGCACGCAACGCACACGCGAAGCGCGGCATCGCGATCACGCCGGTGAAGTTCGGCATCTCGTTCACCGCGACCTTCTTCAATCAGGCCGGCGCGCTGGTGCTGATCTATCGCGACGGCAGCGTGCAGGTGAACCACGGCGGCACGGAGATGGGCCAGGGGCTGCACACCAAGATTCGCCAGATCGCGGCCGAAGCCCTGGGCGTCGGGATCGAGAGCGTCCGCGTGATGCCGACGCGTACCGACAAAGTCCCCAACACGTCGGCGACGGCGGCATCGGCGGGCACGGATCTGAACGGCGCCGCGGTGCTGGACGCCTGCCGTCAGATCGTGGATCGACTGCGGCCCGTTGCGGCGGAGCTGCTGCAATGTCCGGAATCGGCTGTGCGATTCGAAGAAGGATGTGTCCGCGCCGGCGACCGCGGCGTTCCGATTGCACAAGTGGCGGAGGCGGCGTACAAGAGACGCATCGCGCTCTTCGCGCAAGGCTACTACCGCACTCCGGAGATCCATTTCGATCCGGAGACCGCGACGCGGCAAGCCGTTCCACTATTTCGCCTACGGCGCGGCGGTTTCCGAAGTGGAAATCGATGGCTTCACCGGCGATGCATCGCATCCTGCGCGCCGATATTCTGGAAGACGTGGGCGATTCGGTTTCGCCGCTGATCGACCGCGGCCAGATCGAAGGCGGATTCATTCAGGGCGTGGGCTGGCTGACGATCGAAGAACTGCTGTGGGATGCACAGGGGCGGCTTGCGACGGCTGGCGCATCCACCTACAAGCTGCCCTTCGTGGTCGCGAGCTGCCGCCAGGTATTCAATGTGTCGTTTCCTGGAGCGAGCCGCCGAACCCGGAGTCGTCTTCGGCAGCAAGGCCGTTGGCGAACCTCCGCTGATGCTGGCGATTTCCGTGCGCGAAGCCATTCGCGACGCGATCGCGGCATTCGGCGATGGAGGGGTCGTGTTACTCGACAGCCCCGCGACGCCCGAGCGGATTTTCTGGGCCATCGAACACCCGAAGAAAAAGCATCTGTTTCCTGAACTGAAGCCCGCGGGAGCGGCGCGCGGGTGAAGGATCGCTCTGTTGAGATCTTCCGAGCGGCTCTGTTTCACACTCCGAAGAATCCCTTTCACGAACGGCATGCGCTGATTGAGTTCGGGGACGGCGCTCTGGCTGTTCAGGACGGCCGCATTGTCCGGTGCGGCGACTACAGCGAGGTTCTGGCATCATATCCCGAAGCGACCGTGCGCGATCTGCGTGGCGGTTTCATTCTGCCAGGCTTTGTCGACACGCATGTACATTTTCCCCAGCTCCGGATTCTGGGCGGCCTTGGATTCACGCTGCTCGATTGGCTGGAGCAACTCGCTCTTCCCGAAGAGGCACGGTTGGCCGATGCAGAGTACGCCGTAACGATTGCGAATGAATTCGTGAACGCCCTCGCGGCGCACGGCACCACCACGGCTTTGGTATTCGGTTCGCACTTCGCGCCGGCAGTTGCAGCCCTTTTCGAGGCTGCGGCTGGGCGGGGTCTGCGAGTTGTGAGCGGGCTCGTCATGTCCGACCGGAGTCTGCGGCCAGACCTTTGCCAGTCGCCCGAGGCAGCCCTGCGCGATAGCTGCGAACTGCTCAAAAGGTTCCACGGCAAGGGACGTCTGAGCTACGCCGTCACGCCGCGATTCGCTCTCTCAGCTTCGGAAGCCATGCTCGAGAGTTGCGAGTCGCTGCTGTCCGCCTGGCCCGGAGCTCGGTTCACTACCCACATCAATGAAAATGGGAAAGAGATTGAAGAGGTCGGAAGGCTGTTTCCGTGGGCTAGGGACTATCTGGCCGTCTACGAGCGCTATGGGCTGGTGGGGCGGCGTTCGGTGCTTGCGCACAACGTGCACGCGCATGACGAGGAGTTGCAACGACTGAGTGTGCACCATGCTGCGATAGCGCACTGCCCTTCCAGCAATGCGGCGCTCGGCAGCGGAATTTTTCCGATGGCGCGCCATGTGGCGTCGGGTGTGACGTTTGCGCTGGGCACCGACGTGGGGGGCGGCACCGGGTTCGGAATGATGAAAGAAGCGCTCGCGGCCTACTTGATGCAGCGCGTAGCCCCTGAGCCGGTGATTCTTGTCCCGGCAACCATGCTGTATCTCGCGACACGCGCCGGCGCCGAGGCTCTCGGGATGGAGGAGGATACCGGCGACTTCACGGCGGGCAAATCGGCGGACTTCGTCGTCATCGATCCCCCGGCTAGCGGCGTACTTCAAGAGCGACTGAAATGCACAGAGACGCCCGATCAGGTTCTCGCCGCGCTTTTCACGCTGGGCGGCCCGGAATCGATCAGCGAGGTAAGAGTCGGCGGTGATGTTGTGTTCCAAAGGGAGAAACAGTGACGCTGGCGCAGATCAACTCGCTTGGCCGCGAGCAGTTTGTGCAGAAGCTCGGCGGAATCTATGAGCACTCCCCGTGGGTTGCGGAGAGCGTGTGGCCAAAGCAGCCGTTTCACTCACGGGATGCGTTGCGTGAGTCGATGCGCGCTGCCGTGGAAAACTCCGGTCGGGATAGCCGGCTGGCGCTCCTGCTGGCGCATCCGGATCTCGGCACACGAGCCAGGATCGGTGAGGTTTCGGCTCGCGAACAGAAAGGCGCCGGACTCGATCAGTTGTCCGAGGACGAAGACGAGATTCTGTTGACGCTCAACCGACAGTACCGCGACAAATTCGGCTTCCCTTTCATCTATGCGGTGCACGGCAGCGACAGGAACGACGTTCTTATCGCTTTTGGCATACGGCTGACATCCGACGTGGAAGACGAGTTCGCGCAGGCTCTATTCGAAGTTCACCGCATTGCCGCCTTTCGTCTCGAAGAGCTTATCGAGGAACAATGAATCCATTGAATTCGTTTGCCAGCGGACCGAAGAAGAATTACTACGGCAAGGGTGACGTTCTGGTTTACCGGCTGTATCGGAATGAAAGCCGCCCGGCAGGACAGAGCGCCGTTTTCGGCGCAAACGTCACGATTCTGATTTATGGCGATGCGTTCTGGCCCACGTACACAACGGGCGACAACACAAACCTGATTGCGACCGATTCGATGAAGAATTTCGTGCAGCGCGAAACCATGAATTTCGCCGGTGGGGATCTGGAATCATACTGTCTGTTTCTCGCGGAGAAATTTCTGACGATATATGAACAGACAGAGGGCGCGCAGATTACGGCTGAGGAGGTTCCCTGGAATGCTGTCGGCACGCGCGGCGTGTCATTTGCGCCGGGCGGTCCCGATCGGGCGGTCGCGCGGCTGGAACTGACCCGGTCAGCGACCATCGAGGCCCGGTCCGGCATTCGCGGATTCAGGCTGCTTCGGCTCGGAGGGAGTGCATTTCGGGGTTTTGTCCGCGATTATTACACAACGCTTCCCGATATCGCAGATCGTCCGGTACATATGTGGCTCGATCTGGACTGGAAGTATACGGAGCCGGGGGCGGCGTACAGCGGAGGCGCGGTCACGAAAGCCGTTCGCGGCATCGTAACGGAAGTGTTTGACGGCTTCACGTCGGGGAGCATACAGGAGATCATCTATCAGACAGGCATGAAGATCCTGGCCGATATCCCCGCGATTGACGCAATCGATCTCGAAGCCAATAACCGCACATGGGACACGATTGCCGAAATGGGCGGTTCGGTGGGCGTGTACACCGAAGCACGGCCTCCGTATGGATGCCTCGGGCTGACTCTGCGGCGCGATGGTAAGCGAAGATAGGCGCATGGCACGCATCTCCACGCATGTGCTGGATGTCGAACGGGGCCACCCCGCTGCCGGCATAGGCGTTGAGCTCTATCGTGGCGGCGTTCTGCTCGGCTCATCGGAAACCAATGCAGAGGGTCGCACTGACGAGCCACTGCTGACGGTTGATCGCGTCGAGCCGGGACGCTACGAACTGGTGTTTCGCGCCGGTGATTATCTCAGCAGGCGCGGCCCTGATCCCTTCTATAACGACATCACCATCCGTTTCAGAGTTTCCGATGACACGGCCAACTATCACATCCCTCTTCTGCTCGCCGCACACGGTTACTCGACCTATCGGGGCTCATGACTGATCTCGCCTGCAGGGTAATCGACGTGTGCCGCCAGATTGCCGGCTTCAGCGAAGAGCCCGACCAGACAACGCGGACTTTTCTTTCGCCACCGATGCGCGATGTGCATCGCGTTCTGGGCGATTGGATGCGCTCACTGGGTATGCGGGTGTGGATTGACCCCGCGGGGAATCTTCGCGGCGTCACCGGGGGAGCCGGCCCACGCCTGCTCATCGGGTCTCATCTCGATACGGTACCGAACGCGGGAGCGTTCGACGGTATTCTCGGAGTAGTGCTGGGCATCGCGCTCGTTGAGGCGCTCGGAAGCGCGCAGGCAATTCCGATTGAAGTCATCGGGTTCTCCGAGGAAGAAGGCGTCCGGTTCGGCGTGCCTTTCATCGGCAGCCGCGCGGTAACCGGCACGCTGGATGACTCCACGATCAGCCGCGGCATCGGCGACGCCATCCGCGCTTTTGGTCTGGACCCGGCAGCTCTGGACAAGGCCCGCTTGAACAGCAACATGGCCGGATTCCTTGAAATTCATATCGAACAAGGTCCGGTGCTCGACGATCTCGGACGTCGTCTCGGGATTGTCGAAGGAATTCTCGGCCAGAGCCGCATGCGGGTCACGTTTCACGGTCAGGCTAACCACGCCGGTACAACCCCGATGGCCCTGCGACGCGACGCTTTGGCCGCGGCGGCAGAGTGGATCTCGCGTGTCGAGTGCCTGGCCTTGCCGGATCGCGAACTGAGAGCGACGGTGGGAGCGATCGAAGTCGAGCCTAACGCCACGAACGTGATTGCAGGAAGGGTTCGCGCCAGTCTCGACGTACGCCACTGGTCCGACGACCGCCGCCATCGCGCAACGGAGGCCCTGCTCGATGCTGCCCGGGAAATCGGCGAACGGCGTAACATCGGCGTCGAGTTCGAAACAAACTTGGATCAACCTGCAACTCCAATGGATCGGGCCATGACGGCGCGTCTAGGGCGGGGCGTTGAAGCCGCCGGTTATCCGGTACATCGGATGATGAGCGGCGCAGGACACGATGCGATGATCATTGCGCCGCATGTTCCCTCCGCCATGCTTTTCCTTCGCAGCCCGGGCGGATTAAGTCACCACCCGGATGAATCGGTTATTCCTGAAGATGTGGAGGCTGCGCTGAAAGTGGGTCTGAGGTTCGTTCGCGATGTTTGATCTCTTGGTGCGTGGCGATAGCGCGGATATCGGGATTGAAGACGGCGTCGTTTCCACTATTGGAACGGAAGTCGGCGCCGGCAAGCAGGAGATCGACGCGCGTGGTCTGGCCATTCTGCCGGGGCTGATCGATATTCACCTGCACTTCAATGAACCGGGCCGCGAGGAATGGGAAGGCGCCCGCACCGGCAGCCGTGCGCTCGCCGCGGGTGGCGGCACTCTGTTCTTCGATATGCCGCTCAACTCGACTCCATGCACAGTGGATACCGCCGGGTTTGATCGCAAGGTTAAGGCGCTCAGCGCTGCTTCGATCACTGATTTCGCGCTGTGGGGCGGCATCGTTCCGGGCAATTGCAGCGAACTCGCCGGGATGGCCGAGCGGGGCGTCGTTGGTTTCAAGGCTTTCCTGTGCAACTCGGGGCTGGAAGAATTCCCGCGTGCAGACGATCTCACGCTCTACGAAGCTATGAAGGAGGCGGCTCACCTCGGCCTGCCGGTCGCGATCCATGCCGAAAGCGAAGAAATCACGTCGCGGCTGACGCGCCGGATGATTGATCAGAGCAGGCACGATATACGCGCATTTATCGAATCGCGCCCCGTGATCGCGGAAGTCGAGGCAATTTCGCGTGCCGCGCTGATCGCCAGAGAAACTGGTTGCAAACTACACGTCGTGCATATCAGTTCGGGCCGGGGCGTAGCGGCCGCTTTGGAAGCCCGTGCGCTGGGCACGGATATCTCGATCGAAACCTGCCCGCATTATCTGCTCTTCACCGAAGAGGATCTTGAGCGCATCGGCGCAGTGGCCAAATGCGCACCGCCGTTGCGCACCTTGTCCGAACGTGACGCGCTTCTGAATGCGCTGCGGCGCGGACAAGTGGATGCGGTCGCGTCCGATCACTCCCCCTGCCTCCCGGAGTTGAAACAGTGTGACAGCTTTTTCGAAATCTGGGGCGGCATCGCGGGAGTGCAGTTCACGCTGGCTGCTCTCGTCGATCTGGATATCGCACCCGCCCACATCGCCGCTCTTACCGCCGGCTTTGGTGCGAAGCGCTTCGGCATTGCAGGCAAGGGCGAGATCGCCGCAGGTTACGACGCCGACCTGGTGCTAATCGATCTCGCGGCGACTCAAACGGTCTCGCCTGAAATCATGCATCAGCGCCACCCGATTTCACCCTACCTGGGACGCTCGCTGCGCAGTGTTGTCCGCGCTACGATACGCCGGGGCGAAGTGATTTACCACGATGGCGCAATAACTGCGGAAACACACGGGCGGCTTGTTCAACCGCTCGTTCAGAAAGGACCCCATGCCCCTTCCAGGCCACACACGCAGCAGCTATCAGCGTGATCATCTGTTGCAGACGCCCGATACGTTCGTGCGGGCGCCCTTGCCGGGTATGTCCGGCGCAACGGCGATCGTACACGCAGCGCCCGCGATGGGCGCGAAATTCACGCAGTTCACGGTCGAACTCGAACGCGGTGGCTCATTCGAGACCACAAATTCTCAGACGTTCCTCTACGTGATCGAAGGTGACATCGGAACGGGCACAGAAAAACTCGGGCCTGCGGGGTTCCTCTATCTTCCTCCGGATCGCGCCAGTATTGTGTCAGCCGAGTCTCCCGCCCGAGTGGCCGTGATCGAGAAACCGTATTCGGCACTCGCTTCGCCACCGCCTTCGCTGCATCGGGGAACCGAATACGACGTTGCACCTTCTCCGCTGCTCGACGATGATGCGATTCAGGTGCGCAAACTCATACCGGATTGCGCTGAGTTCGATTTTGCGGTCAACTCGATGACCTTCGCGCCGGGCGCGCAACTGCCGATGGTGGAGATTCATGTGATGGAACACGGTCTGCTTATGCTGGAAGGCGAAGGCGTCTACCGTCTCGGCGAGGGCTGGCACAACGTGGCGGCGGGAGATTTCATCTGGATGGCGCCTTACTGCCCGCAATGGTTCGGCGCGCTCGGTCGCAGGCCGGCGAAATATCTGATCTACAAAGACTGGAATCGCCATCCGATTACCTCGTAAGAGCCCACGCGGGGATTTTCGGGCTCTTTTACCGCTTGACAATCCCGTGAAACAGGCCCCACACTGACTTCATCCGCTTCGTCTGACGGTGATTTCGTGGCTTGGACTCTGTTGGTTCAGGGCTGAGCAGTTCGGTACCGGAAATTTCGAGGAGGTGGTTCATGACTTATCCCGTAGTATCCAAATACCGAAATCCCGGCTTCATCGCTTCATTACGCTGCCCGAGCATAATAATTGAGCATTCCGCCGAGGCGGCTTCGGCGACGAACCGGTCCGGCGCGGTCGGCGAGACCGGACTCAGGGAAAATGAGCAGATTACCGAGGCCTTGATGGTTTCGCTCGAAGTGATAATGGGCGACGAACTCTCGAACAGCGATGCGCAGAGCACCCTCTCCGAACAGAATCATGCGTTCCAGGCAGGACTCCTTAATGCTGCGCACGAAGCGCTCGGCATAGCTGTTCAGGTTCGGCGATCGGGGTGGCAGCTTTACGGATTCCGTGCCGGCCTCGGCCAGCGTGGCGAGGAACTCCGCCGTGAAGAGCGGATCCCGGTCGTGAATCAGGTAGCGCTTGCCCTTGAGCAGCCCGTCGACGGCATCGGTCAGATTGCGTGCGATCTGGCTCATCCACAAGCCGTTGGTAATCGCCGAGATCCCGGCGATCTGCACGCGGCGGGTGGAAAGCTCGATAAAAAACAGCACCAGGAAGCGCCGGAGGCCCTTGCAGGTCCAGATCTCTACAGTGAAGAAATCGGCGGCGACGATCTGTTCCCAGTGTTGAGCGAGAAATTCCTTCCAGGTTGTTTTGCGCACTCGTTGCGGTGACGGTTCGATGGCGTTTCGCATCAGGATGTTGGCAATCGTGCCGTGTGCCAGTTCATGGCCGAGATTCGACAGCGCGCCCTGAATCCGCACATAACCCCAGTCCCGGTTCTCCGTCGCCATACGGACAACCAACGCTTCGATCTCTTTCCCGGTCGGCGGCCGACCCGGACTGCGCCGCGCACTACCGTCATACTTGTTCGCGATGAGTTTCCGGTGCCATGCCAGCAAGGTCTGCGGAGTTACGATGGCGGCCATTTCTGCCAGCAACCTTCTTCCCAGCGGCCGGGCTCTGATGGCCAAACGGCGGCGCTGATCG
The DNA here is from genome assembly GCA_963809655.1 of Terriglobia bacterium. Taxonomy (GTDB): domain Bacteria; phylum Acidobacteriota; class Terriglobia; order Bryobacterales; family Bryobacteraceae; genus BOG-234. The sequence continues at coordinate 194,949 of CAWEKQ010000046.1, read as the reverse complement.
TCGGTGAAGCGAAGCCGCCGCGCGCCGAGTTGACTGCGAAGGATTCTGTTTTCCTCCCGCAAATACTCAATGGCGTGTTGCTGCCGCTGATTCATCCATCCGGCAACGGTCAGGAGCAGAAAGCGGAAAGGGTCCAATGTCTTCGGCATCGTCTCAGCAGCCTAACATCTCACACCAGCAGTGTTCTCCTCACCGACTGTTTCGGCCATGCTTTCAATCAGTTCCAGTTTTTGGATAATACGCGACGAGTAACGGCGTAACTTCTCGAACCGCCGTGTACGGACCCGTACGCACGGTAGTGTGGCAGGGGTCAGTGGGCAACCGCTGCCCCTATGCCGATCAACACGACATATCGGTATCTAACCTCGATTGCGACAAGTGGTTGATGAGATCGGAAATTCCGGCGCGGCGATTTACATGATCAGTTCTTCAACGTCACGAAAGACCGAAAGACCCCGCGCCGCAAACGATTCTGCGTGAGATCACGGAAAAACCGGTCGACCATGTTCAGCCACGAACAGCCGGTCGGTGTGAAATGCACGTGGAAACGCTTGTGCCGCCCAAGCCAGCGTTGCACCTTCGGATGCTTATGCGTGGCGTAGTTGTCAACAATCAGGTGTGCCTGTGCAGACGATGACGCACTGACCAATACGACGATTGACGAGGCAGCCCGATTGATGCGACCCGGTTCTCGTATGTCTTCGCTGGCTGTGCGGAAACCCCTGCAATCGTCGAAGCGCCGTATCCCCGGCCGCGGTGACTCATAGAATCAAGGCGGCGGAGATACATCAGCGTTTGGCGACAACCATCCACGCGACTAAAGCAACTAATCGGATGCGGATGATTCCGTTACAAGAAGGCCTCGATCTCAAAACAAAAAAGGAGGGACCACTAACACGGCTCACTCAATTACCACCAGCCTTGCAAACGACTAGAGGATTGGTCGGGTTTCCCTGCTGTTGGTGGATATTCGTGTGATCGGTACCGCATAGCCAGACGCCATTTGTGTCATTCAGGATAGTGTTGGAACTTACGTCCGTGTGTGCGAGCACCGGGGCTGGAGTGTCGGGACCCCCGACCTCTGCGATGAGGGCAATCCCGACAGTTCCCTGCGAGACACCAGGGTCGTTGGGGTTGGTCGCAGGTGGTCCCGGATAGTAGCCGTTGTCTGCGATCATGTTGTCCCGGATTTGAGTGTGTGTGATCACGTCTCCGAAGACGTTGCTGTGCACTACGATTCCAGGGAGTTCTGACCCGTCCAGGTTATTGCCCGTCACCGCCGTGTTGGAAACCTCGGCGAACGGTCCATCCGTCGCGACGACTATCTGACCGATGAAAGAACCGGGCGGCGGGAATAACTGTCCTGTTCCGGGAGCGGTTCCAATGATTGTGTTCCCGGTAGCCTGTGTGTTGTCGACAGGTGTGCCCTGGTTGTACGCTGCTATCACGATCCCGCATCCGTTGCTGTTATCGATTATCAGATTGTTACTCACTACGTTATTCCTGGCGCCGGAAGAATGGCCCGGGTGAGTGTCAGGGGCGCCGGGGTCCGTCGGCCCATCGTCGGCGACACCTATTCCTCCGTCGGCATGATTGTGACTCACGACATTTTGACTTACGACCGAATCACTTGTCCCGACAAGTTCAATTCCCTTGTCCTCAGGTATACACCCGACTGGAGGCGTGCCCGAAGGAGGGCAGGCATGGCCTGCCACACCGTTCCCTGTCACGACGTTGTACTGGATAGTGACACGGGACGAGTCTTGAACAAATATTCCGTGCTCATTTGCTCCAGTGACCGTGACGCCGCTAATCAGAACTTTGTTACTCCCAGGTGCCACGTATATGCCGACGTCACAGCCGGTTGCATTGACCGTAGTTCCGGTTAGCTGCTGGTTGGAAGTTAAAATCACGTTGGTCGTCAGTCCCGTGTTGCCTGCTGGCATACATGCCGCAACGGCGCAATTCGCACCGAGTGTGACAAACAGCAGTGTAATCGAGACTATCGTTGATTTCATCGGTCATCTCCTGCGCTTCATGGACCCTGATCGATGCTGTCCATATTCGCGTGCCGTTAAACAATATCACAAATCGCCTCGGTATCGACCCAAAATTCTGGTGAAGTGTGTCAAGCAGAATGAGGATTAAGCGAGAGCGGCAAGCGCGCTTGACCTTTTCGAGGATATCGCTGGCTTTGGCGGTCCCGATGAAAGGTTTGGGCTTGCGATTGTGGCGGTCGATGCGCCGATTGCCATGATCAGTTCTTCAACGTCACGAAAGACCCCACACCGCAAACGATTCTGCGGTCGTCGGCATTGGATGAAATGCGATAGGTCTTCTTCATACGGCATTACCATGATCATCGGCTTCGCTCTGCCCTCGCCGTAGGGCGCGCAAGACCTGACAGCTTTGCTTTAGACTGCGATCTTCTTCTTCCTTGCCGTCGCGCATGCCGAAGTGTTTTAGAACCCTATCGCCAAGAGAACACCTTTCCCTCGCTCCTCGTCACCAGAAGCCGCCGCCGTCGCCGTCTGACGGGTGTTAAGTACCAATGCGTCGTCGGTTTCTCAGTGCTGTCTTTGAATCAAGGACGAGCGGGCCGTTCTAGCCGCTGGACACCCTCAACGCCCGATTCACATATGATCATGGAATCATTGGTGCTGTCGATGGATTTCGACGGACGACTGGAGGTCGGACCAGTGGGCGAGACGGCGAATAATGGAGTTGGGCAGGGGCTCGGGAGCAGGGTCGACGGAGTACTGCGCAACATCCGCATCGGCGGCGGGCTGGTGGGGGCAGCAGTTACGATCGGCTTCTTCACAAAGGAGGTCCAGCGCATCCTTGGCCTTCCTCCCATGTTGCAGAACGATCTGTATCTCATGCTGCTTTTGCTCGTTTTCCTGTTGGCGGGGAGCTGGTTCCTATGCGCGCTGATGCACATCGAGCAGATGCAGAAATGGACCGACCCCGTTAACTACCAGCCGCCCGAAGAGGTGATCCGAATCGTCGCATTTGCCGCTGTGTTCATTGGGATGATCTACGCAGCTCGCGGGGCGCTTTCGTTCGGAATCGTCTACCTGATTTACGTTGTCACGAATCTGTTCACGATGCGGCATCTCCGCACAGAGACTGCTGAGGTCATTCGCAAGACGCGGGAGGGCTGGGGCGCAGAGGCCGAGTCGAAGAATATCCATAGGGATGCCGTCGCGGCATTAGAAGCGTACTTCGGCCGGCTGCTTGGCACCGCCAGAGCGTTATGGGTCCTGCTGGGAGCGGTCTGCGGCTTGCTCGCCGCGGCGGCCGGAGCGGCCACACATTCTGGCGTCGCGACGAATGTGGCCTACATCATCTTCATCCTGTCCGTGGGCGTGCCGGAACTCGTGCTCTCGTGGCGCTGGCGGGCGATTCTAGCTACTTTCCCACTTAAAATTCCGGATGTAAGTTCCGTACTTTCATAGGTGCGGCGGGTGGCTGTTTGTTGGATCGAACGTTGCCTCGGGCGGGACGCCATCGGTGACGTCTGGCGGCTGTTGAATATCAGAACATTCTGTTCAGAAAATGTATTGACTCCGCCGTGTGATAAATGTATCATCGTTACTGATGACACGTGAGCAAGCCATCCGCAAGAGGGAAAAGTTGGCAGCCAAACTCTCCTCCCCCTCGGGTGTCCTTCGCGGCTCGCTGCTCCAGCGCACGATTCATCACTCCACGGGATGTCTGAAATGTGCTCGTGGCGAAGGCCATCCGCTCTGGGTGCTCACGGTGGGTTATCCCGGCGGAAAAACTCGCCAGGTGAGCGTGCGTCCCGAGCAGGTTCCGCTGGTTCGAAAGGCAATCGAAGAGTATCGCGATGTCAAGCAGGCACTGGAGGCAATCAGCGAACTGAATCAATTCCTGCTCCGGCTGGATCGCGAGGAAGCCAAAGAACAGGAACGCCAGTCGTGATCGCCGCTCGCCGCCTGCAGCGAAATTTCGCCGATGGCTTCATCGCAGAGACGGTGGAGGATCTCTGGGAACCTTGGATGCGGCACGCCGATAAAGCACTGGAAGATGACACCCTGCTTCTCGTCATTCAGGAAGAGCTGGCCAAACGCTGCAGGAAGAGCAAGACTCGTGGGCGCAAGGCGACGCCCGCTGAGGTCGTGCTCAGAATGCTGCTGCTGAAGCATGTACGCGACTGGAGTTACGAAGTACTGTCGCGGGAAGTGCGCGCCAATCTGGTCTATCGCGAGTTCACCCGGGTCGGCGGTGAAAAGGTTCCGGATGACCGGACGATGGGAAACCTGGCGCGTCAGCTGGGGCCGGAGGTTATCGAAAAACTGCACCGGCGGGTGGTGGAGATCGCGCAGGAAAACAAGATCGCAACGGGTCGTAAGATGCGGGTCGATACGACCGTGGTGGAGACTGACATCCACTATCCGACCGACAGCACGTTACTGGGTGACGGCGTGCGTGTCCTGACGCGCATCATGAAGAGGGTTACCGCTGTGGCGGGGAAGGCCGGCACGCAGATGCGCGATCGCAGCCGATCCGCAAAGCTGAAGGTTTTGGCGATCGCTCGCGCCAGCCGCAACAAGACGGAGCAAGGGCGGCAGAAGATGAAGAACGCGTACGTCAAATTGTTGGAAATCGCCAGCCGGGTTACGGGGCAAGCCTGGAAGTTCTCGCGCGAGATCGTCGGGGGTGTCAAGCGAGGCAACCTGTCAGTCCTGCGCAAAGCCGGCAAGCAACTGGACGAAATGATTCCCCGGGTCCGGCAGGTGCTGCGCCAGACACGGGAGCGGGTGCTGCGCGGCAACACCAAAGCCGAAGGAAAGCTGCTCAGCATATTCGAGACGCACACCGAGGTGATCCGCAAGGGTAAGGCGCATAAGCCCAATGAGTTTGGCAAACTGGTCCTGATTCAGGAGGCGGAGAACCAGATCGTTACGCATTACCAGGTATGCGAACAGCGGGCGGCTGACTCCACATTGCTGGGAGGATGTCTGGAGCAACATGTCAAACAGTTCGGACGCGCCCCGGAGCGTGTGGCGGCGGATCCCGGCTTCTTCTCAGCCGCTAACGAATCCAAAGCCGGGGAAATGGGAGTCAGCCGGGTCTCGATTCCAAGCCACGACACGAAGAGTCCCGCACGCAAACAGCGGCAGAAGCAGCGTTGGTTTAAGGAGCTTCAGAAGTGGCGCACAGGCTGTGAAGGCCGTATCAGTGTTCTCAAACGCCGCCATGGGCTGCGGCGATCGCTCTACAAAGGACCGGACGGCATCCAGCGCTGGGTCGGACTCGGGGTGATCGCCGACAACGTCATTCATATCGGCACGCACCTGGCCGAGCAAACACGCCCGCGCGAAGTACCCTCTTAATTAACCGCTACGTTTCTCCGTTCCTGTCCGCACCGGAAACAGATTCTTTAACTCGCCTTTCATCCCACTCCCAACGCTCCCCTCGACCTCGAAGACCTCCCGTCAGGACAATATTTCCGGGACGCCGACTCAGGCTGAGGCAGCTTTCAGAATTTTAAGTGGGAAAGTAGCTAGTCCTGTGCTCGTCGACAGCGTGCCGACGAGGGCTTGACGCTTTCTGGTTACAATTGGAATCCGGTAACGAACCACGTGGGAGGAATCCATGAAACGGTTTGTAAACTGGGCAGCGATAATTGCGGTGGCCCCCGCCGCGACAGTGGGACAGAAGTGGCTTTCGAGTGCGGTGTTTTCCGCTCAGGCCGCTGAGCCGACAAGCCACAATCTGCCGATCTTCGAGGTGGATCGCACGTGGCCAAAGGTGCCACCCCAATGGAAACTCGGCGATGCCTCGAGCATTGCGATCGACGCGAAGGACAATGTCTGGGTCCTGCATCGACCGCGGACGCTCAAGCCGGAGCAGACTGCGATGGCCGCACCGCCGGTGATCGTGTTCGACACCGCAGGCAATTACATCAAGGCTTGGGGTGGGGCGGGCAAAGGCTACGAATGGCCCGAACGCGAGCATGGCATCCACATCGACTACAAGGGTTTCGTGTGGCTCGGGGGAAACTCGTGTCCCACGAATGGCCTGCCCGGACTCAAGCCGGTTGCCGACGACCAACTCTTAAAGTTCACGCAGGACGGCCGGTTCGTCATGCAGATCGGTCATAGCAATCAAAGCAAGGGCAACGCCGACACAATGAATGTGCATCGCGCGGCTGATGCGTGGGTCTACCAACCGACCAACGAACTGTTCGTGGCCGACGGCTACGGCAATCACCGCGTCATTGTCTTCGATGCGGACACGGGAAAGTTCAAGCGGATGTGGGGCGCATTTGGCAACAAGCCGATGGATGATGACAATTGTCAGTTGGTCACGCCGTCCAGTTTCTCGGAGCCCGGCCCCCAGCAATTCAGCGTCGTGCACGCGATCCGCGTCGCCCAGGACGGCACTGTTTATGTGGCCGATCGGGAATACCGGCGAGTCCAGATGTTTACCAAAGACGGCAAATTCCTGAAGCAATTGGTCAGAACCGGTGAGCCTTTTGCCCGCGACCTGGCGTTGTCTCCAGACCCGGCCCAGCAGTTTCTGTATGTCGGCGGTGGCAATGGCATCTACGTTGTCGATCGCAAGACGCTGGAGATTGTGGGCAACATCCAGCCTGCGGGCATGATCGGACCGGGCCATGAGATCGCGACCGATTCGAAAGGAAATCTCTATATCGCACAGACCGCCGCCGGACTGCAAAAACTGACATTCAAAGGGATGTCGCCTGCAACCCGCTAACGATCACTCAGGGTCTCGCTCGGTCCGGTGAAGCTGGCCGACACGCTTACCGCGCTTTTCGCGCACGTTTGGCCCACGTTGCGCCAAGGCTCGCGGGACGCCCATGGTGCCACGACCGGGACGCCGGCGCCACGGGCGCGCGCCTGTTCGCGAACAACTGGGGGGACTTCTGGGGGTACCCCGAGGGATAAGGACGGGGAAATTTGAGTAAGGATGAGGAATTCGCGATTGCAGCCCGGCCGTTGGCCGAAAGCCGCAAACGGCGACGTTTCAAAGGTATGCGTTGAAATTACAGGGTTTATTTTGGCTCCTCAGGTAGGATTCGAACCTACAACCCTTCGGTTAACAGCCGAATGCTCTACCGTTGAGCTACTGAGGAGCAAGGAATGACGGACTCCCCAATCTTACAACACTCGCCTTTTCGGATTCAAAATCACAGGCAATGATATGATCGCGCCCATAGTATGAAGCCATCCATTCTCCGCGCCTTGCTCCCCGTTCTGCTATCGGCCATCCCGTCGTTCGGGCAGCTTGCCGCGCCCAATGCGGCAGGCACTTCCGCCGGTCACGACATCTTCAGCTTCCATGACATCGACGCCGCCAACAAATTCTGGAACACGCTCGGCGGTGAGCCCGCGCAGCTCGGGCAGCAACTGAAAATGACGAAATTCCCCGGCGTCCTGCTTCTGATGCGCAAGGGCGACCCCAAAGGCGGCACCGAGGGATCGACCATCGAATACATCGGCTTCAAAGTGAAGAACCTCAGCGATACCCTCGCCCGAATGGCGGCCGCGGGCATCACACCGCTGCCTGGAAAGACCGCCACGCAAGCCTTCCTGATGGCGCCGGACGACGTGAAGGTGCGCATCACCGAAGACCGCACGCTCGCCACTCCGATCGCCGCCGACATGATCAAGATGGTGGTCCCCGACCCCGCCGCCGCTCAGGCCTGGTACGAGAAATGGTTCGGCGCAAAGCCGGTGAAGGATGGGAACGAAACCGTCGGCGGAATTCCGGGCGCCAACATCCTCTTCGCGAAGGCCACCGGACCGGTGGCCGGGACGAAAGGCCGCGCCTTCGACCGCATCGGCCTCGAAGTGAAGAACGTCGAAGAGGTGTGCAAGAACTTCGAAGCCGCCGGAATCAAGCTCGACACGGGTTATCGGAAAGCGGCCTCGATGAACCTCGCGGTCTGCGTTCTGACCGATCCTTGGGGAACCTACATCGAGATCAGCGAAGGCCTCGCGGCAGTTCAGTAGCCGGACCGTGAATGCTCGATAACCTGGTCATCGTCGCCTATTTCATCGTCGTTTTCGGAATCGGCATTTATCATTCGCGGCGCCAGCGCACCACCAGCGAATACTTCCTCGCCGGTCACAGCATCGGCTGGTTCGCTGTCGGCGCATCGCTTGTTTTCCACCAACATTTCGAGCGAGCACTTCATCGGCCTCGCCGGTTCGGGCGCATCCGGCGGACTCGCCGTGGGCTGTTACGAATGGTCCGCCAGCTTCTGCCTGTTCATTCTCGGCTGGCTCTTCGTGCCGTATTACCTGAAGTCGAAAGTGTTCACGATGCCCGAGTTTCTCGAGCGGCGCTTCAATTCGAAATGCCGCTGGTATCTCACCATCGTTTCACTGATCGCCTATATCTTCACCAAGATTTCGGTGCACCTGTTTGCCGGCGCGATTCTCATGCGCTCCGTGCTCGGGTGGGATTACCTCACCACGTCGATCCTGCTGGTCCTCGCGACCGGTATCTACACCATCACCGGCGGCCTGAAAGCGGTCATCTACACCGACCTCTTCCAGTCTTTCGTGCTCCTCACCGGCGCGATCGTTCTGACGTTGATCGGGCTCGAGTCACATCGGGGGCTTTCCACGGTCTTGCGCGCGGCACTGCCACCCGGATTTCTTCCACATGATCAAGCCCGCGAGCGATCCGGTGTATCCGTGGGTCGGCACCATTTTCGGCACGATGATTCTCGGCGTATGGTACTGGTGCACAGATCAATCGATTGTGCAAAAGACTCTGAGTGCGAAGGATCTCGAGAACGCGCGCAAGGGCAGCTTCTTCTGCGCGGCGCTGAAAATCCTGCCGGTATTCGTGCTGGTGCTGCCCGGCCTGATCGCGAAGGCGCTCTACCCGAACGTCGTTACCGGAGACAACGCCTACCCCACTCTGGTGCTCAGATTGCTTCCGAAAGGCCTTGTCGGACTCATGGTCGCCGCTTTGCTCGCCGCGCTGATGTCCGCCATGAGTTCGGTGCTCAATTCCTGCTCCACGCTCATCACGATGGATATCTTTCGCAAGACCCATCCGAATGCCAGCGAGAATCGCCTGGTGTTCGTGGGACGTGTCGCGACCGGAGTGATCGTCGTCGTGAGCATACTCTGGGTGCCGCTGATCAAGTACCTGAGCAACGAAATCTATCAGTATCTGCAGAGCGTCCAGGCCTACATCGGCGCGCCCATCACCGCTACATTCCTCGTCGGCGTGCTCTGGAAACGGGCCACGGGACGCGCAGCCTTCACGACGCTGGTCACCGGCGGCCTGCTTGGCGCCGGGCGTTTCATTCTCGACGTAATGCATGACGCGTTCCAGGTGGACCTGGGCGCACTGAACGCTCTGGTGAAGTTCAGCTTCCTGAACTACAGCGTGATTGTATTTCTGTTCTGCGTGCTGCTGATGTTTGTCATTACGGTCACCGAACCGCGCCGCACGCGAGGCCGCGGAGGAAAAGCTCACCATCGAATGGGGCGGCGGAGGCAATCAGGGTATTCGATCGCGCCGATCTCGCATGGACAGCGATGGTCGGATGCTTCGTAATTGGGTTGTGGATCCACTTCCGTTAAAGCCGGCCCGCGTGGCGAACCCTCACGGCGTTGTTTGCCGACAGCGGCGCTCGCTGGAATGACCACAATGCGCCCCGCCTGGGCGCCGCGCTCGCCTTCTACACGCTTCTTTCGATCACGCCGCTTCTCATCGTTGTCACGGCTATAGCCAGCCTGGTCTACGGTTCGCAGGCGGCGCGGGATGAGATCGTCGATCAGGTGGGTGCCGTCGCGGGTGTCGGCCGGAGCCAGCGTCGTGGGCGCAATTCTGGGGCGTGCGGACAACACGCAGCACGGCCTGCTCGCGACAATCCTCGGCAGCGTGGTCGGCCTTCTTGGGGCCGTCGGGCGTCGTCAGTGAATTGCGTGGCGCGCTGAATACCATGTGGGACGTGCCCGTGCCTCAAACAGACAGGCTGAAGGGTGTCCTGAATGTGGTTCGTGACAGGCTGTTCGCCGCAGCACTGGTGCTGTGCGCGGGCTTTTTTCTGCTGCTTTCCGTAACCGCTAACGTGCTCGTCTCGCAACTGGCCGCCTGGGGCGTGGGGGCTTCGCTGATTTCGTTCGTGGTTGTGACGAGCTCTCTTCGCCGCGATATTGAAATTCGTTCCGGATCTCAGGATCGAATGGAGCGAGGCCCTGCTCGGCGCGGTGGTGACGTCAGTGCTGTTCGAAATCGGGCGGCAGCTGATCGCCTTCTATCTCGTACGGGCGAACTTCGGCGCGTCGTATGGTGCGGCGGCTTCCACCACGGCTATGCTGGTCTGGGTGTACTATTCGAGTCAGATCTTTTTCTTCGGCGCGGCGTTCACCAAAGAGCTGGAGATGCGCAGATCTGCTGACACCGAATGAAACTTCCTGTCTTGTTTCTGTTTGCGCTGCTCGCGCAGAATCTTTCCGCCCAACCTCCCGCAGCGGGAAACGCGAAGGCGCTGTTCGATAAGAACTGCGCCAGTTGCCACACGGTTGAAACCTTAAAGGACAAGACGACCGAGGTGATTTTCCGGGCGCTGACCAGCGGCACGATGCGCCAGCAGGCGGCGAGTTTGACGGAAGCCAACCGCCGCTCGATTGCCGAGTTTCTCTCCGGCGCGCCACTGAAGCTCGCACAGTTCGCCGAAGCGAAGGCGATGCCGAATCGCTGTATGGGAAAACCCGCATCCGCAGGAGGAGTCGCGTGGAAGGGCTGGGGTGCCGATTCCTCCAATACCCGATTCCAGACCGAAAAGACAGCAGGCTTTACGGCTGCGCAGGCGCCTCGTCTGAAACTGAAATGGGCCTTCGGATTTCCTGGCGCGAGTTCTGTCTGGGGCCAGCCTGCGATTTCCGGCGGGCGCGTGTTTCTGGGTGTCGATACGGGATTCGTCTATGCGCTCGACGCTGCCACCGGTTGTGTCTACTGGTCATTCGAAGCTGAGGCCGGCGTGCGCACCGCAATCACGATCGATTCCAACAAAGCATTCTTCGGCGACATGAAAGCCAGCGCCTACGCGGTTAATGCAACTACCGGCGAACTCATCTGGAAGGTACGGGTGGAGGAACATCCCATGGCCCGCATCACTGCGGCGCCGAAGCTCTTCGAGGGCCGCCTGTACGTTCCGGTCGCATCTTCGGAAGAAGGAGCGGGCGGCAATGCGCGTTATCCGTGTTGCACATTCCGCGGCAGCGTGGTGGCGCTCGACGCGGCGACCGGACGACAGATCTGGAAGACTTACACGATCGCCGATGCGCCGCAGCCCACTGCAAAGACAGCAGCCGGAGTGCAGCATTCCGGACCCGCCGGCGCGGGCGTGTGGAACTCACCCACAATCGATCCGAAGCTGCATGCGCTCTACGTGGGAACGGGCGATGCATACACGGAGCCCGCTGCGAAAACGACCGATGCAATCATGGCGATGGATCTGGATTCCGGCAAGGTCCTCTGGGTCGCGCAGGATACGGAGAACGATACCTGGCTTGCCGGGTGTACGGCGAACAATCCCACGGGGAATTGCCCTGCCAGCCTCGGCCCGGATCACGACTTCGGGTCTCCTCCGATTCTGAAGACGCTGCCGAACGGGCGCCGAATCCTGATCGCGGGACAGAAGAGCGGCAACGTCTGGGCGCACGATCCCGATCGGAAGGGCGCAGTAGTGTGGAAGACCACGCTTGTCGCAAACACCACGGAATTCGGCGGCAAGATTATCTGGGGCGGTGCGGCGGACGATCAGAACGCGTACTTCGGGCTTGGCACGGGCGGGATCGCGGCAGTCCAGATCAGAGATGGCGAGCGCAAATGGTTCACGCCGCTCGAGCCCGCTGCAGCGATGGCGCGGCATCCCGGCGAGGATGGCCCGATCACTGCCATCCCGGGTGTCGTTTTCTCGGGAGGATGGGACGGCGTTCTGCGCGCCCTGTCATCTGCCGACGGCCATGTGGTGTGGGAGTACGATACGGTCCACGACTATGAAACCGTGAATGGCATCTCCGCGCGCGGCGGTTCGATGGGAGCGGCAGGGCCCACGATCGCCGGCGGCATGCTCTTCAGTGGCTCCGGTTATCCGGGAGTGAAGAACGGCGTGCCGGGTAATGTGCTGCTGGCCTTTTCCATCCAGTAGAAAGAGTTCGCGCATGCCTGAATTCGGACATGGCTGCAGGCGAGCACCATTGCCACGGCCGACATGGCCCGACGCGAACTCGGCGCTACCGCTTTCGATGTACGATCCGATTGCCGGATGTGCAGCGCTCGCCCACGCACACGAAACGCTCCATCGCGCGGCGCGTCAGTTTGTGGAAGGGCAATCGCCACGCGTGGTTTTCCTCCCATGGCGGAACGACTGAACTTCGAAGCGGTCGCGAAGGAGTGCGCTTAGGCTCGGAATCCGTTGTATCATCTCGAAATACTGAGTGGGTGAAAATACGAAGTCCCTGCTGCGTCTCTACGTGCGCCCGGCGGCGGCTATGAGCGAAATTCTGGATCGCGGCAGCATGCTGTTTGCGGTCATTGCCGTGATTGCTATTTCACTGCTGGTGCGTTTCCCCATCGGTTTCTACGTGCCGCTGCTCGTACTGGCTGCCGTGTACGTTCCCGGCGTGCTTCTGCTGAGTATCACGCTGGCCCGCACGGGCGGAAGTTTCGGCGCTATTTTTCAACGCGACTACGCTCCGCTCTTAACGTGTACCGCGATGGCGTGGAGCGCCGCGTATCTTCCTTTGGCCGTGGCGGCGCGACTGACTCCGCCGAACGCCGCAGCATGGCTGACCTGGCTCGCCGGCGCTGCGACTCTGTATTTTCTGGTTCTGATGTTCTTCGCGGTTCGCACTGTCTTCGGAACGGAGAACGGCACGGCCATTGCAGTCGTAAGCCTCTCCTGGCTACCCGCTTCTCGCGGCATACTTCCTTTGGGGTCCCATCCAGTCCCTGCTCGGCTGGATCGCATCACCGTTCGTTCTCTTCTTTCTCTACTACTACCTGCGCAGTGAAGCCGGGAACCTCGGCGCGGGATTGCGGAACCGCCAGAATTTTCGCCGCATGCTGGACGCGTCCGCCATCAATCCGCACGATGCCGAGGCCCAATATCAACTCGGATTGATTTATCAGCAGCGCCATCAGCTCACGGAGGCGATTCAGCGCTTTCAGAACGCAGTTGCGATCGATAACGCGGAGACGGACGCGCATTTCCAACTGGGGCGTATCGCGCGCCAGCAGGGCCGGCTCAAGGACGCTCTCGCCGAATTCCAGACCGTGCTCGATCAGAACGAGAAGCACCATCAGAGCGAAGTGCTTCGCGAGCTGGGCGCTCTCTACAACTCGGTGAAGCAGTTCGAAGACGCGCGTCAGGAACTGGCCCGATACATCGAGCGGCGGCCTTACGATCCCGAAGGTCTCTATTACTACGGCCAGAGTCTCGAAGGCGTGGGCCAGGTTGCGGAAGCCAGAGAAATCTACGCGCGGTCGATCGAAGCGGCGCGCGCGGCGCCGCTCTACCTGAGCCGCGCGCGCGGCCAAATGGAGCCGGTTAGCGCAGAAAAGGCTGCGCGCCTGAGCTGTGATAGACTCGCAAAACCCGAAGGGAGTAACATCGATGAGCGAAGCCGCCGCATCTCACGGCCACGGTTTTTTGTACGCAATGCGGCCGTGCATTTCCGGTTGACGATCTGATGCTCTTCGGCACCAGTTACGTTTGCGCCGAGTGTAAGCCGGCATTTCTGCAGCGCGTGCGCGAGGGCGGCGGCGTTGCGCAGAACCTGCGTTACGCCTCTTTCGGACTGCGTTTCGTCGCGCTGCTCCTCGATGGCGTCATAGGGCTGGTAGTCGGCCTTTTGATCAACATCGTTTTCCGCGTGCAACTGGTACCCGATCCGGCGCATCCCTTCGCGGTTTTTGTTAGTTTCGCGACGCTCCTGGACTTCGTATTCGGAATCAGCTACTACGTTTTCTTCCTGACCGCCTATGGAGCCACCCTCGGCAAGATGGCAGTGGGCGTGAAAATCGTGACGGCGGATGGCGGGCCGATCTCCTTCGGACGCGCTGTGGCGCGCTATTTCTGCACCGGTTTTCTGGAACCGTTTACCCTCGGAATCGGTTATCTGATTGCCCTCTTTGACGATCAGAACCGGACGCTTCACGATCGTATCTGCGGCACCCGCGCAATCGCTACTCGCTGAGCGCGATGTCGATTCATTGCACCCGCTGCGCGGCTTCACTCCCCGTCTGGGTGCTTAAAGCGGGCGATGGGGCGATGTGTCCGTCCTGCAACGCTTCATTGATTATTCGCGCATTTCCCGCACTGCTCGCGACGCGGCCGAGGCTGAATCCGGAGGACCTTCGCATCGAAGCCGGTGAGGCCAGCTGCTTCTACCACCTCAGCAAGCGCGCGGCGGCATCCTGCGCGCATTGCGGCCGCTTCGTCTGCGCTCTGTGCGCGGTCGATTTCGATGGCTCTACCTGGTGCCCCGGCTGCCTGGCCGATGCGCAATCGGGGAAGAAGCACGCCAAGCTCGAGAACCGCCGCCTGCTTTGGGACTCCGTCGCGCTGGGGGCGGCGACCTGGCCGTTCATCGCTTTTTTCTGGCCGGCGATACCGGGCAGCCTTGCGACCATCTTTATCTCGATCCGGTACTGGAAGCGGCCGACCAGCCTCGTCCCGCGCATGAAGTGGCGCTTCGTGCTGGCGATTCTGATCGCGCTCGCGGAACTGGCGTTTTTCGTTTTCCTGATCTATGGACTGGTCGTGGCAGTCCGGTCGAGGCCGACGCGATGACGGCCGCATTCCCGTACACGCGCCTCGGCCCGCGCACGCCGCATCTGCTGGGACATGACAGCTTGTGGCTGAGCGAGGACCATTTGCTCGCGGTACATAACCGCCGATTCGTCGAAGAGTATCAGCGCTTCGAACTGCGCGAAATCCAGGCGATCGTAGTGCGAAAACAGGCGCGCTTCGTCATTCCTGTTTACTGGGCAGCGACCTGTGTCGCGGTCTTAATTGCGGTGATCGTTGGGCAGGGTGCGGGGCAGCGCCGCGCTCACAAACGATGCGTGGGTGTTTCTTGCCCTGCTCGGCATCTACTGGCTGGGCGACCTCACTCTTCACCAGTTGCTCGTGCCAGCTTCAAACCGCGGTGGGCGCGTACTCGCTGCCCGGTCTTTACCGGATGCGCGCTGCGCAACACGTCCTGCAGACGCTGGAAGCGAGAATCTCGGAAGTACAAGGGGCTTTGCCTGAGGATTGGACCGTGGACGAGAGCGCTGAAGTTCCCGCGAATGTAGTTGAGGATACGCCTTCCACGAGCGCCACGCGAGCGGCAACCATAGTCGCCGTTGCTGGCCTGCCTCACGCTCTTTATCGACGCGCTCTCCTCCTGGTACGTTCGTACGCCAAATGTGTCCCGGGGCTTTCGCACCCTGAACGTATTCATCACGCTAATCGCAGTCGTGCTCCCCATCGTCGCGATCGTATTCACGCGTCGGGACAGGCTCCTTCGTCCCCTGCGCATCCTCTTTATGATCGCGGTGTTCGCCGTGGGGTTCACGAACTACGGGAGCGTAGTCGTGACCGCGATGGTGGCAGCATTCCAGGCGGCTCGCCAGCAACCGCCGTTGCGGGTTGGTGATTTTTTCTACTGGTTGAATCAGATCGCGGAACTGTCACTCGGTACATTGGGATTGCTGCAGCTTCTATTTATCGTGCGCGGGAGGCAACCATCGGCGCCGTAGCCTCAGGTCAGATCGGCCTTGCCCGCCGGCGCTGCTTCTCACATGAGGCGCGCGAGGCCGTCTGCAAATGCCCCGGGTGCGCGCGGTTCTTTTGTCGCGAATGCGTCACGGATTTCGACGGACGCCTGTTGTGCGCTTTCTGTATCCGCGAGCAGATCGCCGCGCGGAAGCGGTCCGTCGGGCGCAGCCGCTGGGTAAACGCTGTGGGTTCGATTGCTGCCGCGATATCCGCCCTGGTTCTCAGTTGGAGCTTCTTCTACTTTGCCGGCCAGCTGCTTGGCCGGCTTTCGGAAACAGGCGGCCAATGAACTCGGGGATCGACATCGTAGAGCGCGCGATGTTTCTGCTGCGATCGCGCCCTGCAGGCGCGTGGGCCATTCACGCGGCAGGCGCCATACCGCTGCTTGCTGAGTGTTCTCTATTTCGCTTTCGACACCCTGTCGGACCCGGCGGATAAATCGCGAGCGGCCTTGGAAGCACTGGTCTGCGCTGCCTGCTTTCTCTGGTTCAACGTCTGCCGCGCACGCTTCGCTCAGTTGCTATCGAGTGCTCTTTCGGGAAGCACGCAGGACGGCTGGAAACAGGCGCTTGATCCCCGCAATATGGCCTTGCAGAGTTGCAGGCTTTTTGCGATGCCTCTGGCGCTCGTGGCGGTAGATCCCTTTCGCATGGGCTGTCTCGTACTTTCGGACCGGCGTGGTTTTCGCCGGTCGCGGTGCATTCGGGCGCGCATCGAAACTGGCGGGAACGTGGCCGCGTCAGACCTGGCTGGCACTCGGTGCTCTAATTCTTTTTTCTCGTCGTGGTGTTCCTCAATCTCTTCCTCGTACTCGCTGTGCTGCCGAGTCTGGTGAAGATCTTCTCCGGTCTCGAAAATGACTACACGCGCTTGAACTTTACCCTCAACAGCACTGTGGTATTGACCGCGCTGGGTTTGACCTGGCTGCTGCTCGATCCTCTTTATCAGGCGGTTTTCTGTGTGCGGGCGTTCCTTGCCGAATCCCGCGAGACCGGACTCGATCTGATGTATTCTCTCCGCCATCTCGCTCTGCTGGCCGCGATAGCGATTGTTATCACGCCCCATGCTGGCGCGCAACTGGCGGCAGAAGCGAAAGCACCGCGCATCAACGCGCAGAAGCTCGATGCGAGCGTGGAAAAAGTTCTTGATCAGCGTGAATATGCCTGGCGTCTTCCTCGCCATCACGACGATTCGAAGCCGGGCTTTCTCGAAAATATCTTCGCTCCCATCGGAAGGGGATTCCGCGCGCTGGTGCGCTGGATCGGCGAGCTTCTCGGCCGCCTGTTTCGCAGCGACCAGTCCACCTCACCGGGCAAACCGTCGCCGTTTCCCGGAGTGCGCTGGACTTTCATCGTGCTTCTCGCGGTGTTCGCGGTTGTCGTCAGTTTCGCGATCGTACGTCTTACGCGAAGGCGCGATCGATCGGGAAACCAGGGCCACGCGCAAGTTCCGCGGCCAATCGGGCTCGATGACGATCGCGTTTCCGCGGCCGATCTCCCGGAAGAGCAATGGATCGCACTCGGCAGGGAGTGTGTGACTCGTGGCGATTACCGTCGCGCGCTCAGGGCTTTCTACCTGGCCAATCTTTCCTGGCTGGGACGCCGTGACCTGCTGACGATCGCGCCGTTCAAATCGAATCGCGACTACCGGCGCGAGCTTCGGCGCCGCGCGTCCAGCGAGCCATTACAAGAGGCGTTCTCCAGAACATTCTGGCGTTCGAACGCACCTGGTATGGCGTTCATGCGGTCGATGCCGAACAGGTAAGCGAATTCGAACAAACATTTCAGAGGATGAAGAGTTATGTCGAAGCGTAATTACCTGGATACGCTTGCGCTTTGCGTCCTCGTCGCTGCTTTCGCGATCGGCATGTTTCAGATCTTTCGCATTCGCCTTGTGGCGGGCGATCTCTATCCGGAATGGTCATCGCTGCGCTCCGATCCGGATGGTACGCGCGTGCTCTTCGATTCGCTCGCCGCGACTGGGCGGTTCGTCACCGCTCGGAAATATAAGACCCTCGCGCAATCCCCCGAGCGGGACTCTACGATTTTGTTCCTTGGGTATTCTCCGAACTCGCTCGTGAACGCGTCCAACAGCGATCTGGATGGATTCGAGCAGTCCGCGCGTTCCGGGAATCGGCTCGTATTTGCGATGAATCCGGGCCAATGGTCGGGTCCTCCAAAACAGGAGTCCGACAGCCCGCTGGCAAAGAAGTGGGGCGTCGCCGTCGATCGTGTTCCGGGCAACCCGGACGGCGATATCGAACTCTATTTCGCCAAAGCCGCGAACTGGACGTCGGACGTAGCCGCAAAAGGCCGGGCCACGGTTATCGAATGCGTCTTTGGGTCCGGCAGCATTGTCCTCAGCGCCAGTTCCGCGGTCTTCGCCAACCAGAATCTCGCAGCGGACAGGAATTCCGCTCTTCTTGTCCAGCTCATTGACGGCAACCCGCGGGTCGTTTTCGACGAATCGCATCTCGGCGTGCAGGATACGGGCAGCGTGCTGGGGCTGGTGCACAAATATCGTCTTGACGGCGCGCTTTGGGGATTGCTTGCGCTGGCGATTGCGTTCGTGTGGAGTAATGCGGTGGGGTTCCCGCCACCCGCGGAGCCCCGACTCTCAACGGCGACCGCGGGCCACGACTCCCGCGCCGGCCTCGCGCAGTTGCTTCGCCGCCAGATTCCCATGGCACGCGTTATTGACGTGTGCGTTTCCGAGTGGCAACGAACCAACACACGCGCAAGGCTCCCGAAGTCCGAGAGAGGGACAGAACCCATCGAGGCGTACCGGCGCTTCCAACAGGAATTGACTTCTAAATGACCGAACAACTTGAACGCTTTCAGCAGGGCCTCGATCGGGCTCGCACGGAGATCCGCAAGGTCATTCTCGGCCAGGATCGCGTGATCGACCAGGCCTTGATCGTGATCCTGACCCGCCAGCACGCATTGATCGAAGGCGTGCCAGGAATCGCCAAGACTCTGCTCGTGCGCGTTTTTGCCCGGGTAACCGGGGAGACGTTCTCGCGCATCCAGTTCACGCCGGATCTCATGCCGGCCGACATCACGGGCACCAGCGTCTTCAACCTGCAGCGCAATGAGTTCAATTTCATTCCAGGTCCGGTCTTCACAGCTTTCCTGCTGGCAGACGAGATCAATCGCGCGCCCGCCAAGACCCAAAGCGCGCTGCTCCAGGCAATGCAGGAGCGTACCGTGACCATCGATCGCGAAACGCACCGGCTGTCGCCCGGCTTCACCGTGTTCGCGACGCAGAATCCGATCGAATTCGAGGGGACCTATCCGCTGCCCGAAGCGCAGAAGGACCGCTTCATGATGAAGATCGCGATGTCGTTTCCGGAGCGCGAAGAAGAAGTTTCACTGGCGTCCCGGATGCTCGGCATGGAGGCGCCTGAGGCAGTGTTCGAGCGCGGCGCCGTAGAGCCGGTGCTCGGCGCGGGCGAGCTGGACCGCATGCGCGAAGCTCTCGCCGAGGTGGCCGCACGCGAAGAACTGGTCCGTTATGCAGTCGATATCGTGCGCAAGACCCGGGCGCATGAAAGCATCCTGGTCGGCGCAGGCCCACGGGCCACGCAGTCGCTGCTGCTTGCGAGCCGCGCCACTGCCGCCATCGAAGGCCGCGACTTCGTGACTCCTGACGACGTTCGCGCCATGGCGTTCGGCGTTCTCGATCACCGCATCGTATTGCGGCCCGAATCCGAGATAGAAGGCGTTCGCACGCAGGAAGTTCTCGAAGCCATCTTCAAGGAGATTCCCGTACCGCGATGATTCGCGCCACGCCTACGCTGATCGCCGCGACCGCGATTGTTGTGTTGCCGCTCTGCACGGTGGCCGGGTTGTTTCCGCCGCTTGCGCCGGTTTGTTACGTGGGCCTCGCAGTGTTCGCCGCCATCGCCGCAGCCGATGCGTTGCGCGCCAATCGCGCCATCTCCGGGTGGAAAGCCTCCACGCCGCCGCTTCTCAAGTGGTTCAAAGACCGCGAGGCTGTGCTCCCGGTGTCGATCGAAAACCGCTCCGCTATGCAGCATGAGATCCGTCTCCACGTGGCGTTTCCCCCGGAGATAGAGCCGAAAGAGAACACGCTTGCGGTCAGGATTCAGAGACGCCGGAATTGTCGATGTGGTGTGCACTCCGCACCGCCGCGGAGATTTCGAGCTCCGCGTCTGCAACATCGAACAGCGTTCGCCCATGCGCTTCTGGTTTGCCAGCCGGGCGCTTCCGATCGCTACTGAAATCCGCGTTTACCCCGACCTGCGCCGCGAGCGCGCGGCGGACCTGATCCGCGGCCACAATCTCGTTGGCGCTCACCACCGCCGCCAACTCGGCAAGGGCAGGGAGTTCGACAAGCTTCGTGAATACGAACACGGCGACAGCTTCGACGATATCGATTGGAAAGCCACCGCGCGCCGCCGCCGGCCCGTGGTCAGGGTCTTCCAGATCGAGCGCACGCAGGAGATTTACGTCGTCATCGATTCCTCCCGCCTGAGCGCCCGCGGCAACGTGCTCGATTCCTACGTCAGTGCCGCACTCGCCCTCGCCATCACCGCTGAATCCCAGCACGATCGCTTCGGACTTGCGTCCTTCAGCGCCGGCGTTGATGGCTTCCTGCCGGCCGCCAGTGGCAAACGGCACTTCGCGTTCTGCCGAGACACGATCTACGCGCTGCAGCCGCGCCCCGTGACACCAGACCTCGAAGAGGTGTTCTCATACCTCCACACGCATTTGCGAAGGCGCTCGCTCATCATCTTTCTCACGGCACTGGACGATCCCTTTCTCGCGGAAGCATTCGTTCGCGATATCCGCGTGTTATCCCGCCGCCATCTGGTGATGATCAACGTTCCCGAGCGGCAAGACGTGGGCCCGCTGTTCTCCGGCGTCATCCCCGAGACGCCCGATCAGATCTACGCAAAGCTGGCCGGACACATGCAGTGGGCCGGGCTGCGCGAACTGCAGAAAACCCTGGAGCGCCAGGGCGTTCGCCTGGCTATCGTGAACCCTGCGCAGCTACCCGGTGCAACTCTCGCGGCAATATCTGGACATCAAGCAGAGGCAGCTCCTGTGATTCTCGACCTTGCGCGGTTCATCGACTCCGAGCGCCCTCTATGGGACGAATTCGAGAAGATGCTGGGACGTTTTGACGAAGACGCGCGGGCGCCGATGACGATCGAACAGATCACGCGCTTTCATTACCTCTACCAGCGCAGCTCGTCCGATCTGGCGCGCATTGCCACGTTCTCGGCGGAGCCGCGCACCCGCGAATATCTGGAATCGCTCGTCGCACGCGGCTACGCGGAGATCAACGCGCGCGACTATACGGTGACCCGCTTCCGATTGTTTCGCGGGCCGCTCGGGTGGTTTTTCGGAACCGTGCCGCGAACCTTTCGCAAACACTTCCGCGAGTTTGCGCTGGGCGTTGCGATAACCGTCGGCGGTGCGGTGTTCGGCGCGGCGGCGATTCATTTCGACTCCGGCGCGAAAGCGGTCCTGATGCCGTTCCCCGGCCTTATGGACAGCCCGGGCAAACGCGTGAAAGAAGAGGAAAGCGCCAAAGGCGATCGCCTGCAGGGCCACAAGAGCACATTCTCAGCCGAGCTGATGACGCACAACATTCAGGTGTCGCTCTTCACGCTCGCACTCGGCATGACCTGGGGCATCGGTTCGGTGGTGACGATCTTCTACAACGGAGTCATCCTGGGCGCGGTCGCCGCCGATTACGTCGGTGCAGGCTACACGCAATTCCTGCTGGGCTGGCTCCTGCCGCACGGCGTGATCGAGATCCCCGCGATTCTTGTCGCAGGACAGGCGGGATTCGTCATCGCGGGCGCGATGATCGGCTGGGGCGACCATCGTACGCGCAACGAACGTCTGCGTCTGGTCTCGGCCGACATCCTGAATCTCGCCGGTACGGCCGCGGTCATGTTGGTATGGGCAGGCATCATCGAAGCGTTTCTTTCGCAGTATCACCAGCCCGTGGTGCCATACAACCTCAAGATCGGGTTCGGCCTGGTGGAACTCACTCTGCTGATTCTCTTCTTCACGCGAGCGGGCCGCAGCACCAAATCGCAAATGACCGCGACCATGACCGCAAAGATCCGCCAGAGCATCGAAATCGTCACTCCGGAAGGCGTTCGCTTCGGCTTGCCGCTGGCAGGCCCAGTCGCGCGGCTGCTCGCGTGGGTCATCGACGCCATGCTGATCGGCGCGGGGATCTCGGCAGCGGGCAAGGCCGTGTCGCTTTTCGGCGTGGTCAGCTCAGACTGGTATGCGGCCGCGGCGACCATCGCTTACTTCGTGATTTCCATCGGTTACGGAATTGCCTTCGAGTGGTGGTGGAGCGGCCAGACTCCAGGCAAGCGCCTCATGCGTCTGCGGGTGGTGGATGCGCAGGGGCTCAAGCTCGAGTTCCAACAGGTTGCGATCCGCAACATTCTGCGGTTCGTGGATTCACTCCCGCTTCTCTATATGGTGGGTGGTGCCACCGCTCTGATCAGTCGTGATGCGCAGCGACTCGGTGACATGGCTGCGAACACGGTGGTGATCCGGCAAAGGTCACTTGAACCGCTGGACCCAACCGTCTACGCCGTTGCCCGCTACAATTCGCTGCTCGATTACCCGCATATCGTCGCGGTGTTGCGCCAGCGGTCCGCGCCCGCGCTGGTCGAACTCGCCCTTCAGGCCGTAGCCCGCCGCGATGAGCTCTCGCCCGACGCACAACTCGAAGTGTTTCGCGTGCTCGGCGAGAAGTTTCGCGGCGTGACGCGGATTCCCGAAGAAGTCACCGCTACTTTGACCGACGAACAGTTCGTACGCAATGTGTTGCAGGTGGCCATGACAAATCGCATACACTCGTAGCGTATGCGGAATGTATTTGTGCTGATGGCTGTCGTGTTTGCAGGAGTTGCATTTGCCCAGGACTCGATTCGCCGGCTGCCCGATGGCAAACCCGATTTTTCCGGACTCTACAACATCCCTTACACGCCCAACATGGCACAGGGCAAAGAGCAGGACGTCCCCTACACGGAACGCGGGCGGCAGGCATATCTGAATCACGATGCCAAGGACGATCCTACGGCCAACTGCTGGTTCCCCGGCGTGCCGCGCATCATGCAATCGCCCTACCCGGCCCGCATCGTGCAGACTCACGAATACCTCGTAATTCTCTTCGAATACGAAACCATGTTCCGGATGATTCCGCTGGACGGCCGCGCTCACCCCACGAATATGGAACCGTCGTTCATGGGCGATTCCGTCGGACATTGGGAGGGCGATACTCTCGTGGTCGATACCACAAATCTGAAGGATGCCCCGTGGACCTGGCTGGATACCGCGGGCCACCAGCACAGCGATGCGCTTCATGTGATCGAGCATTTCCGCCCCGGCACTGGTGGCAAGGTCGACTACGATTTTGTCGTGGACGATCCGAAGATGTATACGAAACCCTGGGCCAATTCGCGTCCGCTCACTCCGCTCAAACCCGCGCGGGGGCTGCCCGATCTGATCGAATACAACTGCTCCGAAAATAACCGGGACGTGAACCACCTGATGAGCACGAAGCCGGCGCTCCAACCGCCTCCGCCGCCAGTCCGCTAGAGCATTTTCGCAAAAAGTGTAAGGCACGAGTGTGGGGCAGGATGGGATCCTGCAGGGGATTGGTAATCCGCTCGGCCGTTCGCAGCGAGCCGACGAGGCGGGTTAAATCCCGATTGCCAGAGTGGGTACTCGCGGACCGTTTTGATATCCAGGCGCGCGCCAGTGGCAATCCGACTAAAGGCCAGATGCGCGTGATGATGCGGTCGCTACTTGCGGATCGGTTCAAGCTGGCGATTCATTTTGAAGCTCGTGAGGTTCCGGTATTCGCACTCGTTCTGGCGAAGCCGGGAAACACAGGTCCACAACTCCGTCCGCGTTCGGAACAACCACCATGCTCTGGCGCGCCTCCATGCGGCCGTCTTTATTCCCCGCCAAACCCGCCTGGCCAATTTAAAATCGGCGCACGAAACGTGACGATGGGACTGATTGCGAACTACCTGGCCACCTCTGAGCTGGACCGCCCTGCCTAACCGGAAATTTCGATTTCACGCTGGAATGGACACCGAACATATCGGCGTCTCCGGACTTTATCCAGGTACCGGTGATTGATCGGGTGGAAAAGCCAGATGAGAATTAAGCCCGGCCGCTGGCGCATTGTCGCAATTACTGTGTACGCTTGCCCTGCGCTGGCTTGGAGCATTTTCACAATTGCCGTGGACAGATTTCAATCTGCGGCCGATTTCTAATCGGCCTCTTCGGCTCCCAGCGAACGGCCGGACGGATTAAAAATCCGGTACAGGATTCGAGTTGCCCCGCATCAGTGCATTACGGTTTTTGCGGAATTCCCTGGACCGCGCCTTGTTTCCGCGCCTGTGAAGGCGCGGGGCTGCGGCTGGACGCGGAGAAGCCGTTCACAATTGCTCCAGAAATATTTCCTCCGCCCGCATCTCATTGAAACAAAATGATTTAACAAAAGCAGACACCTTGCATATTGGGGCTTGTCCTCCAGGTTCTCGCGCTCGCCCGTGCTATTTTCCAATCGGGAGCGGTCCTTCGCCGGTCGCTCTCCGGCGGTAATTTCCTGGCCAGGAAACGTCGAATTACGGTGAAACTGGACTTCCGGTCCTGTTGAAGGATTGCGGTAGCTGCACAGGCGGGCTGCCGACGGAAGAACTTTCAGGCTGGCTTGAATAACATCGGCTCAAGCGAAAGACGTAGAGCCGGTACCAGAGGGCGGGAGTTGTCGAAACGGGACTTTACCTCGCGAGTATCAACACCGCGGGCAGACTTGGTCACGTAGATACCGCTCAATTCATTGGCGGCCGGATACGGCGGGATAACACCCCGACCCCCGGCCGCACCGACGTCTTTTTTGTCGGAGGCCGTCCCTGCCAAGGGACTCCGGCCGCTGGTTGTTTGACATCCGAATATTGTTCCGCCGCCCGCTGCGGGACAAGTGTCGGCGCTCTTGCCTGTCTTGCGAGCGCAGCCGCGACTAAGGTTTCAACGCCGCAATATCCCTGGCTGCCTTGGTCTCAACGCCGGGCCTCTGCAGAAAACCCAGATCGCGGAACCACTCTATGAAACGGAGTTGCCAGGTGCCGAAGGGCGTGTCGTTGCGGTCCGTCAGGCCACCGGTCATGCGCCCGCCGTCGGGCAACGCATCGCCCGGATGGCGGCCATTCCCGTATATATGAATCTCGATGTTCGGCACGCCCTTGGCGAGCATCGCGCTGAAGTATTCGATGGCCCAGACGGCGTGAACCTTGTCATCTGTCCCAGCGCCGGCGACGAATGAGGGCGGGGCGTTGCGCGGAATCGGCGGAGGAGTCCGGTTGCGCGCAAAGGGTGAAGGGCCAGGATAGATGATGCCGACAAAATCCGGGCGCGAAGAAATTCCTGCGAAAGGATCCCCCGCCCCGTTGTTCTTCTTATCGAAATCATCGAACACGACTGCGGCCGGCGCAGCGAGTTCCGCCCCCGCGGAAAATCCCATGATGCCGATCTTGTTCGGATCGATATGCCATTCCTTCGCATAAGCCCGCACCATGCGAATGGCCTGCTGAGCGTCGTAGACTTCATCCGTCTGAGGGTTGTAGCCATCGCGCCGCAGGCGATTCCGCAGGATGATCGTGTTCACGCCGTAGTTGTAAAAGAACGGAACGAAATCAGCGGCCTCACTGCCGACGTTGAGAGTATTGTGTCCGCCACCGGCTGCGAGAATCACCGCCGCGCCAGTATTCAAACCGGGATCGACTGTGTGCACTTCGATCGAAGGATTGTGAATATTCACGATGCTGGCGATGCGCCCCGGCACACTCTGGCTCATGTTGTATTGCTCGGGCTCGCGCACGCGCTTCATGTTGAGAAACGGTGAGCCGGGCTGATAGAGCGGGATCACCACGCCGCCCGGAAGTATCGGCAGGGGTGCATACGGAGTGTCGGTAGCCGGCCCCGGCTTCGGCACTCCCTGCGGCGCGGGCAAGTGTGGCAGGGTTTGTCCGCAGGCAAGCGCCCCAAAGAACAGCGATAGGAGGAAAGGTCTCGTCATGCAGCGGGCTTCGGACGGCGTACTGCTGGCGGAACTGGTTTGGCACTGACGATCTCGATGTAAGTCTCAATGACCTTGTTTTTCCGCGCGGGATCGACCATTAAGGATCGTACTTTGCCTCCGCCGCCCGACGTGAACTTGAACTTTCCGCCATCATCCACCGCAAGTGAGCCAGGTTCGGAAAGTGAAAACAGTCCGTTCTCCGAATGCACCGCATAAAGCGCCGCAGCCATGTCATAAGACGGCGCATCATAAGGCATAGGCTGATAAGCGGTGTAGGCGTCGACTATCGGATGATGGCCATCCGCCCAGAGGAAGTCCTTCGCGATACTGGCGGCGGGATAGGGCAGCGCATCGCCCACTTCCTTGCCGCAGAAGACAATCGGCGCAGGAAACTCGGCGAGAACGCGCCGCATCGCCTTGGCATCCTGGTTTATATCGTGAGGTGCACCGGAATCCACGACCACAAGCATCTTGACGCGCTCTTTGTAGATCTCTTTCGTGCCCTGGATATCGAACGACTTCGCAAGGCAAGTGGCGGGCGCACTGAGAATCATCACGCCCTCGGCGTTGAAGATCACGCCATTACGAATCACGGATTCAGCGAGCGATGTATCGCTGACGCGCTTGATGCCGCGAGGATACGAGCCCGCGAGCGCGGTCTTGACCATTGGCGGATCCGCAGGCATCGGGCTATCGGCCTCGAGCCCTGTAGGCAGCACATCATTGGCATTGCGGGCCGGACCCAGCGTGTATAAGTGGTAAACGATATCGCAGAAAATCGCCGCGCCCAAGCCCGATCCGCTCACGCACACCGAACCCATGCGTGATTCACGCTTGCCCTGAAATCCGTAGAGCATGGCGAGCGCAAGCGCCGCATCCGGGCGGCTCATGCTGGTAATGTAGACAACTCCCGGCGGCGACTTTGGTTCGAACTGCATTAACTCAAAGACAAACCCTGCAGGCGGCCAGTGGAATCCCCGAAATGATCTCCGGTCACGCCCATTCGCTCCGCCATGGTCGCGAACAGATTGCACACCGGAGTCTCGCGCTGGTAAATAATATGCCGCCCGGGGCTGACAAAGCCTCCGCCACGCCCGGCCAGAATGGTGGGCAACTGATCGTGCAGGTGGCTGTTGCCGTCCGACAAACCGCCGCCATACACAATCATCGATTGGTCGAGAAGATTCGAATCGCCCTCGGGTGTGGCTTTCAATCTCTGCAGGAACTCGGCGAACAACTTCAAGTGGAGAGAATTGATCTGCCGTACCTTATCCAGCATCGTCATGTTTCCCATGTGATGCGTCAACGGATGGTGGCCATCCGAAATCCCGATCTCCGGATAGGCCCGCGTTGACCCCTCACGCCCGATCATCACGGTCGAAACCCGCGTAATGTCGGCTTTGAATGCGGCAATCATCATGTCCGTCATCAGCCGGAAATAATCCGGAAACTCGGGCGGCACGCCGAACGGCTTGTCGATCCCGGGGTCGATGACCGCGCCGTCTTTCTCCGCGCGCTGAATCTGCTGCTCGATCTCGCGCACCGAAGTCAGATACTCATCGAGCTTGCGCCGGTCGCCCGCGCCCAGTTTCGTTTCGAGCCTTTGGGTGTCGCCCATCACCTGGTCGAGAATGCTCTCGCGCATCATCACGCGGCGCGCGTGGGCGACAGGGGACTCAACGATGTCGGTCCCGAACAAACGCTCGAACAACTGGCGCGGATCCGAGATCGGCGGCAGCGGCTGCGATTCGGTCCGCCAAGCCATGTTGTAGCAGTACGCGCAGGAATATCCGTTGTCGCAGTTGCCCGCCTGGCGTGATTCCTCAAGGCCGATTTCGAGCGACGGCAACCGCGTCTGATCGCCCACCGCGCGAGCCATCAACTGGTCCGCTGAAACGCCCAGTTTCAAGTCCGCGCCAGCGGTCTTATAAACCTGCATGCCGGTCATGTAAGCGGCCAGCGCGCGCCCATGATCGCCCGCCCCTGCCTGCAGCGGACGCCCCCAGTTGGCCGTCAGGTTCGACAACACCAGCAGTTCCTGCTTCACCGCATCGAGCGGCGCCAGAATGCTGGGAAGTTCGCCCAGCGGCCCTTCCTCGCCGGGTGTCCAGTGCCGCATGTCGATGCCGTTCGGGACATAAAACCAGGCCGCGCGCACAGGGCTTCCGCCCGGCACGCTGCTTGCCGCAAACGCCGGCGTCATCGCGTCCAGAAAAGGCAGCCCGATTGCCGCGCCAATGCCTTTCAGCATGGTGCGCCGGGCGAGTTTTTTCCGTTTGCGGAATCGCGATCAAGATTTTCCCTTACGCTCGAGAAACGCCGGACTATGCACGATGGCCCTGATCATGGCTTGAAACTTATAGTCGTGTTCCGCAGTCTGTCGCACGATATCCTGCACGGTGCGGCGGTCGAATGTTTCAATGCCGCGGCCCAGCGAATATGTTAACAGTTTTTCCGCGAGGCACCGCGTAAACTCGGGCATATTTCCGTCGAGCAGCGCCTTCATTTCCGCAGGCGTGGTGAACGTCTTGCCGTTGGGAAACGCGCCACTCGCGTCCACCGGGAATTTGCCATCCATGGTGCGCCAGCGCCCGATCGCATCGTAGTTCTCAAGCCCGAATCCCAGCACGTCCATGCGCGAATGGCACGATGCACACACCGCGTCCGATCTATGCCGTTCCATCTGCTGCCGCAGCGACGCCGCAACACCCACGCTGTCTTCGTTCAGGCGCGGCACGTCGGGCGGAGGCGGCGGAGGCGGAGCGCCCAGAATGTTTTCGAGTATGTACTTGCCCCGCAGCACCACCGACGTGCGGACCGGATAGCTCGAAACCGTCAGCACACTCGCCTGCGTGAGAACCCCGCCGCGCTGCCCCTTGCTCACCTCGGGCGTCAGCTCAACGCGCCGGAATTCCGGCCCCGTCACGCCTTCGATGCCGTAATGCTTCGCCAGCATTTCGTTGAGGAACGTATATTTGCCGTCGATGAAATCCGATATGGGCCGGTTGTCGCGCAGTACCGCCTGGAAGAACATGCTGGTTTCGGTCCGCATCGCATCCCGCAGCGACGCGTTCCATTCCGGAAACTTCTTCGCATCGGGTTTGATGGCGTCGAGGCTCCGTATTTCCAGCCACTGTCCCGCGAAATTCTCCGCGAAGGAGATCGACTTCGGGTCCGCGATCATCCGGGCGATCTGCGCGTCGAGCACTGCGGGCTCGTGCAGTTTGCCGGCTTCGCCCAGGCGCAGCAACTCCTCATCCGGCATCGAGCTCCACAGGAAATAACTCAGCCGTGACGCCAGTTCGATATCCGAAACCTTCTCGATGGCGCCCGGCTTGGGATCGTGCTCGATACGGAATAAAAACTGCGGCGAAACCAGCATCGCCGTGATGGCGAACTGCAGGCTCTGTGCAGGAGACGCACCGGCGCGCCTTCGCCTTCTCGTAGACCTTGAGTAACTCCTCCACCTCGGCTTTCGTAACCGGTCGCCGGTAAGCTCGCGGCGCCAGCGCGGCAAGAATTCGCGCCGCGCAAGCGCTCCCGGTTCGCTGGATCGCACAGCAGAAACTTCTTCGCCGCTATCTGCGACCCCGAAGGCGCAAACGGCCCGGCAATCTCGATGGAATCCGGATAGATGTTCTTGTTGTTATTGAACCGGTCCGCGGTAGCAATTGCTTTCACTGCTTCGTCGCCGATGAACTCGGCCTGAAACGTATGATCGCCTTCAGTGAGAAAGAGCCTGATCTCCTGACTGGTGCGCTGGGTTCCCCCACCCTGGCTGTTCACCTGGGTGATCTGCACAGGGATCTCAACCGTCTTCAACGGCTTTCCATCCACCGAGATGACCAGCGTGACCGGCTTATCTCTCTCTCCCCGATGCCCGATGAGATCGGCGCGCACCACATAGTCCGCGTCGTATTCGATCCGATATTTCAGCTGGATCGACCCGGTATCGAGGCGGTGAACCCGATCGCGTGGATTGAACAGCCCCGCCTTCGGGAGTGGATCGCCGCCCACGGCCCGTGAAGCAATCTTTTCGGCGGCCTCCAGATACTTCTGCATCAGGGTCGGCGAAACGGTCAGCACCTCACCGATGTTGTCGAAGCCGAAACCCGAGTCGTCGGCGGGGAATTCTTCATTCGCGCGGAAGTCTACTCCCAGAAGATCGCGGATCGTATTCGAATATTCGCTGCGGTTGAGCCGGTGCGTGACCACCCGACCGGGGTCCGGCTTCGTGTCTTTGTCTTCGCGATCGAACTCGCTCTGGACGAAACCGGTTAGCGCTTCCATCTGCGCGGCCGGGGGTTTGGGCACACCCGCGGGAGGCATCTCGCCCGCTCGAAGCTTTGCCAGAATCCGCTCCCAACCTTCGCGGTTGTTCCTGAGCGAAGCCGGATCGAGAAATCCCGCCACATTGAGTCCGCCTGACTGCACCTTTTCGTTATGACAGCCGAGGCAGACCTGCCCCAGCACCGGCCGCACCGCCCGATCAAACGGCGTGGCCCCGAGCACGAGGCTGGCGGCAACCAAGCTGAGGAGGAAGCGCATTCCGCAGTACGAGTCTATCAACGCTTAAAACGACGACGTTGAAAACAATACTGAAAGCACTGTCCGGAACAGGGCAGGGTTGATTTCGTAACCCGCTAGCTGTAACCTTCGTCCAGAAGGACTATGGCCCGCAGTTTCCTCTTTTTCACACTGATTCTGCTGGCTGGCCTCCCCGCTCCAGCTCAGATCATCGGCGGCCCCGGCGTAGGGTACCCCGGCGGCGGCTATCCAGGACGCCGAAATCCGCGAGGTGCTCAGCAGCCCGGAAGCCAGCGTAACGACCAGCCCTCCGCCTCTACACTCACCGGAATTCTGCGCAAAATCGACGAAAAAGACGTCATTATCGAATCGGATGACCAGGCTATTTCCACGGTTTCTACCGGTTCCACCAAATACACCAACGCTTCCGGCGGCAACGCCAAGATCGGTGATTTTCAACCCGGTGACCACGTCAGAATCAGCGCTACTCGGGACGACAAAGGAAATTACAAAGCTCAGTCCATGGCTTTGGTGAAGGAAGGTACGCTCGAAGAGCATGCGGCGGCGTCGCAGGCGACTGACGATCCCACCCGGCCGATAACGAAACCCACCTCCACCAGTTCTGCCAGCAATTCGTCCGGTACCCCCGCCTCAGGCGACCGTCCCCAGTTGCGCCGGGCCAATTCGGACGCGAGCAGTTCCCCCAGCAACAGCGATGATTCCGATCGCCCGAAATTGCGTCGAGCCACGTCAAGTTCCGACGACACCGCAGCCACTTCGTCCAGCAGTTCCTCGAACAACGGTGGGGACAGCGACCGGCCTAAGTTGCGCAGAGCGTCATCGAGTTCAGATAGCAGCGCGCCCCCGCCGGTCAGCGACAGCGACAACCCCACAAGAGCCTCGGTCGACCCGAGTAGTTCCTCCACGATAGCGCCCCGTCGCCGCTCCGCTTCATCAGCAACTCCGGCGCCGACACCGCAACCGGATGCTTCACCGCGCGATTCGGATGATTCCGGTCCACCGAAGCTAAGGCGCGCGCCTGCGGCTGACGATTCCGCGCCCGTGGTAGCAGGCGCCCGTCCAACGATCCATGCCGACGACTCCGGCGGCGTAACGCGCCTTCCGCCCGCCCCTACCGAAGGACCTC
Source organism: Terriglobia bacterium (assembly GCA_963809655.1). GTDB lineage: Bacteria > Acidobacteriota > Terriglobia > Bryobacterales > Bryobacteraceae > BOG-234. The sequence goes on along the minus strand of CAWEKQ010000046.1, from coordinate 163,387 downwards.
AGGCCGCCATGGCGGGGCAAGAACGGATCAAGCCGAGCGGCGACCAGATTATCGACCGCGCGCGGGCAGCGGCATTTTCGTTCAGTGAGACCCTTCCGAACTACGTCGTCAAGCAATACACGACTCGCTACGCAACAGGCGCGGCGCGCGGCGGCAGGACTTCATGGCAGGTGCTCGACAATGTCACCGCCGATGTGATCGAGGAGAACGGTACCGAGAAGTACAAGAACATTCTCGTCAACGGCAAACCGCCAAAGGAGAATGTGGAAGACTCGGGCTCATGGTCGAGCGGTGAATTTTCCAGTCTGCTGCTGGATGTGATGTCACCCTCAACCGGCGCCGATTTCCACGGCAAACGCGCTACCACAATCGTGAACCGCGACGCATTCCGCTACGACTATTCGGTGGAACATCCGAACTCGCACTGGAAGGTGGAATCGCGGGGTCAGACGTATCAACCGGCCTACACCGGCTCGATCTGGATCGATAAGGAAACCGCGCGTGTGCTGCGCATCGAGCTGGCCGCGCAGGGCATGCCACGGGGATTTCCTCTGGACACGGTGGAATCGGCGGTCGACTACGACTTTGTGCTGATCGGTGACGGCAAGTTCCTGCTGCCGGTGCATTCCGAAGCGCTGAGTTGCGGGCGCGGTACGAGTGACTGCAGCCGCAACGTGATCGAGTTCCGTAACTACCGGAAGTTCACGGCGGAAACGAGCATCACCTTCGAAGACAACAAATAGAGAGGGCTGTTTGCGTCACGCACGCGCGGCCCGCTGCAGCTCAGCGGCATTCCGCAAGGCTTCGGGAGTGAGCGTTTGCCCGCTCAGCATTCGCCCGATTTCTTCGGTGCTCGCCGCGGCGTCCAATTCGTCGATCTCCGCGACCGTCCGGCCCGCGCGTTCAAACTTGCCAACCCGGTAGTGATGATCGGCAAAACACGCAATCTGCGCCAGATGCGTCACGCATACCACCTGATTTTCCGCAGCCAGAGTCTTAAGGCGGCGGGCCACGCCCTCGGCAGCGCGGCCTCCGATTCCGGTATCGATTTCGTCGAATACCAGAGTTCGCACCGTCGCGGCTGACGAAGAACCAACGAGGCACGTTTTCAACGCCAGAGCGATGCGCGACAGCTCTCCGCCGGACGCCACGCGTTCCATCGGCCGCGGGTCCTCGCCCGCGTTGGGGGACACCAGAAATTGCGCGCGATCCGACCCGTTTTCCGACCAGTTCGCCGGCTCGATCTGAATCCGGAAAACGGTTCGATCCATCGCCAGTGGTTTCAGTTCCTCTTCGACCCGCTTCGCCAGTTCGAGCGCGGCTGCCTTCCGTTGAGCCGATAGCGCCACCGCCGCTTCTTCGTATCGCGCGGCCAGCTTTTTCTGCTCGCACCGCAGCGCTTCCAGACGCTCCGAGGCGTTCTCCACATCCGCTATCTTCCGCGCCACATCATCCCGAAACGCGAGAATTTCTTCCACCGATTTGCCGTATTTCCGCTTCAGCTTGTCGATCGCTTCGAGCCGGGTTTCGATTTCCTCGAGGCGCGCGGGGTTCGCCTCCACGCGGCCGAGGTAATCGCGCAGGGAATCCGACACGTCCTGAATCGCAATCAGCGCCGGGTCGATTGCCTGGCGCATCCCGGCCATCTGATCATCGACCTTCGCCAGTTCGTCAAACCGTTTCGAAGCCGCGCGCACCAGCGACAGCGCGGACCCTGGTGATTCGTAAAGCGACTCGAAAGATGCAGCCGCCGCATCGAGCAGACGCCCTGCGTTCTGCTGCACGCGGCGCTCAGCGTCGAGTTCCAGGTCTTCGCCCGCACTCAACTCCACCGCTTCGATTTCGTTTCGTTGAAACTGCCAGAGATCCAGCAGGCGAAGCTTCTCCTGGTCGGCATTTTCGAGGTCAGCGAGATCGCTGGATACGCGCTTCCACGCTGTGAAGGCATCGCGCACCTTCGAGCGCAGCGCGCCAGTCTGCCCAAAAGCGTCGAGCATGCTCAATTGGGCCGAAGCCTCGAAGAGAATCTGCTGATCGTGCTGGCCGTGAATGTCGCCCAGGTACGGCGCGAGTTCCTTCAGCAACGCGACCGACGCCGGGCGATTGTTGACGTAAACCCGGCTCTTGCCGTTTGCCTGGATCTCGCGGTCGAGGAGCAACTCGCTGTCTTCGCCGTCAAAGCCGGCCTGTTCAAGAACCTTCCGGCCTTTCGGTCCGATTTCGAAGATGCCGGAAACCCGCGCGCGCTCCTTGCCGGAGCGAATCATATCGGCGGACGAGCGGCCGCCAAGCAGCAATCCCAGCGCATCGACGACGATCGACTTACCGCTGCCGGTCTCGCCCGTCAGCAGATTGAGGCCTGCGTGGAATCGCACGCGCAATCGATCAACTACGGCGTAATCTTCGATCGCGAGTTCGTGCAGCACGCGCTTTCGATTATACGGTTAGACTTCTTCGTCGACCGTAATCCGAAGTGCCTTGAGAAACCGCTGATCCTGCGTCGTAAACCGCACCTTGCCTGTGGTCGCGACTTCACGATCTCTCGATCAGATCTTCGTCGGAGGAAGAATCTTCGCCGTCCTCACGCTTGTTGAACCCGATTGTGGCTTCAAGAACCAGAAAGACGTCGTAGCCGGCACGCTTGATTTCGCCGATCGCCTCAGCAATGCGCTCGGAATCGGAAAGCGACTCGTTGATCGCGTTTCCCAGGTCCTGCATCAGGCTTTTGAGCCGTTCTTCCACGTTCTGCCCCTTTCGTTGGGCGGTTGCACAGCCCGGCGATTCCGCTTACTGTGATGCAACTACAGGGCCATCGGTTCCGTGGCCTCTTCCGACAAACAAATATTCCCTTGATTGTACAGTCGAGGGTGCGTCGTTACAAGAGTTGTTACAAGAGTTCGTTGAACGCGTACCAGCACGTTCGGCACAAGCATTCCTTTTGATACGATGAAGTCGTGCCACAAAAGGATCTGGCGCGGCAGGCAGGAAAGTTCGTCAAGCACGTTGTTCCGGCCGCTGTAAAGCCTGTGCATTCGCTGTGGCATGAGATTATCGGCTTTATTTTCCTCGCGTTTGCGCTGATTCTCATTGGAAATCTGATCCACAGCCGCGCCACACTGGGCCCGCTGAAACTCGTGCTGATCGTGCCCCTGATTATCTTGTCCGCGGGATACGGCATTTCGTCCTTTTTGAAGGCCCGGCGCATTTCCCGCTCCTGATTTCATGAAAACGCCAGAGCGCCCGGGCGAGTTTCCGTACACTCGCGGGATCTATCCCGACATGTATAGAACCCGCCTGTGGACCATGCGCCAGTACGCCGGTTTCGGCACTGCCGAAGAAAGTAACCGGCGGTACCGCTATCTTTTGAGCCAGGGGACCACCGGTCTTTCGGTCGCTTTCGACCTTCCCACTCAGATGGGCCTCGATCCGGATCACCCTCTCGCCGCGGGCGAAACGGGGCGGGTCGGCGTATCTATCGCATCTCTTGCGGACATGCGTAAGCTGTTCGAAGGGATCAGGTTAGACGAGGTTTCGACCTCCATGACCATCAATTCCACAGCCGCCATTCTGCTGGCCCTTTACGTTCTCGTGGCACGTGAGCAGGGAGCCAATGTCCACAAGTTGAACGGAACCATCCAGAACGACATCCTGAAGGAATACATCGCGCGCGGCACCTACATCTATCCACCGCGCCAAGCCATGCGCATCGTGACCGATGTGTTCGCCTGGGCGCACACGGAAGTGCCCGAATGGAACACCATTTCGATTTCCGGATACCACATCAGGGAAGCGGGCTCCACTGCGGTACAGGAAGTCGCTTTTACCTTCGCCAACGCCATCGCGTACATCGAATCGGCGATTGCCGCCGGGATGGACGTCGATTCGTTCGCTCCACGATTGTCGTTTTTCTTCAACGCGCATTCGGATTTTCTGACGGAAATCGCCAAATTCCGCGCTGCCCGGCGAATCTATGCCAAATTAATGCGCGATCGGTTTGGCGCGAAGGACGACCGCTCCTGCATGCTGCGATTCCATACGCAAACGGCGGGGTCAAGCCTGACGGCACAGCAGCCCGAAGTGAATGTGGTTCGCACCACGCTCGAAGCGCTTTCAGCCGTGTTCGGCGGAACGCAGTCTCTGCACACGAACTCAATGGACGAGGCGCTCGGGTTGCCGACCGAAACGTCCGCACAACTCGCGCTGCGCACTCAGCAGGTGATTGCGTATGAAAGCGGCGTGACCGGTGTGCCGGATCCGTTCGGCGGCAGCTACTACATCGAAGAGATGACGGATCAGATCGAGCGCGATGCGATGGAATATATTCGGCGCATCGATGCGATGGGAGGAACTCTGCAGGCGATCGAAGCGGGCTTCATCCAGAACGAAATCCAGACTGCCGCGTTCGAGTTTCAGAAGGAGATCGAGCAGGGGCGGAAGGTTGTAGTCGGGGTAAATCGCTTCCAGACTGCGAGCCAGGACAAGGTTCCGGTTTTCCGTGTCGATCCGTCGAACGAGCGCGCGCAAATCGAAAGCCTGCGTAACATCCGTGCCACGCGCGATCGGGATCAATGGCAGCGAAGCCTCGCCGATCTGGAGATGGCGGCGCGCGGCGCTGAAAATCTGATGCCACGAATTCTCGCAGCGGCTGAGGCGTACGCAACAGTGGGTGAGATTTCGGACACGCTCAGGCGGGTTTTCGGTGAATACCGCGAAGCGGGTTAGTAAAGTAGAGCCGATGAAGACCGTTCTGTTTGTGTGTGGCGCTGCGTTTCTCGCGAGCGCCGCCCCTGCCGCGACCGTTTCCACCATTCTCGGCGATGGGAAGGCCGGCTACTCCGATACCGAGGTGAATAATCCTTACGGTATGACGCTCGGTCCGGATGGCGCGCTCTATTTCTGCGATCTGGGAAATCAGCGGGTGCGGCGCTTCGATCTGAAGACGAAGCGCGTGACGTTGATCGCCGGGAATGGGAAGGCTGGTTACAGCGGCGACGGCGGCCCGGCAATCGAGGCATCGCTCCGCGCGCCGCATGAGCTGGTTTTCGATCGGAAGGGCGATCTCTACTTCGCCGAACGCGACAACCATGTCATCCGCAAGGTGGACATGAAGACCGGCATCATCTCAACTGCTGCCGGTACCGGCATGGCGGGCTACGGCGGCGACGGAGGGCCTGCATCCAAAGCGCAATTACGCCAGCCGCACAGCGTGATTCGCGATAAGGATGGCACGCTGCTGATCTGCGATCTGGGAAATCATCGCATCCGGCGACTGCACCTCGATACCGGGATCATCGAAACGTGGGCGGGAACGGGCGAAGGCGCGGCTACGCCCGAGGGCGCGCCGGTCAGCGGAACGCCGGTGAATGGTCCGCGATCGATTGTGCTGGCGCCGAATGGCGATCTGTATGTGGCGCTGCGCGAGGGAAACGCGATTCTTCGGATTGACGCGAAGACGCACACATACCATCGCATCGCGGGCACCGGTGCAACCGGATATTCCGGCGATGGTGGCCCTGCTTTGAACGCGACATTTGGCGGCAGCGCGACCGGACGGGCGGCGGCGCTCGCGGGTCCGAAGGGGCTTGCGCTCGGGCCCGATGGAACGATCTATGTCGCCGATACCGATAGCCACGCGATACGGAAGATCGATCCGAAGAGCGGCATCATCACCACAATTCTGGGAACGGGCATGGTGGGCGACGGGCCGGAGACGAATCCTCTCGAGTGCAAGCTCTCGCGCCCGCATGCGGTCTTGTTCAACGGCGGAAAGCTGTATGTGGCCGATAGCGAGGGGCATCGCATCAGGGTCCTGAGCCTGCCATAAGATGCTCCGCGGCGTCTCAGTGTTGGTGTTGGCCGGGATGGCGACGGCGCACGCGCAAAGCCCGCCCGACCTGGCGGAGTGTCTCGAAGCGCTGGACCGCACCGCGTCGAATTTCGCGGCGGGCGCGCCTGGCCTGATGTCGGAAGAAACGCTGGACCAGCACGGTCGCCGCGGCTTCATCGAAATCATGCGAGGCAAGAAAGACGAAATCAAGGACCTCGATTTCACGTTGCCGGAAGATTTTCACGACCACCAGGTCGTCTCCAATTACGGCTTGGCCGAAGTGGGACGCCCCCGTGTGCTGCACGAGATCCGCACGATTATGACGATCGACGGCAAGGCGCTCGAAGATCCCGGCGAAGCCCGCCACGTGCTGACTGCAGGCTTGCAATCGCCGGATGACGACACCAAGCGACGGCTGCTGGAGAATCTGGACCGCAACCAGCTCGAAGGCGCGGTGACGGATTTCGGCCAGTTGATTCTGCTCTTCAGCAAGCGTTATCAGAGCGACTATCGCTTCTCGATCAACCGCGACCGAAAGCAGCGCCTCGGCGAGGAAGCCTGTTATCGTGCTCAAGTTCAAACAGATTTCGGGTGTGCAGGGATTAACGTTTTTCAAAGGCACTGACGAGGACACGCCAGCCGGCCACCGGGCAGATCTGGCTGCGCACGCGCGACCTGGTTCCCCTGCGAATCATCTTCGACACCGAGGAATTTGTTTCGAAGAGATTCACGATCCGGACGGAAGCGACAGTCGACTACACCTCGTCGCCGATCGGCCTCGTGCCTCAGAGCGTGACTCACAAGCAGTTTCTGAACTCCGACCTCATGGTGGAAAACGACCTCCATTACGGTGAGTTCCATCGCGTAGACGGGGATGGTTCCATGATCGAAGCAGGAACGGTAGCGCCGGATTTCGAACTTCCCGACCAGAACGGCAAGCGGGTCCGCTTGAGCGGGTTCCGCGGCAAGAGCCCGGTGGTCGTGTATTTCTATCCGAAGGACGACACCAGCGGCTGCACCGTCGAAGCCTGCAAGTTCCGCGACGATTTCGAAAAGTTTCAGGCCGCGGGGGCGGAAGTGATCGGCATCAGCGACGACTCGGAGCGTTCGCACGGGGCGTTTGTTTCGAAGTACAAACTGCCCTTTACGCTGCTGAGCGATAAGGGCGGGAGCGTGCGGAAGTTATACGGCGTGAAGAAGACTTTCGGCGTGATTCCGGGGCGCGTGACTTTCGTGATCGATCGAGCCGGCGTTGTACGACATACGTTCTCGTCGCAATCGAAACCGGCGCAGCATGTTGAGGAAGCGTTGAAGGCTCTGGCGTCTGCTGAAGTAGGTTTACCCCAGCTCAAAAAAGCTAGACTTGCGCTATGCGTTTCCGGCGGTCCATCACAGTTTTTGCAGCGGTGGCCGCGCTAATTGCCGCACGACCGCCCGCGCCCACGTTCGAAGTTACTTCCATCAAACCCGTAAACATGTCGATGGTAGAGGCAATGCAAGCGGGACGGGTGTCTATACACATCGATGACGCGATGATGGATCTTCGGGGCATGCCGTTGCTCAGTCTGGTTCTGCAAGCCTATCAAGTGCCGCAGAATCAGATCCGCAACGCTCCCCAGTGGATGAATACCTCACTGCTCGATGTCCGCGCGACTCTTCCGGCGGGTAGTTCAAAAGCGCAGGTACCGGGGATGATGCAGGGCCCTGCTGGCAGAACGATTCCAGATGGCGGTGCATCACCAGATGGAAATCAGACCGGTTTACGAAATGACGATGGGTAATAAACCGAATCTGAAGCCCTCGGAAGATTCGAACAGCGACGGCGCGAAGGACGACACGAAGAAAGATACGAACACGTGCCGGGTGGAATCCGGACACTACGTCTGCCGCCGTGTCACGATGACGGAACTGGCTGAAATGCTTTCCGCCCTGGCGCTTGAGGGAACTGCCCTGAGCTTGGCGACCAATAACGACGTCGACTATCTCATCGACCGGCCCGTGGTGAACATGACAAACCTCAGCGGATCGTTCGACTTCACACTCGATTACGGGCGAATCGTGATGGGAGGCCGCGGCGAGCCGGGCGCCGCCCCGCCGGATCCACCCCGGCGCCTCCGAGACGCAATCGCCGCTCTCGGACTCAAAGATGGAACCGGCGAAGCGCCCGTTTGACGTGATTGTGATCGACCACGTCGAACGGTCCGTGACGCCGAACTAACCTTTCAGATCCCGGAACGCGTCTTCGATTTCGCGCCGTGCATCCTGTGAAACGGGCACGAACGGCAGCCGGGGTGGTCCACCGTAATACCCGTTCAGATCCATCGCGTGTTTGAGGCCGGGCACGCCGTACATATCCGTCACCAGGATTGAGGGGTGCGAGATGCGCGCCTGCCAGTCGAGGCCCGCTTCTTCTTCGCGCGTGCGGAACGCCTCCCAGATGGCGATCGTGGCGTAGGGCGCGATGCTGCCGAAAGCCAGCGCCGCCCCGTTCGCTCCGGCCTTCAGGGATTCCCAGACCTGCGACTCCGTACCGGCAAGAACGGCGAAGTCCTTCGGTGCGATCGAGCGAATCTGCGTCAACGCGCGATGCCGGAGTGCCGGTCTCAATCACACCGGCGATGTTCGGATGCTCGGCCAGTTTCGCGGCAGTCTCCGGAAGCAGATCGACGCCGGTCATCTGCGGCGCGTTATGGATCAGCACCGGCACGGGCGACTGGTCCGCCAGCGCGCGAAAGAAGAGCATCTGCGTTTCGGGTCCGTACATCAGATTGCGGTATTGATGCGGCACCGAACTCACCACGGCATGCGCGCCCGCCTGCGCCAAAGCGCATGCCAGCTTTGCCGCGCCGTGAACGCCCTCCGCGCTGACATCGGCGATGATGGTGCGGCCTTCCGGAATGGAGCCGGCCGCGACGCGCACCAGTTCCAGCTTCTCGGCCGCTTCGAGCAGAGGGCCTTCGCCGGGCAGCGATCCGATGACGAAACCGGCGAGCGACGTGCGCGACCACTTCTCGAAGTTATGCTGGATCTTGACGCGATACATGGCGCCCGTGTGATCGAACGGCGTCGCAACCGCCGCATAGATTCCCTGAATTTTCATTTAACCTACATGTTCTCAATCGACATTGAGTGTGCGCAAGAAGACCGTGACCTGACCATCGCCGACCTGTGGGAGGCTGGCTGCACGGGCATCGTGGAACTGGACGCCGGCCTGCGCGTTTTCTTCGACGACGACGCCCGGCAACCTGAATTGCAAGCCCGCTTCGGCGGCGAGATCAAGCCTGCCGACACGCGCGACTGGGTTGCTTTCGCCCACGAATACCTGAAGCCGATGGAGATCGGGCAGCGCATTTTCGTGTGTCCCGAATGGCGCGACGATCCCACGCCCGCCGGGGCGCATCCGCATCGTGGTGAATGCCGGCCTTGCCTTCGGAACCGGTGCGCACGAAACAACGCGGCTCTGCCTTGAGGCGATTGAAAGGCACTTGAAACCAGGCATGACTGTGGTCGATGTCGGAACCGGTTCCGGCATTCTCGCCGAAGCTGCGGTCAAGCTCGGGGCCGGTAAGGTCTGGGCGAACGACAACGATCCGGACGCCGTCGCGGTCGCGCGGGAGAATTTCGAACGCGCGGGCGTCGAGGTTTCGCTTTCGATCGGGTCCGCCGATGCATTCCCGGAGAACCTCGCCGATATCGTGGTCGCCAACATCAGCCCTGCCTGGATCGCCGATCTGGCTGCGGATTGGGTGCGCATCCTCAAACCGGACGGTGTCGCGATCCTCAGCGGCTTCGAGGCGAACGACATTCCGCGCGTGTCGGCGGCGCTCGAAGCGGCCGGAGCCCGGATCGCCGGCGAGTTCGGCGAACAGGAATGGCGGATGCTCGAAGCGCGTATTCGTAGCTGAATGATCCAAATCCGCGCGGACGCCCGAAACTCCCGCGGAATCGCTGTGTTTCCACTAGCGAATCGAATGCTTCACCGCCCGCGGCGGTGATCGCCGACGATTCCAACTTCATCATCAAGGAGCGAATGTATGTTCAAACATGCACAGAGGATCTGTGTATTTACACTGGCCGCCACGGGGCTGGCCGCATCGGTTTGCCCAGACCGTGCCGGCGCAGGAAACCCGAACGACCGGAGTGGTAGGCATCGCCTACGGGCAAACGGCCCGCTTCAACGTTCTCAACAGAGGAATCGCAGCCCCTGCCGTGGGAGTTGTCTGCTCGGCCGTGCTGACTTATTACGACGGCAAGGGCGCGATGCTCAAGCAGTCGACCGTAACCGTTCTCCCCGGGCAGATCGGTTCGCTCGATCTCTTCAGCGACGCGGATCTGGCGCTCCCGGCGGTCCAGCGAAAACAGATTCGGGCCACGGTATCCGTGCCGCTGATACCGCCCCCTGCATCCAGCAGTACCGGCAGCAAACCAACGCCGGCTTGCCGGCTGATCGGTACGCTTGAGATCTTCGACGCGCTGAGCGGCAAGACCGAGGTTGTGCTTGGCGCCACGCATCCGGTTCCGGTCATAGCTGCAACCCCGGCGACTGGGCAGTAGCGTGCTCAGAGAGGGCAGGCTGAAAAGGGCCAAGCCTGCCCTCCAATGAGGGTTCGCTACAATTACAGTTACGAAAACGGCAGGCGATCCAGGTAGCTCGGTAGGCCGCTTTTGGAACGGATCGCTATGTCATCGGCCGCTTCTCTGCATCCATCAGACCAACTGCTTTTCACCGGCTACGATCCGGGCTCGTTCTATGACGAACTGATCGCACCCAACGGGGAGCCGCGTCCCTGTGCCTCGGGTATTTACGACCAGCTCGTCAACATGCCCCTCGAGGTCTTTGAGGAGCGCCGCAAGCTCGCCGATCTTTCGTACCTGGTCCAGGGCATCACGTTCACGGTCTACAGCGACGGCCGCGGGACCGAGCGCCTGTTCCCCTTCGATCTCGTTCCGCGCATCATTCCCAACTCCGAATGGGACGTGATCGAGCGCGGTCTCGCGCAGCGCGTGATGGCGCTGAATCTTTTTCTGCAGGATGTCTACGGGCCGCAGCGCATCCTCAAAGACCGCATCATTCCGCGCAACCTCGTTTTTTCCTGCAAGCATTTCCGGCGCGAAATGGTGGGGCTGAACGTTCCCCGCGAAATCTACGTCCACGTGTCGCGGCATCGATCTGGTGCGTGACTCGCGCTCCGGCCAGTACCTCGTGCTGGAAGATAACGCGCGCTCCCCCAGCGGCATCTCGTACGTTCTGGAAAACCGCCTCGTGATGCGCCGGACTTTTCCGCGCGCGTTCGAAGTATCGAAGTGATGCCGGTCGATCACTATCCGTCGGAACTCGCCCGCATTCTGCGCAGCCTTTCGCCGCGCACCGGCGAGAGACCCGTCATCGTGCTGCTGACGCCCGGGCTTTACAACAGCGCCTATTTCGAGCATTGCTTCCTCGCCCAGGAAATGGGCATCGAGCTGGTGGAAGGCCGCGATCTTGTGGTGGTCGATGACGTGGTCTACATGAAGACCATCCACGGCCTGACGCGCGTTGACGTGATCTACCGCCGCGTCGACGACGATTTCCTCGATCCGCTGGCCTTTCGCGCGGGATCGCTGGTCGGCGTGCCGGGCCTGATGAACGCCTACCGCGCCGGCAACATCGCGCTGGCGAACGCGGTGGGCACAGGCGTCGCCGACGACAAAGCGATTTACGCCTACGTGCCCGCCTTCATCAAGTACTATCTGGGCGAAGACCCCATTCTGCAGAACGTGCAGACGTATCTTTGCTCGCAGCCGGAGGATCTCTGCTACGTGCTGGATCATCTGCCCGAGCTGGTAGTAAAGGCGGTCGGCGAATCCGGGCGGCTACGGCATGCTGATGGGCCCGTCGTCAGACAAGAAGACGATCGAGGATTTCCGCCAGCGCCTGCTTGCCGATCCGCGCAACTATATCGCGCAGCCGGTGATTCCGCTTTCGCGCGTGCCTTCGTTCGATCCGGCGATCGGCGCGATGAGCGCGCGCCACGTGGATCTTCGCCCCTATTGCCTCTACGACGGCGAGAAAGTCACGATCGTGCCCGGCGGCCTGACGCGCGTGGCGCTGCAGCGCGGGTCGCTGGTGGTCAACTCCTCGCAGGGCGGCGGCAGCAAAGATACCTGGGTTCTGCGGGGTGACGAATGATGCTCTCGCGCATCGCCGATTCGTTGTTCTGGATCGGGCGATACATGGAGCGCGCCGACAACACGGCTCGCATCCTCGACGTCAACTATCACATGCTGCTGGAGCAGCCGCCGAACACGTACAAGCTGCGCTGGGATCCGCTGATCGCGGTCACCGGCGAGCGCGCCCGCTTCTACGAGACGTACGCCGAAGCCAGCGCACAGACCGCCTTCGATTTCCTCGGATTCTGCGAGGAAAACCCCAACTCCATTGCCCAGGTGATCGTGAACGCCCGCGAGAACGCGCGCACGATTCGCGACCGCATCTCGCGCGAACTGTGGGAAGACATCAACAGCCTCTATCACCGGGTCACGAAAATGCGCGACGACGATGAAGAGCCTCTCGCGTTTCTGCGATGTGGTGAAGCGCGGCGGGCATCGCTTCCACGGCGTCTGCGACGCCACGCTGGCGCGCGACGAAGGCTGGCATTTTGTCCAGGCCGGTTGTGTGCTGGAGCGCGCCGAAATGACTGCTCGCATTCTCGATGTCCACTATCACCAGCTGCTCGAAGGCCCGCAGGTTCTCAGCGAATCACGCAATCATCTGTGGATGGCGGTGCTGAAATCGGTGGCGGCGTTTGAATTTTACAAGCGGCAATACGGGCAGATCGAGCCCGCCAAAGTGTCGGAACTGCTGTTGCTCGACGCACGGCATCCACGCTCGGTGCGCTTCAATCTGAGCGCGCTGCAAAGCTCGTTGCATGCCATCAGCGGCTCGGTGCCGGGCACCTACGCGAACGAGGCCGAACGGCTCACGGGAAGAATCCATGAGCGCCTTACCTACGACAGCATCGAGGAGATCTTCGATGGCGGCCTGCATAACTTCCTGACCGATCTGCAGCAGACCTGCAGGAATATCGGCGAGCAGATCACGCGCGCTTATTTCCACTATGCGGTGGTCGCATAAATGGCCACATTTAACCGGTACAAACTGGCGCACGCCACCGTTTTTTCCTACAACGGCTCGGTCTCGGAAAGTTACAACGAGCTGCGTCTGCGCCCGCGTCACGACGAGACGCAGAGTTGTCTTTCCTTTCGCATCACGACGTACCCGTTTTCGAAGCCCGCCGCGCATCTGGATTACTTCAACAACTGGGTGCATCACTTCCACATCCTGCCGGAGCACAGCGAACTGCGCGTGGAATCCGAATCCACCGTGCTGGTGCATCCCCAGCAATGGTATGCCGGCGCGCCGCTGCGGCTGACCGAACTCGATCAGCGCCGCGAGCAGCTGAATGACGAGTATTTCGACTGGCTGTCGCCGAGTCAGTATTGCCCGGTTCTGCCGGAAATCGCCGAGATGGCGAGTGAGATTGAAGCGCTGAGCGACGGAACGGTTCGCGGATTCGCCGACGCCGCATCGTCGCTGATCCACGAGCGGTTCACTTACAAGCCCGGCGCCACGCACGTTCACTCCTCTGTGGAGGATTCGCTGGTGACCCGTGCGGGCGTCTGTCAGGATTTCTCGCACATTCTGATCGCGGTGCTGCGGCAGCGCGGAATTCCTTCGCGGTATGTATCCGGCTATCTGGTGCCGAAGCAATCGAGCGATGCGCGGGCGGCCATGGAGAACGTGATTGGCGGACATGCCTCGCACGCGTGGGTGCAGGCTTACCTTCCCGATGCGGGCTGGATCGGACTCGATCCGACCGCGGGCGAGTTCGTCGAGGAGCGCCATATCCTGGTGGCGCGCGGGCGTGATTATGGCGACGTGCCGCCGGTGCGCGGCGTTTATAAGGGCCACGCGGGTCAGAGCCTGTCCGTGGATGTGCGGGTCCGGCCCGCGCTCGATGATGAGGGCGCGGAACTGCTGCAGGAAGCCGGCGCCGCCCCGCCGCCTCGGCCTTCGGGATTGGAACAGCAGCAACAACAGCAACAGCAGTAGCATTGTGGTTTGTTCGCAAAAACGTTCATTTCGATTTGCCTGAGCTTACTGGCCCGTGCGGCGTTCGCCCAGGAGACTCAGCTTGACGCACTGCGTACGACCCTCACGCCTCTGCGCGAACATGCCAACGACCGCATGTCGAACGACCACGGCAACACGCGCGGCGCGACGCCCGTCCTGACCGTTGTCAAGCATCAATTGCGGGACTGGATCGAAATGCGGCTCGCGAAATTCCCGGAAGACGGCGACACCGCGATGCTTGCAGCCGAATTCCACGCTGGCGCTGCGAGACGCGCGGTTGTTCTGCGATAACTGCTTTCCCAGTTTTCTCGGCTACGTCGACGATGTTCAGGTCAATCGCGACCAGGGATTTCTGATCGTCAGGACCAGCGCCGGAATCTGGTGCGGCTATGACGATTCGGCTTATGTTTACCAATGGTCGGCGTGGGCGCTGGCTGCGGATCTGGCAAAGCGAACAGAACACGTACACGAGCCAGAGTTATCTCCCGCGAATCCTCTACTCAGTCCAAGTATCGCCGCCGGATCCTGAAGGGAGCCACCTCGTAATGACGCTTGGGTCGCGGCCCGGATGCTCGGTGGCCTTTCAGCCTGTGTATTACGACGTGTGGCGGATAGGAACTCCGAAGCCGCTGCTCGATCGCGCGGAGTTCGCCTCCGTCGCCGAATTTCCGCCCGTCAAAGGACGCGTGGGGCCCGACGACGCGCTGATCGAATTCACCGCCGGCGGCACCGGCTACGGCGAGGGTCACGAGGCGGTACGCCACTACACACTGCGCGGCGGCATGATGACTCAGGTCGATCCGATCGCGCCGAATCCGCGCGACTTTGTCGAGGAGTGGCTCGCCTCGAAGTGGACGCAAAGCGCTGCGTGGTCGGAATCGACGTCTCTCGAAACATGGCACGCGAAACTGCATCGCGAAGACGGCATGGGGGATTTTCCCGACCCCACGCAACATTGCGGTACTCATCCGGACCTCTGGCAGGTCGGAATCAAGCTGCACGACGTGCCAGGCGAAACCTGGTACCTGGTGCGAGCAAGGCCGCCCGATCATTTCAGCATGGTGAGTATCGGCAATCAGCCCGATCCCGATTGCACGGAAACCGCGCGCCCGGGCGATTGGCCGCGCACCCTGTTCCCGGGCGTGAATTAGCCGGATATAATGAGGCCCGATGAGAGCTGCCGCGATCCTCTGCGTGATATCCCTGCCCGCGCTCGCGCAGTGGAACGTGAAAACTCCCGGCATTCCGCGCCTCGCGAATGGCGCGCCGAATCTCTCCGCGCCCGCGCCGAAGACGCCGGATGGAAAGCCCAGCCTCGAAGGAATCTGGGAGCCTGACGGCATCAAATACCTCATCAACATCGCGGCCGATCTCAAGCCGGCGGACGTTCCGTTCCAGCCCGAAGCCGCGGCCATCTACAAAATGCGCCGCGAGAACAACGGGCAAGAGGACCCGGATGCTCGCTGCCTGCCTTCGGGCATGCCGCGAAAAGACGCCATCACATCGCCGTACAAGATCCTGCAGAGCCCGGGACTTGCTTGTGTTTCTCTACGAATCGCGGACCACGTTTCGCCAGGTTTTCACCGACGGACGTGCGCTGCCCAAAGATCCGCAGCCTTCGTGGGACGGGTATTCGGTGGGGCACTGGGAAGGCGACACGCTGGTTGTCGAAACCAGAGGAATGAATGGGCGGACGTGGCTCGACAGCAACGGGCATCCGCTCTCCGATGCGATGCATTTGACCGAGCGCTTCCGGCGTCCGGATTTCGGTCACCTCGAAATCGAAATCACGATTGACGATCCGAAGATGTACACGAAGCCCTGGACGGTGAAGGAAAATCCGCACTTACTCGTCGATACCGACCTGATCGAATACGTCTGCACCGAGAACGAGAAAGATCTCAAACATCTTGTAGGGAAATAACGCGGTAGCGGTCATCGCCAGACCGCCGCTGCTGTTTTCCGCCCATAACCGGACGGTTCTCCCGTCACTCTCAGGCTTTCCGCAAACGGTAAAGGGCTCGGTATCGAACAACGGGCTGACGGCCCGAAACTCAAACCGCATCACTTTTGCCTGAGGCAGGTTCGATCGCACCAGATCGACCAGCAGTGTGGCGATCAGAGGGCCGTGCACGACGAGCCCCGGGTATCCTTCCACCTCTGTCGCGTACCGGCGATCGTAATGAATGCGGTGGCCGTTGAACGTCAGCGCCGAGTAGCGAAACAGCAGCACATCGTCGGGATGGATCACGCGCTGCCAGACGGCGTCATCGAGTGCGGGGGCGGGCGTGCCGGTTGCAGCACCGGAGAAGTCCCGATAAACGATATCGTGTTCCTCGGTCAAAGCGACGCCTTGCGCATTTCGAATCTCGTGCCGCACCAGCACGAATACCAGCGGTCCCGTGCGGCCTTCCTTAAATTGCACATTGCGATCGTTGAAGTGCGCGTGATGCTCTCGCCCACCCGCAGAGGACGCGCAGAATTCGACACGCCCTCCGGCCCACATGCGTCGCGGCAACGGCACCGGCGGCAGGAATCCGCCCCGCTTCGGATGCCCGTCCGGCCCCAGATTCCGACCATCGATGAACCGGCAGGAAATACAGCCAATGCCAAAGCGGCGGCAGCCGATCGAACGACGCATCGATATCGAGCGTGGCGGCAAGCGCCGTGATCGGCACTGGTGTGACAACGTCTGACACTGATTCGGTCTTCCCGATCCACTGCCGCAGGTTTTCCATATCGACGTTCATGCGATTGACCACGCCCCTTCGATCGGCAGCGCCGCGCCGTTGATATCGCGGCTTCCGGGGCCGCAGAGGAAGACCATCAGCCCGGCGACATCTTCAGCCGCGACGAAGCGTCCGCTCGGTTGCTTGCCGGCATGAAATCGCCGCTCGGCTTCGGCACGAGCCAACCCTTCCTGCGCCATTATCTTTTGAATGGTCGCCTCATGAACCGGCGTCAGAATCGACCCGGGACACACTGCGTTGCAGGTAATATCGTGATCCAGAACCTCAAGTGCCACGGCCCGCGTCATACCGATCAATGCCGTCTTGCTGGTTACGTAATTGACGCGGTTTGCCGCTCCGATCAAGCCATAGATGGACGAGACATTGATGATTCGCCCCCAGTTACGCGTCTTCATTCCCGGCAGCGCGAGTCGGGTGGTGTGGAATGCCGCGCTGAGGTTCACGGCGACGCCTTCATCCCAGGCGTCGACCGGAAAATCCTCCACTGGTGCGGCACATCGGACGACGGCGTTGTTGACTACGACATCGATTCCACCGAACGCCGCTTCGCCTTCGCGAAACATCTGCTCGATCTCGCCTGGCTTACGCAAGTCGGCGCTCGAATAGATCGATCGAACGCCTACCGTCTTCGATTTGCCGCGCGGGCATCAGCGATCTTTGCTGCTTCGGCAAAGCCGCTGAGAACGATATCGCATCCCGCCGCCGCGAATCGCTGTGCCGCGGCGAATCCCAGTCCGCCGACGGAACCGGTGATAAGGGCGGACTTACCTTTCAAATTCACTCATTCATTGTCGCCGGTCGTAGAATCGGCTTAGTGAGCACACTCGCCGATCCTGCGGTTCGCGATACTTGTCTTGCGC
Source organism: Terriglobia bacterium (assembly GCA_963809655.1). Lineage (GTDB taxonomy): Bacteria > Acidobacteriota > Terriglobia > Bryobacterales > Bryobacteraceae > BOG-234. The sequence goes on along the minus strand of CAWEKQ010000046.1, from coordinate 145,837 downwards.
GGCTGGCTCGTCTGACTCCCTCTGCCACTCGCCGATGGGGCCGGATGACGGCGCACCAGATGGTCTGTCATCTCAACGATTCCTTCGACGTAGCCGCGGGAACAAAGCACGCCAGCTCGGCATCAGGCCTGCTGCAGCGGACGGTCGTGAAGTGGGTAGCACTCCGCAGCCCGCTTCCGTGGCCGCATGGTGTCCCCACCAGGCCCGAGCTGGAGCAGGGGACTGGAGGCACTCCGCCTTCGGAATGGGGAACCGATTGTGCCACGCTGAACCGTCGGATCGCCGAGTTCGCCAATCGCCGGCAGTTCGCCGCAGCATCCGATTTTCGGCACGATGAGGCCGCAGAGTGGTTTATCTGGGGCTACCGGCACGTGGATCATCACCTGCGCCAGTTCGGCGCCTGATTAGAGAGAAACAGTGGCGCGCTCGTACTCGCAAGCGCCCATCTTTCCTTCGGCGAAGATCTCATGTTCCGCGATCCACTGGAACGATTCCTCATACACAGCCTGCGTATAGGGTTCGAATACGATGCGCTCGCCGGGCCCCCAGCGCCGCGTATCCATACGCGAGTGGAAATGCTCCGGGAACTCTTTCTTGTAGTGATGCGTGTAGAGTTCGGGATGCAGATCGATATCCCGCTGGGCGCGCCGCAGACCCCGGAAATATTTCCGCACGTCTTCCGGATCGGGATCGCCCGTGATCATCGTCGCAATCATGAACGTCGTATCGATCACCTTGCGGAATCCCAGTTGCTCGACGAAGTAATACGGGCCGCTGAACAACGAAGCCGCCGGTGTCTTGCCTTCGATCAATTGCTCCATGCGATGGAATAACAAGCCCTCGCTGAATGACAGATTGATCTCTTCCGGCTTCAGATACTGCTCCAGAGCCTGGATCGTCGAGTAGTGGCTGCCGGATTGAAATCCCACCGAAATCGGTACGCCCGCCAGATCGGCCGGATTCCTGATGGGTGAATCGGGCGCCACGAAAATTCCCGCAGGAGAAACGGAATACACATCCGAGTAGAGTTTCCCGTGCCCGTTGGACGCTGCCACATTCACGGTCCAATGGCATGCGCAGCTGATGTCGGAATTTCGCCCGCGCTCGAAGGTCTGGTACGCGCCGATCTTATCGCCCAGATCGTGCTTCCTGCCGCCGCTCGACACCATCTCTTCGAGAAAATCGTACTCAAGCCCTTCGGCTTTGAAGTAGCCTTTCTCTTCCGCGACCCATTCCTGCAGCCGCATATGCGGCGCGATCACAAACCTGGCCATTTTTCTCCTCTTATTTCATCGCGTCGTAAACCACGCGGCCGTTAACCACGGTCAGCACCGACTTCAACTGCTTGATACCCTCGTCCGATACCTTCTTCGGATCGAAGTAGTCGCTGCTCAGGACAACAATATCGCCCAGCTTACCCGGTTCTATAGATCCCAGTTTATCCTCCTCATGGAGGAACCAGCCATTATTCGCGGTGTAAAGCCGCAACGCTTCCATGCGAGTGATCTGCTGGCCCGCATTCACCAGTACGCCCGAAGCGTTCTTGCCCGTCACCATGTAATAGATCATCAGCCAGGGATCGATCGTGGAGATCTGCGCCGCATCCGACCCGGCGCCGGCATGGATCCCACTATCCAGAATCATCCTCAGCGGCGGACCGCCACCAGCCGCGTTGAGATACGAGAACGGGTGAATCGCAATCCCGGCGCCCACCGCTTTCAAACGGTCGATGGTCGCCTTGTCGATCCGCGGCGCATGGGCGATCGACCAATGCAGATCGGCGATCGGCGTAACGGCATTCACCGCTTCGAACGTCGTTGCCGTGAGTTTGTCTTCATCCGGCGAGAGACTGTGCTGCTGAAAAGCCCAGCCCTGCTTCGCCACGAACTTGAGGGCAGTCAGGTAATTCGGAGGCGGAGTCACGGTCCCGAACAGCGGCCAGTTAGTGGCAAATTCGCCGACGCCCGAAACGCGCATCATATCGTCGCCGAACCCGGGAAAGGTGTTCATCAGGCGTTCCTTCAGCAGCGGGATCGCCTGATCGTCCGTCGGCAGGCCCTTGTCCATCGAGAGATAAAACACCCTCAGCCGCATGGGCATCTTCTGTTCCTTATGCAGCGCGAGAAACGCGTCATACATGCGGAACGGGTTGCCGCTGGCAAGGGTGTCGAACGTGAACGCATCCTGCACGTCCGGTGTTCCCGGGATCACGAACACCCCCATATCGGCGCTCGTGGTCACACCCATCCGCGTGGCGTACGCCATTGCATCCAGCGTGCCGCGTTTCTGATCTTCGAAGGTCTGTGCCGCGCGCAACGCGTTCAAAGCCGCAAGGGATGGCGCATTGGCGCCGATCGCGCCGGTGTCGCTGACCGCGATTCCCTTCGACGCGAAGAACGCTTTGCCTTTCGAATTTGTTGCCGATGGTCCGGTGAAACCCAGATACACGAAGACCGGATGATTGGGCGCGGCCGCATCCAGTTCGGCTGACGTAGGCAGGCGTTTTTCCGCGAACTGCGACGGGTTCCAGCCGCCCATCGACGTGATGAACTCTCCCGCCGGAACCTCTTTGGCCCGGGCCGCGATCAACGCCTGCACGTCCGCGATCGAAGCAGCGGTTTCGATTCGTGTGTCATGGCCGGGACGCAGCCCCAGCGCCACGATGTGGTTGTGATTGTCGACCAGGCCCGGCACGGCCGTCCGGCCATGCAGATCGATGGTCTTCGTACACGGCGCGGGTTTGGCGGCCGTGTCGAATACGCCGTTCTGAATCGTCACCGACGACACGATGGAATTGTTCTTATCCATCGTGACGATCCTGCCGTTGACCAGTCGCAGATTGCGCGAGCCGGCGCAAGGGTCGACCGCCGCACTTAAGGTGCAGGTCGCCAGCAGACAAACGAAAAAGCTTATTCTTCTCACCAGCCGCTCATTTTACTTGACTCTGACCCTGCGTCAGGCCTCAATGTGGTTATTCCGGAGGTTGCGGTTGTATCGTGTTCATGAATTCGCCGAACGCGCGGGCGTAACGGTTAAGGCGCTGCATCATTACGACCGCCTTGGGCTGCTCAAACCGCAACGCACCGATGCCGGCTACCGGATTTACGTTGATCGCGATCTCGAGCGCCTGGAGCAGATCGTGGCCCTCAAGTTCATCGGCCTGCCGCTGAAGCAGATCAAAGCCCTGCTCGATCGCGATGCGCTTCAGCTTTCCGCGGCGCTCCGGCTGCAGCGCGCGGAACTCGAGGACAAGCGGCGGCTTCTGGACCGGGCGATAGTCGCGATCGCAAATGCCGAAAAGGCGCTTCAATCGGGCAAGCCTGCCGATGCCGGAATCCTGAAGAAAATCATTGAGGTGATAGCCATGCCAAACGCCATGCCAACTGGCACCGAGTTCATGAAGAACTACTATCGCGAAGAAGCGTGGGCGCGCTTTCAGGAACGCCACCAGATGTGGCCGTCCGAAGCCTGGAGCGACCTGTTCCGCGATATCTCGGCTTCGCTCCACGAAGATCCCGCCAGCAAAAAAGCGCAGACGCTGGCCACGGCGATGGCGGGCCCTGCGGGTCAGCGATGCTGGCGGAGACGCTCGCATCCACGGCGGCCTGATCAAGGCATGGGCTGATCGCCAGTACTGGCCCGAGGCCGCACAGCAACGCTTTTCCGCCTTCGACCTGCATGAGATCTCGGCATTCATCGTCCGGGTTTTCGCCAGTTACCGGCAGCGGAATTACGGTGACCCGCCCGTAGCGAAACAGCTGGAGCAGTTTCCGCCCGAGGACCGCGAACGCCTGCCGCTTGCCTCGGCGAGTCTCTACTTCACGCTTGGGGAATCTCTCGACGAAGACCCCACCGGCGAAAAAGCGCAGGCGCTGGCAGCACGTTGGATGGAACTGGTGGAGAGCAGGACCGGCTTCAAGCCTCCGTCGAACAGTGATTACGAAGCGCTCGTTAAGCGAATGCGGAGCTGGCCATCCGCCTTCGTGAAGCAACTGGCCGTGCTCGACCACCAGAAGATCTCGGCCTTCATCCTGACTGCGATGGCGCAAGGCGCCCAATAGCCCCGGCTAAAACGGGTACCGCGGAAGGTCGATAATGGAGTTGTGGAACTGGCGCGCGTGTCTCGTAGGACCTTTATCCTCATAGCGATCACTCTTCTTGCCTGGTTGCCATGCGAGTCGCAGAGTCCCCGTCCGGTCGGCGGCACCGTGACCGATAAGCGAGGAAACTCACTTCCGGGTGCGGTTGTACAACTGGAAAATACACGTAATCTCACAGTTCAATCATTCATTACCAAACAGGATGGCCGTTATCATTTCGAGGGCTTGAGTGAAGATGTCGATTACACCCTGAGAGCCAGATACCGGAATTACTGGTCCGACCAGAAGACGCTTAGCAAGTTCAACGGCGCTGCCCATCCCGAGGTGAATCTGGTCATTCCCATCGAATAAGCGTGGCATTGCGTGCTACGTTGCGTGTATCGCGCGCCTGGCAAGCCTCAATGCGTCAGGCCTTATTTTTCGCCTTTGGCTAATGCTTATGGCCTTCGGATGCCGATAGAAACACCATGGAATGCCCACGTTGCAGATCGACCCTCTTAATGATCAGACAGAACACCGGCATTGAGCGCCTGCGTTCCTTTTTCACAGGAATGAGACGTTACCGCTGCCGCGATTGCGACCAGCAATTTCGCGCGGCGGATCGTCGCAGCACGCCGCGCGACAAGCAAGAGGCGGCAGCGCGGAAAAGCCTGGCCTGACGCCGGTCTGAACCAGGCCTAACTGCTGGCCCTCTGCCAGTCTGGCCAGCGTTCCGGTTGTGCTCCACCCCGGCATCATATCCACGAGGAGGAGCTTGCCGCCCCAGCTTTCGACCAGATCCGCTCCCGCCACCTGCTGCGGCTTGTACTCGCCCCCCTTCACCAGAAGGCCCGGGCGCAGACAGCGGATCAGCTCCGCCGGCGTATCCTCGCCGAAGATAACCACCCCATCGACACAGGCAAGGGAAGCCAGAACCAGAGCGCGGGCCATTTCGTCCTGCACCGGGCGCGTCTCGCCTTTCAGCCGTCTCACCGACTGGTCGCTGTTTAATCCCACCAGCAACCGGTCGCAATTAGCGCGCGCCGCTTCGAGCACTTTCAAATGGCCGGGATGCAGCAGGTCAAAGCAGCCGTTCGTGAAGCCTACGCACAAACCGGATTCCGTCCAGATCCGCGCCAACTCCGCGGCCTTCGCCCGCTCAAAAATTTTGTCGCTGGCCCCGGTGGCCGAACGGCGCCGCACTTCTTCCACAATCCCGGCGCGATCCACCACCGCGGTGCCCGCTCTGCCAACCACGATGCCCGCCGCAATGTTGGCTATTTCGACCGCCTCGGAAATGGACGCGCCCGATCCCAGCGCGGCCGCCAGAACGGCGGCTACCGTGTCGCCGGCGCCCGAGACGTCATAGACCTCGCGCGCCAGCGCGGGAAACGTTCGCCGACGGGCCATTCGCGGGCGTCAGCAACATCCCCTCGGGTCCACGGGTCAGCAGAATGTAATCCGCTCCCGTATCGCGGAGTAGCCGGCGCGACGCCGCTTCCTGCGCCGCGTCCCCCGAAACGGCCAGACCTGTCGCTTCTCCGAGTTCGTGCAAATTCGGTTTGATCAGGGTGGCGCCCCGGTAGCGGGTGAAATCCCGCCCTTTCGGGTCAACCACCACCGGCTTTCCTGCGGCCCGCGCAGCGGCGATGTATTCCTGCGCATAGTCGCCATTCAACACGCCCTTGGCGTAATCGGAAAGCAGCACGATGGAGCACCCGGGGAGCGCGGCCGGAGAACGCCGCGAGCAGTTTCTCATGTGTTTCCGCGGTCACCGGCGTCGCCGTCTCGCTGTCGGTCCGAAGCAGTTGTTGCCCGTGCGCGAGGTACCGGGTTTTCACCGATGTCTGCCGCCCCGGCTCGCGTTCGAGAACAGCGCAGTTGCCCGGCAATTCATCGAACAGATCCCGTATCTTCACGGCTTCGGTGTCATCGCCAGTCACGGAAAAAAAACGCACCGCGCAGCCCAGCGCAGCCAGATTTCGCACCGCGTTGCCCGCGCCCCCCAACATCGATTGGCAGCGTTTGATTCGCAGCACCGGGATCGGAGCCTCCGGAGAAATCCGGCTCACCTCGCCATGCACGAAGGAATCGAGCATCACGTCCCCGGCGCAGACAACCGTCGCCGCGGCCATTCGCTCGATGACGGGAACAAGAACCTGTTGGTCTCTCAATGTGCTGTCTCTCATGAGTTGTACGCTCATTAATCAGTATGCACGGCGGCCTGAAGGCTCGAACCGCCCCAGTGGGTCTCGTGTAAAATCAAAAGTTCGCTTGTGTAGCATCTTGATGCGCCCACGATGATTTGTCCGAAATGCAAAGAAAACCGTGCACACCGTTCGCGGCGGTCCGGTTTCCAGGACTGGGCTGCGAGCCTTGTGTTCCGGATTCCCTACCGGTGCCGCGCCTGTAAGGCACGCTCGTACGTCAACCCCCATGGCGAGGGCGGGCTGAGGTTTCGGAGCCCTGAAGAGCGGCGTGTCATCAAATTGCGCCGCGGTCTGAAAGTGCAAAAGCTGAAGCGGGAGTTGATCGCTTACGGAATCGGCTCCCTGATACTCCTGGCGATTCTTTATTACGTTTTTCAGCAGCGCATCCCCACGGAGTAATTTGGAAAACGGAGCAGCGGGGTAAACCATGGGCTCGGCGCCTTCGTTGCACCTTTTAACCAGACTTCTATCAGAGCCTCCCGATCTCACCGTAATCTCCGACCCCGATTCCTGGGAGATAGTCAAAGCCAACGCCGGGCGGCATGGCGCGGCGCCTTTGATCGCATTCATCGCACGCCCTCATGTCAGCCAGCCCGACCGTGCCTGGTGCGACCGGATTCTGGTTTCCAGCTGGAAGAAGCACGAACAGAACCTCCGGCATCTGGATTACGTTCTTTCGATCCTTGATGACGCCGCAATTCCCGCGCTCGTCCTGAAGGGCCCCGTGATGGCGTGCCGCTATTACCAGCCTGCATTCCTTCGCAAGCCTTCCGGCGATCTCGATCTGGCCGTGCGTAAAGAAGACCTCGATCGCGCTTGCGAGGCCCTGGCCCACGCGGGCTATCGTACCCGAGGCCGGGATCCGTGAGTCGAAGGCCATCAGTCACCATATCGAGCTCCACCATCCTTCGCGGCCTACGCTTGAGCTTCACTTCCGCCTCACGCACAAAGCGCTCGGAATTCCCGTAGCGGAGTTCCTCGATCGCGCGCAGTCTTTTCCTTGCCCAGCGGGCGGCAGGCGCGGATTCTCTCCCCTGCGGATGAGATCCTGCATCTCGTGCTCCACCGCGCATCGGGCCGTTTCGCCACGTTGTTTCACCTGTACGAAGTGCGCAAAATCTGGGTCGCGGCTCCGCTTGAGGTCCGCCGGGAAGCGGTTCGGATCGCGGCCCGGCACCATTTCACCGGCGTTTTCACCATGACCGATATCGCCTTCCGCGCCCGCTGGGGAGAAGGCATGCTTGGTCCCGGCCTGATTCTCGAACCGACGTGGCTCCATTGGCGCTTGAACGGCAAACTGTACGATGAATTTGAGCGCTGCTCCGATCCGCGGCCGTGAACTTCCGTTGTTCATTCGCATGAAACGAAAGTGGCTCGACTTTCAAATGACCGACCGCCCCGGCGACGCCCTCCGGTTTCTCGCCGAAATGGCGCGAATCGCGCGGTTCCAGTTATTCCGGAAAGGCTGGAGAACCGTAAAAGTCAGTTAGCGCCGCGGCCGGAAACCACCTGCGGGATCGTCAGCAGGATGATCCGCGCATCAAGGCTCAATGACCAGTTATCGATGTATTCGAGGTCGAGCCGCATCCAGGATTCGAAATCCACGCGGTCGCGCCCTCGCAATGCCCAAAGGCAGGTCAGGCCGGGACGCATTCGCAGCCGGCGCCGCTGCCAGTGCTGGTATCGCTCCACTTCGGTCGGAATTGCCGGCCGCGGACCCACCAGCGACATGTCGCCCTTCAGGACGTTGAACAACTGCGGAAGTTCGTCGATGGAAGACTTGCGAAGCCATTTCCCGACCGGAGTCAATCGCGGGTCGTTGCGGATCTTCATCGCGATTTCCTTCTCGTTCAGGTGCATCACCTCATGCAGTCGCTGCTCGGCGTCCACAACCATCGAGCGGAACTTGTAGCACAGGAACGTGCGGCCGTTCAACCCGCAGCGGACCTGGCGGAAAATCGCGGGGCCCTTCGACGTCAGCCGGATCAGCGCCGCCGTGAGGAGAAACACCGGGCTCAACAGAATGATCCCGATGGACGCGAGCACGATGTCAATGGCGCGCTTTACCAGCAGCAGCGCCTCATCGGCGGGCGCTCCCGAGATACGTCAGCAGCGGTGTGTTGCCGATCTGCTCCAGATCGACGTAGCTGTTGATCCTGGGGAAAAAATCGATCGCGATCCGGCTGCACACGCCTTCTTCGTCGCACCAGCGAAAAATCGGCTCCAATGCCGACAGAATCCGCGATTCGACTGCGAAATGGATTTCATCGATGATGAACTGACGAGCCAGCACCGGTCGCAGATCCTTCAGCGGAAAGACGCGTAGGAACGTTCGAGGCGAATCACATCGGGTCCGGGTGATTCCTCCGGCGTCGCGATAAAGCCGAGGATTCGTACGCCATGCCCGTGATATTCCTCCAGACTGCGGCCCAGCGCTTCCGCTTCTGCGCCCACACCCACAATGAAGATATTCCGCTCGACATGCAGTGTCCGGCTGATCGAAGAAACCAGATTGCGCGAAGCGATGCGGAACGCCGTCAGGCAGAACCAACTCGTAAAGATGAAAAGAGTGAGAAAGAAACGGCTGATATCCAGCTTGACCCCGAACACGAGAACAATCAGCGCCAATCCGCCCCAACCTGCCTGGCGGAACGAATCGCGGAGAATCGCGCGCACCCGCACAGACTCCAGCTTGCCGTAGACGTCCAGCCAGTAGCCCACTGAAACCCACACGACAATGCAAAAGGCCAGCAGGGGCGCGATTACGTCGGGTGTCAGGAAAAACTGGTGGTCGAACGGCAGGTACTCCCGGACGCGATAGGCGAGCCCAAATGCGGAAGCTGTGAGAAGGGCATCGGCAAAGCCAAACAGAATCTTCAATTTACGGCGCTGGCTTCGAAACATCTGATTCGCACTCAGTATACTGCGGATTGGCCGGCAGATCCCATTTTTTGCTGTGTGCGCGGCGCTGCCGGTGCTGAAAAAAGCGGTCCTGGCGGGAACGGCGACCCTCCTCCTCGCGGGCCTGTTTTACCTGTCTCTCCACCTTAGCTGGCCTCATCCGTACGCAGGCACGATCGACGCACCGCGTCGCGCATATCGGCGCTTTCGGCGCTTTGGCGCTCCTGCTGCTGCCTCTGGCGCGTAGCCGCCGCGAGACGTGGTTAATTACCGCCGCTATTTTCTGTGTCGGATGCGGAATGGAATTGCTGCAATATCACGTGTTCGAGTTCTACCGCAACGGACAACCGCTTGAGTGGTGGGATCTCCGCGATGACGCGGTGGGCCTTTTGCTGGCCCTGCTGGCAGTGGAGTTTACCCGGCCCCGGACCTGATATGATTTCAGCCGTGCGCTGCCTGATAGCCGGAATCATCGTTGTGACGGTGGCCAGCGCCGCCACGCCCGCGCGTACCCCGACGTTCAATCGGGACGTGCTTCCGTTGCTGCAGCGTAACTGCCAGACCTGCCACCGCCCCGGTGAAATCGGGCCCATGTCGTTCCTCACATTCGACTCTACGCGTCCGTGGGCAAAATCGATCAAAGCCGCCGTCGTTGCCCGCAAGATGCCGCCCTGGTTTGCAGACCCGAAGTACGGCCACTTCGCCAATCGCAGAGCGCTCAACGACGCCGACATCGCCACCATCACCGCGTGGGTCGATGCCGGTGCGCCCGAAGGCGCTGCCGCCGATAAGCCTCAACCCGTCCAGTGGCCCGAAGGATGGACCATAAAGCCCGACGTAGTTTTCGAAATGCCGAAGGCCTACACCGTCCCGAAGACCGGTACCGTGGAATATACCTACTTCGTGGTTCCCAGCGGCTTCACGAAGGACACCTGGGTAGTGGATGGCGAAGTCCGTCCCGGCAATCGCGCCGTTGTGCATCATGCCAGTGTGCACGTCAGGCCACCGGGATCGCAGTGGCTGAAAGATGCCAAACCAGGCGAGCCGTTCGTCCCGCCCGCTGGCGCACCACTCGCTGGTGTCGATGTGCGCAACGAATGGCTGCTGGGCTATGTGCCCGGTGTGCATGGAGAATACTTCGATATCAATCACCAGGCGGCGAAGCTGATCCCGGCCGGGTCCGACCTCGTTTTCGAAATGCACTACACGCCGAACGGCAAAGCAGCTGCCGAGGACCGCAGCAAGGTGGGTTTCGTCCTTGCGAAAGCTCCTCCCGCGAAACGCCTGCTGACTCTGCCCGTGGCGAATCTGAACTTCACCATCCCGCCGGGCGACCCCAACTACGCCGGCCAGGCCGAAGCGGTCTTTGACCAGCCCGTGCAACTGGTCTACTCGCAACCCCACATGCACCTTCGCGGCAAGGACATGGACATTCACCTCGAGTACCCGACCGGCGAATCCGAAATGCTGGTGAGCGTGCCTCATTTCGACTTCGGCTGGCAGCTGATCTACTACGAAGACAAGCCGATCGACATTCCCAAAGGCACACGCGTCCGCCTCGACGCGCACTGGGACAATTCGCCCAACAACAAGTACAATCCGGATCCCAAAGCTACCGTGAAATGGGGCGATCAGACCTGGGATGAGATGATCTTCGCCTGGGTTGGCGTCGTGGTGAATCCCGACACGGATGAGGACAAGGTGATGTCCGTACGCAACGGCAACTCCGCCAACTCAAGCCCCAAACGCTGATTATTCGGCCTGATTTACTCAGAAGTGCTGACGCGATCCGCAGTGGGAAAGTTCGCGGGCACTTTCTGCGTAACCTTACCCGTTGCGGCCCATTCCGTCCCGCGCTGGAAAGTCGTGATGAAGCCCACGCAATTCAACGCCGGAATATCATGCCCCATCGTGGTGTGAAAAATCCGGCCCTTGCCGTAGTTCAGCACCATCAGGATCGGCTCATCGCGGCCCGTGCCGCTGTTCGAGAGCTCGGAATGCGCGGTTGCGAGCACCTTCATGTTGCCCGGCCCGCGCAGCGTGGCGTAGAGTTCATCGCCTGCGTGCATCCACACCGGCGGCAACCCCTTCATGATGGGATGCTCCGGCTCTCGCGTGGTGACCTGGAACGGCAGTCGCTGCCCGTGGGATCCCTGCCCGGCCCGGCGAGGAATCCGAAACCAGTTTGCCGTCGCGATAAAACCAGAGCGGTCCCGCGCTTTCGGTCCGATTGCGCCAGCCGCCCACGCCGATCATCTCGTTCCACGCGCTCCATCCCGCGAACGCGTTATCCGCCGCGTGGACGCTGACCATACCGCCGCCGTTCTTCATGTATTGTTCGAACGATTCCTTCAATGAGGCCGGCCAGTCTGGCGCGTCGTAGTTGAAAACGATCACCTGATACTTTGCGAAGTCAGGTTTGAAATTGCTCAGTCGCCCGATCGAAGGCGGAGCCGTCACCACATCCACCTGAAACAAACCGGTCTCTTCGAGCTGCTTCTTCAGCACCGGCGTAGTCAACTTCCATGCGTGATAAGTTCCCGCGCTCTCTCCATCGAGCAGCATCACCCGGATCGGCGTAGCGCCCGAACAGCACAGGACGGTTAATAAAAGGGTCAGCCCAAGCCTTCGCATGACAGCCATTATGTCGCAGACTAAGCCCGCGAGACCGCGCCAGCCAGCGCTTCCGCGATGCCGATCGCCCCCACCCCGAGCAACACGTGTACGCCCTGAATGGTCCAGTGATTGTTATCCAGCACCCACTGGCTCTGGTTAATCCCCACATAGACGACGGCCGCCGCCCACACCACAGCGATCACGGCCAAAGGAATTCGCACCCGGGCCTTGAATGCAAACGCGGCGAAAATCACCAGCGACAATGCCACGAACCACCCCAGAGTCATGTGGAAATTCAAAGCCCTGGACATGAGTCCCAGCACCAGTGCTCCGAGCCATGCGACACGAACGCCCCATCTCAGCCGATTGATCATCACTAAGTATTATGTGCTCTCACGCGTTCTGCTTTCCCGCGCGATCTCGCGGTACTTCGCGACCAACCGCCGCGTGATCACCGCCATATCCCAGTTCTCCACCACTTCCGCCCGCGCTCGACGTGCCATCTCCGCCGCCAGTTCGGAATCTTCAAGCAGCTGAATCGCCTTCTCTGCGAATCCCGCGGCATCATCCGCCAGAGCGCAGAATTCGCCATCCACCCGCGCCAGTCCTTCTGCGCCGAGCGTTGTCGAAACCACCGGAATTCCGCTGGCAAACGCCTCCAGCAACTTGACCCGTACGCCGGATCCGTTGCGGATGGGGCACACAAACAGCGCGATCGAAGAAAACAGCGGCTGAATATCTTCCACGAATCCGAGCAGGTCGATCGCATTCGCCGGGTCCGAAAATGTGTGGCGTGCAGGCGGGTCCGCACCCGCAACCAGCACCCGCGCCTGCGGAATTTTCGCGACAATCAGAGGCAGCACGAACTTCGCGAACCAATCAAGCGCGACCTGATTCGGCGTGTGCCGGAAACTGCCGAGGAACAGCATCGTATACGGTTTCCGCGGGCCGCCGGGAAAGGGATAGATGCCGGTATCGATACCGGCCCGCATCCCGGCATCGATGCGCGGGCTGAGACGCGGCAGAAAGCTCTCAAGATAACGCCTGTTCTCCAGCGTGCAAACCTGGATATGGTCGCACTTCGGCAGCATCTTCAGCTCAAAGCGCAGGGAGCGCAGATATTCGAAGCGCGCCTTCGTCCGGTCCAGAGGACTGCGAATGAACGGCAGCGCTCTGCCGATCGACTGGAAATAAACGTCATGCTCAAACAGCGCGCATACCAGCCGTTCGAAACGCCGCGCATATTGCCCGAGCGCCGTGTATTCGAGCTGGATTACGTCGATGCGCTGCAGAAAGATCTGGCGCTGGATCAGCCATTCAATCCGCGGGATCTGGAATTCGTGAATCGCATGCGGCACGATCGACGCCAGATGCGGATCGCGATCGACGGTGCGAACATGAAACTCCACCGTCTTGCAGTATCGTCGTAGTTCTTCGTTCGGCTCGCGCTCCGCCGCGAGGTCGAGCATCACGATGGCATGCACGTCGCACCACCGCGACAATTCGCGCAGCGTGTAATACATGAAGACCCCGCCGCCATGCGTGGGCGGGCAGATCGTATAGGGCGAAACGAAAAGGACTCGCGGCCGCTCGCCCTCGGCGGATGCTGGCGAAAATCGATCGTGAAAGTACGCCGGTTGCGCGCGGCGGAATGCTTCGGAGTCGTCCACGAAAGCAAGGCTCCGTGCCCGGAACCGCGATCGCATCGCCCGCGGAATCTGCGCGAACGCGCGTGCGATCCCGCCCGCGCTGGAGCGCCCGGGAGCGTTTCCCGCCCAACCGGTCATCGACCGCGCCCGCAAACGAAAACAGAAAGTGCGGTGCCGAGCCTTCCCCAGCCGTGAATGTTCTTCCAGCAGAAGAGCAGAAAATTCTTCCGCAGAATGGACTCGATGTACTCCGCGCTGAAGCGCTTTCCAATCGTGCCACGATGCTCGTGATGCACCACGCTGGCGGGCTGATACATCACCTTCCAGCCGCGTTTCCACGCCAGGAATCCGAGGTCGGTGTCTTCCAGATAGAACGGCGCGAGCAGTTCGTCGAAGCCGCCCAGCTCGAAAAACTTCCGCCGGTCGAACGCGCACGAGCCTCCGCCGCCATAGAAGCACGGGAACAGGCGATCGACTGCGGCGTCCTCACGATGGCCCACGCGCAGCCCGCCATCCTGCCACCAGCCTTCGGTCAGTCCGGTCTCTTCGCGGCGCTTCGATCGATCGCCGAGGAAAATCTGGCACGAGACGGCGAAGACCGTTTCGTCCGTGAAGCCGGCAAGCAGCGGTGCGAGAAAATCCGGCTCCACGCGCATATCGCTGTTGAGCAGCACAACGATATCGTTCTTCGCCGCGCGGAAACCGGCATTCGATCCCCCGCCGAAGCCCAGGTTCTCCGCCAGCGCCACCACGCGCACCTCGGGATAATTCGCCGCGATCCATTCCGCGCTGCCATCGCTCGAGCCGTTGTCGACGATAACGATTTCGCTGCCCGGGCACGCCGGCCATCGCCGCGACCCATGAAGGCAGAAACCGCTCGAGCAGATCTTTGCCATTCCAGTTGGGGATGACGAGCGATGCCGCTTTCGTCTCTGGCCTGGTGTTGGCCGGTTTTCGCCGCCGGCCCGCAACGAGCCACGCCAGATCCGTCAGCCGCCAGCGCAATCGCCGCGAGGGTCAGAAGAAACGGCGCAAGCACAAGCAGAGGAAGCGCGCGAACAAAGCGCGCCGGCTTACTCGAAGCCGCCTTCATTCCGGCTGTCCGCTGCCGGTAACGATTTCGGGCCCCACATTAAGTCGCCTTCCCAGACGAACCCACTTCGAACTTGCGGCCATGCGTAGCTGAGCTTCGCGCTGCGCCAGTTCAGCCTGCAAAGACTGCGCCCATTGCGTCCGTTCGACTAGTTCGCGCTCCAGCCGCTCCACCTGACCATCCAGATTGTGGATCCAGTCCAGGCGCGCGGCCAGTTCCCCCTCGAGCTGACGCACCTTCTCCCGCATATCCCGCCTGCGTTCGTCGCCAATCTCCTTTTGAAGCCCGGCGATGGCGGCGCCCGCCTGCGTCAACTCCGCGTTCAGCCGCCCGGCCCATTCATTGCTTTGCGCCAATTCCGTCTGCAAGTTCGTTCATGGCTTTCCGCAAGTACCGCCTGCGCCTCCTGCTCCTGCCTGAGCCACTCGTCCTTCTTCGCCAGCTCGGATTCGAGCAGCCCGATATGCCGCTCGCGATCCCGCAGAACATTCCCCGATACAGGCGACCATGCGAAACGCGCGCGGATCGCGAATCGGCGACTGGCTGCAGGCGGCGAGGAAAAAATGCGCCTGTTCCGGCCGGTCGTCGGCGGGGCGTCGAAATCTCCAGGCGAACGTTCCGTGGAATTGAAAACGATCACGTCCGAATGATTCTGCGTCCACATCTGGACGTGGGGAAACACAGCCTGCAAAGCCGATTCGAATTCGCCGGAATTCAAACTCACGGACGTGATACGGATTCGCTCCCGCGGCGCCGCGCGCCTCCGCGTAATACGCTTTGTTCGGAGTCGATACCAGCAGCAGACCCGCCGGCCGCAGCACCCGCCGCGCCTCGGTCAGAAAATCCTGCCAGCGCGCCAGATGCTCGATGACCTCAAAAGCAACCACCAGGTCGAACGACCCATCGGCAAACGGCAGCGATTCGCAGACCGCCCGCGAGAAAGTGAACCCCCGCGCGAGAGAAATTACGCCGCGCGTGGTCGACGGCTTCCATCGAAGCATCCACGCCAACCACCCTCGAAGCCCGCGAGAGCTCCGCCGCGCCATACCCGGTTCCACACCCGGCGTCCAGCACAATCGCGCCCTCGGCAAACCGCGCGGCGAACCGGTATCTCGAGAGATGTTCGTTGAACAGATCTGCATCCACCAGCCCCGGCACAACCCGTTCCCCGGTGAACTCCAGCCCTCTGCGATCAGACAAATTCCGTCTCCGCTTCGATTCTGCACGGCACCTGAATCAACCCGTAAACCGGCGCCTCGCCGCGGCCCATCTGGACAGTAATCGCGTTATCGATCCAGTCGCCAACGGAATTGCCATCCGACACGAACGGCGAAAAGGAGAACGCGCCGGGGTAAAGCTCCGGAATGTCGAGATGGAAATCCACCGTGCAGATCCCGCCCTTTGACATCGGGGGCAGCCGCCGCCCTTCGCGATTCGTATCGATCCCGCAGAAATCCAGCCCCAGATGATTGCGCAGCAGGAAGCCCGCCACGGGCCTCGAAACAGGCTCGTTTGCGCGCAGGCTGATGCGGATCAGAACGCGATTTCCCGGCATCATGAGATGGACCCCTTCACCATACTCATTCAGGATCGCGATGCCCAGGATCTCCGCCCGACTATCACCGTGGCGATGATCCACATTGGGGATCGAATAAACAGCGGTCGCGGGAACCTCCGCTGTAGTCGGCACAAACGGCATTTGCAACTCGGCCTTGCCCTCTTTTTGCGCCATCGCCGCGAGATAAGCAGGAAGCACCGTATCCGTCTCGCCGATCCCCATGGCGCGGCCGTGCTCCAGCCAGAGCACGCGGTCGCCGATCGCTTTCACATCGGCCACGGCATGCGATACGAAAACAATCGTGATTCCCCGGGCCCGCAATTCATGCACCTTGCGCATGCATCGATGCCGGAACCACGTGTCGCCCACCGCCAGCGCCTCGTCCACCACGAGAATCTCCGGGTCCACATTGATCGCAACTGCGAATGCGAGACGCACCACCATCCCGCTCGAATAGGTCTTGACCGGCTGGTGGATGAAATCGCCGATCTCCGCAAACTCTTCGATCTGCCGATACCGCCGGTCGATCTCGCCCTTCGAAAGCCCCAGGATGGACGCGTTCAGATAAACGTTATCGCGCCCGCTGAACTCCGGGTTGAAGCCCGCGCCCAGTTCGAGCAGCGCCGACACACGCCCTCCCGTGTTCGCAGTTCCGGAAGTCGGCTGCATGATTCCGGCAATAATCTGCAGCGCCGTGCTCTTACCCGACCCGTTCTCCCCGACGATGCAGAAAACCTCACCCCGCCGAATCGAAAAACTCAGCTCGCGCAGCGCCCAAAAGTCACGGTGAAAGCGGCGCCGCCCCGCGGTGAGCAGTTCCCTGAGGCGGTCGCCGGGCTTGTCGTAGATGGCGTAACTCTTGGAAACGCTGTCGAACTCAACGGCGTGCACGGAAGTTTCAGTTTAAACCCCGGTCTATACCGGTGGCGTCCCGTAGGTATGGAACGATTCGATCGTCTTGAGTCCCCAGGCCTGGCCCTTCTTGCGCTCTTCTTCGCTCCAGCGGATCGGCTTCCAGTCCGGCGCAAGAATCAATCGCGCGCCCGCGTTGGCGATTTCCACCCGGTTCCCGCCCGGCTCGTACACATAAAGGAAGAACGTCTGCTGAATCGCGTGCTTGTGCGGACCGGTTTCGATGTGCACTCCCGCTTCGAGAAAAATATCGGCCGCGCGCAGAATATCCTCGCGGCAATCCACCGCGTAGGTCAGGTGATGAAATCGCCCCTTCGTCCCCGTGTGATCCGCCGAATACGCGAAGTCATAGCTCTTGTTCGTGCAGGTCATCCACATCGCGGCCTCGCGGCCGTCATTCAGGACAATCTGTTCGGTGAGACGGAAGCCGAGATAATCCTCGAAGAAAATGCGATTGGCTTTGATGTCGACGGCCAGACAGTTCAGATGGTCCAGGCGGCGCACGTTGACGCCGCGCGCCGGATAGCGTTGGGCCTGGTTCTTCAGTGAAGGTTTCAGCTCCGCCGGCGCCTGATACCACTCGGTCTCGTAGTAGAGCTCGATGTTGTGCCCGTCGGGATCCTTACAGACGAACGCCGGGCCATGTCCCAGGTCACCATCGTTCCAGCCGATATCGTAACCGGACCCCTTCAAAGCGGCGACGCGGCGTTCGAGCGCCTGCTGGCTGCGCGCACGGAAGGCCATGTGCCCCATCCCCGATGTCTTTGACGCCGTGACCTTGAGTGTATAGCGTTCGTAGTCGTCCCAGCCGCGCAGGTAGACGGAATCTCCTTTGCAGCCGCTTTGGGTCATTCCCATGACATCGACGAAGAAGCGAAGACTCTCGTCCGGCTTGGGCGAGAAAATTTCCAGATGGCCAAGGTGGGCCATATCCATTACTGGTTCAGTATGCATAGTGACCCTTCAATTATTGACTACGGCCAGCGCTGAGTTGGACTGAATTCCTCTTAACGCCCCCGCGGCCCGCTCTTCCCGGTGGCGGCGTCTCGCCGGGCGCGGGAGCTTCAATCCTCGGTTTAGCCTCGCCCCGATGGCACGTGTAGCACGTGACGTGCGCCTTGCCGTCCGGGAAATTCGCATTGATGTCGGCGGCGATCCGGATCATATTGCGCGCCATGCTCTTCTTCGCGTTATCGTCGCTCGCGAAGTCGCCCGCTATATGGCAGTAGGTGCACTGAACACCCAGCGCGGCCCGGAACGTGCCCATAATCGTCGTGACCTGCGTGATGTTCGTATCCGCGGGCAACACTCTGAGATTCTTGGGAGGCCCTGACGGCGGAGGGCCGCCTCTGCCGCCGCCTCGCCCATCCTGAGCCATCAGATGGAACGACGAAAGCAGCACAAGGGACAGTAGTATGCGCACGCAGCACATCGTATACTGGCTGGACTACGGTGTCAATTTTCAAGCCGTTCCTCGTGCTTCTGGCGCTGGCCGCTGCCTATGGCCAGACAGACCTCTACTTCTCGCAAGTCCCCTTCGACCAGTGGCGCGCCAGCGGGAAACAATCCCTGTTCACTGGTCAGCCGATCTCGTGCCACCCGAACTCTCCGCCTTCCAGAGAATCGCCACCGGAGTAAAGATCCAGGTGGATGGTCCGGAACTCTCGAAACACCACGCCGTGATCCTCACCGAATTCGAGGACGCCGACGGAGGCGTATGGCAGACGCACGCTGAGCTTGGCCGCGTGCCCGAATTCTTGCAAAGCGCATTCGTTCTGCCCGGCGACTATTCGGTCTCGGTCGCGATCTACGATCCCGTTACGCGGAAACACGGCTTCACGCAGAAGAAATTGCACGTCGCCTCCGCTCAAAGCCGAACCGCTCTCCGGCGCGTGGGAAGGTCTCCCGCGCGTGGAGTTCTTCTCCGCCGAAAGGGACTCGCCTGATGCCTGGTATCTCCCATCGATCACCAGCCGTCTCCGGCTTCCTCTCCCAACACGGCACAGGATTCACATCGACGTACTTGCGAACATCACACCGAGCGAAAGCGTTTCCGATTCGCTGGGCGAATTGCGGCGCAACATGGGCGCAGTCCTGCCGGCACTGAAAACCATCTCGCAGATCGATCTGACCAATGGCTCCATGGATTTCGCACTCCTCGACCTCACGCGACAGCGCAGCCTGCGCACCGCGAAATGGGATGACATGAAGGCATTCTTTGCTGAAACCAATCCCGGCATCATCGACGTCCACGCGCTCGACAGCCGCTGGAAGATGCGGACCTTTTTTACCAGCCAGGTCACAGCCGAACTAGTCCGCGAAGAGGCTCACGCCGTGATCGTGCTCAGCGGCCCGGCGTTTTTCCCCGACGCGGAACCCGGCGCGAAAATCGATCTGCCTTCAGACCCCTTACACCGCGTCTTCTACATTCGCTGCCGGCTGATCCCGCATTCCGTTCTCGAGCCGCGGCCGCGCCCTCGTCCGGGCGTCCGCCCCCGCCTGCTACGCCCCAATTTCTTTCGATTGCCGCTGGACGATCTGGAAAAGCCCCTGGAATCCTCCGGCGCCATGCTGTTCGACGTCATCACCCCCGAGCAGTTCCGCCGCGTCCTCGCCGCCGTGATCGGTCAGATCTCACGCATGTGATACGGTACGCATCCCGACCGGCGTGGTCACCAAACTCATCCGTTCGTATTCCGCGTTGAATTCGCAGCCGAAGAGCGCAATCGCCGCCAGCACGTACATCCAGATCAACAACGCGATCGCGGTTCCCACGCTGCCATAAAGCACGTTGTACCGCGCCATATGGCCCACGTACCAGCCAAATGCCAGCGTTCCGATCAGCCACAGGATCGTCGCCAGGATCGCGCCCGGCCATACCCCGCGCCAGCGCTGTTTCCGGTACGGCCCGTAAAAATAGAGAATCGCCGTCAGCGTGGCGGTAGCCGCGAATGCGATCGCGTAGCGTATCGCCCGGAAAAACACTTCCCACCACCCGGCGAACGGGTTCAGGATCGGATCTACCTTGATCATTTTGATCACGGCGGTCTCCACCGTTCCACCGAAGATGATGAGCGAAGAAGCGCCGAGCAGCGGAACGATCTCGAGGAGCGCAAGCATCAGCCCGACTACCGCGTGCGCAATGATCGAGCGATTACGCGGTACTCTGTATGCCGCGTTGAAGCCGTCAATCAGGCTCTTGATGACGCTCGATGCCGCCCACAGCGACAGAACAACGGCGACAATCAGCAGCGTGTTCGGGCGCTTTCCCTCGTAGCGGAACTGCTGCAGCACAACTTCGTCGGTGCCCGGCGGCAGAATCTGCCGCAAGGAACGAAACCACGCTCCGCCGTACAAAATCCGCCCGTGCGTGCAACAGCACTGTCGCGACCGTCGCCATTACGGGGAAGAAAGAGAGCAGCGCGGAGTATGCTGCGCCTTTGGCGATCGTGAAAAGGCCGTCGTCAAACGACGCGAACAGCGTCCTTCTCAGCAGATATGTTACATCGCGCACAGTTCACCATGGTGTCACACTCGGGCCGCACGCGCCCGCCCTCGCCATGCCTTGAAAACCTCTTTGAACATGGGCAGAAGCGAGATGAAAATGATGCCGAGCACCACTTTTTCGAAGTTCCGGCGCACTATTGGCACCTGTCCCAGCTGATAGCCGAGAGTCATCATGAAGCCGATCCAGAGCGTTCCGCCAAAGAGGCTGAACAGTAGGAATCGCGGATACGGCATCTCCGCCACTCCCGAAACGAACGGAGTGCAAGTGCGGATGATCGGAATGAACCGCGCGTAGACAATTGCCCGCGCGCCATACTTCTCGTAAAAACTCTTCGTGCGAATCAGATGGTCGGGATGAAAAAAACGCGACTCCGGACGCCTGAAAATGCGCGGACCCGCGTGATGCCCCAGGAAATAGCCCACGTTGTCGCCGATAATCGCGGCGCACATCAGCATTCCGCCCAGCAGGTAAAGGTTCAGCCCGCCGCGCCGCGCCGGCAAAGCCCACCGAGAAGAGAAGCGAATCGCCGGGAAGAAAGAACCCTGCCAGCAGACCCGTCTCCGCGAAGACGATTCCGAACAGCCCCGCGATTCCGAGCGAACTCGCCAGCAGAGTGCGCGCCAGCTCGAGGAGCCGCTCGGCGTTGTACAGCGACTTCAGGAAGTCCAGAACGGCGTGCATTTCAGCGCACTGCCTCGCGGACAACCGCTTGTCGACGCGCGCGACTCTGCGAAATCAATTCCTTACTGATCCGCGACTGTGAAGGAGCGGGCATGGGCCGGCGGCCTATCACAGGGGATGAAGACGCCGCATGGCCTTGTGTAGTCAAAAGTGGGGCGGCCAATCCTGCCCGCGGACTGGCTTTGCAGCCAGTACAGCCGCCTGAAAGGCGGCCGCAGCCATGATCAGGCCTCGTCGACTGCGTTTTCAACGGAGCGGTTTTTGACACGGGATGTCGTTAGCTGCGATTTGGCTAGCTGCGATTCGTATAGTTCTGAAGCAGCCGGTTGAGTGCACCCTGATTGATCTTGAGCTTGCCCTCTTCTGTCAGGCGCCTCTTCAATCCTTCTTCGAAGAGCGTCGAGCGGTCGGTCGCTTTCTTCTGCTTGAGCTCGGCGTGTATCGATTCCATTTGTTTTGCGAGATCCGCCGGGTTGGCAGGGGTCCGCGCGATCACTTTGCCTACCAGTTGCTGGGAATTCGCCACCGCCACAGGCCCGAACAAGGCGCCTTCCGGTTTGGTGAAAGCGTCGGAAACGGTTCCCGCGGAGCCCACGCCCTCGAATGCGCCCTGGCGATCCACATCCATCGAAGTCTTCACTTCGATGCCCATTTCTTTGCCCGCTTTTTCCAGGTCTCCGCCCAAAGACTGCGCTTTCGCCATCAGCTGGCTGGCCTTATCGGCAAGAAGCTTCTGAAGCTTCTCCGCACTGGCCCGATTGCGCACATCCGCCTTCGCCTCGTCGAGCGTCGCCTGGCGCGCCGGCTGATAATCCGTCACCGAAACCACCACGATCCTGTTGCCGGGCAGCACAATGGGGCCCGCCATCTCGCCCTTGTGCAGCGCCGCGATCGCGTCCGTGACTTCCTTCGCATTACCCACCTCGGGCAGCGGGTCGCCAGCCTGAATATTATCCGCATGAATCGCCATCAGCCCCACTGCTTCAGCTGCCTTGTCCGGGTGCATCGGATCCTTGCGAAGCTCCGCCGCGGCCTTATCGGCCATTTTCTGCAACTCGTCGCTCGATTCGCGCTCCATGAAGGTCCGCATCAGCGCAGGCTTCGCTTCCTCGAACGATTGCAGGTGAGCCTGTTCGTGCTGCTCCACCTGGATGATGTGGTAGCCGTACTCCGTCTTCACGAGGCCGCTCGTCTGGCCAGGCTGCAGCGAAAACGCCGCCTTTTCGAACTCCGGCACGGTCTGGCCTTTCGCCAGCCATCCCAGTTCTCCGCCCTTTTCGGCCGAGCCGCCCGGCGCATTATCCTGCGAATTCTCCTTCGCCAGCTTCGCGAAATCGCCGCCGGCCTGGATCTGTTTCAGGATCCCCTCCGCCTTCGCTTTCATCGCCGCGTCGTTTGTCTTGTCCGACTTAATCAGAATGTGCCGCGCATTCACGCGCTCCGCCGTGCGGAACTGATCGAGGTTGGCGTTGTAATCCTTCCGCAGCTGGGCATCGGTCGGCATCGTCACTTTCACTTTGTTCGGATCGATCAGAATAATCCCGAGGCTGCGCTTTTCCGGGGTCTGGAAGCTGGCCTTATGGGCGTCGTAGTACGCGTTGAGCTCGGCGTCGGTGGGCTCGGCTTCTTTCTGATATTTGGCCGAGCTCAGCACCGCGTACTGGATGCGTGTCTTGTCGTTCTTCTGATGAAAATCGGCTTCGATCTCCGCAGGCGTAACCACCACGCCCTCCGCCACGATTTGCTTCAGGCGGCCAATCAGAATCTGGCGGGCGGTATCGTTCTTCAGATCGGCCATGGTCACGCCCTGTTGCGCCAGCACTGCATTCAGCGTGGCCGCGTCGACCTTGCCGTCCTTGATGAGCTGTGGCGGTAGCGTGTCCATCACCGCGTTATCGGTCTCATCCGACGAAACGCGCATTCCCAGGCGCTGGGCTTCGTATGCCAGGGCGCGCTCCGAGATCATCTGCTGCACGATCTGCGGCACGTAAATCGCAAGCAGCTGCGGCGGCATCTGGCGGCTCTGGGTCACGTTTGTGATCGCCTTGCCGATCTGCTGGGACGTCAGTTGCTCTTTGCCCACCGTCGCAACCACGGTCGAATCCGGCGCGGACGTCGGATCCATGCCATTGCTCGGGATCAGGTACGTGACCATGGAAAGGCCGACCAGACCGAGTAGCGCGCCTAAGATGATGCGGACAGCCTTATCACGGCTGCGAAATAGATCAAACATTGCGGGGAAATCTCCTGCTGAGCTGAAAACCCAATTGTACCGCGACGGGGCCGTGGGTCGCCGCCGGGGTATTTGAAAGAGACCGTGAACGATACACAGCTTTATCTCGCGATTGGCCTGCAGGTTTTCGCGGTGATGATCAATATCCTGACCGGGGTACTGCAACACAGCGCAACCACTGCGCGTTTCACCAGCATTGACTCCAGATTTACGAATCTGGAATCGAACATGAACGGCCGGTTCAACGCCCTCGAAAACCGGTTCCTGAGCCTTGAGGCGCGCTTCGACACGCTCACGGGCAAGGTAATCGAGATTGGCAACCGACTAACTCGGGTCGAGGCGATTCTCGATCGCCATTAAACGTTGGAGCGACGTTATAAATGGCACTCGGCGTGAACCGCCCGAACCGCCTTCTCCAACCCATCCCGCCGCACCACGATCGAAATCGTCAGCTCGCTCGACCCTTGCGCGATCGCGATCACGTTCACGTTTTCCCGTGAAATCGCAGTAAAGATACGCCCGGCAACCCCCGAAAATCCGCGCATCCCCTCGCCGACCACCGCCAGCAGCCCAACCTCGCGATCCACCTGGATGCCGCCCACATAGCCATGCGCCAGTTCCAGCGCCAGCGCGGATTCAATCGCCTGCGTGGCTTTCTCCAGTTCCTCGTTGCGCACCAGAAAGCAAAAGCTCTGCCGGTAACTTGACCCTGAAATTGCCAGCACTTCCACGTTCGCCCGGTTCAGCGCATCGAGCGACCGCGCCATAATATGAACCCCGCCCACTCCCGAACTGGCCGGCTCGAGCGACACCAGCGCCACGTTTGCCATCGACGTTACCGCGCGCGCCCCCGGATTGCCCGCCCCAAGCGTCGGCACGATCCGCGTGCCCGGCTTCTCCGGCGCGAAACTGTTCTTGCTCCACACCGGAATCCCGCGCCCCACCAACGGCGCGAGCGTCCGCGGATGCAGCACCTTCGCCCCCGCCCACGCCAGTTCCGCCGCTTCGCTGTAGGTGATTTCTCCCAGAATCTTCGCGTCCGCCACCACGCGCGGATCCGCCGTCATAATGCCGTCCACGTCCGTCCAGATCCACAGTTCGCTCGCGCCCAGCACCGCCGCCAGAATCGACGCCGAAAAGTCCGAGCCGCCGCGCCCGAGCGTGGTGGGCCTTCCGTCTGCCGTCGCGCCGTTGAAGCCCGTGACCACTGGAACCTCGCCCGCCTTCAGCATAGGCGCCAGCCGCTCGTTCGCTTTCTTCTCCGTCGCGTCCATCAGCGGCGAGGCGTTGTTGAACACGGCATCGGTCACAATCAACTCGGCCGCATTCACCGCTCGCGCCGCCACGCCGCGCGATTTCAGATGCTCGCTCACCAGCAGCGCCGAAAGCCGCTCGCCCACCGCCACCGCTTCGTCGACCGTGCGCGGCGGCCGATGCCCCAGCATCTGAATCCCGCTGACGATGCGCTGGAACTCCGCCACAATCTCGCTGATCTGATGCTTCGCTGCCTTCGGAATCAGCGCATCCGCCGCGGTCGATGTGCCTTTGCTCGAGCTGCCGCAGGTTGTAGTCGATGCCGGCCTGGTCGCCCGCTTCGGCGTGCCGCGTCGTATCGAGCAGAAGATCGGTGATCTTCGACATCGCCGAAACCACAGCCACCACGGGCCGCCGCGCCGCCTCCGCGGCAATCAGATCGCATGCCGCCCTGATCCGTTCGGCGGACCCCACGCTGGTTCCCCCGAACTTCATCACCAGAAGATTATCCAGAAGCCATTTCCTTTCCATTCGAAGTGCGCGCGCGCACCACTTTCAGGATCTCCTCTTCCACCTGCTCCGCAGTCATGCCCGTGGAATCGAGATAAACCGCGTCCGGCGCCTGCACCAGCGGCGACTGCGCGCGATGCCGGTCGCGGTCGTCGCGCTCCGCGATCTGCGCCGCCAGTTGCTCGGCCGGTACATCCGGTTGCTCGCCCGCGCGACGCCGCACGCGCTCGCTCGGATCGGCGTCGAGAAAAATCTTGACCCGCGCCTCAGGAAACACAACGGTGCCGATATCGCGCCCTTCCATCACCACATTGGCGTAATCGGCCATGCGCTTCTGCTTGGCCACCAGCGCCGCGCGCACGGCCCCGATCGCGGCAACGCGCGAAGCCGCCACCGAAACCTCGGGCTCCCGAATCGCCTCGCTCACATCCTCGCCGTTCAGCCGCACCCTTCGCAGCGGAAGCAGCTCGATGTCCGCCGCATGTGCGAGTTGCTCCAGCCGGTGAGCGTCGTCCAGGCTCGTCTCTTCGCGCAGCGCCCATAAAGCCACGCACCGGTACATCGCGCCGCTATCGATGAACACGTACCCCAGCCGTTCGGCCAGTCCGCGCGCAATTGTGCTCTTGCCCGCCCCCGCGGGGCCATCGATAGCGATTACGTGACCCATCCTATCGCCAGCCCTGGCAGGATGGTGGCACAGCGCGGCATTGCCGCAAACTTGTTCCAGACGTCTGTGTGGTCAGATGTGGGGCGGGCAATCCTGCCCGCGGACTGGCTTTCAGCCAGTCCAGCCGCCTGAAAAGGCGGTTGCGGCCGCGATTGGCCGCCCCCCAAATGAGCAGCATGAGAAAATCGTCGCGCCGCGCAAAGAAATAAAGGTTTAGTAATACCGGCTTGAGCCTGTGGGTTCTACCGAGCCGCGCGCGCAAGCAAGCGGTCGTCTTTGCCGGATGTGCCATTGTTTCGCTGGAAAGTAGTTAGCCCGAGGCGGTTAATCGGCCTGTCCCGCTGCCATCGGCTTCACAGTCTGCTGGCGTGGCAGAGATCGTCCGATCCCGGCGTATTCGAACCCTGCCTCGCGTGCCCGCTCCGGGTTGAAAAGGTTGCGCCCATCGATCAGCACCGCACTATTCATGCGCGCGGCCACCTGCTTCAGGTTCAGATCCGCGAACTCCGGCCATTCCGTAACCAGCACCAGCGCGTCGGCATGTTCCGCCGCCGAAAGCGGATCGTTGCAATAACAGATGCGCAGGTCCGGATGCTGCTCGCGGCAGGCGTCCATCGCGATCGGATCGTAAGCCCGCACCCGCACGCCCATCTGGATCAGCCGCTCGGCGATCTGCAGACTCGGCGCATCCCGAAGATCGTCCGTGTTCGGTTTGAACGCGAGCCCCAGCAAGGCCACCGTCCGGCCCTTAAGAATAAACAGCTTCTCCTGCAACTTCTGGATCACAACTCCCCGCTGCATCCGGTTGACCGCGAGCGATGCCTCCAGAATCCGCGCCTGATACCCGTACTCCGCCGCCGTGTGCAGCAGCGAACTGATGTCCTTGCCGAAGCAGCTTCCGCCCCATCCAATCCCGGCGTTCAGGAACCCGCGCCCGATCCGCGCATCCAGCCCGATCCCGGTCATCACCTCGGTCACATCCGCGCCCACCCGCTCGCAGATATTCGACATTTCGTTGGCGAACCCGATCTTCAGCGCGAGGAACGCATTAGCCGAATACTTGATCATCTCCGCGCTCGTGATGGTCGTCGCGACCATCGGAACCTGCTCCGCCCCGTCCTGGAAACGTGAGGGCCGAGGCGCAAACGAAGGATCGCCGAAATTCTGCTCTATCAACGGCGCATAAAGCTTGCCGCATGATCTCGACCGTTGTCGGATCTTCCGCGCCCACCACAATCCGGTCCGGATACAGCGAGTCGTGGATCGCCGAACCTTCCCGCAGAAACTCCGGGTTGCTCGCAACTCCGAACGCCACCGCGTCCGAAACCTCGGGATGCGACTCCAGCACGCCTTCGCGCACCAGCGTTTCCACCAGATTTCCGCTTCCCACCGGCACCGTCGATTTGTTCACCACCACGCGGAAACGCGAACCGTCCATCGCGGCGCCGATCCCGCGCGCCGCGCTTTCCAGATACGCCAGATTCGATTCGCCGGAAGGCAGCGGAGGCGTTCCCACCGCAATGAAGATCACATCGCTCGCCCGCACCGGCGCATCCAGTTCCGTCTGGAAATCGATGCCGCCCCGCTCATTGGCCATCGCGATCAATTCTTCGAGGCCCGGTTCGTAGATCGGCGGCACGCCCATCCGCAGCTTCTCGATCTTCGCGAGATCCGTGTCGACGCACGTAACTCGATGCCCCAGGTACGCAAGACAGGCGCCCGTGACCGTTCCTACATACCCCGTTCCGATGACCGTAACGCGCATATTTTCCAAGTTTACTTCAGGCCGGTGGGTCCCCAATCGCGCAAACCGGTCACCCGCCCCTGTAGCTCGTGGATCTCGAAATCGGTCGTATTATTTCTCACGTTCACCTCGATAAAACCAAAGAACCAGCCGTCCTTGTAATTGCCCGAAGCCCGCAGATGCCCGCCCGCGCTGGGTAAAGAAATGTAGTCGATACCTTCCAGTTGGTAATGCAGCATCTCGTGTACATGACCGGCGATCACATACTGCACCCCGTATTTCCGCGCCAGTTGATGGAACACAAAATCAGGATTGCCCGCCGCGGCTCCGAATATCCAGGAGGGCCGGTGCGACACGATGAACTTCAAAGGCTGCGCCGCGATGCGCCTTCAGGTCTTCTTCGAGAAACGCCAGTTCGTCCGTCGGAAGGTCGTCCGAACGGCTGTTATCGAGGATCGTGAAGTGCGCCGGTCCGTAATCGAAACTGTAATGCGGCGCGTGGCCCGCATGCTCGCGAAAAAGCCTCGCCGATTTCTCCGACCAGATGTCGTGATTCCCCGGCGTCAGGTAAAGCGTGAACTTCCGGAAAGGCGCGAGGATCTGCTCCACCTGCCGCCACTCAGCCTCCGCCGTTGCGTCGTCGGACCCTTGAATCGTATCTCCCACGCTGACCACGAAAGCCGGATTCTCACGCGCCGCCTCAGCCCAGACGTGCTCATAGACACCCGGTTGTGCCTCGCCCGTACGGTCGCCAAGAATGACGAAGTGAAACGAGTCCGCCGCGGGTAATAAAGCCGCAAACGCAAGCAGGAAGACAGCGGCTACAGAGCCGTGACCGTTAGGGAGCGGTGCTCTAAGACTTCGCCACAGACGGCTACCCAATCGCATTCAACGCCTGTTCGAAATCGGCCAGCAGATCGCGCCAATGCTCAATCCCCGCCGACACCCGCACCAGGCCATCCGTCACTCCGGCGCGATCCAGTTCCTCCACGCTATCGCCCGAATGCGTGGTCGACCGCGGGTGGCACGCCAGCGTCTCCACCCCGCCCAGCGACACAGCATTCTTCGCAATCTTCAGATGCCGCAGGAACGTGAACGCCGCCGCCTTTCCGCCCCGGAAATCCAGCGAAAATATGCCACCCGGATAATCGCACTGTTCTTTATAAATACTCAACTGATCGGCGTCGGTGAAAAGCGTCGGATAAATCACGCGGCTGAGCGCGGGGTGGCCAGCCAGCTTTTCCGCGATCCTCTGCGCATTCTTGCTCTGGCGGTTCATCCGCAGCGCTACCGTTGGCAGCCGTCCGTCGAGCATCCAGCATTCATCCGGCTGCAGGATGTTGCCGAACATCGTCCGCCGGCTGCGCATCCGCTCGATCAGCGCCCCATCGTTCGAGATCGCCGCGCCCGCCACCAGATCGCTGAATCCCGACAGATACTTCGTCGCCGAATACAGCACCAGATCGGCCCCGCGCTTCAGAGGATGCTGAAACGCCGGTCCCAGGAACGTGTTATCCACCATCACCACCGGCCGCGAAGCATGGCTTTTCGCCGCCCGCGCCGCGCTCGCAATGCTGGTCATGATCAAAGTGGGATTCGCCGGAGTCTCGATCAGCACGATCGACGGATCATGCGCAGCGGCAATCGCCGCATTGATTCCCGCCGTATCTCCCGCAGCCACTGGAATGCCCGTCACGTTTAACGGCGCGAGGAACGTATGGATCAGCGCCGTCGTGCCGCCGTAAAGCGGCATCGTATAC
The DNA here is from genome assembly GCA_963809655.1 of Terriglobia bacterium. Classification (GTDB taxonomy): domain Bacteria; phylum Acidobacteriota; class Terriglobia; order Bryobacterales; family Bryobacteraceae; genus BOG-234. Next base: position 116,462 of record CAWEKQ010000046.1, on the reverse strand, counting down.
ACAATGCTCGAATTCGGCCGCGCGAACGTGAAGAAGGCCGTCATGATCGCGGCCATTCCGGAGTTGAAGACCAGCGCATCCGTCGCGCCGGGCTCGAGCGGGACCAGTTGGTCTTCCAGAATCTCCGCATTCGGATGCGAAATGCGCGCGTAGATCAGGTCCGCGCGTTCATTCGGCTCCGCGGCCACGCGGCCATGCACCACGGAAAAGGCGCGCTCCGCCTCCTCCGGGCTCTCAAACACGTAGGTCGAACTGCGGAACACCGCCGGCCGCGCCGAGCCCACCGAAAGCCGCGGATCGAATCCGCGCGTAAGAACCGCTGTATTGGAATGAAGGTCGGCCGGATCCGGCATAATCGTCCGCCTTCATGGTTGCGCTTTGCGGGGCAGGTTCGCAACCCGGGTCCCCCTCCGGAAGTTCCGCCAACGATGTCCGCTGGGTCGATCACACTTCGCGACTGATGGTGGAGTCCACTACTATTGATTTCATGCCGGAGCAGAGTCGCGTAGTGATTGTCACCGGCGCCGGCGGTTCCGGCTGCGGCCGCTCGATTTCCACGCGGTTCGCCACGGGCGGTGCGGCCGTCGTTGTCAGTGACATCGATGAGGTGGGCGGCCATGAGACTGTCCGCTTGATTGAGCAAGGCGGAGGCCGCGCGGCGTTTTTTCGTTCCGATGTGCGCGATGAGTCGCAAGTCAAAGATCTGATCCTGTTCGCGGAAGCAACCTTTGGTGGTGTGAATGTGTTGGTTAACAACGCCTCCGCGCCGCACGGCGGCCAGGAGATCGAAAGCTGGATGGACTCGATAAAGACAGATCTGCTCGGAGCCCTCTTCGCGACACGCTGGGCTATAGAAGCCATGCGGCGTGGCCACGGCGGCGCCATCGTTAACATTGCATCGATCTCGGCGCTCTGGCATGGACGCAAGACCCCGGGCGGCATTCCCGGCTACGACGTTGCCAAGGCCGGCATGATCCGCATGACAACCCGGCTCGCGTCGCTTGCAGCAACGGACGGCATTCGGGTGAATTGCCTTGCGCCCGGCTGGATCGCAACCGATGGCGTGCGGCACATTTGGGAGTCTCTTACGATCGAGGACCGCATCGCGCGCGGAATGCCGTCGCGTTTGCTTACGACCGATCAGGTCTCGGAAGCGGTCTTGCGGCTGGCCGAAGACCGCTCTCTGGCGGGACGGGTGCTTGTTTGGTGGTCGGAGGATGCGCCTCGAGTGGTTGAGTGGGGCGATAGAGGATATCGTGATTTCGTCGGAGTTCTGACGAACCCGTAACTAATTCCCCGCCACCACCTTCTCCACACCATCGATCACCAGAAAGTCCACGGGAGTCTTTTCCGATTTCACCGTCAGCCCCACCTGCTCCCGAAGCGCACCAATCAACAGCGAAGGGTCAATCGGAGTGACGTGGCTCTCGTCCGGCGCCAGATCCAGAGCGAAATCGAAATCGCCCTTAAGACCGGTCCGGTCCACCATGACACGCCCCAGTTGCCGTCCGAACGTGTCGCACAACTCCGCCAGCGAGAACCGCGTGAGAATAACCCGATAAACCGCTCGCTGATCCGCCCCGGTCTTCGAGTCGACCCGAACCACACGGGTTTCATCCTCTTTCGTAGGGACCAGGTGCGGAGCCGTCTTCCCCACAGCAAGCACATAAGCGGTAACTTCTCTACTCTCGTGGCGGAGCTTCATCTTGAACCGCTCGGCGAGGAGTGTCCGCACCATCAGCTTCATTTGCGCGTCGCTCGCATTGCCTTCGGCCTTCGCGACGATTGCGTAACGATCGGTCCCGATCCACCCAGGACCATCCGAGTGCTGCGTGGGCTGGATGCCGTAAGCCCATTCCAGCAGGAACTTCAGCGTCGTGCAGTTCGCGTTGAATCGTCCGCCCGGAGAGGTGAACTGCGCCAGTCCGGCGTGCTCCATCGGAGGTTCAGGCGCATCCGGCTTACACGGCGTGATCGACGCCACTTCGAAGGCGGGAGCTTTCCCGATCTCCTCGCAATGCAAGTGATGCGATCGAAAAAATCATCAGCGAAGCAAGCATAACGGTTCGTGTCATGTGTCCGAGTATGGAGTCCATTCGCCCACGTCGCGGTCCGGAAATGCCAGGCTTCGTCAGCGTTCGTCAAGGTCCTTGACACATCTTGACGGCGGAGCCCTCACTGCCGGCCTTAAAATGAAAGGCCCGGTCTACTGCATGGAACGCGTGCTGGTTGTCGATGACGATGCCGAACTCTGCCACCTCGTCACCCGCTACCTCGCCGGCGAAGGCTTCGAGATCAGCTGGACCCCCAGCGGCGCCCGCGGCGTCGAGCGAGCCCTTTCCGAAGACTATTCCCTGATCATGCTGGACGTGATGATGCCCGATACCGACGGCTTCGACGTCCTCCGCCGCATCCGCCAGCAATCCCGCATCCCCGTCCTGATGCTGACGGCCAAAGGCGACACGCGCGATCGCATCCGCGGCCTCGAAATGGGCGCCGACGATTATCTGCCCAAGCCCTTCGATCCCGCCGAACTCGTCGCGCGCATCCGCGCCATCCTGCGCCGGTCCGCCCCGCAACGCCCTGCCTCGGCGTCAATCGCCATCGGCGATATCGAACTCGATGGCGGCTCGCGCGCCGTCAGGCGGGACGGCACACTCCTCGATCTCACCACCGTGGAATTCGATCTCCTCGCCGCCCTGATGCGCGTTGCCGGCACCACCGTCAGCCGCGAGGATCTCGTCCGCGGCGTGCTCGGCCGCGACTTTTCGCCTTTCGACCGCAGCATCGACACCCACGTCTGCAACCTTCGCCGCAAGCTCGGCCCGCTCGAAGACGGCGGCGAACGCATCAAGGGAGTTCGCGGAGCCGGTTATCTCTACGCCTTCGCCGGCGAAACCGAGGTTAAGGTGAGAAGGCTGTTTGGAACGATCCTTCTCTGGTTCTGGCTCACGTTGATCATGGTGGCATCGCTGCTGATTGTCCTCTTCGCCCGTATGGAATGGGGGCACGGATTGCTGCTCCATTTGACGCCTTCACGATCTTCTGGTCTACTCGGTGGCCGGTGGAATTTTCTGTTGGTTCGTCAGCCGCCACCTCACGAAGCCGCTGCACAGGCTCGGCGAAGCGGCGGCCGGCATCGCCGAAGGACGCCTCAGCACTCGCGTCGACCCTTCATTGAAGATGCGCCGCGATGAGATCGCCGATCTCGCCCGCAACTTCGACGGCATGGCCGAGCGCATCGAAGCCCTGGTCACAGGGCAGCGCAGGCTTCTCGGCGACGTCTCGCACGAACTGCGCTCCCCGCTGGCAAGGCTGATCGTGGCTCTCACCCTCGCGAAGCAAGGGCCGCCCGAAGAAGCCGCCGAGAATCTGGAACGGATCGGCGCCGAAGCCCGGCGCATCGATGCGCTGATCGGCCAGTTGCTGGCCCTGACCCGAATCGATAGCGGAGTCGACCGCGGCTCTCCCGCGCCATTCGATTTCACGGCTCTGGTACAAGAGGTCGCGAACGATGGCGATTTCGAAGCGCGCGCCCACAATCGCAGCGTGGTGATCAAGCAGGCCGATCCCTGCATTGTCAACGGCTTCGAAGAGCCCTTGCGAAGCGCGGTCGAGAACGTCGTGCGCAACGCCATCCGCCACACCGCCGAAGGAACAGCCGTCTCGATTTCACTCGATGCCAGGGACGCGCGCGCGATACTGCGCGTGCGCGATCACGGCCCGGGCGTGCCGCCGAGCATGCTCTCTGACATCTTCCAGCCCTTCCGCCGCATTGCAAACGGCAATTCGGACGGCGCCGGTCTCGGCCTCGCCATCGCCGAGCGAGCCGTGAACATTCATCGCGGGACCATCCGCGCAATCAACGCGCCCGAAGGCGGATTGATCGTTGAGATCCATTTGCCGCTCCCTTGACCAAATACGACTTTCCGATCATACTTGAAAATATGAAAGTCGGTGAGCGCGGCCAGGTAACCATTCCCAAGGAGATCCGCGACCAGTTCGGAATTGGCCCCGAAACCGAAGTGGAGTTTCGCGTGTCCCGGGGTGAGATTCTCCTGCGGAAATCGCCCCGTAAACTCAACCTCGACCGGTGGAAGGGGCATTCCGGAAAAGCCTTTGCCAAACTAGGCTATTCCTCGGTCGACCGGTTTATCGACGACGTTCGCGGACGTTGATCAACCCCAGGCGTGATGATCACTGCAGTCGACACAAACATATTGCTGGATATCCTCGTTCCCAACGAGAACTTCTGCGACGCCTCCGCCGACGCGCTTGAAGAGGCTGCAAGTGCTGGTTCACTGGTGATTTGCGACATCGTCTATGCCGAGCTCTGCGTGCACTTTGAGACACGCCCCGATTGCGACGCATTTCTCCAGGATAACGAGATCCGCGTTCAGTCGCTTGTCCGCGAGGCCCACTTTCTCGCCAGCCGCGTCTGGCGCAAATATCGCGTTCAGGGCGGAAAACGGGACCGGATGCTCGCCGATTTTCTGATCGGGGCACACGCGAAGGTTCAGGCGGGCCGCCTGCTCTCACGCGACCGGGGGTTCTACCGAAGTCTGTTTCCCGCCCTCAGTCTCCTCGACCCCTCAGCCTGAGACGCCGTTAGTCACCGTTAGCTCTCCGCCAGGGACCGAACCTTGATCCGCTCACTCGCAGCCTGGAACAATCGGCTTTAGTGCGGCTCTCTGCAGGAATGTACGATAATCGCTGACCCAATCGAATCCTCTATCATCCCGGCTTTCCGGCCCAATCCAACCGATAGGCACGCTGTCACCGTCTTCGACGCGAACGATGAGCATGACGCCCATAAGGAACGGATTACGAAAGTGCAGGAAATTCGATGCAAAGCCAAACCTCTCGGAGAGTACCACGTAACGTGAATCAGGGGACCAATGCACGCCCGCCAGTATCCGCCGGTTGCCGAACAGGTCCCGGCCGCGCAGGGTCACCGGATCGACTGCATAAGCCATGCCCTCCGCCGACCGGAACGCGATCCAATGTCCGTCGATGACCAATCGGGGCTTGAGCCGGATGCGATCAGCCGCGAGGTCTTCCCCGGGATATCGAAGATGTAGATCTTGCCATGGTAGTCGTACGCGAACGCACGCCCATCCGGGGACCAACTGATCGAGTTGACCGGGTACCCTTCCCCAAGGCTGGTGTCGGTGCAGTGAACACCACATTCACGGCAGTTCCGCGGCTAGTGTACATGAGCCCGGTGACCCATTTGCTTCTATTGTCGGTCGTGTTCAACATCCCGCTGCCCGGCGGCTTGTAGGTGCCGAAGAAATGCGACTGATTTCCCGTCTGGCGACACGCCCGCGGTCAAGTTGATTGCGTCGCCGGGCAGCCTCCAGCTGTCAACGCTGCCAGGCAACTCAACGACTAACGGAGTTGGGCAAAACCAGGGACTGTGATGCTGGAGATAGTTAACGCTCCATACCGTGGCTGCGCCGCCGTCCGAGAGCCACGCCGCAGATAAATCCCTCGGGTTGCTCGGAGTGATCCACTCCCCATTTGCCTTGATGACGGTCACGGGCTCCCCGTGGATGTGCACAAACGCTGGCCCCTCGCTAACAGCGCGACGCTGCAACTCTTGCAAAAGCGGTTCGCAAATGCCGCAAATGGAAAAGCACAATGCCATTGTTATGACGCGGATTACTGGCGAGACGATTGCCATCAGGGGTGCGGTGACAGTCTATCCATTTGCATTCATCAGTAGGCGGCGCGGACGGTTGAGGTCGCGAGGATACGCCGTTTTGACGAACTGCCTTCCACAACCAGTCACAAAATTCAAAAATAAAGTTTACACCCAATTTGATCAATAACTTACGGTCACTTTTGGTTGCCTCGTACCCTTGTTCCGCGAACGCACCTGCTACCGTGCAATCGAGAACCGGAACGTACCCATGATGTTTCCGGTCGCTGCCCGCTAAGTTCTCGAGACTCTGGCGGTATCAGTCTCGAACAATGGGCGGCAGGCGCTCCCGTTATTGGTGCGGCCCCGGTTTCAGCCGGGAAACCAAACTGGCCCCGGGTCCGAGGGTCTACCGGCCAACGGAGCGCTCCGACTTTTGCGGAGCCGGCGGCTTCGGCCGACCGGCATTCATCGGAAAGCAAAAGGAAAAGCAAAAACGAATTGACGGAGGGAACAAACGAACGAAATCGAAACCGAAACGCCGGACCACCTACATAAACGCGACAGTCTTGACGCCCGAAATGTCAAACCGTTTCCGGCACCGAAGATTCTTGCACATGGCCTGCGTGTCCACCAGCAACATGTAGCTCTGCGCCTTTGCGAACTTCGCACGATCGCGCTCATCGGCGCCGCCAGGCAACCGGTCCTTCTTCGTCCGCACGATGTAATTCAACTCGTAGGAATCCTGCGTCTTGCACCACGGGCAATTCAACGTAGCCGGCTTCTTCGCCTGCGATTCCGAATAATAAGCGCGCTCGTCCACTTTCTATCTTTCAGCCATCGGCACCCACTTCATGCCGTCCGGATTGCCCTTGTATTCAGCCCGCGGCCGAATCAGGCGATTGTTGTGATACTGCTCGAGCACGTGCGCGGTCCAGCCCGACATCCGGCTCACCGCGAAAATCGGCGTGAACAGATCGATCGGAATCCCCAGCGAATAATACGTCGACGCCGAATAGAAATCCACGTTCGGATTCAGTTTCTTCTCGCCCCGAACCGTCTCCTCCACGCGCTTCGACATGAGATACAGATCCTCATGCCCGGTGCTCTTTCCCAGCTCTTCCGACATCACGCGCAGATGCGTGGCGCGCGGATCGTCCGTCCGATAAACGCGATGCCCGAACCCCGGAATCTTGATCTTCTTCGCGAACATCTCGTGCACGCGCTCGACGGCCTTATCCGCACTGCCCACTTCCAGCAGCATCCGGATCACCTCTTCATTCGCGCCGCCATGCAGCGGTCCCTTGAGAGCGCCAATGCCCGAAGTGACGCAGGAATAAATATCGGAAAGCGTAGCCGCCGTAACGCGCGCCGCAAACGTCGAAGCGTTCAATTCATGATCCGCATGCAGCGTGAGCGCGACGTCGAAAACATGGTCCATCACCTTGTCCGGCCGCTTCCCGGTCAGGCAATAAAGAAAATTCCCCGCGAAGCTCAGGCTCGAATCCGCCGCAATAACAGGCTGCCCGGCGCGCATTCGCCCGAAGCTGCTGACGATGGTCGAAGTCTGCGCCATCAGCTTCGTCGCTTTCAGCTGATTCGCTTCCGGCGACATGTCCTTCGCGATCGGATCGTACAGGCTCAGCATCGAAACGGCCGTGCGCAGCACGTCCATCGGCGACGCCCTTCAGATTGGCCTTGAGGAAAGCCTCCACCTCCGGCGCGATCGCCGCATGCGCGAACAGATCGGCCTTCAGTTGGTCCAGTTCGTTCTGCTTTGGCAGCGTGCCTTTCCAGAGGAGCCAGATCACCTCCTCGAAGGTCGCGTACTGGGCGAGCGTATGAATGTTGTACCCGCGGTAGCTCAAAACGCCCGCGTAGCCGTCGATAAAACAAATCTCGGATTCGCCGGCGACAACGCCTTCAAGACCCGCGCCAGTAGTGGTAACCGTAGTCGAACTCATGTGTCTTCTTTAGTCTATTTCACGCCCTGGTTTGTCTCAGGAGCCTGCTCAAGGTGCTATCTCAGGAGCGGATAGCGCAAACGCCCGATCGTGCGGTGAATCATGATCGCGAAAGGGCTCTTATGAGGGCAAATCGGGTAGGGCGCGAAGCTGATCCCATCGTTCCCCTTGTCGACCCACAACTTCTCCGTGCGCGCGTTGTTGACGGACACGGTCAGAAGCACGCCGGTGTTGCAGGATTCGCTGTCGGTGATGCCGATCACGCCCGGATCAGGCGGCGTATTGTTCTTCGCCGCCGCGCCCCAATCGCTCATGAAACTATCGAACGAATAGGCCGAGCACGGCTTCTGCTCCGTGCATCCCCAGTCGCGATAAGCGCGCCTGATAATCGCCCTTCCGGATAGCGTCGACGAAGCTCTTGACCACGCCTTCCTGATGGTGGTTCTTCAGCAGATACCAGCCCAGCGCGGCCACAATCACAATCGCAACGATCGATACGATCGAGCGGATGATGGTCCTGTTCCGCTGCTCTTCGCCGGCGCCGTACTGATCCAGATAGCCGGGCATGGCGTCCAACTATTTTGCGGGATTGGCCTTATTGTAAGCGGCCAGGACGTCGGCGGTAAGATCGAATGCGGGCTTGAAATAGAGGGTCTGCGAGACATCGATCACCAGATCGTAGCCCTTCTCCTCCGCCAGTTTCTTCACCACGTCCTGCATTTTTTGCGCCGTCTTGCCGAGAATATCCTGGCGGTCGCGATCGGCATCCGCCTGCAGATCGTCGGAGATACGCTGCGCGTCGCGCTGTTTGCGCGTGCCCTGTGCCTGCAGATCCGCAACCGCCTGCTGGTTCAGCTTGCCGCCGCTGATCTGCTGCTGGATCGATTGAAGGTCGTTCTGCAGCTTCTGCAGTTCGTCCTGCCGCGGTTTGTACTTCTTCTCGAGTTCGGTGGACGCTTTCTTGAGCTCGTCGGAATCGAGCATGGCTTGCTGTGTATTGACCACCCCGATCTTCATTTGCGCGCTCGCCGTAGTGGTCAGCGGCGCGAGGGGCATGATCGCGAGGCACAGCATGCCGACGCGAATGGCCATGGAACGAAACATAATCGTGGGACTCCTCAGGTTGGAAAGACACAGGTTAACACACCGGGGTTTCATCGAAATTGAACCGTCCTGCCGCGTTTGGCGACCCCTCGGCAGAAGTTAAGATAGGGTATTGATGCGGATCGCGCTCGGGCAGATCAATCCCACTGTTGGCGACCTCTCGGGCAACCTCGCCCTGATCGTTCGTTTCGCGAAGGACGCGGCGGCGCGAAACGCCGACCTGATCGTCTTTCCCGAGCTCTCCCTCACCGGCTATCCTCCGCGCGATCTCGTTGAAAAGCCGGACTTTATCGAGCGCTCCGAAGCCGCCGTCGAGCAAGCTCGCGTATGAGACCAGAGACCTTCCCCTCTCGATCGTCACCGGCTACGTCGGGCGCTCGCACAAGGCCACCGGCAAGCAGGCAACCAATTCCGCGGCAGTGATCCGCGGGGGCCAGGTCGTCATGCGGCAGACCAAAATTCTCCTGCCCACCTACGACGTGTTCGATGAATCGCGGAACTTCGTGCCCGCCGACTCGCAGTCGATCTGGCAGGCCGATGGTGACGCCATCGCCCTCACCATCTGCGAAGACGCATGGAACGATAAGGAATTCTGGCAGCACCGCCTCTACGGCCGCGACCCCGTCGACGAACTGATCGGCAAGGGCGCGAAGATGATCGTCAGCATCAACGCCTCGCCGTTCCACATCGGCAAGCGCGCAGTTGCGCGAGGAGATGTTCCGCGCCATGGTGCGGCGTCACAACGTCCCCGCGATCGTCGTCAATCAGGTGGGCGGCAACGATCAGATCGTATTCGACGGCACCAGTTTCGCGATGGATGCCGCGGGAAACGTGATCGCCTCCGCTGCGTCGTTCCGCGAAGATCTCGTCATCGTCGATATGGCGATGGGCGTTGGCGACAAGCACGCGAACCTGCAGGACGAATGCGAAGCGGTCTACGAAGCGCTGGTCGTCGGCACCCGCGATTACATTCGCAAGTGCGGCTTCTCGCGCGTCCTGATCGGCCTGAGCGGAGGCATCGATTCCTCGCTGACCGCCGTGATTGCCGTCGATGCGGTGGGCCGCGAGAACGTCCGCGGCGTCGCGATGCCCGGCCCCTTTTCGTCCGATCACAGCATCGCGGATGCGCGCGCGATGGCGGAAAAGCTGCGGATTCCGTTCGACGTTCTTCCCATCACACCGGCCTACGACGAAATGCTTCGCACGCTCACGCCGGCTTTCGACGGCCGCAAGCCCGATGTCACCGAAGAGAACATTCAGGCGCGTTTGCGCGGTTTGCTGCTGATGTCGCTCTCGAACAAATTCGGCGCCATGGTGCTGACCACCGGCAACAAGAGCGAGATCGCAGTCGGCTACTGCACGCTCTACGGCGATATGTGCGGCGGCCTCGCCGTGATCAGCGACGTGCCGAAGACCATGGTCTACGCGCTCTCCCGCGTGGGCAATTGCCGGCACAACCATGCGATCCCCGAATCGGTGTTTGAGAAGGCGCCATCCGCCGAGTTGCGGCCGGATCAGAAGGACAGCGACTCGCTTCCGCCTTACGACATTCTCGATAGCATCCTCCGCCTCTACATCGAAGAGAGTTACGGCATTCCGGAAATCGCTTCGGAGTTGTCGCTTTCGGTCGACCTCGTTCGCGACGTAGTGAAGAAGGTGGACCGCAACGAATACAAACGACAACAGGCCGCGCCCGGCCTCAAGGTAACGTCGAAAGCGTTCGGCATCGGCCGCCGCTTTCCCATCGCGCAGCGATATTCAGACTAGGCAACAGATGGTATTCGGAGTACGAATGAAAAAACGCGCTTTGATCATATTCCTCGCGGCCGCGGCTCTGCTATCTCAGCCCGTTCCGCGCGAGCAGGTCGGCATGCAACCTGACGGCAGCTTTCTTCTGAGCAGCGGATGGCGTATCAAAGCGGCGGGAACGCAGATTCCTGTCGACACATTCCCCATGGCCGCCGTCGTCACGCCCGACAAGAAGTTCCTGCTTGTGCTGAATGGCGGCTTCAATCCGCCGAGCATCAGCGTCATCGATATCGCCACGAACAAAGCAGTGGGACGCACTCCCGTGCCCGATGGCTGGCTCGGTCTCGTGATCACGAAAGCCGGAGACAAGGTGTATGTGGGCGGCGGATCGCAGGCTGCGATCTACGAATTTTCGCTTGCCAACGGTGTACTCACGCCTGCGCGCATGTTCCCCATCGTTGCGCAGAAAGATCGCAAGCCGGAAGACTTCATCGGCGACATTCAGTTCTCTCCCGATGGCCATCTTCTCTACGCCGCGGACCTCTATCGCGATTCCGTGGTCGTCGTGAATCCGCAGTCCGGCATCGTTGTTTCGCGCATCAAGACAGGCCGTCGGCCCTACCGCATCCTGTTCAACCCGTCCGGCAAGAGCTTCTACGTTTCGAGCTGGGCCGATGGTTCGATCGGCCAGTTCGACGCGGCCACCGGCGCGCTGATCACCACCGTTCGCGTCGCTCCGCACACCACCGATATGGTGTGGCGGGAAGGCAGCGTTGACGACCACCCGGAAATCGCCGCGCGCCTGTTTGTCTCGGCCAGCAACACGAACAACGTGTACGTTCTCGGCGCGACGGAGTCGGGCGATCTCTCGCGCTTTGAAACCATCAACGTCTCGCTGACGCCGCGCCAGCCGCTCGGCACGACGCCCTCCGGGCTCGGCCTCAGCGCCGACGGCACCAAGCTCTTCGTCGCCTGTTCGGACGCAAACGCTGCGGCGGTCGTCGACATCTCCGGCGCGCGCAGCAGAGTGCTCGGCTTCGTCCCCACCGGCTGGTATCCCACCGATACGCTCGGCTTACCCGACGGGCGCATGGCGGTTCTGAACGGCAAAGGGCTCCGCTCGTATCCCAACCCCGACTGGGCCGAACCCCGCCAAAACAGGTAACGCTTCACCGCAATACGGGCCGCGGATTCAAACGGGCACCGTGCAACTCGTCGATGTGGCAGACGAAACGAAGCTGCAGTCCCTCACCGCCGAAGTGCTCGGCAACACTCCCTATCGCGACGAGAAACTGGACGACGCCGGCGTTCCGCCGGACAGCCCCGTCCACGTGAACGGCCCCATCAAACACGTCATCTACATCGTGAAGGAGAACCGCACCTACGATCAGGTGCTCGGCGATATGAAGGAGGGCAACGGCGATCCTTCGCTCGTGCTCTTCGGTGAAAGCTCCACGCCGAACTTCCACAAGCTGGCGCGCGAGTTCGTGCTGCTCGACAACTTCTACGTGAACTCCGATGTCAGCGCCGACGGCCACAACTGGGCCACCGCCGCCATCGCGCCCGATTTCACGCAGAGCATGTGGCCGAACCAGTATGCCAGGCGCGCGCAAGACCTACGACTTCGAAGGCGGTGAGCCGGCGAACTCTCCGCCCGCCGGTTACCTCTGGACCAACGCCGCGCAGGCCGGCATCTCCCTCGCGAACTACGGCTACTTCGTCGAGAACCGCGCCAAACCGGCGCCGGATGGAAGTCAGATATCGCGGGTGCGCGATCCGGTGCTTTCCAAAGTCACCAACACGGACTTCCGGGCCTTCGATCTCGACTATCCCGACGTCGAACGCGCGAAGGTTTTCCTCGACGACCTCGGCGACTGGGAGAAAGACGGCATGATGCCGCAACTGCTGATCATGCGCCTCGGCAACGATCACACCTCCGGAACGACCGCCGGAAAGATCGCGCCGCTTTCCGCGTCCGCCGATAACGATTAGGCCGTCGGCATGCTGGTGGAAGCCGTCTCGAAGAGCCGCTTCTGGAACGAGACCGCGATCTTCATCATCGAAGACGATGCGCAGAACGGTCCCGACCACGTGGATTCGCACCGCTCCACCTGCTACGTGATTTCGCCCTGGGTCAAGCGCCACGCCGTGAACAGCACGATGTATAACCAGGCGTCGGTTCTGCGCACCATGGAAATCATACTCGGCCTGCACCCGATGACGACCTATGACGCCGGGGCACGTCCCATGTTCGGCGTGTTCGCCGCCACGGCGTCGCCGGAGCCTTACACGCTCGAAAAACCGCGGATCTCGCTGACCGATCGCAATCCCCCAGGCGTCGCCGACCGCGGCGCGCTCGAACCGCATGAATTTCAAAGACGCCGATGACATCGATGACGACGAACTGAACGCGATTCTCTGGGCCGCGATCAAAGGACCTGGCATTCCCATGCCCGCGCCAGTCAGAAGCAGATTCGCCCGCTGAATGCCCCCGTTGAATGCCTAAAATCTATCTGTGCTTCCTCTGGCACATGCACCAGCCTTTCTACAAGGACCTGGTGTCGGGCGAGTACCGGCTGCCCTGGACGCGCATGCACGCGCTCAAGGACTACTACGGCATGGTGCGGATACTCGAAGACTTCCCCGGCATCCGCCAGACCTTCAACCTCGTGCCGTCGATGATCGTGCAGGTGGATGAGTATGCGCGCGGAGAAGCGCGCGATCCCTTTCTCGCCTGCGCGCTCAAGCCCGCCGAAGATCTGACACCTGACGAGCAGGCGTTCATCCTGCGCAATTTCTTCATGGCGCATCCCGTGCGCATGATCTAGCGCTATCCGCGATACGGCGAACTGTTCGCCGCGCCACAAGGCCAGCGCCGTTTTCGCGCCGCAGGACTTCCGCGATCTGCAGGTCCTCTCGCAGCTCGCCTGGTTCGACGAAGAGTTCCAGGAGCACGACCCGGCGGTGCGCGCATTGATCGAGAAGGGCAGAAGCTTCACGCTTCAGGATCAGGCGCTGATGGGCGCGAAGCAGCGCGACATCTGCGCTCGCGTGATTCCCGAATACCGCAAACTCGCCGCCGCGGGCCAGATCGAAATATCGACCACGCCGTTCTATCATCCGATCCTGCCGCTGCTTTGCGACAGCGATATTGCATCTGTCTCGCATCCCGCACGTGCCACTGCCGCGGCGCTTCAGCTATCCCGAAGACGCGCGCCTGCAACTCGATATGGCGCGCGATTACATTGAAGCAACCTTCGGCGTTGCGGCCGTCGGACTCTGGCCCTCCGAAGGCTCGGTCTCGGATCATGTGCTCGAGATTGCCGCGGCTGCCGGATTCGCGTGGGCCGCAACCGACAACGGTGTTCTCGACCGCACTCTGCGCCGCACTGCAACGCCCGAGATCACTTATCGCCCCTACGAGTGGTCGCAGCGGGGCCGCGACATCCGGATGATCTTCCGCGACCACGTGCTGAGTGACCTCATCGGTTTTGTCTACTCGGGCATGGGCGCCGCCGAAGCCGCGCAGGATTTTCTCAATCGCATTCACGACAATTGCCGGCCCGTGCTCGCCAGTGGCCGCGATGCGCTGGTGCCCATCATTCTCGATGGCGAGAACGCCTGGGAATACTACGATCGCAACGGCCGGCCTTTCTTCCGCGAACTCTACGGTCGCATTCAGAGACGACGGCGCGATGGAGGCGATCACCGTCAGCGAAGCGCTCCGCCGCATTCCGCCCGAGCCGCTTACCCACATTTTCCCCGGCTCCTGGATCAACGCCAACTTCGATGTCTGGATCGGCGCCGAGGAGGACAACACATCGTGGCGCCTGCTTCTCGATGCGCGCGAGGCGGTAGAGAGAGCCGCGCACGCAACTCCCGCGCAGAAGCGCCGGGCCATGGAAGAAGTCATGATCGCCGAGGGCAGCGACTGGAACTGGTGGTATGGTCCCGAGCACGAAACCGCCAATGCGATCGAGTTCGATCAGATCTATCGCGAGCACCTCGCGAATGTTTACCGCTCGCTCGGCGTTCCCGCGCCGCCGGAACTCTCACGTCCCATTCTGAAAATCAACCGCGACGAGGCTCAGGTCCAGCCGCACGGGCCGATCTCGCCGACCATCAACGGCAAGATCGATTCGTATTTCGAGTGGCTCGGAGCGGGTAGCTACAAGGTGGATCAGAGGTCGGGTTCCATGCACGGAAAGCGCACGCTGGTGAAAGAAGTTCACTATGGAGGCGACGACGGCACCGTATTCATCAGGATCGATTTCGGCGAAGACAGCACCGCGATCGAGGGTCTCGAAGTTCAAACGGAAATGCCCGGCGCGAGCGGCAAACCGGAATCGAAAATGAAGGTTACGCTGAAGCGGGAAGACGTTCTGGTGGAGGGAGCGGGCGGCAGAGCGGCGTTCAACGATGTTCTGGAAATGTCGCTGCCGCGGAATGAGGCTACCGGACGGATCAGACTCTCATTCTGGCGGGATGGCCTGCCGATTCAAGCCATCCCGCCACAGGACTATCTGGTGATTCCGCCGACACGCAATCGTAACGAGGTTCAAGACAAGGCTCAACCCTTGCGGTGGGATTCGCGATTGATCGCCTGCTTCAGTTTCTCGGCGCCAGGAGGGTTCGCCACACTACCCGTGAGTATTTCCTTGTTGCTCATTTCCTTGCCGTACATTTCGCGATTCGCGTCGTTATCCGGTCGCAAGGTCGCGCCTTCCAGTGTCAGGCCGCCAAAGATTCCGCGTGCACGCGAGTACGAAAGCATTTCCGCGTGCATCTGGGCATCGGTCTGAGCGGTGGCATCGCGCCCCACCGGACCGGCCGCGGCGGTCGCCTCGCCACCCAGCGTGAACTTGCTTTCCAGCAGGTGCTTCATGCCGCGGTCGTTCATCACCAGCAGAATAAGATCGGATTCGGAGCCGCCGATCTGCAGGCCGAAACTTCCACCTTCAATCCGCATCGCCGCAGGCGCCGACCAGCCAGCGCCACCGGGGCGGCGGCACATGCGTGAAGCCGCGTCCATACTTTGCGCCGAAGATGAATCCCGCGCGTTTCATGTTGGGGACGATGATGACGCATTCCGCTTTGTTCAGCAGGTCCTGCGGAACGCCCTTGTCGGAGGCGTTCATCATATCTGTGATCACATCCGCGGATGCATCCAGACGATCTGCCGTCTTGCTTTCTTTGTCAGCTGCAAATGCCAGGGAGCTCATGACAGCGCCAGTGGCAAGAATCGTTAAAAGCGTATTACGCATTTCCAGATGTCTCCTTGTTCGAATGATACAGATGATACATTCGTTGAGCAGTACATTGCGCGTTTGCGGCCAATGTATTGGATGTTACGGTTAGTGGCCTAGCGTAGCGGATTTCTGCGCAAAGCCCAGGACGACGCCGGGCAAGACGCCGAGGAAAAAGATGCCGATCGCCGGGAGAATCAGCGCGGCTCGCAAACCGGGAGTCAGCGGCTCGATGTTGTTCGCCACTTCGCCCGGCTCATGCATATACATCACGACCAGCAGGCGCAGATAGTAGTAAGCGGCCACGGCGCTGTTCAACAATCCCAGCACGGTGAGCCACACCAGATTCGATCGCAGCGCGGCCTCGAAGATATAGAACTTGCCGAAGAATCCGCCGGTGAGAGGCACGCCGATCAGCGACATCAGGAAGATGGTCAGCATCGCGGCCGTCACCGGCTGCCGTTTGCCGAGGCCCGCCAGATCGTCGATCTTCAGATGGCGTTCGCCCTTGCCCGCGAGGTGGATCACGACAGCGAACGCGCCGATGTTCATGAGCGCATAAGCGGCCAGATAGAACATCGCCGCGGCCGTGCCGATTTCGGAATGCGCCGCGAGCGCCACCAGCACGTAGCCGGCGTGCGCGATCGAACTGTAAGCCAGCATGCGCTTGATATTCGTTTGCGTGAGCGCGGCGAAGTTGCCGATCGTCATCGAGAGCAGCGCCGAGATCCAGATCAGCGGCTCCCATCCTCCGGCGATCTGCTGAAATGCCGTGATGAAGATGCGGAAGAAGATGGCGAACGCCGCGGCCTTCGGGCCCGTCGCGAGGAATGCGCTCACCGGTGCGGGCGCGCCCTGGTAGACGTCCGGAGCCCAGACCTGAAACGGCGCGCCGGAAACCTTGAAGCCGAGTCCGACGAACATCAGCGCGGCTGCCACCGCGACCATCGCGAAGGAGGACTGCGCCGACGGGTTGTTCAGCGCCGTGCGGATCTCGTCGAGTTTGGTGGTGCCGGTCACGCCGTAAATCAACGCGACGCCGTAGAGCAGGAACGCAGTCGCGAAAGAGCCGAGCAGAAAGTATTTGATCGCCGCTTCGTTGTTGCGCTTGTCGTTGCGCAGATAGCCGGCCAGGATGTAGCTCGCGATCGAGGAAATCTCGAGGCCGATGAAAATCATGATCAGGTCGTTGGCCGCGACCATGAGACACTGCCCGACAATTGCGAACAGCATCAGAGCGTGATATTCGCCCGTCTCGGCCTTTTCCAGATCGAGATATCGATAGGACGCGAGCACCGCCAGAATGCCGATCACCAGCACCAGATAGCGGAAGAAGGTCGCGAAGCCATCCACGACCAGCAGGTTGGAGAATGACGAGCCCTGCACCGAATCCGCGCCTGCCGCGCCGGCGATGGCGAGCAGGATCGCAAGGATCGAAAGGTGCCCGAACAACTTCGGCATCCGCTTCGCGAAAAGCGGATCGAGAACCATCAGCAGAGTGCCGGCGACGGTGAGAATGATCTCCGGCGCAAAGCGCAGCAGATCGTTGCCGCTGGGAGCGAAATTAACGGGCATGGCCGTGGCCTCCGGCTACGCGAGGTAGCGACACCCGCAACGGAACGTTGCCCTTGCTCTGGTCGAGGATCTTCGCATTCGCCTCCGACACGGCGGGCAGGAACGTCTGCGTATACATGCCCATCCAGACCATCATGACCACCAGCGGAACCACGCAGGCCCATTCGCGCGCGTTGAAATCCGGCATGTGATGTTTGACCTCATCGCTCAACTCGCCGAAGAACACACGCTGATAAAGCCAGAGCATGTAGCACGCGGAAAGGATCACGCCGATCGCGGCGAAGATGGTCCAGGTAAAGTTGGCCTGCGCGGAACCCTGCAGCACCAGAAATTCGCCGACGAAGTTATTGAGCATCGGCAGCCCGATGCTCGCGAGGGTCGTGATCAGGAAGATCGTCGACAAGCCACGGCGCCGCGGTGGCGACACCGCCGTAATCGGAGATCTCGAGCGAATGCCGGCGTTCATACAGAAGCCGACCAGCATGAAGAGCGCGCCGGTCGAGATGCCGTGATTCAGCATCTGGTACACCGCGCCATCGAGCCCCATCTGCGTGAAGGAGAAGATTCCGAGCACCACGAAACCGAGATGGCTGACCGAAGAATAGGCCACCAGCTTCTTCATGTTCGGCTGCACCATCGCGACCAGCGCGCCGTAAATGATTCCGATGATGGCGAGAGGAACGATCCACGACGCGTTCTCATGCGCGGCCGTCGGGAACATCGGCAGGCAGAAGCGCACCAGGCCGTAGGTGCCCATCTTCAGCATCACGGAGGCCAGCATCAGCGAACCGGCCGAGGGCGCTTCCACGTGCGCGTCGGGCAGCCAGGTGTGCAGCGGGAACAGCGGGACCTTGATCGCGAACGCGATGAAGAACGCGAGGAACAGGAACGTCTCTTCATCGTGCGAGAACATGACTTTGCCGCTCTCGATGCTGCTCAGGATGGCCGCGTAATCGAAGGTGCCCGCGCGATTGAAGACGAAGATGATCGCCACCAGCATCAGCACGGAACCGGCAAATGTATACAGGAAGAACTTGAGCGTCGCGTAGATGCGGCGATCGTGTCCCCAGATGCCGATCAGGAAGTACATCGGGACGAGAACGATTTCCCAGAACACGTAAAACAGGAACAGGTCCCACGCCGCGAAGACGCCGATCAGGCCGAATTCGAGCAGCAGCAGGAACGCGTAGAACTCCTTCATGCGGTCCTGGACGAAGCGCCACGAGATCAGAATCGCGATCGGCGTCAGGAATGTCGAGAGGATGATCAGCCAGAGGCTCAGGCCGTCGATGCCGACGTGCCAGTGGATCTCGGGATTCGCGATCCAGACCGTGTCGGTGACGAACTGCTGGCCCGGGCTGGCCGGATTGAAAGCCGATCGCGAGCTCAAAGAGAGTACGAAGGTGACGAGCGAAACAGCGAGAGTCCACACGCGGACCGCCTGGTCTTTCGCGCGCGGAATCAGCAGCGTCAGCAGGAAGCCAACGCCGGGGATCGCGATCGAGAAGATCGAGCAGGTTCACCGGCCCACCCCTTCAGCCACGCCCATGATGAGAAGCAGCGCAACCGAGCCGATCGCGACCCAGGTCGCGTAGCTCCGGATGTTGCCGGACTGCAGCAGCTTCAGAACGCCGCCGATGCCCTTCGATTGCGTGCCGACTCCGTTGACGATGCCGTCGATCACGCCCTGATCCACGCCGTGCCAGAGCACTGTGCGAGAGCCGGCGATCATCGGGTTGACCACCGTCGCGTCGTAGATTTCGTCGACGAAATACTTGTTGTAGATCAGGGTGTAGAGGCCGCTGAACGTCGAGGCAATCTGCTCCGGCAGCGCTTTGTTCACGACGTACATGTAATACGAAAGCGCGATTCCGCCGAGTCCGAACGCGACCGAAATGTACGTCAGCGTCATATCCTCCGCGCCTTCGGCAAGCGGGAACATGGTCTCCAGAATGTGCGGAATGTTGAAGGAGAATCCGCCGACGAGCGAAAGCACCGCGAGAACGACCAGTGGCGCCAGCATCGAAGGCGGCGATTCATGCGGATGCCCGTGGCCTTTGTAATCGCCCCAGAACGTCATCCAGAAAGCGCGCCACACATAGAACGCGGTCATGCCGGCGGTGATCACGCCGACCCAGTACATCCAGGGCGCGTGTGCGTAGGCCGCGCCGAGAATCGCGTCCTTGCTGAAGTAGCCCGAAGTGAAGGGGAAGCCCGAGATCGCCAGCGATGCGCACGCGAGCGTCATGCAGGTGCACGGCGCGTATTTTCGCAGGCCGCCCATGTGCCGCATGTCCTGTTCGCCGTGGCAGGCGTGAATCACGCTGCCGGCGCCGAGGAACAGCAGCGCCTTGAAGAACGCGTGCGTCATCAGGTGCCAGATGCCGGCGGAGAATGCGCCCACGCCGACGCCGAGGAACATGTAGCCGAGCTGCGAAACCGTCGAGTACGCGAAGACCTTCTTGATATCGTTCTGCGCGAGGCCGATGGTCGCGGCGAAGAACGCGGTCGCGAGACCGATCATCGCGACCGTTTCCATCGCGATGGGCGCATGCGTGAAGATCGCGGCCGAGCGCGCGCACATGTAGACGCCCGCCGTCACCATGGTCGCGGCGTGGATCAGCGCGGAGACCGGCGTGGGGCCTGCCATCGCATCCGGCAGCCAGACGTACAGCGGAATCTGCGCCGACTTTCCGCAAGCGCCCAACCAGCAGCAGCAGCGCGATCGCGGTCAGTGTTGCCGGTGGGCTTGCCCGGCGCGGCGGAGAACACCTGCGTGAAATCGAGCGAGCCGAAATTCACCACGATCAGGAACATCGCGAGCGAGAATCCGAAGTCGCCGATGCGGTTCACGATGAACGCTTTGTTGCCGGCGTCGGTCGCGCTCTTCTTCACGAAGTAGAAACCGATCAGCAGATAGCTGCACAGTCCGACGCCTTCCCAGCCGACGAACAGCATCAGATAATTCGCGCCCAGCACCAGGGTCAGCATGAAGAACATGAACAGGTTCAGGTAAGCGAAGAAGCGGTAGTAGCCTTCTTCGTGCGCCATGTAGCCGGTCGGCGTAAATGTGAATCAGCGAGCCGATGCCGGTGACGATCATCAGCATGATCATCGTCAGCCGGTCGACCGTGAAATCCCAGCCGACCTGAAGAGCGCCGCTTTGGATCCAGGTGAAGTAGTGTTCCGATACGGGGTCGGTGCTCAGATCGCCGGCGGTCATGAGCACCTTCAGGACCCAGCCGAATGACAGCACCACGCTCGCGACCGCGATCAGGTTGATCACCGACTTCGACAGTCTGCGGCCGAAGATGCCGTTGAGCAGAAACCCGAGGAACGGGAGCGCGGGGATGAGCCAGAGATTCTGCATCGGCATTAGTTCTTCAGCGAGTTGACTTCGTCGATGTTCAGCGTCTGGCGGTTCTTGAACACCGTCAGAATGATCGCCAGGCCGACCGCGGCTTCGGCCGCCGCCACCACCATCACGAAGAAGCTGAAGATGTGTCCGTCACCTGTTTGTGCTGGTAGGAGAAAGCGACGAAGCTCAGATTCACCGCGTTCAGCATCAGCTCGATGGACATGAACACGGTGATGATGTTGCGCCGGAACAGGAAGCCCGCGACGCCGAGCGTGAACAGAATCGCGCTCAGAGTCAGATACCAGGAAATCGGGACGCCGTTGTTCAGCGTCTGCAGGGCATCTGGCATTAATCGATTTCCTTTCGGGCCAGGACGATCGCGCCGAGGATCGCGATCAGAATCAGCACGGAGGTGACTTCGAACGGCAGCAGGTAATCGGTAAACAGAGCGATGCCGATGTCCTGCGCGGAGCCGCCGGTGAAGTTGCCGAACTTCACGTAGCCCGCGTTGCGCGAAACTCGCGCTGCACGAAATAGCAGATCAGGCCGAGGAAGGCGAGCAGCACGGGAATGCCGAGCAGTTGCGCGGTCCACGAACGGCCGCGGCGCTCTTCGGCGCCCGCGTTCAGCAGCATGATGACGAAGATGAACAGCACCATGATGGCGCCGGCGTAGACGATCATCTGCGCCATGGCGATGAACTCGGCGCCCAGCAGCAGATAGAGCACGGCGAGCGAGCCCATCACGCCGATCAGCGACAGCGCGCTCGAGATGGGATGCGTCTGCACCACCAGGTTGATGGCGCAGACCACGGCGATGGTCGCGAAGAGGAGAAAGAAGAACAGGTCCATCGTTTACTCAGGAGTAAAGGGCCACCAGGAAGCCGGTGATGAGCAGATTGAGCAGCGCCGCGGGAAACAAACGTTCCAGGCGAAACTCATCAGCTGGTCGTAGCGGAAGCGCGGCAGCGTCGCGCGAATCCAGATGAAAACGAAGAGCAGGAAACCGATCTTGGCCAGGAACCAGAAGAGCGGCATCAGAACGGGAACGCAGCGGCGGGAACAGCAACAGGCCCGCGAGCCCGAAGAAGACCACGCCGAAGACCGGCAGCGTGATAGCGGTCGAAGGGGCGCGCCGGGTTCAGCCCGTGATAGAAGCAGATCGCGCCGGCGATCGAATAGAATCAGCGGGCGCGACGAAGTTCGAGCCGTATTGCGCCGGGACACAGCGGATGCCAGCCGCCCAGGAACAGCAGCGTCGCGACGCAGGAGACCGTCACCATGTTGGCGTACTCGGCCATGAAGAACGCGGCGAACTTCATGCTGCTGTATTCGGTGTGGAAGCCGGCCACCAGTTCGTTCTCCGCTTCCGGCAGATCGAACGGAATGCGGTTGGTTTCCGCGAAGGCCGCGATCATGAAAATGATGAAGCTGAAGATCTGCGGGAACGGCACCTGGAAGATGAGCCATTTCGGAATGAATCCCGAAGATAGTAGCCGCCTGCGCGTCGACGATGCCGCGAAGGCTCAGCGTGTTCAGCATCAGCAGCGGCGCGGCGATCGCGAGGCTCATCGGCAGTTCGTAGCTGATCATCTGCGCGGAACTGCGCAGGCCGCCCAGCAGCGAGTATTTGTTGTTCGAAGACCAGCCGGCCAGCGCGATGCCGTAGACGCCCATCGCACTGATGGCGAGGATGAACAGAACGCCGACGTTGAGGTCGGTCAGCTGCATCATCGTGGTGTACGGGCCGATCGTGACCTGCGGGCCGAACGGAATGACCGAGATCGAAATCAGCGCCATGAAGACCGCGAGGAACGGCGCGAGCAGGTAGAAGAAACTGTTGACGTGCGGCGGCAGCAGGTCTTCCTTGGTGATCAGCTTGATCACGTCGGCGAGCGGCTGCAGCAAGCCGTGCGGACCCACGCGCGACGGGCCCATGCGCACCTGGATGTGCGCGATCACCTTGCGCTCCACCCACTGCAGATACGCGAGCGCCGTCAGGAACACGAAGGCGATGAGCGCGATCTTGATGAGCGTGATGATGACGAAAACCATTACTGGCGCACGTACTCCTCTTTATCCGGATGCGCCTCGGCCTGGCGTCTTTCGATAACTGAATTCAGTATTTTAGAATACCGTCCGAGCGTTCCGGACGTGAAGAGAGTGTCGTGCGCGGACCGGATGAGATCCGGCCGGCTCTCAACGCCCACGCGGCCATTCACGGGAGCGGTCTGCTGCGCGCCGACAGTCACCAGCGGCAGCGGAATATCGTAGCCGTGCACCGTGTTGCGGATTTCGTCGAAGACCGTGTCCGGAAGCCAGGGGCCCATCTGCGCGGCGAGGCCCATTTCCTTCGCGATCAGGCCGATGATTTCGAGATCCGGCTTGGCGCCCATGGTCGAGATGGCGCGCTTCAGGCGCTGCACTTCGCCGCAGACATTGGTGACGGTGCCGTTCTTTTCGTAGGCGCTGGCGGCGGGCAAAACCACATCGGCGCGCTGCGCGGTTTCGGTCAGGAACAGGTCCTGCACGACGACGAAAGCGTTCTTCGAAGCCGAGCGGGCCTGCTTTCAGCGGATTCGCGCCGACGACCCAGAGCGCGTCCAGATCGGCGGCCGCAAGCATTTCGCCGACGGTCAGGCCGGGCGGTTCCGGAAGCCTGATAGCCGGGGAGCAGTTCCGGCAGCAGGCCCATGTCGATCGCGCCGCGCGAATTCG
Organism: Terriglobia bacterium; assembly: GCA_963809655.1. Lineage (GTDB taxonomy): Bacteria > Acidobacteriota > Terriglobia > Bryobacterales > Bryobacteraceae > BOG-234. The sequence continues at coordinate 93,105 of CAWEKQ010000046.1, read as the reverse complement.
AATAATCGACCAGCGGGCAATACTTGACCGGAGTTGCCGAGCGAATCGCCGAACGCGACCAGCTTGCGGACGTCGTCGCCCTTCACCGAGTCGCCGAACAGAATCACCAGTTCGGGTTCGGCCGCGAGCGCGTCGCGCAGTTCGGCGAGCGCATCGAGTTCGCTGCCCGGCGGCTTGCGGACGGATTTCGCCGCGTATTGATCTTCGCGCACCGGGCCCGGCGTGACGACGTAAACGTGCGCCTCGTGATGGCGGAGGTTGGCGCGAATCTGGAAGGAGAGGAACGGATGCTCGATCGCGAGATCGGCGCCGATGATCAGGACGGCCTTGCGGTCGTAGAGATCCTGCGTGGTGGCGAGCTTGCCGGTTGTGCCGCTGCAGCGCGTCGACGAGCGTGACCGCATCGCCGGTGCGGTGATGATCGATATTGTTCGTGCCCAGAGCCTGCCGCGCGAACTTCTGCAGGTAGAAATTCTCTTCGTTGGTGGTGTGGTTCGAGCCGATCACGCCGAACTTGCCGCCGCGCGCTTTGATCTGCGCCGAACTTCTTGCCGCGATCGTCGAGAGCGCCTTCGACCAGGAAACCGGCTCCAGCTTCCCGTTCGCCGCGCGAATCATCGGCGATTGCAGGCGCTCCGGATGATCGGAGAAATCGAACGCGTAGCGGCCCTTGATGCAGAGGAACTCGCCGTTGATGCCGGAGCGGTCGCGATTGTTGCCGCGGATGATCTCGTCGTTGCGCACGCCGAGCGTGGTCTTGCAGCCGTTGGAGCAATGCGTGCAGATGGTGCCGACGTGCTCCATTTCCCACGGCCGCGTCTGATAGCGATACGTTCCGCTGGTCAGCGCGCCCACCGGGCAGATGTCGATGCACTGCGCCGCATTCGTCGCACTCCAGATGATCGCCGTCGTTCGGCGCGATCTGCGAAACAGCGCCGCGATTGACGACGCCCAGCGCGCCCACGCCCATGCCTTCGTTGCAGACGCGCACGCAGCGGAAGCAGAGAATGCAGCGCGGCGCGTCGTAGAACACCACCGGCGACCACTGCTGCTCGTCGACGTGAATCTTGGTTTCGGTGAAGCGGCTCTCGCCCGCGCCGTAGCGGAACACCATGTCCTGCAGTTCGCACTCGCCGCCCTTGTCGCAGACCGGGCAATCGAGCGGATGATTGGTCAGCAGAAATTCGAGCGTGCCTTTGCGGGCCGTCGCGAACCTGTTCGGAATCGGTGTGGACGACCATGCCTTCGGCGACCGGCAGCGTGCAGGCCACCTGCAGCTTGGGCATCTTCTCCACTTCGACCAGGCACATGCGGCAGGCGGCCTGCAGCGAATAGCCTTCGTAATAGCAGAACGACGGGATCTCGATGCCGGCGCGTTTGGCCGCGTCGATGACCAGCGTGCCGGGCGCGGCTTCGAGTTCGTGGCCGTCGATGGTGAATTTGATCGGATCAGCCATTGATCTCTATGCGCGCCACCAGCCGCGCAAGCGTTCTGCTCGTACGGGCAGCGGCTTGCCGTCGAGATGCGCTTCGAATTCGTCGCGGAACTTCTCGACGATCGAAATCGTCGGCATCGCCGCCGCATCGCCCAGCGGGCAGAACGTGCGGCCCAGCATGTTTTTCGAAAGATCGCCGATCAGCGCGATGTCGCTGCGCTGTCCCATGCCGTCGTGGAAGCGCGTGCAGCATCTTGCGCAGCCAGGTCGTGCCTTCGCGGCAGGGAATGCACCAGCCGCAGCTTTCGTGCGCGTAAAACCGCATGATGCGCAGCGCCGCTTTCACCATGTAGGTGTCTTCGTCCATGACGACCATGCCGCCCGAGCCGAGCATCGACTTCGCTGCCGCGAGCGTATCGTAATCCATCGCGAGATCGCACTCGTCGGCCTTCAGAAGCGGGCACGACGAGCCGCCGGGAATCACCGCCTTCAGCTTCTTGCCGTTGCGCATGCCGCCGCCGACTTCGTTGATCATGCGCATCAGATGGAAGCCCAGCGGCAGTTCGTAAACGCCCGGCTTGTTGACGTGGCCGGAGAGGCAGAACAGCCGCGTGCCGCCGTTCTTCGGCGTGCCGAGAGCCGCGAAAGACGCGCCGCCGTGCAGAATGATCGCCGGCACCGCGCAGAACGTCTCGACGTTGTTCAGAACCGTCGGCGACTGCGTACGCGCCCGCGACCGCCGGAAACGGAGGCCGCATGCGCGGAATCGCCGCGCTTGCCTTCGAGCGATTCGAGCAGCGCCGATTCCTCGCCGCACTCGTAAGCGCCCGCGCCGGAGTGCGTGTAGAGATCGAAATTGAAACCCGTGCCCGAGAATGTTCTTGCCGAGATAGCCGCGCGCGTAGGCTTCGGCGATCGCGCGATCCATGATGTCGATCAGATAGCGATATTCGCCGCGAATGTAGATGTAGCCCTGCTGCGCATCCACCGCGAGGCCGGCGATCAGAATGCCTTCGATCATCTGGTGCGGATCGTATTCCATCAGCAGCCGGTCTTTGCAGGTGCCCGGCTCGCTTTCGTCCGCGTTCACCATGATGTACTTCGGCTTGGGCGACTGCGCGGCACGAAGCTCCACTTCATGCCGGTCGGGAAGCCCGCGCCGCCGCGCCCGCGCAGGCCGGAGGCTTTCACTTCGTCGATGATCTCGTCCGGCGTCATCCCCAGCGCTTTTTCGAGCGCCTTGTAGCCGTCGGTCGCGAGATAGGTATCGATCGAGGCCGAATTCGGCAGCCCGAAGCGCTTGCGAGAGAATTCTGACTTCGAGCGGATCGGGTTCGTTATAGAGCATCTAGCTGTTGACCTTCACTAATTCGGTGATCTCTTCGGGACGCCTGCCCGCCGCGAGCCCGTCGATCAGCTTTTCCAGTTGCGCCAGGGTCACGTCGTGATGGAAATCGTAATTGACCTGGATCGCCGGCGCCCAGGAGCAGGCGCCGATGCATTCGACTTCTTCGAGCGAAATCTGGCCGTCCGCCGTGACCTCCTTGTGGCCGATGCCGAGCTTCTGGCAGGCCTGTTCCACAGCTCTTCGCCGCCGACCAGCAGGCAGGAAATGTTGGTGCAGACCTGCACGTGATATTTGCCCAGCGGCTTGCGATGCAGCATCGAGTAGTATGTCAGCACTTCATCGACCTGCAGCGGCGTTACACCGACGCGCTTCGCGACTTCCTCGATCAATTCGTCGGTCATCGAGCCGACTTCATCCTGCGCGTAGATCAGCATGGGGATCATCGCCGAGCGTTTGCGGTCGGCCGGGTAGCTGGCGAGCAACTTCGCGAAGCGGGCTTCGAGTTCGGGCGAAAACGTCATGCGTTAGCTCGCCCCTCGATGTCTTCGGCCAAAGATCGCCCTCCTTTCGGACCGCTCCTCACGTCGCCTCGGAATGAAGCTCGTCTGATCGATCGCTTGTCATGCTACCGGTCCGTATCTCCCAGCACGAAATCCATGCTGCCCAGGGCGCGATCACATCGGCGATCAGCGTTCCTTCAATCATTTTCGGAATCGCCTGCAGATTGCCGAAGCTCGGCGTGCGCATGTGCACGCGATACGGCTTCGGCGTCCCGTCGCTCACCATGTAATACCCGATTTCGCCGCGCGGCGATTCGATCGCCTGGTAAACCTCGCCCTCCGGCACGCGGAAGCCTTCGGTCACGATCTTGAAGTGATAGATGAGCGACTCCATCTGCGTCTTCATCTTTTCGCGATCCGGCAGCACGATGCCCGGCGCATCGGCCTGATGCGATCCCGCGGCATGCCTTCCAGCGCCTGCCGGATGATTTTCGTCGCTCTGCCGCATCTCTTCGATGCGCACCTGATAGCGCGCAAACACGTCGTTCTCGGTCCGCGTCGGCACTTCGAAATCGAACTTTTCGTAGCTCGAATACGGCGCGTCTTTGCGGATGTCGATCTTCAGTCCCGCGGCGCGCAGCATCGGCCCGGTGACGCCCAGGTCGAGCATGTCTTCGAGCGGAATGAAGCCGACGCCCTTCGTGCGGCCGGTCCAGATGCGGTTGTTCGTCAGCAGGTTTTCGTATTCGTCCACGCGCGAGGGGAAGATGTCGATGAAATCCTTCACGCGCTTCTGCCAGCCGCGCGGCGGTTCGAGCGCGAGGCCGCCGATGCGGAAGTAGCTGGTCATCATGCGCTGCCCGGAGAACATCTCGAAGATGCGCAGAATGTCTTCGCGCTCGCGGAAGCAGTAGAGGAACACGCTCATCGCGCCGATGTCGATCGCGTGCGTGCCCAGCCACACCAGATGGCTGTTCAGCCGCGTCAACTCGGTCAGCATCACGCGCATCCACTGCGCCTGCGGCGGAATTTCCAGCTGCAGCAGCTTCTCCACCGCCAGGCATAGACCAGGTTGTTCGAAAGAGGCGCGAGGTAATCGATCGCGGTCCGTCAGCGTCACGCCCTGCTGATAGGTCTTGACCTCGAATTCCTTCTCGATGCCGGTGTGCAGGTAGCCGATATCGGGCGCGGCTTTCAGGATGGTTTCGCCGTCGAGTTCGAGCAGCAGGCGCAGCACGCCGTGCGTCGACGGGTGCTGCGGCCCCATGTTGAGGACCATGCTGCGCACGCCGGATTTATCGTGCGCATGGCGCTCGTAATCCTGTTCGACCTCGAGTTCACTCGTGATCCCGCCGTCGTTCATGCTTCAGAAACTCCTCGACATCAGTACCGCGTCCCCGTCACCGGATAATCCTTGCGCAGCGGATAGCCTTCCCAGTCGTCCGGCATCATGATGCGCGTCAGATCGGGATGGTTCAGGAATCGTACGCCGAACAGATCGAACACTTCGCGCTCATACCAGTTGGCCGAGCGATACACAGAGAACGCCGATTCGATTTCGGGGTTTTCGCCCGGCAGGCGCGCCTTAAGCCGCAGCCGCTGCTTCTTCGCGATCGACTGCAGATGATAAACGACTTCGAACCGTGGCTCGGCCGGATAGCGATCCACGCCGGTCACCGTGCTCAATCGCTCGAAGTGCAGCGAATCTTTCGCGAGCCGCAGCGCCGCCACGATATTCGCCGGATCCACTTCGATGGTCAGTTCGGAAAACTCGAATTTCGCGGCCGTCGCGACAGGATCAAACGCCATCGCCAGCGGATTGTCGCGCAGATTTTCGGGAATCATTTCCGCACCAGTTCGGCCGGTGTCAGATCGAGCCGCACCGGCACGGGCCTCACGGCCACGGGCTCTACCTGGTGCGCCCAATCGAGCACGCCCTTCTTCCAGATGAAGAAGAATCCCGCCAGAATCAGCACCACGAACGTCAGCATTTCGAGGAATCCGAACATCTTCAGCTGCTTGTAAACCACCGCCCACGGATACAGGAAAATAGCTTCGATGTCGAACAGGATGAAAAGCATCGCCACCAGGTAGAACTTAACGCTGAAGCGCTGCCGCGCGTCGCCGGTGGGAGCGATGCCGCACTCGTACGGCATATCCTTCACCTTGTTTTTCACCCTGCGGCCGATCACGAACGTCAGCGTAACCAGTGCCGCGGCGATCACCATCGCGAGGATGGTCTGCACCAGGACAGGGAACCAGACTTCAACCAGAGTAGTGGGCATGTAAAAGAAAATTCGCGGGTTCGGGACGCTCCCCACGACTATAATAATCCACGGAAACTTGTGTCAACGGAAAATCAGGTTACACTCGGCGTTACTCTTAACGGGGAACGCCGCGCATTCCCCGCTCAGACCACATTGCTCGACGTCGTGAGGGCACTCAACCTCGAGCCGGAACGCGTGGCGATCGAATACAACCGCGTCATCGTCAAACGCGAATTGTGGCCATCGACCGCCCTCGATAACGGCGCGGAAATCGAGATCGTGCAGTTTGTCGGCGGCGGTTAATGCCAGCGTCAAACCGCTCCTTCACTGCCGCGGCTCAGTACCGCATTGATTTCGCAGAGACGCGCGTGTTAACAAGCGGTTATTTGAGGATCACGCTGCGAAGCTGTGGACGGCGTGCGCTTCGTCATCATGGACGTCGAACACCGTGTAGAGCTTCGTGATCTGCAACAGATCCTTTACGCGCTTGGTCAGGCTGAGCAGCTTCAGCGTGCCGCCCTGGTTCGCCACGGTCGTGAAACCCGAGACCAGTTCGCCGATCCCCGAGCTGTCGATGTAAGAAACATCACCCAGGTTCAGCAGGATCTTCTTATCGCCTTTGGCCGTCAACTCGCGCAGGACGTCGCGCAGAGCGCTCGATCCCTCGCCGAGTGTGATGCGGCCGGAAACATCAATCACTGTCACGTCACCCACCTGGCGGGTGTTCAGTTTAACGCTCACTTACGCTTGCCTCCTCGGTTGCCATATACGATGTGCTCATTCCGTTCGTTCTCGAAACCTTTGCGAAATCCGCGGGCGGGCTACTCGGGCGGCCCGATTTCCTTGATCAACGTCACCTCGGTACCACCTTCGGGCGGCCTGCGCACCTTCAGGTCGTCCATGAATGCGCCCATCAGGAAAAGCCCGCGGCCCGAGTGCCGCAGCAGATTGTTCTCCTGCAGCGGGTCCGGCACTTCCTGCAACTCGAACCCGTCGCCCTGATCGGTGATCCGGATGGTCAGGCGAGTCCCCTCGCCGGGGCGCGTCCCCACCGGTTGTTCCGGCTTCTCCACATGGACGCCGATATGAACCGTTTTGTTCCGGTTGTAGCGATTTCCGTGCACCACGGCGTTCACCATGCATTCCCGCACAGCCATGCCGATCCGGTGCAGTTCGTCTTCGTCGAAACCCGCCTCTTCGGCCGCTTTCAAAATCTCGCTCTCGGCAAGATCGACGCTCTCCAGGGTGGATGAGTAGTATTGGTCGATGACTTCGTTCACGCCTGTACTCGCGCCTGTTTCCTGGGCCATGTCAACAAGAAAGCGTCATGACGAAACGCTAACATAAAATGCCTCGCCCCTCAAAGTCAAGGACGATGGCATCTGGCGCTCGAACGAACGCGCGCACGGCCAATCGCTACGGTACCATGTAGTCCGATGACACCCACTCAGCCACGCGTCGTTCTCGATCGAGCTCCCGATTACCGCGAGAGCTACGCCAACAGCGTGCAGATCCGCGTGAACCTCTGGGACTTCTTTCTGATGTTCGGCAATATCAACCAGACTTCGCAGGAAAACGTGCAGATTCACAATTTCCAGGGCGTCTATATCAGTCCGCAGCAGGCGAAGGCTCTGTTGAATGTTCTGCAGCAGAACGTGAGCCAGTATGAGGCCGCGTTCGGTGAAATCCGCCTCGAACCGAGGGCTGGCGCGGGATTCGTCCAGTAGCGTTTGCGAATGGGCGCCCCCCGCAGGCCTCCTGTCCGGCTCCGGTCGTACGCTCTGGCCTTCGGGCTGATCGCGCTGTTTCTGATTCTGGCCCACGGCCCTCTCCTCGAACTTCCGTTTTACTGGGATGAGGCGGGGCAGTTCATTCCCGCGTCGCTCGACTTGTTTCGCACCGGCGCGTGGATTCCCAGCTCGACCGCCCCCAATGTTCATCCGCCGGGCGTGATGGCTTATCTCGCGGTGTGGTGGTCGATCTTCGGCTATTCCATCGTGATCACGCGGATCGCGATGCTGGTGATCGCGGCGCTGGGCGCTCTTGCGACGTTTCTGCTGGGGATTGAACTATCGCGCGGCGTCACCGGCACTCCGGGCTTCGCGGCGATCGTGCTGCTCTGCATTTCGCCTCTGTTCTTCGCGCAGTCGATGCTGGCGCAGCTGGATATGCCGGCCATGAGCCTGTCGATACTGGCGCTGCTGCTGTTTCTGCAGAACCGCTTTCGCGCGTCGGCACTCGTGTGTGCGTTTCTCGTGCTGGTCAAGGAAACCGGGATCGTCGCGCCCGCTTTGTTTGGATTCTGGCTGCTTCTGGAGCGAGATCGTCCGGCGCGCGTTATGGTTCCTTCTGCCCCTGCCCGGCCTGTTGATCTGGCTCGCCGTGCTGCATCATTCCACGGGACACTGGTTCGGCAATCCGGCATTTACTGCTTACAACGTTGTGGGAACCTCTGCATCCCGCGCGGTTGATCGTTGCGCTGCTGCGGCGGCTCTATTACCTGTTCATCGGGAGCGGGCATGTCATCGGCACCATTGCGCTGGTGTGGGCGCTGCGGCGCATGCCGCTCCTGCGGGACCGTCCCTGGCGCATCGCCGCTTCGTTCGTGCTGGCGCACGTGCTGGTGGTGAGCGCGCTCGGCGGCGCGGTGCTCGAACGCTATCTTCTGCCCGCGCTTCCGGTCGTCTATATCGCGTTTCGCCATTTCGCTGCAGGCGCTCGCGACGAAGACGCGACGGCTCACGTTCGCCGCGCTGATAGCGTGCCTGATCGCCGCGAATTTTGTGAATCCGGTGTATCCGTTTCCGTTCGAAAATAACCTGGCGTTCGTGAGCTTCGTGGGGCTGGAGAAGAACGCGGCGGCATCCGTCGAGTTGCACCGGGGCGTGGTTGCGAGTGCTTTTCCCATGGCCGAGGCTCTGCGCAATCCGGATCTTGGGTTTGTCGATGTTCCTCGTCAAGTGATCGAGCCTGCCGATTTCACCGCGCCTGAAGTAGAGAAACTGAAGGGCCAGTCTCCCGATATGGTGGTGGTCTTTACGCGCACGTGGGATCCGCTTCACTTGCTGGAGAAACCGCTGGTCAGCAGCTTTCTCGCTAGAGAGTATGGTTATCAGGCGCGAAATGCGGGCAGATGAAATCGCGGAAGCGCTCTCGATGAACGTCGCCGGCAGGTGGAGGAGCCGCGGCCTTTCCTTTTCGCTGTTGACACGTTGACCGATTATCCTTACAATGTTGGATAAATGGCTAAGCCTGATTCCCTGGGCCAATTCGAGCAGCTTGTTCTTACCGCGATTCTGACTCTGCGCGACGATGCCTACGGTGTTTCGATTCAGGCCAAAGCGGAGGAGTTGTCCCGGCCTAAGGCAGTTTCATTAGGCGCTGTCTATGTGACCCTGGACCGTCTTGGAAGATAAAGGTCTGGTCTCATCACGCCTTTCCGATCCTACTCCGGAGCGTGGAGGCAGAGCCAAGCGGTGCTATCAGCTTGAAGCGTTCAGGGGAGCGGGCTTTGCAGGAATCTGCTGTTACGGCCAAGCGTATCTGGGATGTTACTTCGGAAGTCTGGGGCGCTGAATGGGTGAAGGCGGCCGGGAAGAAGTGGGGTAAGCAAACTGCCTGATGCCTGCCGGTCCTCCCAAAATACTCGAAGGTCTGGCTAAGACGCTAATCCCACCGACGCGCCGGGAGGAAGTTCTGGGCGACCTTTACGAGAGATATAAGAGCCCTCCGCAATACCTTGGCGACCTGATGTCGACACTGCCTTTCGTAATTCTGAGCGGGATCATACGTACCACGCCCATCCAGTTGCTGATCATGGACGCACTTCTTGTCTATGGCTCCTTTCTGGCTGCCGCCTGGTATGTGGCAAGAACGCTGCTCACCGACGGAAGGTGGTCTGGTGCGCCTGGCGGTCCCGTCCGGCCTTGCACTGTTGTACCTCCTGATTGGTGAAGCCTTTACACCAACGCTCAAGAGACGGCCTTCAGACTGGATTCTGTCCGGTGGCATCAAATTAGGCCTGGTCGCTCTCTGCGAACTTGTAGGACTGGGGACCGAAGCCAACATTTACGGTTTCCTGCTGAGCCTGATGCTGGTTACCACCGCGAGCCTGATGTTTGAGCCTGGCACGAGACAACCTCAGGGGGCCACCGGGTCAGCGCTTCCGATAGGCCAGGGACCGCAGCCCGTGTCCCGAACCGTCCGGGTCACAATGACGCTTATCTCTCTGGCCGTGACTGGTTTGATCTGCTGGTTGGATTGTGAACACAATAGGAGTTAAACCATGAAGTCGAAAACGAAAAGTGTTATTTTCTTTGTTGTCCTGATCGTGGTCGTAGCCGCTATGGCCTTAGTTGTAGGTGACAGGACGGATGCGTCAAAGACCAAAGCGACTTACACCGAGTTTCTCCAGCAAGTGCAGGCGGGTGAAGTAAGCAAAGCAACCATTTCGGTTGCCGCGACGGGCGCAAATCCTGTGACCTATCGTCTGAAGAGCGGGAGTGAGTGGTTGACGATCATACCCAGGAATTACCAGGACGCCCTCGCGGTGATGCAGAACAAGCTGGTGAATATCGAGATTCGGGATGCTCAATCCCAGCGAGTTCGCTTCCTCGCAAACGCGAGCCCTTTCTTGCTTCTCCTGGGCTTCTGGATCGTAATGATGATCTGGATGAGAAAGAATCCGAATTTCCCCAGGATGTTTCAAGGCTAGCAGCATATCGTTACCGCTCCCTTACGGTCGCGGCTCAGTACAGTCAGGCCGTTCCGAGCCGCGACCGTAAGGGAGCGGTAACGATATGGCCGAAAACAGCCGACTAAGTCGTTTCAAGGATAAGGCTGCCCAGCCGATCCTGCCGAATCGACCAGCCCGCGGGAACGAGCGTCGTTGATCCGTAGTCGGCGATGAGTGCTGGTCCGTGCGAAGACGCGCCGACATCGCGCCACTTTCCGTCGATCCAGATACGCCTCGCGTCGCCGAACTTCCGGTGGGGGGCGGCCAACGCGCAGCGACGGCTTCTCGACACGCACAGTCGCCCGTACCCGCAACGTCACGATCTGCGTGGGGCGTTTCGCGTCCGAATAGCCGTAGATGCGTTGATGCTCTTTGTGGAAGTCGCCGGCGGGCCACGGAATCGTGAGCTCGTAGCTCTGGCCGGCATAGCGAACGTCGGCGAATCGTTCGAGCGTTGCGCCGCGCACATCCTTCCTTGCCTGCTTTTCCAGTTTGCGGAAGCGCGCTTCGTAATCAACGGCGCCCAGCGCTCCGATCGCGTAGTCGCGCGTGCGATCGGCGAGAAGCATTCCGAGTGCCGAGAGCGCTCCGGCCATGCGCGGAACGATGACGGTCTTCACGCCCAACTCCGCCGCGATCTCGCAGGCGTGCAAGCCACCGCAGCCCCCGAAGGCCACCAGCGGAAAATCACGCGGATCCTCACCGCGCTCGACCGACACAGCGCGAATCGCGCGCTCCATGTTCGAATTCGCCACGCGCAGAATCGCGGCCGCGGCTTTGACCGTGTCGACTCCCAGCGCCGCGCCGACGCGGGCGACCGCCTGTTCCGCCGCGCCGATGTCGATGCGCATTTCGCCGCCCACCAGTTGGGACGCCGCAATTCGTCCGAGCACGACATGCGCGTCCGTAACCGTGGCCTCCACGCCCGTTCCGTAACAAGCCGGCCCCGGCAACGCCCCGGCGCTCTCCGGGCCGACGCGTAAACTTCCGCCCGAATCCACCCGCGCGATCGAACCGCCGCCAGCGCCGACGGTGTGGATATCCAGCATGGGAATGCGAATGGGAAGGTTATCGATCCGCGCTTCTGTGGTGAGTCTCGGTTGCTGGCCGGCCAGCGCAACATCCGTCGACGTGCCGCCCATATCGAACGTAAGAGCCTTCCTGAATCCGCAGAGTCGCGCGATCTCGACCGCGCCGACGATCCCTCCCGCGGGCCCCGAGAGAATCGTCCGCACCGCGTGTTTGCGTGCCTCGGACGCACTCAGCAAGCCGCCATTCGATTGCATGATCGCGACCTTGTGCGGGGCTTTTTCTTCATTCGCGTTCCAACTCGCCGAGGTAGCGATCCATCAGCGGACCCACATACGCGTTGATCACCGTTGTGCTCGCGCGCTCGAATTCGCGGAACTCCGGCGAGATGTCGCAGGAGGCGGAGACGAATCCGTCGAGAGCCTTCAGCAGTGCGCGTTCGTGCACATCGTTCTGATACGAATGCAGCAGGCAGATCGCAACCGACTCCGCGCCCGACTGCGCGAGTCTTCGCGGCAGGTCGCCGATGTCCAAAGCGCGCTCGATGCTGCCGTCGAACAAGACTCGCTCATCCACGCCGAAGCAGAGCTCACGCGGTACGAGAGGCTTCGGCAACGCGGGCATCAGGTTGTAGAGCTCGGGACGATTCTGGCGGCCGATGGCGATCAGATCTTCGAAGCCTCGCGTTGTGACAAACGCAGTCTTCGCGCCCTTGCGTTCGAGAAGCGCGTTCGTCGCCACGGTCGAACCGTGCACAACTTCCGCGCGCTTTGCAGCGATACGGGCAAGGCCTTCGAGTATCACGCTCGCAGGCGAAACCGGGTTCGAGCGCAGCTTGAACGAGTCGAGTTTGCCGTCGTTATGAAGCACGACGAAGTCGGTGAAGGTGCCGCCCGAGTCGATCCCGATGCGCATGGGCAATATAATGACATTTCACCCCATCATCCAAACAAGCCGTATGACACTCAACAGCTACACCATCACGCAGGGACGCAACCGCGCGGCCGCCCGCAGCTATCTGAAGGCCATCGGACTCACCGACGACGATCTGAAGAAGCCGATCATCGGCGTCGCCAACACGTGGACCGAAACCATGAACTGCAATTACAAATTGCGGGATCTGGCGGTGCACGTGAAGGAAGGCATTCGCGCCGCCGGCGGCACTCCGATGGAGTTCAACACCATCGCCATCAGCGACGGCATCACGATGGGCACCGAGGGCATGAAGACCTCGCTCGTCAGCCGCGAAGTGATCGCCGATTCGATCGAGCTGATGGCGCGCGGCCACATGTTCGACGGCATCGTGGCGCTGGTGGCGTGCGACAAAACGATTCCCGGCGCGGGCATGGCGCTGCTGCGGTTGAATATTCCCAGCGTGATCCTTTACGGCGGCTCGATTCTTCCCGGCCGGTGGCGCGATAAGGACATCACGATCCTCGACGTGTTCGAAGCCATGGGCGCGAACGCCGCGGGCAAGATCTCGGATGACGAGTTGCTCGAGATCGAGAACCACGCGTGCCCCGGCGCGGGCGCATGCGGCGGACAGTTCACCGCCAACACCATGGCGACGGTGATGGAACTGATCGGCCTCTCGCCGATGGGTACGGCTTCGGTGCCGCAGGTGGATATCCGCAAGGAAGATGTGGCGCGCCGCTGCGGCGAAGTGATTCTGAACTGCGTGCACAAGAACATCCGGCCGCGCGATATCGCGACGCGGAAGGCCTTCGAGAATGCGATTGCGGGAGTGGCCGCTTCGGGCGGATCGACCAACGCCGTGCTGCACCTGCTGGCCATGGCGCGCGAAGCGGAGGTCGAGCTCGATATCGAAGCGTTCCAGACCATCAGCGAACGCACGCCTTTGCTGGTCGATCTCAAGCCGGGCGGGAAGTATAACGCGGTGGATGTCGATCGTTCGGGCGGCATCGGAGTGATTGCGAAACGGCTCGCGGAGGGGAATTTCATCGATCCCAATGCGATGACCTGCACGGGCCGGACGTTCGGCGAAGAGGCTGCGGAAGCAGTGGAAACGCCGGGACAGCAGGTCATCCTGCCGCTGGATAAGCCGCTGAAACCGACCGGCGGCCTTTCGATTCTGCGCGGATCTCTCGCGCCCGATTCCTGCGTCATCAAGCTCTCGGGCCACAACAAGCGCAAGCATGTAGGCCCGGCGCGCGTGTTTGAGCGCGAGGAAGATGCGCTGGCCGCGGTCAATGCCGGGCAGATCAAACCGAACGACGTGATGGTGATTCGCTACGAGGGGCCGCGCGGCGGTCCGGGTATGCGCGAGATGCTGCTGGTCACAGCGGCGGTGCAGGGCGCGGGGCTGGGCGATACCGTCACGCTGCTCACCGACGGGCGTTTCAGCGGCGCCACGCACGGCTTCATGATCGCCCACATCACGCCCGAAGCGTTTGAGGGCGGCCCGATCGCGGCCGTTCACGAAGGCGACATCATCGATGTGGACGTGAATGCGGGAACCCTGAATCTCAACGTTCCGGCGGATGAAATCAAGCGCCGGCTCGCGACGTGGAAAGCTCCGGAGCCGCGCTACAAGACGGGCGTGTTTGCGAAGTATGTCGCGCTGGTCGGGTCCGCGTCGAAAGGCGCGGTCACGTCGCAGCCCAGATGAAACTACTTTTTGTCGGCGACATTTTCGGCCACGCGGGCCGCGGGATCGTTGCCGATCATCTCGCGGATATCCGCGCTGCGCAAGGGATCGACGTCGTCATCGCGAATGTGGAGAACTCGGCGGCGGGTTTCGGCATCACGCCCGCGGTGGCCGATGAGTTGTTCCGCTGCGGCATCGACGTGATGACATCCGGCAATCACATCTTCGACAAGCGCGATATCTACGATTACTTCGCGCGGACGCCGCGGCTGCTGCGGCCGGCGAACTATCCGCGGGAGTGTCCGGGCGCGGGTGTTTATATCCACGAGACGAAGAGCGGTGCGCGCTGTGCGGTGATGAATCTCCAGGGCCTGGTCTATATGCCGAACATCGAGGACCCGTTTCGCAAGGCGGATGAATTGATCGCCGCGCTGCCGGCGGATGTGAAGGTGCGATTCATCGATTTTCACGCCGAGGTCACGAGTGAAAAGATGGCGATGGGCTGGTATGTGGATGGGCGGGTGTCGGCGCTGGTCGGAACCCACACGCATATCCCGACCGCGGATACGCGCATTCTTCCGGGCGGGACCGGATACCAGACCGATTGCGGAATGACCGGGCCTTACGATTCCGTCATCGGCGTCGAGAAGGCAGCGGTGCTGCAGAAATTTCTTACGGCGATGCCTGCGCGCTTTGAACCGGCGAAGGGATCTGTGGAACTGCACTCGGTGATTATCGAAGTGGATGAGCAGACCGGCAAGGCGCTGACGATCAAACGTCACACGGTGCGCGGCGATTAGCTTACTTCCACGCCGCGCACACGACGCGCTTGCCGCGCGCATGCTGCTCGTAAGCACCGGGCGGGGGCACAAGGATTTCGGCGCGCCGGAACCCCGCTTGTTTCAACATATAAAGCAGTGCTTTAGGTGATGGACAAGTCGCCATAGGGCTAACGCCTGTTTCGCGATTGCCCGCGTCGAACTCACCGGCCTCGTCGATCAGAGCGATGACGCCCTGGTAGGGGCGCTTCCAATCGCGCGAACCCCACTCCGCGAATCCTTCCATCTCGTCCACGACCTGCGTCTCAATGATGCAGAGTTCTCCGGTGACGGCGGCCACCTGGCGAAGGCAGCGCATCGGGTCTTCCACATGATAGAGCAAGCCCAGGAAAAGGGTAAGTTCGAACGTGCGACCCGAGTCTTCGGCAAGGGTTTCCACCTGCCCGCGGCGATAGACGATTTGATCGACGCCCATTGCGTCCGCGACGAAGCGCGCGCGTTTCAGATTTTCTTCCCGGGCATCGATACCCACCACTTGCACGCCACGTCGCGCCATGGCGAGCGAGTAGAAGCCTTCATGGCAGCCGATATCAAGGCACTCAATGTCGCGTAACCGCCCGCCGAAATGCGCATCCACGGCACTCATAAGCATCCTCAGACGAGTGTCGAAAATGTCGGCTACCGACGGCGGGATCGAAGGGGTCGTTTCGATGCCCGCGCCGAAGTCAAAGCGGTAGAACCATGGGCCCAGTTCCTCAATTCCGCGGCGAATCTCGGCGGGCGTCACGATTTTGGCTTTCTCCATAGCCATGCATCGGGCCAGTAGGTGACGTTCGCAGGCCATGCCCGCTGGCGCATTTCGAACTCGGGATGCGCCGCCGCGAACTCCAGCGCCGCAGTTGCGGGATTATCTTCCGCCCAGGACGGGTCGCCGCCCGGCACGTCCGTCAGATTGCGCATGATGCCATCGGTCACTACTATGCACGACCCGCCGGTAACCATTGGCGCATAAGCTTCCAACTCCCGCGCGACGTGAATTCTGGTGTGATGGGAATCCAGAATCACCATCACAGACGCCCCTTCCGGGATGCGTGCGCGCGCTGCTGCGACCGTTTCAGGCGCCGCCGAGTCGCCCTCGATCAGATCGATCCGGTGCGCCAGCGCGTGCTGCTGCAGCGCGACCCGTGTATCCTGGCTAACGCTGATGTCAATGCCCACTACGCGTCCTTTGCCCAGAGCTTCGCAGAGAGTCGCATGAAACAGAATAGAACCGCCGTCGTATACTCCGGTCTCAATGACGACATCCGGCCGCAGCGACGCCACCGCTTCCTGGAGCCGGATCAGGTCGTCCGGCAACTGGAGTACGGGGCGTCCGAGCCAGCGGAAAGTGAAGTAATACCGTACCGCCCAACCTATGCGCACCCATTCCCGGCTCACCAGATCGAACGCGTCGCGGCTGTAAAGCGGAAGCTCGCGCGACGTTCCTTTTTCGCAGAGTGTCAGGGTGTTCGTGTCGTTGTCCAGAATCAACTTCATCCAGTGGCCTCTAAACTATCATTGGCGTGAACAACGACTTCGGCACAGCGCAATTCGAGGTAACCCGCGACCGCCACCGACGTTCGCGCGGTCATTTCCACGGCCAGCGCGTCTTCGATGTAGTCGCATACCTTGAAATCGTCGAGGCTGCCGTCGACGATTGCCAGCGACAAGTGGTACGAACCTGGGCGCGAGGGCGGGCATCGTCCAATGGAAGACGACGTTATTGACATCGCCCATTGACGCGACCGAAAGCGGATAGTCTTCGCGCGCCGTGTTGGAACCAAAAATATTCACTCCCCGCGCGTTGCGCAGGAGAAATCCGGCGATGGGGAACGATACAGGCTCGTTCAGACGGAAGCTCATTTTCAGGATCACCCGGTCCCCGGCGTTGCCCGAAAAATCCATCAGCTTTGCGCCCATGATCGTGGCCCGGCCGTCGCCATAACGATGGCCGGTGAAGTCTGTGCCGAGATCTGAAGTTGGCACCACGAACGCCTCCGGCGCCCGCAAAGTATCCCTTTGCAGAGTGGATTTCAGGTATCTGGCCACTACTTCATCTGTGTTGCCCAGATCCTGCACAGCGCCATTCTGGAGCCAGAGGCAGCGCTCGCACAACGCTTTCAGGTCACTCGTCTCGTGCGAGACGAAGAGCAGCGTGGTGCCGCGTGCGCGAAGGTCGTGGATCCTTCGCATGCAACGCTGGCGGAAGGAAATATCGCCGACCGCAAGCGCTTCGTCCACGATCAGGATTTCGGGATCGACGTGCGCGGCAACCGCGAAGGCGAGGCGTAGCACCATGCCGGTGGAGTAGGTCCGTCGTCGGCTGGTCGATGAATTCGCCGATCTCCGCAAAGCGCTCGATGGCGGCAAAGCGGGCGTCGACTTCCGGGCGCGACAAGCCGAGCAGCGATGCGTTGAGATACACGTTGTCGCGGCCGGTGAATTCGGGAGAAAAGCCCGAGCCGAGTTCGAGCAGCGCGGAGAGCCGGCCGCTGACTTCGACCGTGCCGCACGTCGGCCTGAGGATGCCGGCGATGATCTGCAGCAGCGTGCTCTTGCCCGAGCCGTTCGGCCCGATGATGCCGAAAGCTTCGCCCTTCGCGACCGAGAAACTGACGTCGCGCAGCGCCCACATGCCTTCATCGAAACGCGGATTGGCGGGCGCGAACAGGGTTCCGAGGCGTGAGAAGCCGGAATCGGAGAGAGGATACTTCTTCGAAACACCGCGAACCTCGACGGCGTTCACCGCGGCTGCTTCCGCGCGTGAAAGACAGGCCGGTTGAACCGGTAATCGCCTGGCCGCAGCACTCCGGAATGCGAGCCGACCTGCTCGACTGTCGCGAAGCCCAGCTTGGTCAGCATTTCCACGAGGCAGGCCTTGTTGGGAAGCCACCAGCAGATGTGATCTTCCTCGGGATCGCCCCCTCCGACGTAGGCCATGGCAGGAGGTTCCTGCGGTCCGTCGGCCAGTATCTGGGCCACCACCAGCGTGCCGCGGCACAACGGCGCAATGGCGGCGAGCGCGCGCAGGGGATAAAGGGTATGCACGCAGAACATCGCCCACGAAGACCAGATCGAAGCCTTCGGGCACGCCGGCTTTGTCGGCGGAGAGATCGTAAATGGTCGAGTAGTAACGCTCCACGCGCGAGTCCAGGCACTCTTTGCAAAAGTGAAACGGGCCATCGAGGACGCAGCGGTAAAGCTCTCGCTCGGAATCACCGCGGCGCATGGATTCGAGGTTCAGGCCGTCGGGGAAAATCATGCGCTCGATTTTGCGAAGGGAGTTTTCGACGCTTTGTCCTGGGAAGCGATCGAGATCGTTGAGCGAGGGCAGTTCGGTCGATACGACGCGCGCGCCGCGGCGTTCGAACTCGAAGGCGAAGAATCCGGTGGCCGAGCCCACATCGAGCACGGTCATGCCGCGCATATCTTCCGGGAACTGGAAGTCCGGCAAGGTTTCCGCGGTAATCGTGCAGGCCGGGCGTGACGAGGCCGTTGCCGAGGTCGATGGTGTGATACCAGTAATAGCTGTTTATGGAGGGCAGGCCGAGTTCGCGCACGCGATCGGCGAAGGTGCGGGTGTCTTCGAGAAACTGCGCGGCGCTACTCATCGCTGGTCTTATCCGCCCGGTCGTCTGACTGCTTCAGAAGCCACTCCCATAGCTCGGGCTCGACCTTCTGCGGCCCGGGATGCACGGCGCCGTTCGCCTTACCGTAGCGCGGGAAGACGAGCTTTTGATAGACAACTTTTCCCAGGACCCGTTCCGGTTCGGCCACCAGCAGTTGCGGGTGCGGCCGCGCGATTACTTTCATTCCGGCGCTGCGCAGCAAAGGCTCGAGCGCGGTCGGGTTGGGAACCCACCAATTGGTCGGATCGCCGTTATACAGATTCTCGATGAAGGCCATGCGAGGAAAGGCGGGATCGCGCAGGATCGGGTCGTCCTCACCCGGCATGTAATTTCCGCGACCCTCGAAGGCGGCTTCTTCGTCGCCCACGATGTGGGACTGGAAGTACATTCGTTCGCGGGTCATCTCGGCGAGGCGATCGAGCACCAGATTGGGATATTTCAGATGATAGAAAAGCCCGAGGAAGATGACGTAATCGAAGCGGTCTTCGGTTGTGAGGCACCAGGTGTGAACATCTTCGTTCACGACTTCGATTTCGTAGCCGTAGACTTCAGCCACGAATTTTGCCTGCGCGGCGAACTCGACGAAAGGCTCGATGATGGTGCACTTCGCGGCTCCGCGCTTCATCATCTGGATGGAAAAATAGCCGGCGCTGCCGCCGACGTCGAGAACGGTCTTACCCGTGAGGTCGGCCGGGATGCAGGGCTCGAGGAGATTCCAGCGGATCTCCGGTGAATATGCGGGCGGATCGCCGGGACTGGTCATGACTCCGCCAGGCAGTTCGAATGACTGATACCACCAGCCCAGTCGACGCACTTGAGACCGGAGTTCCTCAGGACTGTACGGCTTGGGTGAGGACATCGGAAGTTCTCATTATGGCAGGCGAGGGTGGAGATCGCGGCTGTGGTGAGCTTCGCCGTCAGCGCAGCGAGGTACCCGTTTGATCGCGCTATCGAGCAGCGCGGCGTAAACGAATTCTAGTTTCCAGGTCAGGTCGACGATTTCTGTTCGGCCGCGGCTCACAAAACAAATGCCGCACCTGATTGTATCGGTGCGGCATTTGTAAAGCTGATGGAACGCAACTCCGCTGGAGCACTGCGGAGCGTAGTAGCGAAAGGGTTCCCGCTACTTCGCGGCCGGGGCTTCGGTCAACGGCATTTCGGCGCCACGATGGCAGGTGTAGCAGGTGACATGCACCTTGCCGTCGGGGAACTTCGCGTTGATGTCCTTAACCATCGAGAACATCAGGCGGGCCGTGACCTTCGTGGGCTTCTCATCGCTCGCGCGATCCGCCGCATGGCAGTAATCACACATCACGCCCAAACCCGCTGCCGCCGCACGCATTGTCGGAATCAAATTTGCGTCGTCCGGCAGAACCTTCAGATTCGTGTGCGGCGCGCCAGCGCGTCCACCACCGGCGCGTCCGCCGCCGCCCGGAGGGGCCTGTGCAAATAGAGCTACCGAGAAAATCGCGGATACAAGAAGTAGTGAGCGCATTGGGATCAGTTTATCTCAAAAGCAGCGCCCGCGTCAGGGTAATTTTTTGACGATTTTTTGATGCGAGTACTTGCCTTTAATCTACTAAACACATAGACTTAATGTAGAATATGCGCCAAGCAAGAAATAAGTCAATAAGTGTCCTTATTTGCAGTACTATCTGCGGTCGTCCTCGGATGTCCCGCGCTGGCGCAGGATGATGTAACGACTCACAATGCAGCGAGTTCCTACAGCGGTGGGTATATCACGGGACCCGCGTCGAATCCGTTAAGCTTCCTTAATGGGCCGGCGTATCGGACCTACGCCTCTACCAAGCCCTACGACGTGCCGGATTTCCGGCCGGCGAGTCTGCTCAACAAGCAACTGCCGAAATGGATCAGTTTCGGTTGGGAAGAGCGGTTCCGCTTCGAGAACTATCACAACGGCGGCTTCAAGGCGAACAATGACGACTCGTACATGCTGTTGCGCTCGCGCCTGCAGATGACGATACGGCCAGTTTACTGGTTCCGGCTGGTGGCTCAGGTACAGGACTCGCGACCGTTCTCGCAAAATCCGCCATGGGGACCGCCGAATCTGAACGCGTGGGACCTCAAACTGGCGTTCGCGGAGTTTGGCGATCCGGAGAAGCAGTGGTACAGCGTTCGTGTGGGTCGGCAGTTGATCAACTACAACAACACGATCATCGCGGATTCGGAATGGCGCAATCAGGCGCGCTCGTACGATGCGGTGGTGACGAATCTTCACCACAGCCGCTATCGTATCGGGCTGTTCGCTGCGTCGGCCGTTGTGCCGCTGGCGGAGGGGATCAGCCATCACCAGGAGGGAAACAACATCTACGGGGCTTATGGCGGGATTGAGCGTCTGGTTCCCAATTCGGTGCTGGAGCCGTTCTTCCTCTGGCGGACTCAGCAGAGCGTGGCGATCGAAACCACAGCGAAAACTAAGACCGGCAAGCAAGACGAGAAGGCTGGCGGGTTACGCTTCAAAGGCAGGACGTTGGGGAGCCTTGACTACACCGGCGAGGTTATTGTGGAAGCCGGTTCGGACGGTCCGAACAACATCAGGGCCTGGGGGACTAACGTGGGCGCCGGGTATCGGTTCGATCCGCTTCCGTTCAAACCGCGCGTGTTCTGGCAGTATGACTATGCTTCGGGAGACCGCAATCCGAACGATGGCGAGCACGGCACGTTCGACACGATGTATCCGACTGCTCACGACCGCTTCGGTGTCACGGATCAGTTCGGGTGGCAGAACCTTGTGGCGCAGCGGGCCGGGCTGACTATCGAGCCTCGGCACCGCTGGACCGTGACGGGCCAGTATCTCAACTTCTGGCTGGCGAGCGCCAACGACGCGTTGTACAACACGTCGGGGGGCGCTATCGTTCGCGACGCGACGGGCAAATCGGGAACGCACATCGGCCAGGAAGTGGATGTCTACACGTGGTATGAACTGAATCGGCACGTGAATGTGGGGGTGGGCGTGGGGCGGCTGATGGGCGGGGAGTTTCTTGAGAGGACGACGAAAGGCCCGAACTATACGTACCCGTATTTCGCGATCAACTTCAAGGACGATGGAAAGTCGCGGTGATGTCCGATGGCCGGCTGCGAGCCCGGAGAGCGAGGGCGGTAAGTACCGGCACGAGGGCAGTCACGATAGAGGTGACGTACTCGTGCACGGGCATCGGTGACTGGAATGAGCGCGCCGCCCTGTAGGCTGGCAGCGATTGTGCAATCAGGTCACTCACACTGCCCAAAAGCCAGGCTGATGCAAAGACGGAATAGGCGGCTCGGCGCTTCCGGAGAATCTGCATTGCGGTGGCGAGGAGAAGAACAGCGGTCGCGACCCACAGCGCGTGAAGCCACCATGGGATCGCCTCCATTAGCGGAATATACTGACGATAATTTTCGTAAGCCGTCCAGGTGCGCAGCAAGCCCGGGTGTTTGAAATCGTTTAGCTGCCAGGCGAGGGTGAGAATGGTTGTGCAAAGCATGTAGAGCGCTTCGCACCCGACCCACGAGGCCAGAAGCACCCGCCCGGAGCCCGGGTTGGATATCCTCAGCACCCTGACGCTTTCGACGTAGCTCGCAAATACGCAGCCGATGGCCCAGGTCAGTGCTTTACGATCCTTTTCGATGTGATGGATCTCGTGCCGCATTGCCTCTGCCCAGGGAGCACGCGCGGCGGGGAGGATCCGGGCCGCGTGTTCGATGAGGGCGAATGCTATCCGGCGCACGCTGTAACTCCCACAGCCGCGTTGCGAACGGCGCGCCGCTTTTCCGGCAACGCCAATGTGTGCGCGAACGCGAGTCCATCCGAAGTCAGCCTATAAGCGTGACGGGGCGGCTTGCCTAAGCACTCTGATTCCTGCCACTGCGATTCGAGCAGGCACTGCTCGCTGAGCCGTATGAGAAGCGGGTAGAGGGTTCCAGAGCTTAAGCCCGTGTCTTTGGAGAGTTGATAGCCGTACTGCCATGAACGCGGCTTCCGGGACATGGCTGTAAGCAAAGCTCGCGTCTGCGAAGAGGTGTTGGGCTTCTGTGGCATGCCGTGAATATCAACATATGTAGAGTTTGCTTGTCAAGCCTTCGGGATTGGGGTGCCGGGAGCAAAAACGCGCAGGTTGCGCGGGGTGACGCCTACCTTGTCGCCAACGCCCAAATCCAGTTCCCGATAGCGTTCGCGGGAGATTTCGGCGTCGAGAGCGCGGCCGGTGTCCTCGCGCTCGAGTTCGAGGCGGACTGACGGTCCAGCGGCGGCGATGAAGCGGACTGTGGCAAGCACGGCGTTGGCACGGCTTTCCGAGAGCCGGCTGATCTCGAGCTCGAAGGGACGCACATAGCCGACGCTGGTTTCCGCGCGGCCGTGGAACATGTTCACATCGCCCAGGAACTCGTATACGAAAGGCGTGGCGGGATTGTCGTACACCTCGGCCGGCGTGCCCGCCTGCTCGATTTGTCCGTGATTCATGATGGCCACGCGGTCGGAGACTTCGAGCGCTTCTTCCTGATCGTGGGTCACGAAGACGCTGGCGACGTGAAGTTCGTCATGCAGTCTGCGCAGCCAGCGGCGGAGTTCCTTGCGGACTTTGGCGTCGAGCGCTCCAAAGGGTTCGTCGAGCAGCAACACGCGGGGTTCAACCGCGAGCGCGCGGGCGAGCGCGACGCGCTGCCTCTGGCCGCCGGAAAGCTGATTCGGATAGCGATCGCCGAGCCAATCGAGCTGGATCAGTTCGAGCAGTTTGCGCACGCGGTCGCGGATCTCCTTCTCCGGAGGGCCGGGTCGACTTGGGGCGCAGACGCAGTCCGAACGCGATGTTTTCGAAGACCGTGAGATGCCGGAACAGAGCGTAATGCTGGAAGACGAAGCCGACCTGCCGGTCGCGCGCGGTCGATTGCGTGGCGTCTTCGTCGTTCAGGCGGATGGCGCCGCTGTCCGGCAATTCGAGGCCGGCGATGATGCGGAGCAGCGTGGTTTTTCCCGAGCCTGATGGGCCGAGCAACGCGACCAGTTCGCCCGTTTCGATGCGGAGGCTGACATCGCGCAGCGCTTCGTACGCGCCGAAACGTTTTCGGATGTGTTCGACTTCGATGCTCATTTGTTCGATTCCCGTCCTGTTTTCCATTCGAGGAATTTCTTGAACGCCAGAGTGATCACCGCGAATACGCTCAGCAGGGAGGCGACGGCGAATGCTCCCGGAGTAGTTGTAATCGTTGTAGAGAATTTCCACGTGGAGCGGGAGAGTGTTGGTCTGGCCGCGGATGTGTCCGGAGACGACGGAGACGGCGCCGAACTCTCCGAGAGCGCGCGCGGTGCAGAGCACAACGCCGTAGAGCAAGCCCCATTTGATGTTGGGCAGAGTGATGCGGAAGAACATCTGCCAGGCGCTGGCGCCGAGGACCAGCGCCGCCTCTTCCTCTTCCGTCCCCTGCGATTCCATCAGCGGAATCAGCTCGCGGGCCACGAAGGGAAAGGTCACGAAAGTGGTTGCGAGGATGATGCCGGGCACGGCGAAGATGATGTGGATGTCGTGGTCGTTGAGCCAGGGGCCGAACCAGCCGCGGGTGCCGAAGACCAGCACGAAGATCAGTCCGGAGATGACGGGCGAGACGCCGAACGGGATGTCGATGAGGGTAACGAGAATGTTTTTGCCCGCGGAATTGGAACTTCGTGACTGACCCACGCGGCGGCGACGCCGAAGATCAGGTTCAGAGGCACGGAAATGCCAACGGCCAGCAGGGAGAGCTTCGCTGCCGAGAGGGTATTCGGATCCTCGATGGCTTTGAGGTACGCGCCTGCGCCTTTCGCGAACGCCTGCACGAAGACGGCGACGAGCGGGAGGACGATGAAGAGTCCGAGGGAGAGGAGCGCGAGGAACGTCAAGCCCCACTGGACGAGAGCGCGGGGTGCGGCGGGCGAGTATCGCCGGGTGCGGAAGGACTTGGGCGGCGGTCGCCATGCGCTACATCGCCTCCATGAATTTCCGTGTTCTGCGCTGGATGATGTTGATTGCGAGCAGCAGCAGGAAAGAGGTGACCAGCATCACTACGGCGATCGCGGTTGCGCCGGCGTAGTCATACTGTTCGAGGTGGGTCACGATCAAGAGCGGCGTGATCTCGGTGCGCATCGGAAGGTTGCCGGAGATGAAGATGACCGAGCCGTACTCGCCCAGGGCGCGCGCGAAGGCCAGCGCAAAACCGGTGAGCAGCGCGGGGCGCACCAGCGGGAAGATCACGAGGCGGAATATCTGCCAGGGGCTCGCGCCGAGGCTGGATGCGGCTTCTTCCAGTTCCCGATCGGCGTCGGCCAATACCGGCTGTACGCTTCGCACGACGAAAGGAAGACCGATGAACGTCAACGCCACGATCACGCCGAGCGGCGTGAAGGCGACCTTGATGCCGAGCGGAACGAGATAGCGGCCGAGCCAGCCGTTTTCGGTGTAGAGGCTGGTGAGCGCGATTCCCGCGACTGCGGTGGGGAGCGCGAAGGGTAGATCGACCATGGCATCAGCGAGCGCCTTGCCGGGAAATTCGTAACGCACCAGCACCCAGGCGATCAGGAATCCGACGACCACGCTGATGAGACCGGCGACCAGAGAAGCGCCGAAGCTGAGCCGGTAAGAGGCGACCACGCTCGGGGACGAGATCGCCTTCCAGAAATGCGCCGGACTTCCCGAGACCGATTTGAGAAAGACGGCGCTCAGAGGGATGAGCACGATCAGACTCAAGTAGAGAATCGTGTAGCTGAAGGCGGGCCAGAAGCCGGGCAGGATGCTCGGCTGCTTGAAGGGCGTTCGCATTCAGGCGCCGGGCGTGTAGATTTTGTCGAAGACGCCGCCATCGTCGAAATGCTTGTGCTGCGCTTTCTGCCAGCCGCCGAAGAGTTCGTCGATGGTGAAGAGGCCGAGCTTCGGGAAGCGGTCGGCGTATTTCGCGGCAACGCTGGCGAGGCGCGGGCGGTAGTAATTCTTTGCGGCGATCTCCTGGCCTTCCGGCGAATACAGGAATTGCAGGTAGGCTTTCGCCACTTCTGCGGTGCCGTGTTTGGCTGCGACTTTGTCGACGACGCTGACCGGCGGCTCGGCCAGAATGCTGATCGAGGGCGTGATGACTTCGACTTTGTCTTTGCCGAGTTCGTTCAGGGCGAGATAGGCTTCGTTCTCCCACGACAGGAGCACATCGCCGATGCCGCGCTGCGCGAAGGTGGTGGTGGAACCGCGCGCGCCGGAATCGAGCACGGGAACGTTCTTGTAGAGCTTCGTGACGAATTCGCGCGCCTTGTTTTCGTCGTTGTTGTTGCGCTTCAGGGCGTAGCCCCAGGCGGCAAGATACGACCACCGTGCGCCACCCGAACTCTTGGGATTCGGCGTGATGACCGCGACACCCGGTTTGACGAGATCTTCCCAATCCTTGATGTGTTTCGGATTGCCTTTGCGGACCAGGAACACGATGGTTGAGGTGTAGGGCGCGCTGTTGTTGGGGAGCCGCGTTTGCCAGTTCTTCGGGAGCAGTCCGGCTTTTTCCGAAATGACGTCGATGTCGTAGGCGAGACCGAGCGTGACTACGTCGGCCTGGAGGCCATCGATCACGGCGCGGGCCTGCTTGCCGGAGCCGTCGTGCGACTGGTTGATCTCCACGTCGACGCCGGTTTTGGCTTTCCACTGTTTGGAGAAAGCGGCGTTGATGTCCTGGTAGAGTTCGCGGGTGGGGTCGTAGGAGACGTTGAGGAGCTTTACCGGTCCTGCGGCAATCAGGGTGGAGGTGGCGATGGTGAGCAATCAGGAACCGGTTTATTTTCATTAACTTTTCCAATTTATATACTATTTCGATAGACTTAGTATTTAATGAACCAGCCATCTTGTCAAGTATCTCCATCGAAAATAGTATGTTTACTGCGCGCAACCAGGATAGACTGGAGACTGAACCGACCCCGTAGTCATGGAAATACTCGCAGGATTTCTTATCGCGCTTGCCATCGGCATCACTGGCGTTGGGGCCGGCAGCATCACGGCGCCGATTCTGATTTTGTTTTTTCATCAATCGGCGTCGGATGCGGTGACGACCGCACTGGTGTTCGGCACAGTGGTGAAGTTGATCGCGACGCCGATCTACATGTCGCGCGGTCATGTGAATTTCCGCGTGCTGAAGTTCATGGCTCTGGGCGGGCTGCCCGCAGTGCTGTTCGGAAGCCTGGTGCTGAACTCGCTCGATCAGAAAGCGCTGAGCCGCCCGGTGCTGGTGATCGTGGGCGTGACGGTGCTGCTGACGGCTACGGCGACGCTGTGGCGCAGCCTCGTGCCGAAGATCGCGGCGAATCCGGTGGCATTGAAGTGGATGCCGTGGATTGTGGCGCCGATCGGCTTCGAGGTGGGATTTTCCTCTGCTGGAGCGGGCGCGCTCGGGACCATCGTGCTGATGCGTTTCACCTCGCTGATTCCGGCCGAGGTGGTGGGCACGGATCTGGCGTTCGGCCTTTTGCTATCGATCTTCGCGGGCGGGATCCATGCCAGCATGACCGGCGTTCCCTGGGTGATCCTTGGGAAACTGCTGGCTGGCGGGATTCCGGCGGTGCTGATCGGCACCCAGCTGATTTCGGTGGTTTCGCCGCGCAAGATGCGGCTGGCGCTGTGTATCTGGCTTGTTTACATAGGCGGACAGTTATCGTGGAGAGGTATCACGGGCTCCGGGGATACGAAAACGAAGGTCACCGAAACTGTCAGTCACAAGGAAGTTAAACAATAGAATCAATAGCTTGTATAAAAAGCGCTTGACTCGTCTGCTATAGCTTACGCAGGATCCCGGTGGCGGCTGGAGCAGCACGCCGGGATCAATGGCGGCGCGCGGGATGGCGCTTCCGTGCCGCCAACCCATTCAAGAGCGTTCCGCGGGGAACGCTTCGAACCGGTAACCGACGCCGCGCACAGTCAGCAGGTGGCGTGGCTTGGTCGGGTCGACTTCGATGTAACGACGCAGGCGCACGATGAAGTTATCGATCGCGCGCGTGTCGGTGTCTTCGTGTAAACCCCATACTTCCTCGAGCATGGTTTTGCGCGATACGGGTTTGCCTTCGTGCTGGATCAGGTAGCGGAGGACGTTCATCTCCATCAGGGTCAGGGGGAAGACCTGATCGCGCACGCGCAATTCGAGCAGATCGAAATGAACTGATTTGTCGCCGAAGGTGAAGCTGTCGTTACGGGCCTGAACGGGTTGCGCGGTCCGCAGCCATTCGCGGCGGCGCAGGAGACCTTGAATGCGTGCGATGAGAATGGTGAGGTCGAAGGGTTTGGTCAGGTAATCGTCGGCACCCGAGGCGAAGCCTTTCAAGACATCGTCGGAGTGTCCGCGTGCGGTGAGGATAAGGGTGGGGATAAACTGGCCGGCCTGGCGCATTTCCGAAACCACTTCGAAGCCGCTCTTGGCGGGCAGCATAACGTCGAGGACGACGATGTCGAAGGTTCTTGTGTTGCCGAACAGCAGATCGAGTGCGGCTTCGCCCGTGTCGACGACTTCGACCTGATAGCCTTCCGCTTCGAGGTTGAACCGAAGGCCCTCGGCGAGATGCTGCTCGTCTTCGACTACTAAGATCCGGTTCATTTAGCCCACACATGCTCTCCAGAAACCCAAGGCCAGCTCATTGATTCCGTTGAGCCATACCGAACGCCGGAAAATTCTGCCGAATGTCCCTTTCTCGCCAGTGCTGCCCTGGATTTCTGACCCTGGTGACGGGCCGCCACCGCCCGGATTTCTTTGCGCGGCGCGATGACTTTTGCCCGCCCCACTTCTGACCGCGCTGAGGTAATGGTGCCACCATCGTGGCATCCTGCGAATTCGCTCTGGCTCATGGGGCTGCGGGGAACTGGATTACGAACGTGCTGCCCTTGCCGGAACCGGCGCTTTCCGCCCATGTACGGCCGCCGTGTCTTTTCGCCACCGACCGCACGATATAGAGCCCGAGGCCGGTGCCTTTCACACGCGTTGCGATGGGCCCGTGAATCCGGTAGAAGCGTTTGAAGATGCGCTTCAATTCGGGTTCGGCAATACCGGGGCCCTGGTCTTTCACGCGTACTTCGGCGAAGCGGCCTTCGGTCTGGCGCGCCGAGACCTGAACGTGCATGTCGCTACCGGAGTATTTAATCGCGTTGTCGATCAGATTCGAGACAGCCGCGCGCACTTCGTCATAATCGCCCAGGATCGGAAGCGGCGGCCCGGGCTCGTATTCCATCGCTTCGGGCTGAATGTGATGCAGGATCCGCGCGCGCGCGACGCATTCCTTCACGGTGTCCACAAGATTCATCGGCGCGAGATGGGGCTTGCGGCTGGAGGATCCCACGCGGCCAGTGCGCAGGATCTGTTCGATCGATCCGAGAAGCCGGTCGCTGTCGGAAAGGATGATGCCGTAGAATTCGTTGCGCTTGGTGTCATCGAGCGTGCGTGTCTGCAGCGTTTCAACGTAGAGGCGAATGGAGGCGACCGGTGTTTTCAACTCGTGCGTAACGGCGTTGATGAAGGCGTCGTGCTGTTCATTGCGGCGAATTTCGCGCACGAGGAACGTGGTGTTGAGGACGATGCCGGCGATAATCAGCGCCAACAGCAGCGCGCCGAGAAAAAGAAGAATGCCGCGATGCCAGCCGAGCAGCACCCAGCCGACGTAGAGCAGAATGATGACGGAAATGAGGCCTGCGCCGAGCGCGATGAAGAACGCGATGGATTTCTTGCGGCCGGTCCCGATCATGCGATGTTACTTCTTTCGCAGGCTTTTCACGGAAGGGGGAGGCGCGAATCGATCCGCCGGAATCGGCGCGTTGTAAGAGATTTTGTCGAAGCGCATGACGATGGTCTGGCTCATGGCTTTCTGGGTCATCGCGAAGGGAGTGAGGATTCCATCGACGGGGCGGAAGTCGGACATGGTGAGCTCTGTTGAGAGTTCGCCCATCGCGGTGGAGAGAACGCCCGAGGTCTTGACGACAAGGCCGGAATCGCGATCGAAGAACCAGGTCTCCGGTTTGCCTTCCTTCGCCACCATCTCGACCTGCCACGCGGGTTTGCCCTCGACGTCGGCGGGGCCGACGGTTTTCGCCTCTTTGAAGACATCGCGCCAGGAGGAGATCAGCGCGAGTGTGGCAGCCCGTTTGGCTGCGGCCTTCTCGTCGCCATCCAGAACTCGCGGACCCTGGAGTGCGCTGTCTTCCCACGCGGTGTCGCCGTCGTAACCTTCTTCCACTTTTCCGATGCCCGGAAATTCCATGGCGGTGTAGGATTTGTGACCTTCCTCCATGATCGTGACCGTGCCGGAAATGTTGCGGCCTTCCATCTCGACCTTCCCGCTCATCGACATGCTCTTCGCTTTGGCATAGGCCTGCGCGCCGCCGCTTTTATCGATGTAGTGCTGGAGCAGGCTTTCGCCGGATGGGAGGTCGGCGGCGAAGATCGCGGCGGATGCGGCGGTGGTCAGGATGAGCAGGCGAGCGGTGAGGCGCATAGGGATTCTTCGAATTGTCCGACGTATTGCACTTCTTCTTCGAGCGGGATGCCCCATTGGCGGTCGACGCGCTGCTTCAGTTCGGCGATGATTGCGACCAGGTCGCTCGCCGTGCCGGCGCCCGCGTTGTAGATCAGGTTGGCGTGATAGTCGGCCACATGAATGTCGCCGATGCGCATGCCTTTCGCGCCGACCTGTTCGAGAAACCATGCCGACGGAACCTTGCCTTCGATGATGACTTTTTCGGGGAGCGCGCTCGCGACGCTGGCAGGCAGTTCGGCGAGCAGGAAGTTCTTGAAGATGCTGCCGGCGCATTTCATCGTCGGCGGATATTTTTTGTTGCGGATGTCGAGGATTTTGTCGGCGGCCGGTCTGAGGATCGCGGGATCGCCTGGCTGCATGGCGAGGTCGGCCGAGAAGATGATCCAGTCTTTGTGGCGTTTGAAAATGCTCTCGCGGTAGTGGAATTCGCACTGGGCGTTGGTGAATTCTTTGACGTCATGCCCGTCGAAAAAACGCACGGTCGAGATGCGTTCGGCAATGGAATGACCGTATGCGCCCGCATTTCCGTAGATGGCAGCCCCCGCGGAACCGGGGATGCCGGTCATGGTTTCGAGGCCCTTCAATCCGGCGTCGACGGTGAAATCGACCAGGGCCTGTAAAGAAGCGCCGCTTTCGACATGCGCAGTGAGGCCGTCGGCGCCGATACGATTGTTGGACAGCTTCAGTACGACTCCGCGAAATCCGGCGTCGGAGACGATGAGGTTTGTTCCGCCTCCGATCACGACGGTTTCGAGGCCGCTCGCGCGCGCGATGCGCCAAGCCTCGATGAAGCTTTCGGTGTGGGCGGTTTCCGCGAAGATATCGGCGGGTCCGCCGATGCCGAAGCGCGTGTATTGCGACAGGCAGGCGTTGCGGAGAACGGTGGTTTCGGGTAGCGCGGAGAGCTGCTCAAAGGTCTCCTGAACGCGATTCATTGATCTAATTATAGGGATGGCAAGCCGACAGAGTAAGTTTCCCGGATTCCCCGTTGAAGGGATCGCGTTTCTTAAGAGCCTGAAGAAGAACAACGATCGCGAATGGTTCACACCGCGCAAAGCCATCTTCGACGAGAAAGTGAAAACACCGATGATCGAACTGGTGAGCGCGATTCATGGCGAGATGCGAAGGTTCGCTCCGGACTATGTGGGCGAGCCTGCGAAATGCGTTTACCGGATCTATCGCGATACGCGTTTTTCGAAGGACAAGACGCCTTACAAGACTTATGCCTCGGCGCTGATGCTACGGCGGAATTTCGATAAGTACGCGGGGAGTGCTGCGATCTATTTTGCGGTGTCGCCGGAGAATATCGAAGTGGCGGGCGGGGTTTATACGCCGGATCGGGACGTGCTGCTTGCGGTGCGGCAGCATATTGCGGAGAACCACAAGGAGTTTCGCGCGACGTTCGAGACGCCGAAGATCAGGAAGTTGTTCGGCGAGTTGTGGGGCGAGAGCGTGTCGCGTGTTCCGAAGGGGTTCGATGCCGAGCATCCCGCTGCGGATCTCATCCGGCGCAAGCAGTTCTTGCTGGATACGAAGGTCGATCCGAAGTTGGCGGTGACGCCGAAGCTGTTTGGGGAGATCGTTACGCGGATCGAGGCAATGATGCCGTTTGTTGAGTTTTTGAATGAGCCGCTGGTGAAACGCCAGGCGAAACGGAAGCGCGAGGAGAAGTTCCTGCGCTGAAAAACGCTCCCTCGCTGTCGCGGCTCAGTAGCGTATTGATTTTGCAGAGCCGCGCGTGTCAACAAGCGGTTTCCCGGAAGGGCAAAAGACCGCTTGCTCACAAAAGAGACAGTTCAGGCGCCGATAAACGCCGATGAACGCGGATCAGACGACATGCGGGGCGCGCTTTGTTAACCTGGAATTTAGTTCGACATGGTCAAAGCCTGGTATGGGCGCCGCATGGACGCCTGGGAAATGGATCTCGCGACGCGTTCTACAGACCGCGTGGTGCGTCCGTTCGACTGGGGTCTCGACTGGACCGCGCACTGGCCGTTTCAATCGGCTGAGCCTGATCCGGAGACGCGCATCCGTGAGCTGAACCGGATCGCGCTTTCGCGCAGCGCGGAATTTTTCGATTACCGGCCGCCCACCGATTTCCGTATTGAAAATGGCGAGGTTCGGTTCACCTCGGCGGTGGATACTCCGTATCGTGAGAACAATACGGTGCATGCGCGGTATTTCCCGGCAAGCCCGCGGTTCAAGCGCGGGCCGAAGGCCGTGGTGGTGCTGCCGCACTGGAACGCGAGTCCGCAGCAGCACGTAGCGTTGTGCGAGGCGATCGCGAAGACCGGGATTTCGGCGCTGCGCATCAGTCTTCCGTATCATGATCGACGCATGCCGCCGGAACTGACGCGGGCGGATTATGCGGTGTCGTCGAACATCGGCCGCACGATCGACGCGACGCGGCAGGCCGTGATCGACGTGCGCTCGTGTTACGACTTTCTGGAGCAGCGCGGGTATACGGATCTGGGGATTGTCGGGACGAGCCTTGGATCGTGTTACGCGTTTCTGGCTACGGCGCACGATGCGCGAATCCGCGTAAACGTTTTCAATCACTGCTCGACCTATTTCGCGGATGTGGTGTGGACCGGGCTTTCCACGCGCCATATCAGGCAGGGGCTCGAAGGACAGATAGATGGCGATCGATTGCGCGCGGCGTGGGATTGCATCAGTCCGGTGCATTATATGGACCAGTTCGCGGCGCTGAAGAAGCGTTCGTTTTTTCTCTACGCCACGTATGACACGACTTTTCTGCCTGAGTTTTCGCGCCAGGTGGTGGAGAATCTGCGGCGGCGAGGCACGGATCACAAGCTGGTGGTGATGCCTTGCGGGCACTATACGCTGGGTGAGGCTCCGTTCAAGTTTGTGGTCGGTTACAAGATCTGTTCGTTTCTCAAGCGAAATCTGTAGTCAGAATCCCGCGAGTTGCCTGAGGACGTAGTCGACGAGCGTCAGAAGAATTGATCCGATCACCGCGGGCAAACATCCGTTGACGCGGAAGCCTGGGACGAGTTCTGAGGAGAGTTTCAGCATCAGTCCGTTGATCAGGAAATAGACGAGGCCCAGCGAAAGAAAAATGAACGGGAGCAGCACGATCTTGAGGATGAGGCCTACGGTCGCGCTGACCAGCCCGATCACGAGCGCGGCGATCAGAGCCGATCCGAAGCTCTCGACCTGAATGCCCGGCAGAATGTTGGCGACGATCAGCAGCGCGACGCCGCTGAGAATCCAGTGAATGAACCAGCCTCGCATGGTCAGTTCTTTTCGAAGGCCGCGAACCGGTCTTCCAGATCCGCGCCGAGCCGCGCTTTATCGTTCGTCTCGAGGTAATTGCGGCAAGCCGCGGTCTTCTCGCCGCCGGCACACGGCGCGGCGGGCGCGAGGTATTTGTGGTCTTTCCAGAGGCTCGCGCCGGGCGCGAACGAGTACTCGATGCTGTTGCGGACCAGCTCTTTGAGATCGGTGTAGCTGAGGTTGTAAGTCAGCACTGCGCGCTGGAATTCTTCGGTGAGCTGGGAGCGCGACACGCCTTCGTCGTCGGTCGAGAGCAGCACGGGCACGTCGTTTTTCCGATAGACGGGGAACGGATGATCGGCGCCGCGAACGCCCAGAATCACGTCGTTGCTGGTCAGGTTGATCTCCACCGCGACATGGCGATCGCGCATTTCGGCGAGCAGCGCCTGGGGATCCTTCTCATACATGATGTCGACGCCGTGGCCGATGCGCTCGGCGTGCCCGAGTTCGACCGCCTCACGGATGTGGAAGCGCAGGCCATCGGGCGCGACGAGTCCGGGGGCGAGCTCGCCCGCGTGCAGCGTGACGTGCACGTTGGGGTAGATGCGCTTCGCGTAATCGACCATCGTCATGTGCAGGTGGTAATCGGTCATCGAGTTGTAGCCGTCTTCGGCCTGCACGAAGTTGACGCCGACCACGCGGGGGTCGAGCGTGGCGAGCGCGAAGCCGCCCATCACCTGGGCGAACGTCTGCTCTTTGGGGAACTCGCGCAGCACCTGAAAGACGTAGCGGACCTGCAGCCGGCAAGCGGGCGAAGCGGGAGTCTTCGCGCAGCCGAGTTTGGTCATGCGCGTCTGCTCCATCTGATCGATGCGTGTTTTCATGTTCGCCACGAGCTGCGGCAGTCCGGCGGCTTCGAGTTTCTTTCGGGTGGCGTCGAAATCGGCGGTTAGCCCGACGGTTTTCCCCAGATTCGCGATGGGGCCGCCGCCGGAAAGCGCCATCAATTCGAGATACGACTCGTTCTGATCGGCGGCGCGCTCGGCCACTTCGGCGATCAGGGCGCCGCTGTCGACCGCTCCGAACTTGTCGAAGGTGGCGAAGAAGTGATCGTGCCCCGATTGTTTGTCCGCCACGAAGTTGCGCATCGAGAAGCTGTCGATCAGGGCATTGCGGAGGTTGTTGTCGGTTTCGATCGCGGCCGCGGCTACCTGGCCCACGGGACACACGCCGCCCGCGCCTGGGGCGGTAAGAGCCAGTGTGGCCTCGATCACGCACAGGTGCTCATCCACGGCGGCGCGCAGGAAGCCCTCGGCATAGATGGCGCCGGAGACGTGATTGTGAAGGTCGGCGCCTTTCGGCATCCGGTAGAGAAAGGCGTAGAGTTCGGGCGGACTCTTGCGGAGTTCGGCCAGGCGCTGATCCATTTTGCTTTCGGCGGCGGTGGGCTCCGCGCCTTGAGCCATAGCCGCTCGCCGTCAGTATGAAAAGGATTGCGGCGAGGAGCTTGCTGCTTTGCGACATTCGTCTATCATCGCAAAGAGCAGTGGTTAGCAGGCTTTGTCAGCAGACGGCGGCGGAGTGCGAATCGTCGGCGTGATAGGAGCTGCGCACCAGCGGACCGGCTTCCACGTGCGCGAAGCCCATCTCCGCGCCTGCGCGCCGGTAGTCGTCGAACTCTTCGGGCGGGACGTAGCGCACGATCGGCAGGTGCTTGGGCGAGGGCCGCAGATACTGGCCGAGCGTCAGGATGTCGACGCGGTGATCGTGCAGATCGCGCATGACTCTCAAAACTTCGTCCTGCGTTTCGCCCAGCCCGAGCATCAGGCCGGACTTCACCGGCGTCTGCGGGGCGCAGCGCTTTGGCGTGCCGAAGCATGTCGAGCGAGCGTTCGTAGCGCGCGCCCAGCCGCACCTGCCGGTAGAGCCGCGGCACCGTTTCGGTGTTGTGATTGAGCACGTCGGGCCGCGCGTTCATCACGATTTCCATGGCCGCGTGGCTGCCCTGAAAATCCGGCACCAGGACTTCCACTTTGCAGCCCGGAATGCGCTCGCGAATGGCTTCGATGGTCAGCTTGAAGAGCTCGGCGCCGCCGTCCTTGCGGTCGTCGCGATTGACGCTGGTGATCACGGCGTAGCGCAGTCCCATGGCGGCGATGGCTTCGGCGACGCGGCGCGGTTCGTCGTAATCGACTGGCAGCGGTCCGCCTTTTTGCACCGCGCAGAAGCCGCAGCGGCGCGTGCAGACGTTGCCCGAGGATCATGAACGTGGCGGTGCGGCGATTCCAGCATTCGCCGACGTTCGGGCAGGCGGCGCTCTCGCAGACGGTGTGCAGGTTCAGGTCCGCGATCAGCTGTTTGAGCTCGCGGTAATTCTGGCCCACGGGAGCGGGCGCGCGAAGCCACTTCGGCCTCTGCTGCGCCTGCGGGCCAATGGTCACTAACACTGACACCAGTCTATCGCGATACATTATAAACGCGGAGATTTTGCAATGATCAGGATCATCAGTGTGGAGCGGGAATACGGATGCGGCGGGTCGCATATCGCGCAATCGCTTGCCGATCGGTCTGGGCTGGAAGCTCTGGGACCAGGAGATCACCGCCGAAATCGCGCGCCGGCTGAAATGCAAAGCCGAGATGGTCGCAGGCGCGGGAAGAACGCTGCGATTCCATGTTCTACCGGCTGATCAAGACGTTCATGCGGGGCAGTTTCGAGCCGCGCGTCGACACCG
Organism: Terriglobia bacterium; assembly: GCA_963809655.1. Taxonomy (GTDB): domain Bacteria; phylum Acidobacteriota; class Terriglobia; order Bryobacterales; family Bryobacteraceae; genus BOG-234. The sequence goes on along the minus strand of CAWEKQ010000046.1, from coordinate 57,254 downwards.
CCAATATGGAATTGCTGGACGCCGAGCATCTGGCACTGCTTTTCGAGAAGGTTGTGAAGGAGATTGCCGATCGCGGCAACGCAGTGATCGTGGGACGCGGTGCGGCGTGGTTTCTGCGGGACCGCGACGACGCCTTTCACGCGTTCCTGTATGCGCCTTATGACGAGAAGATGCGGCGATTGCTGGAGACGGGCGAGAGTCAGAGCGAAGCCGAGAATCTGCTCGATTCGGTGGATCGCGAGCGCTCGGCATTTGTCCGCAAGTATTACGGGAAAGAGTGGCCCGATCGCTCGCTCTACAACATGATGATGAATACGACGATCGGCGACGATCGCGGTGACCGATACGATTCTGAATGTGGTGGAGACTATCAATCGAATCGGGCACTCTGAAGCAAACCAGCCGCACGAAGTCGGTTCTCGAGGATAAGCTCGGGCCGCAGATTCTCCCAGTGCAGATCGTGACCGCGCGAAGCTTCGAGGGCCGCGGCGGGAATCATTCCGATCAGTTCGCTGCCGGCGATTTCGATCTTCCGGTCATCGCATAACTGCTTCACCGCATCGAAGACGACATAGAGTGGCGTGTGCTCGAAATCCACCAGATTGATGGAAACCTGCGACTGGCCGCGCGATTCGAGGGGCAGTCCGATCGACTTCACGGCAGGCAGACCGCCTGAGGATTCGCGAATCGCACGCGCGATCGCCCTCGCCGCCGCGGTGTTCGAAGTGCGCAGATTGATGTTCCATGCGACCAGGAACTTCCTCGCACCCACCACACTGGCGCCAGCCGAAGGATGACGCCCTTCGCCGAGATCCGGCACGAGTCCGGTGGGCGCAAGTTTCCGAACGTTCTCGAGCCGCTGGCATTCCGGCCTGAGCGCCGCGGCTTCGTAGAAATATACGGGCACGCGCAATTCGTCCCATATGCGCCGGCCCACGGCATGGGCGAGGGTCTTGCATTGGTGCAGGTTGGTGTTGTGCACGGGCACGAAGGGGATCACGTCCGCAACACCGATTCTTGGATGCACTCCGGCATGCCGGCGTAAATCGATTTTTTCCACTGCGGCGCGCACTGCGGCCACCGCTGCATCCGCAACTTTCGGCGGTGCACCGGCGAACGTGAGCACGGAGCGGTTATGGTCCTGATCAGAGGTCGTATCGAGGAGCAGTGCTCCGGCTGAGGAAACGGCCTGCGCGATCGCCGACACAATTACCGGATCGCGGCCTTCGGAAAAGTTGGGGACACACTCGACGATCAAACGCGATCTCCTCCCGGTCGTCCTGCGCGCCGTTTCAGTGAATGCGGCGCATGTTTCAGCAGCGCCGCGCCGATCTTGTATTGCCACCCCGGCACCACGATGACTTCGCCGCGATCGAACGCGGCAGAGCGATGTGGCGACAACGTCATCGGCATTCATCCAGAGCCAGGCGGGAATCTTTCCGGTATCCATGCCGAGCGTCTGGTGAAATTCAGTGCGGGTGAAGCCGGGGCAAAGAGCCTGCACCTTTACGGGCGAGCCCAGGCCGCGCAGTTCCATGTCGAGTCCTTCGGTGAAGCTGTTGATCCAGGCTTTGGTTGCGCAGTAGCTGACGTTGCCCGGGCTTTGCCCGAATGCCGCGACCGAGGAAACGCTGATCACGCCGCCCCGCCCACGCGGAACCATGGCGGCGAGCGCGGCGTGGGTGAGCCGCATGGTCGCGATGATGTGCACTTCGTGCATGCGCTGCTGGCTTTCGATCGAGGCTTCCCAGAACCGGCCCATGGTGCCGAAACCGGCGTTGTTGACGAGCAGTTCGAGGTGCGCGGATTCGCGGATCACGCGCTCGGCGGCGGCGATGCCTTCTTCGGTTGAGAGGTCCGCGATGACCAGGTCAACCTTCACGGGAAGCTCAGCGAGTAGTGCGCGGAGACGATCCTCGCGCCGCGCGAGAAGGATCAGATCATACCCGCGTGCCGCGAGCTTTACGCGCAAAGACTGTCGCCGATACCGCTCGACGCGCCGGTGATGAACGCGACAGGCCGCGCCTCATTCCGTTGGGCGTTCTGTTGCTCCTCCACATTTCTGAGTGTAGACGGAGCATATAGAATGAAACAGGTATGAAATTGCTGTGCATCGGCGCCCTGTTCGCACCACTGTATCTGGCGCCATTACTCTCGGCGCAGAAGGCGGCGCCTGCCGGCAAGTCTCCAACCGCGCCCTCGACGACATCTACAGCCCAGGGCGCAACGGAGTCCGACGATCCGACGCGGATCATCCTCGATGTAACGCGCGTGAACATTCTGTTCACGGTGACGGACAAGAAAGGCCGCTTCGTCACGGACCTGGGGAAAGACGATTTCGAGGTCATCGAGAACAAGAAGCCGCAAACCATTCAGCAGTTCACCGCCGAATCCGATCTGCCGCTGCGGCTCGCCGTGCTGGTCGATACGAGCAACAGCATTCGGGAGCAGTTCCGCTTTGAGCAGCAGGCGGCGATCCGGTTCATCCAGAGCGTGGTGCGGCCGCGCGCAGGACCGGCTCATGCTGGTGAGTTTCGACAGCGCGGCCGAACTGGTGAGCGATCTTACCGACGATCTCAAGAAGCTCGAAGAAGGCGTGAAGAGCATGCGGCCGGGCGGCGGAACGTCATTCTATGACGCGATCTATTTCGCCTGCAAAGAGAAGCTCATGATGGATCAGCCGCGCGATAAATTCCGCCGCGCCATGATCGTGATCAGCGACGGACAGGACACCGAGAGCCGCGTGTCGCGCGATCAGGCGCTCGAGATGGCGCAGAAGGCCGACGTGGTGATCTATGCGATCTCAACCAACATCACGCGCGACGACAGCGATGGCGACAAGGTGCTGCGTTATCTTGCCGAGGAGACCGGCGGACAGGCGTTTTTCCCGTTCAAGATCGAGGATCTCGACCAGTCGTTCGAGAATATTGCGAATGAGCTGCGGCATCAGTACAACATCTTTTATCGCCCGGAACCGCTGAAGGCCGATGGGCTGTATCATCCCGTGACCGTGAAGACGAAGGGCCGGAAGGACCTGGTGATTCGCGCGCGCAAGGGTTATTACGCGCCGAAGCTTTAAGACCCCCATGCGAACGCGACGAATCATCTGGCTGCTGGCGGTTCTGCTGACCGTCTTTGCCGTGCCTTCCACGCCAGGTGTGCGCGTTGTCAATTTCGCTGAAGTCCAGCGCGTCGAAACGCTCTACCGTAACGAACAGCCGGCTGTTGAGCAGCCAGCCCCGCAGGTTTTTCCGGCGAATCGAGACATTAGCGCGCCCGCGCAGCGTGACCCGCGGATCTCACTCTGGCTCACCGCCTATTTGCGATTCCAGCGCCCCCCACCTGCTCCGCTCTCTGTGTGAAGTCTGCCCGCAGAGTTGTCACATAAGTGCCAGGAGGCGGCGTGCGCCATTTCTTCAGTTCTCTTTTCGCGGGCGTGCCTGCGGAACAGCATTCCATTCAGATCATTAACCAGCTTCGCGGTGAATTCGCAGGCGCCGCAGACGAGAAACTTCGCGAGATCTGCCATCAATCGAACGAACTGACCGAGGTGATTGCCGCCGTGGCCGTGGCGGCGAAGCGGTCGCTCGGGCTTGAGCTGTTCGACGTCCAGCTGCAGGGCGCGCTCGCCCTCGCGAACGGCCGCATCGCAGAAATGCAAACGGGCGAAGGCAAGACGCTGACCGCCGTCCCTGCAGTGGTGTGGCTGGCGAAGGTGGGGGCCGGGGTCCACGTGATGACGGTCAACGATTACCTCGCGCGCCGCGACGCCCGGTGGATGGGTGCGATCTACGAGCGCCTCGGCTTCTCCGTCGGGTGCATTCAGCAGGGTATGGAACCAGCAGACCGGAAACGTGCCTACGCTTGCGACATCACCTACGCCACCGCGAACGAAATCGGCTTCGATTATCTCCGCGACCAGCTGGCACTCCATCCGGATGAGCAGGTGCACCGGCCTTTCGCTGCGGCGTTGATCGACGAGGCCGATTCCATCCTCATCGATGAAGCGCGTATTCCGCTGGTGATCGCCGGAGGTGAGCCGGAGGAGGAACAGCTCGCGGTGCGTGCCGATCGCGTGATCCGCCGTTTTCGCAACGGATTTCATTACACGGTGGAAGATCGTTCCCGCAACGTGATCCTGACAGACATCGGCATTCGCGCAGTGGAAGATTCGTTCCAGTGCGGCAATCTCTACGCGGAGGAAAATCTGACGCTGCTGACTGCGGTGCAGGATGCGCTCCACGCCCATGCGTTACTGCGGTGCGATGTCGATTACATCGTGCAGGCGGGGGCCATCGAATCCGTGGACGAATTCAAAGGCCGAGTGGCGCGCGACCGCCGATGGCCCGCCGGGCTGCATACCGCGATCGAGGCGAAAGAGGGCGTGGCGCTGAAGACGCAGGGCCGCGTGCTCGGCTCGATGACGCTGCAGAATCTGATCGCGCTGTATCCCGCGGTTTGCGGAATGACCGGCACGGCGGCCACACAGGCGGAGGAGTTCCGGCGGATTTACTCGCTCGAAGTTGCGGTGATTCCGACGAACCGTCCGATGATCCGGGTCGATGAACCGGACGTCGTGCTGCGCACGCTGCGCGAGAAGGAACAGGCCGTGCTCGAAGAAATCCGGCGGGTCCACGCAACGGGGCGGCCAGTGCTCATCGGAACCGCGAGCGTAGCAGAATCGGAACGGCTGAGCGCAATGCTGCGCGACATCCCGCACACTGTGTTGAATGCGCGGCACGAAGAGCTGGAGGCAGGGTTGATCGCGCGCGCGGGAGATCGCGGAGCTGTCACCATCTCGACCAACATGGCCGGGCGCGGCACCGATATCGTGCTGGGCCCGGGCGTTGCGGAGTTGGGCGGACTGCATGTCATCGGCATGAACCGGCATGAGAGCAGGCGAATCGATCTGCAGCTTCGCGGGCGCGCGGGGCGTCAGGGCGATCCCGGCAGTTCGCGGTTCTTTGTCTCGTACGAAGACGACATAGTGGTGCGGTTCGGCGACGAGGGCTCGCGATTCGGCCACTCGCCCGAATCGGTGCAGCGAGCGGTGGAAGGCCAGAATCTCGATACGCGGATCTTCCTCGAAAAATACGAGAGCACGATCGAGGGGCAGCGCCAGATGATTCAACGGCAGCGGCAGGAAGTGCTGACCGGTGGAGAGCTGGATCTCGAAAGGTTGGTCACGCTGCGCACGATCGACGATCTATGGGCCGAGTATCTGAATGCGGTGAACGAACTGCGTTCCGGCGTCCATTGGGCGTCGTGGACGGGCCATGATCCGCTGTTTCAATACCTGCGGCAGGTGGATGCGATGTTCCGGGACATGATGGAGCAACTCGACGGCGAGATCGAGCGGCGGATTGAGGAAGCTGCGGATGCGAGCATCGATCCATCGCAACGCGGCGCGACGTGGACCTATCTGACCACGGATCAGCCATTCGGCAGCTGGAACGAACGGATTATCCGCGGTCTGATGAGGATGAGCGGCGGGCAGTCCCGAAATAAATGAAGATGCCCAGCGCGAGCACAGTGATCACGAACAGCACTTGGCCGAAGCGATTTTCCAGCGGCGTTTCGAAGCGCATCACGATGTTGTGCGCACCTTCGGGCACGTCGATCAGCATGAACTGCATGACCGGTTCGACGCGAACCGGCAACTCTTTACCATTGTCGTAGGCGTGCCAAGCGGGGTCCCAGGTTTCCTGGAGGAGCAGGGACTCGCCGGGCTTCGAGTTGGCCTGGATATCGAGTTCGTCAAACCCCTGCCAGGCGGAGGTGGCTTCGGGCGTCGCCGGGTCTTCGACGGCCGCGACATACTTTGTCAGGCCATTGAAATCGTCGCCGCCGTGAAGAGGTTGTATCGTTCGCATCCTCGCCGAATCGACGAGCCGCGTGAGGCCAGGATGAACGCGCGGCATCCGATAGATAACCGTTCCATGCCCGTCGTCGTAGATTGACTGCGCCACATCGCGAAACTTGTAGGGGGATTCGTAATCGCGATAAGCATTGAGGGAATTCTTGTCGCCCACTATCGCGGCGTCGGTCCCGAGCGCCTGCAGCCAGAGGACCGCGAGATCCCCCCGCTCTCCATGCAGGATCTGGAACATGGCGGCCGGGATGCCCTGGTTGAGCATGCCCTGATCAGAACCACCACCAGGCTGGGCATTATCATTCCATACGTCGAACCAGAAGCGTACACTCCCCGCTGGCAGAACACGCTCTCCGGGAAGATGGTCGTGTACCCACTGAGCTGTCCGGTGTTCGTAAACGCTCTCGACCGGCGCCGCTGCCGGGAAAGGCGACCAGGCGTGCCGCAAGTAACGGATCGAGGGAAAGAACGCCAGGATCGACAGCAGGACTAGCGCGACGCGCAGGCCCTTGTTGTGCCGCCCCGGATGATGCCAGAAGTGCCGCAGAGCTTCGACGACCGCCAGAATCAGGACGAGGTCGAGCTCGGGAACCAGACGTCCCGGCTCGCCTGCGACCCGGAATCCCAAGAAGAAGAATCCGAGCACGTAAAGGCTCAGAAAACAGGCTGCGCCCGTGACGAAGATGGACCACTCGCGGTCCTGGCGTCCGGTTGCGAGTCTTCGGGTGAAATAGCAAAACAGCGCCGCCGCGATCACCAGCGCGACCTTCGAAAGGAGATTCCCCGGCGTTGAAACCCACGTCAGATCGATCAGGGTGATCTTTACGTACGAGGGCGTTAACCAGAACGCCGACAAGCCATACGCGATGGCGGGGATCGCCGCCGCCCGCATTAATACGCCCGTGGTTCTTTCGCCGTTCCAGACGGACCACACCATGATGGGGTACAGAATTGCGAGCGCCGTGGCCCCATAAAAGTTATTGGCGACTACGAGTGCGCAGAGGGCGCCCGCCGCCGCGAGCGGGAGCGGCCGCGATTTCCTGAGCGCCACGAACGCAGCCGCGAGCGCAGCAGGCAAGACGCACAAAGACGAAATGTGGGGCCCTTCGCCGTAGGCCATCAGGACATGCAGGCGCTGCGGAACCCGGAAACCGCTGTCGCGCCGAATCTGGGCGAGTACCAGAAATGAAGGCGACAGCAAACCGGTAGCCAGTGCGGCCAGCCACGCCGCCCAACGGGATTCCGACCCCACGCGCACCAGCCAGTACACAGCAACGATTCCCAGAACGTAGAAGATGGCGATATAGAGGTGGTACGCACGCGCCGGCAGCACATGTCCCAGCTTCGAAATCAGCGCCGTTCCGTAAAGCAGCGCCGGCGGATAGATGTAGTCGGTGCGGGTTCCGCAATACCAGAGCGGCTGCCATCCGGGATGAGGGAAGTGTTCGCTCACCAAACGTCCTTCCGCGATAAAGGTGCTCTCGATCGATGGCCAGTTATCGAGGTACTTAAGACGGAAGAGCGGTTTGATCAGCACAACCGTCAGACACACCAGGATCAGGCTGTCCAGGAGGATCGTTCGTTTAAAGCTCATTGAGAGACGGTTTACCGGCCGCGCTCTGCGGGGTGCGCCATTTCGAGGGCGCGCACCCGCACGTCGGATTGCTCCTGTGCCGTCTTGAGCAGGAATTCGAGTGTCGGCTGGGGCTTGATCCGCAGAAACATCTGATAGGAGAACAGACCTCGCGAAAGCCGGATGAAGAAGCTGTTGATCTTCAGAAGCAGGTGGCTTGCGAAGTTCTCGCCGAGAGCGAGGGGAATCGGCGCGGGAACTCCGATCCGTTCGATGATGTCGAAGCCCGCCTGTTTCACCGCCCGCTCGAATGAGCCGAAGGTGAAGAGACGCGTGTGCGTGAGGTCCAGAATACCGCGGCGTCCATAGTTGAACTGCCCGATCAGCAGCATGAAGCGCGTAACCAGAAAACCGATGTTGGCGGTGCTGATCATCACTTCGGTCGCGGGATTCATGCTGAGCGCGGTTCGCAGTTGTTCCAGAAAAGCCTCCGGTTTCGCGAGATGCTCGATGACGTCGAGCATCAACACGTAGTTGTAACCCGCGTAATCGAGCGGTGGCAACCCGAAGTTGAGATCGTGAAGATGGAACGATGTCGAAGCCCGGCTGGACGAGGGGGAAGGCGTCGATTCCGTCGACGCTGCATTGCTTCTGTTCGGCGAGGTAAGCGCCCATGTACCCGCCGGCGCATCCGATGTCGAGCACGCGCGAGCCGGAACGCACCCGCTCGAAAGCGAGCGAATGCGGGCTGGTGTAGGAGAACTTCGAAACGTAGGGCAGCGTTCCGCCCGGGCGCGCAATCGAATTTGCGATCGTAGAACAGCCCCATTTCCTGGAGCCGGGCCTTCAACGCCGCGATCACTACGTTGAACGCATATCTCACGCCGTTGACGTAACAGATCTCGTCGCCGTAGTAGGTCGGGATGGGCAGTTCTTTGATGGGCAGCCCTGCGATCAGAAGCTGAATGATGATTTCCGTATCGAAATGGAAATCGTTCGAATTCCGGTCAAAGGGAATGGCCGCGAGCGCGCGGGTGGAGTAAATGCGGTATCCGGAGTGGAACTCGCTCAGGTTCGCGCGCAGCAGCCGGTTTTCGGTCCAGGTCAGAATTCTGTTGCCGACGAATTTGTAGAGCGGCATTCCGCCCTGGCGCGCTCCGGAAGGAGTGAGCATGCGCGAACCGAAAACGGCCGCGGCTTCTCCCTTGCGTAACGGTTCCAGAAGTTCCGGAAGGCATTCCGGAGCATACTGGCCGTCGCCGTGAATAAGCGCCACGAAGTCGTAGTTTTCCCGCAGGGCGTAATGATATCCGAGCTTCTGGTTGCCGCCGTAGCCCTGATTCCGGGGATTGAAAAGAACGGTGACCGGGAAGGGCAGGGCGGGGTCTTTGCTGACGGAATGCCCCTGTTCGAAGGTCGCGTCGCGCGAGGAATCGTCGATGATCAGGACGTCGACTTCGTACGTGCTCAGAAGGCTGGCCGGGATCCTGAAGACGACCTCGCGGATGGTCTTCTCGGCGTTGTAGGCGACGATGAATACCAATACCCGCGGTTTTGTGCCTTCGCTCATTCGGCTTCGCTCCTGCAATTTGAACCGGAAACGGATCGGTTCTGTTCTCTCCAATCAAAATCTGCAGTTCAACCAGGCCCCGCGGCGCCTCGTCCGGGATCTCAATATTCACCTGGCGCGTTTCCGCCCCGAAGGGGCTGACGAACTGCACCGGCAACTGCTCACCTGCCAGAACCGCCCGTACATTGGCGCGATCCGCGTTCTCCGGCAGATCCGAAACCCAGGCGCTCAGAACGTTGCCGCTGGCGGGATTGAACACACCGGGCTCCCACGTCTTGCCATCCCTGACTCCATGAATCCGGATCGGCGACAGGGGCACTGGCACATCCACCGCGATCCGTGATGGATTCGAAGCCGCTCCGCTTACCCGCACAATAACATCATGCCAGCCGGAAGTCATTCCCGGCGGTAATTTGAACTTCGCCCGCCACACTCCCGATTCCGATCTCGACAGGTGAATCGGGCATACGCCGAATTCGCCAACCTTCGGTTCGAATCGATCAACGGTTGAAACCTCCTCGGCAGCCGAAACGACACGAGGACATAATCGTCGTATCGAGCCTGGAAATTGATTCCGAAATTAGTGTGGTGGACGGCGTCGAGAAGCTCCGGCGCGGTCATTGCGCCCGCGCCGGCCGCAAGCTCTGACGCCGGTTCCCAACTTCGATAACAGGCGATACATGCGCCGCTGGCCAGCGTCGCCCGATGCTCGACGCGGGCAAATCCGGCTGTCCGGCACATCGCCATCAGGCAGGGCAGGCTGGGGCCGCACCAGTTATCCGTCTGGCCGCCGAATTCCTCGGTTTCGTAAAACTCCATCACCTGGCGGTTCTCGACGTTTTCACCGGGCCGGTGCTCCTCCCGGAGGATAAACGAATCGACGGCCGCCAACTGCTTTGTTATCGCGCACACTCGTTCCAGCGCCAGCAGCGGATGCTTCAGATGGTAAAAAACGCCCATGAACAGAACGATGTCGAAGCGGCCAACGGTCTCCGGCGTCAGTTCATAGACGTCCATTTGCCGGTACTCGACGCGGGAGTTCAGCGCGGCGTGGATCTGGCGAAATCGCGGATTGTCCCAGCAGTCGACTGCCAGAACGTCTGCTCCCCGGCGCTCCATCTCGAAGCTGTACCAGCCGTCCCAGGCGCCAATGTCGAGGACGCGGGCGCCATGAAGATCCTCCGGTATAGGGTATTGCTCGATTCTCTTGCGCAACCCGTCGACGGTGCAAACGCCCGAAATATGTCTGCCATCCGGAAGGTCGAAGCTGTGCCACCAGCCCTTCGCTTCGAATTCGCGCTTCCACTTCCGGACATTGTCGAAGGTCGCGCTCGCCATTAAGTTCAGAATACAGAACTACTCAGGGCTGTATATAAACCACGGAAAGCGATCGACCGGGAGGGAACTCCTTTTCACCGCGAGGCACCAGGATTGTTCTCCGCGATCCTCGGTAGGGTAACCGTTCTCTTCGAGCAGCTTCAGAAGCGGTCGATGGGTGGCAAATTCGTCGATAAACGTCGTAAACAGCTGCTGAATTTCGAATCCGGCCGCCTTCATGGCCTCGCCCAACTCATGTGTGGTGTATTCCCGGACATGACCGATCTCCGCCGGCTCGCCCGGCACTCGGTCGCTCGTACAGAAAGAAAATCTGCGGGTTGTCGTGCCCCTCAAGCGTCTTGGCGACGCTGGTTATGCTGCCAACGTTTGGCGTGGTTACGAGCAGTGCGCCACCATCGCGCAGAATCCGCCGCGATTCGAGCAGCAGGTGCATCGGATCGTACGTCATATGCTCGATGATTTCACCTGCGACGACGAGATCGAAATGCTCATCGGGATACGGAAACGGATCCCGTTCAGCATCGAAGTGATCGACGAAGCAGTGGAAATCGCCATCCGGAAAGTGCGCGGTCTTGCGGTCGATTCTTCCAGGCGGTCCATAGTATGCTCCTCGCACTTCACGATAACCGCAAAAACGCTGGAGCAATGGTGTCATCTGCATGTAACAGCCGAGTTCGAGCACGCGGCCGGTGGTTTGAGGAGGCGGTACCAGCGCAAGCGTTCGGGCGAGGCGGGGCATATGTTTGGCGAGATAGTCTCGTCCTGTTTCATTCCGCAGCGGTAGCGCGCGCAGAGCGGCCTCGGCGGCCCGCAGACGTCCCGAATCGAAAGGCTCTATGGCGCGATTGGATTTTGACGGACTGAAATGGTAGTTCAATCGCCGCAGGAGGTCACGAATCAACGCGGAGATGAAGGGGAAGCCGGGACATCAACGCGATGTTAACAGGAGTCGAAGTTCTATCGCCCGGCAAGGGTGATCAGGTTAGAGGCTCGGAATTGATGAGGGTTTCCGAGCCTCTAACCCGCGAGTAGCGGTCTTAGTAGCGGTAGTGATCCGGCTTGTACGGGCCTTCGACCGGCACGCCGATATACTCGGCCTGTTCCTTCGACAGCGTGGTCAGCTTCACGCCGATTTTCTCGAGGTGCAGCCGCGCGACTTCTTCGTCCAGTTTCTTCGGCAGAACGTAAACGCCGGGCTTGTACTTGTCTTTGTTGGCCCAGAGATCGAGCTGCGCGAGAGTCTGGTTGGAGAAGCTGTTCGACATCACGAAACTCGGGTGACCGGTCGCGCAGCCGAGGTTGACGAGACGCCCTTCGGCCAGCACGAACAGCGAATTGCCCGCCGGGAACGTGTACATATCCACCTGCGGTTTGATTTCGATCTTCTTCGCATCGGACTTGTTCAGCTTGTCGATCTGAATCTCGCTGTCGAAGTGGCCGATGTTGCAGACGATCGCCTGATCCTTCATGTGCCGCATGTGCTCGAGCGTGATCACATCCAGGTTGCCGGTGGTCGTGACGTAGATATCGCCGCGGCCGAGCGTGTCTTCGAGCGTCGTGACTTCGTAGCCTTCCATCGCGGCCTGCAAAGCATTGATCGGATCGATCTCCGTGATGACCACGCGAGCGCCGAGTCCGCGCAGAGACTGCGCGCTGCCCTTGCCCACATCGCCGTAACCGCAAATCACGCAGACCTTGCCCGCAACCATCACGTCCGTCGCGCGCTTGATGCCATCGGCCAGCGATTCGCGGCAGCCGTACAGGTTGTCGAACTTCGACTTCGTCACCGAGTCGTTCACGTTGATCGCGGGAACGAGAAGCGTGCCTGCTTCGTGCATCTTGTACAAGCGATGCACGCCGGTGGTGGTTTCTTCGGAAACGCCGCGCCAGTCTTTCACCACGTTGTGCCAGCGGGTCTTGTTCGACGCGTGAACCTTCTTCAGCAGATCCTTGATCACCTGCTCTTCCGAGTTGCCGGAAGGAGTGTTGACCCAGTCGCTGCCGTTTTCGAGCTCGTAGCCTTTGTGGATGAAGAGCGTGGCATCGCCGCCGTCGTCAACGATGAGTTCGGGTCCGAGGCCGCCGGGATGCGATGAGCGCCTGATCGGTGCACCACCAGTACTCTTCGAGCGATTCGCCTTTCCACGCGAAGACCGGAACGCCGGCTGCCGCGATGGCTGCCGCGGCGTGATCCTGCGTCGAGAAGATGTTGCAGCTCGCCCAGCGCACGCTGGCGCCGAGGTCGACCAGCGTCTCAATCAGGACGGCGGTCTGAATCGTCATGTGAAGCGATCCGGTGATGCGAATGCCGGCCAGCGGCTTCGTCTTCGCATACTTGCGGCGGATCGACATCAGGCCGGGCATTTCCTGCTCGGCGACCATAATCTCTTTGCGGCCCCAATCGGCCAGTTTCATATCGGCGACTTTATAATCGGTACCGATCTTCGGTAGGGTGGCTGTGCTCATGAATCTCCTGCGATCTCCTGTGCTTGCGCGTTGATATCAATAAATCCAGATACGTTGATATATTAGCATTGAAGGTCTGAGTGGCGTCAATACTGAAATCGCTTCGTGTGCTGGCGGATACGAACCGCCTGCGTTTGCTGCTCCTTCTGGAGCGCGAGGAGCTTTCCGTGGCGGAGCTGCAGGAAATCCTGTCTACCGGGCAGAGCCGCATTTCGACGCATCTGGCGCAGCTGAAGCAGGCCGGGCTGGTGGAGGACCGCAAGCAGGGCAAGAACAGCCTATACCGGCTCAAAGACCGCCAGTTGGTGGATCTGCTCCATGCCGCCGGCAGCGAAATTCCCGAAGCCGCGGGCGATCTCAAAGCGCTGCAACTGGTGCTCGAAAAGCGGCGTGACAAGGTCCGCGGATATTTCGACGAACTGGCGGGGAAGTTCGGCCGGGACTTCGTTCCGGGACGATCGTGGAAGGGGCTCGCCGAAACCCTGCTGCAGTTGATGCCGCCGATGGTGATCGGCGATCTGGGCGCGGGCGAAGGCACGTTTTCCCAATTGCTCGCGCAGCGGGCCGAGCGTGTGATTGCGGTGGATAATTCGGCCAAGATGGTGGAATTCGGCGCGAAGCTGGCGCGGGAAAACGGTCTGGCAAACCTGGAGTACCGGCTGGGCGATCTCGAATCTCCACCCATTGAGGAAGCGACGCTCGACCTCGCGTTTTTCAGCCAGAGCCTGCACCATGCGATGCATCCGCAGCAAGCGGTCGCATGCGGCGTACCGGTTGCTGAAACCGGGGGGACGCATTGTCATCCTCGATCTGAAGCGCCACAGCTTCGAGCAGGCGCGTGAAATGTATGCCGACACGTGGCTGGGTTTTTCGGAAGTGGAGCTGCGAGTGTTTCTGGAGGAAGCCGGGTTCAGCAGAGTGGAGAGCTGGATTGTGGATCGCCAGAAACAGACTCCGGCGTTTGAAACGATACTTGCGATCGGTTCCAGACTACCCTAAGGTAGAGGAACTTTTCCTCGCTCGAAGACATATACAATTCTGAAGACGAAAATGACAAAAACGGCGCGAATTCTGTTACTCTGCATGATCCCGGCATGCCAGCTTTTTGCGCAGAGCTTGTTTGCGCAGAGCTTGGATAACAGCGGCAACGATCTGCTGAAGGGGGCATATTATTTTCGCCACGTGCTCTACGGCACCAGCAACCAGCCCGATGCGAACGGCTATACCGGAGACATCACGGAAGCAATCGCCGTCTACGGCGGTATCAACTTCGACGGGAACGGAAACTACACTATAAACGCGATGGTTTCGGACTCCGGCTCGGGGACCGCGCCTACTGCCTTTTCGTCTACCGGTACATATACAATTTCGGCGAGCGGCTTCGGTTTCATCGCAGAATCCCGTTACCGGAGACAACATTTTTGGACTGGTTTCCGCCAATGGCGTCTTCATCGGCAGCAGCACCGAAGCCACCACCGCCTATAACGACATGTTCATTGCGGCTCTGATGCCCTCACCGACTCCCGGGAATTCGTTTTTCAACGGCTCGTATACGGCTGCTGCTTTCCTTCCAGGAGGCAGCCCGTTTAATTCGGCAGATGCGCAAATACAGGTGACTGCCAATGGCGCTGGCACCCTCACGACACTTAGCATGACCGGCTACTACGGTGGCGGCGGCGCCAGCACGATTTCACAGTCCAATAACGGTCTGAGTTATTTCTTCAGCGGCGGCGCAGCAGTGCTTACGTTTCCCACTAATACCAGCGCGAGCTTTTATGCCGGGGGCAAGGAGTATCTGTACTTCTCGCCCGATGGCAACTTCTTTTTCGGTGGCTCTCCCGATGTCGGGTTCGACATGATCGTGGGGGTGCGCAACGCAGGCGGGGCGCAGAATTTCTCGGGTCTCTTTTACAACTCGGGCATGTATCAGGATGACTCAGTGCTCAGCCAGGGATCCGCGTATTTCAACGGATACTACGGGTCCCTCAACGCGACCGCCGCGGGAAATATCGTCCAGCACCAGCGCATCAGCGACCCGGCCAATTCCGGCGCCTTTGGCTCGACTTTCGCCGACTCGTTCACTCCGCCCATTACCGGCACCTACACAGACCCGGCCGGCTACGAACAATACACGGTGGGTGCAGGCGGCGCCGCGCGTGTCGGCCTGGGCGTCTGGCCATATATCGGGATCGACGTGGGGCTGCAGGCGCCGAAGTTCACTGCGCCAGCTGGCGGCGCGCCTTATATCGACCCCACAGGCATCGTGAACGCGGCCAGTTATTCGCCATTCACGGCGGGTATTTCCGGCGGTGAGTTTCTCACGCTCTATGGCTCTAACCTCGCGCCGGGTACGACCGTCTTTTCGGGCGCGACGTTCCCCACCATGCTCAACGGCGTCCAGGTTCTGGTCAATGGCATTGCCGCACCGCTCTATTACGTCGCGACAGGACAATTGGCGTTCGTTGTGCCTTTCGCGACGGGGCTGTTACCCGTGGCGTCGATACAGGTCATCAACAATGGCGTTCCCTCCAACGTGGTAACCATGCTGGTGAATTCAACCACGCCAGGAGTATTCACGGGCGACAGCAGCGGGCTTGGGTACGGAGCCGTGGAACATGCCGATGGCTCGCTCGTGACGCAGGCCAGCCCTGCGCAACCCGGTGAAGACGGTGGTGGCATTCATGTCCGGACTGGGAACGGTTTTCCCGCCGATTCCCGACGGGACACAGGCGTCGGCCACCAATTTGAGCAATACCTATCCGATGAACGACATCACGGCTGACATCAGCGGCACCACCGCGACCGTGCAACTACTCCGGTCTGGCGCCTTATCTGATTGGTCTCTACCAGCTCAACGTGACCATCCCAACGACTGCGACTGCGGGAGACAACTATCTGGAAGTATTCGGACCGGATTCGGATAATCTGCAGGCGCTGATTCCGGTCGGATCGGCGCCTTGAGCGGATCCGCAGAGCACAAAGCCGCGCACCGGCGTTCGCCACGATTCCGACCGCGTTCGACCCCACGGCCGCAAGCCTGCTTCTTCAACAACTGCAAGACGGCGGATGCGCCTTTAGGTCGCGTTTCCGCGAACCATCCTGCGGCCGAGCCAGCCCAGTAATCCGGCAACCAGCAGCACGCCGATCGCGAGCCAGCCACATGCCGTGCATCACGGTGTAGGCGAGAGCCGCAATCACCGCGGCCAGAACGAAGCATCCACAGGCGCACATAATACTTCAGGCGTTTCGGAATAAAAAACCGGTGGCCGTCATCGTAAACCACGCGATGGCGCCACCGGCTGTTTGTTTTTGGATCGCGACCCTTAGACGGTGGCCGCTGACTTCAGCGCAGCGTTGGCCAGTGCTTCCGCTTTGTCCGTCTTTTCCCAGCGTGAAGGTCGGCTCGTTGCGGCCGAAGTGACCGAACGCGGCCGTCTTCTGGTAGATCGGATTGCGCAGCTTCAGGTGGTCGATGATCCCCTTCGGCGTCAACGGGAAGTTGGCGCGGATGACGTCTTCCATCGCATCCTCGGGAATCTTGCCGGTGCCGAAAGAGTTCACCATGACCGATACGGGTTCGGCCACGCCGATCGCGTAAGCCAGCTGCACTTCAGCGCGGCTGGCGAGCCCGGAAGCCACCAGGTTCTTCGCGATGTAGCGCGCCATGTAGCAGGCCGAGCGATCAACCTTCGTCGGATCCTTGCCCGAGAACGCGCCGCCGCCGTGACGGCCCATGCCGCCGTAGGTGTCGACGATGATCTTGCGCCCGGTGAGGCCGGTGTCGCCGTGCGGTCCGCCGATGACGAAGCGGCCGGTCGGATTGATGTGATACTTCGTGTTCTTGTCGACCAGATTCTGCGGCACGACGGCATCGATGATGTGCTTGCGGACGTCGGCGCGCAGCTGCTCGGTCGAAACATCGTCACCGTGCTGCGTCGAAATCACCACTGCGTCGATGCGGGTCGGCTTGCCGTTCACGTACTCGACCGAAACCTGGCTCTTGCCATCGGGGCGGAGGTACTTCAGCTCGCCGGCCCGGCGAACCTGCGAAAGCTTCTCGCAGAGACGATGCGCCAGCTGGATCGGCAGCGGCATCAGCTCGGGGGTTTCGTCGCACGCATAGCCGAACATCAGGCCCTGGTCGCCCGCGCCGCCTGTATCCACGCCCATCGCGATATCGGGCGACTGGGTCTGGACGACATTGAGGATGCCGCAGGTCTTGGCGTCAAAACCGAACGCTGCGTCGTTGTAGCCGATGTCGGCAATCGTCTTGCGCGCGATTGAGGGGACGTCGATGTGAGCCGTCGTGGTGATTTCGCCCGAAACGACGCAGATGCCGGTCGTGACGAGCACTTCGCAGGCTACGCGAGCCTTGGGGTCCTGCGCCAGAACTGCGTCGAGGACGGCGTCGGAAACGTGATCGGCGACTTTGTCCGGGTGACCTTCGGTCACTGATTCGGACGTGAAAAGGTGCCTGTGCTTATGAATTTCTGCCATGGATTCTCCGGAGGTTGATTATACGATGCTAGTCGATCGAATTGACGCGGGGGCTCGTGGTTCGGGTTCCGCGATTAAACGAAACTAATAGTATAGCCGAATCCAGCAGCGCCGCGAGACGCAATTATGCATGCAATCTGTCGATCGGCCGCGGGTTGAGGCCGCCGGAGAAACAAAAGGTGCTTGCTTGGCACTATAATCTCTCAGTACTGGCCTCGCCAGCATTGCTCAAGGAGAAACCGATGACCGAGGAAACCGCCAAGAAAGTAGAACGCGATCCGAAAGATCCGGAATTGGACAAGAAGGAAAATGACGAGCTCACCCCGGAAGAACTGACCGACGTCAGCGGCGGCTGCCGCATAATAAACGTCTGATGTGACGCTCTGCGCAACGAAGCCGCGTCACCCGTTATCGCCGGCCCTGGTCGGGCCATGCGGTTTTGTTGCCCCGAACTGTGCGTAACAGTATAGTTAAAGTTGACACCGGAATAAGGCGAGCCGCATGGAGTTATCCGCCCGGGAACAAGCGATTCTGCACTCGATCGTCCGTTCGTATATCGACACGGGCGAGCCAGTGGGGTCGCGCACGATCTCCCGAATGCGCGATCTCGCCCTCAGCCCGGCCACGATCCGCAACGTAATGGCGGACCTGGCGGACGAAGGCTATCTGGCCCAGCCGCACACTTCCGCGGGCCGGATCCCCACTGGTAAAGCATTTCGCGACTTTGCGGGCGCTATCCCGTCGCGGCCCCTGCCCGCCGCGATCGCGACCGTATTTTCAATCAGATGCAATCCGCGGAGAATCTCGAGGATCGCGTCGCCATCGCTTCCCGCGTCATGACCGAGATCACCCGCAATGTCGGGATCGCGGCCGCCCTGCCGTCTTCGGCGCAGGAACTGGAGCATCTGGAACTCATTGCGCTTTCCGAGCGCCGCGTCCTGATCATTGTGGCCACGCGCGACCGCATGGTGCGCAACCGTATCGTCACGCTCGATCGGTCGATGAGCCCGGACGAGCTGATTCACCTGCGCAATTACGTCAACGTGAACTTCGCCGGCTGGACGCTCGAAAAGGCGCGCGCCGAACTGCTGCGCCGGATCGAAGAAGAGCGCGCCATGTACGACGCGGTCCTGCAGCAGCTCACGCTGCTCTGCCAGAAAGGGCTGCTGCTGGTCGATCAGGACCCGCGCCTCGCGATGGATGGCGCTTCTTATCTGGTGGGCCTCGACCTGCATCTGACGCGCGAACGAATGCGGGAATTGTTCCGCGCGCTCGAAGAGAAAAAGCACGTGGTGGCGCTGCTCGACCGCTTCCTCGAAGCGTCGCAGGGCCAGATCGGCATTCACGTGGGTCTCGAGGACGCTCACCCCGCGATGAGCGATCTGACGCTGATCGGCCTGACCATCGACATGCCTTCCGGCCTGCGGGCGCGCATCGCCGTCCTCGGGCCGATGCGGATGCAGTATGAGAAGGTAATCTCCACGGTGCTGCAAATCGGCCGGACTTTTCAGATCCTGCAAGCGTAATTAATTCCGGGTTCCGGTATTTCCTGCCGCGATGCTAATCTGAGATTGGCGTGACTTTGGAAAACAACGAAACAGAGGCTGACGGAATAGCAGCGGAAAATCAGGCCGGCGAGGACCTCACAGACCAGTTGCGCATCGAGCGCGATGGCCTGAAAGTGGAACGCGACGAATTGAAGGAACTCCTTCTTCGCCGTCAGGCCGAATTTGATAATTTCCGCAAACGCACGGAGAAAGAGCGGTCCGAATTCCTGCAGTATGCGGGCATGGAGCTGGTGCGCGACATGCTGCCGATACTCGACGATTTCGACCGCGCACGGAAAGTGGAAGCGGGCAATCCGGAATACGCCAAAGGCGTAGAGATGATCTACAGCCGGATGTACGAAACGCTGAAGAAGGTGGGGCTGGAGCCGATCGAAGCCGAAGGGCAACATTTCGATCCGCATCTGCACCAGGCCGTCGAACGCGTCGAAACCAAAGACGCTGAGGATGGCACGATTCTCGGCGAATTCCAGCGCGGCTATCTTTTCAAGGGCAAGCTGCTGCGGCCTTCCATGGTGAAGGTGGCGGTGCATTCTTAGATTTCGAAGCTGAACATGCCGGTGACAAAACGCGATTATTACGAAGTGCTCGGCGTCGACCGCGGCGCGGGTGAGCAGGAGCTGAAGTCCGCTTACCGCAAACTGGCGTTGCAGTTTCATCCGGACCGCAATCCGGGCGATCATGCCGCCGAAGAAAAGTTCAAGGAAGCGGCCGAAGCTTACAGCGTGCTCTCGGATGCGCAGAAGCGCGCCGCCTACGATGCGTACGGGCATCAGGGGCTCTCAGGCGCCGGGGGCGGCGGTTTCGATCCCTCCGCCATGGATCTGGGCGACATTCTGAGCCAGGTCTTCGGCTTTGGCGATGTGTTCGGCCAGCAGCGCGGCGGTGGCCGCACGCGCGCCGCCAAGGGCGACGACCTTCGCTACGATCTGACCCTCACGTTCGAAGAAGCGGCATTCGGCAAGGCCGTCGAGCTTCAGGTGCCGAAGCTCGAAGCCTGCGGCCGCTGCCAGGGTAAAGGCGCGGAGCCGGGAAGCGGCTCGATCACGTGTCCCGCCTGCAACGGGCGCGGCGAGCAGATTTACTCGCAGGGATTTCTTTCCGTCCGGCGAACCTGTTCCAGTTGCGGCGGCCAGGGCCAGATCGTGAAGCAGGTTTGCCGGGAGTGCCGCGGCGAGGGCTACAAGCAGGTTCAGAAACGGCTGAAGGTGACGGTGCCCGCGGGGATTGCCGACGGCAATCGCTTGCGGGTTCCGGGCGAAGGGCAGCCCGGCGCGCATGGCGGCCCGAACGGCGACCTCTACATCTTCTTCGCGGTTAAAGAGCACTCGATTTTCGAACGGCACGACAACGATCTCCACTGCACGGTGCCGATCACCGTCGCACAGGCGGTGCTGGGCGATGAGATCAAAGTGCCCACGCTCGAAGGCCCGGCCGATCTGTCCATTCCCGAGGGCACGCAGAGCGGCGCGGAGTTGCGGCTCAAGGGCAGAGGCGTTCCCGAAGTGCAGGGCCGCGGGCGCGGCGATCTCGTGGTTCACATCGACGTGCGCATGCCGACGAAGCTGTCGCGCGAGCAGCGCAAGCTGTTCGAGCAACTCGCGGATACGCTGCCGGCGAACAACGAGCCGCACCAGAAGGGCTTGTTCGAGAAGGTCAAAGACCTTTTCATGTAAGGGCTTTACCCGCAGGCCGTCCTGAAACAGTGCAGCGGTGGCTGCCGCGAATTAGAGCACGTCGGATTACCGACCACCGTCGCGGTCGCGGCTCGGAAACGTCGTACAGTAATCACGACGCTGGTCCGCAGCCAACTCCGCGTTACGATCTTCGCGCAGGCAACGTCACTCGCGGAGTGATCCAGAAGGTCAACGGCGAGCCAATCAAGGCAGGTGCTCGTCCAGCCACCTGACGCGTTCCATCTGCGCGTCGAATTCCCCGATCGCGCACTCCAGATTGATATAACGAAATCCCCTTCTCGCGGCCAGGCGCGAAAGCGAGCCGTCATCCGGATCGGGTTCCGTCTGCAAAACGACGTTGTACGGTGATTGCCTCAATATGTCGAAATCCTTCGGGTCCGTGCAGAGAAAGAAATTGCGCGGCTGTGCAGGCTGTTTGATCGATGTCTGGTTGCTCGCCGCAAGCTCGTCCTGGACCGAGTAATCCCGGTTATTGTGCAACGCGAATAGCCGGCTGCCTTTACCCGGGATGAGGTGCTTCAGGAGTTTCTCGCGCTCGTCGTCCAGAAAATCGAGCACATCGATGAGCCGTTCCACATCAACTCCCGGATTCAGGCCGCGGATGCTGAAGTCGGCGCCAGCTCGGGAAAACAAACGGTTCGGATCGATTTTGACTCCGCGGATCGTCACCGTTCGCTCTTTGCCCGTGACGATGTAAGCGACGCCGTCGTGATCGCTCATGTACTTCGTCAGGACATCGCGCGCCGTATCCTCATCGCCGTGAATCATGAGATAACGGCGCGGGCTGTGGCCGTGCCGAATCACACGGAACCGAATCCCCGCGAGTTCGATCTCAGGGCGATGAAACGCAAACGGGAACCAGCCGGTCAGAAAGGAACGCCGCTCTAAACGAATGTCGGTGCGCATGTTATCGGAATGCCAGATCTCAACGTAGCACCTGTAGAACCCGCCTCCGGAACCCTGTGGAAAACCCTCGCATCTAAGTAAGTGGGTAAAGCATTATGAAGAAACAATGGTTTCTGAAATTGTCGGTGATCCTGGGACTGATCGGCGCCACGTGCGTAATCCTGAGCGCGCAAACCGGCAGAACCGCTGTCCCGGGTACCGTGAATTACATCGAAGGGCAGGTCTTCATTGACGGCCGGGCCGTGGCCAGGAATCAAAACGGCTATTCTCAACTGGAGTCCAACCACGTTCTTTCGACGCAGAACGGCAAGGCGGAAATCCTGCTTTCGCCGGGCGTTTTTCTCCGCGTAGGAAACAACAGCGAGATTCGCATGATCTCGCCGCAACTGGTGGCTCCGCAGGTTGAAGTGATCCGCGGAGAAGCAATGGTTGAAGCGGACTGGGTGCCGAAGGATGCTCAGGTGGACGTTCTCGAACATGGCGCCCAGGCGTCGATTCGCAAGGCGGGTCTGTACCGGTTCGACAGCGATGGTTCCCGAATCGAAGTGATCGACGGGAAACTGCAGGTCACCGAAAACGACCAGACGAAGGAGTTCGGCAAAGGCAAGGAAGTTACGCTGACGGCGGCGCAGTTGAAGCCGGTCAGTTTCGATCGCAAGGCGGAAGACGATTTGTATCGCTGGTCGAGCGTCCGCGCCAGTTATCTGGCGGAAGCCAATATGTCGACCGCGCAGAGCGCGTACTCGGGATACGGCCCATACTGGGGCGCAGGCTGGTACTGGAATCCCTATTTCGCTTTCTGGTCCTGGCTGCCGGGTGACGGATACTTTTTCAGCCCGTTTGGATATCCGTTCTTCTCTCCGGCCTACGTCGTCTACGCACCGGGCTTCCGGCGTGGCGGATTCCCGGCGGAGGATTCCCGGCCAGAGGCTTCGCCTCTCGCGGGGAGTCGCACTGGCGCCGCGAGCCGGAGGTCGCCACAGTGGCTTCGCCCGAAGCGGTTCGCCGGTGGTGGGTTTCACGGTGGCGGCGGCCACCGGTAAGCCGTTCAAGTTTGAGATAGAGGGCGCGCCTGAGGACCGCGCCCTGTTTTTTTACGACATCACCCCTTGCGGGGGTGTCCTGCGTTTCCTCGGCGCGGCGGCCTTCCGCGGACGCTTGGGAGGCGCGACCACATTGCCATCCACCTCGCCGCCGGCTGCCTTGCGGCCGCCTTTCTTGACGCGAGGCGAACCGGCGGTCGGCTGTCCGGGGACAACCGGCTGTGGTTCTTCAATCTCCTCTTCGATCTCCGCGGGAATCGGAGGCGGTTCCGGTTCCGGTATCGCCGGCGGGTGGAATTCCGCGCCGAGGTAAACCAGCAGACTCTGCGTAGCCTCGTCGGGCTCGATCCGCACGACCGTCTTATCCTGCGCGTAGTTCAGAAACTCGCTGAATTCCTGGAATCCGAAAGTCCTCCAGTCGAAATCGGGCGCCTCTTCGCGAACCCAGCCGGTAAGCTCGTCCGCGCTGACCCCTTCTTCCATTTCGAGGCGATGATTCTCCAGCACATCGCGCAGCGCCGGCAGCGCTTCTTCCGGACGCACCGTCTTCTCGGGCGCGCCGGTTCGCTTGCGCTGGATCATGTAGCGGCCTTCGCCGCCGGTCACCTGCACCAGATCGGCCTTGCGCAGCCGTTCGATGAAATCGGTGAACGATCCCGCGCCGTACGCCCGCTCGCTGAAGCTCGAATCCAGTTGCAGCATGGTCGATTTCAGCAAACCGAGCTGCGGCCGCACTTCGCGCCGTTCGAGCACCTGCAGCGCGCGCTCCACCAGCGGCATTGCCTGATGCAGATCGAGCGCCGGCGGACGCCGTCCGCCGCCTCCGCCCTGCGGCCTCTGCTCGCGCTGTTCCCTTGGACCGGAAGATGACCCGGAAGATGGCATGGAAGACGATGACGATACGCCGCCGATCCGCTCCTGCTGATCTGATCCGAGGGAGCGCGGCTGCGATTGCTGCTGCTGATGATGATGCTCGCGCGGCCCGCGGGAGGACCGGCTGTCGTCCAGCATCGATTCGTAGCTGATGAACTCATGGCAGTTCTTCTGCAGAATCGTGCTCGTGAACGCTTTTCCGCCCACCACGAACACCGTCTTGTCGTACTGCTTCAGCTTGTTGACCAGCGCCATGAAATCGCTGTCGCCGCTGATGATGGCGAAAGCGTTGATGTGGTCGTGCGTGAACGCCAGTTCCAGAGCGTCGAGCGCCAGATTGATGTCGCCGCCGTTCTTGTCGCCACGCGGCGAGGGATCGCGCTGCACCATCTGCACCGCGTACTCCGAGAGCTGGCGAGTGGAATTCTCCATCTTTCCCCAGTTCGCGTACGCGATCTTGGTGATGATCTCTCCGCGCTCTTTCAGAGCTTCGAGCACGATCGAGACATCGAACTCGCGCTGGAGCGTCGATTTGACGCCGATCTCTATGTTGTCGAAGTCGATGAAGACCGCGATCTTGAGGTGCTTGTCCATATTCACCTTCGCGAATTGCGCAATTGAGCTGCGCTCCTTCCTTATGTCGGACCGCCTGTATTCCACTACTTATGCGCCGGCCGCCTGCCGGACTACCGAGACGATGGCCTCAAGCGATGCTCCCGGCTGGAAGACGGCGGCTACTCCCTGTCTTTCCAGTTCGCGAGCGTCTTCATCCGGGATGATCCCGCCGACAACCACCTTCACGCCAGCCATTTGCTTCTCGTGCAACAACTCAAGTACGCGAGGCACGATCGCGTTATGCGCTCCGGAGAGGATCGAGAGTCCGATCACCTGCACGTCTTCCTGCAGGGCTGCACTCACAATCATTTCCGGGGTCTGTCGCAAACCAGTATAAATGACTTCCATGCCCGCGTCGCGCAGGGCCCTCGCAATAATCTTCGCGCCACGGTCGTGGCCGTCGAGGCCCGGCTTCGCCACCAACACCCGGATCGGATATGCGCTCGGCAATTTCCATTATGCCGTCATTCCCTGGTCCGAAACGTTTTTCGCCAGGCTGGAATTATAGCGACCAATGCCAGCGCAGGCCGGCGATGACGCCCGTAAGCGTGTCAGTCACATACTCGGTGGCGTTCCCGCTGGACTTGAAATGCAGCGCTTTGCCGCCGGCAAAGATCTCCCAGGAGCCACGGCGATAAGACAACGTTACATTCGCATCCCAGATGTTGGATTTGCCCGGTAGTCCGAAACCCGAGCCATCCACCCGGAACAAAACGTGGGGCGTGAGCGCGTACTCGGCCGCAATACCGAATGTCGGCAGGAAGATCTGTTTGGTGCCGACCGCCGCGGCGCTTGCTGTGGCCGTGTTGAGAGCCGGTGCATCGATAACCGTTTTCATGTGGATGTACTGAAATTCCCACAGCGATTTCAGCCGGAACTTCGCCACCGGAAACTTGTGCGGAAACAACAGATCGTCGAGGTAAAGCTTCGACGCGAAGATCGAGTACTGCGGCACGAGCGCGGTGCCTGCGGCATAGGTGTTCCCGAAGACATCCGTTAGTACCGTCGTGGTCACGTTGCCGTCACCCTTGGCCAGCAGAGATTCGAAGTGGAGGCTGCCGGTGCGCGTAATGGGAAGGCTGACTTCGACGCCGCCCGACACGGGCCGCGCTTTTCCCAGGTTGTCGAGGGTCTCGTTATCCGGTGCCGTACTCCCGGTGACCAGATCCGGGCCTGAGTTGTCGAGCCCGGTTGCCCAAAAAAACGCGCCGAACGTCAGCGTGCGCGGGTCCGGGTAATCGGGCGCCGGCGGTTGAACATTCGCGGGAGTCGCAGGTGCGGGAGCAGCGGCTCCGGGAGCCGCAGGAGGCGGGGCGGCGGGGGGCTGGTTCTGCGCCTGGCACAGGGAAACCACACAGATCGAGAACAGCAGAGACAAAGCACGAGCTTCCAAACGACTAGACCTCAAAAGACTTCCTTTCAACTGCCGGGATGGCCGGATACGGCCTTGTTCAGATTCTATACGCGCTCAAACGCTAACCAGGTACAAGTTCAAATTGTACAGGTACGCACTTGCTAACCTTCGGCCATCTTTTAGTTCCAGTACGTAAATTCAAGTCAAGAAACACCTTTTCGCCCCAAAAAGCTGTAGTATTGAACCAGGATTCCGGGACTGTAGTCCCCCGAAAAAGGGGATGAGCGGAGGACGTAACGTGAGTATTGTCGAAGGCTGCAAAGAGTGCCAGCGACTATCGGCCGCCTACGAAGCCACCACCATGGAATGGTTTCGTCTGCAGGGCCAGCTTCGCATTGCCGAGTATTCCCACGACGAAGAGGCATCTTACCGCATCGTGGCTGAGATCAATTCGACCGCCCGCCGCAGGCAGTCCCTCCGCGATGAGATGGAAAAACACGATGTCGCCGCGCACAGGCGCACCACCACCGCCACCAGCTGACGGCAACTGCTGAAGCCGTTCGGCACGGCTTACGCTCTGGCTTACACTCGTATCTGTGGCGGCTAATTTACTGCCAGCGGCTGTGGCAGTCGGCGAGTTAGCCGACCGCCCAGGCATCCGCGAGGCCCTTCAATGGTTTACCCGGGAAAAGCAGTGGGTCAATGAGATTCACCTGCAGCTTTGCCGCGTCCCTGCCCCGACTTTCCTCGAGCAGCAGCGCGCCGAATGGCTGGCAAGTCAGTTCCGCACGCTCGGCTGGCACGTAGCCATCGATCGTGCAGGAAACGTTCTCGCTGCCCTGCATGCCGACCCGGAGGGCCCGCTCGTCGCGCTCACGGCGCATCTGGATACCGTTCTTGCGCCGCGGACTAAAGAAGACGTCTCGATAGACCGCGACGGCGACCTCCGCGGGCCGGGCGTGTCCGACAACGGCGCGGGTCTGGCGGCGCTGCTGGCCGTAGCGAAGGCGCTGAAGTCGACTGCTGATCCGCCGGAGATCTGGAACCGTCTGCTGCTGGTCGCCAATGTCGGCGAGGAAGGAGAGGGAGATCTGCGCGGAATCCGCCACATCTGCCGGCAGACGGAACTGATCAACCGGATTTGCGCGTTCCTCGTTCTCGATGGTGCCGCGACCGACCACATCACCACGCAGGCGCTCGGCAGTCGCCGTTACGAGGTAACTTTCTCGGGTCAGGGCGGCCATAGCTGGAGCGATTTCGGAATCGGCAACCCGGTGCATGCCCTGAGCCGTGCGGTAACGCTCTTCATCGATCAGAATCCGATCGAGCCGCGATCCACGCCGAAGGTCTCGGTCAACGTCGGCATCGTCGAGGGCGGCGTCAGCATCAATGCGATTCCCGCCGGGGCGCGGGCCAGGATCGATATCCGTTCGGAAAGCGATGAGAAGATCGAGCAACTCGTAGCGGCGCTGCACGCCGCGGTTGCGCGCGCTGAAGAAGTGGAGAACGCGCGGGTCATCGGCGCGAAAGTCACGGCCAAGATCAAGGAGATCGGCAGCCGGCCCGGCGCGAGGCTTGCCCCCGACGCGCCTCTGCTCGCCCGCATTCGCTCAGTGGACGCGCACCTCGGAATTCGTTCCCGGCTCGACTGTGCGTCGACCGATGCCAACATTCCCCTCTCCCTGGGCATTCCGGCCATTTGCATCGGCGCGGGAGGGCTCGGGCGGAGGGGCGCACACCACCGGCGAGTGGTACCGTTCGGCGGGCCGCGACCTGGGATTGAAGCGGATCCTTCTGACGGCCGCGCTGCTCCTGATGGACAGTGCATCAGACGTGCCCGAATAAATGCGCGCACGCGCCGAACTCGCACTCGCCGGAATCACGATCATCTGGGGGACGACGTTTGTCATCGTCAAATCCGCCCTCGCCGACGTTTCGACCTTCCTTTTCCTGGCCCTGCGTTTCTACCCTCGCGGCCATCGTGCTTGCCTGCATCTATCGGAAAGCGGTGCGCCGGGCGGCGCTGGGCCCCGGCCTGCTGGCCGGAGGACTGCTCTTCACCGCCTACGTCTTTCAGACGCTCGGTCTGGAACTCACCACGCCCTCAAAATCGGCTTTCCTGACCGGATTATCGATTCCGCTGGTACCTTTGGCGAGTTCGCTCGTCTATAGGAACAAGCCGCGCCTTGTGGAAGTCGCCGGGATACTCGTCGCTACATTCGGAATGATGCTGATGACGCTCCCCGCGGTTGCACCGGTGCCGTTCGCGATCAGCCGGGGAGACCTGCTGAGCTTTCTTTGCGCGGTGACTTTTGCGCTTCACATTGTTGTGATTGCTCATTTTTCGCCGATCATGGGTTTTGAGTCGCTCGCAGTTATCCAGATCGCGGTAGCAGCCGCGGCCGGGCTGGTATTGTCGCCGTTCGCCGAGCCCGTGCGTTTCCATCTGACGGCGGGCACAGTGATGGCCGATCCTCGTCACAGGCTCTGCTGGCGACGGCGGTAGCATTCACGACGATGGCCTGGGCGCAGCAGTACACTTCGGCCACCCGGGCGGCGTTGATTTTTGCGCTGGAACCCGTTGTGGCGTGGCTCACATCGTATGTCCTGACCGGCGAAACCATCGCCTTTCGCGGTAAAGTAGGAGCGGCAGCCATTTTGGCGGGTATCCTGCTGGTAGAACTGACCAGGAGCGGGCGCG
The DNA here is from genome assembly GCA_963809655.1 of Terriglobia bacterium. Taxonomy (GTDB): domain Bacteria; phylum Acidobacteriota; class Terriglobia; order Bryobacterales; family Bryobacteraceae; genus BOG-234. Next base: position 29,184 of record CAWEKQ010000046.1, on the reverse strand, counting down.
GATCTGTAACGAACGGCGCTGGCGCTACATCTTAAAGAGCGGGCCGAACATATTGAAAAAGCGGGCCGCTGGATTTTGAGGAGTAAACAAAATGAGTTTTTACGACAAAATGCGCAAACAGAAGTTCCTGTCGCTTACCGTGATGCTGTTTACGCTCTCGATCGCCGTTCTGATCGGCGCGCTGGCGCAGACAAGCGTGCGCGCTGCCAAAGAAACGGTCGCGGCGCCCGATGCAACCCCTCTGGCGATTCCGAACTCGGCGCCGATGGAGAATGACTTTACCCGAGTGGCCAAAGAACTCGAGCCTTCCGTGGTCAATATCTCGGTCGACTACATCCCGAAGACGGCCCCGCAGAGCAAGGCCACGCCCCGCCGCCGTCAGCAGCAACAGACCCCGAACGACGATGACGATCAGGGCGGGTTGCCGGACCTCTTCCAGCGATTCTTCGGTCAGGGTGGCGGTGGTGGTGGCCAGTTCCAGTTCGGTGAACCACAGGATCAGCGCAGCGAGAGCCTCGGCTCAGGCGTTGTGGTGGATCGCAACGGATATATCCTCACGAACAACCATGTCGTCGAGAAAGCAACCACCATCAAAGTCAAGTTCCTGAACGACTCCACCGAGTATCCGGCGACCGTCATCGGCACCGATAAAGACACCGATCTGGCCGTGATCCACGTGGACCGCAAAGGTCTGGCGGCTGCCCGCATCGGTAATTCCGACGTCATGCAGCCCGGCGACTGGTCGGTCGCGATCGGCTCCCCGTTCGGATTCCAGGCTACCGTGACGGCCGGTATCATCAGCGCGATCTCGCGTGACATCCCCGGCGATTCGAACGCCAGCTTCCAGCATTTCATTCAGACCGATGCCGCGATTAACCCCGGCAACAGCGGCGGACCGCTGGCCAACATCAAGGGCGAGGTCATCGGCATCAACACGATGATCGCGAGCCGCAGCGGCGGCTATCAGGGCATCGGATTCGCGATGCCGATCAATACCGCGGTCAAAGTCTACAACCAGATCATCAAAGCGGGCCACATGACTCGCGGTTCGATCGGAATCACTTTCGATCCTGAGCAGAATCCGGCTCTCCTGAAGGTCTATGGCGCCGATCACGGTATCTTTGTCCGCACAGTCGTGGCGAACGGCCCGGCGGAAAAGGCCGGTATGAAGCCTGAGGACATCCTGATGTCGATCAACGGCAAGCCGGTGACCAAGGGTCAGGATCTCATCGACACGGTTGCGGATAGTCCGCTGGGCAGCACGCTCAAGATCGGCGTCATGCGGGACAAGAAGCCGGTTACGCTCGAAATCGTGGTCGCAGACCGCACCAAGCTGTTCGCCAACCTGCCGGGCGGGGACGCTCCCGATGAGCCCGAGGCCGAGCCGAATACTTCGCAGATGAAGTTCGGCATGTCGGTGCAGGACCTTAGAACAGTCGACCGTCAGAACATGGGCTACAAGGGCAGCGGCGGCGTCCTGATCGCTTCCATCGAGCCCGGCTCGTTCGCGGATGACATCGGCCTCCAGAAGGGCGACGTCATCGTGGAGTTGAATCGTGAAAAGATCAACAGCCGCGAAGACATCCGCCGCATTCAATCCACACTGAAGCCGGGCCAGGCGGTCGCATTCCAGGTGATGCGGCAGGCGCAGGGTCCGCGCGGCGGCGGTGGTGAGTGGAGCCCGTTCTTCGCGGCGGGAACCGTACCGGCCAACCAGTAAAGGCCGCGGTTTCAGCGGTATAATGCAAAAGAGGGGGCGGCGTCCTTGTGGATTTCGCCCCTTTTTTCAGCGTCATGAGAAACGGATTTTTTCTATTTCTGATCGCGATCTGCGCTGTGTCCCTCGCGCTTCCGCAGTCTGCCACGAAGCCGAAACCGAAGGCCGGTTCGTCTGCGACCACGAACAAAACCGCATCCTCGAAAATCCGCGACATTCGAAATCCACAAAGACAGCGAAGAAATCCACGAAGACAACGGCAAAGACAGCGGCCGCGTGGCATCCGCACCAGATGACGCCCACGCCCGAGCGCTATAAGGAGATCCAGCAGGCGCTGGTTGACAAGGGTTATCTGAAGTCCGAGCCCAATGGCGTCTGGGACGCGCAATCGATCGACGCGCTTCGTCAGTTTCAGACGGATCAGAAACTGAGCGTCACGGGCCGGATCTCCTCGGCCTCGCTGATCGGGCTGGGCCTCGGCCCGAACTCGACTCCGACGCCGGAAACGCCATCGGCCCCGGCAGCACCACCAACGGTGCCAACCGTTCCCGCACCGCCCCTCCGCACCAAACGATCCCCCACCGCCGATCGACGCGGGAGAACTGATGACCACGGTTGTTGCCGGGGTCATCGAACGCGATGGGAAAATCCTGATTTGCCGCCGGCGGGCGGATCAGCCGCATCCCGCTCAAATGGGAATTCCCCGGAGGCAAGATCGAAGCGGGAGAGTCGCCCGAATCCGCGCTGGTGCGGGAGTTGCGCGAGGAACTGGGCATTGAAGCGGCGATCGGGCTGGAAGTGATGCGTTACGAGTTCGCCTACCCGGGGAAGCAACCCATCCTGCTCATCTTCCTCCCCGTGGCGAATTGGCGCGGCGAAGTGCAAAACCGCATCTTCGAAACCATCGTCTGGGAAAGCCCGGACGCTCTTGCCCGACTACGACTTTCTCGAGGGAGACGCGAGTTCCTTGATTCCTTGACAGCGAGGCCCTTACTGCGCCGGAAGGGAAAACACAACGTCGCGGGTCTGGTTGAGTGATTTCGTAAGATCCAGGTCGATCAGGTCGAGCGAAGCCTGGTTGTGCGTGTTCTGCGTCGTGACGTAGTGCAGCGTTTTGTCCTCAACCCAGTACGCAAGCGCCGAATAGACGGCGTGATTTCTGTAGGCGATCAGGTAATAGTTCTGCGGAGTGCCGATCGGGTCGCCTGCCGCCTGTGGCGGATCGTCCACCGGCGCCTGGGGTGGAGCGCTGCTCCGGAATGTGCTTCTGACGGCTCCTGCGTTCCAAAATACTGGTTGATGATCACCGGTTGCTGGGGTGCGGATGCGGCATCGGGAGCCGACGCCGGCGTTGCTGCACCGTAATAAGAGTCATCGCCCCAGTTGTAATAGTTCGGCACGTACCAGGAATATCCGTACGGGTAAACGCGGGGCGATACAGGCCTTCCGATCCCGCGGAAATTTCGGGGACCGACTGAGGAAACTCCTCCGAGCGGATGGCTCATGGCGCCGTTCGCGGCAGCAGGACCTCCCAGCGCGGTGGTTCTGGTGATAGCCCCGCTGTTGATAATGCCACCACCGCGCGCCGGTGCGGCCATCATGGCGTGAGTTGCGCCACTTGCGCCAGCCAACCGAAAGCGCCAGTCAACCCGAAAGCGAGGAACAGCTTCATGATCCTGCTTTCAGGTTAGCACCGATTTACTTCGGTGTACTTCGGTTTACTTTGGCGCCGTGGCCGGTGCAGCCGGGCGTCTTGCCGGAGGAGCTGAACTTGTCGAAGCTCGCCGGCGCTTTCGCGGGCGCGGCAGAGGGGCTGGCCGGCGCCTGCGTGTCGTACATCGCGATGATGTCATGCGTGATGTCGATGGCGGTCGCGGCGAACAGAATGTTGTTTGGCTGACCGCTGACGTCGAAGACCATCGTGAACTGCTTCTCGTTCGAATATTTGTTCAGCACCTGCATGATCTTGCCACCCAGCTCGTTCAGCACCTTCTGCTGTTCCTGGTTGACGTCTTCGCGGGCATCGTCGGTGTCCCGCTGCAGGCTCTTGGTCATCGAGTCGATATCGCGGGCGAGCGCGGCTTTCTTGTCGTCGCTGATGGTGTTTTCGGTCTTGCGAAGCTCGTCCTGCTTCCGCTGCAGGTCCTCGGCGCGTTTCTGGAATTCCTGCTCCTTGGGCGCGAATTTCGTCTTCAGTTCCGCGACCGCCGCTTTGCCATCCTTCGTCTCGAGGATGACCTGTTGCATGTTGATAATGGCCAGCTTCTGCGGCGCCTGCGCCCAGGCGTTGAGACCGCACGCCAGCGCGACGAAAGCCAGAATGGTCAATTTGTTTCTCATTGTTAAAACTCCTTCAGTTAAAATGTTCTTCCGATGGTAAACCGGAACGTCCCGCGCTTTTCGAAATAGGGATACGCTGTCCCGTATGATGCCAGCGCATTGGTGAATGTCGCGGTGTTCGCGAATGTCGAGCGATCGAACACGATGGGCGGCTGCAGGTACTCCCGCACATTCAACGGATTGTAAGCATAGTATACCCGGAACGGAGCCTGGACGATCGGCAGGACAACGTCGATCTCCAGGCCCGTCGACGTGCGTAGTGTCCTGTGTTCCCGGTGCGATCTTAACGTTGTTCGCGAAGGCAGCCTGCGGGAACTGGTTGTCCAGATTGCTGATCTGGCCCGGGTTCACTTCCAGCTGATTCGGGTACAGAATCCGGTTCGCCCCCACATCGAGGAACGGCACCAGCGTTATCGGGCCCGACGACGGGAATCCGGTATTCGAAGTTGAACACCGCATGCGTGTCTCCGCCGGGCGTGATGATCTGATACGTGGGAATCGGCAGCGAAACGGCCCACCTGGGTCTTTACGCCGGCCGACGATCACGTTCTGCGTGCGCTGGCTGCCGTCGGGATTCAGCGCGTTGACGGACGCGCTGCTGGGAATGAATCCGATGGGCGCGATGCTGTAGAAATCGAATCCGCGCACATCGTTTTCGCCGCCGATGTAGGAGCGCATGAACGGCGGCGCGTCCTTTCCGCCGTAACCGGTGACGGTCGTGGCGACAAAGTGAAACGCCAGTACGTTCTTGTGCCAGCGCGGGCTCGGATGATAGTACTGGCCGTCGAAAGTCGGCTGAATCACGTTGACATTCGCACCCAGTACGCTGGCCGACGCCTTGATGGAAAAGAAGATACTCTTTCCCGCCGTCGGATTCTGAAAACTGTTCTTGGAATTGTAGCTGTAGCTGGGCGTGATGCTCAGCGTCTTGATGCCGTTCAGCGCATTGGGGCCGTTCGCGCTCAGGAAGTTGATGTAGGTGAAGTAGGACGCGGCGCCTACGGATTCGGTCTTGATGCTCGATATATCGTAGCCGAGCGAGATCCCGGCTCGCGCGAAGCCGCGGAAGATCGGGTAACTCGCCGAAAGCGTGATGCCTTTGGAATCCTGCACGTAGTTCAGGACATTGGCGCTGCCCAGCGAATTGTAGAACGACTGCAGGTTGATTCCGGTCAGCAGCGATTCCTGACGCGCCTGATCGTAATTGAACCGGCTGAGGTAGACCGTGATGCCGGCCTGCAGCGGGCGGTCGAACAGGTAGGGCTCCGTGAAACCCAGCGTGATGCGGTCCTGGAGCGTTCCGACCTGCGCCTGTGCTGTCAGCGTTTCGCCCAGGCCGAGGAAGTTGTTGGTCGAATAGTTCATCCCGATGAACGTTCCGGAGATGCCTGAAACGCCGCCATTCAGACTGATCGAATTCTTGCCGCGCTCTTTCACCTTGAGCAGGATGTCAACGGTGTTGGTCCCGGCGTTGCGCTTCAATTCGTAGGAGTCGTTTTCCTTCAGGACTTCGAAATACCCGAGCTGATTCAGCCGCAGAATGCTGGCGTCCCAGAGGGTTGAATTGTAGACATCGCCTTCGTCGATCAGGATCTGGCGGCGGATGACTTTATCGCGTGTAGTGGTATTGCCCGTGAAATCGATGCGGCGAACGAAGAACTGTTTGCCTTCATCGGCGTTCAGCGTCAGATCGATCTTGTTCGAATTCGGCACGATATCGATCTGCGGCTCGGCGACGTAATCGATGTAGCCGAACTGGCTGTAGACCTTCGTCAGATTCTTCAGGCCGTTGCGCAGTTTCTCCGTCGAAAACACTGTGCCCGGCTGCATCTGGAAAAGACGGCTGAGAAACTCGGTCGATTTGAAGAGCTTGACGCCCTCGAAATCGATCTTCGCGAGGTAATAGCGGGTGACCTTCTTCCACCGGCAGCGTGATGTCCTCAACCTTGCCCGGTCTGTTTTCCTTGAAGATCGGAACGTGCCAGCCGCCGTTGTATCCGCCCACATCGCGCAGCTTGAGCGTCTGGTCGAGCGCCTTCGCGGTGAAGTAACCCTCTTTCTGGTAGGCGTCGCGGATCCGCTCTTTGTCTTCTTCCAGTTTCCCGGCGTCGAATGTAACGGGGAACAACTCTTCGAAGAAGATCGAATGGGGGATGCCGATCGCGTGCAGGTTCTTCATCGCGCGCACTACATCGCGGCGCGAGAACGCCGAGTTGCCGGTGATCGTGATCTGGCCGACTTTGATCTTGGGGCCTTCCACCACGGCGAAAATCACTTCGAGCGAGGATGGCGGAATGCGGCGCAGCTCCGGAGTCACCATTGCGAACTGGTGCCCGTGCTCGGCCAGCAGTTCCTTGAGCACGACGGCCGCGTGGTTGACCACATTCGGGTCGTACATCGATTCCACCGTCAGGCCGACCTTGCGTTCCTTGAACCGGTCCAGGATATCGGAGGTCGAAACCGATTTCGCGCCCTCGTACTTGATGTCGCGAATTACGGGCCGCTCGGTCACGACGAATGTGACCACGATTCCGCCGCGGTCGCCCTTCTCGGTCTCGAGCCGGATGTCGTCGAAGCGGTTGGTGTTCCACAGCGCCATGAAATCGCGCCGCAGCGTGTCTTCGTTATAGGTATCGCCGACCTTGCTGAAAATCATCGCCCGCAGGTATCCTGCGGCACGCGGCGCGCGCCGCGAAACTGGATCGACTCGATGGTATTCGAGCCCACTGCCGGCCCTTTGTTCTCTTCCGGGGCCTTCGGGGCTTCGAACTGGGGCTGCGCGGGGGGTTGCGCGGGATTTTGCTGGGGAGTGGCGGGCGGGGTCGGTTCCGCCTGCGGAATGGCTTCGAATGGGTTGTTCTGGTTCGGCGCCGGCGCCGGTGCGGGCGTTGCTGCTGCCCGGCGGGCGCCTGCGCTCGCACAAGTCCTACGGTCAACAGACCGTTAAGGCAGAGAAACGCACTAGTCAGGCTCAGCGGCCTGAGAAATTTCATGAAAACCCGTTTCCTTTCCACCTTGCGCGTTGGGCCACGTCTTGAGCAAAGACCAGAGACGCGACCATCGCGGCCAGCGTTCCCTCGTCTTCCGTTTCCCTTTTGCACGCTTGCGCGCTATGGGATGAATCCTTCATTCTAGCGGACTTGTCCTCGTGGCTCAATGTGCCTTGCGCGCACAGGTGGGCAGCAGGGGGCCACGGCAGCGATGGCCGTGGCGGCGAAACTCTATCTAGGGCAGTATGTGAGGCGGACGGAGTGCGCCGGCGGCGACCATCGTTTTTCGCGTTGGGACGTTTTGGGACTTCCCGAAGGACGAGGGAAAAGCTGGATACCCGCGAGCGTTTCCTTGGGATCGCCCCGCACGAAGCGAGGCGGAAACGGATACGCCGGCATCAGGGCACCGGTGGAGAAAAAAATAAATCGCGCGGGCCAATGAGTGCATAAGTCCCATCAGTGCGCGCTCGAAGCGGAATCGATTCCGGCGATTTCACATTGTTGAAGTGCTGCCACCGAGAGATCAACCCAGATCCTGACCCCGCGAGGCGCCGCTGCGTCGAACGTTACCTGGCCAGTTCCCTCACGAGTATCAAGATGTCTGTTAGGGCTCCTTTGGGCAGCGTCGTTGCTGCCTGCTCAACTCACGCCGACAATCGCCCCAGGCGGCGTGGTAAACGGCGCTACGGGAGTAAGTTCGTCCAGTGTGCCGGTGGCGGCGCGCGGAGAGATCCTCATACTTTACGGGAGTAACTTTTCCACTGGGACCGAAACGGCGGGTCCCCTTCCGCTCCCCACCCAGCTGGCCGGAACCCAGGTTTTCTTCGGCAGTATTCCCGCTCCGCTTCTTTACGTCTCAGCCGGGCAGATCAACCTGCAGGTCCCGTTTGAAATTCCCGACGTGAGCGTCGTGGAACTGGTTGTAAAAAACGGGACTGTCGCAAGCGCACCCTTACTGGTCACATCTGCTGGCGCAGGATCCCGGAATCTATTCGGTAACCGACATGTCAGGGCGGACGATCAGCTCGTCTAATCCTTTGATCGCGGGGCAATCCTTTAACATTCTGGCAACGGGTCTGGGAGAGATCGCCCCTCCGGTACCGTCGGGATACCCCGGACCGGCCGACGCCGGTTTCAGTCGCCGCCATATTTCCTACGGTAACGATCGGGCAGCAGGTTGGGACGTGTGACGTTTGCGGGCTATACGCCCGATGGCCTGAACTATGAAGTCAGAGCGGTTGCTCCCGCGAATCTGTCTGCCCCTTCCAGCGATGTCAGGTTGACTTCAGGCGTGTTGCCGTGTGTTGTCGGACCTCCGGGCCCTGTCGGACCGACCGGTGCAACCGGCGCCGGTGCTATCGGCTCGCCGGGATCCCCAGGGCCGGCAGGATCCCCAGGCTCGCCGGGAGGGGTCGGGCCGGCAGGATCCCCGGGCCCGCCGGGAGGGGTCGGACCGGCCGGCGCGGCGGGAGCCACAGGCGCTACGGGCTTGCAGTGGCGGGGCGTGTGGAGCGGAGGTACGGCGTATGCGTTGAACGACGGGGTGACGTTTAACGGAACGAGCTACATCAGTATCGGGGCGGGAAGCAGGTCATCAGCCGGATACGAGTCCGGGATTCTGGAGCGTGCTGGCGGAGCAAGGGGCAAGTGGGGCAACGGGCGCGACAGGGATAGCGGGGACGACAGGCGCCACGGGAACAACCGGAGTGACTGGGACAACGGGAGTCGCGGGAGCCACAGGCGCAGTGGGAACAACCGGGGCGACAGGAGCGACAGGGGTAGCCGGAAGGGCAGGCGCCACCGGAACAACTGGAGCGGTTGGGGCGACCGGAGTCGCGGGGGTTGCGGGCGCGACCGGGGCAACCGGCGTTGCCGGAGCGACGGGCGCAGGGACTACTGGGGCAACCGGTGCTGCCGGAGCAACAGGGGCGCGCAGGCGCACCCGGATCAACCGGCGCGACTGGATCAACCGGCGCAATAGGATTGCAGTGGCGGGGGGCGTGGAGCGGGGTGACCGCTTACGCGGTAAACGATGCAGTGTCGTTCAGCGGGACGAGTTACATCAGTATCGCGGCGGGGACGGGCCACGTGCCGAATTTGAGTCCCGCATTCTGGAGCGTGCTCGCGGGACAAGGGTCAACTGGCGCGACCGGGGCAACCGGGGCGGGTGCATCGGGCGCCACGGGCGCCACCGGCGCGACGGGAACGCCTGGGGCGAACGGGACCACTGGCGCTACGGGTCCCACGGGTACGACGTCGGGAATCATCATTGGCGGCAGTTCGGGCGCCAACAGGGCTAATGCCTGCTACATGGGCCTGTTCTCCGCCGCATGCTCAAACACGGAAGCGGACGTTCGAGTTCCAATTCCGCGCGGCGGCACGATCTCGCACTTCTACATCGAGAGTTTCGTCGGCGGAAATCCCGCGACTATCATTTTCTTCAGGATAGACGGTGCCACCGCCTTCTCCTGCAGCACCACAGCATTGGGGTCGTGCAACGACCTGATTGATACCGTTACGATTAACCCCGGGCAAGCGATCACGGTGTTCGTTAGCGGGAACCTCGGCGGGCAAGTCTCATGGGTAGCGGAGTTAAACTAAAACTGGCCAGAAGCAGCGTAGAAAACTTACAGATGAGTACAACTTATTCTTTTCTTGTGCAGGGTCTCAGCGCCTGTGCGAAGACGTTCACCGCATACCACCGCGCTGGCGGTAACAGTTGCACTTTCTCCAACCGAGGTATCGTCGCGGTCCCGTATTAAGGAATCAACGCACCCGCGCTAAATGATTTGACCCGGATGAGCAGTTCACCGCGAGCGAAGTCAACACCGCCCGGTTAGTGAAGGCGGTTCAGCGGCGATCAACGAATTGGAAGCGGCAGGCCGTCTGATTTTCGCGTACCGCTTGTGAAGATCATAGGCAGCCTGGCCGGTGGATTCGGAATCCCCGTTTCGACGTAGATTTCCAGGATGGATCGACGAACCGTATCCGTTCGTAGAACTTGCTAGACTACAAGCGCATTTACCACTCACCGAACTGAGCGGTGCATACGCTCCGTCCGACATGGCTCATGCCAAAAAGGATGGAGCACGATGTCCCCCGACGGCAAAAAGACAATCCTGTTGGCAGAGGATGAAGCGGATTATCGCACTCCCCTCCTCGCCCTTCTGGAGAAGAGCGGTTACAACGTGATTGTGGCCGTGGACGGCCTTGACGCATTGGAGAGAGCCAGAGATCACAAGGCGGAAATACATCTTCTGCTGTCCAATCTCCAGATGCCCCGGATGAATGGAATCGAACTCGCCACCCAACTTTGCATTGAAAGGCCGGAAACGGGAATCTTGCTGATATCCGGGGGGCCGGTGGAATGCTGATTTTGAATCACGATTGGCAGTTCCTGCCAAAGCCGTTCATGTTTCAAGCCCTGAAACAGAAAATTGAGCAAATGTTGGACGATAACCCGAAATCGAATCGTGATCCTGCGGACTTTGGAAGCCCCGGCAAATAGAAGTTCGCCGGTTCAGTATTACGCCGCATTTTTTTCGTACACGTCACGGCAGAGGCGGTCGATCTCCGTTGGGTCCATTCGGCTCAACCGATCATTCACCGGGAGTAGCAGTGCCACCAGTTCGTTCATATCCTCAACTGCCAATCCGCCTGATACTCTGGCTATCACCACGGGGCCGACCACGTACCGATCAAGCAAGAGCGTGGCGAATGCGTTGCAGCGCATCCGCAGCGATAGCCCTGCCCTGTTCGTATACACGTTGAATCGGGCTGAAAAAATGCGCTGGTTGACTTCTTCGACGTGTCCACTCATCAGTCCTTGAAGCTGTTCAATGTGTTTGCCTTTTATGGCTGGAACGGGCGGTTGCATTCCCGATTCGGCAATCAGCAAGTAGTCTGTTTGAATGTCCATCGCGTTTTCAATCCCCGATTTCTGTGGACTTTACTGTGGATATGCTGTGGACACAGGGTACACCGAAACGCCGGAGGGGTGCCTTGATTTCTCGCTGGCTCGTGGTTTCCCCATTACCTCCGAGGAAAAACGATAGCGCCACACACTGTGGTTTGCAATACGATTTGATCCTTTAGTCGGAGCCTGGGATTATTCTGTGATTTTCAGCGGGGCTTCCCGCACGGAGGAAGGGTCGCTGTCACCAAAGCGCAACCGGCTAACCTCCCTGTTCGGTCTGCTCGTTGCTGGAGAAATACCACGGAGGGATTCCCTGTGATTGACTGCTCCGAATGTCTACGGCTGACGACCGAGTACGAGACCGTCGAGATGGCATATGCAGCGGCGATTGGCGAAGTACCGGTGAGTCGAGAGACCGTTTCTGCCGAAGAGTACAAACGTCTTTCCAGGAGAATAGACCAGGCCAGCTTTGATCTGAAGGTCGCCGGAATGATGCTGGCGGCCCACAATGGCATTCATCGAGGCCCCGACCTACCTGATCTTGTGGACCGGCCCGGGAACGCACGAGCGCGAGAGTGTGGGGCATGAGTATTCCGGACGATAAGGTGTTTGACCACTGGAAAGTGGACATCGTTGAAGAGGACGGCAACGAGCGATTCGTAATCCTGTTCGTAAATTCGGCAAAAAAGAGGTCATTCGGATGGTCGGCTCGTTGACCGAAGACAAACTCGGCACGGCATTGAACGCCGAGGGTCTACCTTCGACAAAATCGGAAGTTGGCGACCTCATTCGACGGGCACGGGCGAACCGTTTACGCAAAATGATCACCGTCCGTTCCAGTCTGACTATAGGCGAACTGGAATCTGTCACATGTGGCAGATTCGGTTTGTCATTGAATATTCACGCACGTGATGAATAGCTATTGTTGATCGTCGGAAAGGCTGTCTCCTTGAGGAATTTTGCGGTCGATCTCAGGGAAACGATCGCCGCCCGAATTTGCCCACATCCATCAGGAACTGTGCAAGTGCCGGGCGGTCGAAATGCCTGCAGCCGGGCGTCAACAGGAGTCCCGTGCCGGCATCGCCGGCCAGGACTGACCGGAGCCTGAAATCGGGCAGGAGCCAGTTACCAGACCTTGCGGTCACGCACGATCCCAAAATATTTTCGGCCCAAAATAAGGGCTTTTGAAGAATCCTGCATCCTGCCGGCAGTGCCAGGGTGTAGGCTTCGGGCGTGGCTGGATCTCGGCCTCGAAAGTGTCTTCCCGATCAAAGCACGACTGGCCGGATGAGGGTACGTCTGAAAAGGCCGCTGCCCGGGGGATCTTTGAAATTTGAATATCCGTTTCAAAGGGTGGCGGAACTGCGCCCGGCTGAGAATGGACTACGGCGCTCAGCCGGGGAACGGGCGGCGGGAAAAATATAGTTTTTGCGAATCGAACCCAAAAGTCATTGAAAACATTGAACCGCAGGCCGAAATAAACCCAGTGGGGAACCCAGGCGAACCCAGGGAACACCCGGACACGCCGCGTTCCAGTCCATTTCCGCGTCCGCCAAGCCCCCCTCGGCCGCCCTCGCGATGACTTTCGGATGAAATCGCGCGGTGTTCATTCCGCGAACGCGGTCCGATATATAATGACCGGCGTAATCGATCCGAATGGAAATCAATCGCCTCCCATTTCCGGTCCGCCGCGTGATCGCATGAGCGCACCGGCGAAGGTGAACATCACCAGCCTGATCGACAACAGCCGCCTCGGCCTGTTCCAGTGGAGCGTTTTCATCCTGTGCGGCCTGTGTCTCATCATGGATGGCTTCGATCTCCAGGCGCTCGGCTTCGTCGCGCCGACGCTATGGCGGGAGTGGGCCGTCCCGCCCGTAACGAGAGGCTACATCTTAAGCGCCGCGCTGGTCGGCGTGCTCATCGGGTCTCTGCTCTTCAGCATGCTCGCCGACCGGATCGGGCGCAGGCCCGTCCTGATCGGCGTCACGCTCTATTTTTCGGTTCTGAGTTTACTTACCGCCCGCGCGGGCTCCGTGAATGAGTTGCTGATCGTTCGCTTTCTCAGCGGCATCGGGCTCGGCGGAATTATGCCGAATGCGATGGCGCTGGTGGGCGAGTATAGCCCCGCACGCATGCGCGTCACCGCCATGATGGTGGTCTCGAACGGATTTACCCTCGGGGCCGTATTCGGCGGCCCGATCGCCGCTTGGCTCATCCCGCAGTACGGTTGGCGCGGGGTATTTTACTTCGGCGCCGTGACGCCTCTGGTGGTCTGCGCTCTGATGATTTTCCTGCTTCCCGAGTCTCTCCAGTTCCTTGCCCTGCGCGCTCGCGACCCCGCCAAACTGGCACGCTGGATCAAGCGAGTGGACCCGGCGGCAGCGGTCAATGCCCAAACCGAATACGTGATTCCCGAGGAAAAGAAGAAGGGCGTCCCGATCGTTCATCTTTTTCATGATGGGCGCGCTCTGGGCACGGCACTCCTTTGGGTCGTGAACTTCATGAACCTGCTGAACCTCTATCTGCTTTCGAACTGGCTCCCCACAATCATCAGAGATTCCGGCTATTCGAACACGATCGCAGTGAACTCGGGCTCGATCTTTCAGGTAGGTGGCGTGGTGGGGACGCTGGTGCTCGGCCTTGCGATTCGGCGGATGGGTTTCACTCTCACCCTGTCCATGTGTTTCGCAGTCGCGTGCCTGAGCATCGCGGCGATCGGCCAGCCCTACCTTACGCTCGCGCTGCTGTTTGTTTTCATCTTCACTGCGGGATTTGGTATACCGGGATCTCAGGCTGGGTTGAACTCATTCTCCGCGACCTACTACCCCACCGAACTGCGCGCCACGGGTGTCGGTGCGGGGCTTGGCATCGGCCGCATCGGCGCGATCGTAGGACCGTACGCCGTCGGTGTGCTACTGAATCACCACTGGGGAAACCGCGAGATTTTCCTCGCCGCGGCCGTGCCGGCGCTGATCTCTTCTCTCGTCATGTTTTCGATGCGGTGGGTCATCAAACCGTCCGCAACCGCGGCGGTTGCGACGAACCAGGTGTTCGTGCATTAGGCGCGTTGAGTTTTAACCGGTACCGAGAATCAGCTGCAGAAACGTGGCGCAGACGATCGTTCTCTGTCGTCTGCGTTTGTACCCGACCGGTACATTACACTACATTGAGCTTGATAGGATAAACCCTTGGCTCTGAAAATCGATCTCTTCAATCATTTCTTCCCGAAGCGCTTCTGGGAGGAATTCCTGGTCTCAAGCTACGGTTTGAAAGACATGGGGAAGCGTGTCGCGAACATCCCCTGCATCTTTGATCTCGATGCCCGATTCCGCAGCATGGACCCATTTGACGAGTACACTCAGCTCATCTCACTGGGCTCGCCGCCGATTGAAGTTTTCTTCGGCACTGCGGATGCGGTCCGCATGGCGCGCATCGGCAATGACGGACAAGCCGAGCTGTGCCAGAAGTATCCGGATCGCTTCATCGGCTTCATTGCGTCGCTCGCGATGTGTGAGCCGGACGAAGCGGTGAAGGAACTCAATCGATCTGTTTCCCAACTCGGAGCCAAGGGCATTCAGCTCTATACGAACGTGCTCGGCAAGCCGCTCGATTTGCCGGAATTCCTGCCCGTATTCGAAGAAGCGGCGCGCCTCGATGTACCGATCTGGATTCACCCCGCGCGTTCAGCGGCCTTTTCCGATTACGCCACCGAGGAAAAATCAAAGTACGAGATCTGGTGGACTTTCGGGTGGCCCTATGAAACCAGCACCGCCATGGCCCGCCTCGTGTTTTCGGGCATGTTCGACCGTTTGCCCAATATCAAGATCATCACTCATCACATGGGCGGCATGATCCCCTATTTCGAAGGGCGCGTAGGATATGGCTGGGACAAACTGGGCTCGCGTACCACGGACGAGAACTACGAAGCGCTGCTCAAATCGATGAAGAAGCGGCCCGTCGATTACTTCCGTTCATTTCTCGCCGATACCGCGCTCTTCGGCGCGCGCGCGGCCACCGTTTGCGGTCTCGATTTCTTCGGTGTGAATAACGTTGTCTTCGCCTCCGACACGCCGTTTGAGCCTACGCCCGGACTCTACATCCGCGAGACCATCAAGGTCATCGAAAGCCTGGATCTCACCGCGGCGCAGAAAGACCAGATCTATCGCGGAAATGCCGCGAGACTACTGAAGCTCAGCTGATTTTCTCCTCGCGCCATAAGCCGAGCGTCTTTTGCAGCGGGAGATCCGAGAAGCTGAACAGCACCGATTCCTCTGCTGCCTCGTGTACCACGCGCGTCCACGAAGGGACCATGAAGATATCATGCGGTCCCCAGTCGAGTGTCGTGTTGCCGATGACACTGCGCCCGTGGCCTTCCACCGCGCAAAAGACCGTCGCGTCCGTTGAGCGATAGGGCCGCGTGCGGAATCCGGCCGGCAGGAGGCGCAGCCATGCATCGATCGTCGGCAGCGTGAATTCGCCCTCGCCGTAGTGCATTCTCACGCCATGCCAGGGGTCCGGAGTGCCTTGCCTCAGCCTTTCGCTGCTATCGCGCGTAAGGAAAGCTATGCGCGCAACCGCTGTCTTCCCGCGTTACAGCCGACGTTACTGTCATGGTCCCGCCAGGGAAGTGCTCGGCGAAACTGGTGTCCATCATATTCACGATGGGAATGTCGAGACCATCCATCCAGACCACCGGCTGATCGGTCGCGTTGCCGTGGTCGTGCCACGTCCACGAAGGCGTCAGGATGAAGTCGCCCGGGTGCATCGTGATCTTCGTGCCATTCACGGACGTGTATGCGCCATCGCCCTCGATCACAAATCGCAGGGCGGACGCCGCGTGCCGATGGGTCTCCGTGATCTCTCCAGGCAGGACCAGTTGCAATCCGGCGTACAGGCTTTGCGTGATCTGCGGCACGCCTCGAAGCCCGGGGTTCTCAATCATCAGCACACGCCGATCCGCTTCGAGCGCAGTAATCACCTCGCCGGATTCCATCAGCAGCGGGCGAATCTCTTCATACCGCCAGATGGCGGGTACGCAACCCGGGCGAGGCTGCGCCAGAACCAGATCGGCCAGAGAACCCCAGAGTGGCGCCGCGCCCTTCGCCTTCAAACGGCGATAGAACTCTTCGCGTTTAGCGGAAGTCTCCGGGGTGGAGAAAAACGGCGCTGGGTCCATATCAAGCCGCCCGTACCTTCACTTCCATGCTGCCGATTTTCTCGATCGTCGCAACGATCGTATCGCCCGGAACAATCGGACTCACGCCCTCCGGCGTTCCCGTGCTGATGATGTCGCCGGGATGCAGCGTGTAAAAAGACGAAGCCATTTCGATCAGTTCCGACACCCCCAGAATCATGTACTTCGTGTTCGATTTCTGCCGTGTTTCACCGTTGACCGCGATCTCCAGATCGAGATTGCCCGACTCCGGAATCTCATCGGGCGTAACTAGCCACGGACCCAGCACGGTGTAACTATCGGGCGATTTGCGGAAGCTTCGGTCTTCCGTTCCGCGAATCGTGATGTCGAGCGCGATCGAATAACCGGCCACGCGTCCGTGTTCCCCCATCACCACGGCAAGTTCCACTTCATGGTCATTGCGCCGGTCGAGATGCCTCAATGCGACACCCTCACCCGGTCCGACGAGCGAACTGTTGGCCTTCAGGAACAGCCCGGCTTTTTGAATCGTGATCGTATGAGCCTGCGTGTTCTGATGCAGTTGAGCGTCGCCTTTGACCTCATCAAGATGCTTCTGGTAATTCACCGGAGCGGCAATGATCTTGCCCGGATTCGCCACCGGGCTGAGCAGCTTCAGCCCATCGAGAGCCAGTTCCGGCGCGGCCCTGCGAAATCTTCGCCACACGATCGAGAACCTGGTCCAGATTCGCGACGAGTACATCGTGAGATGGCAACGGATAGCGGTACGAAGGCAGAAGCTCGAGCGCCAAAGTTACGTCGCGTACGATCGCGCCCTCGACCAGGCCCAATCTGCCTTCTCCGAACCGGCAAAGCTTCACAACGCAAACACCCTCTCGGCGTTGGTCTGATAGAGCTTCGTTTTATCGGAGTCACTGATGGGAAGGTTGTCGGTCACTGCCACTTCTTCCGGCACGAATTGATAGGGATAATCCATCGCGTACATCACGCGATCCACCCCGAGCACGGATTGCGCGTAGAGAATCGGCGGTTCCCAGGCCATGCCGCTGGTTGTTACATACAGGTTTTCCCTGACGTACTCGCTCGGCTTTCGTTGCAGCTTCTGTACACTTGCGTAGCGATTCGCCGCCACCATGCGGCTGTGCATGAAATCGATCCGGAACAACCAGTAGGGAAGGCCTTCGCCGAGATGCCCGACAACAATCTTCAGTTTCGGAAAACGATCGAAGACTCCGCTGACGATGATCCGCAGGATATGCAGCCCGGTCTCGACAGCGAAGCCGAAGATCGCGCCATCGAGCCCGCGCTCAAGGAACGGCTGGATCATGGCTGCGGAGGGAGTGTTCGGATGGATGTAAACCGGTACGTTCAGAGCCTCCGCGGCTTCGAAGATCGGCCAGAACTTCGCATCGTCGAGGTATTCGCCACGCGTATGCGAATTGATCACCGCGCCTTTGAGTCCCAGGGCGTTCACGCCGCGTTCGAGTTCTTTGGCTGCGGCCGCGGGATCCTGCGGCGCCACCGCTGCAAGACCCGCAAACCGGTCGGGATGCCGGCGAATCGCATCCACCATGAAATCGTTGCTCGATCTCGCCAGCGCCACTGCATCCGGCGCATCGAAGACCTGAACGCCGGGCGCGGTCAACAAAAGAATCTGTTTCGCGATGCCCGTCTGATCCATATCCCGCAACCGGATCTCGCCCAGATCCGTCATGCGTGAAATGACTTCGGCGATGCGCGGGCTTGGATTGCCGAGATAAAAACCGCAGAGGCTCTGGAAGCCGGGATCGTCATACGAACCGCTCTCCAGCAACTTCCGGTAGCGGTCCAGGATCTCGGGCGGAGCGAACGCCTCCTCGGTAGCGATGCGTAGATAACTCATTGTTGAACCAAGAACGTTATCACAAGTGGATTTTGATCACGCGCGTGTCAGTCCATTGGCAGCACAGGTGCTAGTTTCCGGTTGGGAGGTCCTTATATGGGCAAATTTAACTTGATAGCCGGGCTGATTGGTTTCGGACTGTTTGCCACGTCCGCCATTCCGGCCCAGACCCGAAGTGCCGAAGGACGCATCGTGAAATCGTCAACACGACCGGATGTCTGGTACGGACGGATAAGGCTCACCAGTATTCGATAACTGATGAGTCGGGAAAAACGTTCGACTTGATTCCCGGTGACGGAATCAACATGAAGAAACACGTTGGCCAGAAAGTCATGGTCACCGGTACGGTAACGAAACAGAAAAAGGGAGAACGCGAAGGCGTCGAATATCTCCGCGTTGATCAGGTCAAACGGATCGATACGTCCTGTTAGCGCGGTGATCGAAGAGGTCCTCCGCGATCTGTGGGAGGACCTTGGCCGAAGCTCAAACGGTCGGGTGATACGCGTCGCTGACGAGTTTGGTGACCTTCTTGGCGATGTCGTTGGTCACGCCGAGGTTTTCACCGAAGAACCGAACTCGCCCAGTGAGTTTTTTGCTCAGGAGTTCCTTGCCGTCCTTCGAAGTTAACGAGGCCGTAATGTCCACACTGGTGGCGCCAAATACCGTAGTGACCTCACGCACGCGTCTGGCTGCCCTCTTTGAAACCCTCCATTTTGGTGTGCAGTGTAACCAGGTCGGGAACTCCTGCGGCGGCTTTATCGCCGGCGCGGTAGACCTTCTGGAAGGCACCGCTGGCCTTTACGTGTTCCACCAATCTGTTCGTAGATGGCGTAGCGGAATTCAGGCGGAATCTGAACGTCGCCGACATCGAGCAGCGCGACCTGAACCGCCGATGCGGAAAGCTTCGGCTTCGACGCCGCCTGCGCTGCGACGAACGCGGAGGCGGAGAGCAGTCAGCAACGAAGAAACAAAAACGAAAGTACGGCGATTCATCATGATGGGATCCTCTGGAATTGCGGCTGCGGTTTGTCGTCATTCGCGGGACTTGCGTGCACGCCTGCCTGCACCAGTTGGGCACGCACGCCTTCGGCCTGACCGATGGGCAGCGCGAAAATAGCGCCGTGAAGTGACCCGTCGGTATCGTGATATGAAACCGTCAGAATGTCGACCTTGTTGCGCATCATGAGGGAAAGCGCCCGTCCGCTCCCGTACGGGGCGGCATGAGCCGCCACCTTGACAATCGTCGCGGTCTTGCCGCGGACCTGCGTGGATTCGGTACCGATGAAGACGTCGTCCACTGAAGAGACCGGCACCTTGCTGACGCTTCCTGACCGGGTTTGCCCGTCTTGAACTCCATCGCGCCGTCGTGAACGGTAAGCGACCCCATGAAGTTCCGTTTCGCTGCATCGAGGCCGATCACAAGGCGCACGCTGTTGTCGGCAGCCGGAGATTTTCACCCGTCATGATGGCCTTGTGCGAGGCTCGCCGCGGCAACCATCAGTGCAATTGTCAGTTTCATGAGGTCCTTTCTACTCGCCTGGTAATCGGATAAGGTTACCACAGAAAGTGTACGAACGAGTGCACTCGTTTCAGCCGTCGTTTCGGAATTACGGACAAGTCTGTCCGCCGCCTTCGCGCAGATTCACAATCCGATCCACGCCGCTCTGTTTCCATACTTCGCATTCTCCGGCGAGCCAGTGCACGCGGATGCTGTCGATTTCGGTGGCTTTCCCCAGACCGAAGTGAACTCTTGGATCGTTGGCCGCGAGGTAACTGCCGTCGCCTCTCACCCAGCGCTTGACGGACGTGCCGTCTTTGCGCACCAATTCGACCACGCTCCCGTATCCCGAGCGATTGGTTTTCACTCCTTCGAGGTGAACCAGCAGCCAATGGCCGCGGTTCGGCACGGTGTTGAGCAGCAGACGCGTCGGGCCGTTGTTATTGGTGACCACGATGTCCACGCCGCCGTCGTTATTCACGTCGCCGAAGACCGCGGCCCGGCTGATCTCGGCGGGCTCGAAGGCCGGACCGGCGGAGGCCGTTACATCCTCAAACGGCTTTCCTTTGCCCCCGTTGCGCAGCAGCAATTTGCGCTCGCGATAGGGAAACGGATCGCCCTTCGGGTTGGAATTCAGGTCGGACGACATGGCCCTGACGCCTCCGTTGGCGCTGAACAGGTCGAGCAGGCCGCGGTTCTCCATATCGAACAGGCCGACTCCGAAGCCCGTGTAGGGCAGGGAAATGTGCGAGAGGCCGGATTCCTCCGTCGCATCGACGAAATCCCCGTTCGGCTGGCGCTGGAACAGACGTAAACGCCTCGGTCGGGAGATTGGTCACAATCACTGCTTCGCCGCCGTCGCCGAATAAATCGCCATTGGCGATGCCCATGCCGGCGCGCGGCTTGCCGTCCGATGCATAGGCAAGTCCGTGCGTGAGTCCCGCCTCGTGGAATACGCGATCGTTCTTATTCGATTGCCGCACTACGTTGCTCGCTGACCCAAAGATGATTGGCCGCGCCGTCATTGGCCACCATGAAACCGGGATAGCCATCGGCGCCAAAATCGCCGGTGAGTATTCCGAGTCCAGGCCCCGGCTTCGCGTTGAGGCCCACCTCGTTGGTGACGTTCCTGAACTTCCCGTTACCGAGATTTCGATAAAGCTCGGTGACTTCCCCCTTGAAAGGCGAAGGTCCGCAATAGTCAAGCGCTCCCTGCGACATATAGCAGGGCCGGCGATAGAAATCGACATAGTGAACCACGGCCAGATCCAGCAGGCCATCGCGGTCGTAATCGATAAACGCGGCGCTGGTCGACCACCCTGTGGATGCGACACCCGCCGCGGCAGTAACGTCCGTAAACGTGCCGTTTCCGTTGTTGTGATAAAGAATGTTGCGTTCGTAGTTGGTGACGTAGAGATCGGTAAAGCCGTCGTTGTCGTAATCGCCCGCTGCGACGCCCATCCCTTTATCCGCGTGCGCGAGACCGGCAGCTTCCGTAACGTCGGTGAACGTGAGCTTGCCGCTCGGATTGAGATTGTTCCGGTAGAGGCGATTGCCCGGCCTCCACCCGGCAGGCAGCGGTACGAGCGGCTTGCCTTGCGGCGTGGTGGGGTAGCCCTGGATCAGGAAAACGTCCATGTCGCCGTCGTTGTCATAGTCGATCAACGCCGCGCCGGAGCCCACCATCTCAGGCAAGAGCATTTCTCCCGTCGCGCCGGAATACTGCCAGAACTCGATGCCGGTCTGCTTTGCGACATCTTGAAACAGCGCCGATTTGTGAACGGTTGTGGAGTTGCAGGCGAGGGAAAACACCAGCAGAGGCAACACAAGGAATCCCCGGATCACGGTGGATTCAGGATATTACACGGGCGTGATATGGTTGTCAATAATTACGCCATGACGCGAAGAACGGCAGCGACAATCGCGATGCTGGCTGCGTTACTGGCGATCTCCTGCGGCCGTTCCGTGCAGCCCGTTCCCACGGTATCTACTCAAAGCCTCGACGCCGACGTGCGCACTGCTATAGAGAAGGCGCGCGATGCGGCCGTGGCGCAGCCGAAGAGCGGCCAGGCCGCGGGAAATCTCGGAATGGTTCTTCAGGCGCACACGCTCGATCAGCCCGCGGTTCTCGCGTATCGGCGCGCGATTGCCCTCGAACCGAAGGAGTTCGCGTGGCATTATTATCTGGCGCTTTCGCTGCAGCAATCAGCCCAACTGGAACCCGCGCTCGCTGCGATAACGGACGCAATGCGTATCCGGCCGGACTATGTACCAGCGGCACTCAAGCGAGGGGAAATCCTCTACAAGCTCGGGCGCTTCAAAGAGAGCGACGCCGCCCTTACGCCGTTGCTCGCGCAGAACCCGAACTCCGCCGCGATCCTTTATCAACTGGGGCGCGTGAAATTCAGCCAACAGGATTTCGCCGCGGCCGAGGACCTTTATCGCCGTGCCTGTCAGGCCTATCCGACCTACGGCGCTGCCTGGTACGCGCTTGCCGAAACGCAAAAGAGCCTCGGTCACAATGCCGATACGGCGCGAGACTTCGAACTCGCGGAGAGCTATAAGAACAACAATCCGCCGACGAACGATCTGTTGCTCAACAACGTCCTGAAGCTGGCCACCGGGATCGAAAACCGGTTAGCTGATGCCAAGAGATTAATCGCGCACGAGGCAGTTCGGCGAGGCTTCGCAGCTGTACAAAGAAGTGCTGCAGCGCTATCCGGATAATCTCGACGCCCTCGTGAACCTTCTTTACATCGCGCAATTTCCGAACCAGGCGACTCCGGACGAAACCGAAGATCTGTACCGCCGCGCGAAAGCGGCGAGCCCACAGCTTCCGCAGGTGTACATGTATCACGGCACGGCGCTCGCGAGCCAGGGGAAGTTCGATGCCGCGGCTTCCGAAATCGAGCAGGCAATCAAGCTCAAGCCCGACGACGCGGAAGCCCACTCGTGGCTGGCGGACCTGCGCGAAAGACAAAACCGCCCCGCGCAGGCGATCGAGCAGTATCGTGCCGCACTGGCGGTTCAGCCTTCGTTTCGCCCTGCACGGCTGGAGTTGGGCAAGATTCTGCTCACCATGGGCCGCGACCGCGAAGCCATTCCCGTGTTATTGCCTGCGCTCCAGACGGAAGATTCCTATACGCCTGTCGTGATGATGTTCGTGGGTTACGCATACCTTAGAACCGGCGACCGCGAAAACGCTCGCCAATATCTCAACCAGGCGCACACGCGGGCGCTCAAGAGCGGACCACCCAATCTGGTGGCCCAGATTGAACAGGGATTGAAGCAGGCGGGGGCGCCTCTTTGACGCAGAGGCAAACGTCCGCGTTTGCTCTGTTTGCCGCGGTGCTGCTGTCAGCCGCCTGTTCCCATCCCCGCCGCGATGATGCTGCGCTGGCCCGGCATCGCAACCTCGGCAAAGCGTTTTACGAAAATCCCACCACGAAGCAGCGGGCCGTAACCGAATTCCAGCAAGCGCTCGCTATCGCCCCGGATTCCGCGCGGGAGAAGCTGAACTACGCACTCGCCCTGCTGCGCGCTGGTGGGCACGAACAGGAGGCGGTCAAGCTGCTCGAAGACGTTGAGCGCCAGGATCCCTCGCTGCCGCATACCTGGTTCAATCTCGGGATCTATTACAAACACCAGGGCGATACGAATCGTGCCATCGCGCAGTTCGAAGGCATGATTTCGCGTGTGCCCGGCGAAGCGATCGCACATTTTCAGCTTGGATTGCTCTACCGCCAGGCGAACCGTCTCGGCGATGCGCAAAAGCAATTCGAAACCGCGGCCGATCTCGATCCGCAACTGGCCGCCGCGCGTTTCCAGCTCTACAATCTCTCGCGGCCTACCGGGAATACCGCCCAAACGGCCCGCTACCTCGCCGATTTCGAGCGCCTCAGGGAATTGCAGAAAACCTGGGTCATTCCCGAAGATGCGGAGTGGTGCGACTACGCGGAGGTCTACGATCCGCCGGCGGCGCGCGCGGGCGGGTATGTGCTGGCGGTGTCCCAATACACGGACACACGGCTTGAAGGAACAGTCGACGCAGCTACGGCTGGCTTGGCGCTGATCGATTCAGCCGGCACCGGCCAAACCGATCTGCTGGTGTGGTCTGCGCGCGGCGTCAAGCTTTATCTGCGCGGGCAACAACTCGCGACCGCGACCGGCCTTGAAGGCATCACCGGTGTGATCGGCGTTGCGCCAGGCGACTTCGACAACGACGGGCTGATGGACCTCTGCGTTCTGACAGCCACCGGTCCGCAGTTGTATCGCAACACGCGCGGAAATTTCGTCCGTCAACAAGCGAACCTGCCCGCACGTAAATTCGACGCGGCCGTGTGGCTCGATTACGATCACGATTACGATCTCGACCTGGTCCTGCTCGGGCCCGAGCCATGCGCTGATGCGGAACCAGGGTGCGGCCGGATGGACGGATCGCACCGGCGACTTTCCGTTCATCAAAGGCAATGTGGCCGACGCGCGGAAACTGCGCGTGGCGCCCGACAGCAAGGCTTTCGATCTGGCGGTCTTTTACCGCGACCACGCACCCGTGCTCTATCGCGACCAACTCGGCGGCCGGTACCGCGTGGTGAGCTATACCGGCGAGCCAGACAAACATATGCAGGTTTTTGCGGACTTCGACGCTACTGGACGGCTCGACCAGGCCCGCATCGATGCCGATGGTAGCGTGCTTTTCGGACGCAATCAGAACAGTCTCCGCAACTGGATCCGCGTGCAGTTGAAAGGGGTGCGAAGTCTCAAGCTGGCGCAGGATGCGCTGGTCGAAATCAAAGCCGGAACGCTCTATCGACGCCAGTTCTACGAAGGCGTGCCGCTGACATTCGACCTGGGAGACCAGACTTCCGCGGAGGTGGTCCGGATCACGTGGCCCAACGGCCTCATCCAGAACGAAGTCCGGCAAACCGCCAACCAGACGCACGTCTTCGAGGAGGCGCAGCGTTTATCCGGATCGTGCCCGATGATCTGGACCTGGAACGGGCACGAGTTTCAGTTCGTTGCCGATGTTCTCGGTGTCGCACCGCTCGGAGCGCGCAATGGCGATGGCAGCTTTTTCCCTGTCGCGCACGAAGAATACGTGCAGATTCCCGGCTCTGCGCTGCAGCAACGAAACGGCCGCTATCAGATCCGCGTCACGGAAGAACTGAGCGAGGTGTCGTATCTGGATCAGATGCAGCTGTACGCCGTCGATCATCCGCGCGACACCGAAATCTACACCAACGAGAAATTCAAATCGCCGCCGTACCCCGAATTCCGGCTCTACAGCGTGAAGCACCGGATCTATCCGCGCAGCGCGCATGATGACCGCGGTGCAGACGTGCTGCCGCAGTTGATCTCGAAGGACCACCGATATCCCGACACCTTTCAGCGCTCGGAAACCGGCGTGGCGGAATTGCACACGCTCGATCTGGATTTCGGCGACGCCGCTCCATCCGGCAAGGCGAATCTGCTGCTGAACGGATGGGTTGACTGGCCCGATGGCAGCACGTTCCTGAGAGCGTCGCAGGAATTGAAGTCCGGGCTGGTGATGCCTTACCTCCAGGTGCAGGATGCTGCCGGCGCCTGGAAAACCGTGAACGCCGACATGGGCATGCCCGCGGGCAAGCCGCGGACGATCGTGGTTCCGGTCGAATTCCTTTCGGCCCGCCGCAAGATACGGATCGTCACCAATCTCTGCGTGTACTGGGACGAAATCTTCCTCAGTGACTCAACAGATACTCGACCTGACGCCCTCGCCTGATTCCGCTCGACTCAGCCGACCTGCACTTTCGGGGATTCTCACAATCCCGCATTGACCCGCGGCGCAAGCAGCCCGACACGTTCTTCTATGGCTCCGTTTCGCCGGCTTCATTCTGGAATCGCCACGCCCGGCCTCTATACCCGATTCGGACCGGTGGCTACGCTGCTGCGCGATGTTGACGATCAACTGGCGATTCATCGGATCCGGCGACGAAGTCAGCTTGCAATTCCGCGCCGCCGACTACGGCTACGCCACCTGAAGGATGGACCCGCGACTTCCTGTTGAAGGTCGACGGTTGGGCGAAGGACCGCGACCCCAACACCGCATTTTCGGCCAGTGTCGAGCCATTGCCGTTCCACGGAATGTCCCGTTATCCGTATCCGGCGGGCGAGCACTACCCGCGGGATGCAACGCATGACAGTTATCAACGTGAGTGGAACACCCGGCCCGCGCGGCAGGTCATTCCTCCCCTCGGCCACGATTGAAAGCTGTAGGTACCAACCGGCTCCCTTAGCATGTCTGCCCGCTACCTTCCTTCAGATTCACCACCATGTCCACGCCCGTCTGCTTCCACGTCTCGCACCCTCCGGCGAGCCAGTAAACATTGATGCGGTCCATTTCAGTCGCTTTGCCGCAAAGCAACTGAAATGGAGCACATCAATGCTTACTGGCTCGCCCAGGAGGGTGCGAGACGTGGAAGCGGGACATGGTGGTGAATCTGAAGGAAGGTAGCGGCAGAACATGCTAAGGGAGCCGGTTGGTACCTCCGCTTTCAATGGTGGCCGAGGGGAGGAAATAACTGCGGCGCGGCGGGGGTCTTGCCGCTCATAACTGGCATGCGTTGCATCCTGCGGTAGTGCTCGCCCGCGGGATAGGGAACAGTGCGTGGAATGGCAATGGCTCGACGCTGGAGGAAAATGCAGTGTTTGTTCGGTGCCTTCGCCCAACCGTTCAAACTGACGGAAGTCGCATGTCCCATCCTTCAGGTGGCGTAGCCCTATCGGCGGCGCGGAAAATACAGTGTCACCTCGTCGCCGGATCCGAGAATCACCAGTTGATCGTCAACATCGCGCGGCGGCGTAGCCACCGGTCCGAAAATGGGGTATAGAGGCCGGGCGTGGCGTCCAGAATGAAGCCGGCGGAACGAGGCCATAGAAAAACGTGTCGGGCTGCCTGCGCCGCGTGCAACGCGGGATTGTGAGAATCCCCGAAAGTGCAGGTGAGTCGACGGAGGATGGCGAGTATTTGTTGAGTCACTGAGGAAGATTTCATCCCAGTAAACGCAGAGATTGGTGACGATCCGTATTTTGGGCGGGCCAAAATCGACCGAAACCACGATCGCCCGCGGCTTGCCCGCGGGCGTGCCCATGTCGGCGTTCACAGTTTTTTGAGGCACCGGCCGCATCCTCCACACCTGGACATGGCCCACCCGGATTTGCCGAATTCCTCGACGCTCTCAGGAACGTGTGCATCGGCCAGTCGACCCAGCCGTTGAGCAGGAAGAAGATCGCCTTCCGGTTGGAGCGGCATCGCCCGAAATCCAGATGAGTGCGGTTCCGCCTCGCCGGTTCCCAGCGCTGGAAAGGTCCTCGGATCTTCGAGAGCAACTGGGCAGCACGTCTGCACCACGGTCATCATGCGCGCTGCGCGTGCTTCACGCTGTCGAAGCCGGAATTCGGGGTACGGCGGCGATTTGAATTTCTCGTTGGTGTAGATTTCGGCGTCGCGCGGATGATCGACGGCGTATAGCTGCATCTGATCCAGATACGACACCTCGCTGCCTCCGTGACGCGGGATCTGATAGCGGCCGTTTCGTTGCTGCAGCGCAGAGCCGGGAATCTGCACGTATTCTTCGTGCGCGACAGGGGAAAGGCTCCATCGCCAGATTGCGCGCTCCGAGCAGTGCGACACCGAGGACATTCAGGAGCTTGAAACTCATCGTCCAAGGTGCAGAAGTCATCGGGTCCGGATAAACGCTGTGTCGAACATCGTCTGGTTGGCGGTTTGCCGGACTTCGTTCTGGATGAGGCCGTTGGGCCACGTGATCCGAACCACCTCCGCGAGTGTCGTCCCCTAAGTCGAATGTCAGCGGCACGCCTTCGTAGGACTGGCGTCAACGTTCGGCTTTGATTTCGACACAGTCCTCGGCCAGCTTCAAACTTCGTACCCTTCAACTGCACGCGGATCCAGTTGCGGAGACTGTTCTGATTGCGTCCGAAAAGCACGCTTGCATCGGCATCGATGCGGGCAGATGGTCGAGCCGTCAGTAGCGTCGAAGTCCGCGAAAAACCTGCATATGTTTGTCTGGCTCGCCGGTATAGCTCACCACGCGGTGCCCGGCCGCCGAGTTGCGTCACAATGAGCACGGGTCCATCGCCAAAGCCTTGCTTTCGGGCGCCGCGCCGTTTCCGCGCGTCGGCCACATTGCCTTTGATGAACGGGAAGTCGCCGGTGCGGGAGTCTGTCCATCCGGCCACACCTCGTTCCGCATCAGCGATGGCTCGGGGCCGAGCAGGGCCGAGTCAATCGTAATCGTGATCGTAATCGACCACACGGCAGGGTCAATTTACGTGCGGGCAGGCTCGTTTGTTGACGGACGAAATGTCCGCGGCCGTGTTGCAATACAACTGCGGAACCAGTGGTATCAGAACGCAGAGGTCGTGGCGCCCGTCGTTGTCGAAGTCACCTGGCGCAACGCCGACCACACCGGTGATGCCTTCAAGGCCGGTCGCGGTCGCGGATCTTGCCGCGCAGATGAACTTTAACACAGCGCGCAGACCACACCAGCAGGTTTTCGCCGGCCGGCTGATCGATCAGCACCAAGCCAGCCGTAGCTGCGTCGACTGTTCCTTCAAGCCGTGTCCGTGTATTGGGACACCGCCAGCACATACCCGCCCGCGCGCGCCGCCGCGGGAGTGCGTGAGGTACATCCGCGCCACTCCGTGTTTGGGAATAACCCACAGTTTTCTGCAATTCCCCTGAGGCGCTCGAAATCGGCCACGCCCCGGTAGGCCGCGAGATTGTAGAGCTGGAAACGCGCGGCGGCCAGTTGCGGATCGAGATCGGCTGCGGTTTCGAATTGCTTTTGCGCATCGCCAGACGTTCCTGGCGGTGAGCAATCCAAGCTGAAAATGTGCGATCGCTTCGCCGGGCACACGCAAAATCATGCTTTCGAACTGCGCGATGGCACGTTCGTATCGCCCTGGTGTTTGTCATAAATCCCGAGATTAAACCAGGGTCTCGGCGGCGAGAGATCCTCGCGCCAACGTCTTCGAGCAGCTTGACCCGCCTACCTGTTTCGTGGCCGCGCGCAACAGGCAGTGGGTGACTCACTCCGCGCGGTCATGCGGGGCGATAGCGACGCTTGCTCAAAAATCGGAGCGCCCACTACTTCGTGGTAGGATTTTCGTAAAACGCTTTGCCGAAACCAAAAAATTCAATGCCGGGCCGCGGGCGTGGGTCCCGCGCGGCGGGGGTGGGAAACGGAAAAGACTGACCACACACACACACACAAACACGAGCAAACACAAACGTGCCTCTCACTCAAACACCCACCTACTAATCCCTTGTTCGTGTCAGCAACAGATTCCGTCCGTCCGGCTACAAGCACCCACACATACACCTGGTAACCTCAAAGACTAGCTCACCGGTGCACCCAGCCTAACCCTAGCCAAAACACAACCGGCCGCCCGCGACAGGCGTATGCAAGTGCGTCTCAAAACGCGCGACCGCACGGAAACCGCCCCCACAGTCACGGCCAGTAGTAAGCGGTGAAGGACCGGCCTGCAGGCAAAGACAAAAGCTTAAACCAAAAAACCAATTTTTTTTTTTTGCGAAAAAAAAAAATTTTTTTTTTAAAAATACAAAAATTTTATTCATTTATAAAAGTTTTTTTTTTTTTAAAAGAAAGAACCACCACCATCATCAT
>CAWEKQ010000045.1:0-30343 GCA_963809655.1 Terriglobia bacterium | reverse complement strand
ACCGCATTCGAAAACGCGGGTGTGAGAGTGTTTGACGTAAGATCCCTGTTGACGCCGAGGTTAACAGTCTGGCCGGGCGTGGCCGGTACAGGAGCAGCATGAGATCAGGGCCTCATGGGGGTCAAACGCATACACGTTCACACAGATGTTGCCCGGGTTCGTGATGATGTAGCCAGGGCCATACAACGAAGCTCCATTGGCGCCCGTGTTGGTGATGTCGATGTACGATTCGCCAACGTCGAGGTTGGCTGCATATCTCACCTGAAAAGGGGAGTCCCGCGCGGGCACGTTTTGCGCGAAAGCGGCGATCGCAGAAACGATAGCCGTCACGATCACGTTGCCCGGATGCATTTCGGATTGTGCTCTCCGCGTGAACAATAACACCTGGCACGATCGTGAACAAGCTGTCTAAAGGGCACAGCCGAAAGGCGTAGTCGCGATCTCTACACCCCCGGGCCCGCCTGAGCTTGACCCAAAACCCGGAAATGAGACGGGGGAAAGTTGATGAATCGAAGCGGGCAAAAAGGTAACCGAATTTGCCGGGAGATGGGCGTATGAACCCGATGCGCGCGAGAATCTTCACCTCTCTTCGAAGGACGCCGTCGAGCCCGTCCAGACAGACGCCATCACGCTTTGCTTGATGCGCGTTCGGGCAGGCGCCGCCGGGTTTGCGCAAGCATGCTGTTGGCGGTTCCGGCGACCCGGGGCAGAGCCGCACTCGCCAGGGCGCTCGTCAAGAATCTTCTTCGTTCCATTGGCGCAAATAATATCATGCTGCCGCTACGTGTATTCCATCAACGTCATGAAGCCAAAATCCATATGCATCTGCTGATGGCAGTGAAACAACGTCAGGCCCGGATTGTTCGCCTCCAGGTTGACTTCCGTCTGGCTCATCGCCCCCACGACCACAACATCTTTAACCACCCCCGACGTGGCAACTCCCGCGATCTTCGCAATCTCAAAACTGTGCCGATGCAAATGGACCGGGTGCGCCTCATCGCTCCGGTTATCGAACACAAGGCTGTACCGCCCCCCGCCTTTACCCGGATCGGATCCGTCTTCGGGAACTGCTTGCCGTTGATAGTCCAGTTATCCACCCATCGGCTGCCCGCAAACTTCTTCTGGAAGACAAGCGGAATGCGCTCGCCGGATTCCGCGCCTGCCGCCTGCGCCGGAGTGCGCCCGAACGCCCCATAATTCCAGACCTCGTTCGATGGCGGCAGCCACTGCGGCTCGCCACTCTTCCCGCATATTCGATCGCGATTCCCAAACCGTTGCGGCGCTCCTTATCATTGGTTTCGCCCAGCACCCAGACGCCGGGATTCTTCATCTCAATCACCGCGTCGATCCGTTCCGCCGGCCCGAGTTCCAGCACCTCAACGTCCCGCGGCGCCCCCACAGGATTTCCATCCATCGCTGTCACATGGAACACGTGCCCGGCAGCCGCGATGCGCCTGTGCAGGGTCGCACTCCCGTTGAGAATCCGTAGCATGACGCGGTCGCCTTCTTTAACCCGGATCGGCTCGCCATGCCCCAGCACGCGCGTCCGTTCATCGCCCGTATTTGTACGCGACTTCGAGCCCGCTATCTTCGCCCATGGTGGAAAGATAGGGATCCCACTCCTTCAACGCCAGAAACACTTCCCGGTCATATCCGCCCGCCTCATTCCGGGGCTCGATGTAGAAGAACCCGAACTGGCCCGTGTAGGTGCCGCGCTTCAGATTCCGCCCGGCCATGGTGTGGGTGTGATACCAGCGCGTTCCGCCGCTGGGCGTAGCGGGAAAACAATACCGGCGCGAAGCGTGCGGCGCCACCATCGGCGTGCCTTCCTCCATCGAACCATCGGCCTCGCTCGCAATGTGCAGCCCATGCCAGTGGACCAGTTCGGGAACATCCGTATCGTTAAAGACTTCGACGGTGACCGTCTTGCCCTCCGGAACACGCAGCAGCGGTCCGGGGACCATTCCGTTGTAGCCCAGCGTGCGCACCATCTTGCCCTTTACGGGCTCCACGGTCACCGGCCCGATGGAGAGTGATGTCGGGCGGAGTATCGGCCAAAGCGGTCGCGGCCAGCACGCCCAGAAAATCTCTCCGATTCATCGCAGCGTCCATCATATCGGTTGGCGCGGATCCAGGCCCTTTACTGCGACGCGGTCTTAACTGGGTCTGCATGAAATAATGATTCCCTGACGCGTGCTTTGGCAAATATGACACCGATGCGTATCCTGCTGCTGATAGCCCTGATCGCCGCAGCCCCCGGGCTTTTGTGCGCCCAGGGAAGCTATGAGATTCAGGTGTACGGGTTCAGACCTTGTTCAGCCCGGCGCCACCATGTTCGAACTCCACAGCAATTTCACGTTCGAAGGCAGTAAGAACGTCGTCGATAGCCAGTACCCCACCGAACACCAGTTGCACGAAACTCTCGAAATCACGCATGGCTTCAGCAATTGGTTCGAACTGGGCTTTTACGTTTTCACCAGCGCCGATTCGAGGGTTGGCTGGCAGTGGGTGGGGGATCATATCCGCCCGCGAGTCGCCGTTCCGGCTTCGTGGAAGTGGCGGGTGGAAGTAGTTTTGTCGGCGGAGGTTGGCTATCAGCGCGCTGTGTATTCGCCGGATACCTGGACGATCGAGATCCGGCCGATTGTGGACAAGACAATTGGCCGGCTCTATCTCTGCTTCAATCCCACCATCGACCGCTCGTTTCACGGACCGTCGGTGTCGCAGGGTGTTACGTTTTCTCCGAATGTCAAAGTGGGCTATGACGTCACGAAGGCTGTTAACGCGGGGTTTGAGTACTATGGCGCACTCGGCCCGGTTACGGGTTTCGACCCGTTGCGGCGGCGACAGCAGCAGATCTTTGCCGTGACCGATCTGAACCTGAGCCCGAAATGGGAATTTAATTTTGGTGTCGGCGTCGGTATGACGGGAGGCACGGACCATCTGCTGGTGAAGATGATCATCGGGCGCCGCATGAAGAGCAAGTGACCGGCCTGTAGTTTCCACACACTCGCTCTCGCCGATTACTGAGCCGCGACTGTAAAGGAGCGGTAGAAGCCTTCGTCAGGCGCATCTGACCCTCTTTGATGAGTATATACTAAGATGTATATACCAGATGCGTTTTGATTGGGACGAAAGCAAGAACGGGATCAATCGCCAAACACGGCATCGACTTCGCTTTCGCCCGTCTTGCGTTCGATGATCCCTCTGCGATTACCGTTCAGGACCGCGATGTAGAGGGAGAACAGCGCTACCAGTTGCTCGGTGCGGTTTTCACGCGGCTGAATTCTGGTCGCCCATGCGGTAACAACCGCGGTATCTGGCGAAGACGAAGAGGTGATTCGAATCATTTCGGCACGAAAGGCGACGCGACTGGAAAGGAAACGGTATGAAGAAAACTACCCGTCAGAAAACTAGCCGAACGATGCAGCCAACTAAAGATCAATCAAAACAGCTGGCGGCTCTCGACGCAATTCGCGATGAGGACATCGACTTGAGCGATATTCCCGAACAGGGCGGCAGGAAAGACTGGGTCCGCGGCGTGATGTATCGCCCGGTGATGCAGGCGATTTCGATCCGCCTCCCGGCTCCGGACCTTGCGCTGGCGCGGCAACTCGCCCAGCGCAAGGGATTGCCCTATCAGACGTACATCAAACAGTTGCTGCATGATGCGCTGGACCGTGAACGTGTGAGCGGCCGGCGGTGACGGATCGGGGCCGATGCGCCGGGCCTCGGCCCCGACCAGGGCGAAGATCAAAGTTAACTCCCTCTTGCCGCAGGCGTCAGAGCCGCTTTTTCAGATGCGACTTCAGATTACGTCTCCCGCGCAACACCGCCATAATGCGGATCGGCAAGACGTCAGGTTGATAAACGACGAGGAATGAGTAAAGAGGGAAGAACAAGACTGGCCTGCTGGTGAGATCTTTGCGGCGATGCCCCTGTCCCGGCATCCTGCCCAATGAAGCAAACAGCTCGTAAAACTCGCTCTCGATCCGGCTGGCAAGCGTTACACTGTCTGCCGCGATCCGTTTCCGATCTCGAATAGATCGTCTTGCGCCTCGATTGAAACCTCGTAGAGGGGCTCGTTCAAGCCTGCTGCCCGCGCAGCCAGATCGCCTTGCGGGCTTCCATGTCGGCTTTCGACGCTTCGGCTGAGAAAAACTGTCCCCGGTCAAACTGCTCAAAAGCCCGATCTATTTTTTCGGCGATCGCCGATTTCGACTCACCGAGCCACTCTTCGTCGGATCGGAGAACCTCGAAGGCCCTCGCAATCACCTCATCCGCATTCTGATACGCCTCGGTCCGAATCAGCTCGGCAATCAGTCGTTCGTCGTCCGGTCGGATCGTAACGTCATGGCTGGCTCTGTAGACATTATCTCCGGTTTTGAAATGAAGGTTCAAACCGATACGACGACGCGCCGCGGTATTGACAGACCTCGCGCCACGATGCAAGGCCGGCGAAGGGCGAAGCTCGAAGTTAACGCCCTCCTGCGCCTGAAGATGCGCGAAGACACCGAACAGGTTCTTCGCGGAAGGGTTGCCATTCGGCCCGAACATGCGCATCAGGCTGTTGGCGGGGATGGAAGTCGCCTCCTCAGTTGCCGGAAACCGACTGTAGCGTTGATGTAGTTGCGCAGGATCGCGCGGCCCGTCTTTTCATCGCCGGAGAGCATGAGCTCGATTGCTTCACAAAGCAGCGCCTTGCGGAACTTCGGTTCCTGCTGCGCGCGTTCGCGGATCGTTTCACGAAAATCCACACGGCTCGTCCCGCACCCGTTCCGAACATTTTGGTAGACTTCTGTCGTGGAGTACTGACTGCCCGCTGAATACGATGAAATCGGCCCTTCGTCAGAGGTGAAGTTAGACATTCTCCGGGACTACGCTGCGCCGTACTCGAAGATCGTCTCAGGCTACGGCTTCTATCATCACTACATCGACGGGTTCGCTGGGCCGGGCTCCCACATCTCCCGCACGACAGGAGAGCCCGTAGATGGCAGCCCTCTCAACGCACTTCAGACCGTGCCGCCGTTTCGTGAATACCACTTCATCGACGCCGATCCCACACGAGCCGGTCAATTGAGGGACTACGCCGACAACGCCGAGAACGTTCATGTCTATACTGGCGACTGTAACGAAATACTCCTGAAGCAAATATTCCCGGGGGTGTCGTTCGAAGCTCGCCAGCGGGCACTCTGTGTCCTCGATCCGTACAATATCGATCTTGCATGGGAGGTCGTGGCCGCAGCCGGAAAGAGCAGGGCAATCGAAATTTTTCTTAACTTCATGGTCATGGATATGAACATGAACGTCTTGCTGAAAGACCCAGCCAAAGCCGATCCGAAGCAAGTCGCCCGTATGAATCGCTTCTGGGGCGACGCCTCCTGGCAGCAGACAGCCTACGAAACGAGTCCGCAGCAAGGCCTCTTCGGCGATCCCGATATCGTCAAGGTCGAAGACGCGAATGAAAAGATCGCTGAAGCGTATCGCCAGAGGCTATTGAAAGTAGCCGGCTTCAAGTACGCGCCAATTCCCCTTGCCTTTAAGAACAAGCTTGGCAGAACGATTTACTATCTCTTCTTTGCTTCTCCAAATCAGACGGGAAACAAGATCGTTGAAGACATCTTCAGAAAGTACCGGAATCGTTAGTTATGGCTAACAGCTCACACATCGAATGGACGGACGCGACGTGGAACCCGGTGACGGGGTGCAACAAGATCAGCCCTGGTTGCAAGTTCTGTTACGCCGAACGGATGTCCAAGCGACTGACTATGGGGCAGAGCAACTATCGGAATGGGTTCAAGCTCACGCTACAGCCGCAAATGCTCGAACATCCGCTACATTGGCGACAGCCGCGCCGCATCTTCGTTAACAGCATGAGTGACCTGTTCCATGTGGACGTGCCGCTGGCCTACATAAAACGGGTCTTCCAGGTGATGACGCGCGCTCATTGGCATGAATATCAGGTGCTCACAAACGCTCTGACCGGCTTCGTGACCTCAATTCCGATCTCAAGTGGCAGCCGCAAATCTGGATGGGAGTCAGCATCGAAAACGAAGATTACATCTTCCGGGCCGACGACTTGAGAAAGACAGGAGCACACGTCAAGTTTTTAAGCATCGAACCGCTGCTCGGCCCCCTCCGCAAGCTCAAGCTAAAGGGAATCGATTGGGCGATTGTCGGCGGCGAATCGGGGCCAGGCGCTCGCCCGATCGATCCAGACTGGGTTCGTGAGCTCAGAGACCGGTGCGAACGGGAGGGAGTCGCCTTCTTTTTTAAACAATGGGCGGGGTCTTGAAATCTCGTACGGGCAGACTGCTCGACGGAAGGACTTGGGATCAGATGCCAGCCGAATCGGGACGGCTCATCCAGTTACCCACGGCGATGTGATCGACTCACAGAGGATGGGTTATTCGAACGCGCATTCACCCCTGACGGGGAAAGACTTCCCTACAGGCATTCCAAGCATGCGCTTTCCTGGCTCATTACTCGAACGCCCGCACAATCGCATCGAGGCGGACAAAACGCGCGTCCTCGGCCAAGGCAGGGTTCGCCGCCGAGATCTGACTGAGAAGGGCTCGGAAATCCTGCCACGCCCAATACGCGATTTGATCGCCCGTTACAGCATCGAGAAGCGCCAGAACAGCGCCCGGATATTTCTCGACAAGGCTCGCTTGGGAATCCTCTTTAAGTGTCAGAACCACGTCGTGCGGTTCTCTGAGCTTTGCGAGAAGTGGCAAGATCGTATCGACAGCGTCTGGAAACGCTGAAGAACAGCACGTGGCGAGCTTAGCCAAATTGGCCGAGGCGGCTCCCTCCCGAAGTTCGCGTTCAATTGGCCAGACGTTCGTCAGCAGAAACTTCAGTCGTTCCCGGTAGAGCGTCGCTCCGTAGTCCGTGGCCGAGTCCGCCTGTCGCCACCAATACCACGCCACTTGAGCCCGTCCTTTCGGCGTCGCAATAGTCAGGGCATTTCTTGCATCGCGCGCGTCCAGAGCATAATCAGCGTGCGGAGGTCTGAAAGCGAATAATGAATAGAATTGGTCCTCATAGTCTCCCAAAGCGGCTGAATGCGGAAAAACGCCAAGCAGCAGGGGACACAGCGCAGGCCAAAGCTCGGGCGTAACTCGTGGGCTCATTAAGTATCCGAGCCATGCATGGCGTGCTTCCTCAGACGGTCGCCCAATCAAAACGGGCCAAAAAAGACCGCCCTACGAAATCGGGATTCAGACCGTAAAGCCAAGCGAGCGCTCTAGCTAGCACGAGACGAGACAATCGGTGAGCGGGTCGGACCTCGGGATCACCCAAAACCGGCCAATGGTGGTCACCTGAAAACCGGCCAATGAGAAAGCTGGTCAGGACATTACTCGGACGGAGGAATACCCTCCGTCAACGTGAGCAATGTCTTGAACGAAGAAAAGAAGAAACAGGTCATCGCGCTGGGCCAACTGGGCTGGGCGCTCCGTCGAATTGAGAGGCCACCGGCGTACCGCCGGGAGACCGCAGCCGGGTATCTGAAGGCTGCGGGGATCCCCGTTCGTCAGCCGGGCGGCTGGGGCCGGCGGAAAACGCCGGCAAAACCGGCCAATGAGGTGACCACCGACTCTGGCGGGATCGGCACCAAAACCGGTCATGCCGGATGATCCACCACCGGGCCGGAGCCCGTCGGCGAGCGCCTGCGAACCATATCGGGAAGTGATCGAATCAGGGCTCTCGCATGGCCGGAACGCCATGGCCATCTGGCAGGAACTGGTGGACGACCATGGCTTCACCGGCGGCTATCAGAGCGTAAGCGATTTGTCCGCAAGCTGCGCGGACCTCATCGCCCGAAGCCGTGTCGTGATCATCACCGCGCCGGGAGAGGATTATGGTAAGTTCCGCGTCATGGTAAGAAGCGGCGTAGTCCCGATCTTTTTGGCCGAAATCTCGGCCGCGTCCGTCACATAATGCGCTACAGAGCTTCGAGCCAATCGATGAGGCTCGATGACAGAAGGGGCGTTGGTGCCTGCGTCGGTTTTGGACCGTTTGCCGAGTCGAGAGCCTTGCGTTTCATTTCGAGGTCCGCTTGAACGTAGATTTCGGTGGACTTCATATCGACATGTCCAAGAAAATCTTTGACCATGACGAGGGGAACGCCGGACTGGAGAAGGTGCATGGCCTTTGTATGCCTCATGGTGTGGGGGCTGATTCCCACGCGTGCCAGAGTGGGCATAGCAGGTGTGGCCCGGCGCAAGTACTTCAGCAGAATGTATCGCGCGCCGTGCCGGCCCAGTCGGCTGCCCCGCCCGTTTTGCAGGAATGGCTTGTGATCGTCGAGTTGACGCCCCTCGGCGGAAAGGAACTGTCGGACCAGTCGTGCGGATTGGGGCAGCAGTGGGCATAGTCGCTCGCGGCGGCCCTTACCTCGGACACAGACGAATGGCGGCGATTCCAGATGAAAGTCACGCGGTGTCAGATCCAGCAGTTCCTGGATGCGGGCGCCGGTGTCATAAAGGATGCTGAGGAGCACGTAATCGCGTTCTCCGTGCTTAGCCAGGCGGTCGATTTGAGCCAACAGATGACCGAGTTCCTGCTCACTGAGATAACCGAGTAAAGGGCGAAGCGCCTTCTTTGCGGGAACGGACAAGACGGGGCTGCAGTTGGCCGCAAGAGCTGGTTCTCGCCCTGCGACGTAGCGAAAGAAGGTTTGAACCGCCGCCAGGCGCGAGTTGCGCGTACGGATGGTGTTGCCCCGGCTGGTCTCCAGGTCCGCGAGAAAGTCCAACACCACGGGAGCCGTGAGATCCTCTATAACGAGCTGATCGACGGAGCGGTGACACCGCGCGGCCGTAAACAGAAGCAGGAGCTTTATTGCATCCCTATATGAGGTGGATGTATGTGGGCTGACACCCCGCTCTACGGCGAGATAACGAAGAAAGAATCCCGAGAGCAACGTTGGAAGCGTGGGGAGGTTCATCGAAGCCCGCCTTCCTTGATCAGGTAGCCGAAGCGGGCTTGATGTCGCCGGGTGATTTCACCCATGAGATCCCGGGTCAGTTGCAGGTAGCGCTGGGAACTGGCTAAGCCAACGTGCCCAAGGTATGTAGCCAGAAGCGGCAACCTTGCGCCGAGATCGACGTTCTGTTCACACCACAACAGAAGCCGGAGAACGGCAAACGAATGTCGCAGGTCATGGAGACGAATGTGCCGGTTGCCGCTCCTGCGCTCAATGCCGGCGTTCTTCAGTGTCTGGTGAAAAGCTTCGCGCAAGGCGGTAATCGAATACCGTCCCCCGCGAGGGCTGGGAAAGAACGGTTTCTCGGGAGCACCGCCGGCGAAGCGCTTGCTTACCAGCATCCGGCAGTGCGCCAGGTGCTGAGCCAGGTCCGCGGCAATCGGAACCATTCTTGACTTGTCGAACTTGGTATGCCGGATATGCAGCAGGCCTGCGTCGAGGTTGACGTCGGCCTGGGTGAGCCGCAGAAGCTCTCCGGCTCGCAGGCCGGCAAGATACAGAACGCGCAAGGCAGTGCCCAAGACCGCATCCCGAACCGGTGATGTCCGTCCTTGCGGCAACTCGGCACAAGCTTGCAGGAAACGTTTACCTTCGTCTCGGCTGAGGACCCGTGGCACAAATTTCTGGCGCACAATCCGCAACGAGCGGCGATCCGGTACGACCGTACGGGCGTCTTCGAGACGCAGGAAGCGACAGACTTCGCGCATGAGCGACAAGCGATGCGCGCGGGTCGTCTCCGATTCAGTACTCCGTCGCGCCACGTAATCGTGCACAATGGCCAGCGTGATAAAAGGTTCTTCTGGCGACAGGCGAGTGTTAAGAAAGCGGTCCAACTCGCGCAACACGCGGCCCTCGTCTCTATAGTG
This sequence comes from Terriglobia bacterium, assembly GCA_963809655.1. Taxonomy (GTDB): domain Bacteria; phylum Acidobacteriota; class Terriglobia; order Bryobacterales; family Bryobacteraceae; genus BOG-234. The sequence continues at coordinate 20,485 of CAWEKQ010000045.1, read as the reverse complement.
GTAGCCCATGGCGTGCTTCTGAGCGAGGAACTGCACCAGTTTCGAGGCCAACGGCGAGATGAGTTCGAAGGAGGAACTTGCTGGCAAGGCGTTCATCGGGTTACCTCCTCCTCGGAGATGGCCACGCTGCGCAAGCCATCCACCTCGACCCGGGTGTAGCCGTAGGTGGTCTGGGTGGACGCGTGGCCCAGCACGTCAGCGATTGCTTTAAGCGGCTGCCCGGCAGCCAGCATCTGAGTCGCCAGCGTATGGCGAAATAAGTAGAGGCCGCGGCGTCCCGGTCTGTCTGCCAGGCCGACGCGCCGAAGGGCATCGCGCATGATCGTGGCGAGGTTATTCTCGGCCGCGAACGGCTCGAACGGTGCACAGTGGCGCAGAAAGACGGTGCGGCTCGTCGACACTGGGCGGCCGTCGAGCAAGTAGGCGCTGAGAGCACCTGCGACTTCGGGGAGGAGTGGCAGTACGAGGGGCCTGCCGGTCTTAACCTGCCGGAGATCAATCCGCGCCTCACGCCAATCAATCTCGTCGAGGGTCAGTTGGCGAATGTCACAGGGGCGCAATCCGTACCGCGCAGCCAACACAAGAACCGCATAATCGCGCCGCCCGAGCGGCGTTGATCGGTCCACGGTTGCCAGGACGCGATCCACCTCGGTCTGACCCAGCACGTCTGGAAGGTTGACATACCGATACTGTCGTGGTCGCGGGACCGCATCACGTAGAGAACTGGAGAGCCATCCCTGCGCAGCGGCCCAGCGGAAAAAGACCCGAAGAGTGGAACCGTACGAGCGTCGAGGTGCATTGTTCCCGGCATTCTCGTAAAACTCGCGAACGTGCCCTGGCGTAATCCGGTCGAGTTCCGTGATGCCGGCGCCCTCCAGGTGCTGGGCGAACGCCGACAATTTTTGGGTGTACTTCCTGACTGTTTTTGCCGCCAGTCCGCGATGCGTTTGCACAAAAAGCAAATACGGCGTCAGAATCGGGGCGAACCAGGCTGGAGTCGTAGGAGGAGAGCCAACACGTCGTCGAAACTGTCCTCGTTCGTCTGTGTCGAGAAAGATTCTGACAGAGGCTCGGAGAACACGGGAGCGGCTGGCGCTCGTCTTCGATGTGCGCCGAGCTACGTACTGCTGTACGGCCTCGGTGTCGATGGCCAGCAAAGGCATGCCGCGCTCCTCAAAGTGCCGGGAGAAGCGCAGCCATTCGTGAAGATGCTGGCGGACTACTTCATTCGCGTAGCGCAGTTCCAACAAACAACTTCCAACGTGGTCCATGCGCTGCTTGTGGGCCGACGTGCGGTACTGCCCGCACTCGTCACCAGAAAACCAGTTTGAGAACATCGTAGACTCCTTAGAAAGTAAAATCAGAGGCCACAATATTCTCGATTCTCGCTGGGGGGATTATGGGAAGTGCGGGATAGACAAATCACGGCGATTCGTCCGAAACCAGATGGGATGACGTTTCCTCCTTACCATGACGCGGAACTTACCATAATCCTCGTTATGGAACGCGTTCCATAACGAGGAAGCGCAGGTCGATTACGGCACCGGCCCCATGGTGCGCGATCCGCACACCGGCAAGTATCGCCGCACGCGCCTGTTCGTGCTGACGCTGGGCTACAGCCGCAAATCCGTTCGTCTGCTGACCTTCCGTTCCAGTGCGCGCATCTGGGCCGAACTGCACGAGAAGGCGTTTCGCCGGCTGGGCGGAGCCCCGCGCGTGGTCGTGCTCGATAATCTGCGCGAAGGCGTGCTCACGCCCGACATCTACGATCCGTCGCTGAACCCGCTGTATCGCGATGTGCTCGCCCACTACGGCGCGGTCGCTCTGCCCTGCCGTGTGCGAGATCCGGACCGAAAAGGCAAGGTCGAAGCGGGCGTCGCGCCACGCCCAGAAGACGCCGCTGAAAGGCCTGCGCTTCGAGAGTCTGGAAGAGGCGCAGGCTTACCTGGACCGCTGGGAAGAGCGCTGGGCCGATACGCGCATTCACGGCACCACCAAGCGGCAGGTCGCGGCGATGTTCGCCGAAGAACGGCCCTCGCTGCTGCCGTTGCCGCTCGAGCCGTTCCGCTACTACCAGTACGGCGAACGTACCGTGCATCTGGATGGCTGCGTCGAAGTCGAAGCCGCTTACTACGGCGCGCCGCCGGGCTGGATCGGCCGGCGTGTTCGAGTGCAGTGGGATGCATCTCATGTTCGTCTGCTCGATCCGCTCACCGGCCAGCTGCTGCGCGAGCACCTGCGCGAACAGCGCGGGCGTCATCGCATCCAGGATGAAGATCGTCCGCGACGAACGCCGCTGTCGACACAGCAACTGCTGGCCCGCGCCGACAAGGCCGGAACGCATATCGGCGCGTTGTGCCAGAGCATGCATCGGAATCACGGCGAGACTGCCGTGCGCCGCATCCTGGGCGTGCTCGCGCTGGCGAAGAAGTACGGCGTCGCTTCCACCGACGAGGCCTGCGCCCTCGGGTTGGAGACGGGCGCCGAATACCGCTTCGTGCGCCGCTATCTGGAACGTAATCCGCAACTGCCGCTCAGTCTGCGGCAGGTCGATCCGCTCATCCGGCAACTGACTCTGTATCGCGACCTCATCGAAAAACGAACAGGAACGGAGAAACAACCATGAACCTCATCGAACTGCAACGTTCGCTGCGCCAACTGCGCCTCGGCGGCATGGCCGACGTGCTCGAAACACGCCTGCGTCAGGCTCAGGCCGAAACTATGGCACCCATCGATCTGATCTCCTGCCTCGTCAGCGACGAACTGACGCGGCGCGGCGACCGGCTGCTGGAGCGCCGCCGCAAACAGGCCGGCTTCCGCGATCCCGACAAGACGCTCGACAACTTCGACTTCGCGTTCAATCCCAAGATCAATCGCAGTCTGGTCTTCGATCTGGCCACCGCGGCGTTCATCGACAAGCGCGAAGACGCTCTGTTTCTCGGGCCAGGCGGCACCGGCAAAAGTCATCTGGCGCAGGCCATCGGTCACGTCCGCCATCCACCAGGGCTACGAGGTTCTCTATCGCGAAACTCACGTCCTGCTCGATGAACTGGCCGACGCGATCGCCGACGGCACGCGCAAAGAATACATGGACTGCTCGCGACCGTGCCGCTGCTGATCATCGACGACTTCGGGATGCGCAAACTGCCGCATACAGCCGCCGAGGATCTGCTGGAGATCATCATGCGCCGCTACGAGACGCTCCAGCACGCTGCTGACCTCGAATCGCTTATGCGGTGAACTGCATAAGCGGTTTAATGCGGAGTCCAGTTTTATGCTGAGACCGGACATCCATCGGCCCATTTGCAATCAGGTTGAGGGCTTTTCGCTCCGCATAACCGGAGTGGCCTTCAGCATTGCAATCAACTGATCAGTCGCCTTGAATCGTCCGGTTCGCAACTTCGGCGCGATGACGGATTCCAGCGCTTCCAACTTCACAGACGGATCGGCCCGCGTGTAAATCTCGGTGGTTTGCATGCTTGAGTGCCCGAGCCAGAGCGACACCTTGCGCAGATCTTTGGTGGCCTGGAGAATCGTAAGCGCACAGGTGTGGCGGAGGACATGCGGAGAGATTCTTTTGGTGGAAAGGGATGGGCATCGCTTCGCCGCCGCGCAGACATGCTTGCGCAGGATGTACTCGAAACCAGCCCGGGTCATGGAGGTGCCGCGAGCGTTGAGGAATAGTTCCGGCGCACGGCTTGTTGCCCCGAACTGCCAGCCATGCGCGTAGCGCGGATGCTGTCTCCTTCCACAACGGTAGGCAGCGTTCCTTTCGACCTTTTCCATGGACCAGGATGCTCGCCTGAGGCTGTAGGAGAAGATCCTCGGTTCTCAGCCCCACTAACTCGGAAACCCGCAGGCCTCCGGCAAAACACAGATGCAACATCGCCCGATCCCGGATGCCATCTCGAACTGCCGGATCGGGAGCATCCAGGATCGATTGCATCTCGTCAGCGGTGAGGTGGCGTACAAGACGGGTATCCGTTTTCTTCGCTGGAATGGCCAGAATGCGCTGAATCTGCTCCAGCGCTGAGGGAACTCGGTACTCCATGAAGTGCATGAAAGACTTGATGGCCGCAAGGCGGATGTTTCTGGAACCAGCACCGTTTCCTCGGTCCGCTTCCAGATAACCCAAAAAGTTCACGATAAGCGGAGCATTAATCTGCTCCAGATTCAATTCGGAGGGTCGAACCTTCAGGCACCCGCTGGCGTATTCAAACAGGAGTTTGAATGCGTGCGCATAGGAGTCGCATGTGTTCGGGCTCGCCCGCCGCTCAAGCGGCAGGCGTTGTTGCAGAAAGGCCGCGATGTGGGGCGCGATCGGGTTCATGGCCGACCTCCGACAAAGAAGGCCTGGCATGAATCGGCAATGCCGTTCATCAGTTCCGGTGTCGCTTCCAGATACCAGTAAGTGTCGGCGACTTTGCTGTGCCCGAGGTAAGTGGACAGGGCTATCATGTGTTTCGTGATCCGATCTCGACCGTCCGGGCAGTTCTCCAGGGCTCGGACTGCGAAGGTGTGGCGAAGCGAGTGAATCGTCGGCCGCGGAAGCCCGGGCTCGCGCTTTAAGCCGATCTTCATTGCCGCTGTTCGGAATGCGGTTTCAGCGTCACCCACCAGCAGCGAACGCCTGCGCAGCGAGACGAATACGTGATCGTCGAACGGAGCAAAAGGACGTCTCCTCTGGAGATACCGCTCCAGGCCAATCTGTGCGGTGCTATGCAGTGGCACCAGACGGCTTTTGCGAAACTTGGAGCAGCGGATGATCAGTCCGTCCGCGGTGACGTCTTCAAAGCGGAGCTTGATCGCCTCCGACACACGAAGTCCCGTGCACGCCAGCAGGGCGAAAAACGTGCTGTAAGTTTGTCCGCGAAAGGGATTCCGCCGACCCAGACCGGATGCTGCTTCGACGAGCCGTTTGACGTTGTCGACAGAGAAGATGTAAGGCACGGGCCGTGGGCCTTTCTCGCACCCGAATACGGCGGGCGGAATCTCATGACGCTGGTCCTCTGCGCGAAGGTATCGCGCAAACCGGATTACTTGACCAAGTCGGCGCGCTCGCGTGGTAGCCGATCGCGCCACGCCCGCCCACTGAATAGCAGTTTCGTTGCAGATGTGGCTCTTGCCCGCGGCGTCGGAGTACTTCGCGAAGCTTTGCAGCAGGCTACCTTCGGAGTGGAGCGCGAAGCCCATGGCGCGCCGGACTCCCAGATACGATTCCACAGCTTGAGTCAGCATGAGGTCACCTCCGGCCAGGGTTGTGCTATCTCTCCAAGTGCAACCACATCCACCTTCGCGTAGATCTCCGTGGTTGCGATCGAACGGTGTCGAAGCACGCCTGCGATCTCTTGCAGCGAAGCTCCTTGCCGGAGCATCGAGCTGGCCACCGAATGTCGAAGAACGTGAGCGGCACCCCGGCTTGGACAACGAACGCCCGCACGGCGCATGGCTTGCGCCACGATCACGGAGATGGCACAGTGGCTGGCGAATGGACGAAACGGTGCGCGGGACCGAATGAAAAGCGTGTCGTTGTCGATGGGATGCCTGCCATCCTTGATATAGGCGACGAGCGCATCGCCAACCTCTTGGGTCATCGGCAGCAGGGTCTGGCGGCGGCCCTTTCCGACAACGCGAAGGGTTGCGTTCTTCCAATCCAGATCGCTGAGGCAAAGCCGCAGGATATCGCCGGCGCGAAGACCGACGCGGGCGAGCAACAGCAGAATCGCGCGGTCTCTGAGACCCGCCTCCAGGGTGGGGCTGCACGCGGCAATGACTCGCTCGACTTCCTCGGGTTGCAGATAACCGCGGCAGGGACGAAAGGCGCCAGTGTGCGAGCGCCGGAATGCATGCGTCGAGGCCCGCTGCGCACTTTCCATCCGCAATGAGATAACGCAGGAACGCTCGCACGGCGGTGGTGCACTGTTTCCCGGTTGCCCAACCGCTGCGCTGGCATGTATCCTGAACAAACTGCCGGAGACTCCGAGCCTCGAACTCGCTCGTGTCATCTCCTATGGTCTTCAGCAACGCACGGAGATGTTGGTTGTAGTTGTAAAGCGTCGCGTCACATGTTCCCCGGTGCCTGCGCATCCAGTCCCGGAACAGCACCAGGACATGCGGGTCTTCGACGGTTTCCTGGACAGACGGCAATCGGCAGTAACCCAGCGCGGCGCAGATTGCCGATAAACAAACGAGCACCGTTCTGAAGATCCCGCTGGTGAGTGTGTCCGAAGCCTTTGCAGCGGCATCGACGAAGGTGGCGGGCAAACTCGTCTAACGCATGATCATCGAAAGCTGAGAGCCCAATGCCCTTTCGGTTCGCCCAGTAGAGCAGGTGTTCCGCGGCTCGAATATGTCGCCGGGCCGTGATCTGGGCAAACCCTGACTGCCGAAGGTCTTCTGTGAAAACATCGAGCAAATGGCCGTCTTGGCCGCCGCGTAGTTGCTGGATGCGAAATGGGGATTTAAAGAACTCTCTCATCATGACGTCCTCCTCAGGACGCCACGATTATGCAAAGTCCTTGCGCACGACCGCAGTCGTCAAACCCTCGAAAGCAAGCCTGGTTTCCATCCCCTAATCGCCGCTCTCAGCATAAAACTGGACTTCGCATTAAATCGATTGATCGGCATAGGGGCAGCGGTTGCCCGCTGACCCCTGCCACACCACCGTGCGTACGGGTCCGTACACGGCGGTTCGAGAAGTTACGCCGTTACTCGTCGACCAGCGAAGGAAGGCCGAGCGATTTGAAGTAGGCATTGGAAAGCCCGACAGAAAGGGCCTTGGCCTTTGCGAGGTACCAGGGACCGAGTCCGCTGCCAGCGGTATTGCTGGCCAGCCGCGAACGCACCCCCAGTTCAAGCAGTGCCTCACGACGACGGCGGGGTGTTTTCCACTGCCGCCACATTGCTGCCCTGAGCCGCAACCGAACCCAGCGGGTTAGACCGAGCAACACTTCAGGCGTTTCGCAGAATCCGAAATAGCCGCGCCAACCCCGCATGTACGGAGCCAACGCCTCTATCGTGGTTTTCATGCTGACGCCCTTAGCTCGTCGCGTGATATCCCGGACTCGTCGCTTGAACCGATCCAGTGCCTTCGGCGCGATAACGCGCTTGATCTCCGGACCGGCGCTGAAGCTGAACCCGAGAAACTTCCGTTCCTGCGGTCGCGCCACCGCACTCTTTGCCTCATTCACCTTGAGTCTGAGCTTTTGCGTGATGAATTGCGTAACGCTCTCCATCACCCGTTGCCCCGCCCGTTCGCTGCGAACGTAGAGATTACAATCATCCGCATATCGAACGAAACGATGGCCCCGGCGCTCCAACTCCCGGTCGAGTTCGTCGAGCACGAGATTGCTGAGCAGTGGCGAAAGTGGTCCCCCTTGCGGAGTCCCTTCCACGCTCGGACTGACCAGTCCGTTCTCCATCACCCCGGCATTCAGGAATGCCCGAATGAGCTTCAACAGCCGCTTGTCCTCAACCCGTTTGGCGATCTGACCCATCAGTTTGTCGTGATTGACCCGGTCGAAGGAAACCACCACAGACTACCCACCTCCGGGACTATCCGGAGCGTGTAACGATCACCCGCAGCCATCATCCTTTTGAAGGGAGGTCGCTGGAAGTTCTCCGGCACGCCATCAGGGAGGAGCGCTTGTATTTCGTTCTGATTCTGCCGGACGGAAGCAGGTCGCTGATTCCGGCGCGGTGGACAGATTTCGCGGTCGCCGCTCCACCGCAGCCAGCGGATCACAACCTCATCGGCTCCCTGGAGGACTTGCTTCAGCTCCGGTTTCTGGCGGATGCTCTTCTGCAACGCGCCGCAACATCGGCGACGCAATCTGTTTCACAGGAGGAGAGCCATGCCGCAACTGAATCTGAGCTTCATCGATATCCCGGTTCCGGAGACGTGCTTGTGGGAAGGACTGAACGACGAGCACAAGCAACTCGTAATCGAAACCCTGGCGCGCTTGATGATCAACGCAGCCCGAACCGCCGATCCATTGGAGGCGGCCAATGACTGACATCTCCAGGATCAAACCATCCCATACCGCTCGCGCCTCCTATATATATGTCCGGCAGTCGAGCCCTTCCCAGGTCGAACACAACCGCGAATCCACGGCGCGCCAGTACGCGCTGGCCGACAGAGCCTGCCAACTCGGCTGGCAGAAGGATCAGGTCGTCATTATTGATGATGACCTCGGTCTCTCCGGAGCCACTACAGATAAGCGCTCCGGTTTCACGCGCATGATCAGCGAAGTTGCGCTGGGTCACATCGGAATTATCCTTGGCCTTGAAGTCTCGCGTCTGGCGCGCAACAATGCGGATTGGTATCGTCTTCTCGAACTGTGCGGTCTGACTGACACTTTGATTGGAGATAACGATGGCGTCTATCATCCGGCATTGTTCAATGACCGCCTGTTACTCGGTCTCAAGGGAACCATGAGCGAAGCGGAACTGCACATCATTCGCGCCAGACTGGACGGCGGCATTCGCAACAAGGCGGCCCGCGGTGAGTTGCGCCGTGGTTTGCCCGTGGGTTTCGTGTGGGGAGAAGCGGTTGGCGAAGTCCGCTTCCATCCTGATGAGGCGGTGACTGCCGTTATTCAAGCGGTCTTTGAACGCTTCGCCGAATTCGGTTCCGCTCGCCGCGTCTGGCTTTGGCTGCGATCTGAAGTTCCCTCCTTTCCTCTGCAGGACGGGCCTGACGGCCAGATTCGTTGGGTTGTTCCCACTTACACCGCGATTCATCACATACTGACTAATCCGGTATACGCCGGTGCTTACGCTTACGGCAAGAGCCGGTCGGAACGTTATGTCGATGAGCAGGGCGTTGTCAAGAAGCGCATGCGACACCTTCCGATGGATCAGTGGAGCGTACTGATCCAGGAGCACCATCCGGGATTCATTGACTGCGCAACTTTCGAGGCCAATCAGAAGCGCCTCGATACCAACACGCGGCCGAAGCCGCATCAGGCGGGTGGCGCCGTGAGAGAAGGATCCGCACTTTTACAGGGCATCGCCGTCTGCGGCCATTGCGGCCGCAAACTGAAAACGCACTACCGCGGCCGCAACTCGACTCCGGGTTATCACTGCGCCGGTAAAGACATCGTCGAGGGACGAGGCTTGTACTGTCTCAATGTCGGCGGCGTGGCGATCGATGAGTCCGTGGCTACAGCCTTTCTCAACGTTGTAACGCCCGGTTCCATAGAAGCGATGCGGCTTGCTGTAGAGCAAGGCCGTAATAATCACGACGCGGCGCTGGCGCAGTGGCGGCTTGAGGTGGAACGCCTGCGATACGAAGCTGAAAAGGCTGAGCGCCGTTATCGGGCAGTCGAACCCGAAAATCGTCTTGTCGCGCGCGGCCTGGAAACCGAATGGGAGAGCCGCCTGCGCGACGTGGCCTGCGCGGAGGCAGCGTTGCGGCGAAAAGAGCAACAACAACCGGGCGCGATTGGCCCTGATCAGTTGCGCCGCATTCAAGCGCTGGGCTCCGATCTTCATCAGGTCTGGTATGCCACGACTACAACGGACCACGATCGCAAGCAGCTGCTGCGCACCCTTCTGGAAGAGGTTGCTCTGAATCTGAAGCGGGCCGAGGGTCGTGCGCACCTCACTTTGCGCTGGCACGGCGGTGCGGTCACAACACTCGACATCTCAGTCCCGCGCTTTCGACCACAAGGTCCCCGTACCGATGAAGACACGATCTCTCTGCTGCGCCGCCTGGCTGTTTTGTATCCGGACGAGGTGATCGCCGGCATCCTGAATCGTCAGAACCGCAAAACCGCTACCGGTGAACGTTTCACTGCCAACCAGGTTGGTTGTCTGCGCCGCTATCGGAATATCCCGCGATTCCAGTCGCCCGCCGAGCCACCAGACGGAAAACTGGTCACGATCCGCAAGGCCGCGCAGATCCTGGGCATGAACACCTCGAGCATTCACCGTTGGCTCGTGGATGGTTTCATTGCCGGTGAACAGGTTACGCCAGGAGCGCCATGGCAGATTCGAATGAACGAAGACCTGCGATCGCGCGTCGTGACACAGGCGCCACCCGAGTACTTGCCGATGCTGGAAGCAACGATGAAACTCGGCGTTTCGCGGCAGACCGTATTGCAGCGTGTAAAGCGTGGCGAACTGGAAGCCGTACTTGTCCGCGAAGGACGGCGTAAGGGCTTGAGAATCAAAGTGGTAGATCAGGAACTCGAACTGTTCGAGCAGCTTTCATGAATCAGGGGGCAGTATGAAGCCGTATCGAAAAATTTCTCCAGATCGAGATCAACGCACCAGCCGTGGCCTTCGGCGATATGCTTCTGCGCCTGCGCCACTGCCTGTTGGGCCGACCGTCCGGGCCGGAACCCGTAGCTGCTTTCAGAGAACGTCGGGTCCCACTGCCGCTGTAGAACCTGCATCACCGCCTGCTGGATTAACCGATCCAGCACCGTCGGGATGCCCAGCTTGCGCACCCCTCCGTCCGGCTTGGGGATTTCCACCCGCCTCACCGGCCTCGGCTCGTAAGTCCCACTCAACAGTTGTTCCCGAATAGCTGGCCAATGCTGTTTCAGATAGTCGGTGATTCCGCCGACGGTCATCCCATCTACGCCCGCGCTACCTTTATTCGCCTTCACCCGCCGCAATGCTTCCTTCAGATTCTCTCGCTCACATACTTCCTCCATCAGTCGATTCGTGCTGGCTGGGCTTTCGGGGTCATTCCTCGTCGAGAGCGATTCAGTCTCTTCCCTTCCCGCTTCGCGGGCTTCACCCGCTGGCGTCGAAGAAAAGTTCAGTTCGGCCTGAATATTCTGCTGCATTTCACTCCTGAGACTCATGTCCTACTTGCCGCTCCTCTCGTTCGGGCCTTCAGCCACCGTTCCCGACTCGGCCTATCTGTTGACTCCGCCTTTCGGCATTGGAGTGCCTCACTAGCCTTACCGACGACATGGCCTAATATGCCCTCTGCTGACTTCTGCCCTGTGGTCAGGCTGCCTTTCGACAACCTCAGTCGCCATCGCGACACAGAACAGATCTCCTGGGGTAAGCTCAACCGTCTTCTGTGCGCAGCCGCCGGATCTACGCTTCGCATCTTTGATGGATATGGACTTCGCGGTAAGTTGCCCGCTCGTCCGACGCTAACGCCTTGTACCCGGTTCTTGTCCATCGACTCGCACATCTGCTACACGCTACTTTCAGACCCCGCCTCGCGGCGGTAGCCCTTGCGTTCTCGCTAGCTACTTTCCCACTTAAAATTCTGAAAGCTGCCTCAGCCTGAGTCGGCGTCCCGGAAATATTGTCCTGACGGGAGGTCTTCGAGGTCGAGGGGAGCGTTGGGAGTGGGATGAAAGGCGAGTTAAAGAATCTGTTTCCGGTGCGGACAGGAACGGAGAAACGTAGCGGTTAATTAAGAGGGTACTTCGCGCGGGCGTGTTTGCTCGGCCAGGTGCGTGCCGATATGAATGACGTTGTCGGCGATCACCCCGAGTCCGACCCAGCGCTGGATGCCGTCCGGTCCTTTGTAGAGCGATCGCCGCAGCCCATGGCGGCGTTTGAGAACACTGATACGGCCTTCACAGCCTGTGCGCCACTTCTGAAGCTCCTTAAACCAACGCTGCTTCTGCCGCTGTTTGCGTGCGGGACTCTTCGTGTCGTGGCTTGGAATCGAGACCCGGCTGACTCCCATTTCCCCGGCTTTGGATTCGTTAGCGGCTGAGAAGAAGCCGGGATCCGCCGCCACACGCTCCGGGGCGCGTCCGAACTGTTTGACATGTTGCTCCAGACATCCTCCCAGCAATGTGGAGTCAGCCGCCCGCTGTTCGCATACCTGGTAATGCGTAACGATCTGGTTCTCCGCCTCCTGAATCAGGACCAGTTTGCCAAACTCATTGGGCTTATGCGCCTTACCCTTGCGGATCACCTCGGTGTGCGTCTCGAATATGCTGAGCAGCTTTCCTTCGGCTTTGGTGTTGCCGCGCAGCACCCGCTCCCGTGTCTGGCGCAGCACCTGCCGGACCCGGGGAATCATTTCGTCCAGTTGCTTGCCGGCTTTGCGCAGGACTGACAGGTTGCCTCGCTTGACACCCCCGACGATCTCGCGCGAGAACTTCCAGGCTTGCCCCGTAACCCGGCTGGCGATTTCCAACAATTTGACGTATGCGTTCTTCATCTTCTGCCGCCCTTGCTCCGTCTTGTTGCGGCTGGCGCGAGCGATCGCCAAAACCTTCAGCTTTGCGGATCGGCTGCGATCGCGCATCTGCGTGCCGGCCTTCCCCGCCACAGCGGTAACCCTCTTCATGATGCGCGTCAGGACACGCACGCCGTCACCCAGTAACGTGCTGTCGGTCCGATAGTGGATGTCAGTCTCCACCACGGTCGTATCGACCCGCATCTTACGACCCGTTGCGATCTTGTTTTCCTGCGCGATCTCCACCACCCGCCGGTGCAGTTTTTCGATAACCTCCGGCCCCAGCTGACGCGCCAGGTTTCCCATCGTCCGGTCATCCGGAACCTTTTCACCGCCGACCCGGGTGAACTCGCGATAGACCAGATTGGCGCGCACTTCCCGCGACAGTACTTCGTAACTCCAGTCGCGTACATGCTTCAGCAGCAGCATTCTGAGCACGACCTCAGCGGGCGTCGCCTTGCGCCCACGAGTCTTGCTCTTCCTGCAGCGTTTGGCCAGCTCTTCCTGAATGACGAGAAGCAGGGTGTCATCTTCCAGTGCTTTATCGGCGTGCCGCATCCAAGGTTCCCAGAGATCCTCCACCGTCTCTGCGATGAAGCCATCGGCGAAATTTCGCTGCAGGCGGCGAGCGGCGATCACGACTGGCGTTCCTGTTCTTTGGCTTCCTCGCGATCCAGCCGGAGCAGGAATTGATTCAGTTCGCTGATTGCCTCCAGTGCCTGCTTGACATCGCGATACTCTTCGATTGCCTTTCGAACCAGCGGAACCTGCTCGGGACGCACGCTCACCTGGCGAGTTTTTCCGCCGGGATAACCCACCGTGAGCACCCAGAGCGGATGGCCTTCGCCACGAGCACATTTCAGACATCCCGTGGAGTGATGAATCGTGCGCTGGAGCAGCGAGCCGCGAAGGACACCCGAGGGGGAGGAGAGTTTGGCTGCCAACTTTTCCCTCTTGCGGATGGCTTGCTCACGTGTCATCAGTAACGATGATACATTTATCACACGGCGGAGTCAATACATTTTCTGAACAGAATGTTCTGATATTCAACAGCCGCCAGACGTCACCGATGGCGTCCCGCCCGAGGCAACGTTCGATCCAACAAACAGCCACCCGCCGCACCTATGAAAGTACGGAACTTACATCCGGAATTTTAAGTGGGAAAGTAGTTAGGTGTGTGGCCTTGGTGGGCCGCTACCGATATCAGGTTTAGAAAGCGCCGGTTCGACCGTTGTGCCATCTTCGTATCCGCCAGCAGACCTGGCGAGAATTTCTATTCCGATCCGAATCGCTCTCAAGCGGCTGGCATCGGACTCCGGTATGGTTCGTTGTTAAATAGGACTGCCCACGCCGTTCGCACGAGCTTGTTCGCTAGCGCGACCACAACCACGTTCTGAGGCGAACGACTCATTAACTGCGTCAGCCAGACTCCGAACGGCGCTCCCTGCCTTTCTCGGAAACGAAGGATACTGCGCGCACATTGCACAAAGAGTCGGCGCAGATAACTGTTACCCTGCTTGCTGATTCCGAGCAGCCTTTGTTTGCCGCCGGTGGAGTACTCTCGGGGGACCAGTCCCACCCAGGCTGCGAGATCGCGTCCTTTTCTGAATGCAGATCCGTTACCGATCGCAGCCACCAATGCGGTCGCGGTAACCGGCCCGACTCCGGGTATCGAGGTCAGTCGCTGGCAAGCGTCATTCTCTTTCGACGTCCGGGCAATCAGCGCATCCATTTCCTCAATGCGTGTACTCAGCTGATCGAGTTCGATCCGCAGCTGAGTCAGCAGCACAAAGATGGACCCGGAAAACCGGGTGTGGGCCTCGGCAGTTAATGTCGACGGGCGGCGCAGACGAGAATCAGTTCCAGATTCCCGGTGGTGAGTCCCAGAGCTTTTCTGGTCCGGCCAACTCGGACTGCCCGCGGCGGACCATCCCATTAGGTGTCTCGACGGGCCGGGCGCGCTCGTGCCCCTCTCAATCCTGAAGCAGGTATCGGAAACCATCGTGCGCCTTCAGCAAACGTGAGTGGCGGGGCACGGCACACCTCAGACTGGCGATGGAGAGAGCCAGTCTGAAGTAGTGCAATAATGACAGGGGTTGAACGCCTGTTTGAGGAGTTCCTTCCAATGGCTTCAGTGCCCGTGCTTGCAAATCTCGATGGTCTGCTTCCAGAATTGGAGACGACCTATAAGGATATCCACTCTCATCCCGAACTCTCGATGCAGGAAGAGAGGACAGCGGCTGTGGCTGCCGACCACTTGCGGGCCGTCGGCTATGAAGTGACCACCGGGGTTGGCAAGACCGGCGTTGTCGGTTTGTTCCACAACGGCGATGGACCAACAGTGATGCTCCGCGCCGACATGGATGCGCTGCCAGTTCAGGAAGCCACCGGTCTTCCCTATGCCAGTAAAATCACGGCTACGGACAGCACCGGGAAGATTGTGCCGGTAATGCACGCTTGCGGTCACGACATGCATGTGACCTGGCTGATCGGTGCGGCCACCCTGTTTGCGAAATCTCGCGACGCGTGGAAGGGGACACTGATGACCGTCTTTCAACCCGCCGAGGAGACAGCGCAGGGCGCGCAGGCGATGATTGACGATGGGCTATTCAAGCGATTCCCGAAGCCTGATGTCATCTTCGGCCAGCATGTAATGTGCATGCCCGCTGGCGTGATTGGCGGCCGGATCGGTGTCACTACCTCAGCTGCTGACAGCCTTCAAATCAAATTATTTGGGCGCGGCGCTCACGGCTCCATGCCCGAGGCGAGCATCGACCCTGTCGTGATGGCAGCGGCAATAGTGTTGCGGCTACAAGGCATCGTTTCACGTGAGGTACCCCCGACGGAAGCCGCCGTGGTTACGATCGGCGTGCTACACGCGGGGACGAAGGAAAACGTCATCCCAGACGAGGCAATCATCAAGCTGAACGTGCGCACTTTCGATGAGGGGGTTCGCAAACTGGTGCTTGCCGCCATCGAACGGATTGTGAACGCTGAAGCCGAAGGCTCAGGTGCGCCGAGGAAACCGGAGATTACGCCGCTGGACCACTATTCACTGACAACGAATGATCCGGATGCGACCAAGCGAGTACGGGAGGCCCTTCGCGCTCATTTTCCTGCCGACAGGGTGCAGGAGACCAAGCCAACGATGGCAAGCGAGGACTTCGGATCTTTCGGAGCCGAGTGGCACGTTCCGTCGGTCTTCTGGTTCTTGGGTGGAGTGGATCATGATGTGTACGCAAAAGCGAAGAAGGACGGCACGATTGGAGCACTTCCAACTAATCACAGCCCATACTTCGCGCCGGTCATTCATCCAACCGTGGAGACGGGCGTTGAAACGCTGGTCGTCACCGCGCTGGCTTGGCTCGGAAGGTAGGGTGTAAGCGGGAGGCAATGGCGGACCCTTTTCACTTTGCGATACGGGTGGGCACGTTTCACGCCATCCTCGACCTGGGGGGCACCTTCGTTTTCGCGCTCAGCGGGGGCGTGGCGGGAGTCAAGCACAGGCTTGATATCTTTGGCGTGCTCGTCTTGTCCTTTGCGGCGGCCAATGCCGGCGGAATCGCACGCGACGTAATGATTGGGGCCACTCCGGTAGCGGCTCTCAGCGATTGGCGTTATGTCGCCGTTTCGCTCGCCGCGGGTCTGCTGACGTTCTATTGTTACCCGTTTATTGACCGTTTGAGCAGCTCCGTCCTGATCTTCGATGCTGTCGGGCTCGCGCTTTTCGCCGCCACAGGCGCGACGAAGGCCTTGGCCTATCACCTTGATCCAGTCGGGGCTGCGCTGCTCGGGATGCTGACGGGAATTGGCGGCGGCATAATGCGTGACATCTTAAGCGCGGAGATTCCGATGGTGTTGCGCGCAGACCTTTACGCCGTTGCTGCCCTCGCTTGCGCTGCCGTCGTGGTGATCGGACAGATGCTTCATGTATCGTCCCCTGCGGCTATGACGATTGGCGCACTTTTCTGCTTTGGGTTGCGCTTTATGGCAATCCGGTATGGCTGGAGGCTTCCGGTTGCGGTCGGAGGAAGACGGCGATAGGCGGAAGTGATATCACGACATATCGGTAGGTTTCCGCGCTGCCGCTCAACGTTCCTCCACACCAGCGATCAGCGGCTCCACGCACTCCGGCGGATGATAGTGGGCGAAACGCTTATCATCAAAAGCGATCCGCCCGGGATGGAAACGCGGGCGTATGATATTCACCTGAGGAAATCACGGGAGAAAACCTGGAAATGTCAATGAAATCGAGCACCCGCAACGCCGCCTGGATATTGAGTCTGACGGCTGGGATATTGAGCATGGCGGCCGGCCCGTTGGCGGCGCAATGCGTGGATTATTCGAACGACCCCGCCGGATGCCAGCCGTCGACCTTCAAAACGCCCATCGGGCAGATGCCCTCGGTACGTGTCGGGCGCGACGGCAAGCTGAATCCGAAGTCCTCCGAAGCGGACGCTCGCGCAGGGGCGGCTCTGCTGGAAAAAGAGCTCCATCTCTACCGGAACTTTGAACCGCTGCACTGGGTTCTCACCGTCCCATCAGAGCCCGATCCGGCTACCGGAGGCTGGAGAAACGGCGACCTCGACGCCGGCGGAGACGGCCGCGGCCTGGGCATCGCGGGCAATTGCATCTTTACAGGCCATCAGAATGGCGCGGGGAAACGGCACGCGATCAACATATTCAAAATCCAGAACAGTCCGGAGAAGGAAGCGCCGGTGCAGGTCGGCGAGATTCCGGCATGGGCCGAAGGAAACGAGGGATTCGATGATCGTGAGTTACGCTCGCTGGTCTTCAAGACCTCCGCCGGGCAGGACCGATACATCGTGATTCGCAATGGCGGCACCAACACCATAGGCTGGATGCAGACGTACGGCATCAACATGAACACGTGCCTGCCGACCTCGCAGAGTGAAGTCACCGATTTTCATTCGCAGTCGCATGAATTTTTTCTGTGGCACGATCCGGCGAATCAAAATCGCGTGCTGGTTTTCATGGCAATCTGGACGGCGGGGCTTCCTGACCCGGAACACGCAGGCTTGTACATTCCCGACATGATCGTCATGGCGATCACCGATGAGGCTACCGGCGACATATTGCCGAAGCCGCGCACGCTCGCCAGTTTCAGCCTGCACGAGGTGGGTGGTCCGCCGATCAACGAAAAACCGGATGCCACGGGACTTTTCTCCGACGGCCGTTTCCTCGACTTCAGCAACAACAAGAATCTCGCGGGACGCGGCGGCAACTTCCAGAACGTCGAACAGAACCGGTTCCATTCCATGTCGGTGACCGACGATGGGGAGCGCGTTTACGCGGCAGGCACAACAGCGGGAATGTATGTGCTCGATACCGAAGCGGTTGCGCATCACCAGGACATCGATCTCGCGGCGGGTAACGCCGGATGCAACCATGCGCCTCTGTCGCTTCGGTCGGCGGAGTGATCGACGCGACCACACTTCCGGCCATCGCCAACGACTGCGTCCACATGGTGGTGAACAACGACCCCGGGCTGAAGGCGATTCTTGCATCCAACGCCTCGCCCCAGGTGAAGACCGAGCGGTATCTGGTAATGCTGACGCGCTCGCGTTTCGACGTTTATCCGCCGATCAACGCCACGCCGACGGGCACGCACAGCGCGGTCTTCGTCCGAACCGCCCCGCGCAGGTGAACGGCAACACCAAGGGGCGGCCGGCTTACGTCTGGGTCACCGACGAGAACGGCGGTTGCCCGCTCAACTATGCCCGGATGATTTCCGTCGAGTCCGAAATTACGCCGATTATGGTCAGAGCATTTTCCATCCCCGACAATCAGCTCGACCAGTGCCTGACGCAGGCCATCACCGAGCCGAGTGGTGAGCGGCGGCGGCCAGTCGCGCAGCAGAACCATCATTCCGACCGTCTCCAGGAATATCGTTTTCAACACCTGGTACGGCCATGGACTTCGTGCCATCGACATCTCGATTCCGCAACGCCGCGAAAGTCGGTTACATCATGAACGTGCCGCATGGCATTGTGCGAACCTATCCGGTGTTCAAGGACGGACTGATCTATTGGGTGGACAACAAGACGGGTCTCCATGATGGCGAAGTATACGGGTCCGCGGGCCAGCGAGTTGCCGGAGCCCGGTTCGGGTGTCTACGAGGGAAACGCCACCAGCCCGCACCGGTAAAATGAGAAGCGTCATGAGCGAGAACTTTTTCCGCGCTGCTCGCGGCAGGCCTTTTGCCGGCATCCTCCGGCATCCAGGCATTTTGCCAGGAACCCGCGACAGACAATCCCGCACCCGACGAAGAAACGGCGTGGGTGTGCCCGATGCACGGCGACTACACGATGAATGTGCCTGGCAAGTGCCCGCGCTGCGGCATGGATCTGGTCCACGCGGCGCCGTTCGATGTGCGCATCATCAGCTCGACTTCCACACGGTGCCGGCGGCGGTGAAGCCGGGCCAGAAGCAAAATGTATTTTCGGTTCCTGCATCCCGGGACGGGCGCAATCGTGACAAAGTTCGAAGTCGTGCATGAGAAGCAATTTCACTTATTCGTAACGAGCCACGACATGGAGCACTTCGAGCACATCCATCCGGTCGAAGCGCCGGATGGCACGTGGACGATCGAAACCGTGTTGCCGAAAGCGGGCTATTACAAAGTGTTGTGCGATTTTCTGCCGAGCGGAGGCTCCGCGCAGTTTCTGGCGCAGCCTTTGGTGACCGCGGGATACGAAGGCGATCTCGAAGCTGACAGCGCGCATCTTGTAGCCGACGCAAACCCTACCAAAACAGTGGGCGACATTACGGCGAGAGTCACCTACGATCCGCCGGCGTTTTCAAATCGCGCTCTACGGGCACATGACGTATTTCCTGACCGACACGGCATCCGGCAAGCCGATCACCGACCTGCAGACCTATCTCGGCGCTTTCGGCCACACGCTGATCATGAGCGAGGATATGGAGGATTACGTTCACTCGCACCCGCTCGACATTCTCGCTCTGCCCGACGACGATGGCGGGCCGCCGCAGTTTCTGATTTGATCCCGCCCGGCGCCGATCTGGAAAAAATCCGCGGCGGGCCCGAAGTCACGTTTGAGGGCCTGATGCCGAAGCCGGGGCCGTACCGCGCGTGGACGCAGTTCCGGCGGAACGATCAGGTCCGCACCTTTGCCTATACATTCCATGTCTCGGCATCTGTTTAGCCGCGCGCTGGCCGCAGGTGCGGTGGGCGCGCTTGCAGCGTGGATGCTTGTGGGGCCCCGGACCGCTTTCTCGCACGAAACGCTGACCACCACCGTGCTGTTCGATCGCGAGATCGTGCGCATTTTGGACAAGCATTGCGTGATGTGCCACTACGAGAACGGGCCGTCGTTTCCGCTGGAGACATGGGAGCAGACGTGGCTTCACGCGCGCAGGATTCGCGCGGAGGCGATCGCGCGCCAAATGCCGCCGTGGTCGGCGTTTCCGGGCTACGGCCATTTCATCAACGACAACGGGTTGACACTGCGCGAGACGCAGTTCATCGTGTCCTGGGTGGAAGGCTCGGGGCCGCGCAATGCGGGCACCATGTTTACGAATACGGCCGATCCGAATGCGGCCCGGCGCAAGGAAGTGCGCGCCCACGTGGACATGGGCCACTGGGAGTTGGGGGAGCCGCAGATGAAACTGCTGGTCGGCGCGGAGATCGCGACGGGGCTGAAGGCAGGGCGCGATTTACGCGGGGTCGAATACATTACGGGCGATCGCCGGGACGTGGCCGCCGCGTTTTTCACGGTGAAGGAGACCGGGCAGTGGATCGGCGCGTGGACCCCCTGGTACAGCCACTTCGATTTACCAAAGGGCTCCGCGTGGCGCCTTCCGGCGGGGGCGCATATCGTCGCGGACATCCGCTATCGGAAGGAAAAGCAGCCCGCGGATGCCGGTACGCTGGGATTGTTCTTCGCCGATCAGCGGTCTTCGAAGCCGGTGTCGGACCTCGTTCTGGAAGCCACGGCTTCGCAGAAGGTTCGTGCATCGAAGCATCTCACCGCCGACGTCGACGCACTGGCGTTGCGGGTGGAGAGCCAGCCAGGTGTGCAGTCGATCGAGGTCTCGGCACGCAAGCCGAACGGCACGACCGAAGTGATGCTGTTCGATAAGAATATCCGGGCGGACTGGCCGACCCCATACATTTTCAAGGATCCGGTGCTACTGCCACGCGGCTCAGACCTTGCGGTCGTCGGGCACTATCCTGGCGCGGGCGGGATTCGTTTGACGGTCACTTCTCGGCCCGCGCACATTGGACAATAGACTCCGTGGCGACTGGCTCCCCTGGTCTTGTCTTCGACACCGCCT
>CAWEKQ010000044.1:0-33839 GCA_963809655.1 Terriglobia bacterium | reverse complement strand
TGGCCACAGCACGAGTTTCTCTTCTGTTCGGGTCAGGCTCAGGAGCGGTAGCTGCAGCATGATTACCTCCCTCGCGTCCGTCAACAGACGTTTGCAGAAGGTTATCGTGAATCCCGGCCGCCGGCCCGGCTATCAGGGAGACGAGCTCCAAGAGCGCGTCTCCGCATAAATGCGCCTGATCGCTCACCGTGATGTCAGCGGCGTCGGAACAAATCATCCATACCGGAATCTTCAGCCGCCTGCCCGCTGGATCTATAACCGTAACCGCACCATCTCCCCGTTTTGGTCTCCGGGTGACTCGCAGACTATAACCGTGCAACGGATGAAAAGGATAGTAAACGCGGATGTGGGTCGTATCCGCACTCAGGGTATTGTGAACGGCTGTTGTTTCATCCGCACCTGCATTGCGTTGTGCCCGGCGGCGGACCGTCGCCTGGCGGTGATCGCTGGGTTTCCTGCCGACCGGACTTTTTCTTACCGGTCCGGGTCCTCTCTTCTCTATTCCGCCGGCTCTTTCTGGAGTCCATCGAGAAAGCATTCGATGCCGGCAAACTTCAGTTCTTCAGCACACTGGAACCGCTCCGTAAGCGGCCTGCGTTCACGCGGCTTCTGGCAAACCTGAAAGAGCGCGATTGGGTTGTCTATGCCAAAGCTCCGTTCGCAGGACCCGAGCAAGTGCTCGACTACGTGGGCCGCTATACCCACCGCGTCGCCATCTCCAATAACCGCCTGCTGGACATCGAAAACGATCAGGTCCGGTTCAAGTGGAAAGACTATCGCGGAGGCGACCAGGTCAAAACGATGACCCTGAGCGCAGGGGAATTCATCCGGCGTTTCCTGCTGCACGTGTTGCCGAACGGGTTCCAGCGCATTCGCTATTACGGGTTCCTGGGGAACCGCCACCGCGAGGAAAAGCTCGCTGTATGCCGCCACCTGCTCGGCATGCCGCAGGTCGAAAAGAACAACGCCGAACCGGTGACGGAAACAGACTACCGCGACCGTTACGAAGACCTCACTGGCCATTCGCTCCGCCAATGTCCCCAATGCAGGCAAGGCAACATGGTGTTTGTCCGGATTCTCCCGAGGTGTTCCGCCCAATCTCCGGCAATCGTGGATTCCTCATGATCCTCGGCGCCGATTCCGAACTCGCGGTGAACGGGTGTTGGTCTTTAGGCACCACAGGAGAGGTGCGCACGTTTCGCCGATTCGCCCACTCAGTTTCGTTGACCAGGCTGATAATCCCGCTATCGGCGGATACAGCCACATCTCAAACGGTCCCTGCGCCCACGTTCCGCGCCCACATGCACCTTCGGCACCCTCTCTTGCCGAAGGGAACGGACCATTCAAAACCCATAGGCCGAACTGTTGTGGAGTGGTTCAGTCCAACCCGTCTTTAGCTCACCGCCGCGGCGTTCAGGATTTTCTCTCGCCCGACGACTCCGTCGCCGCGCCGCCGACCTAAAAACGCTCTGCACTATCCCGAATGCGGCATAGGACCCAACGGCAGTCCCCCATCTTGGCCTTGGCCCTGCGCATCGCCGACAGTGATTTCGTGCGTTGCGCATCCGCGACGACCATCGTTCGGAGCGGACCACGCACGTCGAAGATCATCACCGGCCATCCCAATGGGAGGTTTCTCCGCCAGTGTAACGGGTGCAGTCGAGCGGAGTTGATGAAGAAACTCCAGCGGCTTGAAACGGAAAAGTGCCCATTTGCGAACCCGCCTTAGAAACATGCCGGCCGCTGCGTTCAGCACCTGCAGATTGCTCAGGCTCACATCCCCGCGCTGCAACGGCAGACTATCTTTGATCCGAGCATGCTGTTCTTCGGTGAGTGTGAACACACCCTAGTTTGGATAACCCGGCAGCCGCGGCGTCCCGTGCTTCCATACGGGGATGGAGAAGCCTTTGGCATTCGGCATTTTAACAGCGGGCAGCGTCTTCTCGGTCATCACTTCGTCTTCTCGGATCACATTGTTACGGAAGAGAAAAAACGATGTAAGGGAATAGACTTCATCCGGTTTCAACGTTCCCTCCTTGCCGAGCGGCATGCCGCGGTTAATGTAATCCCAGATGATTGTCGCGTAGGGTGCGTTCACACCCAGAGTGTTCGCGTCATTCACACAAGGCTGAAGACAGGACACCACACCCTCGGCCGAACGTTCCGTCTTGCTTTGAATCAAAGTGGGAGCGTGGTTTTTGGAATAGCCATCAGGTCCATGGCATCCCGCGCACTTCACCCGGTAAATCGCCGCGCCTTCTTTCGAAGTGCCATGCCCCGGCGGAAGTTCCTTGCCGTCCGGGCTGATGACGATGTCCCAGGTACTAATCTCAGCTTTGGTCGCAGGGCGGCCCACGCCATAGTCGGGCGTTTGCGCCCAAGCGACGCCGCAGACGAGAAGAGCTCCGGCAAAGACGAATGCCTTATTACGCAAGTCCATTGGTCACGCTCCCATCCGCCGCCACTCTCCAGGGCTGGATGCTGTTGTCGTTACCGCGTATGCGGACCCGGTCTGGTGGGTCGTTAAAGTACTTGCCCGCTTCCTCACGCGATGGCTGCCTTGTGCCGAGTTCGTCGGTGCAGCGGGACATCAGCGTGCAGGGTTGGCCGTCCCACTTCCAGGGAAAGGCAAAACGTGTGTGCGCGATGCGGAAGACCTGAGAGCGCAGCTCAGCTGCGTTCCAGCTTTGGCCGCTATCGGTTGAAACCTCCACATTACGAACCGCTCCCGCACCCGACCAGGCGAGGCCGCTGATTTCATAAAAGCCAGGACCCTTCAGTTTGTGGCCACCCGAAGGATAGGTAATGACGGACTTCGGCCCGATCTGGTTCGCAAGCTGAGCCGCCCTCGCATCGGCCTGGATATGGCCGTAATCGTTGTACGTCAAATAGTATTTATCCACTACCTTAATGCGTCGCAGGTATTTGGTGTGGAAAATACCCTCGAGGCCGGGAGCCACGAGGCGCAGAGGGAAACCCTGCTGCGGGCGAAGCGGCTCGCCGTTCATCGCATAGACTACCAGGCAGTCTTCCATCGCCTTGGCGAGCTCGAAACAGGAACTGCCTTTTACTTCCTCATCACCTTCAGCGATGACGTAAGACGCGCCCGGCTGCAGGCCCGCTTCCTTGAGCAGGAGTGAAAGTTCCACACCGGTCCATTCGGCGCAGCTGGTCAGTCCATGCGTTTGCTGCGCCGTGGTGTTGGCCGCGCTGGCGCGGTTGCCAAGGCATTCGATCATATGGATGCGTGACACACTCGGCAGCCGCTTGATGTCGTCCATTGTAAAAATGAGCGGCCGGTCAACCATTCCGTGAATCATCAACCGGTGCTCTTTGGGATCGATATCGGGGATATAGGCTCCGCGATGGGTGGCGAGATAAAAGAGCGAGGATGGCGTGATGATACCGACCGAGTCCTGCAGCGGCGTCAGTACATGGAACATCAGCCCATACTCATCCGGCGAATGACGCCCCATAACCGGAATACGTTTGGAAGTGACATAGTGCGAACGTTCGCCATAGGCGATCTGCTCGTCCGACATGTAACCTTTAGGCTTACTTGTGTTTGTTAATTCCTCGGCTGCTTGCGAGACTCCCGCCCCGCCGGCGGCAAGACCGGCGAGGGTGGTGCTGTTTTTCAGGAATCCTCTTCGACTCGGCTTCTTCGACTGCATGAGCCTCTCCTTGAGGTTATTTGGCGCGAGTATAAACCTTGCGGCGGAGGGTGTCAACGACCGTGAAACGGGCGTATCGTTAGTATGTGATTTGTCCGGTCGAAAGAATTAGTGATGTGTCCGGTCAACAGCGGCGGCGATTCTGAGGATTGATCACCCCTGGATCGTTAAGCGCCGCAGCACTGGAGCGGATGATGAAAGTACAAGACGTAATTCTGAAGGCAATGGCGAAGAAGATCAGCTGGCTGGATGCAGCCGAGATCATCGGTGTTTGTGATCGGACAATGCGGCGGATGCGAGAGAGTTACCAGCAATTCGGCTACAACGGACTGCGGGATGGGAGGGGTGGAAAGCCGAGCGGACACCGCGTTCCGATGGTGACTGCGAAAGAGGTTTTGCGCCTGTACAAGGAAGTATATTTCGATCTGAACATCCGGCACTTTCACGAGAAACTGCGCGACAAGCACAAGATCAAAGTGAGCTACACGTGGGTTCAGCTGGCGTTGCAGGGAGCCGGGCTGGTGGCGAAACGACGGAAACGGGGTCCGCACCGGCGGAGGCGCCCGCGACGGCCGTTGCCAGGGATGCTGCTGCACATCGATGGCAGTAAACATCAGTGGCTGAATGACGATCGCTGGCACGATCTGATCGTGATCCTGGACGACGCCACCAGCGAGATCTATTACGCACAGCTGGTAGCCGAAGAATCGACGCGAACGGTAATGGCGGGCCTTCGCGAGGTGGTTGAAAACGAGGGGCTGTTCTGCGCGTTATACAGCAACAGGGGCAGCCATTTCTTGCTCACGATGAAGGAGGGCGAAAAGGTGGACAAACACCGGCTGACGCAGGTGGGGCGGGCGATGAAGGAACTGGGGGTGCAGATGATTGCGGCATATTCGCCACAGGCGCGGGGGCGGTCGGAGCGCAGTTTCGGAACGTGGCAGGGGCGGCTGCCGCAGGAGTTGCGTTGGGCGGGAATCACGACGGTGGATGGGGCCAATGCCTTTCTGCGGGAACGGTATATCGGGGAATTCAATGCCAAGTTCACTGTGGCGGCGGAAGAGAAAGGCACCGCGTTTCGGCGCACCAGCCGGAGCGATTTGAACTGGATCTTCACGGTGACAGGCTGCGTCTTGTAGAGGTGACCCGTGTCGTGGGCTCGCGTCCCACCTTACCCCCATTAGGCGCTATCATCTTGGCATGGCCAAACGGATGCCGAAGGAAGTAGCGGAGTACCATCACGAAGATGGGGCAGAAGTACGGGAAGCTCGGCGGCAAGAAAAGCCTGGAGACCATGACTGCTGGGGAGCGCTCAGCGCGCGCGAAGAAAGCGTCTCTGGCGGCGGCGAAGAAAACGCACGGCGGAACGGCTGGAGCGGGAGCGGTTGGCCAGACCGGCGAAGAAAGCCGCGAAGCGAAGATGAGCCAGAGGCGTGGAGATAGGCAAGTGGAGGCACCCCGCCTGAGGTTGTTCGTTGAAACTGGATTCGGCAAAGCGTCACCAGGCATGGGTGTGCGAGCGATCCTGATCAGAAACCCGATCTAACCCGATTAACCCGACTCAGCACGCAGTGACCCGGAGCGCGAAGAGCGCTCCAGTCGGAACCTGAAGCATCGCCCGCGTACACTCGAAGCGCGGACACACTGATAGAATCCGCCTAAATGGAGTTTCCTGAGCTGGTAGTCTCTGTTGTGATCGATCCGCAGACCAGGGCAGACCAGGGCAGACCAGGAGAAGCTCGGTTTTGGGCTACAGTATCTGGCGGCCCAGGATCCGACATTCCGGGTGCGCACCGACGCGCGCACGGGCCATACGAGCATTCGTGGAACCTCGGAGCTACACTTGGAAGGCATCGTCGACCGACTGATGCGCGAGTTCAACATCGCGGCTGCAATCGGCAAGCCGCAGGTCGAATATCGCGAGACCATTCGTGCCAGGGCTGAGCACGATAACACCCACAAGAAGCAGATGGGTGGCAGCGGTCAATATGCGCGCACAAAGCTTATGGTTGAGCCGAACCGGGGTGAAGGCTTCGAGTTCGACAACGTCAGCGATGGCTCGGTTCCGGCGGAATTTATTCCGTCGGTGGAACGGGGTATCCGTGAATCACTCGAAAGCGGCATTCTCGCCGGATATCCGATGGTGGATATCAAGGTAGAACTAATCGACGGCGCTTATCACGAAGGAGATTCGTCGGAGACGGCGTTTAGGATCTGCAGCTCCATCTGTTTCGAGGCGGCTTGCAGGAAGGCCAAGCCTGTGTTGCTCGAGCCGGTGATGCGCGTTGAGGTGGTCGCGCCCGAAGAATACATGGGTTCCGTCAATGGTGACTTGATTCGGCGGCGCGGACAATTGGTAGGCACTGAAGTTCGTGGCTCCACGCAGTTGATCAGGGCGTTGGTGCCGCTGTCTGAAATGTTCGGTTACGCCGCCGAGTTGCGAGGCGCACGGAGGGACGCGCGAGTTATACGATGCAGTTCGGTCATTACGACGCCCTGAGTGCCGGTCCTGATACCAACGATGAAGACAGCGGCGCGCCTGTTCCTGCACCACGCGCGCCTGTTCCGAAAGACAACCAGTCTCGCATGACACTTCCCGAGCCGGACGAAAAAGATTGAAATCTGACCGATACTGAGAATCGTAGCGACGTTGCACTCGCGGACGGCTTACCGCGCATCCGGGAACAGGCGACATAGCTCTACTACGACGCGAATCGCTATACCTTCGGCTTTCCACGATTCTTCCGCATCGAATCGCCGCGCATCTCGATGCGGTGGGCGTTATGAACCAACCGGTCGAGGATGCCATCGGCCACGGTCGGGTCACCGATCTGTTCGCGCCAGCGGGTGACGGGCGGAGTCGGCGCGCAGGTTAGTCATCTGACTGAAACGGAACATGGCCCGGTAGACGTCGAAAGCAAAAGCAACGATTGGAGGGAGGATCCAAATGGGGAAGCGCATCGACGAAAAAGAGACCACGCGCCACGGCATCATCATCCCCGATTCCGCCCAGGAGAAACCGCAGGAAGGCGAAGTCATCGCGGCGGGCCATGGCAAGCGACTCGAGAACGGCACACTGGTGGCGCTCGATGTCAAACCCGGCGACCGTGTCCTGTTTGGAAAATACTCCGGGACCGAGACCAAAGTGGCGGGAACCGACTACATCATCATGCGCGAAGAGGATGTGCTCGGCGTCCTCTCCGCGAGGTGAGTCAGACCGCCCCCAAAAAAGGAAACCATTATGGCAAAACAGATTACATACAGCGATCAATCCCGCCAGGCGATTCTGCGCGGCGTCAACCAACTGGCCGAGGCGGTCAAGGTCACTCTCGGACCCAGAGGGCGGAACGTCGTTCTCGAGAAAAAGTTCGGCGGACCGACCGTCACAAAAGATGGCGTGACCGTGGCGAAGGAAATCGAGTTGAAGGACCCGCTCGAAAACATGGGTGCTCAGTTGGTGCGCGAAGTCGCATCAAAGACGTCGGATGTCGCGGGCGACGGTACCACAACGGCTACGATTCTGGCGCAGGCGATCTTCCGTGAGGGTGTCAAGGCAGTCACGGCCGGCGCCAACCCGATGGGCATCAAGCGCGGCATCGACAAGGCAGTCGAACTGGCAGTAGAGGAAATCAAGAAGCTCTCGAAGCCCGTCTCCGGCGACATGATTGCCCAGGTTGGCCGCATCTCCGCCAACAGCGATTCCACCATCGGCGACGTCATCGCTGAAGCCATGCAGAAGGTGGGCAAGGACGGCGTGATCACGGTCGAGGAATCCAAAACCATGGTCACCGAGCTCGCAACCGTGGAAGGCATGCAATTCGATCGCGGCTACCTTTCGCCCTACTTCGTGACCGATCCCGAGCGGATGGAATGCGTTCTCGAAGATCCTTATATTCTGATTCACGAAAAGAAAATCGCCAGCATGAACGACGTGCTGCCGATTCTGGAGCAAATCGCCCGTGTGGGCAAACCGCTGCTGCTGATCTCGGAAGAAGTGGAGGGCGAAGCTCTCGCCACGCTGGTGGTCAACAAGCTCCGTGGAACGCTCAACGTGTGCGCCGTCAAAGCTCCGGGCTTCGGTGACCGGCGCAAGGCCATGCTCGAAGACATCTCGATCCTCACCGGCGGCAAAGCCATTATGGAAGAAACCGGCATCAAGCTCGACGGGGTCAAACTCGAAGACCTGGGCCGCGCCAAACGCATCACGGTGGACAAAGAGAACACCACGATCATCGACGGTGCCGGTTTGGCGAAGAGCATCGAAGGCCGGATCAAACAGCTCCGCACCCAGATCGAAGAGACCACCTCGGATTACGATCGCGAGAAGCTGCAGGAGCGACTGGCGAAACTGGCTGGCGGCGTGGCGATCATCAAAGTCGGAGCCGCAACCGAGACCGAGATGAAAGAGAAAAAGGCCCGGGTGGAGGATGCGCTGCATGCGACGCGCGCGGCAGTCGAGGAAGGGATCGTGCCGGGGGGCGGCGTTGCGCTCCTGCGGGCCGCCATCGCATTGAAGACTCTCAAGCTCAATGGCGACGAGCAGTTTGGCGTGACCATTGTGCGCCGCGCCTGCGAGGAGCCTGTCCGGCAGATTGTGCTGAATTGCGGAACGGAAGGCGCGGTGGTGGTAGAAAAAATTCGCATCAGTGACAATCCTCACTTTGGTTTCAACGCGGCGACCGAGGAGTACGAGGATCTGGTGAAAGCTGGCGTGATCGACCCGGCCAAAGTAACGCGCTCGGCTCTCCAGAATGCGGCTTCGATCGCGTCTCTCATGCTGACCACGGAAGCGATGGTCTGCGGAATCGTCGAAGCAGACGACTAAGGACCTGCGATCACGGAGCATCCCGTTCGCAGACGAAGGGAACTAAACAGTTGGTAAAAAAAGTCGAGAGTGCAACGTGCCATCCAACGAACCGTGCCCTGAATGCTTCCGTCTCGCCCGCAATTACGCGGAAGCCGCACTCGCGCGAGTCTTATCGATTCCCAAAAAGAAACTCTGGGTTGACGCCGCTTGGAAGGCCATGGAAGTCCACACCGCTACCCACAAATGAACTTACAGCCTGTCACACCGCTACAAGAGTAGCGTTTTGTCCTGTTTTCGGGGCTTGAGCCCGCGGCTTAACATGGCCTCGAAATTGACAGTCCATTCGCCGATACGTCAAAACTTGGATGGCTCGATTCACATGGAATATCGGGGCAGCAGTGCGAATGTCGAATTCATCGAAAGCGGGCACTCTGCCTGCAGGCTCGACGAGTCGGAGTTTGCGTCTGCCGTCGCTGGCGATGCAAGCTTCCCGCTGGTACGACTGCCACCCAGCCCGTTTCGCTCCCTCGGTGGCTATTTCAGCTATGAGGGATGGCCGGATCAAGAGCGTTTAATGGAATTGGATGAAGCTCTGCGACGCAATCATAAATGCCATTTGAGTAAGGCGAACGCCTTGCGTCTCCGTTAGATTGACAGATCTGACCCATCCATTTGCTCTCTCAGCAACGCGGTTGATGGTGCTGGGCAACCGCGAAATGATAAGGGGCAATATCGTTAGCTATCCCGGAAGGCAAACAGAGCCGCGCCGAACCGGGAGCGCCATGGCGCTTCAACTGGCGATACCAACCAGAGTTGTTGCCGCACTCAGCAGCGCGGAAATGCCCGTCCAGATTGCGGCGATTCTGTTAAACTTTGCCGACACCTGAAGCGCGTTGCGGATCTTTTCGATATCCACCCTGGCGGAAAGTGTGTGAATCTCAGAATAATCGCTAATAGATGCGATCGATTCATCGAGCGGCTGCGGCGGAGGCGAGGCCGATTTAAACCAGTACAACGCCGCGATCGAGGCAGTTATCATCGTGCCCGCTCCGAGAACGCTTACGAGCGTGGATTGCATGGAAGCCATCATCGCTCCGGAGGAGCGACAGATTCTGCGGCTCACAGATAGGCGTTAGATCGAGAAGCTGATGCAGGAATTTGTTCGTGAATTCAAGCCAGCCACGATTGTCGCGGAGCGATAACTCGAAGATGGCGGCGCGGCTAGGACACTCCACACCGCGCCGCCAACGTCGTGTTCGGACCGCCGAAAGCGGTTAGCGAGGCAGCTGCGGAAGCCCGAATCGCGATAGTACGTTTAAACAGCGAACTTCTCAGGAAATTTACCCGCCTGAATCGATCCCCTTATTCTCGCCGCACGTCTTGGCCTCTTCCGGATCCCCGATCCAGACAGAACTGCCCGGAGGCTTTTCGCGTTATTGATTTCCGCGATTACGAAGTGGTGAGGTGAAAGCGGATCACCTTCAAATTGCCGGCGGCGGTGCGAACGCCGACGAGCGTCTCACCCAGATCGTTCGCGGAGGCGTTGCTGGCGCGCCAGTGGCCCACGGAGACGCCTCCGAACGACGGCAGCGAGCCGCCTTCGATGTCGGTCAGGCGCGTGATGGTCTGCGGGTCGGATGGCGAAGCGGGGAATTGCCAGTAGATCAGTTTCAACACACCGGCGCCGGTCTTGCAGGCGGTGACCACGATGCTTCCTGTAACCCATGCGCAACTGACTTCAGAGGCGGCTCCCGCGGTGGTGTCCAGCCAACGAGTAAAGGTGCCATCATCGTGCATTTGCCAGGCGATCAACTTAAGATCGCCCGCGGGCGTGACTATGGCCGCGACCAGGACCGACGCCGGATCGGGCGGGTAGGCGGCCAGCGCGACCTCGCTCGCCGGCTCACTGGTGGCAACACCGTGCAGGTGTTCGACGGAGAGCGGCTGCGAGCCATCCACGTGCAGCCGCCAAGTGCCCAGATGCAGATTGTCTATCGTGGTGACAGCCGTTACCACATCGGCGGAAGTGAGGTTGGTATCGGTGAGAAACGTCTGCTTGGCGGCAATGGATGGGGAGATCGCTTCGCCTCCCTTGGCGGCGGCCAGCGTGGACATGCCCGACGCGATCTTTTCCCCGGCGAACCAGGAAGTGACGCGCACATGGTGATCCTCGGTCACGTGGGCGGTTGCCACTAAGTAACCTTCCGGATACACGACGGCGGTGCCCGGCGGCGGCGGATTCGGCGGCGGGGTCATGATCGCGAACAGGTTAGGGAAGGCCGCGATGGCGGCGTTGTGGCCTTGCGCCGCGGATCCCTCGCCGGTGTCAGCGCCACCGATCCAGAAGATCGACTTGATATGGCTGTTCTGGGTGCTCTGCCCGGCGGTCACGAACCGGCCGGTGCCGATCCCGGCGACGCGAGCGCCAGCCTGCGGATCGGCGCTGAATTGGCTGTATAGCTGGATACCGCCGCCGGACAAGAGGTTCCACAGGGTGAATTCAATATAGCCGTTTTGATTGCGGGAGGACGTAGCCACACTGCTGCCATCGCGGATGACGGCGAGACTCACTTCATCCCCATACCCGCCGTCCGCCGAGCCGATGCGCGTAACGTTGTAAACCGGCATATCGGGAATCGTATCATTGGCGCGGATGAACGATTGGTCCTGTTCGACATTCCCCAGGCGGCGAGTCACCCGTTCTACACGAAGGTCAACGACATCCTGGAGCGGAACAAGGTCGACAAACGCCTGGAGCACCTGTGCAAGCGTTTTTACAAGCCGGTCATGAGTCGACCGAGTATGGCTCCGGGTGTGTATTTCCGGATGCTCCTGCTCGGCTACTTTGAAGGAATCGATTCGGAACGGGGAATTGCGTGGCGTGTAGCGGACTCGCTTTCGTTGCGGGATTTTCTGGGCTTCAGTGTTATCGAATCGACGCCGGATCATTCGACAATGTCGCGGACGCGCCGTCTGATGCCAGTGGAAACGCACAAAGCGGTGTTCCGCTGGTTCGTGAAGGTACTGGGCGAAGAAGGCCTGATGGAAGGGCAGACCATCGCTGTAGACGCGACCATGCTGGAAGCCAACGCCGCGATGCGTTCGATCAAACGGCGCGACGATGGCCGCGGCTATGACGAGTATTTGAAGGATCTGGCCAAGGCCGAAGGCATTGAGGAACCGACCCGCGAGCAGGCCGCGAGGCTGGACCGGAAGCGCAAAAAGAAAGCTTCGAATAAAGACTGGATGAGTCCCGGAGATACCACCGCGCGCATTGCCAGGATGAAGGATGGGCGCACGCATCTGGCGCACAAGGCCGAGCATGCGGTCGATCTGTCCAGCGGCGCGATAGTGGCGATTACGCTGCAAGCGGCAGATCTGGGTGACACGACCACCATCGGAATCACACTACAGGAAGCTCAGTCCAATGTGGCTCTGATCAACGAACGCAGCATCGAAGAGCTGGTGGCCGACAAGGGTTATCACAGCAATGAAGTTCTGGTCGATTTGCATGCGGACGGTGTGCGCAGCTATATTCCGGAGCCGGAGCGCGGGTCCCGCAATTGGGACGGCAAGGAAAAAGAGCAGAAGCAGGTGTATGGGAATCGGCGGCGGATGAGAGGACGGCGCGGCAAGGACCTGCAGAAGCTGCGCACGGAGTTGACCGAAAGAAGTTTTGCCCACTGTACGAAACCGGCGGCATGAGACGAACCCACCTCAAGGGTCAAAAGAACATTCTCAAGCGGCTTCTGTTCCACGCAGTCGGATTCAATCTGGCGCTGCTGGTCCGGAAATCTTCAGGAATCGGCAAACCGAGGACCCTGCAGGGTCTCTCAGATACGATTTTGCTTGTCCAGATCGCGATGACGGCATGGACCGCGCGCTGGAACGAATTAGCAGGAGAAAACGAGCCCATCTCCGGCTCGTTTTCACTTCGTCTGGTTTTTCCAGCTCCCAGCCACAGCTGAAGGTTTTCGCACTTCTACCACGGGCTGCTAGGTTTCGCCGGAGGAACGGGTACCGGCGGAGCATACGTTACGACCGATCCGAGGAAGCTTCAGACCAAAGATCAACTGCGTGAGGCCATTGAAGCCTTCCTCCGGAGACAGAACGAGAGTGCGCCAAACCGTTCCGCTGGGGGAAGCGCGAGCTCAAAGGCAGTCAACTCAGAAATACAATTATTAATTTACGCAATTAAGCACTAGGTAGAACAACTCCTTGCCATCGGCTTGCCATCGCGGGCTGCTGCCCCCAGCTATGGAGACCGTCACTCTTTCCCCGGCGCCCGGGAAAGTCCGGAGATAAACCTCGTCGCGACCCGATTCGTCGGACGTGTAAGCAACCCAATGTCCGTCGGGAGAAAAGCGCCCGTCACGTTCGTTGGCCGCGCTCTGCAGGAACGGTACGAGCTTCGATCCAGGCTCCGGAGAATTCACCCCCAAATCCAGCCTCGTGCGAGGATTCGGTACCGTATATAACAGGTAGCGCCCGTCATGCGACCAGCTCGTGGGAGCCAACTCCCCTATCGGGGAATGCAGCAGCAATTCCGGCTCGTTTGCGCCACTCGCCTGTTTCCGGTACAGATCCATGGCTTCATCGGCACTCGCGGAATGGAATACGACCTGGCTCCCATCCGGAGACCAGACGGGGTAATCCGAATAGGCACTCGACGTGAAACGCGTGGTTCTCGGCGGTGAGAAATCCAGCAGCCAGAGATGAGTTTTTACTGAAGTTTCGGGAGTCACTCGCGCCACCATCACTCGCGTTCCATCGGGCGAAAGAGCCACGCTGGTGTAATGGCCGGCTTCACCGATCCGGCTGAGAACCTTCCCGCCCCGGTCCAGCCACGTAAGCTGAAGGTTCTCATCGACGGTACGGTAGATCAGCACGCCAGTCGAAGCGGAGAATAAGCCGAGATCGATGTAGGTGTTCACCCGTTCAGCCACCAGCACGGAGACGCCCGTGAGATCCAGCCGCTGCGCATTGAACGGTTGCGCCATCAGCTTTCCTTCACGAAGGTAGAGCAGTCTGGCCTGACTCCGGTCCGGAGAGGGGGGAGGGCACGTAAGCCGCCCCGATCGTAGTAGCCAGCAGCTGTCTGGAATCCTGCTCCTCGGGCTTTGCATCGACCGATCCCACGTAGATACCATTGTTTTCGGGCACGGTCTTGGAAACACGCAGGTACAGGAAATGCCGTCCCGTCGGGCAGGAACGACGGAATCATATGGTAGGTTTCGTCGCGGGATTTATCCAAGGCCGTGAGCGGAGATGGCGTCCCTCCAGCGTCGGAAACACGCATCAGACCGCCGGTGGTTCTCGCCAAAGATGATCACGCCGCCCCGGCTCCATGAACCGCCCACCATGACCCCGTGCAGATCGCACAAGGTCGCGCCAAACCGCCAGAAAGCGCGATCTTCTTCAGTTGCCCGCCGCTGTCGAACGCGATGAACCGGCTATCGGAGACCAGATAACCGACGCCATTGTCGGGGCCGATCTCCGCGCCCGGGAGGGCACGGGCATCGACTGAGTCCATGGCCCGGACCCAAATGCGGCTCACCCCATCGGAACCGGGCGCTGCAAAGGCCAACTGACGGCCGTCAGACGACACCGTTACGGTTTGACCGAGTACGTCAAATGGCAATTGGAAGCGGACCGTTTCCGCGGCGGGAGGCGCTGTTCGCCACGGCGCCCAGAGTGCTGCCGCCAATGCAACAGGACGTGCGAGTGCCCCTGCCATAACCGATGACATTCGGATTCGCGGACGCGGCCCTGGCCGATGTCCGTTTTCCGACTTTTCATCTTCAAGTAGCCGCCAGGCGTCGGCCACATCGCGCAGACGCCGTTTGGGATCCTTCTCAAGGCAACTGCGCAGGAGTCGTTGCGCCTTCGCCGGAATGCGGTCCCACGTCGGCTCCTTCGTGAGCACGGCTACCAAAGTGGCGGAAACCGTGTCGCACTGAAAGAGTCGCTGGCCGGTAAGCATCTCGTGCAGCACTACTCCGAGGGCCCAGATATCCGCCCGCTTGTCCACAGGCTTTCCCTCCGCCTGTTCGGGAGACATGTAGGAGGCCGTGCCGAGGATCATCCCGGCCTCGGTCAGGCTTTTATCCGCGGTGGAATCGGAGGTCCCGGCGAAGGTTTTCGCGAGGCCAAAGTCGAGCACCTTGACCACGCCACCGGGAGTGATTTTCAGGTTGGCAGGCTTCAGATCGCGGTGGATGATTCCCTTCTCGTGCGCGGCTTCAAGAGCTTCGGCGATCTGCCGCCCATAATTGAGCACGGTCTCGATTGGCAGCGGACCCTTAGGCGACTCACCCTCCACCAACTCCATCACCAGGTAGTTCGGACCGACATCGTAGATCTGGCAGATGTTGGGATGATTCAACGCGGCAATGGCCCGCGCTTCGCGTTCGAAGCGTTCGTTGAACTGCTGGCGAGAGGTCTTAATGGCAACGTCGCGGTCGAGCCGCGTGTCGCGGGCACGGTAAACCTCGCCCATGCCACCTTCACCGAGCAAGGCAACAATTTCGTACGGTCCGAGTTTCTCGCCGGGTGTCATCTGCATGTGGGCGGAGGAGGGCTTTCATCAATAATAAGTGAATGCGGCCGCAAGTGGGGTGAGACGGTGCACTGCGCGGATAAGAGAACGAACGACGGGCCTTCCGGTGTCTGCTTTCCACCCGCCGCTGCGCACATGACCCGGCTCGTTTTTGGCTACCGATATAACGTGTTAACGTGCACGAGCGCCATGCTGATCCCGGAGGTTGAATGCCCTTTGACTTACCGCAGGATTGAACGCCCTCGGCCCAGACTTGCGTAGAGAGGCAGAGGGGCGGTCGATGCGAGCAAGTACGTCGCCTGCTTCAACGCGCCGCCATTACCGGGACAGTGAAGATGAATTGCTGCCCGTCCTTCGTTACGTTCTTCCACTGGCCGGGATTCCCCTGCGGCGACATCCGCAGGCGGAAAAGCAGCTTAGGCATTTCGGCGTGGAGTGACGGCGCCGTGGCAACGATCACCGCCATCACCATCGTGTCGCCGGTGTCTACATCGTTGTGCAGATAGTACAACTCCTTGCCGTCGGCTCGCCACGCAATCATGCCATCGCCGCCTTCTTTCGACAGCATCCATTTACCTTCGGAGAGCGGAGTGCCGGAGCTGCTGTCGAACGGGCGTACCCATACCTGGTTTCGCTCCGACTCGTCCGAGAGGTATGCCACAAAGCGTGAATCGGGGGAAAATCTCCCCAGAAACTCGTTATATTCATCCCTTACGTATTCAATCGCTTTGCGGGCCAACGCGTCCGTACCCGTCAAAGGAACCACAAAAAGCGCTCCTCCCGAGGAGAAACCGAGGTACTTCCCGTCCGCGGAAATGTCGGTCAGTTGCAGGCTCGCGCCGGGCGTGAACCGGAACAACTGTTCCGCGCTTCCTGATCCATCCCCGGCTTTGCGATATATGCTCCAGTACGTGGAGTTCCGCGCCGGGATCGTCACATACAAAATCTGTTTGCCGTCAGGGGACCAGACGGGCGTGATGTCCTGGTCTTCGTCGTTGGTGATTAGGGTTCCCTTGCCCGTGCGCATGTCTATTGACCAGATATCCACATTGTTTGTGGCCGGATCGCTCCGCACGACGGCCACCCGAGTCCCGTCAGGTGACAACGCGGGCATGTCGTAGAGACCAGGTTCGCCCACCTTGCGGATGGTCTTGCCCTGGCGGTCGAGAACCGTGATCTGCCGGAGCGAGGGTGGCGGCGGTACGGCCAGCGCGAATCGCTGGCCATCGCGGCTGACGCTCGCGAATCCGCCCGGCGTCCCGGAAACGGGGAAGGAGTCGGGCGCCTTGAACAGCAGCTTCGGCTTGCCAAACTCAAACGTCGGTGAGGTGCTGACCGAAACGGCCATAATTCCGCGATCCGGGGCATAGTAGAAGAGTTCTTCTCCGTCTCGCCGCCACGCGACCATGCCTAATCCCCCATCGGATATCTTCCATTTCCCGCCGTCAGCACCCCCGCCGGGGCCAAAGGATCGGACGTAAACCTCAAACTTCCCGGACTCGTCCGAACGGTAGGCCAGCAGGCGACTGTCGGGCGAAAGCCGCGCGGCCTGCATCGTAGAAGTGGATTTGGTCACCTCAACCGGTTTGTGCTCGCCGTCGAGTGGCAGCGCATACAGGACGCTTTGGCCCAGCTGTGTCGATGAGAAGTTCAGGAACTTGCCATCCAGCGACCAGTCGCTGAGGATGTACCCGGCACCGGGGAGCTTGTATAGCAGTTCTTCGGAGCCCTGACCATTCGAGGGTTTCCTGTAAAGACCGTGGCTGCCGCCGCGCAGGGCTAGGTAGGCGAGCTGCGTGCCGTCCGGAGACCATACCGGTGCGATCGCCTGCTCCCGATTTCCGCTGGTGGTGATCCGGACGCTGGTGCCGGTGTCCACATCGAGCACAAATATGTCGGCGGTCTGTGCGAACTGGTCCGTGCTCTCCGGGTGCAAATCGGTTTCCACCACGGCGATCCGTTTCGCTTCCGGCGAGAAGACGGGCTGCTGATACAATCCCTTCGGCCCCACCGTCTTAATCACCTTGCCCTGGCGGTCGTAAATGGTGATGACCCGGGAACCGAGCTCGATATTTTGGGTGATGTTCCGCACTCTGACCTTGGCCTTCTCCTCGGCCGAGGGTCGCTGCCCCACGACTGGAGTTTGCAGCAGGACGGCAAAGAGAGCTGCCGCTGCCGTGGCGGTTATAGAAGTCCTGAAAGTATGTTTCATGGGAGCCTTCAATCAGCAGTTCTGGGGACACGCCGATATGAATTTCCCACCGGGCAGTGTCAGAGTGCGCAGCAGTCCGGTTTTGGAGCCATCGCGGGCGCGGCTGGCTTCGACCGTCACGGTTTTGCCGAACGCGCCTTCGAAGTCGGCTTTGCTGATGTCGCGATCCTTGAAGAAGACAGGCGGCGGTCCTTCAAAACCCCAGGTTTCCGTCTGGCCGTCCTTGTTCACTTCCACGGTCAGTTGAATATGCGGATTCCGCCAGTCGGCCTTGATCAGGGTGCCGGTGGCGGTAACACGATTGTCGAAGTCGAACAAGGCAGACATGTTGTGATGCGCTCCGGCGGCACTCGCGAAGAGGATCATCAGTAGCGCAATAGCAATGTTCCTTCTTAAGGTCATGCCTCGCTCCTTTCCCCGTGATACGGCCATGGGCCGAAAAGGTTCCTTTCCGTTTGCACAATATTCACTACTTGCGGAAACCATCCGAGTGGGACTTAAGACCCTGGGACAATAAAAATCAATCCAGCAGCATTTTTCAGGGGGAAACAGATCTCCCCTGCGTCTCCTCCGCAGAGAAGGCGTTTGTTCACGTGGCTCTCAGGGTTCAAAACTATCACAAATTCAGCCTTCGAAAGGGAGCCCTTCTGCCGATGACAGGAAGCGACATATTCAGAAGTCCGGATCTCGCAAACTTGGGCGGGGAGGCTCGCCCCGCGCGGTTCCGCTCCACGATGTCGAGCACCGCGTTTTTGCTGACGACTGTGCGGTGTTCGAGTAGCCATCGGAAACCAGCCTACCAGCGATTTCCGCATAATAATGAAGAGAACGATGACGACGATCACCGCTCCAGCCAGCGGGCCGATGTTCGAGTGATGCGTGGACTAGATTTTGGCACGGAAAGGCTGAGTGGATCACCAATCCTGCTCAACACAGTCAATCCAAAGAGCAGGGTTGATCCGAACCGAAGGAATAAAAACGCCGAGTGGCGTTAAGCGTCGATATGGAATCCATCCAGCTTTCGATCTCTTCGCCGCCGTGCGGTGCTGAAGCGTTGTTAACCAGCACACTCACGCCACGAAGGTTGTTTCCGCGAACAGAATCAGGTCTTTGACCTGCGACTCGTTGCGCACATCGGAGCGAAAAAACGCAGCACGGCCTCCGCGTACTCCTCGGGCCTCCCTCGTGTTGAGCAACGTTCGCGGCCATCCAGCGTCTCGCTTGCGTTTGGATCTCAATGATGAGACAAAGAGCCAACGGCGAGCCGGCTAACCTCATTCGCAACGTGGCACCAAGGCCGGCAGACATTGGCCGGTGAATTAGCGGATATCGTTTCGAGTTAGTATTGAGCAGAAAGATGGCCGAGAGCCGCGCGCATCCGACGACTGGGGGAATTCTGGAGTCGGCGCTCTACGTAACTGACGTGGCCCGTTCTGCTCAGTTCTACGAAAAGATCTTCGGGTTTCGCGTTATCAGCGATTTCGGAGACCGCGGCTGCGCGATGGAGGCTGGGCCCAGCCAGGTATTGTTGTTATTCAGGAAAGGTGGATCGCGCGACATACCGACTCCGCACGACGGCGAAGGAGAGCTGCACCTCGCGTTCGCGATTTCAGCCGCCAATCTTGTGAGTTGGGAATCCTGGCTGGCGGAGAACGGAATCACGGTGGAAGAGAAGCGCATATGGGAGCTTGGTGGTAGAAGTCTCTACTTCCGGGACCCAGACCGGCACCTCCTGGAAGTTGCTACGCCGGGCGTCTGGTCGATTTATTGATGCGGATCGGTCGTCACCGGCGCAGCCCGCCCCCCATCCGACTAAGCTGGTACAGAGTGTCGTTCAAACTACGAGTAACGGGCCTGCCGGAGAAGCCCGGTGCGGTGGTTGCGGAACAGAGACCTGCTAAAGCGCATTCCACCGCCCGCTCGCCATATCTGCGCCCGGTTGCGATCCTGGTGCTGTTCGGTACGGCGTTCGGCTATTTGGAAGCCGCCGTTGTCAGTTACTTGCGGATACTGCACGAGCCGGCAAGACAGCATTTTTATCCCGATCGGCCGTCCGGTGAATTGTTCCCGCTTCTGACACTTGACCAGGTGCGCGCGGCCGGGCAAGAGCAGCAAAAGACGCTTTTCGTTGAGATAGGGCGCGAGGCCGCCACCATTCTGATGCTGGCCGCGATTGCGCTTGCGGTTGCAGGCAATGCCCGGCAGTGGGCTGCCGCTTTCGCCATCGCTTTCGGCGTCTGGGATATTGTGTTCTATGCAGGCCTGAAGCTGCTGTTGGGTTGGCCGGCTTCCTTATTCACTTGGGACATTCTTTTCCTGATCCCGGTACCGTGGGTCGGCCCGGTGATTGCGCCGGTGCTGGTCTCGGTCGCTATGATCACCGGAGGGATCTGGTGCCTGTGGCGTGAAGCGGCCAGCAGACCTTTGCGGATCGGTGCCTGGAACGCTCTTGGTGTCGTGCTGGGAGCCCTGGTGATCGTTTTGTCTTTCACCCTGGACTACCCGAACATCCTCGCGGCAGGGATGCCTCACCCCTTCCATTGGGGTGTGTTTGGCTTGGGGCTGGGAATCGGCGGACTCAGTTACGCACGGGCGGCGTAGTCAGGAGACGGCTCTACCAGTCAACCAGAAGGATGCGAGACCGCTAGCGATATTAACCGATATCGCGCCCGGCTATTGTTTGGGCGTGATCTTAATGACCATAGCTGTGAAGCTCTGACCTGGCTCCATCAGAAATTGGTGGACCGTGTTGGCCGGAATGTAAAGCGTGTCACCCGCGGCCACCGGGTACCTCGCCCCTCCCGAAATTGACTTGCCGCGAACCTCATCTGGCGCGGTGGGTTTTCCTTCGATCATCTCGCCGCCGATCAAAACAGTTCCCGAGCCCGAGCGGATCAGCAGGAGATCGGCCTGTTTTACGTGGAGTTCGGCTTCACCACTCCCATTGCGGAAGGCGACGAAGGCGGAATCCATCAGGCGCTCAGTGCCGAGGTGGCGCTCGTCGTTGAGCTTGGCGGTGGCTTTCTTGTCGAAGTCCTTGCTCTGCGCGGCGCTCCAGAACATGGGTTTGCCGGGATCGGCGGCGCGAACGGAAACCCGAACGGTCAGTAGCGCCAGGCACACGGAGGCGGCGAAGAAGGCGAATTTCATACCAGTAAGCATACGCCTCCCGGTAGGGTTGCGTCGTGCCCCCTGGCTCTTTGCCGTCTATCCCCAAATGAGTGGTGTTCCTGAGCCGGTTGGTGCTTAGTAGGATTCCGCGCTGGACCATGGGCGTGGTGGTTCGAAGTGGCCCCAAAGGCCATGCTCGCGCATTACTGCTTCACCCTCCTCTGGGGTCCGGGTGAACCCCAAGTCTCGGTTGCAGATAATCTTCTTCTTAAGATGTTCATTAGTGATATACAGCTTGAACTCGTTCACGAGAATTTCCAGAATTTCCAAGTACGAATCAGCAGCGATTGAGTAGGCGAGCCCAACGAATGACGTGACCCACTCAGTCGTCATGTTCAGCGGGCTGACAACTCCGGAATGCGTCATCCGGCTTAGTTCCGCGTAGTGAACGCGGTAAATCCGGTCGAACGGACGGCCGAGATCAGTTGCCCGATCAAGCACAGTCTTCAGGGTTCAGTGGTTGATCTTCGGCTTGCGTCCCGTAGCCGGATTTGGGGGCCACATCGTATCCGCTTCCGAATCAATCTGCGCACCAAATCTCGCTATAAAGTCTTCCTGGGTCTGGTGGTGAAACTTCGAGTCCGGATGCTTGTATTTGAATGCTACCAGCCTGCGCGGACCAATAGACTGAGGCTTTGAAATTGTTTCGTGTCTTTTATCGCCAGCATCATCTCGACGTTAAAGGCTGCCCGATGATAGTTGACGGTCAGGTGCCGTTCCCGTAGTGTCGGGCTGAGCTGCGATTTTATGATCTCTCGAAAGTCTTCATGCTCCAGCCGGTCCAAGTTTCGGAGCGCCGCAAAAAAGCTCTCAAGCGCATCCTGCGAATTACTCATCAGGACTCGCTCCTAAATAGCCTCTACCGCTCTCCAAACTTTGAGCGTTCAAGATACCCCTCATGTTCCTTCCCGCAGACCGCACATGGAAAATGCGGTTGAGGAACCTTCGATGCCGTGATCTCCGCCGCATTTTCATCGCTTATCGGGATGCTCGCAATCCTCTGAAGCAAACCGCTGTTCGGACAACGATAATGCCAATAGTAAGGTTCGGGCGTCATGACGCCATTCTAGCGCCGATCAATTTCCAGAGACGGGACCGTAAGTGTGGCGTTTTGCACCACAAAACCGCGTAATTTCAGCAGATGCTGTTTGCGCCGTCCGCCGGTAAAACACTCTACTTCTGCGGATAGCGGCGGATCGTAATTCCCCGGGTCGAAAGCTCGGCCAGCAACTGCGTCACAGCGGAAGACACATCGCCGTCCCCCGGCACGACCACTGCCCATTCAAGATTCTCCCTGAACTCGCGAGTGACGATGCCCCACTGGTCGAGCGCCGGCGGTGCGGGCGCTCCGATCTGAATCATGGACCAGTGTCGGACGAGTTCGAGCGCCGTCTCGCGGTCGGGCGAGGGACCGCGGACGATGAAGTGATTGTCGCCATGAACCAGAATGCCGACCATCGCAATATTATGTCTGGCGATCCTGATGCATTAGCACCGGCGTGACGCTCCTCATTTGTTTCATTCTGGCGCTCGCCCTCCTGGCAGTAAAAACAGGAAGCCGGAAGCGTAGCCGGGGAAATCGCGCCGCTGCTGCGCCAAAACAGCGATATTGCCCCATATCAGGTCGGTTGAGCGCTTTGTGATCTGTCCCGTTCGCAACCCCTTGCTGGGTTAGTCTCGTTGGGGATGATCCGCCGTCACTTACAGGTTAGAAATCCGTTTATTGCTGCTCGCGAGGATGACGCCGCCAGTGTGGGTCAGCAGTTGGTGCAGACGGCGATTCCGCGCGGGACGCGATCTTTATTCGTTAGTGACCCAATCCGATATTCAATTCCCTTGCGCTCCGACTTTGCGACAATTCCCAATCGAACGCCACGCGTGAAACAAACACCGACGTGAAGACATTTGTAATCAGCCCGATCACGAGGGTCGCGGCGAAGCCCTGTACCGCCAGAGTTCCGAAGAACAACAGGAAGGCGCACGAAACGACCGTCGTCACATGTGTATCGATCAACGTGGCGAACGCTTTCGAGAATCCACCCGCGAGCGCTGCAGCGGCAGTCTTCCCGTTACGCAGCTCTTCGCGTATGCGTTCGAAGATCAATACGTTGCTGTCCACCGCCATGCCGATCGTGAGCACCACCCCTGCGATACCGGGAAGCGTCAAGACAGCTCCGAAGCATGCCAGCGCGGCGATCAGCAGGATGCCGTTCAATATCAGGGCGAGCATCGCATTGGCTCCCGCCCAGTGGTAATAAATCAGCATTACTGCAACAACGGCCGCGAGTCCCGCAACCGCGGCCTGCATTCCGTGACGGATGGAATCAGCTCCGAGCGAGGCCTCTACGGTTCTCTCCTGAACGACTTCAATGGCGGCAGGAAGAGCCCCGGAGCGGAGGTTAATCGCGGCGTCGTGAGTCAGAGTGAAGGTCGTCACGGGTTCCTGCGGGTTTGCTCCTCCAACCCGCGCGTCGCGCAGGTCGCCGCCGCGAATGACAGGATGGCTATCCAGCAGATACCAGTTCTGCCGGCCATCCGGCAACCCACACGTTGCCATCAGTTTACGGTTTGCCGGGAGAATTCCCGAATACTGCGCCATTGCGGCTGTGGCATTCGGGAACGGGCCGCCTTCGACGGAATACCATTCGAGCACGGCGCGGCTCTGCAGCAGATTCCTGATTCGGGCGGAATCGCTCACTCCTGGTAATTGCACGAGCAGTTCGTTGCCGCGGCTTCCATACGGCTGCACGGGCGCTTCGGAAAGACCGTATGCATTGATTCGACGGATCAATATTTGACGCGTCTGCTCCACTACTTCGTGTTGCTGCGCGGCGGAACTACTGTCGACTTTCACGTGAAGGATCATGCTGGTTCCACCGCGCAGATCGAGCCCCAGTTGCAAAGGAAACCGGGCAAGGGAGAAGGCGGCGGCAAGAACGATCGCCAGAATCAACATCGTTCTCCGGACTAACCCGCGATTCATCGGCGACCTCCTGTCGGCAGGGAAGCGCGCGAGGCGTGCGAACTCCCCCAACTCGCGGCGGCATGTTCCCACACAAGAAGAGTCGGGCTGGCAATGAACACCGACGAGAACGTTCCGACTGCTATGCCTATGACCAGTGCCAGCGAGAATCCGCGGAGCACCGGGCCGCCGAAAAGGAACAGTGAGAGCGCAGTGAGCAAGGTCAGCCCTGAGGTGAGCACTGTGCGGCTCAGCGTTTGATTGATGCTGCGGTTCACGGTTTCGGCGAGCGGCTCACCTTTTCCGGTTCGCCGATTCTCCCGGATCC
Source organism: Terriglobia bacterium (assembly GCA_963809655.1). GTDB lineage: Bacteria > Acidobacteriota > Terriglobia > Bryobacterales > Bryobacteraceae > BOG-234. The sequence goes on along the minus strand of CAWEKQ010000044.1, from coordinate 10,126 downwards.
GATCGAACACCACGATGGTGTCGTTCATCGAATATCCGATGAGAGTCAGCAACGCCGCTACCACTGTCAGCGAGATCTCCTGATCGAGCAGGGAGAACAAACCGAGCGTGATAAACGCATCGTGCAACATGGCAATGACCGCCGCGACCCCGTACCGCAGGCGGAATCGCCAGCCGAGGTATAAAAGCATTCCGCCCGATGCACCTCCGGTGGCCAGTAGCGCCTGACGGCGGAGGTCGGCGCCGATCTCGGGTCCTATCACCTCGAAACTGCGGATCGAGAAGGTTGTGTTCAAAGTGGACAAAGCCTCCCGAATTGTGCGACGAATCCGGTTGAGGTCGGTGCCTGGCTGTAATTCGACCGAAATCAATACTTCGTTCGATCCGGAAAGATCGTGGGCGGCAAGCACTGATACACCACTGAGGCGTTCTGAGACAGCGGCGCGGATACGCTCGATCGGAGGTGTCCCCGGCCACTGAACGTCCATCACAGCGCCGCCGCGAAACTCGATGCTGTACCTGGGTCCATGTTTAATCAAGAGACTGACTGCGCCGGCAACCAGCAGAACAAGTGAAGGCAGGATGAACCACCATTTCCTGCCGAGAAAGTCGTAGTGAGTGTTACTGAAAAATTGCATAAAGAGCCCTCTCCAAGGATGTGGATGCAGAAATGCCAGAGCCACGCGCACAGGCACGTGGACCGCGTTTTCGGAGTTTTCTGATTCGACCTATGAAAGTCGGGGCGGGGGACGTCGGTGAAGCGGACTATAATTCCACGACGCGCAGAAGGCGCGAACGACGGAGTGGTCGATGCGAGCCGCAGCTATTGGAAACCGAGGACCGGCTGCCCGGGGATTCGCTACCGCGCCGTCGAACTGTGTGCGCAGAAATTGACTAACGGGTGCTGAATCGATCGACGTTCGCGGTGCGGACGGCGCCGACATCCCTGTGGCCGTGTTCCGTCCGAACTGGGCATGATACGTGACCGCCAGTAACGCAGTAAGCGCGAAGGTACAAGCCAGTAGCCAAACGCGATCGGTGGTTCGGCGCATCACGTTCAGCTTATCAGTCCACTGCGCCACTGGTTCGAACGATTGTCGCCTTCTTTTTTCACACGTCGGGCGTTCCGGACGGACAACTCCCATACGGCGTGCTATTCGGAAGTAATCCCGATCAAATTCGGCCTAGTCGCACGTTTTCAGTTGATGACTTGCGCCGCCAGAGCTAATGTCCGGTTAGCTCCCGATATTGGACAATTAACGCCCGTCGGCGGCAGTCAATTCAACGCCAAGCCGCCACGGAGGACAATCAGGAAGGAGCACATCATGGACTTTGTAATCCCAACAACTGACGAGTGGCCGAGCGTACGGACACAATCCACATCGAGTAGTGTTTGGTCTCCGGACGGTTCCGAGATCGTTTTTGTTTCCCACACCGCGCAAGCGAATCAGTTGGAGCGTGCACGCCGGATCTCTGCAACTCCAGCTTCCTTCGCCGCGTTGAAAGACCGATGCAAGGTGCCGGCCACCGTGCCAACCGTCCTGGATGCTCCTTCGAGTTTAGGCCCGAGGCTATCTGCTCCTTTTCCGGCCACCTTTACGGTCCACTCGAACACCGCTGGTATTATCAGCGCCATTCCGACAATCCCTAAACCGATCCCCGCAACGACGAGCCCGGACCCGGCTACTGCCATCTTCTGGGTGTTTTCCATTGTTCTCGTGACCTCCCAAACTCAATTGAAGCAGACCAGGCGGATGAAGTGCGGCGGTCCCGCATGCTGAAATCGCGGCGACGAGTTAATACGGGCCGAGTTTATCGCGCGGCTTCGGTTCCATGGACTGTGCTGGATCGCCTCAATCAACTATAAGGAATCGCCACCCGGCACGGCAGGCCAACCGGATATAAACTATTGACGCGGGAAATTAGGGGAAACAGGAGAGTAGCTGATGATCCGACGTGGACTTTTTTCACTCATTACCTTCGCGGCGACGTTGTTGGCCCAAGGCAATCCGGACTGGCATCGCGCGATTCCCGGATTTAAAATTGCAGGAAATCTTTACTACGTCGGCACGGCCGACCTCGCGGTCTATCTGATCACCACGCCACAGGGGAACATCCTGATTAATTCGGATTTCAAGGAAGACGTGCCCACCGTGCGCGCCGCTATTGAGAAACTTGGTTTCAAATACAGCGACACGAAGATAGTTCTGATTAGCCATGCTCACGGCGATCACGACGAAGGGACCGGCGTCATCAAAAAGGACACCGGCGCGAGACTCATGGTAATGGACGCCGACGTGCCGCAGGAAGAAAGCACCGCCCCCGGCCGGCCCGGTGCGAAAGTGGATCGCGTTTTGCATGATGGCGACACAGTCGAGTTAGGCGGATCAAAGCTGACAGCCCGGCTTACGCCTGGTCACACCAAAGGCTGCACCACGTGGACCATGCAGGTTCAGGAGGGCGGGCGGGCACTGAACGTTGTGATTATCGGCAGCCCCAACGTGAATAATGGCTACATTCTGGTCGGCAACAAGGACTATCCGCATATCGCCGAAGATTACATTAAGACCTTTGCAGTGCTCGAGGCCCTGCCCTGCGATCTGTTTCTGGGCGCCCACGGCGCCTATTTCGGCATGTTGGCGAAGCTGGAAAAGATGAAGGCCGGCGGGCCGAATCCCTTTATCGATTCGGCGGGCTATCGCGCGTACGTATCCGAGCGCGAAGAGACCTTCCGTAAGGAATGGGAGAGAGAGAAACAGAATCCCGGTTCGCGAATGGGTGAAAAGTAGTTCAATCGAGGAAGCTTGAAAATGTATGCCTCCCGGAAGGATTGTGCCTGGAGACCGGCATCCCGGAAGTAATCAGGTCCGCCAGAAATGCCTTCCGATAATGACGCATATCATTCCGCGAATTATCTGTCGGGATGGAGTGCTGACCGTGCAGGCGGAATGGCGCCCGGCTCGAATCGTCTAGAGGCGGTGTCGAAGACAAGACCAGGGGAGCCAGTCGCCACGGAGTCTATTGTCCAATGTGCGCGGGCCGAGAAGTGACCGTCAAACGAATCCCGCCCGCGCCAGGATAGTGCCCGACGACCGCAAGGTCTGAGCCGCGTGGCAGTAGCACCGGATCCTTGAAAATGTATGGGGTCGGCCAGTCCGCCCGGATATTCTTATCGAACAGCATCACTTCGGTCGTGCCGTTCGGCTTGCGTGCCGAGACCTCGATCGACTGCACACCTGGCTGGCTCTCCACCCGCAACGCCAGTGCGTCGACGTCGGCGGTGAGATGCTTCGATGCACGAACCTTCTGCGAAGCCGTGGCTTCCAGAACGAGGTCCGACACCGGCTTCGAAGACCGCTGATCGGCGAAGAACAATCCCAGCGTACCGGCATCCGCGGGCTGCTTTTCCTTCCGATAGCGGATGTCCGCGACGATATGCGCCCCCGCCGGAAGGCGCCACGCGGAGCCCTTTGGTAAATCGAAGTGGCTGTACCAGGGGGTCCACGCGCCGATCCACTGCCCGGTCTCCTTCACCGTGAAAAACGCGGCGGCCACGTCCCGGCGATCGCCCGGCATGTATTCGACCCCGCGTAAATCGCGCCCTGCCTTCAGCCCCGTCGCGATCTCCGCGCCGACCAGCAGTTTCATCTGCGGCTCCCCCAACTCCCAGTGGCCCATGTCCACGTGGGCGCGCACTTCCTTGCGCCGGGCCGCATTCGGATCGGCCGTATTCGTAAACACTGTGCCCGCATTGCGCGGCCCCGAGCCTTCCACCCAGGACACGATGAACTGCGTCTCGCGCAGTGTCAACCCGTTGTCGTTGATGAAATGGCCGTAGCCCGGAAACGCCGACCACGGCGGCATTTGGCGCGCGATCGCCTCCGCGCGAATCCTGCGCGCGTGAAGCCACGTCTGCTCCCATGTCTCCAGCGGAAACGACGGCCCGTTCTCGTAGTGGCACATCACGCAATGCTTGTCCAAAATGCGCACGATCTCGCGATCGAACAGCACGGTGGTGGTCAGCGTTTCGTGCGAGAAAGCGGTCCGGGGCCCCACAAGCATCCACGCTGCAAGCGCGCCCACCGCACCTGCGGCCAGCGCGCGGCTAAACAGATGCCGAGACATGGAATGTATAGGCAAAGGTGCGGACCTGATCGTTCCGCCGGAACTGCGTCCACGCGCGGTACGGCCCCGGCTTCGGCATCAGGCCCTCAAACGTGACTTCGGGCCCGCCGCGGATTTTTTCCAGATCGGCGCCGGGCGGGATCAGAAACTGCGGCGGCCCGCCATCGTCGTCGGGCAGAGCGAGAATGTCGAGCGGGTGCGAGTGAACGTAATCCTCCATATCCTCGCTCATGATCAGCGTGTGGCCGAAAGCGCCGAGATAGGTCTGCAGGTCGGTGATCGGCTTGCCGGATGCCGTGTCGGTCAGGAAATACGTCATGTGCCCGTAGAGCGCGATTTGAAACGCCGGCGGATCGTAGGTGACTCTCGCCGTAATGTCGCCCACTGTTTTGGTAGGGTTTGCGTCGGCTACAAGATGCGCGCTGTCAGCTTCGAGATCGCCTTCGTATCCCGCGGTCACCAAAGGCTGCGCCAGAAACTGCGCGGAGCCTCCGCTCGGCAGAAAATCGCACAACACTTTGTAATAGCCCGCTTTCGGCAACACGGTTTCGATCGTCCACGTGCCATCCGGCGCTTCGACCGGATGGATGTGCTCGAAGTGCTCCATGTCGTGGCTGATTACGAATAAGTGAAACTGCTTCTCATGCACGACTTCGAACTTTGTCACAATTGCGCCCGTCCCGGGATGCAGGAACCGAAAATACATTTTGATCTTCTGGCCGGGCTTCACCGCCGCCGGCACCGTGTGGAAGTCGAGCTGATAATCGCGCACATCGAACGGCGCCGCGTGGACCAGATCCATGCCGCAGCGCGGGCACTTGCCAGGCACATTCATCGTGTAGTCGCCGTGCATCGGGCACACCCACGCCGTTTCTTCGTCGGGTGCGGGATTGTCTGTCGCGGGTTCCTGGCAAAATGCCTGGATGCCGGAGGATGCCGGCAAAAGGCCTGCCGCGAGCAGCGCGGAAAAAGTTCTTCGCCTCATGACGCTTCTCATTTTACCGGTGCGGGCTGGTGGCGTTTCCCTCGTAGACACCCGAACCGGGCTCCGGCAACTCGCTGGCCCGCGGACCCGTATACTTCGCCACATGCAGACCCGTCTTGTTGTCCACCCAATAGATCAGTCCGTCCTTGAACACCGGATAGGTTCGCACAATGCCATGCGGCACGTTCATGATGTAACCGACTTCGCGCGGCGTCTGCGGAATCGAGATGTCGATGGCACGAAGTCCATGGCCGTACCAGGTGTTGAAAACGATATTCCTGAAGACGGTCGGATTGTGGTTCTGCTGCGCGACTTGCCGCCGCCGCTCACCACTCGGCTCGGTGATGGCCTGCGTCAGGCACTGGTCGAGCTGATTGTCGGGGATGGAAAATGCTCCGACCATAATCGGCGCAATTTCGGACTCGACGGAAATCATCCGGGCATAGTTGAGCGGGCAACCGCCGTTCTCGTCGGTGACCCAGACGTAAGCCGGCCGCCCCTTGGTGTTGCCGTTCACCTGCGCGGGGCGGTTCGGCACGAAGACCGCGCTGTGCGTGCCCGTCGGCGTGGCGTTGATCGGCGGATAAACGTCGAAACGCGAGCGCGTCAGCATTACCAGATACCGCTCGGTCTTCACCTGGGGCGAGGCGTTGGATGCAAGAATCGCCTTCAGCCCGGGGTCGTTGTTCACCACCATGTGGACGCAGTCGTTGGCGATGGCCGGAAGTCTGGTCGCGTCGATCACTCCGCCAACCGAAGCGACAGTAGAGCGCATGTTGCATCCGGCGTTACCCGCCGCGAGATCGATGTCCTGGTGATGCGCAACCGCTTCGGTATCGAGCACATACATTCCCGCTGTTGTGCCTGCCGCGTAAACGCGCTCCCCATCGTCGGTCACCGACATGGAATGGAACCGGTTCTGTTCGACGTTCTGGAAGTTGCCGCCGCGTCCCGCGAGATTCTTGTTGTTGCTGAAGTCGAGGAAACGGCCGTCGGAGAAAAGTCCCGTGGCATCCGGTTTTTCGTTGATCGGCGGACCACCCACCTCGTGCAGGCTGAAACTGGCGAGCGTGCGCGGCTTCGGCAATATGTCGCCGGTAGCCTCATCGGTGATCGCCATGACGATCATGTCGGGAATGTACAAGCCTGCGTGTTCCGGGTCAGGAAGCCCCGCCGTCCAGATTGCCATGAAAACCAGCACGCGATTTTGATTCGCCGGATCGTGCCACAGAAAAAATTCATGCGACTGCGAATGAAAATCGGTGACTTCACTCTGCGAGGTCGGCAGGCACGTGTTCATGTTGATGCCGTACGTCTGCATCCAGCCTATGGTGTTGGTGCCGCCATTGCGAATCACGATGTATCGGTCCTGCCCGGCGGAGGTCTTGAAGACCAGCGAGCGTAACTCACGATCATCGAATCCCTCGTTTCCTTCGGCCCATGCCGGAATCTCGCCGACCTGCACCGGCGCTTCCTTCTCCGGACTGTTCTGGATTTTGAATATGTTGATCGCGTGCCGTTTCCCCGCGCCATTCTGATGGCCTGTAAAGATGCAATTGCCCGCGATGCCCAGGCCGCGGCCGTCTCCGCCGGCGTCGAGGTCGCCGTTTCTCCAGCCTCCGGTAGCCGGATCGGGCTCTGATGGGACGGTGAGAACCCAGTGCAGCGGTTCAAAGTTCCGGTAGAGATGGAGCTCTTTTTCCAGCAGAGCCGCCCCTGCGCGAGCGTCCGCTTCGGAGGACTTCGGATTCAGCTTGCCGTCGCGCCCGACACGTACCGAGGGCATCTGCCCGATGGGCGTTTTGAAGGTCGACGGCTGGCATCCGGCGGGGTCGTTCGAATAATCCACGCATTGCGCCGCCAACGGGCCGGCCGCCATGCTCAATATCCCAGCCGTCAGACTCAATATCCAGGCGGCGTTGCGGGTGCTCGATTTCATTGACATTTCCAGGTTTTCTCCCGTGATTTCCTCAGGTGAATATCATACGCCCGCGTTTCCATCCCGGGCGGATCGCTTTTGATGATAAGCGTTTCGCCCACTATCATCCGCCGGAGTGCGTGGAGCCGCTGATCGCTGGTGTGGAGGAACGTTGAGCGGCAGCGCGGAAACCTACCGATATGTCGTGATATCACTTCCGCCTATCGCCGTCTTCCTCCGACCGCAACCGGAAGCCTCCAGCCATACCGGATTGCCATAAAGCGCAACCCAAAGCAGAAAAGTGCGCCAATCGTCATAGCCGCAGGGGACGATACATGAAGCATCTGTCCGATCACCACGACGGCAGCGCAAGCGAGGGCAGCAACGGCGTAAAGGTCTGCGCGCAACACCATCGGAATCTCCGCGCTTAAGATGTCACGCATTATGCCGCCGCCAATTCCCGTCAGCATCCCGAGCAGCGCAGCCCCGACTGGATCAAGGTGATAGGCCAAGGCCTTCGTCGCGCCTGTGGCGGCGAAAAGCGCGAGCCCGACAGCATCGAAGATCAGGACGGAGCTGCTCAAACGGTCAATAAACGGGTAACAATAGAACGTCAGCAGACCCGCGGCGAGCGAAACGGCGACATAACGCCAATCGCTGAGAGCCGCTACCGGAGTGGCCCCAATCATTACGTCGCGTGCGATTCCGCCGGCATTGGCCGCCGCAAAGGACAAGACGAGCACGCCAAAGATATCAAGCCTGTGCTTGACTCCCGCCACGCCCCCGCTGAGCGCGAAAACGAAGGTGCCCCCCAGGTCGAGGATGGCGTGAAACGTGTCCACCCGTATCGCAAAGTGAAAAGGGTCCGCCATTGCCTCCCGCTTACACCCTACCTTCCGAGCCAAGCCAGCGCGGTGACGACCAGCGTTTCAACGCCCGTCTCCACGGTTGGATGAATGACCGGCGCGAAGTATGGGCTGTGATTAGTTGGAAGTGCTCCAATCGTGCCGTCCTTCTTCGCTTTTGCGTACACATCATGATCCACTCCACCCACGAACCAGAAGACCGACGGAACGTGCCACTCGGCTCCGAAAGATCCGAAGTCCTCGCTTGCCATCGTTGGCTTGGTCTCCTGCACCCTGTCGGCAGGAAAATGAGCGCGAAGGGCCTCCCGTACTCGCTTGGTCGCATCCGGATCATTCGTCGTCAGTGAATAGTGGTCCAGCGGCGTAATCTCCGGTTTCCTCGGCGCACCTGAGGCTTCGGCTTCAGCGTTCACAATCCGTTCGATGGCGGCAAGCACCAGCTTGCGAACCCCCTCATCGAAAGTGCGCACGTTCAGCTTGATGATTGCCTCGTCTGGGATGACGTTTTCCTTCGTCCCCGCGTGTAGCACGCCGATCGTAACCACGGCGGCTTCCGTCGGGGGTACCTCACGTGAAACGATGCCTTGTAGCCGCAACACTATTGCCGCTGCCATCACGACAGGATCGATGCTCGCCTCGGGCATGGAGCCGTGAGCGCCGCGCCCAAATAATTTGATTTGAAGGCTGTCCGCAGCTGAGGTGGTGACGCCGATCCGGCCGCCAATCACGCCAGCGGGCATGCACATCACATGCTGGCCGAAGATGACATCAGGCTTCGGGAATCGCTTGAATAGCCCATCGTCAATCATCGCCTGCGCGCCCTGCGCTGTCTCCTCGGCCGGTTGAAAGACGGTCATCAGTGTCCCCTTCCATGCGTCGCGAGACTTCGCAAACAGTGTGGCCGCACCGATCAGCCAGGTCACATGCATGTCGTGACCACAAGCGTGCATTACCGGCACGCTCTTCCCGGTGCTGTCCGTCGCCGTGACCTTACTGGCATAGGGAAGACCGGTGGCTTCCTGAACCGGCAGCGCATCCATGTCGGCGCGGAGCATCACTGTTGGTCCATCGCCGTTGCGGAACAAACCGACAACGCCGGTCTTGCCAACCCCGGTGGTCACTTCATAGCCGACGGCCCGCAAGTGGTCCGCAGCCACAGCCGCTGTCCTCTCTTCCTGCATCGAGAGTTCGGGATGAGAGTGGATATCCTTATAGATCGTCTCCAATTCTGGAAGCAGACCATCGAGATTTGCAAGCACGGGCACTGAAGCCATTGGAAGGAACTCCTCAAACAGGCGTTCAACCCCTGTCATTATTGCACTACTTCAGACTGGCTCTCTCCATCGCCAGTCTGAGGTGTGCCGTGCCCCGCCACTCACGTTTGCTGAAGGCGCACGATGGTTTCCGATACCTGCTTCAGGATTGAGAGGGGCACGAGCGCGCCCGGCCCGTCGAGACACCTAATGGGATGGTCCGCCGCGGGCAGTCCGAGTTGGCCGGACCAGAAAAGCTCTGGGACTCACCACCGGGAATCTGGAACTGATTCTCGTCTGCGCCGCCCGTCGACATTAACTGCCGAGGCCCACACCCGGTTTTCCGGGTCCATCTTTGTGCTGCTGACTCAGCTGCGGATCGAACTCGATCAGCTGAGTACACGCATTGAGGAAATGGATGCGCTGATTGCCCGGACGTCGAAAGAGAATGACGCTTGCCAGCGACTGACCTCGATACCCGGAGTCGGGCCGGTTACCGCGACCGCATTGGTGGCTGCGATCGGTAACGGATCTGCATTCAGAAAAGGACGCGATCTCGCAGCCTGGGTGGGACTGGTCCCCCGAGAGTACTCCACCGGCGGCAAACAAAGGCTGCTCGGAATCAGCAAGCAGGGTAACAGTTATCTGCGCCGACTCTTTGTGCAATGTGCGCGCAGTATCCTTCGTTTCCGAGAAAGGCAGGGAGCGCCGTTCGGAGTCTGGCTGACGCAGTTAATGAGTCGTTCGCCTCAGAACGTGGTTGTGGTCGCGCTAGCGAACAAGCTCGTGCGAACGGCGTGGGCAGTCCTATTTAACAACGAACCATACCGGAGTCCGATGCCAGCCGCTTGAGAGCGATTCGGATCGGAATAGAAATTCTCGCCAGGTCTGCTGGCGGATACGAAGATGGCACAACGGTCGAACCGGCGCTTTCTAAACCTGATATCGGTAGCGGCCCACCAAGGCCACACACCTAACTA